>CALMUP010000010.1 GCA_937872895.1 uncultured Verrucomicrobiota bacterium
TCGCCGGAACTACAGGAACCTCACCCTGCCGCGGTTGCGTTCTTCCTCTGTGTTCTCCGTGTCCTCCAGGTCCGCCTTGCGGACCGGGTGGTTCCCAATTCCTTGCAGACCGCCGGGACGTCAGTGCCTGCTTCCCCTTCTCGTGGTTTCCGCGCTGTTCGTAGTGATCCCTGTAGCCGGGATCGCCGATCCCGGTGGTTTCGGTTCTATCTCCCGCGCCGTATCCGCGGGATCACCGATCCCGCCTACAGGAGGCATGCACGCGTCATTGTTGTGGGCCTCAACCACATCTTTTCCGCGTTTTCCGCGTATTCCGTAGTTGATCCCATTCCCAGTCTTCTTCCGGCGAATATCGCCGGAACTACAGGAACCTCACCCTGCCGCGGTTGCGTTCTTCCTCTGTGTTCACCGTGTCCTCCAGGTCCGCCTTGCGGACCGGGTGGTTCCCTTCCATCAGGAGCGAACCCGCCTCACTTCCGCAATCCGACCAGCCGGTCGCGGAATTCCTGGTAGGGATTGTTCTCGCCGAGCCAGATGCTGAAGTAGATCCGCGCGAAGTCGGCACCCTCGATCACGCCCTGGACCTCCCCGTTGAAGGTGAGGGTTGTCCCGATCCCCGGCTGGTAGGTGAGGGCGTAGCGGTCACCCTTCTTGACGTCCCGGTACAACGCGTTGATCTGATCGATGCCGGCCTGGATCGACCGGATAACCTCCGGGGCATGCTGCGCCGTGAGCATGTCGTCGGCGGCCTTGATGAAGTCCTCGCGGGAGATGTTGCGCAGGTAGTGGATCTCCAGATGCCGCGGCGCGTCGGCCAGCGCATCCTCCGGACCCGACCCCGGTGGCAGGTACAAGGCGGCATGGTACACCTTGAAGATATAACCGACGGTAAGCTGGCTGACCCCGCGGCGTTCGAGGGTGACCCCGTCCGACAGAGTGACGGTGGCCGGGAAGGACGGGGTTGCCATGGCCACGGTGCAGGCACCGAGCCAACCGGTAAGCAGGAGCAGGAATTTGTTCATGCCTTACCATCGCTCCCGTTCCGCCAAAGTCAATCCCCGCCCCGATCCCGCTTCGCTATCTTTTTGACGCGCCTCCAGCCATTCGCTATGAATGGCCCCTTATGAGTACAAAACCGTCCTCCGGCCCGATCAATACCTGGCACTGGCGCGCCCTGGGCACGCCCCCTCCCGCCAAGGTCCCGATGCCCATGTCCACCAAGGCCCTGATCCAGGCACCGATCATGGCGCTGGTCGGCTACGGCATCTACCGGTGGACCGGCCACCTGATCGGCCCGGCGATCGTCTGGACCCTCGCCGCCGCCGTGCTGGTTGGCGGCCTGTTCATCCCACCCCTGTTCCGCGCGGTCGAGCACTTCGGCGCCTGGCTGGCCAAATGGGTCATCCTGATCCTCAACTACGGTCTGCTCGTGCCGTTCTTCTACCTTTGTTTCGTGCCCGGCCGACTGATTCTAAAGCTGCAGAACATCGACCCGATGGACCGCTCCTATCCCGATGCCCGCCCGTCGTTCTGGATCGCCCGCAAACCGATTGCCGACATGGCCCAGTACAGGAAGCAACACTGATGAACATTCTCGGAATCAGCGCGTTCTACCACGACTCGGCCGCGGCCCTGATCCGCGAAGGCAAGATCATCGCCGCCGCGCAGGAGGAACGATTCAGCCGCAAGAAACACGACGAGCGGTTCCCGTTCCACGCCGTCCGCTACTGCCTGAAGGAAGCCGGCATCGGACCCAACGACCTCGACGCGGTCGCCTTCTACGACAAGCCGATCACCAAGTTCGTGCGCATCCTGAAGACCTACTTCAGCGTCGCCCCGAAGGGCCTCGACTCGTTCATGATGGCCATGCCCCTGTGGCTGCGCGAGAAGCTGTGGATTCCGCTGGAGATCGAGACCGCCCTCGAGCAGTGCGGCATCACCAAGCAACCCCAGCTCTACTTCCCCGAACACCACGAATCGCACGCGGCCAGCGCCTTCTTCTCATCGCCCTACGCCTCCGCCGCGACGTTGACCATAGACGGCGTGGGCGAGTGGGCGACCACCACCATCGGCCACGGCAAGGGCAACAAGCTCGACATCCTGTTCGACCTGCATTTTCCGCATTCGCTCGGCCTGCTCTATTCCGCCTTTACCTACTTCACCGGCTTCCGCGTGAACTCCGGCGAATACAAGCTGATGGGCCTCGCCCCCTACGGCCAGCCCACGTACGTGAAACAGATCTACGACCACCTGATCACCGTGCGCGACGACGGTTCGTTCAAGATGAACCAGGATTACTTCGGCTACATCGACGGCCTGGTCATGACCAACGACAAGTTCGCCGACCTGTTCGGCGGACCCGCCCGCAAGGCTGAATCGGAGATCTCCCAGCGCGAGATGGACCTCGCCCGCTCGATCCAGGAAGTGACCGAGGACATCGTGCTCAAGCTCGCCCGCCACGCGAAGGCCGTCACCGGCGAGAAGAACCTGTGCATGGCCGGTGGCGTCGCTCTGAACTGCGTGGCCAACGGCCGCCTGCTCCGCGAGAAGATCTTCGAGAACCTGTGGATCCAGCCCGCCGCCGGCGATGCCGGTGGCGCCCTCGGCGCCGCGCAAGCCGTGTACTTCCACGTGATGAACAACCCGCGCACGGTCGATGGCGTGAATGACCAGATGCAAGGTTCCTACCTCGGACCGAACTTCGACGACGAGGTGGAGGAGTTCCTCACCGCCCGCGGTTATCCGTACCGGAAACTCGGACCCGCCGAGTGGGCGCCCGCCGTGGCCAAGGTCATGGCCGAGGAGAACGTGGTCGGCCTCGTGCAGGGCCGGATGGAATTCGGACCGCGCGCGCTCGGCGGCCGGTCGATCATCGGCGACGCACGCTCGCCGAAGATGCAGTCGGTGATGAACCTCAAGATCAAGTACCGCGAATCGTTCCGCCCCTTCGCGCCATCCTGCCTGCGCGAGGATGTGAACGAATACTTCGAGATGACCGAGGAATCGCCCTACATGCTGCTCGTCGCCCAGGTCCAAGCCAACCGCTGCATCGGCCGCGAGAACGCCCACACGCTTTCGATCCGCGACCGCATCAACCAGGTCCGCTCCGATATTCCCGCGATCACCCACGTCGACTACTCCGCCCGCGTCCAGACCGTCACCCGCGAAACCAACCCGCGCTACTACGACCTGATCAAGGCCTTCAAGAACCTCACCGGCTACGGGGTAATCATCAACACCTCCTTCAACGTCCGCGGCGAACCGATCGTCTGCACCCCCGAGGACGCCTACCGCTGCTTCATGCGCACCGAAATGGACTACCTCGTCCTCGGCGACTGCCTGCTGGCCAAGTCCGACCAGCCCGAGTGGAAGGACAAGGCCGACTGGCGCAACGACTACAAGCTCGACTGACGCGGCGGTTTTCGCGGTTCTTGCGCTTAATCGCTACGGAGCCTTCATGGTCACCCCGCCTGTAGACGGGATCGGTGATCCCGTCCGTCGTCCTGCTCGTCATCGCACCGGGACCACCGGTCCCGGCTACAGGAGGCTCGTATCCGTCATCGCCAACATCCTTCCGTGTATTTCGCGTGTTTCGTAGTTCATTCTCCCGCTTCATCCGCGTCCTCCGCGCCATCTACGGTTCCCCCCTTCATCCTCGTCCTCGTAATCTCCACAACTCCACCATCAACCGGCCTGTAGACGGGATCGGTGATCCCGTCCTCCTGATCGTCATCACACCGGGACCACCGGTCCCGGCTACAGGAGATGCCCGCCAACCATCTTCCGTGTATTTCGCGTGTTTCGTAGTTCATTCTCCCGCTTCATCCGCGTCCTCCGCGCCATCTACGGTTCCCCCCTTCATCCTCGTCCTCGTAATCTCCACAACTCCACCATCAACCGGCCTGTAGACGGGATCGGTGATCCCGTCCTCCTGATCGTCATCACACCGGGACCACCGGTCCCGGCTACAGGAGATGCCCGCCAACCATCTTCCGTGTATTTCGCGTGTTTCGTAGTTCATTCTCCCGCTTCATCCGCGTCCTCCGCGCCATCTACGGTTCCCCCCTTCATCCTCGTCCTCGTAATCTCCACAACTCCACCATCAACCGGCCTGTAGACGGGATCGGTGATCCCGTCCTCCTGACCTTCCTCGCACCGGGACCACCGGTCCCGGCTACAGGGATTTCTCACCATTTTTCGCGTATTTCGCGTGTTTCGTAGTTTTTTCACGCCCCTTCGGCGTTCTCCGTTCCGCCTCCGTGTTCTCCGTGTCCTCGAGTCCCTCGTTCGCGGGACGGGTGGTTCATCTTCTTCCTCCTCCTTCCCGCAAACAGATCGCTTGACCCGTTCTCGCGTGCGCCCGTACCGTCGCGTCATGCCGTCGTTTTCGTCTTCCTGTCCGCGCCTGACCCCGTTTGCCGTGCGGGCGGGCACCGCGCTGGTGGCGTTCCTGCTCGCCACCGGCTGGTCCGGTTTGTGGCTGGCCGGCCGCGGGCAGTTCGCGGCCGCGACGACCGGGTGGATCGGCCTCGCCGGCGCCGTGCTGGGCTGGTGGCTGGCCGGTCCGCTGGCCCGCGCCACCGCTCCGTTTTCCCCCCGCACCTGCATGACCGGCCTCGGCCTGTTTCTTCTCGCTCTACTGCCCAACCTGCGCCAGAGCGAAATGGTCCTCGGCGGGTGGGACCCCGGCGTGTACCTGCACACCGCGGCCTCCGTGGCGCGGGGCGGGGCGGTGCAGATCGTCGATCCCGACCTCGCCGCGTTGACCGACGACGAACGCCTGGTCCTCTCCCGCAACCTGTTCGGCGTGTCCGAACCGTTCGGTGGCATGCGCATCCTGCCGAACGGCACGACGTCCCCCTCCTTCCACCACGCCTACCCCTGCCTGATGGCCTCCGCATGGCCGCTGGGTGGCGTTCGCGCCGCCTGGTGGGTGAATCCGCTGTTCCACACCGGCAGCGTGCTGCTCATCGCCGTGCTGGCCTCGCTGCTGTGGGGGGCGCGTTGGGGCTGGGTGGCCGGGGTGCTGCTCGCAGTAAGTCCGGCCCAGGTCTGGCAAGCCGGATTCCCGACGGCCGAGATGACCACCCAGTTTTTCCTGCTCGCCGGTGCGGTGTTCCTGCTGGTGAGCCAGTCCCGCCGCGAAGGAGGCACGGGCCTCGCCCTGTTGTCCGCCTGGTGCCTCGGATTCGCCCTGCTGCTTCGCTACGATACGATCCTGCTGCTCGTGCCGGTGATACTGTGGTTGCTCGCCGGACTCCCCGGCGCGGCCTACCCGGGTCGGATTCTTGTCATGCTCGCCGCGCTGGTTGCCCCGGTTGCCCACTTCCACCACATCCAGACCCACGTCGCGCCGTATTACCATCCGGTGAGTTCGATGGTCGTTCCGGTGCTGACCGCGGTGACCGGGGTGATCCTGGCCTGGTTGCTGGTGCGGACCCTCGCGCGCCGCTGGCTGGCCACGCGGCTGGACCGGTGGGATGCACGCCTGCGCCGTGTCCTCGCCTTCGGCTTCGTCATCTGGCTCGTGATCGCGGGCGTGGTGCGTCCGTGGCTCGCGGCCGGTGGAGGCGGGGTGGGGTGGCTGCGCGAACGGTTTGGCGCGGACCACACGCTGGTGGCGCTGCTCGCCGGACACGATGCCGGAAACATCTTCCACCTCGCCGCCTTCGTCGGCTGGCCGGCCCTGGTCCTGGCCCTCGCGGCCCTGGTCACCGCGGTCTGGACCTGCCGCGACCTCCCGCGCCGCGCCTTGCTCTACGCCGCCACGGTGTCGCTGGTCATCATCACCACGCACGTCTTCAACGACCACTTCCTGATGTGGGTGGCGCGCCGGTTCGTGCCGGTCATCCTGCCGCTGCTCGTCGTGCTGGCCGTCGGTGCAATGGCCGGGTTGGCGCGGCGCGGTTGGTGGCCGCGGGCCACGGTGGCCGGGGCCGCGCTGGTGGCGGTGCTCGCGGCGTTCCCGGCGTCGGACGCCGCCTACCTGGCCCGCCACCGCGACTGGCCGGGATTGCTCGCCTGGGTCGAGTGGGTGGAGCAGGGGATTCCTCCCGGCGCCACGGTGTTCTGCGACCAACCGGGCTTCGCCGCGCCGCTCCGCTACCTCCACGGACACCGCAGCTACGAGCTGCAACGCCGCGAGCCGGACGCCCGGACCAAGCTCGCCGAGGTCATGCGCGGTCGCCTCGAGCGAGGAGAAGAGGTGGTCTTCCTGACCATGCGCGGCCCGATCCCGGATGCCGGTCTCGCCTTCACGTCCCTCGCCGACATGCCGCTCGAAAGCAGCATCGTGCAGGACACCCTGCGCGGCATCCCCGCCTCGCTCAAATCCCGCGGCGGGAACTTTGTCCTCTACCGCGTCGAGCCGGTGAGGTAAGTGATCCCGTCCGTGCAGTCCGCCTCCACCATCAACCGGCCTGTAGACGGGATCGGTGATCCCGTCCTTTGTCCGGTTCTTCATCGCACCGGGACCACCGGTCCCGGCTACAGGGGACTCCATTCAAATTTTCCGCGTATTCAGCGTGTTCCGTAGTTCATTCCTTTTCCGGTTCCCGCTTCCGGCGAATATCGCCGGAACTACAGAATATCTTCTTCCGCAATTCAGGATCCACGCTCGCCCATTCGTATATTTCGCTTGTTTTGTCGTTCATTTTATTCTTCCTGTAGCTCCGGCGTTGTACGCCGGAGTGGGTCCGGTCCGGTCTCCCGCTCCGCCTCTGCGGGATCACCGATCCCGCCTACAGCAGGCTCATGCCCGCCGTCGCAACCATGCTTCCGCGTATTCAGCGTGTTTCGTAGTCATGTCCCTGCTTCCTCCTCCGTGTTCTCCGTGTCCTCAAGGTCCGCGCCGCGGGACGGGTGGTTCCCCGCTTCCCCCGCGCAGGATTTGATTGATCCTGTTCCGGCCCTGATTTACAACCTTTCCCCCATGCCTGCACCTCAACGACATCCATCAGCGACGCGGCCGGTTCCGGGGCGGATTTCCGTGGCGATTCCCGTCCTCAACGCCGAGAAGTACCTGCCCACGTTGCTTCCGGCCATTCTCGGCCAGAAGCCGGTTGCGCCGGACGAGGTGATCCTGGTCGATTCGAATTCGACCGACCGCACCCGCGAAATCGCCGCGACGTTCGACCAGGTGCGGGTCATCCCCATCGCCCGGTTTTCGCACGGCGGATCCCGCAACCTCGGTGCGGCCGAGGCGACCGGCGACTTCGTGGTCTTCCTGTCGCAGGATGCCACCCCGCGCGGCGATGACTGGCTGGAAAAACTATTGATCCCGTTCGAGGACCCGCAGGTCGCCGCCACCTACTCCCGGCAGGTGCCGTATCCGGACGCCAATCCGATGGAACGGTACTTCCTCGAGACCCATTTCCCGCCCGGTCTTGCCGTGCGCCGCGCCAAGGAAGGCCACAAGCCGCTTGCCCTGCACGACGTGTTCCTCTCGAACGTCAGCGCCGCCTACCGCCGCCAGGCCCTGCTCGACCATCCGTTCGACGAGGAGCTGATCATGAGCGAGGACCAGCAGATCTCGCGCGACCTGCTCAACGCCGGTTACGCGGTGGTCTACCAACCGGCCTCGGTGGTCACCCATTCCCACAACTACACCCTCAACGTCGTCTTCCGCCGGTACTTCGACAGTGTGTACTCGCTCACCCTCGTGTTCCCCAAGCACGACATGGGCACCAGTGCCTCGATGGGCTTCAGTTACCTCGGCCGCGAGTTCATGCACATGCTCACCAAACATCCGCTGTGGATCCCGTATTACGCCTGCTACACCGTCGCCAAAACCCTCGGTACCCTCGCCGGCCACTTCGCCGAAAAAATGCCCCGCGCCTGGGCCCGCCGCTGCAGCCTGCACCGCTACCACTGGCGGTGAGGCAGCAACTACGAAACACGCGAAAGACGCGAAAAGGTGTGGGGTCCCTGGTTTCACATCGCGTTACGGTCAGATCCTCTTCCTCGTAATTGTCATCGTAATCGCCACGGCCCCACCATCAACCGGCCTGTAGACGGGATCGGTGATCCCGTCCGTCGTCCTGCTCGTCATCACACCGGGACCACCGGTCCCGGCTACAGGAGGCTCGTACCCGTCGCTACCAACACCCTTCCGCGTATTCCGTGTTGGTATGTGGTCGTTGCGAGTTGGATGAACTCTGGAAAATTTGG
>CALMUP010000011.1 GCA_937872895.1 uncultured Verrucomicrobiota bacterium
AAATAACCCTGATTAAACGAACAAGTTGACAGACCACATGCCCGTGTTCCGTAGTGGCCCCTCCTCCCCCTCATCCCCCTCCGTGGTAAAATCCCCAACCCGTTCGCTCTCCAACACCACACATCCGCGCCATCAGGCTTCGCAAAGCTACGCCCCGACAAGTCCGCGGTTTAATCCCCGTCCCCCTTTCGCCTGTTTCGCGCCTTTCGTAGTTTCCCCCTCCGTGTCCTCTGCGTCCTCTGCGGTTAAGCTCCCCTTCCGCGTCCTCCGCGTGTTCCGTAGTTGTTTTCCTCCTCCCCCTCATCCCCCTCCGTGGTGAAATCCATCTCCACGGTATTCCTAGAAGGCGGGGATGGCTTTTGTATCGGCCGGTTTGGGCCGTTCGGACCAGCGGCGGTAGGCAGCGCTGTCCAGGGTCAGATTCCTTTCGTTTTTCAGGGTAGCTCGTGCGCCATCGGAGCGTTCCCAGACCGTGGTGGTGAACATCGCGCGGCTTAACGCTGCCGATGGGTTTACAAGGATATGGGGCGCACCGGCCTCGCGCCACGAAGACAACCCGCCGTTGGCGGCGAGGATGGCCTTCACTTCCTCGGCGGTGATTTTTTTCGCCGGGCTGGCATGGCGATAACTCATCCGATGGGCGATACCGCGCATGAAACCGATCTGAATGGTCCATCCCTGGTACTGGTAGGTCTTGTTGGTGGTATGGATGCCGCTCAGCAGCGGGGAATACCGGTCGGCATGAGTCGGTGCAACATCCTGGCCTTGCTGGTAACGAAACGCACAAGCCACCTCGTTTTCACCCAACCGTGCCTGGGCGGAAAACGTCATGACGAAAGACACGACCACAAAGGACAGGCAGTAACTGCCCGGACGAAACGCATTCAGGTTCCAGACCACCATATACAGCAACACCCCTTGTTCGGTGCATCATTTTGCCGCCTCCCTTGGTTTTGTCCACTCGAACCGACAGCCCGGCGATGAATGTCCATGATGACCACGCCCGCAGTACCGTTCACGCCCCGACCCCCACCCCTTCCGCGTCCTCCGCGTGTTCCGTAGTTGCCCCTCCTCCCCCTCATCCCCCTCCGTGGTGAAATCCATCTCCACGGTCCTCCACACCCCTTCCCCCTTTTCGCCCATTTCGCGTCTTTAGTTGTTACCCTCCGCGCCCTCTGCGTCCTCTGCGGTTAAATTCCCATCCTGGTCCTTCATCAACGGACACCATCCGCCTCCATGCGGCGAGGTGTAGTAGGGAGCACACGTTCCTCGCAGGGACCGCACGGCAGGCTTATCGCAACGGGAGAATACTGAGGCGGGCGCGATTTTCGTCGACGGAAATGAGGGCTCCAGCCGTTAGTTCCTTCTCGAATTTAGCCACAACGCCCAACACCATTCGACCGCAATGATCGGGAGTTGGATCCTGCGACCGTAGTTGAAGGACACTGGGAGCCTGCGCCTGCGTCGCGGCAAGTATGGCTCCGAAATCCAGGTCATGGGTGAATACGACATGGTCATGGTCACGCGCCCATTGCATGATGTCCCGGTCGGCCGCTCGTGGAGATCCTGTTTTGGACCAATGCCTGGCCTCGATGCCGGCTTGCATGAACGTTTCCTCCCACAAGGGCGAGAGGTTCATGTCGATAACGAATTTCATGCCGACACGAGCGGTATCTCGATTTCCTCGGACCGCCAGGCGGCATAGGTCAACGCCTGCGTGATGTCGGCATCTTCAAGGTAGGGATACAGCTTCAGGATGGCTTCCCGGGTATGGCCGGCGGCAACCAGTCCGACAATCAGTCCGACGGTCACACGAAGACCCCGGATGCACGGTTTCCCGCCCATCATTTCGGGGCTAAACGTTATTCGGTCGAGTGTCGTCATACAGGGTATCTCCCATTGAAACTATACCACCGGCAAACACGTTCAACCAGTGGTTTGTACGCCTTGGGCCCTTACACGGTGAGGCCCGGCCCCGAATGGTTCGGGCTATGTTGCCCGGAAGCAACCGAAATCCATCCGCGCCATCAGGCTCCGCAAGGCCACGCCCCGACACGTCCGCGGTCCCTTCCCACCCCTTCCGCGTCCTCCGTGTTGGTATGTGGTCGTTGCGAGTTGGATGAACTCTGGAAAATTTGGAACG
>CALMUP010000012.1 GCA_937872895.1 uncultured Verrucomicrobiota bacterium
CCGGAGCTACAGGAAGCGTCTGATCGTTGCCCTGTGATCCCGTTTCGGTTTCTGTAGTTCCGGCGTTACACGCCGGAAGGTCCCGGCTCACGATCCGGACCTCGTCTCTCTCCGGCGAACATCGCCGGAGCTACAGGAAGCGCTGTGCACCACCGGTGACGCTTTCGCCTATTTCGCGCCTTTCGTAGTTAACGTCCCCTCCGTGTCCTCTGTGGTTCCCATTCTTTTCCGGGTACTCCGCGTGTTCCGTAGTCGCCTTCCTCGTCCCTCTCCGGCGAATATCGCCGGAGCTACAGGAAGCGTCTGATCGTTGCCCTGTGATCCCGTTTCGGTTTCTGTAGTTCCGGCGTTACACGCCGGAAGGTCCCGGCTCATGATCCGGACCTCGTCTCCCTCCGGCGAATATCGCCGGAGCTACAGGAAGCGTCTGGCCGCCACCACACGCTTTCGCTTGTTTCGCGTTTTTCGTAGTTACCACCTCGTTTGCCTCCGTGTCCTCGGTGGTTTATCTTCCTTTTCGTGTCTTCCGCGTGTTCCGTAGTTGCTTCTTCTCCTCCCCCTCATCCGCCTCCGTGGTTCACATCTTTTCCGTCGTCCTTCCGCGTCCTGACGACAAAAAAAGGGGATGACGTTCGTCATCCCCTCGTCGTACCGCGTTTGTCGCTGCGGTTACTTCATCGTGCGGCCACCGACGCCTGCCGCCTTCGTGTCGAACGAGCCCGTCTTGGCCGTCTTCGGGCGCAGCGAGCGCACCGCCTTGCCAGCCTGCCACATCTCGGAGTTGCCCAGCGTGTCGAGTTCCTTGGCCAGCAGCTCCTTGTAGTTCTTCTTGCTGCAGGTGGTCAGCACACGGCGGGTTTCCTTGCCGGTCTTGACGCTGTTGTACAGCGCCTTGAACACCGGCAGCGTGGCCTTCTTGAACTTCGGCTTCCAGTCGAGCGCGCCGCGCTGGGCGGTCGTCGAGCAGTTCGCGTACATCCAGTCCATGCCGTTCTCGTCCACCAGGCGGATCAGGCTCTGGGTCAGCTCCTCAACCGTCTCGTTGAAGGCCTCGCTCGGTGAGTGGCCGTTCTTGCGGAGCACGTCGTACTGGGCTTCCATGATGCCGGCCAGCGCGCCCATCAGCACGCCGCGTTCCCCGGTCAGGTCGCTCACCACTTCCTTCTGGAAGGTCGTCGGGAACAGGTAGCCCGAGCCGATGCCGATGCCCAGCGCGGTGCAGCGCTCGGTGGCCCGGCCGGTGGCGTCCTGGAACACCGCGTAGCTGGAGTTGATGCCCGCGCCGGCGAGGAAATTGCGGCGCACGTTCAGGCCCGAGCCCTTCGGCGCGACGAGGATCACGTCGACATCCTTCGGCGGGATGACCTTGGTCTGGTCCTTGTACACCACCGAGAACCCGTGCGAGAAGGCGAGGGCCTTGCCCTTGGTCAGGAACTTCTTGATCGTCGGCCACAACTGGCGCTGCCCCGCGTCGGAAACGAGGTACAGCAGGATCGTGCCCTGGTCGGCCGCTTCCTCGATCGAGAACAGGTCCACGCCCGGCTTCCAGCCATCCTTCTTGGCCCGCGTCCAGTCGCGCGCACCGACGATGACCTTGAATCCGTTGTCCTTGAGGTTCAACGCCTGCGCCGGCGCCTGCACCCCGTACCCGATCACCGCGATGACCTCGTTCTTCAGGGTCTTGCGGGCCGCCGTCAGGGTGACTTCCTTGCGGGTGACCACGTTTTCGGTGGTGCCGCCAAAATCAATCTTTGCCATATCGTTCCAGCTCCTACAGGTGAATAAGGGCGCGCATCCTAGTACATGGCCCCCGGTTTGGCACGAACAAAAAACGACGCGGATCCGCATCCCGCGCTTCCGGTTTGCCGCGCCCCGCACTACACTCCGCCCCGGAGAACCCGTATGAAAACCCTTCTCGCCTGCCTGTTGCTGCTCGCCGCCAGTCCCGTCGCCCGCGCCGCCGACCCCACCGTTGCGCACGCACCCGTGACCACCGCCCTGCGCGGCGTGCCGGTGAAAATCGCCGCCACCGTCGAGCCCGCCCCCGGCACAACCGTGACCTCCGCCGTCGTGCTCGTCCGCCTGACCGATGCCGGCACCCCCATCCGCACCCCCCTGACCGGCTCCGGCGATGGCGCCTATTCCGCCGTGCTCCCCGTCTCGATGTTCCGCTCCGTGTCGGTGTTCTGGTATGCCCTCGACCTCCGCGACGACCAGGGCGGCTCGGCCGGCACCCCCTGGTTGCGCGTGGTCATCGCCGACCCCATCGAACAAGGCGGCAGCGGAGCCGCCGCCGCCTCCGCCCTCGATGCCAAAACCGTCGGCCTCGTCGCCGGTGGCCTGCTCCTCGCCGGCGGCGCCGCCGTCCTCATCGCCAACCAGGACGATGACGACGACCGCCCCGCCAACCCCGACCCCGCCGCGCCCCCGCCGCCGCCCCGCAGCGGCGGCTCCAGCTCCGGTGACGGCGGCGGCTCCAGCCCGCCCGACCTCTCCATCCTCACCAACGTGGTCTGCCAGACCACCGGCCGCGAAACCGTCAGCTACCAGAACTTCTCCCGCTGCGAAGGCACCGACGACATCCTGATCCTCATCTGCAACACCTGCCGAAATGCCGACATCCGCGCCACCGCCTCGTGGGGCGAACAGGACCAGCGCTCCGACTTCACCAACCTCGGCTGCAACACCGGCGCCACCCGCCTGCGCATCCCCAAACCGATCACCGCCTTTCCCTCACCCGGCTCCGAAGTCGTGAACGTGTACGTCAACGATGTGCTCGTCGATAGCTCGGTCTGGCCGCCGCTCAGCGACAACGATTGTTATTGATGGACACCGACCCCGTCACCCGCGTGGAGTCGCCCGAACGCCCCGCACCCGGCCTCCATGTCGTCGGCACGCCGATCGGCAACCTGCGCGACATCACCGCCCGCGCCCTCGACACCCTGCGCGGCTGCGATGTCATCCTCGCCGAGGACACCCGCATCACCGCGCGCCTGCTAGCCCGCTACGACATCCGCAAACCACTGGTCAGCCACCATAAATACAACGAGGCCGCCCACATCGACGACGTCGCCCGCCGCATCGCCGCCGGCGAAGCCGTCGCCCTCGTCACCGACAGCGGCATGCCCGGCGTCTCCGACCCCGGCGCACGCCTCGTCCGCGCCTGCCGCGAACGCGGCCTGCCCGTCACCGCCGCCCCCGGCCCCTCCGCCCTCGCCACCGCCATCGCCCTCGGCGGCATCGAATCCAGCGGCTTCGTCTTCGGCGGCTTCCTGCCCCATAAATCCGGCGCGCGCCGCCGCACCCTCGCCCGCCTCGCCAACGCCGGCCTGCCCATCGTCCTCTACGAATCACCCTACCGCCTGCTCAAGCTGATGGGGGAGATCAACGACACGCTCACCGCCCCGCAGGTCTTCGTCGGACGCGAACTCACCAAGAAATTCGAGGAACTCACCCACGGCACCCCCGACACCATCATCGCCGCCTACCACCACCGCACCGTCAAAGGCGAACTCGTCGTCATCGTCTCCTTCGAAGGAAGCAACCCCGAAGCCGACCTCACCGACCCCGGAAACGATCCCGAAACGCCCGACGAACCACCTCCGGAATGAAATTTTTTTCGTCCCGAACCACCCCGGCGAGTCGAGAACGATGGTTAATGGTTGATGGTTAATGGATTACAGATGCTTCAAGCGCTTGAACATTTTTTATCTACGTATTGACACGTAGAGGGCATAAGGGGTAATCATTAGTACATAGCGAAAAAACTTTCGCAAAAGCATGGACAGATATTTGCGTGTCCGATAAAAAAGGACACCAGCAGGAGAAAACATGAAAAAGATAACCGCACTACTGTTAGGGTCGCTGATCGCAAGCTCAGCCGCCTTCGCTCAGACGAATGCCGTCCTGAGCCGCAACGCCGTGGGATACATCAAGATCCCGCTCGAATCCAACAAGCTGTACCTGGTCAGCAATCCGTTTGTGAACCTGTCTGCGGGTCCGCAGTTGGTCTCCAATGTGTTTGCTTCGGTTCCTGGTGGAACGACGATCTCGGTTTGGAATGAAGCGAATCAAACGTACGACAACTATCTCCGCAACAGCCGTGGTGTGTGGTCTGGTGCCGCGACTACTGCTCAGTTGTCTCGTGCTGATGGTATTTTCATTCGCATGCCTGCGACCAACGCCCCTGTTGATCTGTTCTTCATGGGCGAAGTTCCGGACCGCTTCACTGCGCCTTCGAATCTCCTCCAGCGCGTTCCTGGTATCGCAATGGTTGGGTATCCTTACCCCGTCACGATGCGTCTGACGAACACCGTAATGGCGCAGAGCCTTCCGAATGGTTCGACGGTATCGATCTGGGTTCCGGGTGCTAACACCTATACGAATTACCTTAAGAACCTACGTGGTGCTTGGGTTGGCGATGCCCTCACGGCTGATCTGACGCCGGGACAGGGCTTGGTCATTCGAGCGACCAACGCAGCAAACTCTTGGTTCGAAACCAAACCGTACACTTGGCCGTAAATTAAGAAGGAGCATCAAGAAATGAAGAAGACAATCGTAAGTTCAATTATCGCGGCGTTCGCTTTTGCGTCCGTTGCATCTGCAAACATCAACGTTACGTGGCTGGGCGATGCCGGCTTCTACAAGATCGACGATGTTACCGGAATCACTGATGGTGGAAACAACGCCTTGGCTCAGCTGATCTTTACGCCTGTGAATCAGTATGGTCAGGCTGGTGTCGGTGGTGCCGTTGCTGCTGGCGAAAGCGTACTCAAGACGTTCATCCTCACCGACTCTGGTGGCGCTGATCCGTACGGGACGTTCGTTGACCAGTACGTCGGTACATTCCAAGTCGGCTTCATCTACGCTCGCGTGTTCGATGGTGGTACCGCTAATCCGGCCAACATCGTGAACGGCACCTGGTACTACAACAGCCCGATCATCGCTACGGTTAATAACGTGACGCCTGATTCTCCGAATATCTTCAATATTCAGGGCGGAAACCCCTCCCCGGGGAATGGTGGTTTCGGTGACACGCTGTTCCTGCAGGTTCCCGAGCCGTCCACGATGGCCTTCCTGGGCATCGGTGGCATGATTCTCGCCCTCCGTCGTCGCAAAGCCTAATCGCTTTTCGATCTGACGTGCAAAAAGGCACTCCCGCAAGGGGGTGCCTTTTTTGTTTTCTCCCGCGCGCTCCGGATTTGTCGTTCCGGCGATCTACGATCGACGGTCCAGTTACTCAATCCACCCATCCGCATCGTTCACGTCTTTCGTAGCCCCCCGTCTTCCCCTCCGTGCCCTCCGTGTCCTCTGTGGTTCCCATTTATTTCCGTGTCTTCCGCGCGTTCCGTCGCCGCCTTCCTCGTCTCCCTCCGGCGAACATCGCCGGAGCTACAGAAAGCGCCTGATCATAGATAGGCAAACCCGGCTCGTTCCCTGTAGTTCCGGCGTTATACGCCGGAAGGTCCCGTCTCACAGTCCCGACTCGCCCCCTCCGTGCCCTCTGTGTCCTCTGTGGTTCCCTTCTTTTCCGGAAAGTCCAGTCTCACGATCCAGCCTTCATCCCCCTCCGGCGAATATGGCCGGAGCTACAGAAGACACCGTGCACCACCAATGACCCTTTCGCATATTTCGCGTCTTTCGTAGTCCCCCATCTTCCCCTCCGTGTCCTCTGTGGTTCCCATCTATTTCCGGGTCTTCCGCGTGTTCCGTAGTTGCGTCCCTCCGCCCCCTCATCCGCCTCCGTGGTTTAACCCAAACCCGCCGCGCCTGCGCCCTGACGGGCGCACTACCAACGATGCCATCGGTCCGGCATGGACGGGGCCCTCACGACAACGCTTTCGTCTATTTCGCGCCTTTCGTAGTTAACTTCCCCTCCGTGCCCTCCGTGTCCTCTGTGGTTCCCATTCTTTTCCGTGTCTTCCGCGCGTTCCGTAGTCGCCTTCCTCGTCCCTCTCCGGCGAACATCGCCGGAGCTACAGAAAGCGCCTGGCCGCCACCAAGATCCTTTCGTCTATTTCGCGCCTTTCGTAGTTAACTTCCCCTCCGAGCCCTCTGTGTCCTCTGTGGTTCCCATTCTTTTCCGCGCGTTCCGTAGTCGCCTTCCTCCGCCCCCTCATCCGCCTCCGTGGTTTAACTCAAACCCGCCGCGCCTGCGCCCTGACGGGCGCACTACCAACGATGCCATCGGTCCGGCATGGACGGGACCCTGACGACAACGCTTTCGTCTATTTTGCGCCTTTCGTAGTTAACGTCCCCTCCGTGCCCTCCGTGCCCTCTGTGGTTCCCATTCTTTTCCGGGTCTTCCGCGCGTTCCGTAGTCGCCTTCCTCGTCCCCCTCATCCGCCTCCGTGGTTTAACCCAAACCCGCCGCGCCTGCGCCCTGACGGGCGCACTACCAACGATGCCATCGGTCCGGTATGGACGGGGCCCTCACGACAACGCTTTCGCCTATTTCGCGCCTTTCGTAGTTCCCACGTCTTCATCTCCGTGTCCTCCGTGTCCTCTGTGGTTCCCATTCTTTTCCGGGTCTTCCGCGTGTTCCGTAGTCGCCTTCCTCATCCCCCTCCGGCGAACATCGCCGGAGCTACAGGAAGCACCTGGCCGCCACCAAGATCCTTTCGTCTATTTCGCGCCTTTCGTAGTTCCCCTGTCTTCGTCTCCGTGTCCTCTGTGGTTCAGCGTCTTTCCGCCTTTCCGTCGCGCCGCGTCCGGCCTGTTTTAGCGCTTTTCCTTTCACCACAATCCTCTTACGGTGTACGGTTTGCGGACACTTGTTTTTGGGATACATCTATGTTCTGGATCACCATCGTATTTTTCCTCTCCGGCCTTTCCGCCCTGGTTTACCAGTTGCTATGGATGCGCCACCTCGGGTTCATTTTCGGTAACACCGTGTATGCCAGCGCGACCGTGCTGACCGCGTTCATGGGTGGCCTGGCCATCGGGTCGCACCTGTTCGGCCGCTACAGTGAAAAGATGCGCAATCCGATCCGCGGGTTCGCCTTCCTTGAAATCGCTGTGGCCGCCTACGCCCTGGCCATGCCGTGGATGTTCGAGCTGATCAAGGTCGCCTACATGCTGGCCTTCCGCCATGTCTCCGAAAACATGGTGTTCCTGACCTCGTTGCGGTTCGTGCTCGCTTCGCTGGTGTTGCTGGTCCCGACCATCTGCATGGGCGGCACACTGCCGGTATTGATCCGGGGGATGGCCCGCGATGATGCCGGCTTCGGCCGCCGCCTCGGCTGGCTCTACGGTGTGAACACCCTCGGCGCGGTGGCCGGCGTGTTCCTCAGCGGCTTCTACCTGATCCCGACCGTTGGCCTCACCAACACCAACATCATCGCCGTCGCCTCGGACTTCATCGCCGGCATGGGTGCCCTGCTGCTCGCCAAACGCCACCTCGTGCCCGAGGTCGGCCGGGAAACCCTGCGCCCGACGTTCCGCTGGAGCGGCTTCTCCCGCAACGCCCGCATCGCCCTGGTGTTCACCACCCTCTGCGGGTTTGTCTCGCTCGCCCTCGAGGTCATCTGGTTCCGTGCCCTGATCCTCGTCTTCGGATCCACCACCTATTCCTTCACCGTCATGCTCGGCGTGTTCCTGCTCGGCATCGGCCTCGGCTCGTTGCTGGTCGCACCGCTGCTCGACCGCGCCCGCCAGCTCTCCGCCTGGCTTGCCGCCGCCGTCGGACTGATCGGCCTCTACACCCTGTGGTCGATCTACCGGTTTGATACCGGCCCGGACTTCCTGCTCGATTACCTCAACCGGCATGGCTTTACCTGGGAGGTCATGATCCAGGCGCGGTTCATCATCGCCGTGTCCCACCTCGCCGTTCCCGCCTTGTTGTTCGGCGCAGCCTTCACCATCGCCACCCGCATCGTCCGGCATGAAACCAGCAGCTCCTCCGGCACGACCGGGTTGGTGTACGCGCTGAACACCTGCGGTGCGGTGGCTGGCTCCTTTGTCGGCGGATTCCTGCTCCTGCCCAACCTCGGCATGAAATACTCGCTGCTTTCGTTGGCTGCGTTGCTGCTGATCCCGGGAGGGGTGGTGCTGGTGCTATACGTGGCCTCGGCCCGGCTCAAGGTGGCGACGGCAACCATATTCGCAGCCGTGGTGGCGGTTCTTGCTGTGTATCCGCCATCCTGGAGCCGGGAACTGCTGTCGGCAGGTGCGTTTTTCGGTTCATTCAACTACGTGCGTGACGGCAAGGTCGTGTTGCGGGAAGTCGTCATGGCCGACCGCCTGCTGCACTACCGTGAAGGCCTTTCCTCAACCGTGTCGGTACACATCGGCGAAAATGAAATGAAGTTCTTCTGTGTCGACGGCAAAACCGAGGCCGACGAAGGCACGCGGGGCATGGTCGTGCAGCGCATGATCGGCCACCTCCCGATGTTGTTCCACCCCAACGCCAAAAAGGCGATGAACCTCGGGTTGGGCGCGGGTGTGAGTTTTGGCTCCCTGGCCTGCCATCCGCTCGAGCACGTCGAGGTTGTCGAGATTGAGCCGGCCGTGGCCATCGCGGCGCGGGTCTGGGGCGACCTCAACCACAACGTGCTCGATAATCCGCGCGCCATCGTGACGATCAACGACGGCCGCAATCACCTGTTCTCCACCACCAACGAATACGATGTGATCACCTCCGACCCGTTCGAGCCGGTCGTCGGCGGCGCGGCCCACCTGTTCACCGCCAACCATTTCACCCTCGGCCGCAACCGGCTCAAGCCCGACGGCATCATGTGCCAGTGGATTCCGATGTACGAAATGTCCAAGGAGGACTACCTGACCATCGTGCGTTCATTCGTGCACGTGTTCCCGAACACCGCCTTGTTTTACACCGGGTTCGATACCCTGTTGCTTGGCTTCAAGGGCGAGATGAAACTCGATCCGGAGGTGTTGCGCCGGAATTTCGAGATTCCCGAAGTCGCGGCATCGCTGGCCGAGGTCGGCTTCACCCGCCCGGAGATGATTCTCGGCATGTTTATCGCCGACTTGAGCGCCGATCCGGGATTTACCGGGTCCGGCCCGATCAACACCGATGACCGCCCGATCATCGAATACTCCACCCCGAAGAGCCAGTTGCGCTACACCACGGACGAGAATCAGGAGGCGTTGCTGGCGCATTTCACGCCGATCCCGCAAGCATGGCTGGACCGGATGGATTCAGAGGTCGCACAACGGGTGCAGGAAGAGCACGAGGCCGTCCGCATGATGTTGCAGGCGGCCTTGCTGCGGGTGAAGGGTGACATGGACGGAGCCTTCAAGTTGCTGGCCGCCGCACTGGAGATTTCGCCGAACAACCCCGTGGTCCGGAATGAGCTGGTGTCCATGCTGACCTCCTCCGCTCAAACCTTGCGCCGTGCCGGGCAGTTGGATGATGCGGTTCAACAATACCAGGCCGCCCTCCAGCTTGATGGGAATGATTTCTGGTCGCTCTATTACCTGGTCGAACTGGGTATGCGGGCCGGACAAACCGAATTTGCCGGTCAGGTATTGAACCACGCCCTTTCGGTTTATCCCGACTCGCCGCTGATGATCAGCCATCGCGCCAAGTATGTGTTTTCCGCCGGAGATCAGAAGCTCGGTTTTGACTTGATGCGCGAGGCGGTGAAGCGGCACCCCACGAGCCGTGCCTTGTGGAGCGAAACCTTGACGCTGGCCATCGCCGGCAACGATCAGATCCTTGCCGCCCATGCCCAGCGGAGGCTCGACGCGCTCACCGCGTTCATTGAGCGCCGCTGACCCGGGGCTCCGGGAAAAAAAGCTATCGGTGCCGGTCGGGCGCGGGTATAAAAAAGGGCTTAACCGCCTGCAAAACGGAAGATCTATGAAGCACATGTCCTATTCGAAGGCCGCATGGGGTGCGGGCCTGCTCGCACTGGCGCTCCTGTCCCTGTTGGTGACGGGAATCCCCCATGTCGGTTTCTCCTCCCACGTGTTGAACCAGCACCTCGGCCTGGATCCGGTCCCGCTGTTCGCGAATCCGGTGTATGGCTGGATCGTGCGGTTGCTGGCCGCATTGACCGGGGGTGGGGCGGTGTTTGCCATCAACCTGTTCAGTGCCCTGTGCGGTGCCGCCCTGGTGGTGCTGGTGTTCCGGATCAGTTACCGTTCGGCACTCGGGTTCAATGCGGACCGGGCCATGCCGGTGGCGGCGATGCACCGGGTGGCCCTCGGCGCGGCAGCCCTGACGGTGTTGTTCCTGCTCGCATCCGCCCCCTTTACCTTGGCGGCCAGCCGCGCGAATCCGATCCTGTTTGACCTTGTCCTCGTTGCCGGTGCGTTTTTCCTCGTCATCACCTTCGCGGTCGGCACCCCGTTCTCCCGCCTCGCCCTGGCTTCGCTGCTCTACGGCGTGGCCGTGGTGGAGTTCACCACCGCGATCATCCTCGCCCCGATCTTCGTCGTGCTGGTGCTGGCCCGGATGTGGCAGGGTGGGGTGTTCACCTTCCGCCATGTGGCTATCGCAGCCGGTGGCCTGCTCGCCGGGTTGTCGCTGTATTTCGTCCAGGCCGGCTTCTTCATGGCCTCGCCGGCCTACCACTTCCGCGCGTTCGATGGCTACTTCCAGGTCGTCTGGTACATCCTCATCGAACAATACCAGAGCATGACCGGCGGGCTGCCGCGGGTCGGCTGGCTGACCCTGCTGCTGGTGAGCTTCTTCCCGTGGGTCATCACCCTGGCCCTGCGCCAGACCAGCAGCGCCGGTCGGAAACCGGGCGCGATGATCGGCACGCTCGCGCTCTACCTGGTCATGGCCGTGTTGTCCGTGTTGCTGTTGCTGCCCGACTTCCCGCTCGCCCCGGCAAACCTGACCGGCATCGGCCGTTTGTTCGTGACCCCGTATGTCTTCATCGCATTGTGGGTCGGCCATGCCGCCGCCTTCTGGATGGTGACGGCCTTCCGCGAGAAGCGGTTTGAAAAACCCGGCATGAAAAAGGCCCGCCGGGTGATCGGTCGGTTCGGCCTGGTCGCCGCCCCGGCCTTCGTCGTGTACACGCTGGTGGCGCATACCATGCCGCTCGCCCGTGATCCGGCCGAGCGGCTGGTGTATGACTTCTCCCGCGAGGTCGTGGCCTCGGCGGGCGACCGCGCCTGGCTGGTCACCAACACCTTGCTCGACGACCAGATCGCCATCGAGGCGAAGCTGCGCGGCAGTCCCGCCACGCTGATCCGGATGTCCTACGCCCGTTCGGTGCCGCACATGAAGTACATCGCCTCGTTGTTCAAGGACGATGCCCGCCTGCAAAGCCTGGCCCGCGTCGGCATGACCCCGCTGATGGACGAGTGGTTCTTCCACCTGAAGGATGTCGAGCGGAACACGGCGGTCGTCCATGTTCCCGATCTCTGGATGATGGCCGGCTACCAGGCCATCCCGGACCGCACCGTGTTCAACGGGGCGCGGGAGGATGCCATGCCTTCGCTGGATGAGGTGCTGGCGCGCAACCAGGCCTTCTGGTCAACCTACGGCCGGCGGCTCGAGGCGGTGGAGGCCGACAAGACCCGTCCGCAGGGTGTCGCCCTTGAATGGATCCGCACCCACATCAGCAAGGTCGCCAACAACCTCGGCGTCCTGCTCGAGGACATGGGCCGCACGGACGATGCCTTTTCCAGCTACCAGCAGGCCCGTTGGCTGGCCCCCGACAACCTCAGCGCGCTGATGAACCTGCACGTGCTGGCCCAGCGCGAAAAACGTCCGGAGTTCGAGGCCTTGGAGGCCGAGCTGATCCAGCGCACCGAGGCGGTGATGGGGCGGGTGCAGACCTGGTCGTTGTCGTACGTGTACGGCATCGTGCGCGTGCCGGAACTGTTCGCCAACCGCGGCATGGCCTTCGCCATGTCGGGCAAGGCCACGATGGCCATCAGCGACATGAAGCGGGCGCTCGCCCTGAACCAGCAGAATCCGCAGATCCAGCTCGCCCTCGCCGGGTTGTATTTCGGGGAGTCGCGCGACATCGAAAGCCGCGAGCAGTACGAGTCCGTGCTGGAGCAGGATGCCGGCAACGTCGCCGCCCTGCTCGGCCTGATGCGGCTTGCCGTGCGCAACGGGCAGTATGCCGAAGCGCGCGAACACCTGGCCGCGCTGCGCAAGACGGCGATCAAGCCGAACGTGTTGCGGATGGATGAAGCGGTGCTCGAGTCGCTCGCCGGTTCGCCGGCCATGGCCATGAAGCTGTTCCGCGATGTCATCAAGGAAGAGCCGGAGAACATGCAGGCCTGGGCCGCGTTGGCGATCACCGCCGCGCAGATGAACGACAAGGCGGCGGGCGAGGAGGCCATGCGCAAGCTGCGCGACGCCAAGATGCTCGCCCCCGGCATTCAACTCGTGCTCGCCCAGTCGGCGGTTGATCAGGGCGACCGCGACACCGCGCGCCGCCACCTCTCCGACATCCTGCGCCGCCAGCCGTCCAACGTGCCGGCGCTGGAGATGACCCTGCGGCTCGACATGTACGAGGGCAGCCGCGACCAGGTGCAGCGCACGGTCGAGAAAGTTCTTGCCGTCGATCCGCGCAATGCGCTCGGCAACTACATGCTCGGCGTGCACCACTACTACAACAAGGAATACGCGCTGGCCGAATCGGCCTACCGCGCCAGCCTCGCCACCACCCGTTCACCGCAGGCCTTGAACGACCTCGCCTACGTGCTCTACCTGCAGGGCAACCTTGACGAAAGCGAAGGACTGGTCCGTGAATCGATCGCCATCAACGAGCGCAACCACTCGGCCTGGGACACCCTCGGCGTCATCCTGATGCAGAAAAACAAGACGCTGGAGGCGGAAGAGGCGTTGCAGAAATCGCTCGGACTGCGCCCGAACACCGCCAGCGTGCTGCTCAGCCTGGCCGTGCTCTACGAAAAGATGGGCCGCACCACCGAAGCCGGTCGCATCGCCACCGACATCAATGCCCGCCTCAACGAGTTGTCGCCCCAGGACCAGGACCGCCTGCGCGCCCTGCTCGAACGCCTCGCCACCGCCGCGCTCACCGCCACCCCGTAACAACCGCCATCCGGAATCGGGAACGGACCTTTTCGGGCTCTGTCGTTCCGGCTCGTGATCCAGGCTTTGTCTCCCTCCGGCGAACATCGCCGGAGCTACAGGACGCATCTGGTCGTTGTCTTGCGATTCCGCTTCGGTTTCTGTAGTTCCGGCGTTATACGCCGGAAGGTCGCGGCTCACGGTCCGGACTTCATCTTCCTCCGGCGAACATCGCCGGAGCTACAGGAAGCATCTGGTCGTTGTCTTGCGATTCCGCTTCGGTTTCTGTAGTTCCGGCGTTATA
>CALMUP010000013.1 GCA_937872895.1 uncultured Verrucomicrobiota bacterium
CCCCCCCCCCCCCCCCCCCCCCCCCCCCCCCCCTCCCCCCCCCCCCCCCCCCGCCGCGACATCATCGCCACCTTCGCCGGCCTGCGCCCGTTGCCCCGCACCGACGGCCAACGTTCCTCCGACGTCAGCCGCGACTTCCACCTCGCCGTCGCCCCCTCCGGCCTCGTCTCCGTCTTCGGCGGCAAACTCACCACCGCCCGCGCCATGGGCGAAGCCGCCGTCAACCGCGTCCTCGCCACCGCCGGCGGACCCGATCGCCCCAGCCAAACCCGCGACTGGACCTTCACCCCCGGCCCCGAACCCGCCTCCCACCTCGAACCGCCCGACCGCGCCTGGGTCGAACACGCCGTCCACCACGAAATGGCCCGCACCCCCGACGATCTACTCTACCGCCGCACCCGCCTCGCCCTCCTCAACCCCCCCGCCGCCCAAACCGCCCGCCCAACCCTCGCATCCTGGCTCCACGCCCTCCTTTCCTCGTAATCCTAATCCTAATCCTAATCGCACGCCCCCCACCGCTCCCACCCATCACCCATTAACCATAAACCATTCCCCATTCTTCCATTTCCATTCCCATTCCCTTCGATCCGTGTCCATTCGTGTTCATTCGTGGTTCCACCTCCCCATCCCCGTGCCGCTCGCGGAGCGGCTACTACACCGGCCTTCCTGTAGCTCCGGCGATATTCGCCGGAGGGGAGCCCGCTTCGGACCAACACACGCCCCGCCCAACCCACACCTTCCTCGTCACCGTCATCCCAATCGCCCTCCCCGCGTCACCCATGCTCGTACACCCCCTCGTACACGCCCCCCATCAACCATAAACCATCACCCATTCCTCAAGAGGCGGATCCGCCTCCGGCGGGCACCCATTCTTCCATTCCCATCTCCATTCCCATGCCCAACACTCACCCACCCATCACCCATTAACCATAAACCATTCCCAATTCTTCCATTTCCATTTCCATCTCCATTCCCCCTCATCCGTGTCCATTCGTGTTTATCCGTGGTTTCCCTTCCTTGGAAAACTCCGGGTCGGACCAAATCCGCGATTGCCCCGCAACGCGTTATGCACGACGCACGCCTCTCCCATCCGGAATTCCCCGTCCCACCAAGCATCCTCCCCCCGTTCGTAGTGCGCCCGTAAGGGCGCATGCCCCGATGCGCGCTACTCCTTCACGGACAGCGCCATGAACCGCAAAATCGCTGCCCTCTCTATCCGTTTCTATTCGTGTCCATCCGCGAGTCTCCGGCCTTGGTTCCTCATCCGCTCACCACGCGCCTTCTGGACATTCAATCCGGACACCTACACGCAATGATGTTCCGGCTTGATGATGCCGTCCACGGGCACTATAAACGAAACCGAGGAGCGTCGCTAAAAGGGAGGTATGTCATGAGGAGTCGTCTAGTTTGCGTTCGCTGTGTCTTTCTTGCGTGCTTGGCAACAACGACGGCAAAGGCGCAGTTTGTCTACATCGAGGCATATGTTTCGCACCCACCGGCCAGTTACAGCAATTCGTTTTATGGCAAAGCCTCTGACCTGGCCACAAACCTGTTCGGTGGCGTGGTTGATACCGGCAATGCCGTGCTCGCCATGGAGGCCGGATTCGGCATCTTGAGGTCGCGGAATTCCATCGACTCCTCATCGCCCGGGGCCCCTCCGTTTGCTACGTCCTCCTGCGTTGCCGAGTGGAGTGATTACCTGACCATTGTCCCGGCGAACTCCAGCCTGAACAACCAAACCGCTACGATACGGGTCCGTTTCTCCATATCGGGTCAGGGCTATGCATTTGCGGACGGAACCAATACAGCGATTAGCCGCTATGAGTTTAACAGCATGTTCAATGGAAGTTCGCCTGGTACGTTTGATGGAACCTGGTCTGGCAACAACAGTTTTTCCGGATTCCCTCCCTCTAACGCCATTACGAACTGGACCTTCGAGGTAACGCTTGGGCAGTCGTTCCCGATCTCATCCTACATAAGGACCGAAACCTCCTATGATCGCAGCGGATTGACGGGAATTGCGCATGCCTGGGTTGACTTTGCCAGGGGCTATCAATGGCTTACGATTGATGAGGTGCGGGTTGGATCCGAGGAATTGACCGATTTTACGATAGAAACCGACTCGGGAAACGATTGGCTATCGATTGCGAAGCAACCCGGCCCGCAAATTTCGGACATGACCATCACCAATGGACAGGTGTATGTGGTCATTAACGGGCTCAGCATTGCCTACACGAACCAACTGGAAGCCTCGCCTGATATCACGGAAACCAACTGGAGCACGGTGAAGATCTTCGAAAATGCGACTGGAGCAACCGGGGAGATCATCAATCTTCCCTCGAGTTTTCAAATCCTTCGTGTCGTGCAGGAATAATCCAGCATTGACGATGCGACCCGAGAAGAGGCGGGAATCATCTCTTCATCGTGAATATACCACCCGGGGTCGGACCAACGCGCGCCCCGCCTCACCCACACCTCCCTCGTAATCGTAATCCCAATCGCCCTCCACTCTCGCCCATCAACCATAAACCATCACCCATTCTCCATTCCCATCCCCCTCATCCGTGGTTCCCGCTCTGCGTCCCCGTGCCGCTCGCGGAGCGGCTACTACACCGGGCTTGCTGTAGCTCCGGCGAACCTCGCCAGAGGGGCGTCTGTTTCAGGCCAACGCACGCCCTGCGTCGCCCGACCTCGTACACCCACTCGTCCATGCCCTCCATCAACCATCAACCATAAACCATCACCCATTCTTCCATCCCCCTCATCCGTGTCCATTCGTGTTCATTCGTGGTTCCTCCCCTCCGTTTTCCCCACACTCGTACACCCACTCGTACACGCTCGCATCCCGCCTCCGGCAGGCAACCATCCCTCATCAACCATGAACCATTAACCATCAACCATTCCCCGCGCCCACGCCCCCCATCAACCATCAACCATTCCGCCTCCTCCCCACTGTCCAGTCCCTGGAAAACGCAATCCCTGGGATATCCAATCCTTGGACAGACGCCCCCGCTTCCACTTGCCGGAATCCCCACACTTTGTCATTCTGGACCCGTTGCCAACGTCACGGGAGGGTGTTGTTGCCAGGCACGACGTACTTGAACGCACAAGGGATGACCTACGAATCAACGGGAACCGATGCTCGTTGAGCCGTAGCGTACGCAAGAAACCATGAACCCCTCCCTTCGCATCGATCAGCAGTTCAGCCCAAAATCCGCTGGCGCTCCCAACGCCACCACCCGCCACCCCGCCATCCGCGGTATCGAGGCCGACATCGGCAAGGAAAAGGAACACGCCGACACCTTCCGCTCCGTCCAGCACCCCGACCTCCGCGCCGACTACGTGCTCGCCAATCCGCCCTTTAATAATTCCGACTGGTTCCGCAAGGACGACGAAGTGCGCTGGCTGTTCGGTGTCCCGCCCAAGAGCAACGCCAACTTCGCCTGGGTCCAGAACTTCATCCACCATCGAAAGAACAAGGACAACCAATATGTGGTCTGACAACGAAACATCTGATGACCTTTTTGGGTTTCGCGTCCACGCCGACCTGATCCGAGAACTCATCATTGATCCGGCTGTGTTGCCGGCCACCATTGGTGTCTATGGCGATTGGGGCGGCGGCAAATCGAGCATCATGCAAATGCTGCGGGATGACTTTGAAAAGGAAACCGCAGGCGAGAACGCGGAAGCCAATCCCTACAAGGGAGTGGCAGTGCTCTATTTCAACGGCTGGCTCTTCGAGGGTTATGATGATGCGAAGGCCGCGCTGCTGAGCTCCATCCTGACGGCTCTACGCGACCACAAACGGTTTGGTCCGAAGCTCAAGGAGAGCGCTGGCAAGCTGCTCAATCGGGTGGATTACATGCGCGCGGTGAGGATGCTTTTCACCGGAGCCGTCGCGGGAGGAGTGGCGGCAGCAACGGGTGGAGTCGGGCTCGCGGCGATCCTTCCTGCCTTGTCCACCGGCGCATGGGCGGGAACGAAAGATTCAGCACCAGATGCTATCAAGGACGCCCTCGAAAATGGAGCCGAGACGAACCCGGATGAGGCGCTCTCCGACATTCGCCAGTTTCGTGACGATTTCGCGAAGATGCTCGCCGAAAGCGACATCAAGACGCTGGTCGTTTTGATCGATGACCTGGATCGATGTTCCCCGGATCGGATCATCGAAAATCTGGAAGCCATCAAACTCTTCTTGAATGTGCCGAACACGGCCTTCGTGATCGGTGCAGATCGGCGGATTATCCGGCAGGCGGTAGCTTGGCGCTATCGAGATACTCTGAAGGCATCGACCGACGGGCAGTCCGATTCTAGCGAGCGGTTAGTGGACGACTATTTGGAGAAGCTCATCCAGATCCCGTATCGGCTCCCCCGTCTGTCCCCCTCCGAAATCGAGACGTATCTCACGCTCTTGTTTTGTAAACGCCACCTGGAGCCAGCGCTCTTCAGCCGGGTGTGCGAGGAGTCGCGGAATCAGCGGGCCAAAGATCGCTACTGCGCGTTTACCCAGACGAACGCTTTGGAAGCTCTGAAGAACGCTACTCTGCCGCCCAAACTCTCAGAGGCACTACGCATCGGGGCGGGAATCGCCTCTCAGGTTACGGATGTGCTTCAGGGAAACCCACGACAAGTGAAGCGGTTCCTAAATGCATTCTTTCTTCGGCGAAAGCTGGCCGATGTAGCCAAACTCGACGAGGTGAAGGACGAGGTTTTGGTGAAGCTCATGCTCTTGGAATACGCGGCACCAAAGCTGTTCGATAAGCTATTCGCTAACATGGATGGTCAGACGGGCTTGGTGGGAATTCTTGCAGAGTTGGAGCCCAAGCCGCAATCCAAGCCCGGAGCCACGCCCTCAGCACCGACAGAAGGACTCGCTGAATGGGCACCAATGACCCGCTGGCTCGCGCTACAGCCGCCGTTGGCGACTATCGATTTGCGCGACTACATGTGGGTGACGCGGGATCGACTGGGCTCGACAATGAGTGGGACGACCATGGTTCCTCCTATTGTTCGCGCGATTTTTAGGAATGTGCTGAGCGAGATGGGTGACGCCGCAGGACGAAAAGCAATCCATCAGCTTCAACCTGCAGAACGTTCGATCCTGACTCAGTTGTTGGTTGCGAATGCGCAACGAACCCCGGGCGATATGAAGGCATTCCGAGCGTTGATGGAGATCGCCGATATTGACACGCAGGTTGCAGATGAATTTAAGGCTGTGGTGTCGAGGATTCCAAGTCGAGAGCTCTCACCCGCGCTGGGAATTGACATCGTCACGATGTCCGCAAAGTCGAGTCCCTTGGGGAAGGTATGCCAGTCGATCGTTGCTGAGAGGCAGGACGGGAAAACACCTTTCGAAAAGGCTCTGAAACAAAAGGCGAGATAGCGTATGGGCACTTCAACCAATTATTCGGGATCGCCAAACTGGGGGGCAGCAAAAACTGAAACCACCCGGGCGGGCGGCGAAGGGCACGTCACTCCGCAGAAGGCAGGTTCCATCGTTAGCGGATTCGTGGACCAGATGGCGCGAGCGCCGCAACTGGGTTTCGGAGCACCGCTTTCCAGCCATGGAGGCGGATCAGCTATTCGATCAGGAGGTGGTGCAGGTCGTGCGAGAGTAGGAGGTGCAGGCGGAGGAGGAAGTCGGGGAGGCGATGGCGGTGGTGGCGGAACTCGTCGAATCGCTGGATCAGCACGCACAGTCGCACGCGGGATTGGGGCCTTCTTGGCTGATGTCGGGACCAAGGGATTTCGCGAGGCGCTGGCGGAGCTAGGATTGGCTGATCTTACGGGCAAGTCTCCCGATGAAATTGCATTGGCACTAGCGGATCTTCTCGGCGGGCCTGCCAGCTTGATTGAGCAAACTGCGCTGCGTGGCGCGCTCATGGAACTGGTGCTCAAATGGTCGGAGGGCGTGCAGGGAATCGATGGGCTGGTCGAGTCGGTGACGAACGCCGCCCAGAACATCGAAGGCGCTCTTCATGACTTTTTCGGCCACTACATTTTCGAGGTCTTCAAGACCGTGGGCTATCAGGGCGTTCTCGATACCCATGGCTTTGAAAAGGCTGAAAGCATGGCGGGCCAGATTCGAGATTTCATCGACGCCAAGATCGGAGCTCTGGAAGCCTCGCGTGCGCTTTCTTCGGTGGATTGGAACGGCACCGCTGGCGCGGTGATTGTGGACGGCATCGTCGCGGACACGATTGCAATCTTCGGGGAGGAGCAGCCATGAGACGAGACATAACCATCACGATTGCGCCGGAGTCCGACATCAGGAAAGAGATCGCCAAACTCTCTCTTCATTTTGAGGGACAACCCGAAGAGGTCGTTCTCGATGTGAATGCAACTGCGCTACTGAAAATATCGCGGACCGTCCCGGACCTTGCTCAGGATTTTTTATGCATCGCATCGTGTATTTATGCTGCGGATAAAGCGGTGCGGCGGGAAGGCGCGGACGACAAGTGGACTCGACACCTAGCCATCGAAATCCCTGTCGAGCACGTCGATACATGGGCCGATGTCGCCGATGAACTGTCGGACTGTATTGGCTTCCTGACCGGTGACCGCTGGGAAATCTCATTCCGTCACGGCGAGAAACGTTTGGTTCAAAAGAAGCCCAGAAGGCGCAGCGTTCGATTAAAGCGTGCTACCGGTGAAGCTGTATGCCTCTTCTCGGGTGGGTTGGATTCATTCATCGGTGCAGTGGACTGGTTCACCGATAATCCGACCGAGAAATTGCTTCTGGTTGGGCACTACGACGGTGATGTTTCCGGCCCTGGCTCGGACCAGCGGGCATTGCAAACTATCTGCAAACAAAAATTCGATGGCCGTTTTAACCTCGCTCAAACTCGTGTTGGTCTATCGTCCGGTGGAGCTGATACGAACTTCCGTAGCCGTTCACTCCTCTTCGTCTCCCTGGGATGTTACTTTGCAGAGCTTCTAGGCAAAGGCACGCCAGTCTTGATTCCGGAGAATGGCCCCATCGCGCTGAATTTCCCTTTAATCCCGGCACGCCGTGGATCATGCAGCACCAGGACGGTTCACCCTCACTTCATATCGGGGCTTAACGAAATTCTCAGACGGGTGGGAATGCTCAATCCAGTTAGTAACCCCTATGCACTAAAAACCAAGGGCGAGATGGTAGAGGAGTGTCGGGATCAAGCCCTGCTAAGCAGAGCCTTCGCTCTTACCCGTTCATGCGCGAAGTCGTCGCGTCGGGGCCATTGGATCAATATGAAAGGCCCGTCTGGAAAAGCGCCACTCGGGTGCGGGATTTGCATTCCTTGCCTCTTCCGCCGAGCTGCACTACACAAGCGAGGGCTAGACACCGAAGTTTACGGAATTCCAGTAGAATTGATTGCTGATCTATCGGGTGATGCCAGGGCTGACCTGTTGGCGCTAATTTCATTTCTTCGCAGAGGAGACTCTGACCGCGAGATTGCTGCAGGTTTGCTTGGAAACGGGTCGCTCCCGTTGGGCAGCCTTTCTGAATATGTGGAGCTGGTGAAACGGATGCGCTCTGAAGTACTCACATGGTTGCGGGCAAGCGGCTCGACATATGTGAAGAGCGAGATTCGAGCATGTTGATCGATACCCACTGCCACATTGACCAGTATCCCTCTCCTGAAGAAGCGGTCCGGGAGTGTGAGAAAAGCGCTTTACGCGTGGTGGCGGTCACGAACCTTCCTTCCCACTTCGCAGTCGCTGCCGACAGGCTACGCGGTCACAAATTCGTGTCTGCGGCTCTGGGGATGCATCCGTTGTTTGCAGCCAAGGGAATTCGAGAGTTGGCTGCGTTTAAGCGGTTGGCGCCTCACTCTAACTTCATTGGAGAGATTGGCCTCGATTTTTCCCGCCAAGGCATGGCGTCGAAGACCGTCCAAGAGCGCGTATTCGAAGAGGTTCTTAGCGCAATTCAGGATCGCCCGCGATTCATCACTTTGCATAGTAGAGGAGCGGAGGCCGCTGTTTTGGAAGGGCTTCGTCGGCACCGAATCAAGGCGGCGGTCTTCCATTGGTTCTCAGGTTCGCTAAAAGTCCTTCAAGCCGTTATTGCTGAAGGCCATTTCGTATCCGTCAATCCGGTTATGCTTTCTAGCGCTAGCGGCCAGCGAGTTATCGCACACTCACCCAGGGAAAGAATTTTGGTCGAGAGTGATGGGCCATTCACAAAGGTCCACGACCAAGTATGCAGCCCGACGAGCGTTGCACTTGTCTATCAGAGCTTGGCTGATCGTTGGAATGTTTCGAACGAGACGGCTGTTGCCTGCATCAAGGCGAACTTTGAGAGCATTCTGGCCAATGTCCCCCCGGCGTCACTTTCGTGAATCTTCTCCGTCGCTGACAAGGCCACCGTGCCGATCTGTTACTAGAGTCGGATTTGACTCCCTCGCGACCCCGCTCAATCGGGCTTCGCCCAACGCATTGCGTTGTCTATCTCAGTCGCCCCGCTTGGCTCCTTCGGTTACAAGCTCGCCCTGAACGCCGTCGAACTCCCGAAGCTCGACGCGGAATTTGAGGAAATAACCGAAGGTGAGGCGCTGACGAAGAAGGTAAACCTCAAGAAGAAGTGGCCCGTGCGTGGGGCGTAGATGTATAGTCAATTCCTGCCCCGCCTCCTATGGGCCATCGAGCAATCGGCTTCATTTACGTACCGCATTACCTGGCGTAACGGTAAAGTTACGATTCCGGCGGGTACTCCTTTTTAATCTTCTTGAGGTAGGGTTTTACGTCCATACCGCACAGCGACATCATTTTCCACTTATACCCATATCCGCTTCGCAAGGAGTCCGGCCCAAGTCCTTCCCAGATTTCCGAATACGTCACGTACCCTCTGCCGGTCTCTCCGACTTCTTCACTTGCTGTTTTGTTGTAGGTCCCTTTATCAAAATCAGACAATATCATTTCAATCCCGCCAGCGATTTCGCTGCCGAAATATTTATCCAGGAGAAACAGCCTCCGCGATCGACTGCCCAGGTATTCGGCTTGAATGGCCTCGTATTTATTCCATAGCTCAATTCTCTTGCTCGGATCTTCTTGCGCGGTAAACGAGTCGTCGATTGAATCAAGAATGGCATGGCCCGTTTCAATTAGGGTTGATACCTCCTCGAAAACCTGTTCGCGACGCTCAATCCAAGCCTGACGTTTGGAAAAGCAGTAAGAAATGGCCGCGCTGGTAATTGTGCTCGCCAAAAAAACGATTACGGCAAACACATACTTGTTGGCCGCGATTGCAACATGTTCGTTTCCCATACGACCTCCTCATGAATAGATGATCGAGCGGCGAGGATTAATCCCCCGCCTCGCTGTCCGCTCGTGCGATGGCGTCATCCAGATCGCGATACGACGCGATAATGTTCCCGCGCGGATCCACGACGATGTAGTCCCCGTCACTCCATAAACTAACCGGACCAGAGACCTCTTCCTTTTTCACGCGATAGCCGCCGTTCTCGTACACCGTCTTCATGCTCCACCCGCCTTCAAAATCGTCGTCTTCCGGTACTCGTCGTTCGGGAAGACGCGGCCGGTGAGGATGGTGTTGAAGATGTGATTGAAAACGACGCCCGGTTTTGACTTGGGTTTTCCGCCGAGGAAGTAGGTGTGGCCTTTGGGGGTATCGTAGGCCGTGTTGATGTCATCGCAGTCGATCGCATAGACGTTCTTGGGGGTCTTGTCCATGTCTTCCGGGCCGGTATGGCCGAGGCGGCGGGAGGCTTCGCCGTTCTTGAGGTTGGAGACCTTGCTGGCCCGGAGGGCGAGGTCGTCGGACGCGTAATACACGACGACGTTGCGCGAGGCGTGGGCGATCAGCTCGCCGGAATGCCCCTTGTGGATCGTCTCGTTGAGGATGTCAGGCGCGGCGAGGAAGGTGTTCCGGAACAGCAGCGGCACCCCCTGGGGCTGGAACTTGTTGCGCCATAGCAGCAAGGTCTGGCGCAGGACCCGGTTGCCCATCGAGTGGGCGAGGATATTGATGCGCTTCAGGCACGGATCATCGTCCGGATTGTCCTGCTCCGAACTGCGCCAGGCCATGAACTTCTCCAGCATGCGTGAGAAGGAAAACGAACTCTGGTCGGCCGCCTGCTGGTCATCCCAGTAATCCTTCACGATTCCCAGGTCGTTGTCGCACGGCCAGATGATCGGCACTACCAACACCTCCTTCGCCTTCTTCGCATCGCAGAACGCCTGCAAGGTCTTGCTGGTCTGGAAGACGTAGTCCGGCAGGTTGTTGAAGCCGTGCAGGTACAGTAGGATCTGTCGATACCCGGACGCCTTCAGGGCACCCAGCATCGCCTTGCTCCCGATCTCCCGGATCGTCCCGTTCGCCATCCGCCGGCAGCAATAAAACGCCCGACTCGACGAGTTGTTCTGCAAATCGAACACGAAATCCGGATTAAGCTCCGGCTCCGTATTCACCGCGGGCATACGACTGGTAATGAAATACATAAACACCTCCTTGATCAAAAAGTACAACCGCAGCAAAAAATAAACCACAAGAAGAACGTTACACTAAGGTTAGCGGGATTCTCGACGTCAATGTGCGATCGGTTCCAACCCAGCAGCCATGTTTCCAGAATCAAAACCGCATCGAATAACTGAGGGCGATGCTGCCCCAGTAATGGGACCGCGAGAGATCACTGTCGAACTCGGATGATCGGCCGTAGACGGAATACTGCAGGCCGAAATTCCCCATTCGTGCCATTCCTCCAACCTGAGTTTCGGAGACAAGCCGTTCGATATCTTCCGAATCCACCGTAACGTCACTGTCCCTGAACTGGCCCTGCAGCATCACATTGTATGCCATGGCGTATCCGCTTGCTTTTCCAAAGACAAATAGCTCGAACGGTTCAAACCAGCGATCCCTCGCTGATCGCGGATTCTTTCGCTCTGCCGATTTGTTTGCGCCGATTTTCATCGGAACCACTACATCCGAAAGGGTTCCAGACGATACATAGTTCCTGTTGATGTAACCAACGCGCAACATTCCACCAGCTTTCACGTAGGTGTAATAACCAAAGGCAAGCTCCCCTCCGGGAATCAACTGTACCCAGTCATGGTTGTCGGCTGCCTTAAGGTGGAAGCACCGGGTGTCGTAGGCAACGCGATACATCATGGTCGGTTCCCCGCCATCGGAAATCTGATGGGGCCAACCCTCGGGATCGGGTCTTCCCCGGCCATTGTTCGCAGCGCGCAAACTGGAATGTATCCACGTTTGTACATCTTCCGAAATACGCAAACCGAGAAGCCCCACGGTAAGCTCTGTGGTCAGGGATTTGGTCGGATTGATTATGCTGTCGGTTCTGCGGACCAGTGTGGCAACCGAGAGCAGGGATGCATATGGGCGGTCATTGTAGATGGGCTCGGGGTTTGCGAGGTTCTCCGGCGTAAAGGTGGTGGAAGCAACAGTGACGCCGTGTGCGACACCACTGAATGCGTCCAATATCGATTCGCAGAAGAGGACGGAGTCCAGGCCTTTCAACGGATCCGTGATACCAGATTGTTCGATACTCATTCCCGTCCAATGCGCAGCGACGCCCATCGTATAATTTCTGTCCTCGTTATACGACGGGTAAAATAGATCCTGATCGATAATCAGGGTCAGGCGTGAATCCCCAGTAGCTAGCACCGCAACTGGCGCACAAATCAGCATGGCCAAAAACAAGGATGCAAGGACTTGTTTCATGAAGCTCGTCAGAATCGAGCCCGGATAATCGGACTAAAGCCAGATATGCCGCCATCGCCCGTACGGTAGAGATTGATGATTCCCAGCGATACGCCTCTATCCATTTTTTGCGCGGCATTGATCATTCCAAGTTGAAGGCCGGTGACTGTGGATGCCGAATTGATCAATCCTATCTGCGCTCCGTCCATGTCGCCACACGCATTCCATAATCCGACCTGAATGCCCGACAGGTTGCGAACGATCATGTTGACGCCTCCAGCCTGCAGTCCCTCGAAATCCCGGTCGGCAATCTGAACGAGTCCGACCTGGAGAATTCCCGCATCAAACCCGGAATAGTTGAACAGTCCAACGGAGGCACCACCGACGCAGCCGCCATTCAGGTTTGCCAATCCCGCCTGGATACCGCTGAAGGAATCCCCGGAACGGTTGATTACTCCCAACTGAAGCCCCAAGGAATCCCCTTGGGTGCTTTGGTATAACCCGACCTGAGCACCAAGGATATCGCCACCAACCACATTCATGGGCGCGATTTGAAGCCCGATATAATCACCGGAAGCCTCATCCAATAGGACGCTGGCACTAAGCCCGGTTGTATTTTTGTTCGAACTGACGATGCCAAGTCCGAGTCCCTCGAGATTGTCATCGGACATCCATACTACACCTGGCCACAGGGACAGTTTCAACCATGCCGAATCTCCATTCGGTTCGCTTTTGGTTTCTTCCTCGGCAAATAAAGCGGATGGTGAACCAAGTGCGAGGAAGATAAGAACAACAGCATAAATCCATTTATAGAATGTCATGTGCGCCTCCTATGGTTTCCAGCTGATTGAAACACCCCACATAAACGGGACATCGTATTTGTCGTTGGTAAGCTGACCCGGTTGCGCCGGCTCCCCTTCGACATTCCCGCTGGTCAATTCCTCGCCCCGGTGGAGGGATGCGCCGGCCCAGAGGTTCAGCGAGATATCCTTGATCCGCATGCCAACGCCAGCACCCAGCATCGGTTCAAACGCCTCCGTTATGTCGGTTCGAAAGCCAGCCATCACATGGAACGGGGTCCACAAGGGAGCTGGTAGTGCTTTGTCCATTTCCTGGTCCTTGATCCGCTTCTCCACGCCTCCTGGATAGTAATTGATGGTCAGGAATGTCGGGGGTTTGGAGTCATCCTTTGCAGTAACAATGCCGTTATCCTTGTCATACGTAATTTGCTTCGGGTCCTTGATGGCGTAGGCCAGGGAAAAACTGAAGCTTTCGAGGGTTCGATTCTGGATTACCGAGGTGCGTTCGCTGATGGGCTTTCCGACATACTCCTTAATCATGGATGGCCTGTTTTTAGTAAAGGTTTCCGCCAGGGCCTCATAGTCTTTGGCTTGTTCAAAACGCCGAAGCGCCTCGTCCCGGTTCGTGGTTATGTTTAGCGCCGCATTTTTCAGGCTGTCCAGCGCCGCTGATTTGGCTTTGTCCGCACTGCCGGTGATGGATTGCAGTACTTCGGCGTTGTGATTTGTGTAATACGAAGCCGTCACCGAGAAGAGAAAGTCCTTGCCTGGGTACTTGACCTCCGCCAGATACAAATAGATAGATCGTTGATCCGCAGCTTGAGCAAACATGACCGATTTGGCTTTTCCCGCGAGCCCGGCGAGTTCAGAGAAGAATTTCAACAGATTGTCTTTCGACTCAATCACCTCGATTTTTGTCCCTTGAACCCGGTAATGAAGTGAGGGTGGTGAATCTGCATCCGCAGAGTCGTCAAGGAAGAGACCCAGCACGACAAATGACCTCGAATCATGGAAACGGCCGGCAACGTTTCCGTTGTCCAGAAATACGCTGACGGTATCAAATGCTACCCCCTCCTTCTTTTTTTTGTTTTCCAAAGGTAGGTGTGGATACGTTAGTAACAGGTGATACCTTCCCTTAAGAAGGTCAACCTTGTTGGTCCCTAGGCTAAGGGGTCAGACATACACTATTAACTATAGATGTTGTTTGAGGGCGTTGGGCAAATCGTTACGTCATGCCGAGGAAATCGAGGATCCAGTTTAATCGGGCGTTGTATCAAGTAACGAGTTGGGGGAATGCTCGGCAGGTGATATTTCATGGGGTCGATGGCCGGGAATCCTGCCGGGGTCGAACCAAGTCGGGCGTTTCTGCTCGGCATCACGCCGGAGCGCGATGCCTACCGGGAGCGATTGCGAATCCATCTGAAGGAGTCGCCGGTGTCGCTGTTGAACTTCACGATCACCTCGAAGAGAAGCGCCTCCGTATCACGCGCGAATGCGTGGTGCCCGCGCGTGGCTGGTACGCGAAGACCGGAGCAACTGGCTAGACGGGCATGAACCGACCCATAAAGTGGCTCTAACGAGCCCGATCAGCACCTTCTCCGGATCAAACGCTGGGTAATCAACACGAGACCTGATCCGACCCCGAATCCTAAAGTGTCGAGATCAAACAAAATTCGGCAATCCTTGGAAACGACAGCCTCAAAAGCAAGGAGTGATACAAGCCAAGGAATCTTGCTGTCACATGCTATTGGGCTCGTGAATCAAAACGCTGCGACGATACCTCCAGGGATGTACGACGGAAAGCTTCCAAGTCCCGGCATATTGCGCCAGAGCGAGCCTCGGCGAGCGCTTCTATCTGCAAACTCCGCAAATTGACTCGAGGGCATTACCGCGTGAATCATGACCTGTCGGTTGATTCGGCATTCCACCTCGTCAGCCGTTGGTACGAGAGGGCTGCGTTCACCCCAGGGGAAAAGAACAAGTTGGTTGGGGTGTGCGAATAAATTGTCTTGCAAGGTCCTTGCCACAGCTTGGCAGCGCATCAGAGCAAGCTGTTGGTTGTGATCATGGCCTCCCTGGGTGTCGGTGTGTCCATCGATAAAAAAGAGCCATCCCCGGTTATCATAAACAAAATTGCGGATGTCCCGAAACACAGGATCCTCGATGGAGACTTCGCTGCTGTTTCGGTTGAAGGTAATCGGGCCAAAAGATCGGACAATGCTTTTTCCCTGAAATGAGGAAAGAGGAAGTGCGGATTTGGCCGCGTCGGGATAAACGATGGATTCTGCGTAATTGGTACCGCGTCCCGTCCGTATAATCAGGAAGTGGTCTCTCTTGGCCAATCGCGTTGAACGATAAAAGCTTCCGTTTCGGCCCATTGCACCCCCCTGTATGGGGTTTTCCGGTTTAAACAAAAAAGGAGCGATGTCCGCATCGTTGGAAAACCCTGCATAAGCGGCTCCATCAGTGGAAACATGGATCTCCGATTTGTTGCGAAGCACATAGATGGCCACTGAGATTACAACCAGCGTCGCGATGCCAATCCGAATTACAGGGCGAGGAGTAAAGTTACTCTTCGTGTTTCGTGCCCCGACGACAGTGACCGCGAAAAAGGAAACCAAGGCAGCGATGAAAGAGTTGCCAACGAACAAATCCGCAAGTTTCGATGAAATCGCTTCTCGCAGGGTTTGGAGGAAGCCGGAAGGGAAAGGGTTTTTTTGAACAGGGGTGGAGCGCCGCGATGTTGCGGTTGCTGCGGCCTTACCTTTTCGGGGCCTCCTGTTCCTTTTCACTGTTCGTTACTCCTTTTCTTCCCAAACATTTTCGGTGGCTACTAAACCCCGCAGCTCGTCGAAACGAGTTCATGCGCATGTGAACCTTGATCATGACCGCATTCATTTCGCGACTAGTTGCTGTTGCAAACCGGCATACCATTCAGCGTTACGGTCAGCTCGTTCCAAAAACAGACAGGAACCGAGATGCCCCAGGCGCGCTGAATTCACCTCGTGAAGATTTGCGGCCATCCGAAGAGAAGGGCTTATCTGAACCCTCCCTCGTTCGTCGGCAGTTACGCATTCCCGCCGATTAAGGTAAAAGGCAGTGAGTTCGGATATCCGTACGTTCTGACGCTCTGCGGCCTGCTCCCTTGCGTAATCGATAATTGCACTTATGGGGCCGAAAAAAATCAAGATGCGAAGACGCTCGTCAAGCGTCAGCCACGTGTTGATGGGAAATTCAACGGGCAAAGCACCGATAAACGGTTTCGCCCTGGCGGGAATTTGGACCCTATTTTGCGCATCAAACGCCACAATGTTGGGATCTTTTGTGTTATGGGCGGCATTCATGGCTGACAAATTGGTTAAGTTGTCCCTTTGTACTGCCTATTATATAAAGAGATGCCCCAAAAATATGGCGATTTCAAGAAAATACTTTTTATACAGTACTTAATTTGCGGTTCATGAATCCAAAAAAGCCAATTTTTCGCGGAAATAATCACAATACATCAATAAGTTGTATAATTTATTACAAGCCGCCTATATGTGGTGGTGTCGGTCGGTCGCGTTCACATCCTGGCGGCGGCGGATACCGAGGATGGATTCCGCGCGGGCACGATTCCCGGAGGGGAGCCCGCTTCGGACCAACACGCGCACCGCGTCGTTAAACTCCGCCCCCTCCATCCGTGTCCATTCGTGTTCATCCGTGGTTCCACCTCCCCGTTTTCTCCATACTCGTACACCCACTCGTACACGCCCCCCATTCCGCCAAAGGCTGATCCGCCTCCGGCGGGCACCCCTCTCCATTCCTGTCCCTCGTCCGGGAACCATAGGTGACAGAGCGTTTGTTGCAAGTTGTTGTATAGCAACGCACCGGCGCTGGAGTGATCAACATTTCGAGGGTTGATGCACGACGATATTGGTTGATTGGCGCTGTTTCACCGTTTGGTGAAAAGCGCAGATGCAATGAAGGCCGCTTGATTGGTATCATTGATTATGGTAATTTCACCAACAGATGAAAGCAAAAGATAAACTGAAAGAGAGTGGCTTAGCGTTGCGCTTCGACGAATTGTTGCGTGAGCTGATCGGGCGTATACCGACGTTGAGGCTGGTTTCGCTTGTGCGGGAGGCACGGCTTTCGCCCGGGTCAGTTGATCGGGCTGGCCAGGTGGCGCAGGTGATGGCGGGCAAACGAATCTGGACGTTGGTGGTGGAAGAGAAACGAAGGGCGCAGCCACGCGAGGTCCGAATGGCGGTCTTGCAGCTCAAGCATGATCTTGAAAACCTGCCGGGTGACCAATCGCGGTATGCCGTGTTGATGGCACCATTTATCTCGGAGGCGTCGGCGAGGATTTGCACCGAGGCGGGTATCGGTTATGCCGACTTGTCGGGAAACGCGCGGTTATCATTCGATCAGGTATATATTGAGAAACGCGGATCGGAGAATCCATTTCGCGAGAAACGCGAAAAGCGATCGCTATTTGCCCCGCGCGCGGCACGCGTGCTGCGCGTCTTGCTAACCCCGCCGTTGCGAGCGTGGAAAGTCCTCGAGCTTCAAGAAGCCTCCGGGGTGAGTCTTGGTCAGGTAAGCAATGTGCGGAAAGAGTTGTTCGACCGCGAGTGGGCCAAGACGGGCAGCCAGGGAATGTATGTAAGCAAACCCGAAGACCTGGCGCGGGCCTGGCAGGAATCCTACGAACCGCGTCCGCGTCGCCGCGAATTGGCCTACACGATGTTACACGGAAACGAATTGGACATAGCGATACGCTCTGCCCTCGCCGAGGCGGGCAAAGGAGAACACGCGGTGTTGTCATCCTACTCCGCCGCACGGTGGTTTGCCCCTTTTGCGCGACAGGCGACGCAGTTTTTTTATGCGGACAAACCAGGCGCGGAAATGCTGAAACAACATCTGCATCTGCAACCGGTAGCGCGCGGCGAAAACGTGGTGATCCTCGAGCCGCGTGAAGACGATGTGTTTTCCGGACGATTGGAGGCGGCACCAGGGATCTGGTGCAGTGGCCTGGTGCAAACCTGGCTGGACCTGGGTGTGGCCGGTGAACGGGGGCGCGAAGCCGCGGACCATCTGATGCGGGAAAAACTCCTGCCGGCGTGGAAGATGGTGGCGCCGTGAACGATCCGGACATCGCGAACGACTACCAGGAACGGGATGTAAAAGCGGCCTACTCCGTGCTGATCGAGCTTGGGCAGGTGCTCGGCGCATGGCGGGATAAATTTGTGGTAGTGGGTGGTGCGGTCCCGAGGCTCTTGTTCGGCGATGCCCACCCGCAACATATCGGTACGCTGGACATTGACCTCGACCTAAACCCGGAAGCGCTGGCCGATGGCGAATATGCGACTCTGGTCGAGGCGCTGGAGAAAAAAGGGTACGAGCGCGGCGTGGATGGATTGAAACCGTTTCAACTGCGTCGATGGGTGACGATGGAACCAGGAGCGCCGGTGGGCGTGCTGGTGGATTTACTTATGCCGCGCGGCGTAAAGGGAGATGGAAACAGGGAGAAGCTGATCGATGGTTTGCGCGTTCAAGGTGCTGATGGCGGAGGGATCGCGTTAACCCAGAACAGGTTGAGGACCTTCGAGGGCCGTATGCCCGACGGCAGGACCAACAAAGTAGCGTTGCTGGTGGCAACCATACCGGCATTGCTCGTGATGAAAGGGTATGCGCTCGTGGGTCGCGACAAGAAGAAAGACGCCTACGACATTTACTACTCGACCCGCAACTATGCCGGTGGTCCAACGGCACTGGCCGCAGCGTGTCTCGTGTTGATGGAGGATGCCATTGCCCGCAAAGGATACGAATCGATCGCAGGCAAGTTCCGCCACCCCGATGATTTTGGCCCAGCAACCGTTCGGAAGTTTCTTGAGGAATCGTCGGCGCTTGGTGACATGACGCCCGAACAAATTCAGACGGACGCTTTCATGCAAGTGACCGCGTGGCTACGGGGCATCGGGCTTCACGAATAACCAAGATCATGTCTCTCGATTATACGGAAGACCAACGAGTCGAACAACCCGCCGTCGGGTTGTTCACAGAACGTGGCAGGGAAGTGGTCGCGGCGGTGTTTCTGGGAAGAACGGATGCCACGAGCGAATCGCGTCTGGGTGGCGGGTGCGGCGTATCATCGGCCCCCCCGGTGTCATGATCGGGCGTTGCTGCTGGGGGCGCCCGCAACCAACCGCCCCCGCCCCATCAACCCCAAAAAGAATAAATAGTGAGGACTGACCCCTTTCGGGGGGGGATTTGGCTTTCCGTGTCGGGCCGGGTGCATCAGGATGTCTGGCATGAACACGTTGCGACGTACCTCTGCGCCGAAACCGATTTCGCGGCAGGAGGTCGAGGCGCGCCAACGCGCCCGCGAGGCCCGGCTCGCGCAACAGATGACGTTTCCCTGGGTCCGCATCCTGCTGGGCACCGGTACGGCCGTCGTGGTGGTCTGGTTGATCGGCGGCGGTCTCCTCTCCCTGTTCATCGCCGCCACCATCGCCGGCGTGCTCACCAAAGGCCGCAGTGTTCCGGGATTCTTCAGCCGCCCGCCGCGTTTCTGACGCACCCGCCCGACCCCGCGCCGTTCCGTCATCCAATTCTGTCCAAGGATTGGAAGATCCCCCGCACCCGCGTTCCAATGCCTGGAACCAGCGCCGCAGCTACAAACCCGGTTCGGTGGCGGGCGGCAGGGTGACGCGGAATACCGTGTTGGTGGTGCCGGGAGGCGAGGCGGGAAAGTCGAGGGTGGCGGGTTGGTGGCCATCCGCCACGACGGAGAGGGTGTAGGCGGTGAAGGGGTCGAGGGTGAAGGGTTCGCCGGAGCGGCCGAGTTGCTGGTCCCGTACGCCGAGCAGTTTCTTGAGGCCGCTGCCCGCCGCGCGCACGCGGAAGATGGTGGCCGGTGGTTGGCTGTCGATGATAACCGTGACCGGCAGGGGTTTGACGCGGACGGTGACGGTGCGGTCCTCGCGGTCGCGCAGCGTGATTGGTTGGGGCTGGGTGGTGGTGTACCCGGGAACCTCGAGGGCGAGGGGAATGGGGGCGCCAAGGTCGCGCAGCTCCCCGGACCATGGCAGCTCGATCTCCTGCGGGGCGCGTGAACCGATGGTGATGCGGGCGCGGGTCGGGGCGGCATCGGCCGGCACCGCGACGTCGCCGCTCACGCTGACCGCGACGCGCAGGGTGGCGGCCTGCTGTTCAAGCGCGGGCGCGTCCAGGACAAGGGCGCTTTCCGGGCCGATGTCGATCGCGAGCGGGGTGGAACGGTAGCCGGGGCGGCGCAGCTCGAGTTCGTGCGGGCCGGCGGCGAGCTCGGCGATGCGTTCGCCGGCGCGACCGAGCAACCGGTTCTTCTCCCAGATTTCAAGATCGTCCGGCCCGTTGAGAAGCAGCGAGCCCGGCCGGGGCTGGAGGGTGGCGACGAGGGTGACCGGTTCATTCTCACGGATGTCGGCGGTGAACGTGAAGGGCTGGTGATGGGCGCGGGTGACGTCGATCTGGTAGCGGTCGATGGGCAACCGGTAAACGAGATCGAGCCCTTGCCGCTGGGGCGGAGCCGGTGTGAACGGCAGGCCGGAAACCGGACGGATGGTGATCTGGTCGCTCTCCGGCTGACGGGTGTGGAGGTAGCCGAACGCCTCGATCATCGCGACCGTCCAACTCGACGCGCTTTCGGGACCGACCGGGACCTCCTGCACGATCGTGCGGTAGCCGGGGTGGGTGAGCTGGAAGGTGTAGCGGTCGGGCTTGAGCCGGATCTTCATGCCCTTGGTGCGGCCGATCACCGCTTCGGCGATGACGTCCTTGCCGCGCGAGATGCGCAGGACGGCGCCGGTGGGTTCGACGTTGAGTTCGAGCGGGGCGAGTTGCTTGTCGCCGAGGGCGGAAGCGAGCGGGAGGATCTCGTCGTGGTCGGGCGCGGCGGGCGGGGCGGCGCGCGATCCGAGCAAGTAGATGCCGGCGGCGGCGAGGACGAGCACGGCCGCGATGGCGATGCGCTGGACCAGCGGGCGCTGGTGGGCCGGGGCGGCGAGGGCGAGCAGGTCGGCGCGCATCTGCGCCGCGCTCTGGTAGCGCTTGTCGATCTCGCGCTGGAGGCATTTGGCGATGATCGGGTCCCAGCGTTTGCGGAAGCCGAGTTTCGACGGCGGATCGTAGGCGCCTTCGGGGCGGTGGCCGGTCAGCATGCGGTAGAGGATCAGGCCGAGGGCGTAGAGGTCGCTGCGGGCATCGACGGCCGCGCCGGTCTTCTGCTCCGGGCTCATGTAGTCGTAGGTGCCGAGCAGCGGGGCCGAGCTGCCGGGTGTCGAGTTGACCATCGTCGCCATGTCCTCGGACTTGGCCGGGCGGACCTGCATCGCGGTCAGGGTGGTCGAGCGGTCGATGACCGCGCGGATGTAGTCGGTGCCGACGATCTTGGCCAGGCCGAAATCGGCGATCTTGATGCGGCGGTCGTCGGTGCCGGCGAGGACCGAGCGGCCGCCGCCCATGCTGGAGGTGTGGCCGGCCTTCTGGATCAGAATGTTGCCGGGCTTGAGGTCGCGGTGGATGATCGCGCCCTGCGGGAAGGTGTGGGCGTATTCGAGCGCGTCGCACAACTGCACCGCCATGTTCAGCACGGCCTGTTCGGGCAGCTTGTTGCCCCAGGCGAGTTCGTCCTCGAGGGTGCGTGGCGATCCGTCGGGACCTTCGACGTAGTCCATGACGAGGAAGTGGCGGCCGTGGTCCTCGCCGAAGTTGTGCACGCGGACGATGCCGGGGTGCTCGAGGTCGGCCATGACGCGGGCCTCGATGCGGAAGCGGTCGATGAAGGCGACATCGGCGGACACGTCGGGCGGGAGGATCTTCAGCGCATAGCGTTTGCGCAGGTGCGCGTGTTCGACGAGGTACACTTCGCCCATGCCGCCGGCGCCGAGCGGGCGGATGACCCGGTACGAGCCGATGGTGTCTTCGGGCTGGAGCATGAACGAGGTGCCGGCGGGTTTCATAGGTGTTGGATGTCCTTGCGGAGGGAGAGGCGCAGGGTGAGCGGGGATTCGGCGTCCACCGGGCGGCCGAGCGACACCAGGCCGCTGGAGCCGAGCAGGGCCTCGTCGCGGCGGACGGTGTGGTCGCCCGACTCCTCGAGGCGGACGAAGGTGCCGTTGGTGCTGGCGTCGCGCAGCACGAAGCGGTTCTTCACCACCTCGATGCGGGCGTGGAGGCGCGAGACCTTCGTGTCGTCGACGACGACATCGCACTGCGAGCTGCGGCCGAGGGTCAGGCTCGGTTTGTCCACCGTGACCGTCCAGGTCGTGCCGCCGTAGGCGACGTCCAGCGCCCAGCGGTCGCCGCTCGGCGGGGCCGATCCCTTCCACGTCGTGGCGAGGGTGGCTTCGACGGTGTTCCAGACGATCTCGTACAGTTCGAACGTGCCGGCCTGGCCCTTCACCGTGGTCTGGTCGACGAAGCGGGCGAGCGGGCGCAGGGTCGGTTCGAGGCGCTCCACGGTCTGGCGTGTGGTCATGATCTGGTGGGCCTTGGAGAAGGCGGCCATGCGCGCGGCCATGTTCACCGCATCGCCGAACACGTCGCCGTTCTCGCGCACCACGCCGCCCTCGTGCAGGCCCACGCGCAGCTTCAGGCTCGCGTGCAGTTCGCCACCCTGCGTCCGTTGCTGCAGGGTGTTCTGCATCGTCACGGCGGCGGTCACCGCTTCGGAGCTGCTCGGGAAGATGCACATGATCTCGTCGCCGATGGTCTTGATCACCAAGCCGTTGTGGGTGGCGACAATCTCGGACATCAGGGACAGGCAGGAGGCGACGATGCGCCGGGCTTCCGCATCCCCGTAGGTCGCGTACATCTTCGAGCTGTCCACCACGTCGGCGAACACGATGGTTACTGGGTCGGTGGTTTCCATGGCATGCGGCTGCGGGGGCGGTAGGGAGGCACAGCGGTGCAGTGGCAGATGCTTGTAGTGACCCCCGTCATGGTTTGGATGATAAAACCCTCATCGCGCAAGATCAAGGCAGGGTTCACCCACGACCGGTGCGAACATGGATGGATCGTCCTGTTTCGTCCTGCCGGATCAGGCGAGGCGGCGGCGTGGCGGGACGGTGCGGCGGGCGGCGGTGTCGGGGGTTCCGCGGCCGAACCGCACGTCCGGGCGGTAGAGTACGCGCACGAGCAGGTCGCCGCGGCCGCCACGTGCGGTGGGCAGGCCGTGGCCGCGCAGGCGGAGGATCTCGCCGCGTTTGACCTTGGCCGGGATGGTCGCGGTGAGGGTGGTGCCGTCGGGGCCGCGCAGGGTTTCGGTGCCGCCGGACTCGGCGCGGCGCGCGGTGATGGTCAGGTCGTAGCGGAGGTCGCGGCCTTTCGGTTTGAAGAACCGGTCGGGGCGCGCCTTCACGCGGACCTCGAGCACGCCGTGCGCGAAGGGGGCTCTGCGTTTGATCCTGAACCGCGTGCCCGGCGCGGTCCCGGGCGGGACCTCCAGGGGGTAGGTTTCGTAGCCGTCGGGGTGCCCGGGATCGCGCACCTCGACGGTCAGGATTGTGCCCCGGAAAAAGTCGGCCAGGGCGAGCAGGATCTCCTGCTTGATCGGCGGTGCGGGGGTGCGGGCGGAGGTCGTCGCGTCGTCGGCCTCCCGCGCCGCGTCATACTCCGCGCGGCGCGCCGGATCGCCCAGCACCCGGTACGCCTCGTTGATCGCCTGGGTCCGGGCCATCGCCTGCGCCGTCGCGCCGTTGACGTCGGGATGGTGCGCCTTCGACAGGATACGGAAGGCCGATTTGATCTCGGCGGGAGAACAGGCGCGGTGAAGTCCGAGCGTGGCGTAGTGGTCGGGACGGGATTGTTCCATGGAATCCTTTAACGCATCCGCCTTCGTTCAGCGATACCGAACTTCGGCGTACCGGAAACCGCACCGCGCGCAAAGGGTCGCAGATGAAAATTCCTATTTTCAGGAAATGCCGCGAAGCGAGGTGCCGGCATGGTTGATCATCGCGCGTCTGCGCCTTTGCGCGAACCATCACCCGTAGGCGGGATCGGTCAGGCCCAGTTCGGCGAAGCCCTTGTTCCGCAGCAGGCAGGCGTCACACTGGCCGCACGGCCGGCCATCGCGTTGCGGATCGTAGCAACTGATGGTGAGCTTGTAGTCCACGCCGAGGTCGAGTCCGGTCCTGATGATCTGCGCCTTGGTCATGTCGATCAACGGAGTGTGGATGGTGATGCGGGTCGTGCCCTCGACGCCGGCGCGGGTGGCGAGGTTGGCCATGGCTTCGTAGGCGGCGATGAAGGCCGGGCGGCAGTCGGGATAGCCGCTGTAATCGAGCGCATTCACGCCGATGAACAGGTCGGCGGCCTCGATGACCTCGGCCCAGGCCAGCGCAAAGGACAGGAAGATCGTGTTGCGGGCGGGGACGTAGGTGATCGGGATCCCGTGGTTCATGTCGTCGAGCGAACGGGCCTTCGGGACATCGATGTCCGAGGTCAACGCCGACCCCCCGAAGATGCGCAAATCGATCTCGGCGATCTTGTGTTCAACCACCCCCATGCGGCGGGCTTGCCGTTCCGCGCAGGTGAGCTCCAGTGCATGGCGCTGCCCGTAACGGAACGAGAGGGCATAACAGTCGAACCCCTGGCTCTTGGCCACGGCCAGGGCGGTGGCCGAGTCGAGCCCCCCGCTGAGAAGAACAACGGCTTTTTTCGATGGTTGCGTCATGCCATCACCTTAAACCAGGACCGGGCGGGGATAAACAGGGATTTTCCGTCGCCGCCGCCCGGATTAGATTTGCATGTGCCTCCACACCACCCTTGCTCCGGCGTCGGCTCTCGGCTACCAATACCCCATCAACCAACCAACGGGGGGCGTTTGCATGAAGCACGTGGGCGTTTGGGTCGTGGCGATCAACATGCTTGGCGCGGTTTTCGCAACCGCTCAACCCGGCACGGTAACCATCAAGGCGGAAAAACACGTTGTCGGCTCCCGCGACGGAGCCAACATCACCCCGGGCAAGAACATCGACACAAAGGCGCGCGACCTCTACTACACCTTCGATGTGCGCAGCATGGCCCCCCAGCCGGCCGACCTCTCGGTGGAATGGGTGATCCTCGTCGAGACCATGAAGGGCCGGCTCCGCACCGTGTCGGACGGCCGCGAAACCGTGGCCCTCAAACCCGGCGAAACCGCGACGGTGGAAACCCCGCTGTTCACGCTGCGTGAGGAATCCGGGCCGAAAGGCAAAACCGCCAAGGGCGAGATTGAAGGCATCGGGGTGCGCGTGACCGACGCCAGCGGCGTGCTGATCGGCTCCCTGTACGACCCGGCGACCAACCGCCGGCAGATCGAGGAAGCCTTCAACGGCAACGTGCCCCAGCGGAAGAACAAGTAGGCCGGTCCGCGCGCGGTTGATCCGGGCGCTACAGCGCACCCATCATCTTGTGGCATTGCGGGATCACCCGCACGTCGTGCAGGTGGTTCCCGGCGTGTTCCTGCCAGCGCATCAATTGGTCGGTGCCTGGCGTGTTCCGCGCCTCGCCGAACGGCGTCATCGGCTGGATCACAAACGGGGTTTCCGGGGCGAGGTCGGCCACCACCTTGACCGCGGCGGCGAGATCCTCGTCGGTGGTTTCCGCGCTGACAATGACCTTGGCATAGGTCGCCACACCCTGCCCGATGCAGCGGCCGAGGAACTGCCGGTGGCTGCCCCAGGCCGCTTCGTTCCGGGTGACGCTGGGCAGCTTGATGTCCATCGCGCAGATGTCCAGCCACGGCAGGATCTTCTCCAGCTCGTGGTACAGGTCGCCGGCCGTTTCCAGGTAGCTCGTGAATCCGGTCTCGCGCAGGCGCGGCAGCAGCGTGCGCAGGAAGTCCGCGTGCAGCAACGGCTCGCCGCCGGTGAAGGCGATGGAGTGGTGTTTGCCGCGCGGGGAATCGAAGCGGAGGAACTGCTCCATCAGGTGGTCGGCATCCACCGGGTTCGGCACGGCGACGAGGTCGCGGCCGCCCGGCGTCTGTTCCAGTTGGTAGCTCGGCGGCTTGAATCCCGCCGGTTGCCATGCCGTCACCGTCTCCGGCGAGTCGCAGAAGACACATCGACGGTGGCACCCGTAGAAGCGGACGAAGATCTGGCGCACCCCGACGTAGGGGCCTTCGCCCTGGATCGAGGAGAACAGTTCGGTGAGATGGACTTGCCGCGTCATGCCGGCCACTGTCAACCGGGCCCGGGGAACTTTCAACTTCCAAATCCGGAGCGCGGCCTCCGCTTCCGTGCCGGGTAATCGCGCAGGCGCCGACTAATTGGCGTGATCTGTCCGCCGACCTTGCTACGATTCCGGGCTGCCATGATGGGTTCCCTCCAGATTCTCGCCACCCCGTATTTCCCGGCGACGTTGCGCAGCCGCGGCGCGGCGTATGTGCAACAGGGCCGCGTGCGCATTGTGCAGGCGACGCCGCGCCTGGTCCGCGCCAAGGTGCGGGGAACCTCGACGTATGACGTGGTATTGAGCTGCGAGCCGCAGGATCATGGCGCGGATGTGATGCTTACCTGCACCTGCGCCTACAGCGGGGACCATGATTGCTGCAAGCATGGCTGGGCGTTGTTGAGCGAGGTGGACCGGCTGGGGCTGATCAAGCTCCCGCCCGGCGCGCGGTTTCTCGCGTTGTCCGATGCCGACGCATGGCCCGGGCGGGTCAGTGAACCCGCGCCGCCGCCACCACCCGCACCGCCGCCCGCCAAGCCCGCCGCATCCTCGTGGACCAAGACCCTCAAGCGGCTCGACGAAGCCGCCACCTACGCGCCACCCGTCGCGCCGGAGGAACCAAAGGCGCGCGAATGGAGCCTGCGGTGCTGGCTGGATCTGGATGCCTCGTACGGCGGCCACCTCTACATCGGGGCCGTTCTTCTTTCCCGCAAGGGCAACGGAGACTGGAGCCGCGGACGGGGGCTGGACCAACAGGCCCTGCCCGTGGAGCTGCCGGAAGCGGACATGACATTGGCGGCCCTGATCCGGTCACTGGCCGATGGCACGTCCTATTCCTACAGCGATCACAGCCTGCCGATGCGCGCCAAGGCGGCGTTACGCCTGTTGCCGATGTTGTGTGCGCGCGGCGATTTCTTCGCGGAGCTGCACACGCAGCGTCACGGTCCGTTGCGGTGGGACGGCGACATCCCGTGGCGCTTCGAGGTGGAGGTCGCGGGCGATGACACGAGTGCCCATTACCAGGCCCGTGGCTGGTTGTGTCGCGGCGAGGAGCGACGCCCGCTGAACGAACCGGTCCTGCTGCACCGCGAGGGCTGGGTTATCTGGCCCGACGCCATTGGCCGCCTGGAGGCCGAGGCTTCGTATGATTGGATCGTCATGCTGCGGGAAAAGAAACGCCTCCCGGTGCGGGCGGACGAGGTGGACGATTTCATTCGGGAAACCATGCGGCGGAAACATGCCCCGCCGCTGCGCCTGCCGCCCTCCCTGCGGTATGAAGAGGTGCGGATCGCGCCGGTTCCCCGCGTGAACATCCACCAGGCCGCCAGCCCGTCCGCGCGGCACGCGCCGATCACCATCGCCTTCGCCTACGGTGACGAGGTGGTGCGCGCCCTGCCGGTCCGGCCCCACCTCGAGGGCGTCCACGACAAGCGCATCGTGTACCGCGACCTCGCCGCCGAGCAGGCGTACCTCGAGCGGGCGATGGCGTTGGGCGTGAAGCGGCAACACAGCTATGTTGACGAGGATCCGCAATACGCGGTGGCCTACACCCAGACCCCCGCCATGGCGCGCAGCCTGATGGCGGAGGGGTGGACGGTACTGGCGGCGAACCGCGCCCTCCGCTCGTCCAGTTCGTTCCAGGTATCGGTCGCGTCCGGCATCGATTGGTTTGACGTGACCGTGCAGTGCGACTTCGACGGCCGGACGGCGAGCCTGCCCGCGTTGCTTGCCGCCGCACGCGAGCGGCAGGAATGGATTGAGCTGGATGACGGATCCTGGGGCATGGTGCCGGAAGCATGGTTGAAGAAATACGCCGGCATCGTCGCCCTCGGCGAAGCCGGCGATGAAACCATCCGTTTCCGGAAAAACCAGGCGGCCCTGCTCGACGCCTGGCTGGCGGCGCTGCCGGGGGTGGCCATCGACGACGTGTTCCGCCGCACCCGCGAACGCATGGCCGAGGCGGGCCGCGTCGAGCCGCGGGATCCGCCGGAAGGTTTCCGGGGCACGCTGCGGCCCTACCAGTGCGAGGGTCTCGGTTGGTTGCACTACCTGCAACAGATGGCGTTCGGCGGTTGCCTGGCCGATGACATGGGTCTCGGCAAGACCGTGCAGGTGCTCGCCCTGCTGGAGGAGCGGCGGGTGCGGCGGGCCAAAGAGGCGCTGCCGCCATCGCTCATCGTCGTGCCGCGCTCCCTGCTGTTCAACTGGATGCAGGAGGCGGGCAAGTTCACCCCGCACCTGCGGCTGCTCGACTTCACCGGTACCGGACGGCAACTCGGCGCGGATGCGCTCGACCAGGTCGATGTCATCCTCACGACCTATGGAACAGTGCGGCGCGACATCGAACGGCTCAAGGACCAGCCGTTCGACTATGTCATCCTCGACGAGGCACAGGCGGTGAAGAATGCCGCCGCGATCACCGCGAAAAGCGTGCGCCTGCTCAACGCGCGCCACCGGTTGGCCATGAGCGGCACGCCGGTGGAAAACCACCTCGGCGAGTTGTGGAGCCTGTTCGAGTTCCTCAATCCCGGGTTGCTCGGCGCGGCCTCCGCGTTCAACCAGTCGATCGCCCGCGACCCGACACCCGAACAGCGCGCCCTGCTCGGACGAGCGTTGCGTCCGTTCATGCTCCGCCGCACCAAGGCGCAGGTGGCCAGGGACCTGCCCGACCGGCAGGAGGACACCTTGTATTGCGCGTTGCCGGAAGCCCAGCGCCGGAACTACGACGCGTTGCGGGAATACTACCGCAAGGCCCTGCTCGAAAAGGTCGCGGCGGATGGCCTCAACAAATCCAAGATCATCGTGCTCGAGGCCCTGTTGCGCCTGCGCCAGGCGGCGTGCCACCCCGGCCTGATCGACAAGGCGCGCGCCGACGAGCCGTGCGCCAAGTTTGATACGCTGCTGCCCCAGCTGGTCGAGGTCGTCGAGGAGGGGCACAAGGCGCTCGTCTTCTCCCAGTTCACCGGCTTCCTCGCCCTGTTGAAGAAGGAGCTCGATGCGCGGGGCATCGTGTATGAATACCTCGACGGCAAGACGCGCGACCGGCAAGCCCGGGTGGACCGGTTCCAGGCCGACGACGCGTGCAAGCTCTTCCTGATCAGCCTCAAGGCCGGCGGCGTCGGCCTCAACCTCACCGCCGCGGAATACGTGTTCCTGCTCGATCCGTGGTGGAATCCCGCCGTCGAGGCCCAGGCCATCGACCGCGCCCACCGCATTGGCCAGACCCGCAAGGTCATGGCTTACCGCCTGATCGCCAAGGACACCGTAGAGGAAAAGGTCCTCGCCCTCCAGGAGAACAAGCGCGAACTGGCCACCGCCATCCTGAGCGAGGACAACGCCGTGCTGCGCAACCTCACCCTCGACGACCTCGCCTTCCTGCTCGGTTGACCGGGCGCCGGGCCGGCGCCCGGCGGGTCGCCGACAAAAAAAGCCGCGTTCCGGAGAACGCGGCTTGAAGGGATCCGGGTGGAAAACCCGGCGCGGTCAGCCCTTCGCGGCGGCGTAGAGCTCGGCCACCTTGTCCCAGTTCACGACATCCCAGAACGCTTTCACGTAATCGGGGCGGCGGTTCTGGTAGTTCAGGTAGTAGGCATGTTCCCAGACGTCGAGGCCGAGGATCGGGGTGCCGGGGCATTCGGCCACGCCGGCCATGATCGGGTTGTCCTGGTTCGGGGTGGAACAGACGCAGAGTTTGCCGTCGGCCTTGACGCACAACCACGCCCAGCCGGAACCGAAGCGGGTGGTGGCGGCCTTCGCGAAGGCTTCCTTGAAGGCCTCGAAACCGCCGAGCTCGGCGTCGATCGCGGCGGCGAGCGCCCCCGAAGGACCCTTGCTGCCGGGCTTCAGCAACTGCCAGAACAGGGCGTGGTTGACGTGCCCGCCACCGTTGTTGCGCACGGCGGCGCGGATGTCGGCCGGGACGGCGTTGAGGTCGCGGATCAATTCCTCGGCGCTCTTCGCCTGCAGCTCCGGATACTTCTCCAACGCGGCGTTGAGGTTGTTCACGTATGCGGCGTGGTGCTTGCCGTGATGGATCTCCATCGTGCGGGCATCGATCACCGGTTCGAGGCTGTTGGCGGCGTAAGGCAGCGCGGGCAAGGTATGGGCCATATGATTCTCCTTAGGGTTGAATTACGACCAATATAGTCCACTTTCCCGGCCACGTCCAGAGGGGGTGGCGGAAAATACGCGAACCGGCCGGCTCAGGCGACCGCTTCGGAGCGGATCAACAGGGCGATGAAGTCGGGGTGTTCGTCCGGCGAGAGGGTCGCTTCGCCGGCCACGATCAGGCCCTGGTCGATCAGGAACGCCCCCGGAAGTTGGCGCGGGTCGGACTTCGGCAGGCCCATGCCGTACTTCTTCCGGGCCTCGTTGCCCTTGCGCCAGACGTTGCGGTTGAACACCGACAGCATGGGCGCCCGGTGCAGGCCGAGGGCCTGATAGAGCGCGCGGTCGGGGTCGTGGAAGCGCGGCAGGGTGTCGAGCCCGTACAGGCTGAGCTGGTCCTGCATGTCGGCCTCGGGGTCCATGTGGACCAGGCCGACGCGGTAGCCGCACCCGGTGATGTGCCTCATGCTGGCGGACAACTCGTGCAGCGCCTTGCGGCAGAACGAGCAGCCGACGTGGCGCAGCAGGACCAGCAGCATCGGGGCGGCATGCGAGTGTTCACTGATGCTCACGCCGTGCTGGTCGCGGAAGGCCGGTAGCAGGGCGTGGGCGCGGTGAAAGGTGGATTCGCTCATGGTGATCTCCTGGTGTCGGTTTGGGGACAAACCGGGAAACAGGGGAAAACCTTACAGGAAACTTTTCGCGGGAGGGTCAGCGGCGCTGGCGGATGGCGTTCTTGATCGCATCCTTGTCGCAGCAGGACAGGCACGCGCCGGAGGATTCGATCTGCGCGTTTTCGCGGCGGCGGAAGGCGCGCGCCGCATCCTGCATGATCATGACCTGGCGGTTGTAACGGCCGCACACCGCGCACAGGGCGATGTGGATGCGCAGGCCGAGACGCTCCAGCGGCGACATCGCCGCATAGTCTTTCCGGGCCAGCGCGTTCGAGACCTGTTTGCAGGTTAACATAAGCCGTTGTTCATTTCCTCTGCCATTTCGACTCCAGGCATTTCTTCAACTGGGTGCGTGCCCGGTGGTTGAGCACCCACAGATGATTCGGTGTAATGCCCAAAACCTTACAAACCTCGTCGGACTCCAGGTCCTCGACCATCTTCAGGACAAAGGCCTGGCGGATCGGCTCCTTCAGCCGGTCCAGGCATTCCTCAAAGATAGGCCAGAATTCGGCGCGGTCAAAGGCCTCCTGCGGATTAAATTCCCACGGGGAGGGGCGCATGGTCGGGATGCCGGAGGCCCGGAACAACAGGCTGTCGAGGATTTCCGTGTCCTCGATGGGAGTGACGACCTGGTCGCGCACGGAGGCGCGGATGTGGTCCACGACCTTGAACCGCAGGATGCCGCGCAGCCAGAACTTGATGTCCACCCGGCCGTCAAACTGGTCGTAGCGCTTGATGGCGGCGAGGAAGGTTTCCTGCACCGCGTCGCGCGCGGCGTCGGGATCGCGCAACCGCATCAGGGCATAGCGGTAGAGGTAGTCGCCGTAGGCGTCGACCCAGGTATCGGGGTCGGCTACGGGAGGCGCGGCCGATGCATCTGGCGGAAGGTCAGGCATGGTCCGATTGTACGGACTCGGTGGCCAAGTTCAAGCCGGGGCGGAGTGGCCGGGCGGTTGTTCCGCGGCGCCGGTTCAGCGGCGATCCCAGCGCGGCCGGTCGGTCAGGAACAACTGGTCCCGGTTGCTCAGGAAAAATGCCTCGGTCAGCGGGAAATCCACCGGCACACGTTCGCGGAAGATCGGATACCACGAGCTGTAGGCACCGGTGGCCAGGGTGCGCACGTAGGGCAGGTCGCGGGTGAGGGTGGTGAAGTAGATGCCGCTGACCCGCTTCTTCAGGTCGTTGATCTTGTAGAACTCCTCGACCGAGACCGGCAGCAGGATCGAGCTGCGGTCGCCGTACCACGCGGTTGCCCACGGCATGTCGGTGCAGAGCAGCTCGTCCTCGTTGAGCATCTGGGTGATCAGCGTGGTGTAGCTCGGGTAGTAGGGCGGGTAGGGGTAGCCCACGCGCGGCGGCAGCAGGGTGAGGAACAGCGGCAGCGTGGTCACCGTCACCAGCAGGGCCAGCAACCCGGTGCGGTACAACGGCAAGGTCAGTTGCAGGCGGTCGAGCAACAGGTGGAAGAAGGCGAGGCCGTAGAGGATCGCCACCGGCCAGAAGATGCTGAACACCCGCATGGTGTTCTCGCCGAAGAACCCGGCGACAATGAACAGCAGGATCATCGCGGCGAGGATGCCCATGCGCAGGGTGTGCACGTGCGGCCGGTTGAAGCGGAAGAAGAACGTGGTCAGGAACAGCGCGGTGAGGATGCCGTTGCCGGCCATCGGCAGTGCGGTGTCGTAGAAGGTGCGGAGGTTGGATATCCACTGGACCTGCAGGCGGTGTTGCCATCCCTCGGTCACCGGTGCCACCGCGCGTTCGAATGACAGGGTCACGCCGGGATCCATCCCGTTCAGCGCGAGGAACGGGGTCAGGCCGAACAGGTGGCCGCTGACCTGCAGGTTGCGGATGAACCACGGCGCGCTGAGCAGCAGCACCGCGCCGAGCAGGCCGAGGCCGAGTTTCCACCCGTTGCGCGGAATCATCAGGGTCAACACGATGGCCATGCCGACCACCACCACCGAGGCGGCATAACGGGTCAGCGTCAACAGCACGCACGCCAGGATCGCGAACGTGTAGGCGTACAACCAGGTGAAACGCCGATCCGGGGCGTTGAACCCGTCCGCCGCGGCCAGCGTGGTGTACACCGCGATCATGGTCAACAGACCGGCCAGGGGCAGGCTGGTTCCGGAGATGCTGGTCGCCCATACGCTGTCCGACAGGAAGAACAGCGAGGTGCCCAGCACCGCGATACGCCGCTCGAAGAAACGCCGCGCCGTCAGGTACAGCATCAGTCCGGTCAGCAGCGTAAAGAGGTGACTCAACGGGATGATGGCCCACTGCTCGGGCGGGAACGAGCGCACGATCTTCGCCGGCGAAAACGAGTCGCCGATCAGGCCGAAGGTCTTCGAAAGGATCCACGGGTACACCGGCGGGTGAACGATATCGGGCTGGCGCAACATGATCGCCCGGGCATCCACGCCGTGTTGCTCGAACAGCCAGACTGCCGCCGGACGGATGTATTTCGTGGAAAAGGTGTCATCGGCCATCAATTGCCGGGCGATCTGCGCCTGGTCCATCGCCTCCGCATCCTTCAGCCCCCAGAACTCGGAGGCGGTGTACAGGGTCAGCAGGGCCAGCGTGGCGAAGATGAACAGCGCCCCCTTGATCAGTTTCAAGCCGATGCCGACATCGACGTTGTAGACCAGGTCCTGGATGCGCGATTCAAAATTTTTCGGTTGCATGCCGATTGTCCCTTTTTGCCACTCTACCCGCTTTGTGTGGCCCGGGCAATGGCCGTGTGCCGGGATGCCGCGCGCCCACGCGCCTACACGCCGAGTTCGTGCAGGCCGTACTCGTTCAGCTTGCGGTGCAGCGTGCGACGGCTGATGCCGAGTTGCTTGGCCGCCGCCGTCCGGTTGCCGCCGGTGGTCTTGAGCGCGCGGATGATCAGGTTTTTCTCGGCCTCGTCCATCGACAGCGGCGGCGCGCCCGGCGTGGGGGCGGTGGCGATGACCGGCGCGGCCGTGCGCTCGCGGATGTCCGCCGGCACGTCGCGCAGGGTCAGCCGCGGCGTGCGCGCCATGACCACCATGCGCTCGATCGCGTTGCGCAGCTCGCGCACGTTGCCCGGCCACGGGTGCTGGTTCAGTATCTGCAGCGCGTCCGGGGTGATCGCCTCGACGGTGCGGTTGTTGTCCTTCGCGCTCTGCTGGAGGAAATGCTGGATCAGCAGCGGGATGTCCTCCGGGCGCTCGCGCAGCGGCGGGATGCGGATGACCACGACGAACAGGCGGTAGAACAGGTCCTCGCGGAACGTGCCCTTCTCGACCATCGTGCGCAGGTTGCGGTTGGTCGCGGCGATCAGCCGGGTGTCGGTCTCGATCGTCTCCTGCCCGCCGACCCGCTCGAAATTGCGCTCCTCGAGCACGCGCAGGATCTTCACCTGGATCGAGGCGTCGATCTCGCCGATCTCGTCGAGGAACAGGCTGCCGCCGTCGGCCAGCTCGAACCGTCCGCGCCGCCGCTCGGTCGCCCCGGTGAACGCGCCCTTCTCATGGCCGAACAACTCGCTCTCCAGCAGGGTCGCGCTCAATGCGGCGCAATGCACCGCCACGTAGGGGCCCTTCGCGCGTCCGCTCAGGCGGTGGATCGCGTGGGCGATCAGTTCCTTGCCGGTGCCGCTTTCACCCTCGATCAGCACGGTCGCGCGCGAATCGGCAACCTGCCGCACCGTGTCGAAGACCTCCTGCATCGCGGCCGACTGGCCGATGATGTTCTCGAGGCCGAACTTCGCGTCGAGCTGCTCGTGCAGCGAGCGGTTCTCGGCCTCGACATCGCGCGACCGCAGCGCCCGCTTGAGGGTGATGTCGAGGTGGTCGAGGTTGATCGGCTTGGTCAGGAAGTCGAACGCCCCGCGCTTCATCGCCTCCACCGCGAGCTCGATCGAGCCGTAGGCGGTGAGCATCAGGCAGATCGGCGGGTGGGGCAGGGCGAGGGTGCGCTGCAGCAGGGTCAGGCCGTCCATGCCCGGCATGCGCACGTCGCTGAGCAGCACGTCCACGGTGCGGCTGCGCAGCAGATCGAGGGCGCGCTGGCCGTTCTCGGCGAGCAGGACCTCGTAGCCGCGCTGCAGGGCGCGGGCGAGGCCCTCGCGGGCGTTCTTCTCGTCGTCGACGATCAGGATCGAGGGGCGCGGGGCGGTCATGGCGCGTTCTCCGGTTTCGGGGCCTTGAGCAGGCGGATGCGCGCGTCGTCGCGCGGCAGGTACAGGGTGAAGGTCGTGCCGGCGTTGGGCTCGGTGCGCACCTCGATCTCGCCGCCGTGGTCGCGCAGGATGCGCTGCACGATCATCAGGCCGAGCCCGGTGCCCTCGTTCTTGGTGGTGAAGTACGGCTCGAAGATCGTGCTGAGGTTGTCGGCGGGAATGCCCGGTCCGGTATCGGTGAACGAGATCGCGACGAACCGGTCGCTCGCGCCTAGGGTGATCTTCAGCAGGCCGCCGTTGGCCATCGCCTGGATCGCGTTGCGGATGATGTTGAAGAAGGCCTGCTTCATCTGCGCGCGGTCGATCGGCGCGGCCGGCAGGTCCTCGGGCGCTTCGACCTCGACCAGCACGTCGCGGTCCTTGATCTCCTGGGCGAGGAACGCCAGCGTCTCGTTCAGCACGTCGGTCAGGCGGTGCGGCTCGAGGCGCGGCTGGCTCGGGCGCAACGCGCGCAGGAACTGGGTGATGATCTGGTCGAGCCGCTCCACCTCCCCCTGCGCCACCGTGAGCAATTCCTCCAGCGCGGCCCGGTCCCCGGTCTCGGCCTGGCCGATCTCGCGCTTGAGCAGTTGCAGGTGGATGGTCAGCGAGTTCAGCGGATTCCCGATCTCGTGGGCCACCCCGGCCGCCAGCAGGGTGATCGCGTTCAGCCGCTCCGACTCCAGCGTCTGCGACTCCTGGTGGCGCTCGCGGGTCACGTCGCGCAGGATCATCACCGCGCCCTTTTCGCCGTCGCGCACCGCCGACAACGGCACGATGTAGAAATCCAGGAACCGGTGCGTCGGATAGGTGATCTCGATCTCGCGGCTGATCAACCGCGTCCACTCCTGCTCGTCCAGCTTCAGGATCTGCTTCCAGTCGATGTCGCGCAGGTACCGCGAGATCGCCGTCCCCGCCGCCGCCTCCAGCGTGAACCCGAGCATCGCCTCCGCCGCCCGGTTCGCATAGGTGATCCGCCCGCGCCCGTCCAACACCACCAACCCCTCCTGGATCGCATGGAAAATCGTCTCCAACAACCCCTTCTCGCCGGCCAGACGCAGGAACTGGGTCTGCAAACTGCCCGCATCCAACTTGTCCAACCGCTCGATCAGCTTGTCCAGAAAGGCCGATTTCATGGGGAAAACCTACGTCGCCTGCGCCAAAATGTCACGCCCGAAGCGCGGAGCACCTGCCGTGGATTGGTGGTGTGGCACAGGAGTAGGGGGTTCGACGCACGGCGCACACTTTGAATTGACAGCGTTACGTAATGGTGTATGGTTGCTCCAGAAAGGACGGATACGTCATGAAAAAAAGCCGTACGCATATCACGATGGTGTTGGATCGGTCGGGGTCGATGGAGAGCATCCGGGACGATGTGGTGGGTGGGGTGAACCACTTCCTGCGGCAGCAGGCGAAGCGGATACCCGATGCCACCTTCACCCTGGTGCAGTTTGATACGGAGGATCCGTTTGAGGTCTTGGTGCGGTTCACGCCGGTGGCACGGGTGGCGCCGATCGACCGCGAGGCGTTCCAGCCGCGCGGCGGCACGCCGCTGCTGGATGCCATCGGCCAGGCGATCGATAACCTGGACTCCTGGTTGCTGGAGGCCCCGGCCGCGCAGCGCCCGGACAAGATCGTGGTCGTCGTCGTGACCGATGGCCAGGAGAATTCCAGCCGGGCGTATTCCCATGCGGAGATTACCGACATGATGGAGGACAAGAAGGAGGCCGGCTGGCAGTTCGTGTTCCTGAGTTCGGACCTGCGGGCGGTTGCGAACGCCCGGCTCAACGGGTTCAATCCCTCCGCGACCATGCACTACCGGCCCACGCACGATGGCATCGTTCACATGTTCCGGTCCACCGCTGACCGGGTGTGTGCATTTGCCGCGGCCGAAGCCCCCTCGGTTACCTTCACCGAGGAAGATCGTTCCAAGCAGGCAAGCCCAACGGCCAAGCCTTGACCACCGGACGCGTTTGACGCAGGGTGGCGGCCGGAATGCACACGATGGAAATAGGCGAACTGGCCGCCGCCTCCGGGGTCACCCGGCGCACCATCCGCTACTACGTGGCGATCGGGTTGCTGACCCCTCCTGCCGGCACCGGCCCGCGCCGGTTCTACAACGAGGAGCACCTCGAGCGGCTGCGGCGCATCCGCATCATGAAGGAGCAGTTCCTTCCCCTCGACGAGATCAAACGCCGCCTGGCTGCATACTCCGGGCCGCGCCGGTCGCTACAGGATCCCGATGACCCGCGCAACCTGATGCTTCTTCGCGCTCCAAGGGATCCGTCTGATGTAAGTCCGCTAAAACGGTCTGTGCAAGCCCTGCGTGAGGAAGGCCTGCCCGACGAGGTATCCCCGTCCTTGCTTCCTCCTCCACCTCCGCCCCCGTTTCCCGTCACCACCTGCCAGCGCGAGACGCTGACTCCGAACATCGACCTGATCGTCAGCGAACACGCCTCCCCCGCGGAACGCGACCTCGTCGAGCGGCTGCGCGCCGTGGCCCGCACCCACCGCGCCACCGCCTACCGCGACCCCGAAGCCGGTACCTGATCTCCGTCGCGCGTTGGCGCGAGGTGCATGTGCGTATCGGGAGAAATAAGATTCAGGGTTGGCTCTGCACCCGGGATTGACATTCGTCGGCCGTTCCGAAAAAACCAAGCCACGGAGGTTGTCATGATCAAGGTGTTATCGGGGTCAGACATTCACTATTAACTATTGACTTGGTTTTAGACCTTGGCTATTTCGTTGCGTCATGCCGAGGAAACCGAGAATCCAGTTTGATGGGGCGTTGTACCATGTGACGAGTCGGGGGAATGCCCGGCAGGTGATCTTTCATGGAGACGATGACCGGGAGCGGTTTTTGGAGCAGGTGGGGGAGCGGGTGGTTTCGTACGGGGTGGTGGTACATGCCTTTGTCCTGATGGACAATCATTATCACCTGCTGGTCCGCACGCCGTCGGGCAACCTGGATCGGTTCATGCAGCGACTGAACACGAGTTACGCCCTGTATTACCGGTACAAACACGGTCGACCGGGTCATGTCTTTCAGGGTCGCTACAAGGGATTGTTGGTGACCGATGACGACTATCTACTGGCGTTGACCCGGTATATTCACCTGAATCCGATCAAGACCCGAAAGTGGCGCGACGAGGAGGCGAAGGCCAAACTGGCCGGGTTGAAGGCCTACCGTTGGAGCAGTTATCCGTCCTATGCCGAAGGCCGACCCCGTTACCCTTGGCTCAACCTGGATGTGCTCCATCATTACGGTGCCTCACCAAAACGAGCGGCGGCCCGCTACCGGGCTTACACCGAGGCCATGGTCTCGAAGAAGGATGACGATCTCTCTGAGGCACTCAAGGCGGCGGATGCCCAGCTCGGTCCGGCGATCGAACCCTCACGCCGTCGGGTCGCCTCCCCGCCCGCCGCGTGGTCGTTCGACCAGGTGGACCACATCGTCGCCAAGCACTTCGACGTGGAGGCCGAGGTCTTCAAGCTCCATGGTCAATCGGCCGGTGAAGCGAAGCGCGTGGCCATCGCACTGGCCCAACGAAAAACCGGCGCCAATCTAGAAGCAATCGGCAACCATTACGGCGGCATCAGCGCCGCCGCAGTGAGCATGAATCAGAAGCGCCTTCGCCCGTTGGATGTACGCACCCTGGATGCGCTGATAAAGGCTAATAGTTAATAGTGAATGTCTGACCCCGAGCGGCTCTCTGACCCCGAGCGGCTCACCCCAAGCGGCTCGGGCTAGCTACGCCCCCCTCGGATCGATTTGGGTGTACGAGTAGGTGTAGGAGTAAGTGGAAACATGATCGTGCTTGTATACCCACTCGTACACGTAGATCCCGCGGCAAACCGGGCCATGCTCCACGCACACGATCCCGTGCTCCCTCCTGAACACCGAAACCCGACACCCGACACCCTCTTTCCCCTCCCCCGGTTGCGCCATCCGGTCATCTCGTCCATTGACACCCGCCCGGCGTTTCTCTACGTTTTGCGCCATCTGTAGGTCGTTATGGTTGCGTCACACGTCAATCCGCATGTGTTGGTGCTCAACCGCCTCTGGCAGGCGATCAACGTCTGCACGGTGGACCGGGCCTTCGCCCTGCTCTATACCGGCCACGCCCAGGTGGTGAACGAGGAACCGCACGGCTTCAATACCTACTCCTTTCGTGAATGGTGCGAGTTCTCGCGCGCCGCGAACGAGGACGACACCGTCCGCACCATCTCGATCCGCATCCGCATCCCGCGCATCATCCTGCTCTGCTTCTTCGACCGCGTCCCGAACAAGGAAGTGAAGTTCACCCGCCAGAACGTGTTCGAGCGCGACAAGAACACCTGCCAGTACTGCGGGAAGAAATTCGACCGCAAGGACCTGAACCTCGACCACGTCGTGCCGCGCCACCAGGGCGGCCTGACCACCTGGACGAACGTGGTGTGCAGTTGCATCCCGTGCAATTCGCGCAAGGCCAACCACACCCCCGAGCAGGCGCGCATGCACCTGATCCGCAAGCCGAAGAAGCCGCGCTGGCGGCCGTTCATGGAAATCCAGTTCGCCCGCGCCCCGCACCGGAGCTGGAACCACTTCCTCGACTTCGCCTACTGGAACGTCGAACTCGGCGAAGACCGCTGAACCGCCCGCCCCGCCGCGTGTGGCATCCGATTTTCCCCGATGCCCCGACCGGGTTGCTGTTCCGGCTTTTTCCCGTTTTTTTTTATTGCGCGCCCGCGAACCCGAAACCAAAAATATCGTCATGCGGAGATCATCATGACGCCAAAGCCCCACTACCATTCCGACGACGAAGACGAGTCCTACGCCGGGGACGAACCCTACGAGGAATGTGAAGTGTGCCACCAGGAATTCGGCGGCGTCTGCCCGATCAATTCGGCGGATTGCCCGTATGGCGAATTCGCCGAGGACGAAGCCGATGACGAGGACGATCCGGACTTTGAAGACGTCGAGGACCTCGATGACCTGATCGGCGACGACGAGGAAGTGGAGAAGATCATCGAGGAGGATGTCGAAATCCCCATCGAAGACCTCGTCGACGAGGACGCCGAGCCCGAGAAGGAGGAGGACGTCGGCCCGAGCAAGACCGTCGAGGAACTGGAAGCCGAGGAGGAGGAGCGCCGCCTCGCCGAGGAAAAGAAGAAGAAGCGCGCCGCGAAGGCCGGCAAAGCATCCGGCAAAGCATCCGAAAAAGCACCGGCCAAACCCGCGAAACCCGCCAAGCCCAAGGCCCCGCCGAAGTCGAAGAAGTAAGCGCGGACCCTCCCGCGCGATGCCGCATTTGCGTCCCGCCCCGCCGCGGCGTATGCTGACCCCCGCATGACGTCCCGCAAGGGCTCAACCCTGTCCGCCCCGTCGGATGTGCCGTACCTGGCGAATGCCCTTCGCCGTGGCGGGGTGTCGTCTGCCCACCTCCCGCCGTGGCCGGTCGCCGCCCAGGCCGCCCTCGACCTCGCCCGCACCGCCAACGACCTCGTGGTGGTGGTGACCGACGGACCGGTGACCATGGACCGCGCGGCTTCCGATCTCGCCACCCAGGCTTCCCTGCTCCCCGCGCCGCCCCCGATCTTCCCGTACCCCGCGCTGGAAGCCTTCCCCGGCCACGGCGCCGCCCCGCATCCGCACCTGGTTGGCGACCGCCTGCGCGCCCTGAAGGCTTGCGGCGACCACGGACCCCGGGTGCTGGTGACCTGCATCCAGGCAGTGATGCAGAAGACCGTCGCCCCCGCCTGGGTCACCGACCAGCACCGCACCCTGCGTGTCGGCGACGACGAGGACCCCGCCGCGCTGCTGCCCTGGCTCGAGGGCATCGGCTACGCCTTCGAGACCGAGGTCCTCTCGCCCGGCCAGGCCGCCTGGCGCGGTGGCATCCTCGATGTCTGGCCTCCCGCCTTCGCCTGGCCGGTGCGCGTGGAATTCTTCGGCAACACCATCGATTCGATCCGCCACTTCGAGCCGGTGGAACAGCGCTCGCGCGAATCGCTGACCTCGACCGAACTGCCCCCCGCCGCCGAGCGCGCGACCACCACCGGCCCCGGCCACCACCTCGCCGACCACACCGCGCATCCCGCCGTCTGGGTCTGGCTCGACCGCGAAGCCATCGCCGCCCACGCCGAACGCTACGAGCGCTCGGCGGAAGAGGCGGCCGCGATGGACCACACCTGGTCCTTCGACGCCGCGCGCACCGCGGCCCGCGCCCGCGCCACCCTCTCGCTCGAACTCGCGCTCGCCCCGGACGCCGCCGAGCATCCCCACACCTTCGACGCCCAGGCCGTACCCGGCCTTCCCTCCGGTGCCGGCGGGGCCATCCCGCCCGACCGCGTCGAGGAGATCCGCCGCCGCTTCATCCAGGAACACCTCGACCTCGCCGCCGACCGCTGGAGCGTCACCTTCCACTTCAGCACCAGCGGCGCCCGCGACCGGTTCATCGAGGCCTACGGCGCCAACAGCGCACCGCCGCCCGGCATCACCGTGCGCGACGGCGTCGTCTCGGAAAGTTTCCGCAATCCCGATGCCCGCCGCGTGGTCATCAGCGACCTCGACCTGTTCGGACGCACCCGCGATCCGGGCAGCCGCTACGAACGCGCCGCGAAGAAGGCCCGCGCCACCGACCAGGCCGGCCAGCGCATCCACGCCTGGACCGACATCCAGCCCGGCGACTACGTCGTCCACCTCGAACACGGCATCGGCATCTACCGCGGCCTGTTCGAGATCGAGATCAACGGGCGGATGCAGGAAGCGCTGACCATCGAATACGCCGAAGGCGCGAAGATCTACGTCCCGGTCGCCCAGACCCACCTGCTCACCCGCTACATCGGCGTCGGCAAACGCCGCCCGAACCTCCACGCCCTCGGCGGCAAACGCTGGATCAAGGAAAAGGCTGCCGCCGAACGCGCCGTCGAGGACCTCGCCTCCCTGCTGCTCGAAACCCAGGCCGCGCGCGACGCCAAGCCCGGCCACGCCTTCGGCAAGGACACCGCCTGGCAGCATGAATTCGAGAACGCCTTCCCCTATGCCGAAACGCCCGACCAGGCCCAGGCCATCCACGACGTCAAGGCCGACATGGAATCGACGCGGCCGATGGACCGCCTCATCTGCGGCGACGTCGGCTACGGCAAGACCGAAGTGGCGATGCGCGCCGCGTTCAAGGCGGTGATGGACGGCAAGCAGGTCGCCATCCTCGTGCCCACCACCGTGCTCGCCCAGCAGCATTTCGACACCTTCAGCGAGCGCATGGCCGCCTTCCCGGTGCGCATCGCCGCGCTCAGCCGTTTCCAGTCCCGCGCCGAGCAGACCGACATCCTCGAACGGCTCGCCCGCGGCGAGGTCGACATCGTCATCGGCACCCACCGCCTCGTGCAGGCGGATGTCCGGTTCCGCGACCTCGGCCTGGTTATCATCGACGAGGAGCAGCGCTTCGGCGTAAAGCACAAGGAATTCCTCAAGCGCGTGCGCCAGCTCGTCGATGTGCTCACGATGACCGCCACCCCGATCCCGCGCACCCTCTACATGAGCCTCACCGGCGCCAAGGACCTCAGCATCATCGAGACCGCGCCGGTCGAGCGGCTGCCCATCGAGACCATCGTGTCCGAACACCGCGACGATGTCGTGCGCGAGGCGATCCTGCGCGAGCTGAACCGCGAGGGGCAGGTCTATTTCCTGCACAACCGCGTCACCACCATCCAGGCCGTGCGCGACAAGCTCGTCCGCCTCATCCCCGAGGCGCGGGTGCGCATCGCCCACGGCCAGATGGACGAACACGAATTGTCCACCATCATGCGCGCCTTCACCCGCGGCGAGTTCGACGTGCTGCTTTGCACCACCATCATCGAGAGCGGCCTCAACATCCCCAACGTCAACACCATCATCATCGACCGCGCCGACCGGTTCGGCCTGTCCGAGCTCTACCAGTTGCGCGGCCGCGTCGGGCGCTACAAACGCAAGGCCTACGCCTACCTGCTGCTGCCGAAACACGGACAGCTTTTCTTCATGGCCCGCCAGCGCATCGGCGCCATCAAGCGCTACACGAGCCTCGGCTCCGGGTTCAAGCTGGCCATGCGCGACCTCGAGCTGCGCGGTGCCGGCAACATCCTCGGCGCGGAGCAGAGCGGCCACATTGCCACCGTCGGCTTCGACCTCTACTGCCAGTTGCTCCAGCGCACGGTGTCGCGGATGAAGGGGGAGAAGGTGGACCCGGTGGTCGATGTCGACCTCGACCTCGACTTCGTCGTGCTCTCGCCCGACCGCGCCGACGAGCCGGTGGCCGCGGTGATCCCGGTCTCGTACATCGAGGATGAAACCCTGCGCGTCCGCATCTACCGGCGGTTCGCCGCGCTGGCCCGGCGCAAGCAGGTGCGCGACCTCGAGGCGGAGTTGAAGGACCGGTTCGGCCCGCTGCCGGAGTCGGTGGTGCGCCTGCTCCTGCTCGCCGACCTCAAGATCGCCGCCACGCTGCGGAAGATCGACAAGATCGAGGTCAGCGGGGAGAAGGTCATCATGACCCGCAAGCGCGACTACGTCATGGCCGACGGGAAATTCCCTCGCCTCGCGCCGGGACCGATCACCGACCGCCTGCGTGCGCTGCTCGCCCTGGTCGAGAAGACCACCGGATAACCGGTTCCTGTTGGATGGCCCTGAATGAAGGTAGCCGGCATAAAGCCGGCTCTACTGCGCACGTAGAGCCGGCTTTACGCCGGCTATGACAGATTCCAAACCGTATAGCCGCATAGGCCGAACCCCCCGTTCGCGTCATCATGACCCGCAAGCGCGACTACGTCATGGACTGCGGGAGATTCCCGCGCCTCGCGCCGGGACCGATCACCGACCGCCTGCGCGCGCTGCTCGCCCTGGTCGAGAAGACCACGCGAGTCGTGGAGTGGTCCAGTCGAAGTAGAGCCGGCTTTACGCCGGCTATGACCACCCCCCGGTCACTTCATCGGCAGGTCGAGGTGGAACAGGTTCGCCTGGGTCGCGTCCTCGGTGAAACCGAGTTTCCGGATGTAGGCGATGTGCTTCGGCACGGTGCTGTAGGTGCAGAGGCGCGTGATGCCGCGTGCCGCGAATTCTCCGGCCAGTGCGTCGCGCACCAGGTAGCGGGTGTTCTTCAGGTCGCGGTAGGCGGGGATGGTGTAATCGAGGTCGATCACCGCGCAATCGCCCTCCTGGTGGTATGAGAACAGGCCGACCGATACGGCGTTGCGCAGGATAAAGGTGTATTGCTGCTCGGGCGACAGGTTGTCCTGCGAGAAGCGCGGGAAGTGGTAGCCGATGTCGCGGGTGTAGTAGCGCAGGAAATAGCGCAGGTACGGACTATCCTTGTAGGTCACGGTCAGGTAGTGGAAGTAGTCGATCCGGTTCGACATCTGCACGATGAACCAGATGTCGATCAGCGCGATCAGCCCGTTCAGCAGCGCCACCGGGATCGATCCGATCAGCGCGCCGTACAGCGAGAACAGCGACGCCCCGACCAGGTTCACCCAGCGGAAGTGCCACACGTTGGTGATGAGCAGTGACAGGGCCACGATGCCCGACGCGATGTATCCGATCCATTCCAAGAGTTCTGGCGACATGCCGGGCATAGTAGGACGATCCGGCGGAGAACGCACGGAGGTTTTTCGGCGGGGGCGCGGTCAGCGCGGCGCGTCCTGGCTCCATTTGTTGACCCAGTACGGCTGGGCGCGCCAGCAGCGCGTGAACTCGCGGGTGAATGCGCGGGCCAGCGGTGGACAGGCGAACACCACGACGTTCTCGTCGTTCACGCCGAGGGCCGAGGCCGAGAAGTTTGCCGATCCGGTGATCACCACGTTTTCATCGATGACGATCACCTTGTGGTGCATCCGTCCATTGTTCGAGCTGATCCTCACCGTCGCGCCGGCCTCGCGCAGTGGCGTCTTCAGCGAGGTGCCCTGGCGTGACAGGGTGAGGTCGAGCAGCACAGCCACCTTCACCCCGGCGGCGATGCGGCGCTTCAGGGCATCGAACATCGCCCGGTCGGTCAGCGCGAACGCCATGATGTAGATGGAGTTGGTGGCCTTTCCGATCTCCTCGACGAACGCCTTCTCGAGGTCGTCTTCCGGGCTGAACAGGTTGCGCACGAGCACGTCCCCCATGCGGATCTCCGGGTGCGGGGTGGGGGTGGCGTTTTTCTTGCCGTGGCGACCGGCCCAGATCTCATCCATCTCCGCCGTATAGTTCAGCGCCATCAGCGGGTGCGAGAAGGTCACCGCGTTGTTGTCGTTCATCTCGGTGTCGTTGCGGGTGAAATTGTACGAGCCGGTCCACACGCGATGGCCGTCCGCGACCATGAACTTGTTGTGCATCAGGCCCGACTTGTTCTCGGTCTGGCGCAACAGGCCTTTCTTCAGCCACTCGTTCAGCCGCGTGCGGATTTCCGATTCGTCGCGGCCGACGAAGTTGGACGAGGGGACGGCGATGCGCAGTTTCACTCCGCGGATGATCGCGGCATCGATGGCTTCGCCGATTTCCGGGAGGTTGATTTCGTACACGCAGAGATCGAGGGTGTTCGAGGCGTTGGCGATGAAATCAACCACGCCGCGCGCGATATGGGGGGAAGGGGCCAGATAGAGCCTGACCGGCGTGTTGCCGACCTGGCCGGACATCACGGACAGATTGAAGATCGGATTCTGGTGCGGCTCCTGGGCGTGAACCCCCGAGGACACAAGCATCCAACCAGCCAGAAGCATCCCCCATCGCTTCATCACGCCGAACTGTGCCACAGCGGCGCGGCGTTGGCGATGATGAAAGCGCGGGCACGGTCCGTTTACGGCGATGCCGGCCGGGGCAGTGTCTTGAGGATGGCGGTGTAATCCTCCTCGCGGAATCCGGCGTGGTCGGCCTGGCGCAGGCGGTCGATCAGCAGGTCCAGCGCCGGGAGCGGGCCGCCGGCCTGACGCAGCAGGCGGAGGTCTTTCAGCAGGTGTTTGGTCGAGAATTGCGGCGAGAAATCGCCGGCGCGCAGCTTCGGTTCCTTCAGGGCGGCGAGGCCGGACCATGAGGCATTGTTCCTCATGGCGGTGAAGAACGTGTCGTCCCCGATTCCGGCGGCGCGGCTGAGCAGCAGGGCCTCGCCCAGCCCTTCGGTCATCACCGCGATCTGCAGGTTCATGGTCAATTTGATGGTGCAGGCCTGCTCGGCCATGCCGCAGGGAATGCGCAACGCGCTGAACGAGGACAACACCGGCTCGGCGGCGGCGCGGGTCGTGTCATCGCCGCCGAGGTAGAACACGGTTTTCTTCGCTTCGGCGGCCGGTTTGCTGCCGGTGAACGGCGCTTCAAGGTAGCGGGCCCCGGTGGCGGTCACGCGCGCGCGGAAGGTGGCGGCGTCGGCGGGACCGATCGTGCTGGATTGGATGAGCAGGTGGTGCGGGGTCAGCACCGGGAGGATGGTGTCAAGGATGCCGGCCACGGCAGGCGGATCGGCCACGACGAGGATGATCACATCGGCGGCGGATGCCGCGGCCCGGGCGTCCGGGGTGAACCGCGGCACATCCGGTTTCGGCGACCGGTTCCAGCTTGCCGCCAGTAACCCGGCTTCGTGGAGATGCCGCGCCCAGATCGACCCGATCAGCCCCAACCCGAAGACGGCCACGCGCGGCAAAGAGTTCTCGTTCATGGTGGAAACTTAAGCCACTCTCAAAAGGGGTCAAACCTATAATTTTCTCATTAAGGAGTGGTGGTAAGGAATGACATGCGCGAATAAGGCCGAAACAACGCCGATGAGAAAATTATAGGTTTGACCCCTTTTGCGAGTCAGTCCGTCGCTTGCGCGGCGAGGGTGGCGCCGAGCGAGGCGCCGAGGAGGTTCCAGGCCATGTCCTTCCAGCTCCAGCAGGTTTCCTTCACCCGGAGGTCGTACCATTCCTTGCCAGCGCCGGCGGCCAGGGCGGTGCCGAGCCCGATGGCGGTGGCCTCGTCGCGCCCCTGGTCCTGTGCGGCCGCAGCCGTCGCAGCCCCCGCGATCAGTGCCGAGGCGGCCAGGTGTTTCGGTTTGTCGGGACCGAACCAGGCATCGTCCGGGCCGCACCTTCGAAAACCCGCACACCCGACATTGATCAGGCAAAGAGCGAGCAGGGCGGCCGGGTATTTTCCCCGATACACCTTTCGGGTTGAACTTGCTTTGTAAAATCGTTTCCACATCGTATAGTTTCCCGGACTTTTCCGAGCACCATCATACGGAGATCTCCATGAGCACACGCATTGAAAAAGATTCGCTGGGCGAGTTGGCCGTTCCGGCCGAGGCCTACTACGGTGTCCACACCTGCCGCAGCATCCAGAATTTCGGCGCGGCCGGCGAACCGATCCCGCTCGAGATGATCCACGGCATGGTGAAGCTGAAGTGGGCCTGTGCCAAGGCCAACCATGTGCTCGACCTGATGCCGAAGGACAAGCTCGACGCGATCGCCGGGGCCTGCCAGCGCATCCTCAAGGGCGAGTTCTCCGACCAGTTCCCGGTCGATTGTTTCCAGGCCGGATCCGGCACCTCCTCGAACATGAACGTCAACGAGGTCATCAGCAACATCGCCAACGAGGCGATGGGCGGCAAACGAGGCGACCGCGGGCTGGTGCATCCGAACGACGACGTCAACAAGGGGCAGTCCACCAACAACATCTTCCCGTCCGGCATCCGCGTGGCCTGCATCGATCTGACCGACGCGCTGATCCCGGCGTTGCAGAAGCTGATCGCCGCGTTGCAGGCCAAGGGCGTCGAGTTCGCCGACGTGATCCGCAGCGGCCGCACCCACCTGCAGGACGCGGTGCCGGAGACGCTCGGCCAGGCCTTCGACGCCTGGGCCCACGCGCTGGTCAAGGACATCCGCCGCCTCGAGGCCGCGCGCGACCGCCTGCTGGAGATCGGGGCTGGCGGCAACGCCATCGGCACCGGGGTGAACACCAAGAAGGCCTTCCGTGCCGAGATCGCCAGGGCGATGGGCGAGATTTCCGGCAAACCCTACCGCCGCTCCGAGAACGGCATCGAGATCACCCAGTTCCTCACCGACATGGCCGACATGTCGGCGGCCCTGCGGTTCGTGGCGATCGACATCAACAAATGCTGCAACGACCTCCGCCTGCTGTGCTCCGGACCGAACACCGGCTTCGCCGAGGTGACGCTGCCCGCGGTCGAGCCGGGTTCGTCGATCATGCCCGGCAAGATCAATCCCAGCATCTGCGAAGCCTCGAACATGGCCTGCCTGCAGGTCATGGGCAACGACCACGCGGTGCAGCTCGCCGCCAACGCCGGCCAGCTCGAGCTCAACACCCACATGCCGGTCACCGGCCTCAACCTGGTCAAGTCGTTCCGGATCCTCACCCGCACCGCCGTGATGCTCGCCGACAAGTGCATCGGCGGCATCATCGCCAACCGCGAGCGCTGCTACCACTACTTCGAGACCAGCGGCGGCCTCGGCACGATCCTGAATCCCGTGCTCGGCTACGACAAGGTCGCCGCCCTGGTCAAGGAGTCGCTCAAGACCAAGAAGACCGCCCGCGAGATCGTCGTCGAGAAGGGCATCATGACCGGCGAGGATTTCGACAAGCTGGTCAAGCACTGCACCGGTCCCAACCTGGATTAATGAGAATTGAACAGGAGATCGCAGAGGCGCAGAGAAGCATGAAGATGAATGTGGAAGAATTGAATGCGCTGAGTTTTGCCGTCATCGGTGCGGCCATGGAGGTGCACAAGGTCAAGGGGCCCGGATTGCTGGAGTCCGTTTATCAGAAATGCCTGCAGAAGGAATTCGAGCTTCGAGGTATTCGGGCGGTGCGTGAGTATCGCGTTGCCTTGGAGTACAAAGGCGACGACCTGGATGAATACCTGGTGCTTGATTTTCTGGTGGGCGGTTGCCTGGTTGTGGAATTGAAAGCCGTCGAACAGGTCTTGCCGATTCACAAGGCGCAGGTTTTAAGCTATATGAAATCAATCAATGCACCCTTGGGCTTGCTGATAAATTTTAATGAAGTGACGCTAAAAGATGGCGTTCATCGTTTTGTTCTTTCAAAATAACTCTGCGTTCTCTGCGCCTTCTGTTCAAAATCTAAAAGGTAATCCATGAGTACAAAACTCCTTCAATCCACGATCGGCCGCAAGGTCCTGGCGGCGATCTCCGGTCTGGCCCTGGTCGGTTTCGTCGTCGTCCACCTGGCCGGCAACCTGACCCTCCTGCTCCCCGACGGCGGCGCGGCGTTCAACGCCTACGCCCACAAGCTGGCCAGCCTGGGCCCGCTGCTCTGGGTGGCCCGTGCCGGCCTGCTGGTGTTTTTCGTGACCCATGTGCTGCTGGCCATCGGGGTGCGGCTGGATGAGAAACGCGCCCGCCCCGACAAGTATGCCGTCACCGCGAGCAAGGGCGGGCCGAGCAAGCAGACCTGGTCCTCCCGTTCGATGCTGGTGACCGGCGTGGTGATCCTGCTGTTCGTGCCGCTCCATGTCTGGATGTTCACCCTGAACCAGGGCACCCCCCACGCCACGGTCGAGGTCCACGGCGAGCAGGTGAAGGACGTCTACCTGGCCGTGGTCACTGCGTTCAAGAATCCGGTCAAGGCCTGGGCCTATGTCGCGGTCATGGTCATCCTCGGTTTCCACCTGCGGCACGGATTCTGGAGCGCCTTCCAGTCGCTCGGCATGCTGAGCCCGAAATGCACGCCGGCCATCTACACCGCCGGCGTTGTTTTCGCCGCGTTGATGGCGGTCGGGTTCCTGATCCTGCCGTTGTACATGCTATATTTCGGACCCGACCCGGAAACCCTGCGCGCCGTTGTTTCCGGACCGTAACCGCTTACAGGAATACCGATGATTGAAATTGGCCGTGCGCCGGTAGCGCGGCGGGAGCAAACCATGATCCAAGCAACTGAACGATCGATTCTCAACTCGAAGATCCCCGCCGGCCCGATGGCCGACAAGTGGAGCACCTTCAAGGCGAACTGCAAGCTGGTCAGCCCGGCGAACAAGCGCAAGCACACGATCATCGTGGTCGGCACCGGCCTGGCCGGCGGCGCGGCTGCGGCCTCGCTGGCCGAACTCGGCTACAACGTGCTGAACTTCTGCATCCAGGACAGCCCGCGCCGCGCCCACAGCGTGGCCGCGCAGGGCGGCATCAACGCGGCAAAGAACTACCAGAACGACGGCGACAGCGTGCACCGCCTGTTCTACGACACGATCAAGGGCGGCGATTTCCGCGCCCGCGAGGCGAACGTGCACCGCCTCGCCGAATTGAGCGTGAACATCATCGACCAGTGCGTCGCCCAGGGCGTGCCCTTCGCCCGCGAGTACGGCGGCACCCTCGCCAACCGCTCGTTCGGCGGCGCGCAGGTCTCGCGCACCTTCTACGCGCGCGGCCAGACCGGCCAGCAGCTGCTGCTCGGCGCCTACGGCCAGTTGATGCGCCAGGTCGATGCCGGCCGGGTGAAGCTGTTCCCGCGCCGCGAAATGCTCGACCTCGTTCAGGTCGACGGCGTGGCCCGCGGCATCATCTGCCGCAACCTGGTCAGCGGCGAGATCGAATCGTACGCGGCCGACGCCGTGCTCGTCGCCACCGGCGGCTACTCCACCGTGTTCTTCCTGTCCACCTGCGCGGTGAACTGCAACGCCACCGCGATCTGGCGCTGCCACAAGCGCGGCGCGTACTTCGCCAACCCGTGCTACACGCAGATCCACCCGACCTGCCTGCCGCTGCTCGGCGAATCGCAGTCGAAGCTGACCCTGATGAGCGAGAGCCTGCGCAACGATGGCCGCGTCTGGGTGCCGAAAACCAAGGGCGACAAGCGGCCGCCGCACGAGATTCCCGAGGTCGAGCGCGACTACTTCCTCGAGCGCCGCTACCCGGCCTTCGGCAACCTCGTCCCGCGCGACATCGCCTCGCGTGCCGCCAAGGCGATCTGCGACGAAGGCCGCGGCGTCGGGGCCACCGGCTACTCGGTCTACCTGGACTTCGGCGACGCGATCAAGCGCCTCGGCCAGGCCACCATCAAGGAACGCTACGGCAACCTCTTCGCCATGTACGAGGAGATCACCGCCGACGATCCGTACCACACCCCGATGCGCATCTACCCCGCGCCGCACTACACCATGGGCGGCCTGTGGGTGGACTACAACCTGATGAGCACGATCCCCGGCCTGCACGTCCTCGGCGAGGCCAACTTCTCCGACCACGGTGCAAACCGGCTCGGCGCGAGCGCGCTGATGCAGGGGCTGTCCGACGGCTATTTCGTGATCCCCTACACCCTCGGCGACTACCTCGCCAGCAACAAGCTGCCGAAGGTCGGCACCGACCATGACGCGTTCAAGCAGGCCGTGGCCGGGGTGAAGGACCAGACCGCCCGCCTGCTCGCCGTGAAGGGCACCAAGACGGTGCGCGACTACCACTGGGAGCTCGGCCGCATCCTCTGGGACCAGGTCGGCATGGGCCGCAATGCCAAGGGCCTGACCCAGGCGATCAGCGACATCCGCGCCCTGCGCGAGGACTACTGGAAGAACGTCAAGGTCGGCGGCACCGGCGATGACTTGAACAAGAGCCTCGAGTTCGCCGGCCGCGTGGCCGACTTCATGGAACTCGGCGAGCTGATGGCCCGCGACGCCCTCGAGCGCAACGAGTCGTGCGGCGGACACTTCCGCGAGGAGTACCAGACCGAGGAGGGCGAGGCCCTGCGCAACGACAAGGATTTCTGCCACGTCGCCGCCTGGGAGTACCAGGGCGAAGGCGCCGTGCCCGTCCGCCACCAGGAAGCCCTCTCCTTCGAGGCCGTGCATCTGGCGCAACGCAGCTACAAGTAACAATGCCGCTCACGGAGCGGCTACTACACCGGTGTAGTAGCGCCTCCGCGAGGCGCAGGGAATACAGGAAACCACACCATGAAATTCAACCTCAAGATCTGGCGGCAGGAAGGCCCGGAACTCCCGGGCGCGTTCCGCGATTACACCGTCGACAACATCATCCCGGAAATGTCCTTCCTGGAGATGCTCGACGCCCTGAACGAGGAGCTGATCAGGAAGGGCGAGGAGCCGGTCGCGTTCGACAGCGATTGCCGCGAGGGCATCTGCGGCACCTGCGGCCTCGTCATCGACGGCATGGCCCACGGCCCGAAACTCGCCTGCACCACCTGCGAGGTGCGCATGCGCGTGTTCGAGGACGGCTGCACCATCACCGTCGAGCCGTTCCGCGCCAAAGCCTTCCCGGTCATCAAGGACCTCGTGGTCGATCGCAGCGCCTTCGACCGCATCATCGGCAAGGGCGGCTACGTCTCCGAGAACACTGGCTCCGCCCCCGATGGCAACGCCATCCCGGTGCCGAAGGACATCGCCGAGAAGGCGATGGACTCCGCGGCCTGCATCGGCTGCGGTGCCTGCGTCGCCGCCTGCCCGAACGCCTCGGCCTCGCTGTTCGTCAGCGCCAAGATCTCGCAGTTCGCCCTGCTGCCGCAAGGCCATGCCGAACGCAAGAGCCGCGCCCAGAAGATGGTCGGCCAGATGGATGCCGAAGGGTTCGGCAATTGCTCCAACCACGCCGAATGCGAAGCCGCCTGCCCCAAGGGCATCAGCATCGAGAACATCGCCCGCATGCGCGCCGAGTACATGCGGTCGCTGCGCTGAACGGCGCCCGTGCCGGCCGGGCCTCCGGTCGGCCGGCCGACACGCCCCTCATCCACCCGGCCGCGCCCGAGCGCGGCCGGTTCCGTTTCCGGGCCGCGTCGCCACGTTCCGCCGTCCCGCCCGACCCCGGTCCCGCCCACGCCCTCCGGTCCCACACGACCCGTTGCTTCCCGCTTCTCGCGCTTGACTAACCCCCCCTGTTTGCTACTCTCCGGCTACTTTTTCCCGGGCGTTTCCGGGGTAATCAACATCAGGAGAAAGTCCCGTCATGGCAGCCAAAAAGTCCTCTGGCAAGAAAGCCAGCAAGCAGTACGTCTACTTCTACGGCTTCGGTAGGAAATACACCGAAGGCGATGCGAGCATGAAACCGATCCTCGGCGGCAAGGGTGCGAACCTGGCCGACATGGCGCTGGCCGACCTCCCGGTTCCTCCGGGCTTCACCGTCACCACCGAAGCCTGTGCCTACTACAGCAAGAACGGCTTCAAGTATCCGCCGGGCATGTGGGACCAGGTCGTCATGCAGCTCAACAAGCTCGAGAAGCTGATGGGCAAGAAGCTGGGCGACGCCAAGGATCCTCTTCTCGTCTCCGTCCGTTCGGGCGCGGCGATCTCGATGCCGGGCATGATGGACACCGTGCTGAACCTCGGCATGAACGACAAGTCGGTCCTCGGCTTCATCGAGAAGACCAAGAACCCGCGCGCCGGTTGGGACTGCTACCGCCGCTTCCTCGACATGTTCGGCGACGTGGTCATGGGCCCGACTACCGGCCTGACCCACCACGACTTCGAGGTCGAGATCGTCAAGCTCAAGGCCAAGTACGGCGCGAAGGAGGACACCGACCTCACCGCCGACCAGCTCAAGGAGCTGTGCGAGATCTACAAGCGCGTGTACTTCGAGAAGGTCGGCAAGCCCTTCCCGCAGGACCCGCTGAAGCAGCTCGAGCTCTCCATCAACGCCGTGTTCGGCTCCTGGAACTCCGAGCGCGCCAAGAAGTACCTGCAGATCAACAAGGTGTCCGGCCTGCTCGGCACCGCGGTGAACATCTGCTCGATGGTGTACGGCAACATGGGCAAGACCTCGGGCACCGGCGTGGCCTTCACGCGTGACGGCGCCACCGGCGAAGACGAGCCGATGGGCGAATACCTGATCGATGCCCAGGGCGAGGACGTGGTTGCGGGCATCCGCACTCCGAAGCAGCTCGGCGAGATGGCTTCCGAGGGCGAAGCGTCGTGGAAGAAGGCCGACAAGGACCTCCGCGCGATCATGCACAAGCTCGAGCGCCGCTACAAGTACCCGCAGGACGTCGAGTTCACCGTGCAGGAAGGCAAGCTCTGGATGCTCCAGACCCGCAACGCCAAGCGCACCGGCCTGGCCGGCGTCCGCTGGGCGGTGGAAATGGCCACCGGCAAGGACTTCTACACCGGCAAGAAGCAGGACAAGATCCTGACCCCCGAACAGGCGTTGCACACCCTGTCCGGCGGCGATCTCGAACAGTTGCTGTTCCCGATCTTCAACACCGCGGTGGAGAAGAAGGCCGAACAGCTCACCACCGGCCTCCCGGCCGGCCCGGGCGCGGCGGTCGGCAAGATCGTCTTCTCCGCCCACGAGGCCGAAGCGCTGGTCAAGGCGAACAAGGGTGAGCAGCTCATCCTCGTCCGCCACGAGACCAGCCCCGAGGACGTCGGCGGCATGTGGGCGGCCCAGGGCATCCTGACCTCCACCGGCGGCATGACCTCCCACGCGGCGGTCGTGGCCCGCGGCTGGGGCAAGTGCTGCATCGCCGGCGCCGGCACCCTCGAGATCGACTACGCCAAGAAGACCGTCACCTGCGGCCAGAAGGTCCTGAAGGAAGGCGACTGGATCAGCCTGAACGGCTCCCGCGGCATCGTGTACCTCGGCCAGATTCCCACCGAATCGAGCCCGGTCATCGCCGCCGTCGCCGAAGGCCGCAAGGACGCCCAGAAGCACCCGATCTACAAGATGTACCAGCAGATCTCGGAATGGGCCGACAAGTACCGCAAGATCAAGGTCCGCACCAACGCCGACACCCCGAACGACTCGCGCATTGCCCGTGCGTTCGGCGCTGAAGGCATCGGCCTCTGCCGCACCGAACACATGTTCTTCGAAGGCGAGCGCATCTGGGCCAAGCGCGAGTTCATCCTCGCCGACACCAAGGAAGCCCGCGAGAAGGCGCTGACCAAGCTGCTGCCGTACCAGCGCTCGGATTTCGAGGGCATCTTCAAGGAGATGAACGGCCTGCCGGTGACGGTGCGCCTGCTCGATCCGCCGCTGCATGAGTTCCTCCCGCACGACGACGCCGGCCAGAACGAAATGGCCCGCCGCCTGAACGTGCCGGTTGAGCGCGTGAAGCAGCGCGTGAAGCAGCTCCACGAGATGAATCCGATGCTGGGCCACCGCGGCTGCCGCCTGTCGGTCACCTATCCCGAGCTGATCGTCATGCAGGCCACGGCCATCATCGAGGCCGCCTGCAACGTCGAACGCCTCAAGATCAAGGTGCTGCCGGAAATCATGGTTCCCCTCGTGGGCACCAAGGCCGAGCTGGACTTCTGCGAGAAGATCATCCGCGAGACCGCCGACACGATCATCAAGACCCGCAAGTCCAAGGTGAAGTACATGGTCGGCACGATGATCGAGATCCCGCGCGCCGCCCTGACCGCGGACCAGATCGCCGAGTCCGCCGAGTTCTTCAGCTTCGGCACCAACGACCTGACCCAGATGACCTTCGGCTTCAGCCGCGATGACATCGGCTCGTTCCTGCCCGACTACCTCGAGCAGAAGATCCTGCCGGTCGATCCGTTCCAGAGCCTCGACGCCAGCGGCGTCGGCCAGCTCGTGGATATGGCCGTGAAGAAGGGCCGCACCACCCGCCCCGGGCTGAAGTGCGGTATCTGCGGCGAACACGGTGGCGACCCCGCCTCCGTGAAGTTCTGCGCCAAGGTCGGCCTCGACTACGTCAGCTGCTCGCCGTTCCGCGTGCCGATCGCCCGCCTCGCCGCCGCCCAGGCCGCGATGAAGGGCTAAGCCGCAACGCGACAACCTCGTTCGCCACGGGCGCACCGTTTCCGGTGCGCCCGTTTTGTTTTGCCCGCCGGAATAAACAACCACGAATGGACACGAATGAGCACGAATGAGGAGATTCTTTTCATACCGAAAATGACCGAAGGGAGGAACCACGGATGGGGACGCCTGCGGCAAGCGCGTCATTCGTGTTGCTTGGTGTTCATTCGTGGTTGGTTCGGATCAACCACGAATGGACGCGAATGAGCACGAATGGGGAGATTCTTTTCATGCCGAAAATGACCGAAGGGAGGAACCGCGGATGGCGCGGATGTGCGCGGATGGGGACGCCTGCGGCAAGCTCGTCATTCGTGTTGCTTGGTGTTCATTCGTGGTTGGTCTGGATCAACCACGAATCGACACGAACAGGACCGGGCTGGTTATCACGTAGAAATCATGGACATCGTGTTCTTCCCGTCCTCCATCCGCGGTTTGACCACCGCCCGGTTGTGGTTGCTAACCGCCATTCCATTTCGTAGTGTTTCACCGTGTTTGCACAACAAGTGTCCATATCCGGCAACAGAAGGAGTTTTCTTATGAAATCATGGATGGCGATTCTGGTGGCGATGGGTGTTGGTGTGGTGTCCGCGTCGGCACAGTTGCCGACCTACGAGGAAGTCTCTCCCGATCTGGGCGTGGAGCTTCAGTTCGGTATCCCCGGTGTCGGTGACTACGACCTGTTCGAGTATGGATTGACCGCCGAGCTGCAATTTCGCGACATGGTCAGCGCCCCGTGGGGGTACCTGTTGGCCATCGGCTATGGCGAGTGGGCCTCGGACAGTGGCGCGAACAGCCCCGGCTCGAACCTGTACGATTTCGACGGCAATATGGAAGTCATCCCCTTCGGCGGTTCGGTCCTCTTCCAGGCCTACCAGTCGGACGAGTGGAACGTCATCCTCGACGCCGGCATCCGCTACCTGAGCACGGTGTCGAAGATCACCGCGCGCAACAGCGACTCCTCGCCCGACCAGCGTTTCGATATCGACGCCGATGACGGCATTGTGTACCGCTTCGGCGTCAATGCCGACTACGCCATCAGCCCGGACTTCATCTGGTCCGCCGGCCTTGCCTATCAGGGCGATCTCGAGAAGGCGGATATCTCCACCTCGCTCGGCCCCGCCCGCGACCTGGTGATGGAGGCGTTTATCGTCTCGACCGCCCTGCGCCTGCCGTTCTAATCGAAACGGCATCACGCGCATGTTGATCGCCGACACCCACGTTCATGCGTACCCCGGGTACGCCATGGACATGTGGTGGGCCAGCGCCTTCTCCAACCTGCGTGCCCTGGTTCCGTCCGGCGCCTCCGCCGAACTCGGCCTGCTCCTGACCGAGCGCCACGACTGTTCCTTTTTCGCCGACCTCGCCGCCCGCCGTTCCACGCTCCCGTCCGGTTACACGTGGGAGCGCGGCCCCGAACCCGGTGTCGTGGCCGTGCGTCGCGCCGCCGATCCGGCCGACCGGATATGGTTGTTCGCCGGCCGCCAGGTGGTGACCCGCGAAGGCGTCGAGGTGCTGGCGTTGCTGACCCCGGACCTCTTCCCCGACCGCGAGCCTGCGGACGCCACCGTCGCGGCGATCCGCCGCGCTGGCGGGTTGCCGGTCTTGCCGTGGTCACCTGGCAAATGGCTTGGTCGCCGCGGTGCGGTGGTGCGCGGATTGATCGAGGCCGCCTCGTCCGCGCCGCTCGCGCTCGGCGACACCACGTTGCGCCCGTGCGGACTGCCCGCCTCCCCGCTGATCCGCCGTGGCCGCCGCCGCAAGCTGCCCGTGCTCGCCGGTTCCGATCCGCTGCCCTTTGCCGACGACGCTGTTTCGGTCGGCCGGTACGCGGTCCTCGTTCCCTCCTTTGATCCCGCCTGTCCGGTGCTGTCGCTGCGCGCCGCCCTCGGGGCCCGCTTGTTTACCGTGACCGGCCGCCGTGACACCCCGGTGCGCATGGTCCGCCGCTGGCTGGCCAACCAACGGATGCGCAAGGGAGGCCCGGCATGACCGGTCGCCGCCCCCGCGTGTTGCTCGTCACCTCGCTGCCGTTTTTCCAATGGCGCGGCTCGCCCATCCGGCTGGGTTTCGACATCCAGGCCCTGGTCGCTTGCGGGTTCGAGGTCGATGTGCTCACCGTGCCGATCGGCGAAGGCCGGGAAATCGAAGGCGCGACCATCCACCGGGTCGGCAATCCGATGCGGTTCGAGCGCTATCCGATTGGTCCATCCCTGCCCAAGCTGGTCTTCGACCTGCAGTTGCTGTTCGCCGCGATCGGCATGGCCCGTCGTAACCGTTACGATGTGGTCCACGGTATCGAGGACACCGGGATGGTCGCCTGGGCGGCCGCGCGGTGCTGCGGGGCCCGGTTGGTGTTCGAGAAACATTCCGACCCCGCCTCCTACAAGAAATCCTGGTTGCGCAACCTCGTCATGGCCGGCTACCGCGCCGTCGAACACTGGGTCATGCGCCGGTCCGATGCGATCATCGCCACCGGCGAAGGCCTCGCCGAGCAGGCGCGCGCCGCCGCGCCGGGACGTCCGGTCCACCATATCTTCGACATCCCGTCCTCGCTGGTCGAACCCGACGCGAAACGCGCCGCCGCGCTGGGTGCCCGCATGCGCCAGAAGCCCGACGAAGTGCTCGTCATGTACGTCGGCTCGTTCGCGGTGTACCAGGGCCTCGACCTGCTGTTTGACAGCATGCCCTACGTGGTGCAGCAGCATCCCCAGGCGCGGTTCGTGATCATCGGCGGCTCCGAACCGGAGATCGAGGCGCGTCGCACCTGGCTGCGCAACCACGGCATCGAGGACCGCGTGACCTTCCTCGGGCATTTCCCGCCCGACGAGCTTCCGCACACCATGGCCGCCGCCGACATCCTGCTGTCGCCCCGCCGCGCCGGCATCAACACGCCGCTGAAGCTGCTCGACTACCTGAAGGCCGCGCGCCCGATCGTCGCCACCAACAACGAATCGAACCGGCTGATCCTCGACGACTCCTTCGCAATGCTCGTCGAGGCCACGCCGCCCGCCTTCGCCGCCGGCATCAACTGGCTCATCGCCGACGAGGATACGCGATTACGGTTCGGCGCGGCCGGCCGCCGGCTGATCGACGAGCGCTACAACTTCGATGAGTACCGCCGCCGCCTCGCTGCGGTCTATGCCGACCTGGTCAAAACGGAGTAACCCGCCATGTTTCGCGTGCTGTTGCTGCTGATGCTGCTGGCCGTGACGAGCGCCCCGTCGCGCGCACAGGAACCGCTCGGGGTGAGTGGCGGCGAAGGTGCAACCACCTTCCGCGTCTGGGCGCCGAACGCGCAGTCGGTCGCGGTCATCGGCGACTTCAACAACTGGAAGGCGATGCAGGGCGACCAGTTGGTCAAGGACGCGGCCACCGGCATCTGGTCGTTGACCATCAAGCGCAGCCGCCCACGCGGTGGCTACGCGTTCCTGATCAACGGCACCTCGGTCAAGCGCGACCCGTATGCCCGCGCGGTCACCCCGGACGGCCGCCACGGGGTGTTCCACGATCCGGCCGCCTTCGACTGGACCGGCCACCGCGCCCCGTCGCAGACGCTCGACGACATGGTCATCTACGAACTGCACATCGGGGCGTTCCACGATCCGAAACCCGCCGACGGCCAACCCGCCACCTTTGCCGACGCCGCGCGCCGCCTCGACTACCTCGTCGACCTCGGCGTCACCACCCTCTGCCTGCTGCCCGTGCACGAGTTCAGCGGGCGGCATAGCTGGGGCTACAACCCGAGCGACCCGTTCGCCGTCGAACAGGCCTACGGCGGCCCCGACGCGCTCAAGGCGTTCATCCGCCAATGCCACGCCCGCGGCCTCACCGTGCACCTCGACATCGTGCACAACCACTACGGTCCGCAGAACCTCGACCTGCTCCAGTTCGACGGCACCGGCAACGGGCTCAACGGCGGCATCTACTTCTACGAGGGCGAGGGCATCGGCATGACCCCGTGGGGTCCGCGTCTGCGCTACGACGAGCCGATGGTCCGCCGGTATGTGCGCGACAATGCGATGATGTGGCTCGAGGAGTACCGGGCCGACGGATTCCGCTGGGACTCGACCATCAACATCCGCGCCCACAGCTTCGGCGCACAGCCGATCCCGGCCGGCGCGGCCATGCTCGACGACATCAACCGCGAGATCCGCGAACGTTTCCCCGGTCGCTGGAGCATTGCCGAGGACTCGCTCGACATCGGTGCGTTCCACGCCTCGTGGGACTACGACTTCCACCACCAGGTCATGCCCGCCCTGTCCGCGCGCACCGACGACGAGCGCGACCTGCGCAAGCTCGCCAACGCGATCGGCCGGAGCGGCGGCATGCCCCGCGTCATCTACGTCGACAACCACGACGAGGCCGGCAAGATCAACGGCATGCAGCGCATCGCCTCGGACATCGACCCGGCCAATCCGGGCGGCGCCAAGGCGCGCGCGCTCAGCGGCCTCGGTGCGCTGTTCACCTTCACCGCGCCGGGCATCCCGCTGCTCTTCATGGGCAACGAGTTCCAGGAGGCCGGCACGTTCCACGACGATGTCCCGCTCGACTGGGGCAAGACCACCCGCCACGCCGGCCTGCTCGCCCTGCACCGCGACCTGATCGCGCTGCGCCGCAACCGCGGCGGCGCGACGGTGGCGCTGACCGGCCGCGAGGTGCGCATCCCGGAGATCGACCACGAGGCGAAGTCCATCGTGTACTGGCGCTGGTCGGCCGCCGCACCGGATGACGTCGTCGTGATCGCGGCCAACCTCGCCTCGACGCCGACCGAGGTCGTCGTGCCGTTCCCGTCGGCCGGTCCGTGGGTGCTGCGGCTCGACACCGACGATGCGAACTACGGCGGCGCGACGCGGAACGCCGCGCCCAAGCCGTTCACCCTGCGCGGGGAATCGGCGATGGCGCGCACCACCCTGCCGCCGTGGAGTGCGCGGATCTACGGGCTGGTCGAGCGGCCGCGGGCGGGGCGTGCACCGGCGGCACCGGTGGCCGAGACCGCCCCGGCGCGCCCGCCCTTTTCCATGTATGCGGCGATGCACATTTCCAGCGACGCCAACGGATGGAGCAAGACGGCGTGGCCGCTGCGCCTGGTCGCGGATCATGTATGGGAGGGCGAAGTCGAGGTGGCTGGCGGGGCGACGCCGCAGTTCACCGTATCCGCCAACGAGGACGGGGTGATCTTCTGGGGTGCGGCCTACGACGGGCACGAAGTCGAGCAGGGGAAACCCGCGACGCTCAAGCGACTCGGCGGCAAGGTCGCGAGCGCGGAACCGCTCGCGGGCTGGTACCGCTTCCGGTTCAACGAGGAGACCCTGGCGTTCACCGTCGAGCGGGCCCCGGAGCCGCCGCCCGCGCCGGCGGCGGATGCGGATCCGTTCCGCACCTGGACCGACCAGCGCGGCAAGACGCTGGAGGCGCGGCTGGCCGGTCGCGAGGCCCAGGTGGTCGTGCTCGAACGCCGCGACGGAACCACGGTGCGGATCCCGGTCGAACGGCTCAGCACCGCCGACCAGGCCTGGCTGGAAGCGCGCTAGCGGGTCGTTTGATCCGGCCGTTCGTCGTCAGCCGTCCCGCCGCCCTGACATCAGGTCGCGGTTCGTTTGCTGAGCGTCATCATCGTCGACGGTGATTGCTGCGGCTTTTTCTTGGCGACCTTTTCCCTGTGCTTGCGGGCCGCTTCGGCCAGTGCGCGGTGTGCAGCCTGGTGAGACTTCGCCAGGTTTTCCTTCTGTTTTTCCGTCAGGTTCATGGTGTTTCTATTTACCCTGATCTTATTGAACTTCAATTTCAAACGAAGGAAGAACACAAAGGCTACTCCAGTAACGGGATCAGGACCGATAGCGCAAGCTGCACTCGTTCATTCGCCTTACGGATGCCACCCATCCCGATTGCTGTGGTTGGCAGCCAATGGCCGCTCAGATACATTCGCCTACGACGTGGGCTATCACGGAGTGGAGCTGTGGTTGGCAGCCAATGGCCGCTCAGATACATTAACCTCGAGGCCTTTGCCCTTACCGATGGCGCTGTGGTTGGCAGCCAATGGCCGCTCAGATACATTCGCGCCGCCGACGTCCATCCCCGGCAGCATGCTGTGGTTGGCAGCCAATGGCCGCTCAGATACATTGCGATGACGGATCAACCGGGGCGACCGGGGGCTGTGGTTGGCAGCCAATGGCCGCTCAGATACATTTGTAGAGGGTTTCCCCGCCGATGATGATGGGCTGTGGTTGGCAGCCAATGGCCGCTCAGATACATTCGTGATCGCGTTGGTCGTCGGCGCGATGTCGCTGTGGTTGGCAGCCAATGGCCGCTCAGATACATTTGGTGGTGACGCCGTTGGAGTGATTGACGGGCTGTGGTTGGCAGCCAATGGCCGCTCAGATACATTTGTAGGTTCGGCGAGCAATATCCACAACGTGCTGTGGTTGGCAGCCAATGGCCGCTCAGATACATTTCCGTGCCGGAGCTGCTCGACGGCCTTGCCGCTGTGGTTGGCAGCCAATGGCCGCTCAGATACATTGTCGAGGTCGCGTTCCTGCAAGGCAATCAGGCTGTGGTTGGCAGCCAATGGCCGCTCAGATACATTGGCTGTCATGGGGGATACAGCCACGGCCGGGCTGTGGTTGGCAGCCAATGGCCGCTCAGATACATTTGGGGAATCAGTAGCCTATGTAATACAAGAGCTGTGGTTGGCAGCCAATGGCCGCTCAGATACATTCGCTCGATGTGCGGCGCCGTGCCGTCGCCCGCTGTGGTTGGCAGCCAATGGCCGCTCAGATACATTCAGCAAGCCGTGTCCGTCGTGCTGGGGAACGCTGTGGTTGGCAGCCAATGGCCGCTCAGATACATTTTGGTTGCATGACCAGTGCGCGCATAGTGCGCTGTGGTTGGCAGCCAATGGCCGCTCAGATACATTGTAATCCCGCTCGAGGAGCTGATGCGGTACGCTGTGGTTGGCAGCCAATGGCCGCTCAGATACATTGCGCGAGTTTCGCCCTGGGCAGCGAACAGGGCTGTGGTTGGCAGCCAATGGCCGCTCAGATACATTGCGCCAAGCGCCGGGACCAAACGCGCGATCGCTGTGGTTGGCAGCCAATGGCCGCTCAGATACATTCACCGAGCACGAAACCACCATCGCCACCCAGCTGTGGTTGGCAGCCAATGGCCGCTCAGATACATTTGGCGATCGCGGAGAAGCTGAACCGTCGGCGCTGTGGTTGGCAGCCAATGGCCGCTCAGATACATTAAGGCATCCATCGGAACCCGCAGCGCGCACGCTGTGGTTGGCAGCCAATGGCCGCTCAGATACATTCGATGCGTCGCGCATGACGGGGGCGGGTTGCTGTGGTTGGCAGCCAATGGCCGCTCAGATACATTATCGAGAGGAAGGGAGCCGACCCCCTCCGGGCTGTGGTTGGCAGCCAATGGCCGCTCAGATACATTCTGCAGGAGATCTCGCCAGCCATGCCGGACGCTGTGGTTGGCAGCCAATGGCCGCTCAGATACATTGTGGACGCGGCCGAGACCAACGCCACGGCCGCTGTGGTTGGCAGCCAATGGCCGCTCAGATACATTCCTCGGTGTCGATGGCGTATTCGACATCACGCTGTGGTTGGCAGCCAATGGCCGCTCAGATACATTGGCCACCACGACGCCCTCTGCGGTGATCTTGCTGTGGTTGGCAGCCAATGGCCGCTCAGATACATTTGGGTAGCCGCCGCCATCTGCACCAGCATCGCTGTGGTTGGCAGCCAATGGCCGCTCAGATACATTGGGAGATCCGGCGGGAGAGCAGCGGGCTCCGCTGTGGTTGGCAGCCAATGGCCGCTCAGATACATTGCCGCCGATCCTTGGCCCTTGACCCCTAGAGCTGTGGTTGGCAGCCAATGGCCGCTCAGATACATTTGCCTCCCTGTTTTACCCGCGATCATTACAGCTGTGGTTGGCAGCCAATGGCCGCTCAGATACATTACTGGCCCTGTTTTTAGCAATAAAAACAGGGCCTTTTTGCGGCCTTCCGCGTTAGAAAAACTCCAATTGAAGCGGCTTTTCTTCGGTTGGAGTTCGTTTTTTCCCGAAGTACACCTCCATTTTTCCAAATTGATGGTCGGTCAGGGTGACCACCCGGACTTCCCCTTCCTCCGGTAATTCGTCCCGGATGAGCTTGCGGTGAACCTTGCTTGCGTCCTCGCTGACGCAGAACCGGGCATAGACGGAAAACTGGAGTTTGTTGAAGCCATCCTTGAGCAAGGTCTTGCGGAAGCGCGTATAGGCGCGGCGACGAGCTTGGGTATCGACCGGCAAATCGAACATGGCAATAAGCCACATGCCTTTGTACTCCGGGATCACGAGGAACTCAGTCGAAGGAAAGGGGCGCGGGAAGGCTCAATTCCACATCCTCGCCAGCGAATCGTTGACCCAGGGACGCAGTAAGCATCGACAGGCCATCAAACAAGGTCAGGTTGTTGCCCTCCCACACCAGTCTGCCCATCATCGGCGAAAGGAGGATCGACTTGGTATCCCGGTTCAGGTCGGCTTTCGCCATTCCTTCGCGAACCAGGTGACATACCGCGTGGTCCACCAAGGGCCGAAACGGCTCCATCACGTCATCCGCAAGGCAAAACGAGTTGTCGCGGTGGTGATGGTGCAATCCCAGCGTGGGGTGCAGCCCGGAGGCGCAGATGGCCCGCGCGACAATCCCTCGCAGTACCGCATACCCGTAATCGAGAAAATGATTGGGCCGCTCACCCTCTCCGGGGGTTCTCCGGAATCCGGGATCGCCAAACAACCGGGACCAATAAATACGCGCCGCCTGTGCCTCGAGGTTTTCCTTGTCGCCCGACTTGACCTGCTTCGCCTTGGCCAGAAGGCCGAAATCATCACCATGCAGGTGTTGTAACAACCGGCCTTGGTTTTCGATCTTGAGTTCGACCACCTGCTGCCAAAGACGCTTGCGCAGGGGCTCGCTTGCCGCGATCTGCTGGGCTAGCCGCTGGGCTTGCAAGCTTCGGTGGTACATCGGCAACAGCAACGAAACCGGCATGCCGCGCCCGTCCGCAACCACCACCACGCCGCCTTCTTCCGCCAATCCCGACAGAACCGTGTGGGAGTATGTTGCCCACGTTGTGCCCAGCACCAGGACGGCGATATCGCACAGGGGGATTCGTTTCGCCGCCTCGCTTTTTTTTTCCAGCACGAGCTGGCGATCCTCGACCCGAAGGAAATATCCGCCTTCGGATATCTCGATGATGCGGTTAATCACGCGTTCGGTAGGTGTGGCCCAGGGGATCGCAGATAAGCTTGCCTTTGAACTTCTGCATAAGCCCACTGTCGCTGGTTATGCGTACCAATTCACTTTTTGGGATGTCTTTGAATATGCGTGCATCATTAAGAGACTTGAATACATAATCCCTTGAGGACAACTTCTGAACGACGAACTTGTTTAGTGTTCCTTCGTCGTCAAGAACAACAACCTCGCCGATGGCCAACGAAAACGCCAGCGGGTTGCCTTCCTCGTCGGCCTTGCGAACGATGACCGGAGCGACGTTCTCCTTCCGGGCTTTGGCGACCAAACGACGGACGTCGAGCTGGGAAATGACCGCGCTTTTCAGGGTCGGATTTCCCTTGCTGTCTTTCACCAGGAAAAACTCGACATGGTGGTTGTTGCCGAGCACGACATGCCGGCTTCCCGGTGCTGTTTCAAGGGCGAGAGGATCGCACTTCTGAAATGCCCGAACCTTGTGAATCGGGATTTTGCGGCCATCTTTTGCGGTCAGGTACGGATGCTGCGCCCGATCCTTGAACGCCTTTCTGGGATCGCTTTCGCCCAGCTCCGATAGCCGGGCGCGAACGGCATCGCGCACGGCCGGGTCCACAATGACCTCGCCGGCCACATCCTTGTCCGACAACGAGGCCACGTCCTTCCGAACGACGGCCCGGTTGGTCTTGAGGTCTGAAGGATCGGTAATGATGCCGTAATAGGTTTCCTTGTGCAGCGGTCCGTTGGTTTTCTTGCTGACGCGATGGGAGGTGACGATCCCTTGGATCGTGCTGGCCAGGTCTTCCTTGAACCCTTCCCACGGCTCGGGGATCGGGGTGAATGCACCGGCGCGGCCCATGACTGCGGCATCGGCCAGGGCTTTGACGGTGCTACGGTTGGTCAGGGCCACCACGGTGGCATCAATCGCATGCTGGCGGTGATCGTCGCGGGTTTTTTCATTGGCCAACCCAAGCACGTTGTTGAGTCGCCAAGCGCGACGTAGGTATGACGTGGCCACGCCTTGAGTGGCCTCCACCCGCGACTTCGCTTCGCCCGGCGCATACAAACGCGACAAGGCCTGATAAGCCGCCTTGGTTGCATACCGGGTAATGGCCAGGTCTCGCTGCGAGAAATTCTCCAGGAACGCGCCACCCTCGGCGACATTCTCCAACACAAAACGCCGCAGCTTGGCCTCGGCATAGACCCCGTTAAACTTCTTTACCCGCGCGATGATCTCCTCCCATTGAGGTGTGCCTCCCGAGGTTTCATACGGCGTCTTGTTCTTCTTGGTGTTCCGGTTGTAATCGACGCAACACAGCGTCTTGTTTCCGAACGAGTCATCCAGGGATCGGCTGAACGGAATGATATGTTCAACATCGAACTGCGGATGTTCCCCGAACAGGCCGGCATGGGTGATCGCTTTGCCGGTGTACGGACACATCCCGCCACACTCCTTGAACAGCAGCCACTTCTCGATGTCCGACGCTTTCGGGTTGGCGATGTGGTATTCCTTCAGGCGCTGCAAGGCCTCGCGTGCTTCGGCCCGTTCCTTCTCGCGCACACGCATGCGCGACCATTCGGATTCGCGTTCCTTGGCCGCCTTCTTCAGGTCGCGCGCCAGTTCCACCCGGATGCGTCCGGGTTTCCCGTGACGTTGCACGATGGCATTCACCACCCGACGGGTTTCGGCCAGCGAGCGCTGCACAAGCGGATTGCGCAAGTTTGGAAAGGGCGGCACTTCGTCCGCCGGTTTCCAGTTGGCGTTGTCGGGATACGCCTTCATGACGGCCGTCATGTACGGGTCGCCAGCCTCCATGTGGGGCAGCAGCTTGCTGATCGCGGCCATGGACAAGGCGCTATGACCGTCCTCCAGTGCGACTTCGGAGAGGGCGTCGGCAGCCGCCTCGTCAAGCGCCCAACGCGTCATCAAGCGTCGCTTCAGCACCTCGGCATGATCGATGCTGAGCATGTCGTTCACGAGTTGATCCCGTTCCGCGCGATCAAGATCGTCCCAGGCCGAACCGATTTTCGCGGTGATGATCGCGGTAGTCGCATCCCCGACCAAGGCTTCCGAGCCGCCGCGTTCCAGGTTGAAATCGCCACGAATCTTGAGGGCCTTTCGGATCGTGCCAAATTTAACCGATGCCTTGGTAGCCAGCATCTCCATGATCTTCGCGCGTTCTTCCGGGGTCAAAGCCCGCTCCTTGCCCGGTCCGGTTTCCAGCCGCAGGTTGTTCACCTGCTGCAACAGGCGAAACCGCTGTGCGTCCAGGAGGGCGATGCGGGATCGCTTCTTCCCTGCTTCCAGTTCACACGTTCCGACCGAGCCCTCCTTGATTTTGAGGGGGCGCTGATAAAACAGGGCTTGGCGAAGCTGTTTGCCCAACGCCTCGTGGAAGCGATCCGGGGCGGCCTTTGTCTGGACAGCCCACAACGCATCGAATTCCTCGATGTACCAGCGCCGGAGGGTATAGTTTTTTCTGATCCTTTGCTGGTGTGGATCCAGTTTACTGAAAAACTCGCCCAAGGTGCGGCACCCGGCGGCCTTCATTTCCGTCTCCAGCGCCTGGGTGGCCTGTTTCACTTCGCCGGGTTTGTCGTCTTCGCGTTCGGGGGCCTTGCGGTTGGACAAGAATCCGCGGCGTTGCGCCATGTGGTAGATCACCCGGCCAAATTCGTGGGTGGTAAGTGGTTGATCGAGGCCCTTGGCCCGCAATTCATACGGTTGCAACCCCTCGAAGGCGCGCCACGCCTGCGCATCCGCCTTGCGGTCCGGCGCGAGGTTGTTGACAAACAACAGCTTGCGAATATGCGCTTTGCGCATCGCCCGGCGATCCAGTTGCCTCCGGCGCAACCGCGCCTCTCGCCGTTCGACGCTGCGTGAGGTTCCTTTGCCGCGGTCATCCAACTCCATGCCCATCGGAAACACCCGGACTCCGGCTTGAATGATCTTCGTGGGAATGTCGGCGTGTGTCTCGATCAGGCTCCATCCAACGGATGCCAAACCAATATCAAGCCCGAGAATGGTGGATACGCTCTTGCTCATACGAATCTCCTTGTCTAAACGGCCTCCACATTCCATAGTACAAATAATGTATCTGAGCGGCTATTGGATTTGCTAATCACAAGCAAGAACTTTAGTTCGTAAGGAATTGCTCGCTGAGCAACCTGCCCCCGGGTTCGTCCCGGGGGCTTTTTTATTCCCAAAACGACACAATCGGAAGCAATGAAATGTTTTCGGGTCGATTATTAGAACGTGTAGGTTACGCGGACAGCTCGGATGGAAAGGGCGTTAAGCCCGAAAACCGATAGTGATTTCACCGCGGATCGACACGGATGCACACGGATGTGGGATTCCGAAGATGATTTCTACCGCGATAAAACCGAGCTTTTCCGTGCACTGGCAAACACCGCGCACCCCCTTGTACATCCGTGTTGATCCGTGTGTATCCGTGGTTTCAACGTCCGGATTCGGGGTATGAAGATCCTGCCATGCCGGGTTCAGGCCTGCGCGGCCCGTGCGCGGGCGAGGGCGGCGTAGACCTCGTGGAGGCGGAAGGGTTTGGGCAGGTAGTCGTTCATGCCGGTGGCGAGGCAGCGTTCGCGGTCGCCGGGCATGGCGAGCGCCGTGAGGGCGATGATCGGGACGGTGGCGAGGGTCGGGTCGCCGGAGGCCCGGAACAGGCCGGTCAGTTCGAACCCGTCGATCACCGGCATCTGGATATCCATCAGCACGAGGTGGGGCTGGAAGGTGCGGCAGGTTTCCAGCGCCTTCGGGCTGTCGAGCAATGCTTCGCAGCGGCAGCCGTTCCCGTTCAGGAAATCGCAGAGCAGTTTGCTGGTCACCGGATTGTCCTCGATCACCGCGATGCGGGTTCCGGCGGGCAGGGGCGGGACGGACGTGTCGGCGGGGTCGTCGTGGCCGGGTGCGGGGGCGGGGGTCGCGTTGGGTTCGCCGCGCGGCACGGTCACGGTGAAGGTGCTGCCGTGGCCGCGCGCGCTGCTGACGCTCACCCCGCCGCCGTGCAGTTCGGCCAGGCGCAGGACGAGGGGGAGGCCGAGGCCGGCGCCGCCGTAGGCGCGGGCCAGTTGCTGGTCGGATTGTTCAAAGGGCAGGAAGATGCGGCGGAAGTCGGCGGAGTCGATGCCGCAGCCGGTGTCCTGCACTTCGGCGAGCACGGTGTCGGTGTCGCGGGTGCCGTCGATGGTGAGGGACACGGTGCCGCCGACCGGGGTGAACTTGATCGCGTTGTCCAGCAGGTTCACCAGGATCTGCTTGAAGCGGGCGGGGTCGAGTTCGGCGGCGAGGTCGGGCGGGTTGACGGTGCAGCGGGTCTGGATGCACTTCTTGGCCGCGGGCGATTTGATCATGCGCATCGCGGCCTCGGCGAGGGGTGTCAGGGCGGTCGGTTTGCGATCGAGGACCACCTGGTCGGCCTCGATCTTGGTCAGGTCGAGGATGTCGTTGATCAGCCCGAGCAGGTGGCGTCCGCTGTCTTCCACCGCCCGGATGGCTTCCAGTTGTTTCGGCTGGAGTTCGCCGTAGATACCTTCGCGCAGGACTTCGGAGAGTCCGAGGATGCCGGCCAGCGGGGTGCGCAGCTCGTGGCTCATCGAGGCGAGGAAGTGGGTCTTCATCCGGGTGGCGCGTTCCAGTTCGGCGCTGCGGCGGGCCAGTTCGCGGGCCTCGGCCTGTTCCATGGTCGTGTTGACCGCGTGGAGCACCCAGTCGCCGCCGGGGGATTTCACCAGGTGCAGGTCGGCCTCGAACAGGCTGCCGTTGCGGGCGTGGCCGCGGGCCTTGCCGTCCCAGCGGGAGATGGTGGCGAGGTCGGGCCAGGCGAAACGCCCGTAGTCGGGGCTGGAGGTGGTGAAGAGGTCGGTCCACCGCAGGCCGCACAGGTCGGCCTCGGCGGCATTGAACATCGCGGCAAACGAACGGCTCGCGTACGCCACGCGGTCGTCCCGGATGATGGCCAGCCCTTCCATCGGCGTTCTCCGGTCGCGGCGGGCGGCCTACTGGATGCCGCGCAGGCCCCACTCCTCGGCGTAGCGGATCAGGTCGCGGTCGCCGTGGGCGTCGAGTTTCACGCGGATGTTGCGTCGGTGGGTCGCCACGGTGTGGTGGGAGATCTGCAGCTCCTGGGCGATCTGCTGGTCGGTCCAGCCGATCGACACCTTGGCCAGCACGGCGAGTTCCTTCGGGGTCAGGATCTTGTGGTACGCATCGGGCGAGGCGAGGCGGCGCACCGCCTGGCTGAACTCCTCGCCGTACACCGTGCCGCCGGCGATGATGTGCTGCATGGCCTTGTCGAGCGCGTCCAGCGAGTTCGTCTTGTTCACGTAGCCGTGCAGGCCGAGGCGGGTGATCTGGTGGATCCAGTACGGGTCGGTGTGGCTGGTGATCACGAGGATCTTGATGCCGGGCATCTTCTCCATCAGTTGCTCGGCGATGACGATGCCGTTGGTGTTGGGAAGTTCGAGGTCGAGCAGGACCAGCGCCGGCTTCTCGCGTTCGCACAGGGCGACCCCTTCGTCGCCGGAGGCGGCCACGCCGACCACGGACCAGGCGCCCTTGGCATTCAACCACGAGGTCAGCAGCGATGACAACAGGGCGTCGTCCTCGATGATCGCCACCCGTACCGACTCCACGTTTTCCGATGTACTCATGAGCTCCCTCCTTCGAATCGTTTCTTGTACTGCCATTCTTGGACAAATCCAACGGACCAACAAGGATACAAACTAATCTTTATCAGGGACGTTCGAGGTTTCCGGCCACGCCCGCAGGGGCGAGCATGGAATGGATCGCGGTCAGCAATTGTTCGCTGGAGAAGGGTTTGCCGATGAACAGGGTGCGGTGCAGGCCTTGCTGCAGGTTGTTCAGTGATTCGGCGGTATAGCCGGACATGAACAGGCAGGGCAGGTCGGGGAGGTCGGCGCGCAGGGTGCGCAGCAGCAGGTGGCCGTTCATGCCGGGCAGGACGATGTCGGTGAGCAACAGGTCGATCGATGGCCGTTGATTGTGCACGAGGGCGATGGCCTGTTCGGCATCGGACGCGGTGCTGACCCGGTACCCGGCGCGCTCGAGGAACAGCTTGGTCGGTGTGGCAATGGTCCACTCATCCTCGACCATCAGGATGTGGGCCGGAAATGGGGCGCGCAACCGCTGGGCGCGCTCCTGGCTGACGGCCGGGAGCAGGATGCGGGAGACGGAACCCTGGCTGGTGCGGTGGCCCACCTCGAGGTATCCGCCGCGCGCGGCCAACGTGGCGCCAAGGGCAGCCTGGTTGGGCCATGGGGCATCGGATCCCGGTCCATTGTCGCCAACGGACAGTTCGATAAACGGATGTTCCAGGTCGCAGGCGAGCGGGGTGTCTTCGCCGGGTTCGGACGGGCGCGCCTGGAGGACGATGCGCCCGGACCGGTCGCCGATGGACTGGCGGGCTCGCTGAACGAGGCCGTCCAGCACCGTCCGAATCATCGGAGCGGGGACGGGGGAATGGAGCGGTTGTGGGCAGGGGGCGAGAACCAGTTCGATCGCGGCGGGGAGGTCGGCTCGCCACGAGGCCGTCCATGCCGCCAGCAGGGCGTTCAGGTGGTTGGACACAACCGTGGGGTGGCCGGCCGGCGACGCGGCGGCTTGGCTGGCGGACTTGTTGTCAGACGGTGTCACTCCGGGTTCAGCCTCCTCCTGCCTGTTTCGAAGTGGGTCAAGCCTACCACGCAGGAACGGGATCGGTCACGTGTTAGTTGGCGGGGGCGACTAGGCCGCCCCGACCCGCGACCCGGTCGATGCCGGCGAACCCGGGTGATCAGCCGCCGAGCTTTTCGCGGAACACGGCCGGCATCGAGGTCAGGCGGCGGGTCGCGTAGTCGAAGAACACCATGCCGGACTGGGCCCGGGCGACTTCCGCCCCGGTGACCGCGTGGGTGGCGAGGTAGATCAGGGTGAAGCCGAGGTTCGACCACTCGACCGGCGCGAGCTGCACGCGCAGCACATCACCGAACACCGCCTCGGCCTTGAACCGGACCGCGATGTCGATCATGATCAACCCGGTCTTCTCGATGTTCAACTCCGTCCACCCGTGCTGGTGGATCCACCGCATACGCGCCTCGTGCAGGATGGACAGGAACGAATCGTTGCCCAGGTGGTTGCCGTAGTTGATGTCGGTGATCCGCACCGGGATGTCGATGCTGAAGGTCCAGGCGGAGGGAAGTTCGATGGTAACGCGTGCCATGTTGGTGGTTCTCCATGACGCCTCACGGCGTCACTACGAACGGTTGTAGTGGGGCCGTCAGGCCGCATCAAGCTTTCTAATCCGTTCGCCAGCGTTGACATGCATAAGTCAGACAAACAAGCTGGTGATGTGAAAACCATAGAGATCGAGTCGATCGAAGCGGAAAAGATGTTTTCTCATCTGTTGCAATTGATCGAACAAGGCCATAGCGTGGTCATCAAACACCAGGGAAAGAGCGTAGCCAAACTTTCGTGTCCAGACGATTCCCCCGAACACCACGGCGCCCTTTCGCCGGATCAGATCTTGGCGCGATTTCGGGCAATTCAGAATCATGCGGGCCCGGGTACGGAGACCATACGATCCATGATCGTGGAGGGGCGATAGCCTTTCGGGCCGTCAGCTCACCCGCCGAACAGCAGCTTCGCGCCGGCGATGGTCAGGACGATGGCGAGCAGGCGTTTGATGACGGCGGGGTTGAAGCGCCGGCTCCCGAAGTGCGAGCCGAGGGCGCCGCCGATGCCGGCCGCGACCAGCAGCCAGAGGCTGACCGGGGGCAGGTACTGCGTGCTGCTCCAGTTCCCGGCGAGCCCCGCGGTCGAGTTGACCAGGATAAACAAGGATGACACCGCAGCCACCCGTTTCACCGGGGCCCAGCGCATGAACAGCATGAGCGGGGTCAAAAAGATGCCGCCCCCCGTTCCGGTCAGGCCCGACAACAGGCCGAGTCCGGCCCCCGTGGCAAGGGCCACCGGTTTCCGCGGCGGGGTGGTCGTGGCTGCTTCCGCCGGTTTCGCGAGGAACCGCCAGGCCGAGTAGAGCAGGATGACCCCGACCAGCATCTTGAACCAGGCGGTCGGCAGGTTGATGTAGCCGCCGAGGAAGGCAAACGGAATGGCCAGCGCGGCGAACGGCCAGAACAACGACCACGCAAAATGCCCGCTCCGGTAAAACTGCCAGGCGGTGATCGAGGCGACGAGGATGTTCAACAACAGGGCGGTGGGTTTGATCTCGGACGGGGCCATGCCGATCAACGACATAACCGCGATGTAGCCCGATGCCCCGGCGTGGCCCACCGAGGAATAGAGGAAGCCGATCAGGAAGATCCCGGCGATCAGCAGGTATATCGTGTCGGTCGGCACGCCGCGAACATCCCACCATCCCCGGACGCGGTCAAGGCCGCCGCGGGGATTCAGACCTGTTGGCGTGCGGCCGTGTTGCCAAACCAGTGCCGCGTGCGTTGGCAGAAGCCGACCAGCGCCAGCATGAGCGGGACTTCGATCAGCACGCCAACCACGGTGGCGAGGGCCGCGCCGGAGCCGAGGCCGAACAGCATGACCGCGGTGGCGATGGCGACCTCGAAGTGGTTCGAGGCGCCGATCATCGCCGCCGGGGCGGCATCCTCGAACGGCAGCTTGATCCAACGGGCGAGGGCGTAGGTGATCGCGAAGATCAGCACGGTCTGCACGAGGAGCGGAAGGGCGATCCACAGGATGGTCAGTGGCTGGGCGAGGATCACTTCGCCCTTGAAGCTGAACAGCAGCACCAGCGTGACCAGCAGCGCGGAGATGGAAACCGGGGTCAGCACGTGCAGAAATTTCTCGCGGAACCAAGCCTCGCCCTTCGCGCGCAGGATCCACTGGCGGCTGGCGTAACCCGCGATGAGGGGGAGGGCCACGTAGACGCCGACCGACAGCAGCAGCGCCTGCCACGGCACCGGCATCTCGTTCAGGCCCAGCAACCATCCGCCGAGCACGCCGTAGAGCAACAGCATGGTCAGGGAATTGATCGCCACCATGACCAACGTCAGCCCGTCGTTGCCGCGCACCAGGTAGTTCCACACCAGCACCATCGCCGTGCAGGGTGCGATGCCGAGCAGGATCGCCCCGGCGATGTAGGAGCGGAACAGGGGCACCTCGCTGCCGTCCTTCACGATCTCCGTGCCGGGGATCAGCCCCAGCGCGTGAAACCACCCGAGGAAGGCCGAGGCGATGACGAACATCGTGAACGGTTTCACCGCCCAGTTGATGAACAGGGTCAGCAGCACCGGCTTGGGCGTGCGCCCCGCCTTCACCACCCGCGTGAAGTCGATCTTCACCATGATCGGGTACATCATGAAGAACAGGCAGATCGCGATCGGCACCGATACCACCGGCGCGCCGTTCACCACGATGGCCATGCCGTCGAGGGCCTTCGCCAGTCCCGGGGCCAGCTTGCCGAGGAGGATGCCGCCGACGATGCACAACCCGACCCAGACGGTCAGGTAACGTTCGAAGAGGCTGGTCATGGTACGGTCATTCGACGGATTCATGGTATGATCTCCTGGATGGATGAAGAGGGGGAGCCCACGGATGCCAAGGGCATCCGTGGGACTTATCCCTGCTTCAGATTCTGTGGCAGTCCTTGCACAAACGCCTTGATCTCGTCCCGTACCCGCCGGTAGTGCGCCAGCGCTTCCTCCTCGGTCTTCGCCGACTTGGCGAGTTTGGGCGGATCGTCAAATCCGACGTGCACGACGCGGGTTTTCCGGCCGAGCCAGGCCGGGCAGGTCTCGTCGGCGTGGCCGCAGACGGTGATGACCAGGTCGAGCGGGACGTCGATCAGTTCATCGACCTTCTTCGAGCGCTGGCCGGTGATGTCCACCCCCGCCTCGGCCATGACCTTGACCGCGTTCGGGTTCATGCCGTGGGTTTCGATGCCGGCCGAATACGGTTCGATCACGCCGCTCTTCAGCGCGTGGGCCCAGCCTTCGGCCATCTGGCTGCGGCAGGAGTTTCCGGTGCAGAGAAAAAGGATCTTCAGCTTGTTCATGGTGTGGGTGATACCTCCGTGTCGGGTTGGGTGATGGGGCGCAATCCGTCGATGCCGACCGGTTCCCGCGACAGCCACGGCACGATGCACCGGCGCACGCTCTGGCGGCGGACCTCGGCGAGGTGGGGGCGTTCATGGGCGCGTCGTGCGGCCAGCAGCGGGTGGGTGACCGACAGGGGCTGCAGGCTCTGGTTGACGACCCACGCATAGGGTTCGATGCCGGCCCGGCGAAGGTCGGCTTGCAGCATGGTCGCTTCATGCACCGGCGTGAATTCCGGCAGCGTGACGATCAGGACCCGCGTGTACGACGGATCGCGCAGGCGGGGCAGCAGGCGCTTGACCGGCTCCGGCATCGCGCTCTGGTTGCGGAGCACTTCGCGGTGGTACGATTCGGTGGCGTCGAGCAGCAACAGGGTGTGTCCGGTCGGCGCGGTATCGAGTACGACAAAACGGTCCTGCGCCTGTTCCACGAGGTCGGCAAACGCGCGGAACACGGCGATCTCCTCGGTGCACGGCGACCGCAAGTCCTCATCGAGCAAGCGACGATCTTCCGCGTCCAGTCCCGCGCCGGCGGTCGCGAGCACATCCTCCGCATACGCGCGGGTCACCGCCCCGGGATCGATCCGTCCGACCTCCAGGTGCTCCGCCACACCGTCCAGCGTCTGCTTCAGGTGGGCTGCGGGATCGGTGGTGGTCAACAGGACGCGGTGTCCGCGCGCCGCGAGTTCCAGCGCGATGGCGGCGGCCAGCGTGGTTTTACCCACACCGCCCTTGCCCATGGTCATGATGACGCCGCTCCCGGACCGCGCCAGGTCGTCGATCAGGGTGCCCAGCGGTTCCGCGGCGGGATCCCCGCCCTCGCTGCCGGGAGGCGGGGCCGCATCGTGCCCGCCCGTGGTCGCATCGAACAGCGCGTCGAGGGTGTTGATGCCGTTCAGGTTGAAGGACTTCAGGTGCACGGTGCTGCGGGGGAGTGCGGCAATGCCCGCCGGCATGGCGCGCAGGGCGGCCCGTTGCCGCGCCGCCATCGCGGCGGCCACCGCATCATCGGACCCTTCGTCCATCACGCCGTTCAGGACCAGGTGAAGGTTCCGCAAGCCGAGGCCGGCCAGCTCATCCCGGCTGCGTTCCGCCTCGGACAGGGCGGCGCGTTCCGGGCGGCTGACCAGGATCAGCTGCGTGGTCGCGGGATTGCACAGCGCCGCGAGGGTCCGTTCATAGAGGTCCTTGTGTTCGCTCAATCCAGAAAGCGGACCGAGGCACGACGCGCCGGAGGTGTTGGTGCTGATGAAGTGCTGCCACGCGGCCGGCAACTGCAACAACCGCAGCGTGTGGCCGGTCGGTGCGGTGTCAAACACGGTGTGCTCGTATCCCCGGGTCGCGTCGGGATCGCCGAGGAAGCGCGAAAACTCGTTGAAGGCGGCGATTTCCGTCGTGCACGCGCCCGACAGTTGTTCCTCGATGCCCGCCACCATCGCCGCCGGCAGGCTGGTCCGGTAGGGGGCAACGACCTTCTCCCGGTAGGCGCGCGCCGCCTCCTCGGGGTCGATGTTCATGGCCGACAAGCCGCCGGCCTCCGGCACGGTGCGCGGGGCGGAACCGAGCGTCACGCCGAGCACCTCCGAGAGGTTCGATGCCGGGTCGGTGCTGATCAGCAGCACGCGGCGTCCGCGCCGGGCCAGCGCCAGCGCGGTGGCGCACGACAAGGAGGTCTTCCCGACGCCGCCCTTTCCGGTGAAGAAGAGGAAACGCGGGGCGTTGTCGAGCAGCGCCGTCAGCGGTACCGCGCCGTGGCTCATCCGGCCGCGAGCTCCCGCAACCGGGCCAGCTCCGGGTACGCACCACGGCTCACGATCGCGCCGTCGACCAGGATCAGCGGCAGGCAGCCCATGCCCCCGGTTTCCACCGCCTTGTTCACCTGCGCGTTTCCCGCGAACGCCGCCTGGTCCTGGGTCGGATTGAAGCGGCGCACCGTGTGGCCATCCGACTCCAGCGCCTTCAGCGCCGCCTTGAACTGCACCAGTTTCGGGTCCGCCGCCGGACCGCATACCCCGCTCGAGCAACACATCGGCGGGTCATACACCTCGATCGTTCTCATACGCGTTTCCTTTCGCCCAACCGCCGGCACAACGTTTCCATGTCCTCCCGGCAGATCCGTTTCAGGTTCATCGCATCGCGCTTCGCCGCCGCCGAACCTTCCAGGGCCTGGAAAACCGCCGGGGCCTTTTTTCCAACCACTGGAAAATCCGCGCGCACCGCCATCCGGTAATACACCCAGCGGCCCTCCTTGCGGGCATCGACCAGGCCGGCGTCGCGCAGCAGCGACAGGTGCTTCGAGACCGTGGAGGGCGCGAGGTCGAGCAGCGCGGTGAGCTGGCAGACGCACAACTCGCCGCCGCGCAGGGCGAGCAGCAGGCGCAACCGGGTCTCGTCGGACAGCGCCGCGAACAGCCGGGCCGAGCGGCGGAGGGGGTCGTCGGTATATTTCGTCATGTGGCGAAATATACACGGGGCGCACCGGCCGCGTCAAGGGCGGCGTGCGTTCACGGGGACGCGTGTTCGGCGTGCTCGCCGTGGCCGCCGCCGCGGATCTTCTCCACCGGCAGGACCCAGGCCGAGGCGGCGAGCAGGGCCCCGGCGAGCAGGCCGGCGATGACCGGCCACCTGACCTTCGGCCAGGCGGTGCGCATCAGCCAGTTCCAGTGCAGGGCGAGGTGGAGGACGACGAACCCGCACACCGTCCAGGCCAGCCAGGTGTGAAGGTCGCCCCAGTCGTGGCGGTTCCAGCCCCAGATGCCGAGCCCCTGGCCGCCGCGGCTGCCGGGGGGCAGGCGGTAGCGGATGATGAAGCCGGTGGCGAGCATCAGGCAGAAGCCGATCCACAGCAGGAAGTCGAGTATCCGGTTGGTCCACAATTTCCACATGACGCACCTCGAGGGTTGGTTACAACCGGATAACGGGTGGGGTGGGCGATTATTGTGACGGCAGGGGTCTTTCCTTGGGGCGGGAATCGCGGTAGGGTGGGCGGTACCATGGTCCATTACTTCGACAACAATGCGACGACGGCGGTGGTGCCGGAAGCGGTGGCGGCGATGGAGCCGTACTTCCGGGCCGACTTCGGCAACCCGTCGAGCCCGCACATCCTGGCGCGGCGACCGGCCTTGGCGGTGGCGTCGGCGCGGGCGTCGTTGGCCGAGTTGGCGGGGGTTGCGCCCGACCAGCTTGTCTTTACCAGCGGAGGTACGGAGGGCAATGCCCTGGCGGTGTGGGGTTGGTTGCGGTCCGGGGGGCTGCGCGACGAGGTCGTGGTATCGGCGGTGGAGCATGCCTCGGTCCTGGCCTGGCACGAACGGCTGGCCGAGGCGGGGTACACCGTGCGGGTCGCGCCGGTGGTGCGTTCCGGCGCGCTGGACCTGGCGGCCTTAGCCGGACTGATCGGCCCGCGCACCGCCCTGGTGTCGGTCATGCTGGCCAACAACGAGACTGGCGTGGTGTACCCGGTGAAGAAGATCGCCGAGTGGGCCCATGCCGCCGGGGCGCGGATGCACACCGATGCCGCGCAGGCGATCGGGCGGATCCCGGTCCATCTCGCCGCCCTCGGGGTGGATGCCGCGACCGGTTGTGCCCACAAGATGCACGGACCGAAGGGCGTCGGCTTCCTGTACCTGCGCGATGCGGCGGGGTGGCGCTCGGGCTTGATGGGCGGCGGGCAGGAATTCGGGCGTAGGCCGGGGACGGAGCCGGTGTCGTTGATCGCCGGGTTCGGCGCGGCGGCCGACCAGGCCTCGGCGTGGTTGCGGGCGCGCGGCGACGTGGCGATGGCGGAACGGCGTGATGCCTTCGAGGCGTGGGTCGTGGCGTCGGTGCCGGGGGCGTCGGTGATCGGGCGTGGCGAGCCGCGTCTGCCCAACACCAGCTTGCTGTGGTTGCCGGGGCGCGAAACCGAGGTGGTGCTGGCCGCACTCGACATGGCCGGAGTGGCCTGCTCTTCGGGCAGTGCCTGTGCGTCCGGCGCGCACGAACCCTCGCATGTGCTGGCGGCCATGGGATGGGCGGCGGCGCGCGGGGCGGTGGTGCGGATCAGCGCCGGGCGGATGACCACCGACGAGGATTACGCGGCCCTGCGCGAAGCGTTCACGGCGGTGCTGGCCCGGTTGCCGCAGGGTTCCTGACGGGCGAATCCGGCCGCAATCGCGTTGCTTTTCACCGGCCCTCGTTCTACCATGGACGGTACGCGGCGTTTCCCGTGGGAACGACGGTAGAAGATGCGGGCATGAACAAGCTTCAACAAGATCTGCGGCGCTGGTTCCTGTGGCATGTGGTGGTGCCGGCCGCCGTCGCCGTCGTGGCCTGCCTGGCCGCGTTGACCGTGGTGCTCGAGGTCTGGTCGAACAAGACGGCGGTCGCCGTGCTCACCGGGGTGCTCGTCGCGGGGGCGGTGGGCGGACTCGGGCTGCTTGCCTGGGCCTGGTGGCGTTCGGCGCGGTATGTGTTTTCCCTCTCGGACGATGCCTCGCAGGTCGGGGTCTGGCTGATGCGGACGGCGTTCGGCAAGCAGCCGGATGACGATCCGGTGGTGCAGCAGTTCCCCTGGGTGCGCGGTCCGGTGCCGACCGACAGTCCGGCGGTGCGCGAGGTTCATGCGTGGATGGAGCGGTGGCGCGGCGAAGTGCGGGCTCAGTCGGCGCGCCTGACCGAGGAGTTGTCGCGCGACATGTTGCTCGCCACCGAATTCCAGCAGGCGCTGCTCAACCGTCCGTATCCCGAAGTGCCGGCGGTGCACATCGAGGGCCGCTTGCGGCTCGAGTTTCATCACCGCTACAACCCGGCCCTCGCGGTCGGTGGCGACTTCTTCGAGTTCATGCCGATCGGCAATGATTGCGCGGGCATCTTTGTCGCCGACGTGATGGGCCATGGCGTGCGCAGCGCGCTGATCACCGCCATCCTGCGCGCGCTGATTTCCGAGATCCAGCCGCTCGCCCGGAATTCCGCGCACTTCATGAAGGAGCTCAACCACGAGTTCTCCGACATTCTCACCGCGATGCCGACCCCGATCTTCGCCTCGGCCTTCTACATGGTTGCGGACACGACCTCGCGCATCGCGACCTACGCCTGTGCCGGGCATCCGCCACCGTTCCAGCTCCACCGCGACCGCGCCCGCGTGACCCGCCTCTCCAACCCGCAGCCCAAGGGCGCGGCGCTCGGTTTGTTGCGCCACGAGACCTATGCCGGCGAAACGGTGCGCCTTCTGGATGGCCACACCTTCATCTTCTTCACCGACGGCGTTCACGAATGCACCAACCCCGAGGGCGAGGAGTATGGCCTGGCCCGGATGGAAAAGGTGCTGCAGACGAACATCTACAAGACGACGACGGAAATCCTCAACGCGCTGGTCGAGTCGATCACGACCTTCGTGCGCGGCGAACCGCTGGCCGACGATGTGTGCCTGGTCGCGGTCGATGTCACGACCAAACCCAAGCCGGTGGAATAGCCGCCGCGCTCGTTGCGAGGGCCTCCGCGCCGTGCGGACCGGGGTCCATCCGTCCGCTCAATACCGCCGCAATCCCGGCATCGGGATGTCCCCGCGGAGCGGTGTGCCCAGCGGGATGGCGTATCGCTGGCCGAAGGTCACCTGCTTGAAGCCGTCACGGCTCTGGAAAAGGTACCAGGTGGCGCGGCGCGGATCGAAGACGCCGAGGTCGGCGCGCCCGTCGCTGTCCATGTCGCGGTTGACCGGCACGGTGCCTCCGAAGCCGAACTGGGTCACGGTGTCGCCCTCGTAGCTGCGCTTGAGGTGCCAGTTTCCGGTGGCCGAATCGAACACGCCGGGGTCGGCCTTGCCGTCGCCGTCGTAGTCACCGGGAACGGGAAGGCCGTTACGCGGGCCGAGGGTGAAGGTGGTGAAGCCCTTGCGTGACTGGATGATGTACCAGGTGCTGGCGCGGCCGTCGTACACCGCCAGGTCGGCGAGGCCGTCGCCGTCGTAGTCGGCCGGGCAGGGGCGCATGGTCGAGGTGCCGAACTGATCGGCGCGGAACCCGTCGCGCGAGCGGAAGGTGTACCAGGTACCGGTGGCGGGATCGAAGACGCCGAGGTCGTCGGTGCCGTCGCCATCGTAGTCGGCGGGCACGGGGATCATCGCCGCGGTGCCGAACTGGGTGTTGCGGTAGCCGCCGCCGGAGAGGTCCATGTGCCAGGTGCCGGTGGCCTTTTCATACACGGCGAGGTCGAGCAGGGCGTCGCCGTTGTAGTCGGCCTCGACGGGGACCATGCCGGAAGCGCCGAAGACGATGTCCTCGTAGCCGTCGACCGACTGCTGGAGTTTCCACGAACCGGTGGGCGGGTGGAAGGTGCCGAGGTCGTGTACGGTGTCGCCGTCGAAGGTGGCGGTGCACTTGAGCTGGCCGAACAGCATATATTCCCACAGCGGGCGGAAAATCGGGACGTTGTTCGCGTCGAGCGGGACGTGCAGGTCGCGGACCATCGCGCCGTGGTAGGCGGTCTGGCCGGTATTGTTGCGCGGTGTGACGGCGGTGCGGATCATGCGCGAGCAGAGGAACTGCGGGTCGGAGACATTCTCGGCGAAAATGATCGGACCGAAGTTGGTCAGGCCGAACGCGGTCCAGGCCGGGATCTGGTGCGGGTTGGGGAACAGCGGGTCGTTGGTGTGGGCGGCGCCGAAGAACTTGATCGGCGGGGTCGCGCCGGGGGCGGAGATCCAGGAGGCGGCGCGGCTCTCCGCCTCGTACCAGTCGCCGGAGTCGAACATGATCGCGCGGTCAACCGTGTATTGCTTGGCGATGAAGCCCGCCTGGCCGGCGCCCTGCGAGTGGCCGGCGATGACGATGTTCTCCCACAGGATGTTGGTGCCGTCGAGGAACTGCGCCCAGTTCTGGGAGGGTTGTGCGGTATCGATCCATTCCAGCGCCATGATCAGGCGGTGCTCGATCGAGTTGTTGCGGCTCACCGTCTCGAAGGTCGAGGTGTTCTGGCCGGTCAGGATCTCCAGGCGGGTCTCGTAGTAGCAACTGTCGCAATTGTTGGTGACGGCCATGCCGATGAAGGCGAACGAGTTGACGTAGCTCAGGTTGATGACATGGAACCCGTTCTGCGCGGCGGTCTCGGGAAAGTACTTGTACACGTTCGGGGCCACGCCGGTGCCAGGCAGGAAGACCACCAGTTTGTTGCGCGGGGTCTTGTTGGCGTTGAAGTAGATCTCGTGGAGGTGGTCAAACTGCGGATCGATGCCGGTCGTGGTGGCGCTTGGTTTGATGGCGTAGAAGGTGACGGCGTGCGCGGTTGTGGCGGCGGCGAGCAGGGCGGCGAGGACGAATCGATACATGGGAAGTCTCCTTGTCAGCGGATCGGGGACGGGGAATGTTTTACCAGGGTGAGGTTGTCGAATTGGAGCGCGCCGCTCGGGCCGACGTGGTCCACGTGCACGACCACCCGCGCCCAGGCGGCGCCTTCCGGCGCGGTGCCCTCGACAGAACGTTCGGTCCAGTCGTCGAAACATCCCTCGATGGGCAGGCGCGTCTCGCCGAGCAGGGTTTGCCGGTCGGCATCCCAGAACTCGAGCACGATTTCCTGCGTGAGCGCCATCCATTCCGGATCGCAATAGAACCAGCCGCTGAACCGGTAGGCCTGGCCAGGTTCGGCTTCGGTTTCCTGCCAGACGCCGCCGCGCGTGCCGAGATCGGCCCACAAGCCGCGCACCGAGCCGATGTACTCGCCATCCACCGCGCGCCACTGCTCGCGCGACGCGCTGCCCCAGGCATCGCCGTGCTCGTCCGGTTCGGCATAGGACCAGTGCATCGCGTCGTTGATGTTGGTGGAGGGGGCGGGTTCCTCGAAGCTGCCGTTGCGCAGCAGGTTCTCCGCCGCCGGCGCGCGTGGTGCGCCGGCGAGGAGTAGTGCGGCGAGAACGATGATGCCTCCGAATCGCGAACCCATATGCAAAACTCCCGTTGCCAACCCCGTTGTTTTGTCCAATGATTGCACCATGATTCCAACAGGTTTTCCAGGGATTGGAAAGGACGTTTGATGAAGAAACGCCCTTTCCTTGCAGCGGTCGATCTACTCGTTACCCGGTACGCGGCGCTCCTGCGCGGGCGCCGGTTCGGGTTGATCGCGCATCCAGCCAGCGTGGACGCGGCGGGGTGTCCGTCAGCGGTGCGGCTGCGCGACACGTTCGGGGATGGCCTGGCGGCGCTGTTCAGCCCGGAGCACGGGTTCTTCGGCATCGCCGGGGCCGGCGAGGAGGTCGCCACGGTGCGCCATCCCTCGTGGGGCATCCCGGTGTTCTCGCTGTACGGCGATACGCGGCGGCCGACCGCAGCCATGCTCGAGGGCGTGGATACGCTGGTGTTCGACCTGCAGGACCTGTCGATCCGCTGCTATACCTACGTGTCCACCCTGCGGTATGTGCTCGAGGCGGCGGCCGCGCACGGGAAGCGGGTGGTGGTGTGCGACCGGCCGAACCCGCTGGCCGGGGTGGTGGACGGACCGGTGCTCGATCCGCGCTTCGAGAGTTTCGTCGGGTGTTTCCCCGGGCCCCTGGTGTACGGACTGACCTCCGGCGAGGCGGCCCGCGCCCTTGTGAAGGCGTTGCGCCTGAACGTGGCGCTGGAGGTGGTGCCGTTCGCCGGGATTGCGCTGCCCGCGCACGGCTGGGTGTCGCCCTCGCCGGGCATCCGCACCCCGCACACCGCGTGGTGTTATCCGGTCACGGTGGGCTTCGAGGCGTGGCCGGCGGTCGATTACGGACGAGGCACGCTGATGCCGTTCGAGCTGGTCGGCGCGCGCGACCTCGACGAGCAGGCCCTCGCCGCGGCGATGACGCGCGAGAAGCTGCCCGGCATCGGCTGGTACCCCACCGTCTATGAACACAAGGGCGAAGTGCGGCGCGGCGTGCGCATCGTGGTGCACGATCCCTCGACGTACCGGCCGGTCGCCTCGGCGGTCGCGCTGCTGATCCACCTGCAAACCATGCTCGGGAAAAAGCGCCTATGGCGCACCGGGGGCTCGCGCCCGGCGTTCTTCGACCAGCTCTACGGCACCGACACGGTGCGCAAGGCGATCATGGCCGGTCGCTCGTGGCGGCAGATCGCCGCCGGATGGAAGACACGATGAATACACCGAGGCGCGCCGTGATCCTCGCCGCCGGTTTCGGCACGCGCCTGCTGCCGCTGACCCGCGTCGTGCCCAAACCGCTGCTGCCGCTCGGCGGCGTGCCGATGCTCGACCGCGCGCTGGCCCTGGTCCGGTCGTGGGGGGTGCGCGAGGTCCTGGTCAATGTGCACCACCAGGCCGGGGATCTCGTGCGCCACCTCGTCACGCGGGCCCCGGACGGCCTGCGGGTCTCGATCTCGTTCGAACCGGAGATCCTCGGCACCGGAGGCGCGCTGACCCGCGCCTCGTGGTTCCTCGGCGACGGCGCACCGTTCTGGATGGTCAACGCGGATGTCGCCACCGCGGTGGACGGCCGCCGCATCGCCCGCGCCTTCCGGCCGGGCCGGACCATCGCCGCGGCATGGCTCATGGCCTCGCGCGGTCCACGCACCGTCGCATGCCAACGCGGCGTCATCACCGACTTCCAGAGCAAGCAACCGCGCAGCGAGGGAACCTACACCTTCTGCGGCGTGCACCTCGTCGACCCGGCCGTGCTGCGCTACCTGCCACCGCAGGGCTTCGCCTCGATCATCGACGCGTACCAGTGCGCGATGGACGACGGCTGGACCGTCGCCGGCGTACCGATCGAGGATGCCTACTGGGCCGACATCGGCACCCCCGCGCAGTACGTGCAGGCCGAACGCGAGGTCGGGCCGGCCCGTCCAGGCCGCGCCGGCCGGACGCGCCGCGCCGGCGTGGCCATCGTGAACGGATTCATCTACGGCCCGCAGGTGCCGCGCCGCCGCTACACCGGCATCATGGCCGTGCGCGCGGAGGATGCGCTGGATGACGCCGAACGCGCCTTGCTCCGCACCGCCGCGCTGCTGCAACCCGGCACCATCGCCTGTCCGCTGTCGCCCCGCGGCTCGGCGCGTTCCTTCACCCGCATCTATCAAGGATCCCGCACCGCGATGCTGGTGCGGCACAAACCCGACCGCGAGGAGAACAACCTCTACGTCGGGCACACGCGTTTCCTGCGCACGCTCGACCTGCCGGTGCCGGAGGTGCTGGCCGAGGATCCGGTGGCGCACCTCGCCCTGTTCTCCGATGTCGGCGTGGACAGCGTGCAGGACCGCCCGGCCACCTGGCGCGCCACCCACCTCGGTCCGCTGTACCGGTCGGTGCTGGCGCGCATGGTGGTGTTCCACGAGGAAGGCGCGCGTGCCGCCAAGCGGCGACGCCTCCGGCTGATGCCGGAATTCGACGCGGCGCTGTACGAGTGGGAGCATGACCTGTTCGCCCGGCTGTTCCTGCGCGGGCATCTCGGGATCGATTCCGCGCGTGAACAGGCGATCCGCGCCGAGTTGAAAACCGTGTCGAACCGTCTGCTGGCCCTGCCGCGCGTGTTGCTCCACCGCGATTTCCAGTCCAGCAACATTCTGCTCAACCGAAGCGGCTGGGCGCTCATCGACTACCAGGGTATGCGGCTTGGTCCCGCCGTGTACGACCTCGCCTCGCTGTTGTGCGATCCGTACATCGCTATCGCCCCCGCGCAACGTTCCGCGTTGCTCGACCACTACGCGCGCCACGCCGATCCGCGCGCCGCCGTGCACGAGGCCTTCTGGCCCGCCGCGATCCAGCGCCTCGGCCAGGCCCTCGGCGCCTATGCCCGCCTCGGTGCCGCCCCCGGCACCGAACGGTTCCTCCGCTACATCCCGCCCGCGCTGGCCAACCTCGACGACGCGGTGCGCCGGGTGGACGGACTGCCCGAGCTCAGCGCGCTGGTGCATGACGTACGGCAGAGCAAACCACGTGTCTCGCGCTAATAGTCGGGCCGCCGCGAGCCGCTCACATTCAAGGTTGTTGACCGGACGGAATGGTTCGCCGGGCATGGGCTATCGGGTCACCACCAAGCCGCCGGTATTCGTTCCATGCGATGGTGAACCAACCGGTCACGCCTTGGCGTGGATCTTGTGCATGAAGCAACAGTCGCTTCGCCAGATTCACGTCGCCCCGTTCTTCCGCCAACAAGGCGGCAAAAAGGAAAACGGGTTGGTTTTTGCCATCGACCCGCGCGGCATGGACAACCTGCGACCAGGTCCGCGAGCCCCGGTTGAAGCGCGCGACCTCACCAAAGGCATTCTGAACATGATTCGCGAGGACGTGCTCTGCCAGATTCTCGGCCGCTTGATCGCCGTTTTTCTGTCCGGCCGTCATCAATAGGAACCAAATGAAATCGTTCTGTACAGCCTCGGCAAGGGGCTTGAGTAGCCACAAGGCTTTTTCCCATTGGCCGAGTGCGGCATACTCGAACGTGCGCTCCTTGAATTCATTAAAACTGAACTGATTTTGATCGTTCGCGGTCTTCAAGTCGGAAAACTGTTCAAGCCAGGCGAACAAGGGGGCCGCCTTGGCCTTTGCCTCCTCGGGATTGGTGCGGGCGAGGAAGTAAAGGTGGTCGTTCCCGTCGTAGCGCTGGTCTTGAGCGAGCACGATGGCCGCGCTTTTTTCCCATTCACCAGCGGTTTCCATTACATACGCATGCGTCAACATCGCACCACCCTGCCAGGAAGCGGCCGCACGTTCGGCCATCTGCCGTGCATCCTCCATGTGCCCGAGCTCCAGCGCAGCCAAAGCGCCCAAGCGTTGCATAGAAGTTGCGTCGAGACCTTCCAACGTGTCTGGAAAGGTTTGCGCCATGGAAAGGATGTCCTCGAAGTGTCCATTATCCATAAGGATACCGGACAATGAGCGGTATATGGATGTTTCATAGGGCGAAATTTCGAGACAACGCTCGTAGAACCGCCGTGCGTGTTCAAGGGCTTCCGGTTCCGGGCGGTGGTTCCATGCTTCGGCAAGCCTCTTGTTGATCCCAAACGATGATCGAGCCAGCGTGTCCGGTAGAGATTTGGCATCGGTGGGCGTGGGCAGCTCTCCGGGTCCTGGGTAACCGCGCGAATCCGCTGGAGACAAGCGGCGAATGTTCGACCGGAGGTGGTCCATCGAGAGGAATACATGTATATCCTCTTCATCGATGTAGTCGGGAACAAGATCGCTTTGGAGACGAGAGGTGTGGGGGTATAGCTCTTGTGCGGAATCCAGCAGCCACGTCACGAAGGATTTCCGCACGAGAGAGACAAACGCAAGCGTATCGGCCCGTCGGCTGTTCTGCTCAAGCCCTTCACGGATGGCCTTGTAGGGATGTTCCTCCAGCGGACGTCGCATCAGGAAGCGCGTGAATGCTTCCATCTCGGGATGCAATGGTTTCCAGGGCGACATCAGGCGGTTCAACTGTTCACACCCGCTCCGGGAGTAGAGGTGTCGTCCATGAAACCGGGCATTCAGCCACCAGGCGTCATTCAGCTGGTCGCGCAGTAAAACCAACCGAGCCGGAGCAGGGATGGCCTCTGTCGTGAAATCCATGGGCGTGCGAAAGGCGTTCTTGTAGATGCGACTGATAGAGCCAATGTCCTTTTCGGATGCCGTTCTGCCGCGCGAGCGTTTGGCCGGACCGGGGGGCTGATCGGTCAGGATGGGCAGCACACCCTCAAGGGCGGTTTCCCATAACCGGGCATCTCCGGCCAATCCGAGCAGGGTAGCGGCATGACGATGTCCGGCGCTGACGCTCCCTTTCATCAAGGCGAGCCGGTGACCGACGGCGTCGTCCGGTAGAAGGTTGATGGATGCTTGCAGGTACATGCGGGCCAGGGAGGTTTGTTCATCCGCCTCGAGCAACTCGCTGAGCGTCCGCAGCATCATGGCTTGCTGCCACCGGGTCAGGTGGTTCATCGCGGGGGGGACGCTTTCGAGTCCTGCCGCCAGTTCGAATCCGTAATGATCCGGTGTCCCGGTTTGCGCCATCACGTCGTCCCGGCGTTGATGGATCAGGATATCCGCGAGTTTGCCGCGGAAACCAGCGGCGTCTTCGGGCAGCAATTCCGCCGCATCGCGGGGGCGGCCGATGCGGGCCAGCACATAAGCCATCGTCTTGTCACGGGGTTCCGAACCGCGGCCAAGCTCGGCGTACACGACGGCACGCGCGGCAAACACGGAAGGAGCCCAACCGCCCATGGCTGGATACCGATGGTCCTGTGACAGATCCGCGTAGGCGGTGGCCAGATCCTGCAGCAAGGGTCGTGACCACCCCTGCGTGCGACCGAACGCGGTCATTTGGTTGATGCTGAAAACATCCGCCATCGGTCGCTTGCCCGACTTTGCTTTGCGCGCAATCGCCCACGCGGAGTCCGGTGGTGGTGACGTCGGACCGTTCAGGACCATGCCATCAGGAATCAACCGGTTGCCGTCGCGCCGGAGAGCGGCCAGCCATTCGTGTGGCGAAGCCAGTACGGGGTGTGCTAGCGGGAGGGTCATGCATCGCCCGGTCACGGTCATGGTGATGACAAGGCGCGCTTGTTCCATGCCTACCCGCCATTCCCAGCGCCCGGCCGGATTGAGCAACGGAGGACCGGATTGGATCAAGGTTCCATCGGCCACCGCCAATCCGTGACCATCCGTGGCCTGGACGACGAGCCAGGCGCGGAGGAGCTCCTGTTGGAAGGGATGCAGGCTGCTCCCTTGCTCGAGCAGGATCGGATCGGTCGTGCGCCATGCTTCCGGATCGATCAACGGTCCGTCCAGCGCCACCAGCGTGCGTGGTTGAGCAATCTCGAGGACTGAATTGCCCGAAGAAACACCACCCGAGAGCATCGGGTTGTTCGGGTCCGTCAGCCAATGATCATCCGCCTTGAATTTGTATTCGTGCGTACCCGCGGAGAGGGTCGTGGAGAATGTCCAGGATTCGCCGGATTGTTCCATGCGACCACGTGACTCGTTCCAGTCATTGAATGTCCCGACCACCGCAACCCGGCTTGCTGTTGGAGCATACAGCGAGAAGGTGACGGGATGTCCGCCGCTATCGCGGGAAGCGGCGTTATCCTGCGGCGAGGGAGGGGGATCGGCCCGTTCCGCATTTACCCGGACCAGCGAGTTTTCCACCCCGTCATTCAGAATGCGCTGGTCATTGGCGGGATCCGTCAACCATACACCATCAACCACCAGCTTGTAACCATAGTCGCCTTGCGGGAGGTGAAGGGTAATTCGCCACTCGCCGTCCCTAATCCGTCGAAGGGGCTCCTGTGACCAATGGTTGAACTCCCCGGCGATCATGACACTCTGCGCGGCCTGGTTGGTAAAGCCAAACGTGATCGGATGCAAAACCTCTTTCGGTTCGGTGTGAGATGCAGGTTCGGTTGCGGTGAAGCGAGACCAGATAGATCCATCGTCAAGGCGCACGAATGCCGGATTTCCGATGTCGCTTACCGGGAGTTTGTCATCAAGGATGAATCGGTATGTGACGTTCGTATTATCCCATTCCGGCTCAGCCTCCCAGATCCCGAACGCGACTTTTGTCATGGGAAATCGGGAGGTCGGGGCGCCCGATTCGGAGACAAATTCAAGTTCTGCCGAGGTGGCGAAGCGGTCGTGGAGGCGAATGGTGTGCGCCTCGACCGATGCTGCCGCGATCAAGCCAAATGCCAACCAGATCAATTGAACCATCCGCATGCCGCCCCTCCTTGATTGCTCCAGCGGTAGAGTTGGTGTGGGTATCCAATCGTATGTCGCGAATGCTCCCAAGGACCGACGGGGGTGTCAAGGGAATCAAACCGGTGGAACTCGATTACGAAGATGGTTCCGAAGTCGAACGTGTGATATGAAGGCATCGTGTCAGACAAAAAAACCGGACCATCCTTGTGCACGCGTATGCTGAGCGCCTGGCATCGCTCCCGGGCCGTCGCCTCGGCGTGGCTGGTGGTGCGCGCCGCGTTGCGGTCGTTCGGGGCCAACCGGTCGCTCGAGGCCGCGGCGACGCTGGCCTTCTACGGGTTCCTTTCGCTGATGCCGCTGCTGCTCGTCGCGGTCATCGCCCTCGGCTCGATCCTGCGGTCCTCCGATGCGGCATCGGCCGCGCTGGGCTCGTTCGTGCAGGACCTGTTCCCGGGCTTCAACACGGCGCTGCTGTCCGACCTGCAGGCCATCACCGCCGGTGGTGCGCTCAGCCTGGTCAGCGTGGTGCTGCTGGTGTGGTCGATGACGCCGCTCTCCGGCGCGTTGCGCACCGCGCTCGCGCGGATGTTCGCGATGCCGATCCAGCGCCCGTTCGTGCTGTCCAAGGCGGTGGACCTCGCCGCCGTGCTGAGTTTCCTCCTGTTCTTCCTGCTGCTGGTCCTGGTGCGGGTGTTCCTGCCGCCGGATGCCGCGGGCTGGCTGCGTTTCCTCTCCGGCACCGCCTTCCCGTTCCTGGTCTGCGTCGGCTTCATCGGCCTGTTCTTCCGCGTGTTCGCGCCGGTCCGCCTGACCTGGCGGCAATGGGTGCTCGGCGCGGTGTGCGTGACCCTGTTGTGGGCGGTGATGCGCGACGTGTTCGTGGTGTTCATCCGCTACAACCCGAATTACGGTTACGCCTTCGGCTCGCTAAAGGCCATGTTCCTCGTGGTGGTCTGGGTGTACTACGTCTTCGCCGCGCTGCTGTTCGGGGCGGAGATCATGGCCAACACCTACCGGCGCGACGCGTTGCTGCTGCGCGACCTGCTGCAGCCGGCGGATGCCCGCCACGGTGCGCGTTCGTCGCTGCTGAAGAAGTTCGAGCGGGACCTCGCCGACGGCGCGGTGCTGTTCCGCGAGGGCGATCCCGGCACGGAGATGTTCGTCGTGCTCGAGGGCGGCATCACGCTGTCGCGCGGCGACCGCGAACTCGCCGCGATGAAACCCGGCCAGTACTTCGGCGAAATGTCCCTGCTCACCCGCACCCCGCGCTCGGCCACCGCCCGGGCCGCCGGCCGCACCCGCCTCGCCGCGATCACCCAGGGCAATTTCGACCTGCTGGTGCGCGAGAACCCCGTGCTGGTGCGCGGCCTGCTCGAGGAGCTCGCCCGCCGCCTCGCCGAGACCAACCGCCGCGTGCAGGCGGACGCACCGCAACCGCCGCCTCGCTAGTCACCGATTTTGTTGTATATTCAACGCACATGAAGCGTTACGGTCCAACCGCCATGCTGATCCGCCTGTTTTCCATCCTGCTGGTAGCGGTGTTTGCCGTTTCCTGCGCGGGTACACGCCGTGCCGTGCCGGCCGCGCCCGTCTTGCCCGCGACGTTTTCCGCGTCCGGGGTGGAAGCCGCTCCCGAAGCCTGGTGGACCGCGCTGGGTGATCCCGACCTCGACACCCTGGTCCGGCACGGCCTCACCAACAACTTCTCCCTGCGTGCCGCGTGGGATCGCCTCGTGCAAGCCGAAGCCGTGGCCGCACGGCAGGGCGCGGCGCTGGTGCCGACGGTGGATGCCGAGGCATCGGCCGGCCGCACCCGCCGCGAAACCGGATCGCCCTCGAGCACGACCTACGAGAACGAATACGGTGTCGCGCTGGTCGCCTCGTACGAACTCGATGTCTGGGGCCGGGTGCGCGCCCTGCGCGATGCCGCCGCGATCGAGGCGTCCGCCACCGAGCGCGATGTGCACGCCGCCGCGCTGACCCTGTCCGCCGAGATCGCCCTGACCTGGTTCAGCCTGGTCGAGCAACGAGGCCAGGCCGCCCTCCTGTACGACCAGATCGCCACCAGCGAAAAGGGCCTCGACGTGCTGCGCACCCGCTTCCGCTCCGGCCGCGGCGGCGCGGTCGATGTCCTGCAGCAGGAACAACTCGTGGAGACGCGGCGCGGCGATGCCGAGACCGTGGCTGCGCGCATCCGCGTGCTCGAGAACCGCATCGCCGTGCTGGTCGGCGAGGTGCCCGGCTTCGCCGTGCCGCCGCGCGACACCTTGCCCGCACTGCCCGCCGTGCCCGCCACCGGCGTGCCGCTCGATGTGCTGCACCAGCGTCCCGATGTCGCACGCAGCCTCGCCCGCGTCGAAGCGGCCGACCGCCGGGTCGCCGCCGCGGTCGCCGACCGCCTGCCGCGCCTCGGCCTGTCCGCCGGCCTCTCCTCCACCGCGCCGGAGGTCGACGACGTCTTCTCCGACTGGCTCGCCTCGATCGCCGCCAACCTCGCCGGTCCGGTGATCGACGGCGGCGCGCGCCGCGCCGAGGTCGCCCGCGCCGAAGCCGCCCGCTCCGAGGCGATCAACACCTACCGCCAAGCCATGCTCGATGCGTTCGCTGAAACCGAGGACGCCCTCGTCCAGGAGCAACGCCAGCGCGCCCTGCTGCAAAGCCTCGACCGCCAGGCCGGGCTGGCCCGCCAGATCACCGACAACCTGCGCGACCGGTTCCTCGGCGGCAACGAGGACTTCCTGCGCATCCTCACCGCCGAGGTCAACCGCCAATCGCTCGACCGCCAGCGGCTGGCCGCCCACCGCCAGCTCATCGACTACCGGATCGGCCTGTATCGTGCGCTCGCCGGCGGATTCCCGCTCGAACGCCCCGCGCCCGCGCCCCTTGAACGAGGAATGACTCCATGACATCCACCATCCCGCCCAGCGCCTCCGAACAACGCCACCCGGTCATCTGGCGGTGGCTCAAGTGGATCCTGCCCGCAGTTGTCGTCATCATCGGCGTCGTCATCATGCAGGTCATGATCGCGACCGCGCCCAAGGCCGAACGCAAAACCCCGCCGCGCACCGCACGCCTGGTCGATACGCTGCCGGTCGCGCGCACCAACCTCCATGCCGTCGTATCCGCCATGGGCATGGTCCATCCCGCCCGCGAAGTCACCCTGCACCCGCAGGTCGGCGGCACGGTCATCGAGGTCCATCCGGAACTGATCCCCGGCGGCATCAAGGCCGCGGGCGATGTCCTGCTGCGCATCGACCCGAAGGATTACGAGCTCGCCCTGCGCCGCGCGGAAAGTGCGTTGGCCGCGGCCGAGGGCGATTACCAGTTGGAGCTCGGCCAGCAGGCCCTGGCCCGCAAGGAATTCGAGTTGCTCGGCCGCGGTGACCTGTCCGAGGCGGAACGCGCCTTGATCCTGCGCGAACCGCAGCGCGCCCAGGCCGAGGCCGCGCTGGCCAGCGCCCGCGCCGCGCTCGACCAGGCCCGGCTCGACCTCGAACGCACCACCGTCACCGCGCCCTTCCACGCCATCGTCCGCTCCCGTGCCACCGACCTCGGGGCGCAGGTCTCGCCCTCCTCCCCGCTGGCCACGCTGACCGATGTCGAGGCCTACTGGATCATCGCCCCGGTGCCCGTGTCGCAACTGGCCTGGCTGGCCGTGCCCGAGCGCGCGGGCGAGACCGGCGCGGCGGTGCGCGTGCTGTTCGCCGGGCAGCCCGCGCGCGAGGGCCGGGTGTTGCGGCTGCTCAACGAACTCGAGACCGATGGCCGCATGGCCCAGTTGCTGATCGAGGTTCGGGATCCGCTCGCCCTCGCTCCGGAATCCGCCGGGTTGCCCAAGTTGCTGCTCGGCGATTTCGTGCGGATCGAGATCGACGGGCGTTGGACCGAGGATGTCGTCGCCCTCGACCGCCGCTGGTTGCGCAACCACAACGAGGCCTGGGTGCTCGCCGAAGGCAGGCTCGAGATCCGCACCCTCGGCATCCCGTTCCGCGGCGAACGCGAGGTGCTCGTCCGCACCGGCCTTGAATCCGGCGAGTTCGTCGTCACCACCGACATCGCCGCCCCGGTGGCCGGCATGCTCCTCACCACCGGCGAGACGAACAAGGGCGGAGGCCCCCCGTGAACCACGGCGCGCGTATCGAGGCCGCGTCGATCCGCGGTCCCATCGCCTGGATGGTCCGGAACGGGGTCACCCCGAACCTGATCATGCTGTTCCTGCTGTTCGGCGGGGCGATCATGCTCTTCCACATCAAGCAGGAGGTGTTCCCGGAGTTCTCCCTCGATACCGTCACCATCACCGTGCCGTATCCGGGCGCGAGCCCCGAGGAGGTCGAGTCGGGCATCGTGCTCGCCATCGAGGAGGCGGTACGCGGCATCGAGGGCGTCAAGCAGGTCACCTCCACCGCGTCGGAGGGCCGCGGCGTGATCAACGTCGAGCTCCTCTCCGGCGTGGACCAGCAGAAGGTGTACCAGGATATCCGCCAGGAAGTGGACCGGATCAACACCCTGCCGCTCGACGCCGAGGAGCCGCAGGTGGTGCTGCAGATCCGCCGCCGCGAAGTGCTCGATATGCAGATCTATGGCAAGGCGGATGAATGGGTCCTGCGCGGCATCGCCGAGGAGGTGCGCGACCGCCTGCTCCAGAACCCCGGCATCACCCAGATCGAGCTCGACGGGGTGCGTGCCTTCGAGCTGCGCGTCGAGATCCCGCCCGAGGCCTTGCGCTCACTCGGGCTGACCCTCGAGGAGGTCGCCACCATCATTCGCCGCACCGCCATCGAGCTACCCGGCGGCAGTGTGCGCACCGAAAGCGGGGAGATCCTGATGCGGTTCAAGGAGCGGCGCGACTGGGCCGCCGAATTCGCCGACGTCCCCGTGGTTCTGTCGGGCAGCGGCAGCCGGCTGCGCCTCGGCGACATCGCCACCGTTCGCGACGATTTCGAGGAGACCTACCGCTTCGCCTCCTTCAACGGCTATCCGGCGGTCGGGTTCGAGGTATACCGCGTTGGCGACGAGACCCCGATCGGCGTGTCGCGGGCGGTGCGCGAAACCATGGAACAGATCGCGGCCAGCCTGCCCGAGGGCATCGACTACGTCATCAACAACGACTGGTCGGACATCTACCGCCAGCGCATGGAACTGCTCACCAAGAACGCCATCATGGGGTTCTGCCTCGTCCTGATCATCCTCGGCCTGTTCCTCGAGATCAAACTCGCCTTCTGGGTCACCATGGGCATCCCGATCTCCTTCCTCGGCGCGATCTTCGTCATGCCCGGCCTCGATCTCTCCATCAACATGATCTCGATGTTCGCCTTCATCATCGCCCTCGGCATCGTCGTCGACGACGCCATCGTCACCGGCGAGAACATCTACGACCTCCGCCAGCGCGGCTACTCCAACATCGATGCCGCGATCGTCGGCGCCGGCCAGGTTTCCGTCCCCGTCGCCTTCAGCATCCTCACCAACATCATCGCCTTCCTGCCGCTGCTGTTCGTGCCCGGCCAGCTCGGCAAGACCTGGGCGGTCATCCCGTTCGTGGTCATCCCGGTGTTCGCCTTCTCGTGGTTCGAGGCGCTGATGATCCTGCCCTCGCACCTCGCCCACACCTCCAGCCGCGCCCGCAGCCGCCTCGGCGCCTCGCTGCATCGCATGCAGCAGGGCCTCGCCCGCGGCCTCGAACGCTGGGTCGAGCGGCGGTTCGGACCGGCGCTGGACTTCTGCCTGCGCTGGCGCTACGTCACCGTCGGCGCCGGCGTTGCGCTGCTGTTCGTGATGGCCGGACTGGTGGAAAGCGGCCGCCTCGGCTTCATCCTGATGCCGCGCGTCGAATCCGACCGCTCCGTCGTGACCGCCACCGTTTCCTTCGGCACGCCGCAAGCCCGGCTGATGGAGGTGCGCGACCGGTTGATCGCCTCGGCCAATGCCGTGGTGGCCTCCGGGGGCGGGGAGGAATTGAGCCGCGGCGTCTTCGCCACCATCAACGACAACACCATCGAGGTCTCGATCTACCTCACCCCGCCAAGGCAACGCCCGATCACCACCACCGAGGTCACCCGCCGCTGGCGCGAAAAGACCGGTACGGTGCCCGGCGTCGAGACCCTCCAGTTCGTCGCCGACCGCGGCGGCCCCGGCTCCGGCGCCTCGCTGACCATCGAGCTCAGCCACCGCGACGTCGCCACCCTCGAACGCGCCAGCCTTGCCCTCGCCGAGCGGTTGACCGTGTTCCCCAACGTGAAGGACATCGACGCCGGCTTCAAACCCGGCAAGCGGCAGTTCGACTTCACCCTCAAACCCGAAGGCCGCAGCCTCGGCCTGACCACCGAGGCGGTGGCCCGCCAGTTGCGCGCCGCCTTCTACGGCGCCGAGGCCCTGCGCCAGCAACGCGGGCGCAACGAGGTCAAGGTCATGGTCACCTACCCGGCGAACCAGCGGGTCAGCGAGTTCGACATCGAGAACTTCCTCGTCCGCACCCCCGCCGGCCGCGATGTGCCGCTGATGGAGATCGCCGCGATCGAACGCGGCCGCGCCTACACCAGCATCCAGCGCCGCGACGGCCGCCGCACCCTGCAGGTCAGCGCCGATGTCGATCCCGTCGGCGAGACCGGCATCGTCAAGGCCGACCTTGACGCGACCATCCTGCCCCAGCTCGCCCGCGACTTCCCCGGCCTGAGCTACGGCTACGAGGGGCGCCAGGCCGACATGGCCGATACGATGACCGCGCTGCGCAACGGCTTCGGCCTCGTACTGTTCTTCGTCTACTTCCTCCTCGCCATCCCCTTCAAGAGCTATATCCAGCCCCTCGTGGTCATGCTCAGCATTCCCTTCGGCGTCATCGGCGCGGTGATCGGCCACCTGGTCATGGGCTACAACCTCAGCATCATCAGCGTCATGGGCATGATCGCCCTCGCCGGGGTGGTGGTGAACGGCTCGCTCGTCCTGATCGAATACGCCAACCGCCTGCGCGCGGAGGGCATGAACGCCTACGAAGCCATCCATGCCTCCGGCGTGCGTCGGTTCCGCCCGGTCATGCTCACCACCCTCACCACCTTCGCCGGCCTCGCCCCGATGATCTTCGAGACCTCCCGCCAGGCCCGCTTCATGATCCCGATGGCCCTGTCGCTCGGCTACGGCATCCTCTTCGCCAGCGTCATCTGCCTCGTGCTCGTGCCCGCCCTCTACATGATCATCGAGGATGTGCGGGAGCTCGGCGGCAAGAGCCCGGCAAACGACTAGCCGGATGATTTCCTGCCGCTTCGTGCGACGGGTGACTGGAAATTTTCCTTTCATGGGGCATGGTGGTACCGGTAACGTGTTGGATTGGGCCGCGTTGCGCGGCGAGGGGACATGCTTATGCTGGATGCCGTACTGGCCGAATGGCTGAATATCCTGGGACGTTGGATCCACGTGATCGCGGGTATCATGTGGGTCGGCAACTCGATGTTGTTCAATTGGCTGGACCGCAGCCTGATCCCGCCCGAGGACAAGGGGTCGAACCAGATCGGCAAGACCTGGCTGCTCCACGGCGGCGGGTTCTACTTTGTCGAGAAATACACCTCCGACCAGGTCCCGCCCGTGCTGCACTGGTTCAAGTGGCAGGCCTACACCACCTGGGTCACCGGCTTCATCCTGCTCGTCGCGGTGTACTATGCCGACGGCGGCTCGTTCCTGCTCCCCGCCGGTAGCGGCTGGGCCGATCACCAGGCCCTGTGGCTCGGCCTCGCCTTCGTGTTCGGCGGCTTCGCCCTCTACGACCTCGTCTGGCGCCTGCCGGTGGCCAAGCGGAACAGCACCCTGTTCGGCGCCCTCTCGCTCGGCGTGCTGTTCCTCGCCACCTACGCCATCCACCAGGTCTTCAACGGCCGCTCGGCCTACCTGCACGTCGGCGCGATGCTCGGCACCTGCATGGCCGGCAACGTCTTCCTGCACATCACCCCCTCGCAGAAGAAACTGATCGGCCAGATCGAGGCCGGCGGCGGCTACAACAAGGAGATGTCGGTCCGCGCCAAGACCCGCTCGATCCACAACAACTACCTGACCTTCCCGATGATCTTCACGATGATCAGCAACCACTTCGCCGGCCTGTTCGGCCACGAATACAACTGGTTGGTCCTGATCGTCATCATGATCACCGGCGCGCTGGTGCGGCACTTCATGAATATCCGGTTCCACTTCAAGCCGTGGCTGGCCGGCATCGGCGGCACCCTCGCCACCGCCGCCGTGGTGCTGGCCGTGCTGCTGCGGCCGCCCGCGCAGGCGGTGGCCGCGGAAGGCGGCGAGGACCTCGGCATCCCGGTCTCGTTCGCCGAGGCCCGGGTCATCATCAACAACAACTGCCTGGCCTGCCACTCGGCGTGGCCGACCGACAAGGTGCTCTCGCTGGCCACCGGCGGCGTGCACTTCGACTCGCCCGAGGAGATCCGCAAGTACGCCGAGCGCATCTACGTGCGCGCGGTCGAGACCCGTACCATGCCCTTCGCCGGCATGAAGGAAATGACCGAGGAGGACCGCCAAGCCCTCGGCCGCTGGGTCAAGCAGGGCGCGAAACTTGAATAAACGCCGCCGCCGCGGCGTCTGACCGCAACAGGACCGCGCGAACCGCGCGACCACGAGGAGACAACCATGAAGAAGATCACAGGAATGATGGTGGCGTTGCTGGTGTCCGGCCTGGCCGTGCAGGCCGACAACGAGTGGGGCGTGTTCGGATCGGCCTGGTCGCCCTCCGACGGCGAGAATGGCTACGGCGGCGGCGTGAAGATCGGGATCGAGATGGTCGACCGCGTCCAGCTCGATATCCGCTACTCCCTCGTCAACAACCTCGAGGACGGTGACGTTTACCGCGACCTCGACGTCCAACCTCTCGAGTTCGGCCTCCATTTCGCCCTCCCGGCCGTCGGCCCGATCGAGCCGTATGTCGGCGTCGGCCTCGGGTATTACTTCATGGATGCCAAACCCGCGGTGGACGACGAGTGGGGTTTCAACACCTCCCTCGGCTTCGAATGGATCCTCTCCCGCTCCGGGGCCAGCTACGGCGAAACCGTCACCAAACTCTTCGTCGAAGGCATGTACCGCAACGTCGAACCCGACGGCATCGACCTCAGCGGCTTCGGCGCCCAGGCCGGCCTGCTGATCGGCTGGTAACCCGCCCGTCACCTTGCCAACCCATCCGGAGGGGCAGGCTCCGCCTGCCCGATGCACAGCAAAAGACATGGCGATCCCCGCAGATAAGGCCATCGCCGCCGCAAACCCAATCTTGCCGACCCACCCGGACCCGGAGGGGCAGGCTCCGCCTGCCCGATCCTGAACCACCACGCCGCCACGCGTGGGACCGGACCTTTCGCACGGGCGTAGCGTGAACCCAACGCGTCGAGGGCGACGCATTCCACCCCGCGGTGTGCCCACCCACCCGGAGGGGCAGGCTCCGCCTGCCCTTCTGCCCGGTTCGGTCAAGCCGCTGGTTGCCAGCCTCACCGCACGACACCGCCGCCGCGCCGGTGTTTTCCCCGTTGATGCATCGCGTCCTTCCGTGGCATGGTGCGGGCTGCAACCGCGAGGAAACAATGAAACAACTTGGATGGATGATGGCCCTCGTGGCCGGGATGGCCCTCGGCGGCCTGGCCGGTTGGAACGTCGGCACCCAGCGCGCCCGCAACGACATGGTCTTCTTCATGTCCCAGCTGGCCACCACCGACACCGTGAACATGGAGCGGGAAACCGCGCGCGCCTACCTGCAGGGCGAACCCGCCGAGGCCTACCACAAGCTCAAGGCCCTGCTCTATACCTACGGCCGCTACATCGATTGGCCGGAAATCCATCCCGGCGAGCGGGCCGAGCGCGACGGCTTCGCCATGGCCATCACCCACGGCCGCCTCGCCAACACCTGCGCCAAACTCGGCCTTACCGACGAAGCCCGGTTCCACCTCGAGCAGGCGCTCGCCCATCCGCTGCTCGCCGACGAAGCCACCCTCGAAAAACGCCTGACCAGCCTCGACCAGGCCGAACGCCGCGGGTTCGGCCTGCTTCCCTGACGAATCGGCGCTTGAGAACACGTCGGTTCTGTGGGATATTCCACCTGTTTAACCAACAGGAGTTCGAATGCACGCACTGCGTATTCTGGCAATGATGGCGCTGGTTGCCGGCTTGGCCGCGACGACCCGGGCGGAAGAAGAGTTCAAGATCAGCGGCGACCCGGCCAAGGGTGAAGCCAGCTACAAGATGTACTGCGTCGCCTGCCACGGCGCCACCGGCGCGGGCGATGGCGCTGCCGCCGCCGCGCTGAACCCCAAGCCGCGCGCGCTGAATGACAAGGCCTACATGGACACCCTGTCCGACCAGCACATCTACACCGTCATCAAGGACGGCGGGGCTGCCGTCGGCAAGTCGATGTTCATGACCGCCTGGGGCGCGATCCTCAAGGAAGACCAGGCCATCCACGACGTTGCCGCCTACGTCCGCACCCTTGCCCACTAAGTCCCGGCCCGCCCGGTGACGCCAGCGGCCCTCCATGGCGGGGGGCCGCTTTTTTTATCTTCATCCTTTGCGTCCTTTGTGCCTTTGCGTTAAACAATCCCCATGACGACGAAACCGACCAAGCCCGGCAAGTTGACCCGCCTGCACGAGAACGATAAGAACTACCCGAAGGTTCCCTCCGGCGACATCCTCGAGGTGTTCGAGAACAAGTACCCGCAGCGCGACTACCTGATCACCTTCGACTGCCCCGAGTTCACCTCGGTGTGCCCGGTCACCGGCCAGCCCGACTTCGGCAAGATCGTCATCGAATACTGCCCCGACACCTACTGCATCGAAAGCAAGTCGCTGAAGCTGTACCTCGGCGCCTACCGCAACGAGGGCTCCTTCGCCGAACAGATCGTCAACCGCGTGCTCGAGGATTGCGTCAACGCCTGCCAGCCCCGCTCCATGATCGTCACCGGCCACTTCACCGCCCGCGGCGGCATTGCCATCAAGGTCGAAGCCGGCTACACCGCCGACGCATAACCCCCCCTCCGCCCCATACGCGTACACCCACTCGTACACGCCCCCATCCCGCCCAAGGCGGATCCCCCTCGGCAGACACCCATTCCCTTCTATCCGTGTCCATTCGAGTTCATCCGCAGTTACCCCGCAACGCGTTACGCATCATGTTCGTCCCTCCCAGTCGTACATCGCCATCCAACCCAACATCCCCCTGTTGGTAGTGCGCCCGTAAGGGCGCATGCCCTGATGCGCGCTACTCCTTCACGGACAGCACGTTGCGCGGCCAAACAAAAAAACCAAAAAACCGCTTGCCAAATCGAAGCGCTTCGATAAAACAATTGACTGTGTCGCGTGAGTGCACCCCAAGGAGGTCGCTCACCGATATCGGACCGGTGAAAGCCGGGCTCAAAGGAGAGTATGTCCCGCTCGCGTTCGTTCGTTCAATGGCTCATCGCCATCGCCGTAGGTCTCGGTCTCGGCGGGGTGGTCTTTGGTTTTCCCTCGTGGATCGGGGTGTACGGATCCTACTCCCGCCACGACGGACGGAACCCGGGTACCTTCACGGTCCTGATGAACCAGGACTACCCGGGACTGAAAGCGGAAGTGGGCATCAAGATCGGCACCGGCTCGTGGCGCATGCTCCCGATGACCCGGACCGGCAGTGTCAGCATCAACTCCATCTGGTCTTGCACGCCCTCGACGCCGTTCCCGCTCGATACCCCGATCGAATACTTTTTCGTCGGCTCCGATGCCACCGGCGCACGCATCTGGGACAACCGCAACACCGCCAACTACGCCCTGTTCTTTCCCGGACCGAAGCCGTTGCAATGGGCCGGGAATGTAAGCCATTGGCCGCCGACCGGCCAGATAAAGCCCACCGATGATGTCTGGGTGAACGTGGAAACCTGGCCGGTCGGTGCCGCCGTCTCGGTGGAGGTCACCTATACGACCAACGGCTGGCAATCGGCCCACGCCGTCGCGATGAACCGTGCCGGACAACGCGGCAACAACGATTGGTGGAACGCGAACCTGCGGTCGTTTTTTGGTGGTTCTTCCATCGAGTACTTCATGAAGGTGCGCGATGGACGCGGAACCAACACCTGGGTCAACGACAGCGCCCGCAATTACCGCGCGACCGTGAACCGCGGCCTTGCCGCCGGCTGGGTGGGAAATCAATCGGCCTGGCCACCCGACGGAAGCGTACGCGCCGATACGGACTTCTGGTTGAATGTGGAGTCATGGCCGCTGGGCGCAGGTCGTTTCGCCACCGCCCGCTACAGCGTCAACGGGTTCGTCTGGTACGACGAGCCGATGGTGCGCGCCGGACAACGCGGCAACAACGACTGGTGGCACCTGAACCTCGGTGCGTTTCCCCCCGGCGCGACCATCTACTACCAGACCGAAGTCACCGACCAGAACGGCGCACGACTCACCGCAGCGCAAGCCATGACCGGAACCCGCGTCACCGCCTCGCCAACCGACACCGACCAGGACGGCCTGCCCGACGACTGGGAACTCTTCTGGTGGTCCAACCTCTCGGCCTCGGCAGTTGATAACCCTGACCTTGATGGTCTTCCCGGGATACCGTTCGAGAATCAACTTGAGTGGAGCACCGGCACCGAACCGACCATCTCCAACGAGACCGCTACCCTGGCCCTGATCCATCGCCCGGCCATACCCTGGTCCGGCGGTGCGCTCCGGCTCTCCTACAATGCATCCGTTCATGGGCGCATGACCAACCCGGCCTTGGCCCGCCTGACCACTGATGGCGTACGTACCACGTTGGTCGCCTTCGCGCACCAGCCTGATCGTATGCGTCATGAAGCAACCCTGCTGGCGCCGGTTGCCACCCAGCTTGTGGTCGATGTGCTGGGTGAACGGAACGAGATAGACAACAACCGCGGACTATCCTGGCGCATCGCGATCCGATCTCCTGCCGGTGGACAATCGCCCGATACAGATCAGGATACCCTGACCGATGCGTGGGAGTTGCGGCATGGACTGGATCCGTTCTCAAGCTCCGGCTTGCATGGCGCACAAGGAGATCCGGACCAGGATGGAATCCCCAATCACGAAGAGCAGTCCATGGGAACCGATCCGCAACGGAAGAACTTCCGCCGCAGTCACGCCTCGGTCAGCTTGGCCGGTTCGTTCAACCAATGGGTGGTTGCCGCTTCGAACATGCAGTTGGTTTCCGACTTCCTCTGGCAAGCCGACATAGCCTTCTCCAACACCACCGAGGCAACCTTCAAGTTCGCGGCCGACAACTCATGGGCGGTGAACTGGGGCGATGCCAACCCCACCAATACCTTGCGCCCGCTTTACGGTATCGTTGAGGCAGGATCCGCCAACATCACGATGCGGTCTCGCCCGGTTCTGCACGGAACCTACCGCTTTCAGTTTAATGACCAGTCGAAGGTCTATTCCGTCATGCGCTTGGATAACGAGGACTCGGACCGCGATGGGCTTCCCGATGAATGGGAAATGGGTTTCTTGGGAACCCTGCAACACACCAGGACATCCGATCAGGACGCGGATGGTCTCGACAACGCTCGTGAATGGACTCTTGGTACCCATCCCGCGAAGGCTGACACCGACGGGGATGGCCTCTCCGATGGTTTTGAGATGAATCTCCTTCAAACCGATCCGTTACGCGTGGATACCGATGGCGACAGTGTATCCGATGGCCGCGAAGTGGAAGTCGGGCTGGATGCCAAAAAGAGCCGCACGTACACCGTCGCCGATGACGCAACCCTTGCCCCGTCCATGCAAACCTTGGCAACCGGCTTTACCGATCATGACCGAGATGGAATGCCCGACAGCTGGGAAGCCCTTCACGGATTAAACACCAACCTGTTTGTTGACCGCTTCCACGACGCCGATGGCGACGGAATTGCCAACGGGTTCGAGTATGAAAATGGCACTGATCCCCACCGGACCGATACCGATAGCGATGGAATGAACGATGGATTCGAGTTGCAAATGGGTCTCTCCGCCAAAGGTGAGGATGTACGCGGTTATCCCCATATCACCTGGGAGGGGACACTGGATCCGGATCGCGACGGCATCACCACGATCGACGAGTATACACAGGGCACAAATCCACGCTTGATGGACACCGATGGCGACCGATATCCCGACGACTTCGAGTTGGCCTGGGGTTCTGACCCGCGCATCAAAACCAATTATCCGGGAATGGCCATTCCGCATGTCCGCAGCGAGAGCGCATCGGTATTTGTGCGCGACGATTTAAATTTTGCAGAAACCTCCACCGAGACCTATTCCCTGACTCGGGCCATCGAGCGGGCGATCGGAAGCGGCCAAACCCACCCGATCATCAAGGTGTACCCGGGCACGTACTATGGCTCTATTCGTCGGGAGGATGTGGTTCGTATCCCGACCAATAAAAAGCTGCTGATCATCGCCATGGAAGGGCCGCAGCAAACCGCTATCGTGGGTAGCGATGACCTGTTTGCCGTGGAAATGACCCATAATGTCACGCTCGATGGCTTCACTATCCGGCACGATCCGACTACCCGCGGTGGTGGCGTTAAAACCATCCGCGAGTCGGCTCAGCAGTCCAGTGCTGTCATCAACCGGTGTGTAATTACCGATCACTCCGCGGACGGAATCGCCGTGTACGCGCCGACCATCGTGGCCAACACCCTGATCACCCGCAACGCCGGCCCCGGTATCGCCCACTACCGGCCCTATCCGCAAGAGATATTCCACCTTGGGATCTATAACTGCTCTCTGGTCGATAACCACTACGCCGGTTCACCGGCCCGTGTGGATGTCTCGTTTGCAAATGTCGATATCGTCAACTCCATCATCCGAAACAATGAACAATTTCCCGCAGCCACCGAGGGACTGATCGCCAGCCAAACCGTCTTTTCGGTCTCCGATTCGCTGGTCCAGTTATCGACCAACCTCCATCCCAATCCCCAGGGAACCGGCAAGTTCTATGAGCTGGATGCCCGGTTGAATTCGTGTGGATATGCTACCCAGGCCACCCCTCCGGCGAACACCAACGCTTGGCCTCGCCTCGGCGTTCTTCCTTGGGATCAGACCGATCTTTTCCTCGAATCCCGCCCGTGGTATTTCGGAGTTCCCTACGCACCAGCCTACGGCGCCGACCACAACGGACCCGGAAACCGATTTGACCACCCATGCCTCTCGTACCAGGGCGATGACTTCGATGGGGATGGGCTGTCAGACGCCGAGGAACAAACCTTGGGCTCCAACCCGCTTGACTGGGATACCGACCGCGATGGACTTCAAGACGATGACGAAGCGCTCGTATGGTTTACCGACCCGGCGCGTGCGGATATGGACAACGACGGGTTGTCGGATTGGGATGAAGTCATTCGCTACCACACCCGACCCGACCTCGCCGATACCGACGGCGATGGAATATCCGATACCCACGAGATCCAACTCCTGGGCACGAACCCCCGCTTGGCTGACACGGACGGGGATGGCGTCTCGGACGCCCAACAGGACAGCGATGGTGATGGATTATCCAACATCGACGAGTTGTTGATCCATAAAACCAACCCCATCCGAACCGACAGCGACGGCGACAGGTTGTCCGATTGGGTGGAAATCACGCTGACCCTGACCAACCCGCTCAAAACGGACTCCGATAACGACGGGATCTCCGATGACGACGAGGATCCGGATGCCGATGGCCTGATCAACCTGCTGGAGGTCATCGGCTTGGGTATGCCCAAAACCAATCCCCTCGTTACCGACAGCGACGGCGATGGGTTGAGCGACGGCCTTGAAGTCGATGTTCTCCAGACCAACCCGCTTGCCGCTGATTCCGATGCCAATGGGATCCTTGACGCCGATGAGGACTATGACGGCGATGGCCTGACCACCGCGGATGAAATGGGCGTCTACGGCACCGATCCGCAACGTTTCGATACCGACGGTGATGGCCTGGATGATGGCGTTGAGGTTTTAATCACCCTGACCGATCCCTTGTCGGCCGACAGCGACGGGAATGGCGTGACCGATGATCAAGAGGACCTCGATGGAGATGGGTGGTCAACCCGGGAGGAACTCATTTATACCGGAACGCACCCCCGCCTTGCCGACACCGACGGTGACGGATTGCGTGACAGCGAGGAGGAGGATTCCGATCCTCGTGATCCCGATACCGACGACGACGGCGTATCCGATGGCTTCGAGGTCAACACCTTGAATACGAATCCCCGGACGGCAGATACGGACGGCAATGGCGTACCGGACGGGGAGGAAGACCCGGACCAAGATGGATTGACCAATCACGACGAGGAACAAGCGCGCACCAACCCCATCGACGCCGACTCCGATGCGGATGGCTTGTCCGATGCGGAGGAGGTTTCGCAAACGCTGACCGATCCGAATCGCGCGGATTCCGATGGCGACGGCCTCGCCGACCCGCTGGACGATCAGGACGCCGATCTTCTCGGCAACCTCGTCGAACTGGACCTGACCCTTACCTCCCCGACCAATCCCGATTCCGATCACGATGGTGTCTTGGACTCCGCTGAAGATCCGGATGCGGACGGCCTGACCAACCTCGACGAAGTAACGGCCACGTTCACGGATCCGCATCGATTCGACACCGATAGCGACGGCTTGAGTGACGCCGATGAACACATCCGCTACCGAACCAACCCGAACCACCCCGACACCGATGGCGATGGCCTGACCGATGCCGATGAGCTACGCATCACCTTGACGGATCCGTTGCGTGCGGATTCGGACGGGAATGGAGTCAACGACGGCGACGAAGATCCCGATGGAGATGGCCTGACCAACCGCGAGGAAACCCGGCTGACCGGAACCAATCCCCATCAATACGATACCAACGGCGATGGCCAGTCGGATGCGCACGATGATCAGGATGACGATGGATTGACCAACGAGCAGGAAGCCCGTTCGTCCAACAGTGACCCACGGAAGGCCGACACCGACGGTGATGGCCTGACCGATGGCCAGGAGTGGCTTGTTCATCATACCCGGCCCGACACCGATGATACCGATGGGGATGGCCTTCGCGACGGCGACGAAATCAATGCGTCGGGATTACTCGACACCGATGGAATTTCCACCGACCCGATCACGGCCGACACCGATGGCGACGGCTATTCGGACGGAGATGAAGCTGCATCAGGCATGAACGCGCTTCAGTCGGCGGATGGACACAGCAAGTTGAGCGCCGCACGCACCTGGGCCGTTGGATATGCCCGCGCGCTCGGTGTTCCCGTCCCGGAGTTCAACCATCCCCCTGGGAGTCCGGCTGATCTGGCCGCCCTTGACCAACTGATGTCCCAGCTGGAGCAGCGTATGGTGGAGGTTAAACCGTGAAAGATGCGGGATGGATCATGGTCTGTGCTCTTTCCATGGTGGCCAGTGTATCCCACGCGGCCTCCTTTGCGGCGCGGCCAACATTGGCCCAGGCGGAAAAATGGGTGAACAAGGCCGCTCATACCCTGCTTGTCTTGGATGAACGTCGGGTGGCCACCTCCGACCACCAATGGCCACAAGGGCGCCGCACCCGATCCGGCTCGATCAGCAACCTGGTGTCGTTTTTGAAACAGGACGCCGTATCGCTGGCGTCCCAGTACCTCGACCAGTCGAAGGCTCCGAGCGGAAATTACAACGAATGGTTCAAGCAGAATCCCTCCCTGCCATTGCCGCAGTACAACCGGAATTCCCTGATCATTCACGCCGGCGTTCCCTCCGACGTCGAGGGCAAAACCCCTGGCACCGTCATCGCCAACCTCGGCCCTGCATCATCCACCCACGGCCTGGACGCCTGCGCCGCGATGATTGCGAAACTAACCTGGTTGCCGGTGCGGCAAATTGCACAGACGAACATGGTTTACACTGCGAGAGAGGATCGCTCGTATTCCCGCTCCGTTCAGAAATACGACATTGGGAAGGTGGATACGACCACCTTTAAGACCACCTGTTCTGTCGATGTGTATCGGGAGACGCTGGTGGGTGGCGATGCCGTCGTACCATCATGCAAACTCCCCGCAGAACCTGTTGTGCAGGAAAATGAGCACGACGGCCCTGCGGAGTGGAGGATTCAAGGGACATCGAGTTATGGACGGAACGAAACGTGGTTTCGAGAAGATGGGTTTTGTCAGCCCTGTGGCGAGGAGCGCCAATGGAACCTCAGCCACTTTCTTGTCGAAAGCGCATCGCAAGAGTACCAGAAGACGACCTCGAAAAAATCTCGCGCCTACACGCAAGCAAAACCAAGCGTCAAGGGCGACTTCGATGTTTATGTCACGCTTGAGTTTTCAGTTCGGAGCGGAGAGACCAACTATAGCACCAGCATGGTTAATTGCTACGATGTAACGACTAATAGGTATATAGTTCCTCCGTGGAATCCCGCATGGCCGGTTACCGCGGTGAAGGCAGGGTCTGGTTCGATAAGCCAGTTTGGCCGTTCGTCAACAGTCTGGCTGACTCCACCGGTCAACATTACCCTGCCGGAAACAATCATCGAAACGGAGAGAGGCAGAAGGTTCTGTGATGGAAGCGGAGGCGGCGCTGGTATCGGACAACAGTGCACGGGGAGTACAGGTTTGGATACCGCCTCTGAATCTTGCTCGCTGATCATTCCGGCAGCGCATGCAAGCATGCGAGCTTCGCATGCACTGGTTAAAGTTCAGCCGAGGTACATGCCATGATGCGGGTGCGTGCATTCATCCGGCTGGTCTTGGTGTATGGTTGCCCGTCGGTCGGCGCTCTTGCCGCGCCTGGCGGGCCGAAGTACGACCTCGATCGCCGCATCGAACCGATGGATCCGTTCGGCAGCGGCGCGGCGACGGCACAGAACCTGTACGAACGTGCCATCCGGTTGAGCGGTATCGTTCCGGGCGAGGCGGAGGTGGTCATGGTGTCGAACCGGGTGGTGGAGCGGGAGGGTGCCGCCCTTGGTTTTGCCACCGAATCGGCGGCCTGGTCCAACGCCTGGTTGTCGGCCCGAACGACCTACCATGCCCATCCATGGGTCGACAACGCCGGGTGGATCAGCAAGACAACGACCGACAAGGACGGGGCCTGGAGCGCCTACACCTACCACCTGCAGAACGAACTGTGGTTCCGGCCGGCGACCTCGGTGTGGTATTCCCCGGCGGCCGGTGTCACCGCCCGTATCGTCCGGGTGCTGGTGGATTCACTGGGTGACTGGTGTTTACCGCTCCAGGGAGCAGACGTGCCCTTGGCGCATCACCTGGGCCCGGTCTGGACCAACGGTCCTCGTGGTTACATTCGGAACGAATCGGTCACCCTCCGCCCCGATCTCCGCACCTATTACAAGATCATGCCCGAACTCTTCTGGCCCTTGAACGACAGCGACGGCGACAACGACGGTATTCCGGGGTTCGCTGACGGCTTCAACCTCGACGGCATCCCCGGCAACGCCGACGATCATTCCTCCGGCGACCACCTGCTCCCCTGGCGCATCACCATCCCCGACCACCTCGACCCCGCCTGCGTCACCATCCAACTCACCTACCAAGCCTCCCCCCCGCACGAAGCCTCCACCTGGCTCACCCCCAACAGCCCGAGTTTCAATCCGACCGGCCCGTTACGCATTTGGAAAATCGATGCTTCCGGAAACCGAACCTACCTCGCCCCCGGAAATTACACGCCGGAAAGCCTGGGGGTAACAGATAACAAGGCGACACTGCACCTGGAACCCGTAAAACCCGCCGCATCAACCCTGGCCTCCATCAACCTGGTCGCCTCATCCCCGACATGCGCGGTGGAGAATATCTTTCTCGGGAATAATAGCTATGATGCGCTCAGGGTGAACTTCTTCAAGGTCGACATAGCCATGGATGGAAATCGGGATGATTCCATCACGTTCGGTGATACCAATGACAACCACTACCTTTTCTGGGTAAACAACGACCACGATCAGCGAGAATACCTACAAACAGAACTGATATGGGTTGAAGATGATACCGTTGGCGATCCTGATTGCGACAACGACTACATTGGAAACAACACGGAGTGGGGTGACAACTCATGCAAGCGAGATTTAGAGGACTTCACGCGACTTCATATCAAGGTGGATGCTACCACCGCGAATCAGTCTGGAATCACGTACTTCATGAAGTTCGAGAATACGAGTGGAATGTCCCCTGCTGTAAACATCTTCGAGGCTGTCGGTAAGTCTTCCGCTTATTTGTTCGACACGAATGTAGCTAACCAGCAAATACTAAAAACGAAACTCCTGCGGGTGACTACAAACGAGATTCAATTGTCGAATCAGTACATTAAGCCTGGCGATCAAGTATCGCCTTTTCTTCTGGAGGGTGCGGCCGAAGGAAAAGGTGACTTGACGATCATCATGAAGAAGAACGGCAAAGAGGTCTGCAGGGCGGCCGTCTCGATGGAGCTCCATAAAATGCCGTGGTTTTATGATGTTTATAGCGTTGGCGTCATTTCCGGAGACCGATGGGAAGTGCAAATTCCAGCAACAGCTTCACATACACAAACCGCAACATACTCACCGGCAACAGATGAGACGTTTTTGTTGGTTCATGGTTGGAATATGACAGATGCAGAAAAGGCTCAGTGGATCGAGACTACGTTCAAGAGGCTTTGGTGGCAAGGTTATCAAGGTTCCGTCGCCTTGTTCAGTTGGCCGACCTTGGCTGAGTATGGCGGACCGTGGGATGTTCTCACCGACCCGCACCACTTCGACAACAGCGAATTTCGCTCATGGCTATCGTCAGAAGCATTAGCCACCGTTTTTAAAGACTTGAACCCCGGAGGAAGTAAACTGCGCGTACTGGCTCATAGCATGGGAAATGTGGTGGCCGGTGAAGCGCTGCGCCGATATTCAGGCCCTCTAATTCACACCTATATCGCCTGTCAGGCAGCGTTATCGGCCCACTATTACGACAATACGATTGCTGACAAACACCCTTGTGGCCATCAGTTCGTCCATGATCCATTATTTCCGAGTACACCGGACATCATAGGACATTTTTCTACAGGTGACGTAAACTCTGCCCCTTACCTGAGAGGAAATTCGCAGCACGTAGCGAATATGCAGAACTTCTATAACGCCTTGGATTGGGCTCTAGATCTTTGGGAAATTAACAACGTACGCCGACCTGATGGATGGGCTCCATACAGCTTTTCTTATAGGGGAAGAGAAGACAGGTACAGCGAAGGAACAGATAAATTTATTCGCAATGCAAGCAGTTCAACTCCGGAAACATTGCGCATCAATCATGTACGGCAGAGGTATATGATATTATCCTATTGCGCCGAATCCCGCTCCAAGGCGTTGGGGCAGACACAAAATGCGGCTTATTCGGGTTGGAATATGGGTCTTCAGCGTAAAGATGGCGGTATGGGCTATGATCATCAGCACTACTCCCATAGTCGTGAATTCCGGTCTCATATTGCGGATGAATGGTTTTTTTGGGAGAGAGTGTTCAAAACATGCGATTTTCTTGATCCGTAAAAAGGAGTAATAATGACACAGACCCATAAAGCCATCGTTCTTCTTTTGTTGGCAGCATCGCCTTGTTTGTGGCTGTCTGCTGATAATACAAGTGAAGTATCGGCTGAAGAGCAGGCATATCGGACCAACCTAAGGGGCATCTATGACAACTTGGAGCCAGTTACCATCTATGGCTTGGTTGTCGATACGGAAGGGCATCCCATCCCGGATGCAGACGTGTTGGTTTCTTGGCAGCATGCGACGGTCCTTATAGGAACACCTGACCCTGGCGGGCGCAAAGAGTGGGTGACGTCGGATGAAAATGGTCGATGGGCGTTTACTGTTACGAAGCCCCATCGCGCTTTTATTTCCGACGTTCGCAAGGATGGTTATGACTATAGCGGGCTCGTGAATCCGCGCGCTAGCGAAGACCTGATAAACAAGCCGACAGCAGAGGTTGATCCCGCCGTGATCGTGCTTAGAAGAAAGGGGGAGCCTACGTTTTTAATCATTTATCCCGGAGGAAATCGGGGCAGCGAACTCCTTTCACGAGTGGTTTCACCCGAAACAAAAACGAACACGCTGGACCTGACGGCAAGGACGCGTGACACATCTGGCCGATCCGCGTATTCCGATCTTCACGTCGTGGTGGCTTTCGACGAAACAATAAGTTCATGGTCTGTTACCTACGCGACCACCAACGACACGGATGGCATCATTGCCGAAACCAACCAGCTTTATGAGGCTCCGCTGGACGGATATCAGAACGAGATCGTGGTGAATGGCCCACCGTGGCCACGCTATCTGTATGTAAAAAGCAGAACGCCAGCGATTTATTCCCGCCTGGACCTCGAACACACCCTCTGGTTTGGATCGCCGACAAACCAGAGTTTGCGCATCAGTTGCAAGGCCTGGATCAATCCGTATGGCGAACGAAACCTCGAGTACCAATCCGACCTCGACGGTGTTTGGCGATTAAGAGAGGAGTTGGAGGAAGAGGCTATATCGGCCCTCCGCGATAATCGGCTTCCCGCCAAACCCGACCTCCCGATGCGCATACGACAGGCCAAGGAAGAGGCGGAGAAAGAAGATCAATAATCTTGTCCTCCCGGGGTCGGACCAGGTCGGACGCTAACCGGGAACGGGTTGTGTCGAAAAGGATGGAGAAATGACGCGTTGCGGGCTGCAAACCTGGGCACATGCCGCGCGCGAATCGACATTGGGTGGCGGGCGCGGCGTATCATCGGTCCCGCCGGTGTTATGCTCGAATTCCTTTTCTCCCTCCCCGTGCCGCTCGTGGAGCGGCTACTACACCGGGCTTGCTGTAGCTCCGACGAACCTCGCCGGAGGGGCGTCTGTTTCAGGCCAACGCACGCCCCGCCCAACCCACACCTCCCTCGTAATCCTCATCCTAATCCTAATCGCACTCCACTCCCGCCGCCCCCATCAACCATAAACCATCACCCATTCCGCCGAAGGCGGATCCGCCTTTGGCGGGCAACCGTTCCCATTCCTTCTATCCGTGTCCATTCGTGTTCATTCGTGGTTGTACGTCACCGCGAGCCGATGTCATGCGGATATTCCGGAAAGACCCACGGATGAAGCAAGCGATCGGGTTGCTCCATGTGCCACCGCCGTTCGCGGTTCTTGGTTCCGGTGGCCGTGTGCGGGGTGGGGTGGCTACGGTGCCGGGTCGTCGCGTTCGCTCGGGTGGCCCAGGACGAGTGCGCGGTAGCGGGCGGCATGCAGGGGGGCGCGGGCGGAGACCATGACGGCAACGTGATCGGGGGTGAGGCCCCGGAAGAAACGCTCGAGTCCGGCCTCGTCGAGCGGCTCGGGGAGCCAGTAGTCATGGCAGATCGGGCGTGTATCGTAGAAGTGCCCTGCTGGCTGTTCCCCGCCGAGCACATGCTGGATGAAACAGCCATACAGCATGTATTCGGAAAACGGGTGGGGTGCGGCAAGAACCTCGGCCCAGGCGCGACCAGCCACGGTTTCCAGGTGGCGGCACAGGGCATCGGCCAGCCCGGGTTTCCAGGTGATGAGGTTGCCGACGTAGTTGGGGTGTGGCTGATCGGGGGCTGGTTCCGGAATCCCCAGCCACGCCAGGGCCGTGCGGTGCCATGCCCGGTGTTGCTCGTCTTCGAAGTCCGGCACGCGGAACAGGCGCACCGCCCCGTTCCGGATGAACGGCGCCGCGTCGAACGGTCGGACGAAGGCCACATCCGAATCGGCGAACACCACCACCGGCTCGGTGGCACAACGCGCGAAGGCGATCTTGAGGATCTGCTGGGTGTACCAGTTGGGCAGCGGCATCTGGCCCCGGATCATCCAGTGGTTTGCGCCGTTGGCCGGCCGCCTGAGCCAGTAAGGCAGAAGCGATTCCGCAGTCACCACGATCGTGGTCGGTCCGGCCAACGGGGCAAACAAGGCCTCGTCCCGCTCGTCAACCAGCAGGTAGTGCCGCAACGGACACCGCGCGTACCGCTGCACGCTTTCCACCAGCACCCGGCAGCGCGTGGCATCTCCGGCAAAACTCGGCGTCACCAGCGCCATGGGAAGGTTCCGGTCCATGATGCTTCTACTTGCCCGGTTTGCCGCACCGATGGCCAGCAGAATCGCTCGCCCGGTCGCCGGATGCCGCCCGGGACGACCCCGGGTTCGTGCGCCGGTAGCCATTGCACCGTTCCGCATCTTCGCGGTACACTGTCCCCATGCGCGCGGTACGGTGTTTGATTGTGGACGATGACCCGACCTTCCGACTAGTTCTGGCTGGCCTGCTGACCCGGTTCGACCACATCAACGTCGTCGGTGAGGCGACTTCGCTGCATGAAGCGCGGCAACTGCTGAAGGCGACCGACCCCGACCTGGTGTTCCTCGACATGGAGCTTGGCATGGAGCTTGGCCTCTCCCTGATAGAACACCCGGATGCCGCACCCATGGTCATCGTGGTCAGCGCCTCCGAGGCGTATGCGATCAAGGCCTTCGAGTTGCGAGCGCTGGATTACCTGGTCAAGCCGTTCGGCCTGGAGCGGCTCCGTGAAGCCCTTTCCCGCCTGCGCCTGTGCTGTGTCGGCGGCTCCCGCGCCCCGCGCTGCCGGGCCATGTCGGCGTTGTTGCGTGCCGATGATGTCGCGCTGATCGATGACGGCCCGAACCACTTCGTCATCCACGTGCAATCCATCCTGTTCATCCGGGCGGACGGGAACTACACCGAGGTCCGCACCGACGACACGGTCCACCTGGTCCGTCGCACCTGCGAAGAATGGAAACGCTCGCTGCCCCCGGAGCTGTTCGCCCAACTTGACCGCAGCCTCATCGTCAATCTGGGCCGCGTGGCCGGCTGGCGTGCCGAAGGCCGCGAGGCCCGCCTGCTCCTCGGCACCGGGAAGCACGAGCTCGCCCTTGGCCGCGCTGCTGCCGAACGGTTCAAGGCCCGGCTGGGCCACGGCATTCCTACCTGATACGAGGGAGCCCCCTCCCGGCGCGGTTGTTTCGTCACTTTATCCGGCCGATCCAGCCCGTTCGCCTTGTCCGGTCTTTGTTGCCGATCCTCAATAAACACCATGGTGCCGGTGTGCTGCGGGAATCTCCCGGGGCGCGTCGGCGCGATCGAGGATTGGACGATATCAACAAGGGGTGCCGTATGAAACGCCGGATCTGCACGTTCCTGCTGGGATTGATGATGGGAAGCGCCTGCTGGGGAATGCAGGTGTTTGTGAGCAATCACCACGCCGGAGGAACCATAACCCTCGATGTGGAACCGGGTGATTCGATCGAGAATGTGCGGGCGAAAATCCAGGACCGGCTGGGCTATCCGCCCGACCAACAAACGCTCATTTTCGCCGGGAAACTCCTGCAGGACGGCAGGACACTGGCCGACTACAACATCCAGAAGGAAAGCACCCTGCACCTGTACATCGTGCAGGTCGTTCCCGAATCCGGACCCTTTGCCGGCGGCAATCCCGTCTTGGTCACCAACCAGCTGGCGGCCATCGGAGACGGGTCGGACATCACCGCGGTGACCGTGGGTGTTTCGCCCGCCACGATCATCGGACAAGGCACGAACTGGGTGGCTTTCGTTGTCCCGCCCGCCGCGATCACCGGGGCGTGCGATATCGTGATCACATCCGACTCCGCAGGGGTCTCCACCCTCGTCGCCGCCTACACCTACAACCCCGCCGGGGTGATCGTGGGCGCTCCGGTCTTTCGCTGGCAGGCGGTCGCGGATGCGTTGATACCCGGGCAGGCGACCGCGAAAGGGGCGAATAACACCATTTACGGAATCGACTATCACCAAGGCAGGCTGTACGCGGGCGGGGCGTTCACGAATATCGGCGGGACGAATTGCTTCCGCGTGGCAATGTATGACGGAACCAACTGGCACGACATGGACGGGGGCGTCCGGCAATTCGCGAACGTCAACACCGTCAAAGGCCACAACGGGAACCTGTATGCCGGTGGCTACTTCACCAACATCGGCGGGGTGAATTCCCGTGCGGTCGCGGGGTGGAACGGCACGAATTGGTATGCAATGGGTCGCACCAACGCCGTCGATGGCACGCGGGGGCTCTTTTTCGCCAAGAGTATCAACGGCTACGTGAACTTCTTTGCCCCGTACACGGGCAATACGGTTATCGCCGGTGGCTATTTCACCAACACGGATTACCAGGTGACCGGTGTCAATTACATTGCCAAGTTCGACGGCGCCAGTTGGACGAACATGCAGGGCGGTTTCCGGAATGTTGTAAGCTGCGGTGCCTATGATCCGCTCGGAGACAAGCTCTATGTCGGGGGAATATTCACCAATCATCATCCTACCAACACTTCCCTGCACATGAGCTACGTGGCGGAATGGAACGGGACCAGTTGGACCAACATGGCCCGCGGTCTCGGCAACCGGGTAACAAGCATGGCGGTACATCCCGGGAACGGCGAGGTGTACGTGGGCGGCTGGTTCACGAACTATCATGATCATGCGGGCAACAGTTATGGCGCCCGCTATGTTGCCAAGTGGAACCCCGTCACGCGCACCTGGACGAATGTGGGGGCGGGGTTCAACAATTGGGTGTATGCCATGGCGTTTGATACGCAAACCAACCTCATCGCCGGAGGCGCTTTCACCAATACATGGATGACCGAATCTACCGATGTGAGCGGTGCTACACCTCTATCGGCAAGGCGAATCGCCAAATGGGACGGCACCTACTGGACGAATATCGGTGGCGGGTTTAACGACAGCGTCATGTCGCTCACCGCGAATACCGATAACGGGGATGTTTATGCGTCCGGTTTCTTCAAGACGGCCTGGCAGGACAACGAATTTAGCACCAGCACGAGCGCCTGGTACATTGCGAAGTGGGGGGCGGACCTGTCGGCGCTGTCCGGCGGGGTAACCCCGAACTGCGGCTCGGTGACCGGCGGGTACCCGGTGACGATTTCCGGCGTGAATCTCGGCAACGGGTCCGATATCACGAACGTGACGCTGTGCGGTTTCGCCGCGACCATCGACAGCCAGTCCAGCACACAGGTGGTCGTGATTGCCGGTATCGGCGCGCTCGGTCCCGGCGATGTCCGCGTCTTTTCGGAATCCTTCGGCGAGACTGTCGCATCGAATGCCTTCACCTACACCGGCCCCTGCATCGCCGTGCTCGGCACCAACGGCGTCGCCATCAGCAACGGCGTGCCCGCCTCGGCGGCCGCCGGGACCGATTTCGGGATCGTCCTGCCCGGCGGCACGGTGACGAACGTGCTCGCGATTACCAATCGCGGCGACGCCGTGCTGAACCTGACCGGTTGGACCACGAACGGTTCCGCCGGGTTTTCCGTGGTGGATCCGCCCGTAGCCGTCGAGCCCGGCGGTATCTCGAATCTCGTGGTCGTGTTCGCGCCCGCCGGAAGCGGCGTGCAAACCGCCGCCGTGCTGATCGCGCATAACACGGTGGGCAGTCCCTACGTGCTGAACCTCGCCGGACAAGCCGGCAAGGATGACCAGACGATCGCGTTCCCGGGCATCGCCCCCCAACGCGTGGGCGCAACGGTCGGTCTCGCGGCAACCGCCGCGAGCGGGCTCGATGTTTCGTTCTCGGTCCTCAGTGGTCCTGGCAGCCTCGACGGCGGCACCAATCTCACCGTCAGCGCGGCAGGTGATGTGATCGTGGTGGCGTCGCAGACCGGCGACGGTGATTGGAATCCTGCCCCGCAGGTGACCAACACGGTGCACGTCTACGCACTCGATGTGGAAACCGGCCCCTTCGCCGGTGGGAACACCATCACGATCAACAACGGGAACTTCGGTACGATCACGAACGTCCTCGTCGGCGGCGTCTCCGCGACCGTGGTCGACACCGGCGCGAGCTGGGTGACGATCGTGATGCCGGCTATTGGTTCGGCTGGAGTCGTGGATATCGTCGTTCAGGCCGAAGGCGGCGACATCACGCTGGCGAATGCCTACACCGTGAATCCGGCGGGGACCATCGGCCTTCTCGACGAGGATTGGGGCCGGTGGCAACCCGTGGCCGGAATGCCCTCCGCAATGGCCCACGGCAAGGCGGATGTGTTGAATGGGCGCTTGTTCGCCGCCGGTGGTTGGCGCGGCTATTCCGCCCAATCCACCAATGCCGCGTCCTTCGATGGCGCGTCCTGGTCGCTCGAGCCGGTTCTACCCGCCAACCTGCGGTACTTCGGTGGTGCGACCTACAGTGGATCCTTCTACGCGGTGGCGGGTCACTCCGGATTCCTCCCCACCAACATCGTGCATCGATTCGATGGTACGACCTGGTCGCTCTCCACACCGTACCCGCTCGGCCAGGCCAGCATGCTCGAGGCCGCCACCCATGACGGCTACCTTTACGCGGCGGGTGGCCATGACGGCAACCAGGGGAATGCGCGGACCAATGTGTTCCGTTTCGACGGGACCGATTGGACGGCCGTGGCCGGATTGCCCGCGCCCCGGTTCAGCCATGCCATGGAGGCGTACAACGACGCCCTTTATGTACTCGGCGGACAGGATCCGGATGGCATCACCAGCACCAACGTGTACCGGTATGACGGCGCGGCCTGGACGGAAGTTGCCGGCTTGCCGGTCGCCAAGTCCGTTGCGGCGACCGCCGTGCTGCGCGGATCCCTGTACGTGATCGCCGGGAAAGTCGGCTTCAATCCCGATGCGACCGTGCACCGGTATGACGGCACGAACTGGCTGGCCGTCACCAACTATCCGTTGAGCGTGATCGGCCTTGTCGCCGAAACTTTGGACGACTACCTGTACGCGGCCGGCGGAACCACCGATGACTTTTTCTCCTACGTCACCAATGCCTACCGCTATCCGTGGCGCGATTTCGACCCCGGTATTTCCCCTGACAGCGGCACCTGGTCCGGTGGATATCAGGTGGTGATCAGCGGAGAACATCTCGGCGATGGCGGGGACATCACCAACGTCACGATTGGCGGCGCGGGCGTGGCGTCCATCGTCAGCCAGAGCGAAACCCAGATCGTGGTTGTAGCCGGGGTCGGTGACCCCGGCATCGGCGACGTGCGCGTGTACTCGACGAGCTTCGGTGAAACAGTCAAGAGCAACGCCTTCACCTACACCGCCTCCGCCATGGCGATCACCGGTCCGTCGTTTCCGCCAACCGTGCCCGGAACGATCATTACCAACATCTTCACCGTGACCAACGCCGGCAACGAGGCGCTCCTCATTACCGCCGCCACCAACGCCGGCGCGGGCGCGGCGCACTTTGATGTAACGGCGCTGGTTGGTCTGACTGTCGAGCCCGGCACGGCAAGCAACGTCCCGGTGGTCTTCACGGCCAGCGCGACCGGGTCGTTTGCCCCGGCGTGCTACGTCGCCAACAACAGCCCGGTGGCGAGTTACAGCTTTGGCCTCTCCGCCTCGGTTTTCCAACTCTCGACGAACGCCGGTCCCTTCGCCGGCGGCAACACGATCACGATCACCAACGGAAACTTCGGCACGATCACCAACGTCCTCGTCGGCGGTGTCGCCGCGACGGTCATGGATTCCGGTTTGAGCTGGGTGACGATCGTGGTGCCGGCTATTGGTTCGGCTGGAGTCGTGGATATCGTCATTCAGTCGGAAGACGGCGACATCACGCTCGCCGGCGCGTACATGTTCAATCCGGCGGGCGTGATCGGTTCGGGTTCATCGTGGGACTGGTCAACGTGGGAACAAACCGTTTCCATGCCCGGCAAATACAGCTACATGGGCGCCGTCGTTTACAGCAACAAGCTGTATTCGGTAGCAGGCCAACGTGACACGACCCGCACCAATCACGTTTTCAGCTTCGACGGCACCAACTGGACGCAAGAAGCCTCGTTGCCCGTATCGCTGACGACCCCGGGGGTGGCTGTGTTCAGCGGGCGGTTGTATTCCGTTGGCGGTATGGCCCCCTTTGGCGCGACCAATGTGTTCAGCTACGATGGAACCAGTTGGACCGCAGAGCCGGGCCTGCCGCAGGGTCGGGGCGCCGTGCTCGCAGCGGTGATCGGCGATTATCTCTATGCCATTGGAGGAATGGATCCCGGGGCGAATCCCAAGACAAACGTATACCGGTTTAACGGAACGGCGTGGTCGGAAGTCGCGGGCTTGCCGGGTCCCGACGCCCGGTTGTGCGGCGATTTTCTTGATGGGCGGTTGGTGATCGTGGGCGGCTACAACGCTTCGACCAATACGCTGATCTATGATGGCACGAATTTCACCTTCGTGGCGGGCTTGCCCGCGCCGCGCAGATATCTCGGCGCCGCCACCGTAGGGGATGCTTTCCTTGCTTACGGCGGAACGGCAAGCACGGTTCCATCCAATACCACCTACCGCTTCGATGGCACCAACTGGACGCAGTCCATGACTATGATCAAGCCGCTTAATTATCATGGTTCGGCGGCCTATCAAGGGCAGGTCTATGCCATCGGCGGATCGGACAACATTGGCCGTTCATCAAACGTGTACCGCTATCCGGCCCGCGCCGATGACTTCGGCGTATCACCAACCTCGGGTTCCGGAACGGGAGGCTTCCCGGTGGTGATCTCCGGCATGAACCTCGGCAGCGGAACGGACATCACCAACGTCACGATTGGCGGCGCGAGCGCGGCGTCGATCGTCAGCCAAAGTGCGACCCAGATCGTGGTTGTAGCCGGGGCCGGGGCCCCCGGCATGGGTGACGTGCGCGTGTTCTCAACCAGCTTCGGCGAAACGGTCAAGAGCAATGCATTTGAATACCTTAAGACGGATCAAACCATTTCCAGTTTCCTGCCGACCAACGGCAGCGTCTTGGTAACGATCAGCTCGAATGGGCTTTCCGCGGTCGCATCCAGCGGGCTTGATGTTTCCTTTACGGTTGCGAGAGGTCCTGGCGTTGTTAGCGACGGCACGAACCTGACCTTCACCGGCACGGGCATGGTCGAGGTGGTTGCATCGCAAGCGGGCAATGGAAGCTGGAATCCGGCGCCATCCATCACCAACACCTACACCGTCGCCAAGGCGATAGCTTCTGTGACACTGACGAATCTCGCCCAGACGTACAATGGCACGGCGCGTGAAGTGACCGTTGAAACGGTGCCCGGCGGCCTGACCGTGAACATCACCTACGACGGCAGCGCAGCCGCGCCGACCAACGCCGGCAGTTACGCCGTGACAGGCCGCGTGGATGATGTGATGTATGCGGGCGAGGCGACCGGAACGCTCGTTGTCGGAAAGGCTGCTCAAGCCATCATCTTCGGCGTGATCGCCGACCAAGTCACTACTGGCGTGGTCGAACTCGCCGCGACGGGCGGCGGATCGGGGAACCCGGTCGCGTTCAGCGTGGGCTCTGGTCTGGCGACCATCACCGGCGGCACGAACCTCTCCTTCACCGGGGCGGGCGAAGTCAGCATCATTGCCTCGCAGGCCGGCGACGCAAACTACGAGCCCGCTCCTGACGTGACGAATACGTTTATTGTCACCAAGGCAGCAGCCTCCGTAACACTGACGCATCTCGCCCAGACGTACAATGGCACGGCGCGTGAAGTGACCGTTGAAACGGTGCCCGGCGGCCTGACCGTGAACATCACCTACGACGGCAGCGCAGCCGCGCCGACCAACGCCGGCAGTTACGCCGTGACAGGCCGCGTGGATGATGTGATGTATGCGGGCGAGGCGACCGGAACGCTCGTTGTCGGAAAGGCTGCTCAAGCCATCATCTTCGGCGTGATCGCCGACCAAGTCACTACTGGCGTGGTCGAACTCGCCGCGACGGGCGGCGGATCGGGGAACCCGGTCGCGTTCAGCGTGGGCTCTGGTCTGGCGACCATCACCGGCGGCACGAACCTCTCCTTCACCGGGGCGGGCGAAGTCAGCATCATTGCCTCGCAGGCCGGCGACGCAAACTACGAGCCCGCTCCTGACGTGACGAATACGTTTAATGTGCTCGGCATCTATACGGTCACGGTTGTTTCCGCGCATGGCACGGCGACTCCGGCGTTGGGCGATCACGTTTACTTGCAGGGCACCGTTGTGACCAACCGGATCGATTCCCCGGAAACCCTCGGCCTCACCCAGTATGTCGCTACCGGATGGGCGATGACCGGGCATGAACCGGCCAGCGGTGTCGATATGCAAATGGTCATGACGGTGACGAATCACGCGGTGCTGACCTGGCAGTGGACGACCAACTACTGGCTCGACACGGAAGCCGGCGCGCATGGTTCGGTCGATGTCGCCGACGGCTGGCAGGCGGCAGGCGCAACCGTGGACGTGACGGCCACGCCGGATGAGTTCTACGAATTCGCGGGCTGGAGCGGCAATGCCAGCGGCAACGCCAATCCTCTCGGCTTGCTCATGACCGGTCCGCGATCGATCACGGCCACGTTTGCGGCGATCTGGACGACCAACAACCCGACCCCGCTCTGGTGGCTGGCCGGGTTCGGCCTCACCAACGATTTCGAGGATGTGGTGAATGAAGACAGCGACAACGACGGCTTTAGCAATTGGGAGGAGTTCATCATGGATTCCGACCCCACGAATGCTTCCTCGTACCTTGCGGTCGTGGAATTGGGTCCGGTCTATGGAACCGATTGCCGTGAGCTGGTCTGGACCAACGACCTTTCGCCGTTCGACACCGTCACCAACCTCGTGTGCGAGCAGGTAGGCATGCTGCTCGGCTGGCCGGTTTCCACGGCCCGGGTGTACCGCGTGGAATTCAGTGTCAATACCGAGTCCCCTGACTGGCAACTCCTGCCCGGTCACGAGAACCTGGTGCCGGATACCGGATGGTTGGTCGTCACCAACCTGTGGGGAGCCGAGGTGCAACGCATGCTGCGGCTCGGTGTGCAACCACCGGAGTAAGCGAACCGATGGAGGCGTGTCCCCGTACACGAACGTCCTTGTAGATCCGGCGATACGCGCCGAACGGGTGTCCGTATCGCACAAGCCCGAACCGCGCGCTGCCTGCGCATGCTGCATCCTTGCGAGCGCCCATGGATCATTCTGCCGCGCCGCCGCTGGTGGAAAAGTTGTGTATTTATAGACCTTTTTTGCTGCGGGGCCGGACCTGCACCCCAAAACCCCTGTGTTTTCGCGTGTTCTGATCCAGGTCTCGTTGTGCCTGCGCCGACCCGGCTTAACAAGTCCTTATGCTCGTCCTATACTGGTTAGCCCGCGCAATGTACTGCCGGAACCGTCAGATGGTGAAGCCATGAAACCATACCTCATTCTCGCGGCGACGATGTTCGTCGCTGCTGTTGCAAGCGGATACACCTTCCGCTATGAAACGCCGGTGCGTGCCACCTGGACGGAGTCGTCTGACCGTTCGGTTACCCTTTCGTGGGACCGGCGGATCGCCGGGCGGGGAACCGTCCGGTATGGCGTCACCACGAACTACACCCACCAGCAGAGCAACGGGGGCGGGGTGGCGTTTCATGCCATCACGCTGCGCGACCTCACGCCCGACACCCGGTATTTCTACGAGGTGTCATCGTCCGACGGGTGGAGCCGTACCGGTTCCTTCCGCACGGCGCCGCGGGCTGGCGATCCGTTGCATTTCGTGATCCATGGCGACCTGTTCGGCAGCGTGAACGAGACCTATGCGCGCGAGGTTGCGGACATCATCGTCAGCGAAGACCCGCAATTCGTTACTGGACTCGGCGACCTTGCCTTCGAGGATTTCACCGGCACCGGGTTCGATACCTGGGAGCCATTTTTTCGTACCTGTTCAAACCTGCTGTCATCCCGGGTGTACATGCCCACCCTGGGCGGTCACGATTGCGCCCCCGGTGATGCTTCGGGCAAGGATTGCGCCAGCGCCGTGTACAACCGCCTGTTCCCGCTACCCGAGCCATCGATCGGGCTCGGTTATTACAGCTACACCGCCGGGAGCATTCGCTTCATCAGCCTGAACACCGAAGTGCCCGGCATCCAGTTGACCGACTGGCTGGCCCGCGAACTGCAGGCGGCGGTGAACGACACCAACATCACCTGGATCATGGCCTTGAGCCACCATCCGCCGTATTCATGGGGATTCCGGCCGGGCACCGAGGATTACCGGATCCACTGGACGCCGCTGCTCACCCGCTACGAGGCCAACTGGATGGCCAGCGGCCACAGCCACAACTACCAGCGCACCGTTCCCATCGACGGGGTGCGCTACCTCGTCGCCGGTGGCGGTGGCGGACAGCTCTACGCCTCGGCGGTGAACGAGCCGTTGCATGCCTTTGCCACCTCGTGTTTCCACTACGTGTCGTGCCACATTACCGGATCGGTGATGCAGTTGCGCGCCATCCGCAGCGACGGCCTGCTGTTCGATTCCGTCACCGTCACCAACACCCGCCACGTCCGCGTGGAACCCGCGTTCCCGTTGCGCGGACAAGCGGCCACGGTGACCTACCGCGCCCCGTCCGGTCCGCTCCAGCATGCCACGAATGTTCTTCTCCATTGGGGCGTGGATGGTTTCACCGAGGCCGAGGGCAGCGTGCCCATGGCGTGGAATGCCGCTACCGCGGCATGGGAACACACCCTCGTGGTCCCGGCCACCGCCACCCAGCGGATCGCCTTTGTCTTTCATGACGGCAACGGCACCTGGCACAACAACCACAACCAGAACTGGCAGGCCTTGCTTGATCGGGCCAGCCTGTTCCCGGCCAATCCATCCGCCGGCGACAGCGTAACGCTACGGTACGAGGCCGACCAGGGACCGCTTGCCGCCGCGGCGTCCATCACCGCGTGGGTCGCTATCAACGGACCGGCACACACCGCCACCAACCTCGTCACCCTGACCCTCACCGGTCCCGGCCAGCGCTGGGAGGGCTCCCTGGCCTTGCCGGATCATGCCGAACGGATCGCCGTCTCGTTCATGGGCGACGGTGTGCGCGACAACAACAGCCAGCGCAACTGGTCGTTCCCCGTGGCCGATCCCGTCGCTGTCCGCTGGCCTGCCGCGCCGGTTGCTGCGGTGGGTTCTCCGGACATCACGCCCAATCCACCGGGCGAGTTGCCCGACAACATCGGCGACAATGTGGACCTGGCGCTGCTCGGCCCGCCGCTGCCCGTCCAGGACGCGCCGATCGGGTTCGGGGCGTTCGGTTCGATCTGGGTCAATGTTGACGCGACCAACCTCTACCTCGGCGGATACGGCGCCGATCTGGGCGGCAGCAACAATGTCATCATCCTTTTCGTCGGCCTCGACACGTTGAACGACAATGCCTGGAACCTGTGGCACAAATCGGGAAAGCCAAACGCTCTTGATTTCCTGCACAACCTCACCTTCACCGCACCGATGGATATCGCGATCGTTCTGGGCGATTCGTTTGGCGACGGCCCGTCGTATCCCGACTTCAGCATGGGGGGTACCGGAGGGTACAACCACGGGATGGGTATCTTCTACATCGGCACCAACGCCGGCTCCTTCGTGGCGATGTCCGCCGCGAAATTATCCCAGTTCCACGGCACGGGCACGGTGGCAACCACCACCCAGGGCACGCCCGCGTTTCGTCGCACCCAGCGCTGGGAAGCCGCCCTGCCGTGGAACTCCATGAACGCCTCCGGACCGCACGCGATTTCCAACCTCTTTATCGGCGGGGTCATCGGTTCGGCGTCCGTGCAGGGCAACAACCGCTACCTCTCGAGGGAGGTGCTTGGCGAACGCGCCTGGGGCCTCGTTGACCAGCACCGCCAACACGCGTTTTATCCGGTGACGGTGCGGCCCGCCCAGGTGCACCTGTTGCACGGCGATGTTCGCGGTGACGGCATCTCCAATCGGTGGCGGCTGGACCACTTCGGTACGCCGGATGGACCGCGCGCCGATGTGGATTCGGATGGCGATAGCCAGAGCAACGGGGAGGAGTTCATGGCCGGTACGCACCCCGCCGATCCCGCGTCGCGTTTTACGTTGCAGTGGGTGGCTGCGGCCGGTAGCGAACCGGCCCGGCTGCAGTGGCCCTTCCTCGCGTCGCGCCGGTACGACCTCGGTTACACCGCCGACCTGCATGCGCCTTTCGCCCCGCTCGCCACCGGCCTGCATACCAATGTTTTCCCCGTGTCCCAACCCGGCTATTATACGATCACGGTCAGATCGCCCTGATCCCGCCCGACCGCATGGCCGGGCGAGGAATGGGACAAGGTGCCGGAAAGATGGCGAAGCCTGTTCAGGATGATTATTACGCGAAGGCCCCGTACCCCGGAGGCCGGATAGTCCATCGTGTCCCGGTGGAGGGCGTCGAACAGCCGTGGGTGTCCGACACCCTGCGCTTTGTCAGCCGCCGTTGGCTGGGTCCGGTACACATCCGCGCCCAGGGCATCGAGTTCCTGATCCGGTACGTGGGGGTGCACGAACACCTGCGGCAAGGGCAGCATCCCCTGCACCACCATCCGCACGCCGAATACATGTTCACCCTGAGTGGTTGTGGGACGATCTCCCTGCCGGATCGGAAAACCGTGGAGGTCTGCCGCCCCGGTCATGTCGTGGCGATTCCCCCGGGGAGTGTCCACCAGACGAAGTGGTCGATCCGGCCTGACGAGGAGCCGTGGCGCATCATGGTCGTGGATTTCGACATCATCGTGGATCTCGCCCAGGTGTTGATCGAGCAGGGTGAACGCGTGGATCTGGCCTTTGCGCCGTTTTACGAATGGTTTCTGGTCCGTGAGGGCGCGGGCTTTGATCTCGATGCCGAGGCGCGCGCTGCCGTGCTGGCGATCTTCGGTGAGGTCATCGACTCGCTGAACTCGCAGGCGTATGGCATCTGCTCCGAGATTGTCGCCGGCCTCATTCGCGCCATGGCCTGGTTCTCGCGCCACCTCCGTGAGGCGGGCTGGGCGGACGGCACCAACCTTTCGCCTGCGGTGATCAGCAAGGAGGCCGCGCTGCTCAAGGCCCGCTCCCTGATGGAGCACAGCGGATTCTACGAGGCCGGTTGCGTCGCCCGCCTCGCCCGCACCATCGGCATGTCCGAGGCACATTTCATCCGCGAGTTCAAGCGGCATTACGGCACGACACCGAAGCAGTACAGCATCGATATCCTGATGCGCCGGGCCGCCCTGCTGATGAGGCGGACCGATATCAACGTCAAGGATGCCTGCTTCCAGCTCGGCCTGAACGATCCCATCGCCTTCTCGCGCGCCTTCACCCGGTACCACGGGGTTACGCCGACACACTACCAGAAGCAGGGTGGCGGGCGGATACGTCCCGGGAGCGCCGAGGCCTGATGCGGGGCATGCACGGGTCGGGTGGTTTTACGGATTCGCCTCGATGGCATAAAATGCGGAGAGCGCGTCCGGGTCGCCGCTGACCATGTAGGTACACCGGACACCCTTCGGGTGGATTTCGTGGGCGATCGGGGTCATGACACCGCCCTGCATGGTTTTCGAGCGGAGCAGGTTGTAGGAGATCGGATTGCCTTCGTAGTTCTCCGCCTTGGCTTCCCAGACGATGGAGAGCTGGTTGCCGTCGAGGGTCACGTCGAGGATTTTCAGATGGGCATCCGGATCGAGCGGGTCGGTGCCGGCCAGGTATTCGGAGATGTCGGGAAAGCCGTCGCCGTCGTTGTCGGACTCGGCGGTCACGCGATCCAGCCCCTGAAAGAAGCGCATTTCCCAATCATCCGGTACGCCATCCCGGTCGCCATCCGGTCCGTGAGCAGCCACGTGGTAGGTATCCAGCAGGCCGGTGCCCTCGAACGTGATGGTGGAGAAATGGGTCTTGGTCTGGTTGGCAAAGCCGAGGTGGTCGGCGAGCAGGATGTTGTCCTTCCAGATGGACCAGGTCTTGTTCCGGTAATCGAGGCGGAGCCGGATCTCGATCACGGTGTCGAGCGGGAACGGGTGCTGATCGAGGGTGATCCATCCCCGTACCGAGGGGGTTCCATCGAAGGCGACGAGGTGGCCGTTGGTGTTCATGTACACCAGGGACGCACCTTGCTTCATGGTTTCGGTAAACGTGGTGTCGATTCCGGGGGTGGGCTGCAGGGAAAGGGTCAGCCAGATCACGGTCTTGGGGCCGGAGGCATAATAGCGGGTGAGCCGGCAATCGCCGAGCGATGGAAGGATTTCCGCGAGCGATCCCCCATCCGCGCGCTCCACCGTGCGCAGGCGGATGTCGCCGGTGTGGTTCCACTCGTCGGCCAGGGCATCGGCAAACGAGCCGCCGGAAGGCAGGGAGATTTCATGAAACGGATCCGCCGCCAGCGGATTGAATCCGTGGGCGATCTCCGCGCCGTCGGTCATCTTGTCACCATCGGTATCCGCCAGCAACGGGTGGGTGCCCCGCAGGAATTCGCGCAGGTTGGTCAAGCCGTCGCCGTCCGGATCGCCGTTGGGGCCGGTGGCGTCATCGGTGCGGCCCCCCGAGGCGACGTACGCCTGCAGGCCGGTATCCAGTTCCCAGGCGTCCGGAAGATTGTCGCGGTCAAGGTCGTCGGGTGGTGGTGTAGTTGCCGCCACCATGGAATCGATCGCGATGGGTTGCCCGCTCCAGCTTTCCAGAGCGACGTACGATGGCATGGCGAAAGCCGGGGGCAAACGAATGGCCGGCCCCGCCGGTTGGCCGTTGAGGATGGTGTGGGAAAGGCCCGAGGAGGCATCGATGGAGAACGTCAGGATGTTCCATGAATCCGGATCGAGCGGGTCGTGCTGAAGGACCACCCAGTTGGTGAGGCCGGCTTCGAGCGAGTACCGGTTGACCCTTCCCTGCGCATCGATGCGGAACGCGAGCGGGTTCCGGTCGTACAGCAGAACGGGCGGGGCCGCGTCGCCGCGAGCCGGCTTCAGCAGGATCGAGACATACAGGTTGCTGGTCGGCGGATGAAGCAGGTTGAAGCGGACCACATCGTTTGATCCCGCCAATACCAGGGCGCGGTCGCCCGCCGCGCCGGGCAGGTTCATGATGGCGGGCGCTCCGGACACGACGTACGAGCCGGGGTAGGTGGCCTGCGTGAACCGGCCGGTGGGTTGATCAAGGAAGTATTCGTGCCACGGCAGGACGAGGGTGTTTCCCTGTTCGCGCTCGAGGTCGGCCCGCCGGGCGTTGATGGCGTTTTCGTTGTAGTCGAAGGGATCATACCAGAACCGGGCCGGCGGCAGCGCCAGGTCGAGGTACGCGTTGGCGGCATCAAGTTCGCCGCCCAGTAAAGACAGCTCGGCGCGGTTGAAGTAGCCGATCCAGTAGTTGGTGCCGATGGCCATGGTCTGTTCCAGCAGCGATCGTGCGAACTGTACCTCTTGTTTCGTCCGGTCGGGCTTCTTCATCAGGCTGGATGCATGCAGGGAGAGGGCGTGGTGGTTCGTCGGGTCCAGCGCGATGGCCAACCCGGACAGGAGCCGGGTCCGGTCGGCGGGAAAATAGACCGTGTCGTAATACGCGGCCCGCTGGTACAGGAGCCGTGCGAACAGGCGACGAATATCGGGCGCGTCGGTAATGGCCGCGGCGGCATCCTCCGCAGGCACCTGCGCGAGCAGGTCGAGCAGGGACGATTCCGCACCGAACGCATTGGTGGTATAAGCGAATTTCGACAGGACGTCCATGAACAGGGGTGCGGCGGCGAGCGGGGTGCCGTTGATGCTCACGGCTTCCGCTTCCGCCATCAGTGCGGCAGCCCGCAACTCGGCGTCGGGGAATGTGAAGTGTACGCCGAACCGCTCGAAGTCCTGGTTCAGCCAGGCGAGCGCTTCATCGGCCAGCGCCGGTTCAGGATAATGATGCCCGCCATCGTGGTTGAACATCCTGGTCCGCACCCCGTCGCGGTTCAGGATCCGGTCATCGCTGCGAATACTGTTGATCCGATACGCTTCTCCGTTCACGTGCACCACGGCGAGGCGACGTGGATAGTACACGTATTCGTCGTAATCACACATCCAGCCAACCACATCCACGACACCGGCGTATTCGCCCCGAAATCCGCGGGCTTGCCAGTAGGCACGGCATGAACCTCCGGATACACCGCCGACATACAGGCGGCGAATATCATGGCGAACCGTCGATCGGAAGTGCCGGTTGATCTCGCGCAGCAGCCGGCTGGTGTCGGGTGGCCCCCCGTTACCGATGCTGTGTGGAACCGCAATGATCCATCCCAGATCCTCGACGGAGGGCATCCATACCAGCAAGGGGCCAAGCCCATGCTGCGCCGCGTTCATGAAAATCATGGCGGGCAGGTCGTTGGTCCCGTCGTACGCCTTGGGAAGATACAGGTAGTAACTGGCGTCGTTGGTGGAAAATCCGGTGACGAAGTAGATGGTTCCGCCGCGCAACGGTTCCTCCGGAGTCCATGCAACTGTGCCGTGCCCACCCGACAAGCGGCGCATTTCCTCGTCCGACAATTCGACATAGCCGGAGGCCTGCTGAAAACTTGCCACAACCAGGAGCATGGCGGCGAAACAGGCAAAATAGGGTGTCTTCATGGTGATGGATTGGTGTAGGTTGACGTCATGAACACGTTTCGTTCCCTGATGGCGTTCGCTTTCCTGGTCATGGCTCCGGTGGTGAAATCGGAAGAAACGGGCGAGCCGGTTTACCTCTCCTTTATCAGGCAATCCCGGCCGGTAGCGCACTACCGGCTGAATGATAGTACTTCCGAGGCGATGCGCAATCTTTATGCGGGGGCGGAGGGCGGCGGAACCCCTGCGCGCCTGGTGCACGGCGATGATCCCGTTGCGCGTGTCCCCTCGATGACGCCGCATGAATTCGTGGGCACCAACCGGATCAACGGCTTTGATTTTGACAACACCGGCTTGCGTTTCAGCCATTCGTTGTCGCGCATCAACAGTGCGGTCATTGTTTCCGGGGTTGGCCTTCCGGATTTCGCCGAGCCGCATGCGGACGAGTTGTCCCTCTCGGTCTGGGTCAAGGCCGCGCCGGAGCAAGTGGATCGCGCAGGGCTTGTCTCGCGGAAGTCGGGCGATCTGCTGGACAGCTACCAGGTTGCCTTGTCGGTGTGGGGTGGTTGTTATGACATCGTCATGAACGACGGCGATGGCTCGTTCCGGTCGTTCTATACGTCCAGCCGGCCCAATGGCGCGTGGCAGCACCTGGTGGTCGTGTTCGACAGCAAGGGCTGGTTCGAGGAATCCGCCGGCATGCTCCGGTTCTACGTCAACGGCGAACGGGTGTTTACCGGACGCACCGGAAACCACACCCGGGCCCAGCTTGCCCCCAGCCGCGAAAACCTGATCATCGGTGGCATCGCCTACCAGCAACGGGATCAGGACGGATTGAACAACGGGTTCAACGGGATCATCGACGAGCTCACCCTGTGGGATCGCGCGCTTTCGGACGAGGATGTGCGGGAACTCTACGCATCCGCCATCATTGGCCGCCGGCCGATGGTCATCATCATCGGCTCGTCCTCGGCCGTGCGCCCGGTCGCAACACCCTACTGATCCCTGCGGGTTGCTCTCGCATGTACCCGTCCGGCCCGGCTCGTGCCGTTTGTGCAAATAGTGAGGACTGACCCCTTTTCGGGGGGTCAGGGGTGCCAGGCGTCGATGGTGTTGGCGGGGTCGTAGATGGTGGTGAACGGGCGGGATTCGGCGTGGCCGTCGGCGAAGACGTAGTTGGCTTTTCCGTCGTGGCGGTCATGGGCGCAATCCTCGGCGTCGGCCGGGCTGGACCAGAAGTTGGGCATGATGTGGTCGGCGTCGCTGTTGTTCTCGGCGAACAGGATCGTGCCGGATGGATTGGGGACGTCGGAGCGGCGTCGCCAGGTCTGCGGGTGGCCGGGGTAGTCGTCGTCCGCGCCGAGTTCGAAGTACACATTGAGCCCGTAGCTGAGTTGGTCTTTCCGCGTGTCGCGGGGACAATGGTAGGCGGTCTTGCGCAAATCCCGCCAGGCGGTGGTGGAGGAGCCGAACAGCGGGGCGAGCGCGCGCGCCCAGGGCAGTTCGCCGTGGGCGGCCGCGGAGTGCTGGCTGCGCGGGTAGGCATCGTCGTTGGTGTCGGCGTAGAGCATCGCGATCAATCCAAGTTGCTTCATCTGGTGGAGGCAGTGGATGGACTGCGCCGACCGCCGCGCCCCCAGCAGGGCGGGAAGGGCGAGGCCGGCCAGCAGGGCGATGATCGCGATGACGACGAGCAACTCGATCAGCGTGAAGGCGGCGCGGGCCCCGGGTCGCCACGAATGAACACGCCCCGGTGCGCTGGTCCGATCCGTCGCGCCAACCTGCCGCAAGGTGGTCATTCGTGGTTCCCGGCTCCCGTCAGTTGGTCTTGCGCATGCGGAAGTGGCGCCCCGCAGTCTCGTCGGCACGGAGGATGACCGTGGATTGACCATCGATCATCACCGGCGCATTCGTGACCACGGTCCATACCCCGGAAGCCAGCGAGGTGGTGGCCTCGAGCGCGTAGTTGGTTGCGGATGGATCCCATCCGAGGGCGACTGCAACCCCCATGCCGATCTCCGGGCGCCCGTCCGGCACGTTGGTGAACTGGAACAGCATCGGGGCGGTGGCCGAACCCGGCACTTCCTCGCCCGTTCCGGTGTCGACGAGGTAGGCCTCGAAGGCCGCGGTGAACCCGTTGGTGCCGGGCATCGCGGCGAAGGTCGGATGAAACATCATCAGGTTCCAGGCCAGGGCGTTGGAGCTTCCCGCCGTACCGAAGACCGGTTCCCAGACCCCGGGGGCCGGCGTCGTGCTGTAGCGGTAGCAGAGCAGGCCGGCCGGACCCGCCGTCTTGCGGAGCCAGATGGCCCGGTGGCCGGGCAGCGGATCGGTGTTGCCGTCCATGACGAAACCATACCGGCGGCTGAAGGAAAGGCCGTTGGCGCTTGGATCAAGGTCGGTGAACCAGGGGTGTTCCGCTGAGAACTGATCGGACGGATGGCTCACCAGCAGCGGGATAAGCTGCGGGATATTGGTCGGCATCATGACGGTAAGCTGGTCGAGACCACTGTTGTAGTTGATCATCGGCATGACCATGCCGCCCTGCATCGGGACGGAGGTCAAGGTGGCCGCATGCGCGGCGAAGGGCAGCAGGCCGGAGGCCAGCAGCATGAGAATACGGATAAACATGGGATAACTCCTGTTGAGGGTACGGAAAACAGGAGCGCCGCACGGCGACGCTCCGCGAACGAAACGGACGGGATGAATCAGGCGTTCGCGGATCGGGGCGGGGGAGCGAGAGGATGCACCGGACGGCCGGGCATGGCGGCGGAAGGATGATCGAACCGGCCGAGCAGAACCAGGGTGTGGATCCAATCCGGGACGGACTCGGCCACGTACAACGGATGGGCCGGGGCGGCAGCCTGCAAGGCGTCGTCGGCCTCGTGGTTGGTGGCGGCGGCCTGGATCGCGGTGCACATCGGGCACGGGTGCTCGCCGTCAAACGTCATGTCCACCGCTTCGGTGAAGGTGTAGTCGTGGCTGTACGCCACGAGCATGCGTGTCCAGGCCACCACCTGGAATACCGGAAGGTGAAGGTTGACGGTAAACGCCACCACCATCAGCAGGAGCCAGGAAATGGGTTTCTGGAGCTTCACGGTGACGAAACCCTACACGAACCGGTCCGGGCGCGCAATACCCGCCGGTGTTCGGAACACCGACCTATCACGGGGCCGTTCTTTGGGGTATGGTAACACGGTTCATGAACGCTTTGGAGGATGAAGGAGGCCATGGGGAACGGAGGCTACGCCGGCGAGGCTTGGCCTTCCGGTTGTTTGCGCTGCTGGTGGCGTTCTGGCTGCCGTTGGGCAGCGAGGCCCGGACCGTGCGGGTGGCGACGTACAATGTGCTGAGCGGTGTCGGTGCGGTCGGGAGCGTCGAGTACAATGCGGTCAAGGCCGTCCTGGCGCGCATCAACCCCGATGTGGTCGCCTTCCAGGAACTGCGCACGTCCGACCGGCCGAACTGGGAGGCGTTGGCCGCGGAACTCGGATACGGGCACCTGGCCTTCAGCGGTTCGACCGGACTGTCGGGCGGCCTGAACACCGGGTACTACAGCCGGTTTCCGATTGCCTCGTCGTTTAACGTGTTTTCTCCGGCGGGCGCCAACGAGATCACCCGGCCCCCGTTCCGCGTGGTGGTGACCGTGCCCGGGACGGTGCGCCCGCTGGTGTTGTGGACCCTTCACCACAAGGCCTTGAGTTCATCGACGGACCGTTTCCGCCGCGCCATCGAATCCATCCGGTGCGCCGACAACATCGATGCCTACCTCGCCGCCAATCCCGGTCATCTCGACCTGGTCGTGCTCGGCGACATGAACGAGGATGTCCGCGCGACCCAACCCGCGCAGTTCAACAGCCTGCCCTCGGGATTGCCGGCCTCGTACGCACTCGGATCCGACATCACCTTTCCCGTTTACTACGCGACGTTTCCCCGCGACGCCTACGAGGTCGCCGGCCCCGGTTTCGCCATGCTGGCCGCGGTGCAGGGCACCACCACGAACAGCGCCACCTACATCGGCACCAGCGGCCGCCTTGATTACATCTTCGTCAGCAGCAACCTCGCCGCGAGCCCGCTCGGCCCGGCGGTCGCCGAGGTGTACAACTCGGTATTTGATGACAGCTCGAACGGACTGGCGAAGGTGGGCGCCCCGCTCGATGCGGGCATCAGCGCCCAGGCATCGGATCACCTGACCGTGTTTGCCGATGTGCAGATGCAGGACCTGACCTTGCTGTCGGTGTTTCCGGAAACCGGCATCGCCGCCACCGGCGTGACCGGCTCGGAGTTTTCGCCGACCTCGTGGGTGTATGCCGTGTCCAATGGCGCAGTCGAGGCGGTGGCTTGGTCGGTCAGCACCCCCGACTGGTTGATCGCGTCGCCCACCGGCGGGCTGCTGGCCGCCAACAGCGCGGACACCTTGATCGTGTCGCTCGATCCCGCGGTGACGAACCGCTCCGTCGGGCAGTACGCCGCAGCGGTGCGGATCATCGATGGCGCAACCTCGGGCGAGGTGAGCCGCGCCGCCACCCTGACCGTGTTGCCGCCCGCGCAGCTTGCGGTGAACGGCGCACCGCCGCCCGCATTGGTCAAGTTGCCCGCGGCGCCGTTTGCCCCGGCGGCGGCCGTGCTTACGGTGACAAACCGCGGGTTCACGGATCTGGCCTGGGAGGCGTCGGCGGGACTTTTGGTGGACCTTGTTCCGACCAACGGGCTCGTTGCGCCGGGCGGGTCCATGCAAATCACCCTCGCGCCGTCCGCCCTGGCCACCTCGCTGCCACCGGGCGTCACGACGGCGGTGATCCAGGTGCGGAATGCGGTGAATGGTTTCGGTGATACCAACATTACGGTGACGTTCTCGGTCATCGACGCTGTCGGACTGTTTGCCGATGTCGATTCGGAAACCACCGGCTGGGCCGCATCGGGTCTGTGGCACGTGACGGATACCGCGACCAGCGCATGTGCGCGCGCCACCAGCGGCACCGCAGCCTGGTGGTATGGTGTCGAGGCGTCGTGTACCTACGATACGGGAACCACGAATACGGGCAGCCTCACCAGTCCGTCCTTCCTCGTGCCGACCAATGCGTTGCTGAGCTTCGCGAGCTGGGAGGTTACCGAGGGCGCGGGCACGTCGTGGGATCGCCGCATCGTGCAAGTGACCACCAACGACGGCGCCTCGTGGGTCACGCTTTTTGTTTCGCCGGTGTCCGCGCCGCAGTGGCAGTACCACGGCCTGAACCTTGCCCCGTATGCCGGACGCACTGCGCGGGTGCGGTTTACCTTTGATACGGTGGATCCGATCTCGAACGAGTTCGACGGCTGGTTCATCGATGACATCCAGGTCGCCTCTGCGGGTGACCTGATCGTGACCGGGTCGTTGCCGGTGCGGCTGGACGGCCCGCAGGGTGGTCCGTTCGGTTCGGCCGCCACCGATCTCGTCGTGCGCAACGACGCGGCGACGCCGGGGGTCTGGCGGCTCGTGTCCAGTCCGGCGTGGGTTTCCGGCGTGGCCACCCAGGGCGTGTTGTATCCGGGTCAGCAGGTTGCGCCGGCCTTCGTGGCGTTGCCGGTCGCGACGAACTATACGCCCGGTCTTTACACCGGGGTGGTGGCGGTGCGGAGCGGCTTCACCGGCCCGACCAACGCCCGGCCGGCGCAGTTGCTGGTGAACGACCAGGTTCCTTCCGCCTGGCGGTTCGCGTTCTTCGGTCACGAGGATCCCCGCGCGGTGGCGTTCAGCCGCGATGTCGATGACGCGGATGGCGATGGTTTCGCCAACGTCGAGGAGTACATCGCCGGCACGGATCCGGTGGACGGGGGATCGGCCTTCCTCGCCCCGTTGCTGGTTGGTGATCCGGAGTCGGGTGCGCTCACCGTGGTGTTGCCCGATACCGTGGCCGGACGAATCTATGACGTGTGGGGCACGGAGCAGTTGCATGACGCCGCGGTCTGGACCAACCTCGGAATCAGCGTGTCCGGTACCGGAGGTTCGGTCACGATCCCGGTCACCAATCCGCCCGCGCTGCATCTGTACCGGGGGCGCGTGCGTTTGCCGTGATCGTGCGGTGTCGCCGTGTGCGCGGGCTCAAGGCGGCGAGACAAGGACGCGGAAGCTGGTTTCGGCGCTCGCGGGGGCGCTGAGGGTGTGGACGTTGGCGGGCTGGATGCCGGGGATGTTGGTGGCGATGGAGAGGAAGGGTGTGGCGACCAGGTTGGTGCTCGCGGCGAGGCTGTAGGTTTTGCCGGCGATGCCCGGCCAGGTGACGACGACGTCGCCGCTGCCGGTGTTGCGGTGATCGAGGATCTGCAACAGCGAAGCCTGGTTGGTCGGTTGTGTCCCGGCGAGGAACTCGTCGAGGTCGGAGACGTAGTCGCCATCGGAGTCCGAGCCGGGCCCTGCCGTCGTCAGGTCGCCGAACTGGCGCATCTCCCACGGATCGGGCATGCCGTCGAGGTCGGAATCCTCGGCCTCGCAGCACGCGGGAATCACTGCATTGATGTCCAGTTGCCAGCCGCCGGCCAGCGTGCCGCCGTCCTGATCCGACACGTCGTAGAGGTACAGCAACCAATCGCCGTTCGGCGAAGAACCGACGAATTCCGACAGGGTAAACCCGTACGGGGAACCTGGCGCGGGAGGCTCGAACTCGAGCTCCAGGAAATAACGGGTGGGCTTGAAGGTCCCCGAGGAAATCGGACTGCCGTTGGGCAGGAACACCCCGGACGCATCGTCGAAGGTCAGGGTTGCATTGGTCACCGGGAAATTGCCGCCCGCGCCGGTCATCAGCACCACCGACGCACCGGAGGGGCCGACGAGCAGGACGTCGAGATCCTCGGGATAGGAGTGGGCGAAGCCATGCAGGGTCACGGTGATGGTTTCGATCACGCCGGTGAATCCGCTCACGGTGTTGGTGGACGGGTAGGGGGAGGCGGGACCGAATTCCGGAATGGGCAGGGTCGTCGCGTTGGTCCGGCTTCCGGAACTTTGTGATACGGCGCCGAGGGTGAAGGGAAACGTCACGGTGCCGAGGCTCTGGCCACCTTCCGTCAGATCGAGGGTGACGGCTAGGTGTCCGCCACACGAACCGGCGGCGGTGAAGGAAAAGGTGACGGGCACGGGCGGATCGTCGGGGGCGAGTGCCCCGATGAAGACCGGTTCGCCGGGGATGGTCACGCCGCCGATGCCGAGCAGGGTTGCGGTCAGGTTCGAGGCGGCGACGACACCGGCGTTGGTCAAGGCGAGGCTGACCGTCACGTATTCCCCGGGGTCGATGTCGTTGTTTCCGGGCGGGCAGTCCTCGTCGAGCAGTGCGGCGCCGGCGCCGCGGATCTGCGGCGACTCCAGCGGGATGGCGTTATAGGCGATCAGCGCGAAGTCCTGATCCAGTGCTCCGCCTTCGTTGGGAACGCCATCGGAGTTGATGTTGAAGGCGGAGACGATGATCGAGACGATGCCGGTTGCCCCGACGGGCAGGAACACGCTTTCGGTGTTGTTGCGCGGGTCGGCGGAACCGCCGGGCGTGGAGTACGGTCCGGAAAAGACATTGCCGCGGTAGAGCACGTTGTCGTGGATCACCACGAGGTTGAGGTCGTTCTTGAACGATGCGCCGATGGTGGAGCCGGGAGCGTCGGTCCAGGTCAAGGTGACGCGGAGGGGCAGGTCGTTGCTGGCGATCACGGCGGTGAAGCTGCGCGACTGTCCGGAAGCGGTGAAGGTATCGGCCGGTTCCTGGTCGCGTACCAGGCGGGGAGTGTCGTCGAAGGCCGTGGAGAGATCAAGTCCGCCCATGCCCTGGTGGTTCGACCACAGGGTGTCGTTGGCCGAGGTGCCGGTGAGGTAGCGGGCGCCGACCACCAGCCAGGCCTTGGTCAGGGCCGGGCTGGGCGCGGGGCGGCCGCGGTTGATCGCGTGTTGGCGGACCAGGGCGGCGGCACCGGCGGCGGCCGGGGTGGAGTGGCTGGTGCCGGAAGAAACGGAGTACCAGCGCTGGCCGAGCGGGAAAAAGTTGTTCGTGTTGCCGAGGGTGCGGCCTCCTTCCAGCGCGCAGATGCCGGAGGCGGTGAAGCAGGGGAGGTTCGAGCCGAGACCATCGGGGTTGGATGCCGATTGGGCGATGCCCCCGGTGATGTGGGTGCCGGGGGCGACCAGTTCGGGTTTCTTGCGGCTGTCGGCGGTGGGGCCTCGGCTGGAGAAACCGGCGATGTCGTTGAAGTGGTCGGCCCCGCTGTCGGAGGTCAGGCAGCCGTCGTTGCCGGCGGCGTTGTTGCCGCCGTTGGTGGCGGCGAGGGAACGCACGTTTTCGGAGGCGCCGATGGTGATGACGTTCTTGGCGGTGCCGGGGGAGCCGATGGTCTGGGCGCCGGGGCCGTCGTTGCCGGCGGCGAACACGATGGTCATCGACTGGTTGCCCGGGGTGGCGATGGCGGAGCCGGCGGGTTGGGCATCGCGCACGAGGCTGTCGTACTCCTGGGCGTCGATGTCGTAGATGCCGAAATTGGGGGCACCCCAGCTGTCGGAGCTGATGCGTGCGCCGTCGCGGTAGGCGCGGGCGATCAGGTCGCTGTAGTCGGGAAAGGTGAAGCTGAACGGATCAAAGATGACCGAGGCGCCCACCTTCACGAACGGGGCGAGGCCGAGGCCGTAACGGTAGCCGGCGCTGTCGGTGTGGGGAAAACCGGAGCGGTCGTTGTAGCCGGCGAGGATGTGGGCGTTGATCGTGCCGTGCCCGTCGCATCCCTGCAGGGTGCCACCGGGATTGCCGGTGCCTTCGAGGCGGTTGTACACCACGCGGGTCGCTCCGGAGGTCGTGCCCAGTGTGCGCAAGCCGGGGTGGTTCACGTTGGTCGTTCCGTTTTCAACGCCCGAGTCGCTGATGTTCACGACGAATCCGGATGCGGTGAACTGTTCCTGGGAAAAGCCCTGGCTGTTCAGCCAGGCGAGGTGCCCGGGGCCGGACGGTTCCCCGCCGCTGGTGTTGCCGGCGATGATCTGGGCCTGCCGTTCATCGGAGGGGATGGGGCGGGTGTAGGGGTTGATGGAGATCACGTCCGGCTGGTCGGCCAGGTCGTCGAGGGTATCGGGAGGCAGGGCGACGACGAGGTTGATGTAGTGCCGGTGGGCGCGGATCTTGTGGATCGGGGCGCGTTTGAGGGCATCCACCAGGCCAAGGGTGATGGCATTCGCCGGCGGGTCTTCGACCAGTTGCAGGGCGTAGAGGGGTGGTTCGCTCGTGTCGGCGAGATGAAGCGGTGCGGCGATGCGGGCCATCGGGTGGACCTTGTCGGTCGCGCGCAGGGGTGAATGCCAGCGGACGCGTGCATGGGTGGTGGAAAGCGCGCGCACGGCGCGGAGGGATCCGGCACCGGCATAGACGAGGTAGGCGTTGTCGGGAATGTAGTCGATGATGCGTGCGCCGGTGGCGGTGAGGGTATCGATCCACTCCGGCTGGATCGGGCCATCCCACTGGATCAGGTGCAGGCTGTTCGGGTCTGTGCGCGCGGCCGACGTGGGGGTGGAGGGCTGGGTGGCGTGGCGGGTGTCGATGGTGCCGGCGTTGAGGTGGATCAGGGACGACGCGTGCGTGCTGGTTGCAACAAGTGCCAGCAGCCCTGCGGTCGTTCGTATGCGTCGTCGCATCGTTGAATTCCTTGCTCCGGCGTCGTTCACCGGAGCAAGGAATACGGCGGCCATCGGGTTAACTCAACCCGAATCGCCGCGCTGTGCTCCGGTCCTTATTCCAGCTCGATCCGGTAGATGGTGCTTCCTGCCGGCGATGCCGGTGAGGTGTAGGTCACCGTTGGCTCAACGCCGGGGATATTCGAGGCGACAGGCACGAAGACCCCTTGCTGCAGGTTGGTGGTCTGCGAGAGCAGGTAGGATCTGCCGCTGACGCCCGGCCATTGGATCACCATGCCGCCGGGGCCGGATACGGCACCGCCGTCCACCATCAGCAGCGAGCTGGCGTTGGTCGGAACGGTACCGGCGAGGAATTCGTGCAGGTCGACAAATCCGTCGTTGTCGGAGTCGGTGAAGGCATTGGCGTTGGTCAGGCTGCCGAAGAAGTACATTTCCCAGGCATCATCGATTCCGTCGCCGTCGGTATCGTTCGATTCGCGGGTGATGACGACCACGGCGCTGGTGGCGGAGCCGGTGCTGTTCGATCCGGTCACGGTCACGGTGTTCGTGCCGACGGCGAGGGGAACGGACGGGATCAGCCATGCCGGGGCGGCGGCGATCGCGCCCGAGCCGCCGAGGTTGTTCGCCCAGGTGATCTGGCCGGCCAGGTTGGCCGAGGTTCCGCCGACGGCCAGGTTCGACACCGCGAAGACCACGGTCTGGTTGATGGTGGTGATGACCAGTTCCGGAGCGGAGGCGGGTTCCGCGCCGGCGGTGAAGCCGGCGAGGATGATGTCGTCGATGCGCCACTCCACGGTGTTGGTGCTGCGGAAGCGGAGCAGCATGCCGGTGGCGGCCAGGCTGTCCGGGATGGCGTTGGTGCGCAGGTACCAGGTGGCGGTTCCGGTGCCGGTGGGCAACCAGGCGGTCACCGGCGAGATGCGCGTCCAACTTGTCCCGTTGGTGCTGACCTCCACGATCAGGTTGGTTCCGTTTTCGGTGGTGGTGTTCTTGCGCACGCCAAAGGTCACGGTCAGGTTGGTGAGGTTCGCGGAATTGATGCCGGCGATCTGGAAGAACTCGCCGAGCGCGTTGAGCATGACGTTGTTCACGCCGGAGGAACCCGGGTATCCGGAGGAGGTCGAGGTGTTGCGGATGTCTCCGGTGCCGGTCATGGTGTAGTCGTCGTTATCGAAGCGGTTGTTGGCTTCGTGCGTGGCGATGCTGTCGCCATTCGCTCCAGTGGAGCCGATGGTTTCGGCGAACACGGTGACCGATGTTCCGCTGCCGCCACCGCCTCCTCCGCCACAGGCGAAGGTGAGTTGGATGGACCAGCCGCGGGCGATGAGGCCGGCGTCCTCGTCCTCCCAGTCGCGCAGGTAGAGCGACCAGGTGCCGTTCGGCGAGGTGCCGATGAAGTGGCCGAGGGTGTTGGTGTAGGGTCCGGACGGGGCGGGGGCGTCGAGGTCCGAAACCAGGTACACGGAGGGCTGGTACGTCCCGGACGAGACGGTGGCGTTGGTGGCCGGGAGCGGGGCGGGCGCGGTGGCGTCGAAGGTCAGCGTCGCGTCGGTGGCCACGCCGCCGACTGCGGCGCCGGCCAGCAGCAGCACGGTTTGCCCGCCGGGACCAACCAGCAGGGCGTCGAGGTCGGACACGTAGTCGTGTGACAGGCCGTCCAGGGTCACGGTTACCTTCTGCAGGTTCTGGGTAAAGCCCGCGACGCTGATGGTGGAGGGGTAGGGCGACGCGGGGGCGTTATCCACGAGGGTGATCGCCGAGGCATTGGTGTATGCGATGAAGGCCACGCAACCGGTGATCGGTTCGGCCACCACGATCACCACGGACTCCGACACCTGGCCGTCGTTGTCGGCGGCGTAGAAGGTGGACGTATAGGTGCCAATCGGTGCGGCGGCGGGCCAGGTGAAGGTGCCGACCGCATTGGTGGCGCCGAAGGTGGCACCGGCGGGCAGGTTGCTGACCGACAGGGTGACCGGATCGCCATCGGTCGGGGTGGCGGTGACCGCAAAGGCGAGGGTGTTGCTGAGGGTGACGGCTTTGTTGCCGATCGGATTAAGGGTCGGCGGGGTTTGCGGCAGGGCACCGCCGGAGGGAATGAAATCGACCTCGAAATTGTCGAGCAGCATACGTTCGCCGGTCGAGCGGAACAGTTCGATGTAGATGCGTTGACCGGAGGCGGGGGCCAGGTTCAGCGGGCCGGAATCATACAGCTTGTAGGTGCGGTCCGCCGTGAACCAGCTCCCGTTGGTGGCCAGGAGGGTGGTGTAGGTGCTGCCGCTGTCGGTGCTGTACCGGATCGAGAACTGCGGGGTCGGGCTGTTGTCCCACCGGGCGAGGTTCATCGAGAAACGCGTGACGGGATTGGTGAGGATGTAGCGGACATACAGGTTCGCGGCGGCGTCGTTGCCGATGCGCCAGGCGTTGCCGCTGATCACATCGGTGGTGTCGCGGATCGCGGCGTTGGATTCAAACGAGTCGCCGGCCGGCAGGGCGGTGTTGTTCGTGAACGACTTCGCGTTGTAGGAGCCGGCGGCGCCGCCACCCCAGAAGGAGTTCGTGTCAAAGGTCTCGGCGTAGGTCACGAAGGCGGGCGGATCCTCCACGGCGATGGTGATGGTTTCGCTGGAGGTTCCGGCGATGTCGCTGGCGTGGAGGGTGACGGTGTAGGCGCCGGTGGGTGAGGCGTTGAGCCAGGTGAGGGTGCCCGAGCCGTTGGTGGCACCGAAGGTGGCGCCGGCGGGCAGGTTGCTGGCGGTCAGGGTGATGGTGTCGTTGCCGATCGGATCGGTGGCGGATACGGCGAGGAAGAGGTTGTTGCTGACGAAGACCGATTGGTTGCCGACCGGGGTGAGCACCGGGGGCTGGTTCGAGATGCAGGTGATCAGCACGACCTGGGTTGCGGTGCCGTGGATGTCGGTGGCGAAGAACGACGAGGTGTACACGCCGACCGGGCCGGCATCGGTCCACAGGAACGCACCGGAGCCGGTGTCAAAGGTGGCCAGCGGGGGCAGGTTGGCGGAGGACAGGGTGAAGGGATCGCCATCAACCGGGTCGGAGGCGACGACGTTGAAGGAGAGGGTTTTCCCGGCGACGACGGTCTGGTTGGGGATCGGATCGATCACCGGCGGTTTGTTCGACGGGGTCGGGTCCACCGCGACGATGACCACCTGGGTGGCGATGGCGAGGGTGTTGCTGGCGGTAAAGGTGAAGCTGATCGCGCCGGTATCGCCGGGCGGTGGCGTATAGGACAGCAGGCCGGTGCCCGGTGTGAAGGTGTAGCCGGAGGTCGCGGTGGTGGCGGGCAGGGCCAGGGTCGGGATCGGGTTGCCGCTGGCGCTGACCGTGAAGGCGACGGCGACGCCGGTGGTGGTGCTGAACGGACCGGGGTTCGCGGCAAAGGCCGGAGGGGTCGGGGTGTCGTCGCGCGGGGCGAGTACGACGAGGGCATAGGCCTGGGTGCCGCCCGAGGGGACGGTGCGGCCGCGGACGCGCACGATGTAGGTGCCGGTTTCGTCCGGGGTGAAGTCGATCGTTTCGACGTTGTTGGTGGCGTCGAAGGTGTTGTTGCCGTTCGGATACACCACGGTGCCGGAGGGTTTCACGAGGGTGAGGTCGAGGTCGTTGATCAACCGTTTGCTGCTGCCGGCGGTGGCGAAGTAATCCGAGTAGGCCATCGTGATGGAGAATTTGTTGGTGGTCGCCGCGCTGATCACGAAGGGGAACTGGTTGGACTGGCCGGTGGAGAGGCTGTTGGTGTCGTACAGGCTGAGTGCCAGGTTGGTGGACGGCTTGAGGGTGTTGTAGAGGTCGACGTGGCCCCAGCCCTGCACGTTGTTCGGGCGGTTGTTCGGGATTTCCTGGGTCGATCCGGTGCCGTATTGGCCGGGGGCCATGTTGCGGGCGCCGTTCATCATCAGGGCTTTGACCAGGGCGGCGCTGGGATTGGTGATGCCGGCGCTGGTGATGATCCATTGACGGGTCAGCCCGGCGGCACCGGCCATCAGCGGGGTGGCCATGCTGGTTCCGCCCATGAACATGTAGTTGGTGTTTCCGGTGACGGTGCCCCAGCCGGTGTCGGTCGAGGCTTTCGAGCGGGTGGAGATGATGTCGGTTCCGGGGGCGACGAGGTCCGGTTTGATGCGGCCGTCATCGCAGGGGCCACGGCTCGAGAAGGCGGCCATGCCTTGCGGGGAGTCAGGACTGGAGACGAGGTCCGAGCGGATCGGTTCGGCCGGATAATCCGACGGCCACAGGTCGATGCCGTACCGGCGGGTGGAGTAGCCTCCGGTGGTCCGGTAGTTTTCCGCAGCGCCGATGGACAGGCAGTTCTTGGCGGTGGCCGGGGAGCCGATCGAGTCGAGGTCGATCACGCCATCGCTATTCGCGTCGATGCCCTGGTTGCCGGCGGCTACCAGGATGAGCATGGTCTTGTTGCTCCAGACGAACATGTCGAGGCTGCGCGAGTCGGTGTTGTAGTACCCGTTGTCATCGTAGCCCCAGCTGTCGGAGTGGATGCGTGCGCCGTTGGTGAAGGCCTGGCGGAACAGGTTGTTGAGGTCGGTCGGGATGCCGCCGAGGTCGGCTCCGGCGCCCTGGAAGATCAGGTTGGCCTGGTAGGCCACGCCGCGGTAGCGGCCGGTGGAGGAGACGCCGCTGCCGGCGACCGAGCCGGCCACGTGGGTGCCGTGTCCGTCGGTGTCCGACCAGCTATTGGCCGCGCTGAACGCGCCGTTGCGCCAGCCGAAGCCGCGCACCCGGTTGGTGAAGTCGCGGTGCAGGGTGTTGGTGTTGCCGGTGTCGAGTCCGGTGTCGCAGATGGCGATGGTCTGGCCGGCGCCGGTGATGCCCAGGTCGAACCAGACATTGGTGACATTCATCTTGTTGCCGCGTACGGCGACATCGTTCCATTTCTGCGGCTTGAGGTAGGGTTCGATCCATTCCACTTCGGCGCGGGTGGCCAGGTCCGCCACAACGGACGCGGAAAGGGTGGCCCGGATCAGGCCGCGATCGGTCATCGGTTCCGCGCGCAGGATGACGGTGCCGGGTGCCGCGGCGATTTCCGCGCGCATGGCCTCGACATCGGACGGGTTGAACAGGACGACATTGTAGTCGCGCAACTCCTCGGTACCGGCGGCGAGCAGGGCCCGGACCGGTCGTGCGTGTTTGTAGGCGGGCAGGGATTCACCCACCCAGGCCACGTCGGGCAGGCGGCTGATGGTGGACAAGGCGGCCGGGGTGGCCTTGATCAGGAAGGCATTTTCCGGGATGTACCCCATCAGGGTCGCGCCAGCCTGTTCCATGGCGGTCTTCCATTCCTCCTGGATCACGTCGTTGAACTGCACCAGCCACGGTGCGGTACCCTGGGAGGAGAGTTGTTGTTGCGGTACCGGACGGGAGGTGGTGCGCAAGGCCCGGGCACCGGCTTGGAATTCCGGGGCGGAGGTGTCGATGGTGCCCCAGTCGAGCAGGATCGGTGGCGAGGCGGCGGTGGAGAAGGAGGTGGTGGCGAGACTGGACAACACGATAGCCGCAGTGATGCGGCGCAGCAATGCAGACATAATTTCCTGTTCTGGGGTGCGTATGTTCGTTGAATCCCCAACGTCAAGAGATACGCCTCCGGACGGTTTTTCTCAAGACGGGAGATGGAAACTCATGAAAAATGAACGGAAGCGCGGGGGCGAGGTGGGGCTGGGGCGGTTGCGGGGCGATACGAAAACACCGCGGGTCGATCCCGGAGGACGCGACCCGCGGTGCGGGGGGGTGGTTCCGTCGGAGGGCGACGGAACCGGGTGTGTGTGAGGGGGTTACGGCGTCGGGATCTTTACGCCGGTGCGGTAATAACGCAGCACGGCTTCGTTGGTCACCTTGAGGGTGACGGGGCTGTTGTCGGGGTTGCCGCTGACATCCAGGCCGATCGGGGTCCAGATGCTGTTGAACAGGCTGGTGGCGTAGAACACATCGTAGAGGCGGCCGGTCGAGGTGGGGGACTCGACGCGGACGTCCATGATGGCGGCATCGCCGATGAATTCGATGGTGTTCGCGTTGTAGGAGGCGCTGTTGGTCGGGTTGGTGTCAAAGGCGAATTCCTCCCAGTTGCTCCGGCCGTCGTTGTCGGTGTCCTCGCTGCCGAGGCCGGGGGTGTTCGGGTTCATGCCGTACTGGAGGTACCAGCTGTCGGGGACGCCGTCGCCGTTGCTGTCGCCGCCGCCCGCGCCGGCTTCGCGCACGATGACGACGGTGTCGCTGGTGGTCACGCCGGCGGTGGTGTTGGAGGACATGATCATCAGGTTGTTGAAGAACACGTCGCGTTCGGAGTTCGAGCCGGCGTTGTTGTTCCAGGCGCGGAACAGGGTAACGACCGGGTTGGTGTTCGCGTTCAGGCCGCCGGTGTAGGTGCGGGCGGAGCCGCCGTTCGGGGTGATCCGGGTCCAGAAGTTGGTCGGGCCGGTCAGGCGGAACTCCACTTCGATGCCGCCGGCGGTGAAGCCGACGTCGGTGGTGCCACCGCTCATGCTGTAGTACTGGTCGCCGCCGTTGAAGAAGAATTCCCAGAGGGTGTTGCCCTGGCTGTTCTGCATGGCGATGCCGGCGCCGGCGCCGTTGTCGATGAAGCCGTTGTCGAAGCTGACGAAGAACGACTGGCCGGTGGTCAGCGGGCTGTTCAACCAGCGCTTGGCTTCGGAGAGGTTGGTGCTGTTGGCGTAGAGGCCCCAGGCGGGGGTGCCGATGTTCACGGCGGCGCTGTTGGCCATGAAGCGGCCGGCCTGGCTGGGGTTGGTGGTGCTGGTGTAGAGTTGCCAGCCGCCGAAGCCGAAGCCGCCGTTGTCGGACTCGCTCCAGCCGTCGCCGTAGGCAGCGTTGGCGCCGCGGTCGAAGGCGTTGGTGGCGATCAGCGAAGCGGCGTTGGTGCCGGAGACGGTGATGATGTTGGTGCCGACGCCGAGGGGTACCGCGCCGATGGTCCAGTACAGGCCGGCCAGCGAGCCGCCGGAGCCGCCGGTCAGGCTGTTCGTCCAGCGCAGGTCGCCGATCACGCTTTCGCCGATGCCCTGCAGGTTGTAGGTCAGGGTCTCGTTGCCGACGACGATGTCGCTGGCCGGGTTGGTGATCGAGAAGCCGGTCGGCGGCAGTTCGCCGATGCAGGTGTTCAGCGGGAAGTTCCAGTCGGATCCGCTGTTGTTATCCCACGGGGAGGTGCCGCCGTTGTTGAAGACGACGTTGAGCTGGGAGGCGTTGGTGGGCGGCTGGATGGTGATGCGCCACTGGTTGTTGCTGATCTTGGTCATGACCTGGTTCGCGAGCACGACCGACCAGTTGTTGAAGCCGACGTGGGCGCGGATGTTGGTCGAGGCGGCGAGCACACCGGAGTTCGGGAAATAGTCCACGGTGACCGGCTGGCAGGCCGGTGCGGTGGTGAAGGCGGCCGTGCCGGGGCCGACCGGGGCATCGCAGTCGCGGATGGCGACCGACCAGTTCAGGCCGTTGCGGTTGTCGGTGATCGTCTCGGCGTTGTTCTGGAAGTAAACGATGGCCGAGGGGGCATTGTCGGGCACGGTTCCCACGGTGTAGGCGTGCACGCCGGAACCCTGGTTGGTCATGGTGTAGGCGGTGAAGTTGGTGCCGTTGTTGAAGCTGATCTGGAGCTTCACCGGGGTGCTGTTGCTCAGCGGGCCCTGGTTGGCGGTGTAGGTGACGGTCAGCGGGGCGCAGTCGCGCGGGTCGCTGGAGAACGTCGCGGTCGAAGGGTTGCCGCTGCTGCCGCCGTCGTTTTCAACCCAGACATGCTGGATTTCCGATTGATGCGTGTTGCCGCGGGTATCGGTCGCTTCGATGTAGTAGTCGAGCAGCTTGCCGCGGAATCCGGCGACGTTGTTGTCGGTGATCTTGGCGAAGTAGTAGTCGGCCACCTTCGGCTCGGACCAGAAGGCCGGATCGAACACGAAGTAGTCGATCTCGCCGTTCGAGGCCAGGGCGTTCAGCGCGCTACGGGTCTTGGGCAGTACGCGCTGGGTCATCGGGATGGTGATCCACGTGCCGACATCGGCGCCGCCGGCATAGGTCTCGTTCTGGTTGTTGGCCATCGTGTTGACGCCGTCGTTGTCGATGCGGACCTTGAGGTTGACCGACTGCATGCCGGAGACGTCGTAGGCGTGGGTCCAGATGTAGAACTCGGAAGGCATGCGCTTCAGGTAGGCGGCATTGGTGCCGGTGCCGAAGGAGTTGAACCAGCCGAAGGTGTACCAGCCGGGATTGTACGGGAAGCGCTGGGGCTTCAGCACGGTCGGGGCGGTGCGGTCGTTGGTCAGGTTGTTGCTGATGTAGGTGGCAAGCAGGTCGCTGGCGCGCTTGGTGGCCAGGCCGGGTTTCGTCTCGTCGTCGTTGCCGAGGCCGCCGTAGTAGTTGAAGCCGGAGTCGAGGCCCTTCAGGTAGATGTGCCAGGCGCGCTCGATGATGTTGCGGTCGCCGTAGCCGTTGCCGTCCCAGTCATACGGGGCCTGGATGACCCACGGACGTACTTCGCCGCCCTGGTCCTTCCAGATCTGTTCGGCGGTGATGACGAAGTTCGCGCCGGCCATCAGCGGGGCGTAGCTGAAGAATTTCAGCGCGAAGCCGGGGGTTTCAAGATCGGCGAAGGTGCCGGGGTAGTTGCCGGGAGCGCCCTTGGCCCCGAGCGGGGGCTCGATCCATTTCAGGAAGTTGGCCGAACCGTAGCAGCTTTCCGGGAAGATCCAGGCGCCGTCTTCGATGTGGGTAACCGGGGCGTTGTTCTTGAACGCATTCACGAAGGTGCCGGGCATGGTCTTGTTGTAGCCGGCGCTGGCCGCGCTGTTGAAATATTGCGGGGTGGCTTCCATCCACGAGCTGTAACCGCCGCCCCAGGCGTTGTCGCCGTCGGTCGAAGGCATGACGATGACCGGGCGGCTCGGGTCGGTGGCGAAGGGCGAAATGCTGTCCTGGATCTTGCTGATGCCTTCGTTGGCGTAGCCGTAGCGGTAGCTCAGGACGTCATCGGACGGAACGGCAATCATCTCCTTGACCGCGCCGTTGCTCGGATTGATGTACTGGACCTTGTGCAGTTGGTAGGCGAACGGCGATACGTTCCAGGCGGCGTTGCCGGGGTTCGGCTGGCCATACCACCAGCCGGTGTTGAAGGTCGGGCCGAGCTGGTCGGCCTTGTTCGGCGGGCTGGAGAAGATCTGGTAGGAGCCCTGCGGATTGGCCACGTCGTTGTAGCTCGGGCTGGTGCGGCTGATGTGATGGCTGGCCACGATGACCCATTCGTACCCTTCGTCGACCAGCACATCGATAATGTGGCGGGAATAGCCCATTTCCGTGGGGAAAAAGCCTTTCGAGTGGTCGCTCAGGTTGGCATTGCCGTTCCATGCCTTCCACCAGGCCTGCTTGAAGGTCTGGATTTCCTTGCGCAACACTTCCTTGGGCAGTAGCGGGGCGAGCGAGTGGTGGTAGGTAAAGCCGACGAGGTCGAGACGGCCCCAGCCGCGCGCTTCGCGGTTGCCCTGCGCCCAGTTGCTGCCGTAGCCAAGCTGGTTCACGCCGCCGAGCTGGCGCACGTTGTCGATCAGTGAACCCGAATAGCTCAAGGCAAACCCGCCGCCGGAGAAGGTCGAGAGCGAATCGCGCGGGCGAAACTGGTAGGCGTTGCGCCGGTCATCCAGGCCGAAGATGTCGGTGAGGTTGTTCTGCGGATGGAAGTTCGGGCTAAGGCCTCCATAGTTCTGGCCCGGCTTCAGCACAATGGAGTCCCAGGCGTACTGGCCGCGCTCGGTCTGCGATCCGTTGCTGTTCCACTCCGGCCAGTACAGCGGCTGGTGGTTGTGCCAGAAACGCGTCACGTGTACATTGCCGTTTGCCTGCACATCCTGCACGCCGATCCACCCCGCGATCAGCGCGGCCCCACATACTGTCGTCCATCCAGTCATCCGTTTCATACCTTCACCTGCCGTTGTTCGTTAAACCGATTGCACACACTCTGCACCCACAAGCGTAAACCGTTACACCCGTTAAGAAGGTTGGTTTAGGGAAAAATCTCACAAAATCGCCATATTGCCTAAACGGAGCCAGGTAAAGCGCTTGACGGGTTTTGTGGTTGGTTGGATGGCGCTTGCGGGCCGGGTGTTGTAGGGTGGTTTCATGAATAACTGGTTTGACCGCATTGATCCGGTGGTGGCGGGGTGGATGGAGCGAAACGGGATTCGTTTGTTGCGGTGGTCGGTGGGGATTGTGTTCGTCTGGTTCGGGGCGCTGAAAACCGTGGGCATGAGTCCGGCACAGGAACTGGTGGCGCGCACGGTGTACTGGTTTCCGCCGGACGTGTTTATTCCCGTGTTGGGCTGGTGGGAGGTGGTGATCGGTCTCGGCTTGTTGGTCCGACCGATGGCCCGGGTGGCCATTGCGCTGTTGTTCCTCCAGATGCCCGGCACCTTCCTGCCCTTGGTGCTGCTGCCTGACATTTGTTTCACCTCTATTCCGTTCGGCCTGACCATCGAAGGCCAGTACATCGTGAAGAACCTGGTGTTGATCAGCGCGGCGATCGTGGTGGGCGGCACGGTCCGCGAACAAAGTGCACGGCGGCTTTGATCCGCACCTCTCCGTGACGCGGGTTTCGGGGTACGGTGGTGGCATGCATTGCCGACGTATCCTCGCCGTGGTCGTTGCGGCTCTGGCCGCCTCGGGCATCACGGCCGCACCCGGACCGTTTCCGTGGTTGGCGCAGCCGCTGGTCATCCTGCATGTCGCGACCAACGGGAACAACACGACGGGCAACGGTTCGCTCGCCGCGCCGTTCCGCACCATCAGCCGGGCCGCCCAGTCCGCCGCGCCCGGCACGGAGATCCGGTTGCACCCCGGCACCCACGGCGGCGATACGTTTCTCGATCTGCTGCGCGGCACGACGAACCTGCCGATCTGGATCCGCGGCGATGACCCGGCCAACCGGCCGCTGATCAGCGGGGGAACCGAGGGCCTTCACCTGTCCCGCGCCCGCTACGTGATGCTCCAGAACCTCGAGGTGGCGAACGCCTCGGCCAACGGGATCAACTGCGACGACGGCGGCCTTTATGCCGACCCCACCGCCTCCGCGTTCCTCGTGTTCAGCAACGTCGTGGTGCGCGACATCGGCAGCGGTGGCAACCAGGATGGTATCAAACTCTCCGGCGTCCGGGACTTTTACCTGTTCGACGTGTCGGCCTCGCGGTGCGGCGGCAATGCCTCCGGCAGTGGGGTGGACCTGGTCGGCTGCCACCGGGGCGTGATCCGGCGGAGTTCGTTCAGCGATCTCTCGGCGAATGCCGTGCAGATCAAGGGCGGGTCGAGCGATATCGAGGTCAGCCAGTGCATCATCTCCAACGCCGGACAACGCGGGATCAACATCGGCGGTTCGACCGACTTCGTGTTCTTCCGTCCGCCGCTGGTCACCAACGCCCCGAATGTCGAGGCGCACAGCGTCCGCGTCTTCGCCAACGTGTTCATCGGCGGAACGGCGACCGTGGCGTATGTCGGCGCGACGAACTGCCATGTCGCACACAACACGGTCATCGAGCCGGGCCGCTGGGTGTTCCGCATCCTGCAGGAAACGGTGAGTTCCGGGGGCTATGCCTTCGCGCCATGCGGGGCCAATACCTTCGCCAACAACGTGGTGGTGTACCGCCACGCCACGCTGAGCAGCTTCGTGAACCAGGGCGCGAACACCGCGCCATCCACCTTCGCCGTGCTGAACAACCTGTGGTACCCGCAAGACAATCCGGGCGCGACACCGCATGCGCTGCCCGGCACGGTGAGCGGCAACCGGTACGGATTGAATCCGGCGTTCCTGGACACCACCGCGCGCAACTACCGCATCACGCTGGCGAGTCCGGCCGCGACCGGCGGCGTGGTCAGGGCGGATGCGCCGATCGACCGGGACGGCGTGGCCTACCTGACCCCGCCAAGCCTCGGCGCCTACGAGGTCGCGGGTGATGTGGATGCCGATACCTTGCCCGACTACTGGGAGCTCGCGAGCATCACCTCGCTGGTGATGGATGCCGTGTCCGATTTCGATGCCGACGGCGCAAGCAACCGCGACGAGTGGGTCGCCGATACGCATCCCGCCCTCGCCGTTTCGCGCCTGATGCTGCTTGAGGCCTCGCCGGCGGAGGAAGGCCTGATGCTGCGCTGGCAAGGCGGACGAGCCGCCACGCAGTTCGTTGAAACCGCCGCATCGCCATCCGGTCCCTGGATCGTTTGCGCCACCAACCAGCCCCCGACAGGCGTGACGAACACCTGGTTGTTGCCCGCGGGAGCATCCGCAACCTGGCTCCGTGTACGGGCGGCACGTTGATCCGCGCCGCCACGCCCGTCGCGTTCCCTGGTTACGGAAGGGCCACGCGCACGCGGTAGGTGTTGAAGGCCGAAGGCGGGTTGGTGTCGATGATGGTGGTGGTTCCGACGAGTCCGGTGACGGGACCAGCAAGGAAGGACCAGGCCGCATGGGTGTCCAGGGCGTTGTTGCGGTCGAGTCGGTATACGCGTTCGATGACCGAGGGGAAGGAGATAAGCTGGTTGGCGCTGGCGTTGATGAAGGTGATGCGGAAGATGGAATTTGAATCGGTGGGGTCGGTGGCGGCGATCCATTCCTCGAAGTCGGTGGCGGAGTCGCCATCGGCGTCGGGACCGGGCGCGTTGGAAACCGCCGGGTTGAACCCGTACAGGATCTCCCACCAGTTGGGCATCATGTCGTTGTCGTTGTCCGTGGTGTACTCCCACAGGATGGTGCCGGGGCTGAATTCGGACGTGCCGTCGGCCTGTGACGTGGCGGTGGCGTAGATGAAGGCCCCGGTGGCGAGGTTCTGGGCGAATGAGATGTCGAATTCATTGGTGCCGCTGATCGGCAGGACGATGTTGGTGGACCCGAGGTAGACAAGGCCCTGTGCCGGATCGGTCCCGTAGAATTCGACGAGGTGATTCTGTCCCGGGGTGCTGACCAGGGTGCCGTGGATCACGGTGCTGCCGCGCCGCGCGACCGTGAGGACCGGATAATTCTGGAAATTGTTGGCGAAGCCGAAATCGGCGTCGGGCGATGGATCGTTGGGGGTCACGCCGTCGCCATGAAGATCGATCGGTATGCCGGTGTTGGCATAGATCCGGTTGGCATGGAAGTAGTGGGGAAAGCGCGAACCGTTGAGGATGCTGGTCACGATGATGCCGGGTCCGTTGTTGAAGGCGATCACGTTGCCGCCCGCGGGATTCCCCGGGTCTCCGTACAGGTTGTTGTCGCTGGCTTCGACCAGGATGCCGGGACCCTGGTTGCCGCGGTCAGAGAGCGGGGTGATGCCCGCGCCGATGCGATTCCCCTTGAAGGTGTTGTAGTCGGTGTTGAGGGTCAGCCAGATTCCCGGCCCGCCGTTGTTGGCGATGACGTTGTTGTTGACGCTGTTGGAACGGCTGTTGTTTTCCATGCGGATACCGGCAAACCGGTTTCCGAGTCCGGCGTGACCGGCCGGGTTGATGCCGATGAGGTTGTTGACGATCTCGACGCGGTGGCTGTCGAGCAGATGGATGCCGTTGCTGTTGCCCGAAATGAAATTGCCGTAGTTGGTCAAGGCGCCGCCGATGACGAGGTTGGTGCGGCAGAATCCGACGAAGATGCCGGAAAGCCGGTTGCTCAGGATGGTGCCGCCGGTGGCGTTGACGCCGATGCTGTTGCCGATGATGGCGACGAAGGCATTGGAGGACTGGTTCACGTAGATGCCGTGGTCCATGTTGCCCCCGATGATGTTGCGCGCGGTGGGGGTCGGGCCGCCGATGGTGGTGCTGCCGGGGGACTCCAGCCAGATGCCGTGGCCCACGTTGGATACGATCGCGCTGCCGGCGTCATTGACCCCGATGCGGTTGTTGGCGATGACCAGGTTCGATACACCGAAGCCGAACACCTCGATGCCGTGGCGGTTGTTGCCGGACACGACGTTGTTGGTGATGGTGATGCCGCCGACCCGGTTCGTCAGGTGGATACCGCCGAACAGATTCCGCATCGTGGCCGAACTGTTGGTGCCCACGCCGATGAAGTTGTTCGCGACCGCGAGGTTGCGCGCGTTGGTGACCATCAGGCCGTAGCGCTGGTTGCCGGAGATCAGGTTGCGGCCGTGCACGCCGATGGTGATGTTGCTGCCGGCGTGGATCAGGATGCCGTTGCCGATGTTGCCGAGGATGTTGGTTCCGTTCGCCTTCGGTCCGATGTAGTTGTACTGGATGCTGATGGTGCGGCTGTTCGTGTGGTCGATCAGGATGCCGTGATCGATGTTGCCGGAAATCAGGTTGCCGCCGGCCGGACCATCCGTCTCGCTGCCGATCTGGATGTCGGAAGCCTGGTGGATGCGCACGCCGCTGCGCCCGTTCGCGACGCCGTTGTTGCCATCGATGTCGGCGCCGACGAAGCTGTTTGCGATCACGTTGAATCGGCTGTTGGTGCCGGAGATCTCCACGCCATACTGCCCGTTGCCGGAAATCACGTTGCGGAAGATCAGCGAAGCGCTGCCGATGAGGTTGCCGGGCGCCGAGGCGATCTGCACGCCGTTCAGGTTGTTGCTGATGGCGAAGGTGCCGGACGGTTCCAGGCCGATGAGGTTGCCGGCGAGGAGGTTGTTGGTCGCGGTGCCGCCGGAGATGAGGATGCCATGGCCGATATTGCCGGAGATGACATTCAGCAGCAGGTTGTTGTCCGGCGTGTTTTCCAGCATGACGCCGCGTCCGTTGCTGGTGGCCCATCCGTTGCCCATGCGTTGCCCTGCGGCATTCAGGCCGATGTAATTGCCAATGATGGTGTTGAACCGGGTGAGTGCGCTGTTGGCGTAGATGCCGTACACGCCGTTGGCGGCGATGATGTTGCGTTCGCTGGCGCTCTCGCCGCCAATCACGTTGTTCGAGGCGGCGAGCATGCGGATGCCGATCTGTCCGTTGCCGAAGGCATTGGTGCCGGTCGCGTCCACGCCGATGTAATTCCCGATGAGGTCGTTGCCGTGCGCCGTGGTCTGGTTGAGGTAGATGCCGACGTTGGTGTTGCCTCCGATGATGTTGCGCTGGGCGGCGGTGGTTCCACCGATTTGTCCATCCCGGCCCTGCCAGTGGATGCCGGTGTCGTTGAAGGCGATGAAGTTGCCCGACACCACATGTTGCGCGCCGGTGGATGTCACGTGAAGGCCCGATCCCTGGTTGTGGGTGATCGTGTTGGCGTTGGAGGCGGCGTTTCCGCCGATCGTCGCCGCGCGCGCCGGCGAGCTGATGGCGATGCCATGGTCGTTGGACTGGGCGACGCAGGCGATCACCCGGTTGGAGTTGCCGAAGATGCTGATGCCGGCGCTGGAGGGCGGTTTGAATCCGGTGAACCGCAAGCCGCGCACCGTGATGTTGACGCCGTTCAGGCGCAGTCCCGCCCCGGCATCGAAGAGGTTGGTGCCGGAGAGGGTGACGATCGGCGTACCCGTGAAACCGGGCTGGCTCGCCCCGTTGATCAGCAGGTTGGTGGTCGTGACGAAGGGCAGCGCATTGGTCGGCAGGATCGTGAACGGCGATGGCACGTTGAAACGGATCTCGTTGGGTGGTGGGCTGATGTTGGCCGCGGTGATGGCCCAGCGCAGGGTTCCGGTCGCGGAGGAATCGGCGAGGCTGGTGACCGTGAAGGTGGCGGCGCGAGCCGCTCCACCGGTCAACAGCAGCAAGCAGGCGACCACCCCCATGCGTATCGAATCCGTCTTCATCGTACACCTCCAGCTTGTATGAAGCACGGGTACGAACTCTGAAGAATTCAGGATCAACCCGTCAAGCGATCTCGGATGATCCGGGGCGTGCCCTGTGTTACCGCCACGATCACCCCTTCGACCTCGAGGAGCAGGCGACCCTCCTCGTCCACGCCGCGTACGATGCCGCGCGCCGGCGCTTCGCTACCGCAGTCGGTCACGACCACGGTTCGGTTCGCGAGGAGGTGGCGTCGCGTCAGGGCTTCCTGCCAGTCGGTGCGGGTGCGGAGTGCGAGGAGCACCCGCCAAAGGTCGCACAGCACCTCGTCGCGGCGCGGGGGATGCCGCGTGTGGGCGGCCAGCGAGGTGGCGCGGTCGCGGATCTCGCGCGGGGCGCGGCGGAGGTCGGTCGTCACATTCAGGCCGATGCCGATCAGGTCGGCGTCGCGGCGTCGAAGGCAGAGCAGGCCGGCGATCTTGCGGCCGTCCACGAACACGTCGTTGGGCCATTTGACCTGCACGCATTGCCCCGGAAGGTGGTGTGCCACGGCCTCGGCCACGGCGAGGCCGGCGCGCAGCGGGACCTGTCCGACCGGCAGCGCGGGGTCGGCGGGCAGGACGAGGGTGATGCAGAGCGAACCGGCGTCGGACCACCAGGTGTGGGTGTGCTGGCCGCGGCCGGCGGTCTGGAGCGAGGCGGCGACGAGGGCGGGGGCCGCGAGGGTGCCGTCCTCGACGGCGCGCGAGGCGTAGTCATTGGTCGAGCGCAGGCGGGCGAAGAGGCGCACGCGCGCCGGAGCCAACCGGCTCGCGAGCCACGGGCCGCGCAGCGGATCCCGCGCCACGATCAGGCCTTCTTCGCCGCCTCGACGACGAGCAGCAGGTCGCGGCTGTCGACCGACGAGCCGGGCTTGACCCGGATGTCCTTCACCGTGCCGTCGATCGGGGCATACACGGCGGTCTCCATCTTCATCGCCTCGATGCTCAGCAGCTTGTCGCCCTTCTTCACCGCCTGTCCGGCCTGCACGACGAGCGCCGAGACCTTGCCCGGCATCGGCGAGGCCACCTGGCCCGGCTGGTCGGGGTCGGCCTTGACGTGGTGCACGGCGGTGCTCTTCAGCGAGCGGTCGGCGATGCGCACGCTGCGTGGCTGGCCGTTCAGTTCGAAGAACACCTCGCGCGAGCCGTCGTCGTCGGGTTCGCCGACGGTCAGGAACTTGATGATGATCGACTTGCCCGGCTCGAGGTCGGTGGTGATCTCCGTGCCCGGCTTCATGCCGAAGAAGAACACGTCGGTCGGCAGCAGGCCGGTGTTGCCGTAGGCCTTTGCGTGGTTCACGTAGTCGAGGAAGACCTTCGGGTACATCAGGTAGCAGAGCAGGTCGGTCTCGTCCGGCTCCTCCTTCATCTTCGCCGCGAGTTCCTTCTTCAGCGCCTCGAAGTCGGTCTTCGGCAGCAGTTCGCCGGGGCGTTTGGTCATGCCGGTCTTGCCGCGCAGCACGATCTTCTGGAGTTTCTTCGGCCAGCCGCCGACCGGTTGGCCGAGTTTGCCCTCAAACAGCTCGACCACCGAGGCGGGAAACGAGATGTCGCGGCTTTCGTCGAGCAGGTCGTCGGGTGTGAGGTTGTTCGCGACCATGAACAGCGCCATGTCGCCCACCACCTTGCTGGTCGGGGTCACCTTCACGATGTCGCCGAACAGCAGGTTGACCTGTTCGTAGGCCCTGGCGACCTCGGGCCAGCGCGGGCCGAGGCCCATGCTCTTCGCCTGTTCCTGCAGGTTGGTGACCTGGCCGCCGGGCATCTCGTGGCGGTACACCTCGGCGGTGCTGGCCATCATGCCCGACTCGAACGGGTAGTAGAGGGTGCGGACCTTCTCCCAGTAGGCGGAGTAGGAGGACAGTGCATCGAGGTCGAGGCCGGTGTCGCGCGGTGTGTTGCGCAGGGCCTCGACGATCGAGTTCATGTTCACCTGGCTGGTCAGGCCGCTCATCGACGAGGCGGCCACGTCGGCGATGTGGGCGCCGGCCTCGGCGGCCTTCAGGATGCTCGCCGCCTGCACGCCGGCGGTGTCGTGGGTGTGGAAGTGGATCGGGATGCCGATCTCCTCGCGCAGCGTCTTCACCAGCTTGTGCGCGGCGTAGGGTTTGCACAGGCCGGCCATGTCCTTGATGGCGAGGATGTGCGCGCCGGCCTTCTCCAGTTGCTTCGCCAGCTTGACGTAGTAGTCGAGGCTGTACTTGTCGCGTTTCGGGTCGAGCAGGTCGCCGGTGTAGCAGATGGCGGGTTCGCAGATCGCGCCGTTCTCGATGATCGCGTCCATGGCCGGGCGCAGGTTGGGCAGCCAGTTCAGGCAGTCGAACACGCGGAAGACATCGATGCCGTGTTCGGCCGCGCCCTTCACGAAACGCTTCACGATGTCGTCGGGGTAGTTCGTGTAGCCGACCGCGTTCCCGGAGCGCAACAGCATCTGGAACAGGATGTTCGGGACGAGGGTGCGCAGGCGGTCGAGCCGTTCGAACGGGTCCTCCTTCAGGAAGCGCATCGCGCTGTCGAAGGTGGCACCGCCCCACATCTCGAGGCTGAACAACTGGGGTGCGCGGTGGGCGACGAACGGGGCGATGCGCAACATGTCGTGGGTGCGCACGCGGGTGGCGAGCAGCGACTGGTGGGCGTCGCGCATCGTGGTATCGGTGAGCAGCAGGCGTTTCTGCTTCAGCAGCCAGGCCGAGAACTTCTCCGGACCGAGCTCGAGCAGTTTCTGGCGCAGGCCGGCGGGCGGCGTGCCGTCGGGCGCGGGCGGGGCGGCGGGTTCGGCGAGGGCGCGCGTATCGGTGCGGCCCTTCACCTCGGGATTGCCGTTGACCACGACCTCGCCGATGTAGGTGATCAGCTTGGTCGCGCGGTCCTTGCGTTTTGGCCAGTGGAACAGTTCCGGCGTGTCGTCGATGAAGGTGGTGATGACCTCGCCCCGCTGGAAGGTCGGGTGCAGGATCAGGTTGTTGATGAACGGGATGTTGGTGCGCACGCCGCGGATGCGGAATTCGCTCAGGGCGCGGTCCATGCGCTGGATGGCCTGGCCGAAGGTGCCGCCCCACGCGGTCACCTTGACCAGCAGGGAGTCGTAGTACGGGGTGATCACCGCGCCGCTGTAGGCGGTGCCGCCGTCGAGGCGCACGCCGAAGCCCGCGGTGGAGCGGTAGGTGGCGATGCGTCCGTAGTCGGGGATGAAGCGGTTCTCGGGGTCCTCGGTGGTGATGCGGCTCTGGATGGCGAAGCCGCGGGTCTGGATCTGGTCCTGCGGCGGGATGGCCAGTTCCGGGTCATCGAAGCCGATGCCCTGCGCGAGCAGGATCTGCGAGCGTACGATGTCGATGCCGGTGACCATCTCGGTCACGGTGTGCTCGACCTGCACGCGCGGGTTCACCTCGATGAAGTAGAACTCGCCGGTGTCGGCGTTCACCAGGAACTCCACCGTGCCGGCGCAGAGGTAGTCCACCGCGCCGACCAGTTTCACGGCGGCCTCGCACAGGCCGCGTCGCACGGCCGGGTCGAGGTTCGGGGCGGGGGCGATCTCGACGACCTTCTGGTGGCGGCGCTGCACCGAGCAGTCGCGCTCCCACAGGTGGCGCACGTTGCCGCGTCCGTCGCCGAGCACCTGCACCTCGATGTGGCGGGCGCGTTGGATGTAGCGCTCGAGGAACACGGCGGGGTTGCCGAACGCGCCGCCGGCCTCGCGCATCGCCTCCTCGAGTTTCGGCTCGAGGTCCTCGGGTTTCTCCACCACGCGCATGCCGCGGCCGCCGCCGCCGAAGCTCGCCTTCAGGATCAGCGGGTAGCCGACCTTTTCGGCGGCCTTCTTCAGTGCCGGGCCGGGGGTGACCGGTTGGTCGGTGCCGGGCACGGTGGGGACCTTGGTCTGCAGGGCGATGCGTTTCGCGGCGAGCTTGTCGCCGAAGGTCGCGAGCATCTCCGGGGTCGGTCCGATGAACAGGATGCCGGCGTCGCGGCAGGCTTTCGCGAAGTCGGCGTTCTCGGAGAGGAAGCCGTAGCCGGGGTGGATGGCATCGACGCCGACCCGTTTGGCCAGCGCGATGATGCCGGGGATGTCGAGGTAGGCGGCGACGGGGCCCTTGCCTTCGCCGATCAGGTAGGCCTCGTCGGCCTTGAACCGGTGCAGGGCGAACCGGTCCTCCTGGCTGTAGATGGCCACGGTGTTGAGGCCCATTTCCGCGGCCGCGCGGAACACGCGGATGGCGATTTCACTCCGGTTGGCAACGAGCAGTTTCTTGATCGGTTTCATAGCGCTCCTGATAGAGTTCAACGTCCCGTGCATGTCGGCGCGTGCAACAAGGTGACGCAACCGGTTCCCATCATGACAGGTGGGGCATGACGGGAAAAGCTCGAAAGGCACAGCTCGAAAGGGACGGGAAACGGATCCGTTCGGCCTTGACCTGCGCTGGCGAAGCGGGGGGGGGCGCGAGGACTACCGCACCGGGATCATGACCTCGTTGCGGCGCAGGAACCACGGGGTGAACGGTGGATTGTAGCGGGCCCAGACGGCATCGCCGGCCGGTTCGAGTCCCTGCGCCGCCATCCAGGCGCGCAGCATGGACTCGTGTTCTACATAACGCTTATCGCTCCAGAAACCCGAGTACCGCACCACGGCCATGCGGCGTGCGGGGATCTCCTGCAACCGCACGGAGGGATTTTCGGGTTCCGGCCAGCCTTCCCGCTTCGCGTCCGCCGGCATGACGAAGGCCACCGCCCATTGCTGGCCGGTGGGCGACTGGAAAACCGGGGCGGTCATGGGGATTTCGTGACGGGTCCGGTTTTCGCCGGAGATGTAGTTAAACAGGGGGTCGAAGCCGCGGTTTCCGGCCGAGGCGCGGTCGCCTTCCACGAGGGTCTCCGCGAGGATCATGGCCGCGTAATCGCGGACCTCGAACCGTCCGTCGCGCGAGACCAGCGAGTACACCGCTTCCTCCACCGCACCGGCTTGACGAACGAGTCCCATCACCAGCAGGGCCCCCAGGATCCATGATCGTTTCTTCATGCCGGAAGCTACCATACTCCTTCGCGGGATTCCAATCGCCACCAGCGCGGAACATGCGGAAAACGGAATACGGAAAATGGAAAAAGAAATACGCGGAAGCGTGTGGTCGCATGACTGGCGCCGCTCCTGCGTTGATTCCGGTGCGTCCTGTTTTTGCCGGGTCGGCATTGCCGGTTGGGGCGGGTGTTGGTATGTTTCCGTCCAACGGAACGGCGGTTGGGCGCGGTGTGCGCCGGGAGGTAGGCATGTCCCTGGGAATCAAGGTGTATCATGTGCAGGATTTCATCCGGAAAAACGAGTCGGGGGTTATTGACGGCCCCCGGTCCTTCGAGCTGGTGCGGGAGGTCGCCACGGCGGCCTCGTTTCACATCGACAGCAACCTCCTGATCGATCTGCGGGACACCACGCTCACCATCGGCAGCTTCGAGCACATGGGCCAGCTCACCCAGGAATTCATCCGGTTGATGCCCTCGTTCTCGAACAAGATCGCGGTGCTCACGCCCGACGATCCGGAGCGGATCAAGGTGGGTGCCAAGCTGGAGCTCTGCATGCGGCTGAAGGGCATCCGGTACAGCATGTTCACCGAGTACGAGAAAGCCATCGACTGGCTCTCCAGCATCAAATCGTAATCCGGGCGGTCGCATCCGCCCCCCCTCGTCGTCCTCAACGAAGGCCGCTGGCCATGACATGTTCCAGGCATGGGAAAAGCGGGTCGCCGTTTTGTCCAATGCCTGGAAAAGCGATGCGGGTCAGGGTTTGCTGACGTCGGGTTTGACGAGGTTCTTGAGGTGGCGGAAGGTGCCGCCGTTCTTGCGGGCGAGCTGGCGCAGGAAGGCTTCGTCCTCCTCGAGGGTCTCGTAGCCGATGACGTAGATGCGCGCGGGTTTGCGCTGTTGCTCGGCGTACTGCTTCTTCTGCAGGGCGTCGATGTAGTCGAGCATGCTTTCGCGCGGCATCTCGGGCCAGCGCAGGGAGGCGACGCCGTATTCGTTCTGCACCTGGGGCGGCAGGCCGCGGCGCGCGCGTTTCTTGTTTTCCTCTTCGAGCGCTTTCTGCTCGCGCAGCTTGGCCTCCTCGACCCTCTTCATCTCCGACTCGGACCAGTATTTCTCGCGCCAGGCCGCCCACTCCTCCTCGGTGAGGTGGCGCATCAGGCGCGGCTGGCCGTCGGTGATCATGAAGATCGCGTCGGCCTGCTGGGCCATCGCGGCGGCGAGGGCGAGGTCCTGCCGGGTGGTACCGCCCTTGTCGGCGCGGCCGACCTTGTAGGTGTCGATCTCGACGGCGAGTTCGGTGTTGGCCGAGTGGGTCTCCACCTGCCCGCCCGGCGTGTTGTAGCGGGAGAGCCAGGCGATGGCGTTCTGCTTGTTGTCATTGGAGGCGAGGACGAGGTTGTCCTTGAACTGGTCGTAGCTGTGGGCGAAGGCGCCGACGTTGAAGAAGGTGCCGGGCGAGAGGCCCTTGATCAGGCGGGCGAGTTCGTCGCGCACCAGCTTGAAGCCGTTGTAGCCGCCGCGGATGTCCTCGAGCATGCTCGAGGAGACATCGACGAGGATGAACACGCGTTCGCCCTGGGCGCGCACGCCGAAGAAGTTCACCGAGGACTGCCCGAGCGACAGGCCCTCGTTGCCCTGGCCGTCGCCGAGGCCGGTGCCGATGCCGGCGCTGGCGAAGTTGACCATGCGCGGGATGTTCGGGTTCCTGATCGGGGCGACCTCGATCTTGAGGTCGGGCAGGGGCAGCTCGGAGAGGCGGTCGGCGGTGAGGCGCGGCTGGACCTGCGGGCGGCCGCTGCGTTTCTGCGTCTCCTGCACGTGGACCTTGTACTCGAGCTTGCGCGGCTCGATGGTGCGTTCGACCTCCGGCGGCGGCTCGAAGTTGACCTCGCGCCGGAAGAAGTACGAGTACAGCACGAGCGGGCTGGCCAGCAGCACGAGGCCGATGTGGAGCAGCAGGCTGAGGATGAACACGCGGTAGAGCAGCGAGCGCACCTTCAGCGGTTTGGTGGCGGCGGGGGACGGGATCACGGGCTTTCCTCCCCGTCGCCGAGGCCGATCGAGACGAAGGTGATGTCGGCGCCGGCGGCCGCGTTCAGCACGTCCATCAGCCGCTGGTGGTCGGATTTGCCGGAGGCCTGCACGGTGAGCAGGGCGCGGGCGTTGGCAAGGTCGCTGGCCTGCTTGAAGCGGGTGAGGGTGGCGGTGAGCTGGGGCATGTCGCGCGAGGCGGGATCGTCGTAGAACTGGTTGTTCAGCAGCACGCGGCCGTCGGGGAGGATCTCGACGATCTGTTCGTCGGGCAGGGCGAGTTGTTCGGTCTGCTGGATGCGGCCGGGCAGGCGGATGCCGAGGTCGGTCTCGAACTTCTGCAGCGACGAGGTGACCATGAAGAAGATCAGCAGCAGGAAGACGACATCGATCAGCGCGGCCATCGGCATCTCGTCGCCGTCGCCGGGGGTGATCAGGCTGTGGAGGTTGATCTTCATCGGGTCAGTCGCCGGTGTAGGTGGCAAAGATGATGTCGGAGACGCCGGCCTCGGCGGCGGTGCGCATCACCGCGCGCACGTGCTCGTGAGGGGTCTTGCGGTCGGCGCGCAGGAACAGCTTGAAGTTCGGGTTCTCGGCGAGGCGGGTGCGGGCGAGGTCGCCGAGCTGGTCGAGGGTGACCGGTTGCGCGCCGGCGAAGAGATCGCCGTTCGGCTTCACGGTGATGGTGCCGCGGCCGCTCGGGTCCTCGGGGCGCACGGCGTGGTTCGCCACCGGGATCTCCACCGGCACGCGTTCCTGCTGGTTCATGTCGGCGGCGACCATGAAAAAGATGATCAGCAGGAACACGACGTCGATCATCGGCGCCATCTGGAAGGCGGCCGGCGGATCGTCTGGCATCTGGAGTTTCATGCGCGGGTTCCGGAGAGGGGGGCGCGGGGGTTATTCCTCGGCGACGCCGCGGCTGGCCGCGTGCAGCGATTCGAGGATGTCGCCGCAGGCGCGGTTCATGCCGGCGACGATGGCGGTGAAGCGGTTGCGGAAGTAGAAGTAGGCGACCATCACCGGGATGCCGATGATCAGGCCGGTGGCGGTGGTGATCAGCGCCTCGGAGATGTTGTCGGCGAGCAGTTCGGGTTTGCCCATGCCGCCGAGGGCCATGGCCTGGAAGGCCTTGATCATGCCGGAGACGGTGCCGAGCAGGCCGATCATCGGGCTGATGGTGGCGATGACGGAGAGGTAGTTGATCGGCTGGAGATGGGTGGCGACCTCCTGCAGCGAATATTCCTCCATGCCCTTCTCGATCGAGCTGATGTGGAGTTCGCCGCTCTTGATGCGGTCGAGGCCGGCCTGGACGATGTTGGTCACCGGGGCGGGGTTCGAGACGCAGAGCATGCGGGCGCGTTCGATGTCGAGGTCGGCGACGGCGGTCTTGATCTGGTCGATGATCTCCGGCTTGAGCATCTTCGACGGGCGGATGACCAGGGCGTTGTAGATGGCGAGGCCGATGCCGAACAGCGAGCAGAGGCCGAGCGGCCACATCGTCCAGCCGCCGGCCTTGAGCATGCCGCCGAAGGTCAGTTGCTGGCCGGCGGCGGGGGTGGCTGGTGCCGCGGCGGCGACGGGCGCGGCGGGTTCGGGCGCGGCGGGTTGCGCGATCGCGAGGGAGGCGACGGCGAGCAGCAGCGCAGCGGCGAGGGGGAGGAGGCGGGTTGTTTTCATCGGGAGGCTCCGGGTGCGGTGGTCGTGATGGCGTGAGCGGTGGTGTTGGTCAGAACGGGCAGGCGGCCGAGGTCGCGGGTGGCGTCGGCGGCGAACGGCGAGGACGGGAACAGGGTGGTCACGCGCTGGTAGAGGTTCGAGGCGGCGGTGGTCAATTCGGCGGCGTTCAGCGGCGGGGTGGGCGGCGGTTCCTCGCCGGCCTTGCGGAGCACGACAGGCGGGTGGGCTTCGTCGAAGGCGGCGGTGGCGGCGAGCCGGTGGTAGGCGGCGGCGGTGCGGAAGAGCGACTCGGGGTAGAGTTCGTGGTCGATGCGGGCCAGCGCGGTGGCGCGGGCGGCGAGGTCGATGGTGCGGGTGTCGTTGGTGTCGGCGGTGGCGACGATCACCGCCGCGAGGGCGGCGGGCATGAAGCCTTCGTGGCGCGGGTCGTCGATGGTCAGGCCCTCGATCAGGGCGCGGGCTTCGTTCGGCTGCTGGTTGCGGGCGAAGCCGTAGGCCAGCCAGGCCAGCGCCTGCTCGCGGATGGCTAGTTCGGCGTGGTTGGTCATGGCGCGGTACACGGACATGGCGGCGGTCCAGGCGTTGTCGCGGCGGAGCCACCCGGCGTACGTGAAGGCGTGGGGCACGACGCCGTCGGTGGGCAGGTCGAGGTAGGGCAGGATCGGGACGATGACAACGCGCATCTGGCGGGCGGCTTCGGCGGTGTTGCCGGAGGCGGCGGCGGCTTCGGCCCGGCCGACGGCGTCCGCGGGCAGGTTGAAGGCGAGGCGCCGCACGTCGGCGGTGTCGTAGGTGATGCTGCTGCCGGTCGCGTCGTTCAGGCGCGCGTGCAGGGTATTGCCGCGGCGGGCGGTCAGCACGATGTCGGTCGCGCCGGGCAGGTTCTTCAGCGCGATGCGCGCGGGGAGGTCGGCGCGCTGGGCCGGCGCGGAGGCGGTGGCGAGCAGGGCGGCGAAGGCCGTGGCGGCGAGGCGCATGGAGGTTCGGGTCATAGCAGGGCCGCCAATCGTTGCCCGGCGGTGCGGGCGGGTTCGGTGGCGCGCATGGCCTCGTTGGCGAGCATCTCCTCGTAGGTGGCGATGGCTTCGCGGCGGCGGTTCAGTTTCTCGAGCACGAGGCCGCTTTGCAAGTAGGCTTTCGCGGCCCATTCGGGGTAGCCGCCGTAGAGGATGTACACGCGCTGGTAGTAGGCAAAGGCTTCCTGCAGCTTGCCTTGCTGCTCGAGCAGGGTGCCGATGCGGAAGAGCGATTCGGGCCAGAGCGGGCCGCGCCATTCGCGGATCTCGAGGATGCGCAGGTAGTCCTTGATCGCCTCGTCGGTGCGGCCGGCGGCGGCCTTCAGGTCGGCGGCGTGTTTCAGCGCGGCGCCGGCGTGCGGGCCGGTGGGGAACTGGTCGAACAGGCGTTCGTAGAGGGCGAGAGCGCGGGCGGGGTCGCCGCGTTCGGTGGCGAGGGCGGCCCAGGTGGCGAGGGCGTCCTCGACCCACGGGCTTTCCGGGAATTCCTCGACGGCTTTTTCGAGCGCGGTGACGGCGAGCTCGGGCTGGGAGGTGCGGGCGGTGCGGCCGATCCATTCCAGCACGGCGGGGGAGGCGTGGCGGAGGTCGGTGTCGGCGAACGGGGCGGGGGCGGGTTCGCTGCAGAAGTCGGCGAGGGCCCAGGCGTAGCGGAGGCGGGCGGCGTCGGATTTCGCCTCGGTGGCGGCGGCGTATTCGGTGCGGAGCCAGTCGGTCGGCGGGGCGCCGCGCAGGTCGCGGTGGGCGGTGATCCAGTCGCGCAGGATCAGGTCGATGCCGAGGGCGGTGTGGCGGTGGGCATAGCGGCGCACGGCGTCCTCGTAGGTGGCCAGCATGCCATCGGTATCGCCCTGCATCTTGCGGGCGAAGCCGAGCCGGTGCAGGGCTTCGGTGTACTGGCCGTCCAGCCGGTAGGTGGCGAGGTATTCGTCGAAGAACGCGGCGAGGTCGGCGTAGCGTTCCTGCAGTTCGAGGATCTTGCCGACCTGGAAGGCGGCGTAGTTGATCTGCTGCATCTGGTCGGTGTGGGCGGGCACGAGGCGGTACTGCTCGAGTGCGTCGGCGAGGCGGCCTTCGGCGCCGGCGATGTCGCCGAGGAAGGCGTGAGCCTCGCTGCGCAGCACGCTGGCCGGGTAGGTCTCGATGAACGAGGTGAAGCGGTCGCGGGCGGTGTCGAATTCGGCGAGGCCGTACGAGGCCACGCCGACGCGGAAGCGGGCGTCCTCGACGTAGGGGCCGCCGATGTAGCGGGCGACGAATTCGCTGAAGGCGTCGCGGGCCTTCTCGTACTCCTGGCGGAACAGGTGGGTCATGCCGATCCAGTAATGGGCGCCCTCGTCGGATTCGCTGTCGGGGAATTTCGCGCGGACATCGGTGAAGGCGACCAGGGCCTGGGCGAGGTCGCCCTGCTGGAACAGGCTGTAGCCGGAGATGAAGAGCAGGCGGTCCTGGAACGCGTGTTCGGGGTTCTGGGCGAGGGCGCGTTCGACGAGGGCGATGGCGTCGGCGAACTCCTTGCGGTTCAGGTGCAGGTTCGCGAGGGTCAGGGTCACCTCGTCGAAGAAGTCCCCGGGGCCGAAGGTGTCGATGAAGGCGTAGCCGAACTCGCGGGCGCGGTCGTGCATGTTCAGTTCGCCGGCGAGGGCGAAGGCGCTGTAGAGGGCCTGGCGGGCGTGTTCGCTGTCGGGCAGGGTTTTCCAGATCGACCAGAAAGTCCAGAACGCCTCCCATTTACGGTTCAGTTCCACGTACGACTGACCCTTGCGGAAGAACAGCTCCTCGGTGTAGCTGTCGCGGTCGGCGATGTCGGCGCGTCCGGCCTTCAGGGTGCGCAGCCGGTGGCGCAGGGCGGCGGCGGCTTCGAGGTCGGTGGTGACGGCGCGGCTGCGCAGGTTCGCTTCCGTCGTGGCGATCTGTTCCTCGTGCCAGGCGAGCAGTTCCTCCTTGGTCAGGGCGAGCTGGTAGAGGAGCAGGGCGTCGTCGAAGCGGCTGGCGTGGAAGGCGGTATCGCCGCCGTGGATCAGCAGGATGTTGAAGTCGGCCTCGTAGCGGGCGCCGGTCACGGCCAGCAGTTGGGGCAGCAGGGTGACGATGCGGTCGACCTGTTCGAGGGCCAGGTGGGCGCGGACGAGCAGGGTGGCGGCTTCGCTGCGGCGTTGCGGGTCGCGGGCCTGGGCGAGCAGGGTTTCCAGCAGCGGGACGGCTTCCTCCCAGCGGCCCAGCTTGGCGAGAGCGGCGGCTTCCTTCGCGGTGATTTCGTCGCGGGCGCGGCCGCGCAGGGTATAGGCGGTGCGGACCTTCCGGTAGGTCGCCGCCGCGGCGCTGGTATCGTCCAGCGCGGTATAGCTGTCGCCTAACCATTCCAGCGCGAGGGCGGCATCGGCGGCATCGGGGAATTTCGCCGCGTATTTCTTGAGCACCTCCACGGCTTCGTCGAAGGTTTCCTGCTGCATGTAGGCGGCGCCGGCCAAGTAGTACATCCGCTCGAGTTCCTTGTCGAACTTCGCGCCCTTCGACGACTCGTAGCGGCGGATCAACTCCTCCAGGTACGGAATCGCCTCGGTCAGGCGTCCGCCGGTGGTCATCCGGGTTACGGTAAAGCGGAGATCTGAGGAAAGAGCGTCGGGGATGGCCGTCGCGGGAACTTCGGACTGGGCCGGTGCAAATTGTGCGAAAGCGAGAAAAGCCGCCGCCAGCCAACCAGACCGTTTAGATGTCCGTGCTACAACCATGCGCTCCCTTCGTCCTTGTAGCGCTTTACTGTGGTCGCTTTTCCCTCAAACTCAAGAAAAACTAACGAAAAGTTCATCGAGCGGGGCGACCTGTTTTCCATCTTTCGCGAAGGGCGGGCTTTACAGAGGCAACCCCTTGTATCACAATATCAAAAAGGATAACGGCGGTCGGCGTTTGTCGGCGACCGAATAGTTTCATGACCCACCGCACGAAAATACCCGCTGCAGGTTCGGGCGCGTCCGCGCGTACGGTTGAGTCGCTTATCTTGATCGGGATCGTGTTGTTCGGGATTTGTCTGACCGTGTGGCGGTATCATCAGGTGGATGCCCGGATGCGCGAGTCGTTGCTGGAGCGCACCACGCTGATCTCCTGGGCGTTGCGCGCGGACCACATTGCATCGTTGCATGGATCGGAGCGCGATCTCGCGACGCCGCTTTACGCGATGATCAAGGAGCAGTTGACCGAGGCGCGCACCCTGCATCCGTGCATTCGTTTTATTTATGTGATGCGGCGGGATGCATCCGCGCGGGTGGTGTTCCTTGTTGATTCCGAACCTGCCGTATCCGCTGATTACTCGCCGCCCGGACAAGTGTACGAGGAGGCGGTTGCGGACGTGCACCGCGTGTTCGATCGAGGCCAGCCCGTTACCGTTGGACCCATGGTTGATCGCTGGGGAACGTGGTTGAGCGCCTTCGTCCCGCTGTTTCATCCGCATAACAACGCGTTGGTGGGTGTATTGGGAGTGGACATCGATGCGTCGCAATGGCGTTTGGACAAGATGCGCGGGGCCATGCCTCCGATTGTCGCGACGATGGTGCTGTTGGGGCTTGCCCTGGTGTTCTTTCGCTTGCGCCGTTTGTCCGAAACACGAACCCTGCTGTGGCGGTGGGAGGTCATTGTGGCCTCCGTGTTCGGGTTTGTCCTGACCGTGGCGCTTTCCCTGGCGATCAATGAGAACGAATTGTGGAAACACAACCAGGCGTTTCGTCGGGTGGCCACCGTACAGGCCAGCTCGCTCCAGCAGTTGTTGTTCCGGTTGGGCGACAATTACCTGGAAGGGGTGGGGCGGTTCTTTGATGGCAGCAATTTTGTCGATCGCGAGGAGTTCCGCCAATACATCGGTTACCTGCTGAGCCGCCCGTATGCGCGTTCATGGTTGTGGGTGGTGGCGGTCATGCCGGGCGAGCGCGAGGGGTTTGTTTCCGCAGTGCGCGCGAACGGCATGGACGGGTATGAGGTCTGGTCCCTGGATGGAGGGCGGCGGCGTACGATTTCCGATACCGGGAGCCTGCATTATGCGGTGTGTTATGTGCAGCCGCAGGGCGAGAAGAATGCCTGGGTTGGTTATGATCTGGCGACCGAGCCGGCGTTCCGGATGGCGATCGAGGGGGCCCGGAACACCGGGATGCTGACGGCTTCACCGGCCGACTTCTATCCGGGCCTTGGTGATGGATTGATGAGTGTGGTGTTTCGTCCGGTGTTCCACCACGGGGAACCCGGGCGGTTGTCCGGCTTGGCCGCCTCGGTGATCGATATGCAGGTGTTGTTGCAACGGGCCTTGAGCCGGGAAAGCGCCTCGTCGGATCCGATTTCGTACGTGGAGTTCTACGAACTGCTGCCGGACCGGGAACCGGTATTCCTGGCCGCGAGTGATGGTTCCACCCGCAAGGGCCATTTGTTGTCGGCGACCCGCGACAAGCGGGGCATTGACGGCCTGATGGCCTTCTCCGCCCCGGTGTTCGCCTTTGGCCGCACCTATGCGGCGGTTGCCTTGCCGGAGGCCGGATTCCTCAACCTCCATCCGGCGCGCGAGGGATGGCGTGCCTTTGCCATGGGCATCGCGCTGACTGTGCTCGGATCCACCCTGATCGGCCTGCTGGCCACCCGCCGGGCCCGCCTTGAGCAGCAGGTTGCCGAGCGAACATCCGCCCTGCGACGGAGCGAGGAAAGCTACCGCGGCCTGTTCAACGCGATCCAGCAATCGATCTACATCCAGGATGCCCAGGGGTGTTTTGTCGATGTGAACGAGGGCGCGGTGACTCGTTATGGATACGCGCGCGAGGAGTTCATCGGTCGCACGCCGGGATTTCTCGCGGCACCGGGCCGCAACGACATGGCCATGGTTGAGCGGTGCTTCCGGGATGCGTGGGCCGGGCATCCGCAGTATTTCGAGTTCTGGGGCCGGACCAAGTCTGGCGAGGAGTTTCCCAAGGAGGTCTGGTTGTGCAAGGGCACCTACCTCGGGCAGGATGTGGTGATCGCGATGGCCTCGGACATCTCCGACCGCAAACGCTCGGACGAGGAGAACCGGCGGTTGCAGTCCCAGTTGCTGCAATCGCAGAAGATGGAGTCGATCGGCCGGCTGGCCGGCGGCGTGGCCCACGATTTCAACAACATGCTGCAGGCGATCATCGGCAACGCCAACCTGGCCAAGATGGAGACGCCCCCCGGCTCGGCGCTTGCCGACTTCCTGACCGAGATCGAGCTCTCCGCACACCGCTCTGCCCGCCTGACCCGTCAATTGCTCGCCTTCGCCAGCAAGCAGACGGTGCAACCGCGCATCCTCGACCTCAACGACACCGTCGCCGGCATGCTGAAGATGCTGCAGCGGCTGATCGGCGAGAACATCCAGTTGAACTGGAAGCCGGGACCGAACCTGTGGCCGGTGAAGATCGACCCCGGCCAGATCGACCAGATCCTCGCCAACCTCGCGGTCAATGCGCGCGATGCGATCCGCGATACCGGGCACATCGAGATCGCCACCGAGAATTATGTGTGCAATCCGGATGAATGCCACCGCTCCTGTACGCGGTGCCGCCCCTGCCGGTACGTGGTGATCCAGGTGCGCGACGACGGGTGCGGCATGACCGACGAGGTGCGCCAGCACCTGTTCGAACCGTTCTTCACCACGAAGGAGCCGGGCAAGGGAACCGGCCTCGGCCTGGCCACCGTGTTCGGCATCGTGCACCAGAACGACGGCGTGATCGAGGTGGACTCCACCCCCGGCGTGGGCAGCACGTTCCGCATCATGCTGCCGATGATCGACACCCACCAGGTCCCGCAGCCCGCGGCACCGGAGGCGCAGGACACCCTGTCCGGACGCGAGACCGTGCTGCTGGTCGAGGACGAGGCGGTCATCCTGAACATGGGCATGGTCTCGCTGCAACGCCTCGGTTACACCGTGCTGGTGGCGGCCACGCCGACCACGGCGATGCGGATCGCCCGCGATTATCCGGATGCGATCAACCTGCTCATCACCGACGTGATCCTGCCCGACCTCGACGGCTTGGAGCTGGCCCGCCGCGTGCGCGAGCTGCGTCCGGACATCCGCTGTCTGTTCATGTCCGGCTACACCGCCGATGTGATCTCCGACCGGGGCGTGCTGGACGAGTCGGTACACTTCATCCAGAAACCGTTCACCATCGCCGCCCTCGCCACGAAGATCCGCGAGGTGATCGAAGCGAGGGATTGACCACGCGCCGATCCGGGGTAGGTTGCCCCATGCCACGCATCCTGTTTGCCGCCCGATCCTGCGAAGCCCGTCCCGGCGAAACCCTCCGCGCAGCGCTGTTGCGCGCCGGCCTGTCTCCCTACAACGGTGCGGCTTCGGTGGTGAATTGCCGCGGCCTCGGTACCTGCGGCACCTGTGCGGTCGAGGTGCGCGGCCCGGTAAGCGGCCTGACGGCGGTGGAACGGTGGCGACTGGGGTTCCCGCCGCACCGGCGCGGCAGCGGACTGCGCCTGGCCTGCCAGTGCCGGGCCCTGGGCGATGTGGAGGTGGTCAAGCATCCCGGCTTCTGGGGGCAGGAGACCCCGGCGACGATGCCCAGCATCAGGCCGGAGGCTGCTTGTCCGACTTCTCGTCGTCGAGCCCTTCCTGGCGACCCTTCTTGAATTCACTCAAGCTGCGGCCAAGCGAGCGGGCCAGTTCGGGAATGCGGCGCGCCCCGAACAACAGCACCAGGGCCAGAATGATCAGGACAATTTCGGTAACACTGAAGTTTCGCATCATAATTCCACCGTCTTGCCTCGCCGCACGTTAACGGCCGATAAACCAATCGCCGGGCATCGGATGGCCCTCCAGGATGTCGGCCACGACCCAGTGACCCGAAGCGATCGATCCCACGCGCACACGGCTGCGGTACCTGCGCTCCCGGTCTCGAAATACTGTGATCTCTTCGCCCATCGATGGCAAGAACGTACATTCCAGCACGACATAACCGCCGGGATCGTTGACCCGAACCACCCGCCCGTACCGGTCATGGGCGACCGGTTCGGCGGCACCCGCTGGCGGTGGCGCCGCGCCGTGCGGACCGGCACATCCTGCCGCGAGCAGGACGCACACGGCCGCGAAGACAAGGCGATGGATCCATGCGGTGCGGACGTTCATGGCGGCACCTTACCACGGGAAGGCGCCGGCAGCCAGCGCCGCAACGGACACATGGCGCAGTCCGGCCTGGTGCGGCAGTGGCGCTTGGCCAGTGCGACGATCAGGGCGTGGTACTCGTTGAAGGCGGGAACGCGCTCCGCTTCGGGCAGCCGTGCGAGGGCGCGGGTGAACCGCGCGGCGAGCGTGTCGTAGGATTCGCGCGGCGCGGCCCAGCCGTGCCGCTCCATGAACCGCCGCGTGTAGGCGTCGATCACGAACACCGGATGACGGCCGGCGTAGAGCAGCATGCCGTCGGCGGTTTCAGGGCCGATGCCGTGAACCGCCAGCAGCGACGCCCGCACGGTCGCGGTGTCGCCCCGGAACAACCGCCCGATGTCGCCGCCATGCTCCGCGACCAGCCAGTCGATGAAATGCTTGATCCGCCGCGCCTTCACCGTGAAGGTCCCCGATGGACGGATGCACGCGGCGATCTCCCCGGTACCGGCGCGGTGCAACGCGGCCACGCCCAGCAACCGCGCCCGCTTCAGGTTGGCCATCGCCTTCTCCACGTTCGTCCACGCGGTGTTCTGGGTCAGGATCGCCCCGATCATCATCTCCAGCCGCGTACGCGCCGGCCACCACCCCTGCGGTCCCCACGCCGCGAACAGGGCGCGGTACACCGCGAGCAGGGGCGGTTGATCGGGTCGGTGACGCGGTTTCGTGGGCATCGTGCCATCGTAGCAAAACCGCCGGGTCCGGCCAATCCCGCGGCGTCCCGCGATCGATTCGCCGCACCCGCCCCGGCTTTGCCATAGTCACCCGTTCACGCGTTCTGGTATAGTCCGGCATGACCATCAAGCTGTACTTCCATGGCGGCGCCGACACGGTGACCGGTTCGATGCACCTCGTCGAGGCGAACGGCCAACGTGTCCTGCGCGACGCCGGCCTGTTCCAGGGGAAACGCGAAGAGTCGTTCCGCATCAACCGCGAGCCGGGCTTCGATCCGGCCACCCTCGATGCCGTGCTGCTCTCGCATGCGCACATCGACCACTGCGGCAACCTGCCGACCCTCGCCGCGCGCGGCTACGACGGCCCGATCCGCGCGACCGCCGCCACGGTGAAGCTCGCCGCGGTGATGCTGCGCGACTCCGCCCACATCCAGAACCAGGACGCAGCCTACCTGAACCAGAAGACGAACCGCAAGGGCCTGAAGGCGATCGAGCCGCTGTATTCCATCGCCGATGCGGAGAAGGCGATCACCCAGTTGCGGCCCCACGCCTACCACGAGCGGATCGAGCTCGCGCCCGGCATCGCCACCGAGGAGTACGAGGCCGGCCACATCCTCGGCGCGGCGCTGTCGCACATGACCGTGACCGACGGGCCGCGCAGCGTGTCGATCGGTTTCGCCGTCGACCTCGGCCGCCACCATCTGCCGCTGATCCGCGATCCCGAGCCGATGCCGCCGGTCGACGTGCTCGTCCTCGAAAGCACCTACGGCAACCGCCGCCACGGCAAGGCCGAGGACGCCCGCGAGCAGTTGCGCGCGGTGATCGAGCGCACCTGGCAGCGAGGCGGCAAGGTCATCATCCCCGCCTTCGCCCTCGAGCGCGCCCAGGAACTCGTCTACCACATCGCGGCGCTGATGCTCGAGGGCCGCATCGAGAAACGCCCGGTGTACCTCGACAGCCCGATGGCCGTCGCGGTGACGAAGATCTTCGACGAGCACGCCGACTACCTCGACGAGGAATATGCCGCGCTGCGCGACCGCATGAGCTGCCTGCTGTGTCCGCCGTGGATGCATGCCGCCACCACCGTCGACGAATCCAAGCGCGTCACCGCCTCGACCGAGCCGTGCATCGTCATCGCCGCCTCCGGCATGTGCGAACACGGCCGCATCCTGCATCACCTCAAGCACGGCATCGGCAATCCGCGCAACACCGTGGTGATCGTCGGCTACCAGGCCGCCCACACCCTCGGGCGCCGCCTGGTCGAGCAGCAGCCCGAGGTCCGCATCTTCGGCGACCTGTTCGCGCGCAAGGCGGAGGTGGAGGTGCTCGATGCCTTCAGCGCCCACGCCGATGCCGACGACCTCGTGGCCTATGCCAAAGGCAGCGGGGCCAAGCGGATCTTCCTGGTGCACGGCGAGGCGGAAGCCCGCGAGGACCTCGCCGCGACCCTGCGCCGCGTCACCGGGGCCGAGGTCCACCTGCCCGTGCGTGGCGAAGGATTTTCCTTATGACGGACCTGCCTGTCCCGCCGGCATCGCCGGAAAACGCGCCGGACGCCTCGCGCCGTTCCGGCATGGCCGCGGTGGTCGGCCGCGCCAATGTCGGCAAGTCGTCGATCACCAACGCGCTGCTCGGCGAGAAGCTCAGCATCGTCAGCCCGGTCGCCCAGACCACGCGGTCGGTGATCCGCGGCATCATCACCGAACCGCGCGGCCAGCTCGTGCTGGTGGACACCCCCGGGTTGCACAAGGCCCCCGGCGACCTCGGCAAGGTGATGAACCGGCTCGCGCGTTCCGCGGTCGAGGGCACCGATGCCGTGCTGCTGGTGCTCGACCGTTCGCTGCCGCCGTTCGAGGAGGACGAGGGCTGGATGCGCCGCCTCGCCCGCGCCGGCCTGCCGGTGGTGATCGCGCTGAACAAGAGCGACCTCCCGGCCGACCGCACGGCCGACCACCGCGCCGCCTGGACCCGCGCCACCGAGGGCATCGAGAACGCACCGGTCCCGCAATGGTTGCCGGTATCGGCCGCCTCCGGCGATGGACTCCCCGGCCTGCTCGACACGCTGTACGCGCTGCTGCCGTTCGGGCCGCTGCTCTATCCCGAGGACATCGTGTCGGATTATCCGCGCCGGCTGAACATCGCCGACATCGTGCGCGAAAAGCTTTTCCTCTCGCTGCGCGACGAACTGCCCCACGCGATCGCGGTCTGGGTGGAGAAGTTCGAGGAGACGCCGGACGCGTGGAATGCCCGCGCGATCATCTACGTGAACAAGCCGTCGCAGAAGGGCATCGTCATCGGCGAGAAGGGCCGCCTGTTGCGCAAGATTCGCCGTGCCGCCGAGACCGAACTGGCGATGATCTACGAGCGGCAGGTGAACCTCGAGCTGTGGGTGAAGATCGAGAAGAACTGGGACCGGAACTTCTGGCTGTTGAAGCAATTCGGGTATGTCTCCTGAACACCGCCGCCTCCTGCTGACCGCGCTGCTCCTGGCCTGCGCGTCGGTGCTGCCGTTCCTGCACGGCCTGCCGCACGCGTGGACCTACGACGACCATGGCGTGATCGTCGAGAACACCTTCCTCGCGGATCCCGCGGCCGCGCGCCGCCTGCTCACCCTCGGCACGGTGCGCGACCCGTCGGTGGTGGACGGGCAGCGTCCGGTGGTCGTGCTGTCCTACCTGGCCGACCGCGCGCGCGGCGGCCTTGATCCGGCCACGTTCCGCGCGACCAACCTGCTGCTCCATGCCGCCGCGACCCTGCTCGTGTTCGCGTTGTTCCGCCGCCTGCTCGACCTCCGCCTCGCCGCGCTCGCGTCGTTGCTCTTCGCGTGGCATCCGCTCAACGTCGAGGCGGTGATCGCCCCGGCGTTCCGTGAAGATCTCCTGTACGTGGTGCCCGGCCTGGCCTTCCTCCTGCTCGGGTGGTGCGCGGTGCCGTCGCGCACGCGCCACGTCGCCGCCGTGCTGTGCCTGGTCGCGGCCCTGCTGGCCAAGGAGGCGGCGGCCGCGTTGCCGCTGGTGCTGCTGGCGGGGTGGTGGTGGCAGCCGTCGTGGCGACCGCCGCGGCGCACGATGATCGCCTTCGCCGCGTGGTCGTTTGCGCTGACCGTGATCGTGTTGGTCTTCCTGCTCGCGGGCCGTCCGGCGCAGGGGTGGGGCGAGGCGTGGAACGGGGTGGCCTTGCGCGGCGCCGAGGGGTGGCGCACCGCGCCGTGGCTGGCCGTGCACCAGCTTGTGCGGGCGGTGTGGCCGCATCCGTTGTCGGTCGACTACGTGATCGCGCCGGTGGCCGCGTGGTCCGAGCCGCGCGGCTGGGCCCCGCTCGCCGTGCTCGCCGCGCTGGCCCTCGCGCTCGTGCACCGCCGCACCCCGGCCGCGGTCGCGCTCGGTCTCGCCTGGTTTGTCCTGTTCTTCGCCCCGGTGTCCAACCTGCTGCCGTTGTACAATCCGGTCGCCGACCGCTATGCCTACGGCATCCTGCCCGGCCTCGTGCTCGCGTTCGCCGCGGGCCTCGCGCGCTGGCCGCGCGTGGCCGTCCCGGCACTGGTGGTGCTCGCGCTGGCCGCCGGCGTGCGATCGACGGCGCGGGTAGCGGACTGGCGCGACGACCGGACCTTGTGGACGGCCGCCCTCTCCGTCGAGCCGCGCAGTGCCCGCGCCCACACCTGGATCGCCCTCGAGGAGAAGCGTGCCGGTCATCGCGACGAGGCCTGGCGGTTGTTGATCGAGGCCGAGCGGCTGAATCCGCACGACGTCGCCCCGCTGGTCAACCGGGCCATCCTGCTCGGCGAGGCGGGCGACCTCACCGGCGCGGAACTCCTGTTGCGCGAGGCGCTCGCCCGCCGACCTGGTCACGAGCACGCCCGCCGCAACCTCGACCTGTGCCTTTCTTTGCAGGGGCGTGCGCCGGAGGATGCCGGCCCGGCAGGTTCGCCGTTGACCTCGCCTTGAGGCCGGGTATGGTTACAGCAAGGATGTACCGTGATGTTTCAGGAGATGCACACATGAGCCGTTTGCTGGTTGCCTGGGTAATGATGGCGTGGGCGATGATCGGAGCGGGCTGCGCCTCGCTACCCGCCCTGGATAACGGGGGCGATCCGTCCGATACCGCGGTGCGCGTGCGCATCGAACAGCGCCTGTCCAGCGACCCGGTCACTGCGCCGCTTCGGCTCGGCATCACGGTCGATGATGGCATCGTCACCCTCAGCGGCCGCATCGACCAGGCCCACGTCCGCCTGCGGGCGGTCAGCATCGTGCGGGGAACTCCGGGGGTGCGCGGTGTCATCGACAAGACACTCCAATTCTAGGCGCGCCGGTCTCGCCCTGCTTGCCGCTGCCCTGTTGGTCTCGGGCTGTGCCACCACCCGGCGCGCCCCCGGCTTCGCCGAGGAACTCGCCCTCGGGCCGGGTCCGGGCATCCTGCTCACCAACGTGCCGCCGTTGCGCGTCGATGCTGCCCAGGGTGGCATTTCCGCCGTCGCGTCGCTGTTCGCGCACTGGAACAAACCGGTGTTGTCGTCCGAGGCGGAAAGCCGGCTGATCGCCGCGATGTCCGCGATGCTGATCCCGCCCGAAGAGGTCATGATCGATCTCGCCGACCGGCGTATGCTCTGGTCCTATTCGTTCTATGCGACGATGCGCGAGGTCGAGGACCGGTTGCTTTCCGGCATCCCGCTGCTGGTCATGGTGCAGGATCGCGGCGATGACACCAAAACCCGTCGCTACATGATCATCATCGGATTCAACCAGCCTGCCGAAAAGTTGCTCGTCCACGAGGGCGGCAAGGAACCGCGCGTCTATACCTATGCGGAGTTCCGCCCGATCTGGAGACCGGTGCGCAACTGGACCCTCGTGCTATGTCCACCCGACCAGATCGCCTGGACCCTGTCCACGCGCGAACGGGTGGCCCGCTCACGCTTCTACGAGCGAATCGGGTTGTGGTCCGATGCACTGGCCGACCTTGACGCCCTGCAGCAGGCCGATCCGCGCAACATCAACATCCTGCTCGCCCAGGCCCGCATCCACCAGCGCGCGCGGGATCCGGCTGCCGCCGAGAAGGCCTACCGCGATGCGCTGGTTATCGACCCGCTCAGCGCGCGCGCCGCCAACAACCTTGCCTACCTGCTCGGCCAGCAACCCGAACAGCGCCGCGAGGCCGAACGCTGGGCCCGCCGCGCCCTCACCATCGAGCCGTCGAACCCCGCCTACCTCGACACCCTCGGCATGATCCTGCTCGCCCTCGACCAACCCGCCGAGGCCGCGGTCGTGCTCGAGCGCGCCCGCCACCGCGCCGACAACCTGCCGCCCTCGAGCCGCCGCGAGATTGAACTCCGGTTGATCCGCGCCTTCGTGCAGAGCGGGCAGCCCCATCTTGCCCGCCAGGTCTGGCAGGACCTCGTGCGGATGGATGGACCGGTTGACCTGCCCGATGACCTTCGCGCCGTGTTGGGCGAACCGGCGAATCCCGTTGACCACGAACCTTCAAACCGTTAGTTCTGTGTAAGCATGGACACGCCCCGCGCCCCGCGAACCAGTGAACCGTCAACCGCCTTCAAGCCGGGTGGTGGCTACGCGTCCTCGTCCGATCCGTTCAGCGGCGAACGGTTCTCCGTTCGCGATGTGGAGCAACAGGTGCGGCAACGCTCCCGCGACCGCGACTTCTCCACGTCGCGTTCCCGGCGCGCCCAGCGGCGCGAAGCCGGCGGCAACGACAAGGTGTTGTGGCTGACCGTGTTTGCGATCGCCATCGGCTATGCCGGCTTTGTCGCCTACAGCGAATTGCGCTACCGCCGCTCGTCGCCCCCGCCCCCCGCGGCAGCGGAGACTTCCGCGCCGGTTGCCTCCGCCCCGGTCCCGGTGGCGGCACCGGTCGTCATCGCCGAACCCGCCACACCGGTGGCCCCGGCTCCGGTGGATCCCGGTGGCGGCATTCCGGTTGACCTGGCCGCGCTGACCGCCGACGTGAAGCAATCGTTGCGGCTGCACGAGGAGGCCCGCCGCTTCGCCCGCGAGCGCCGGTTCGGCGAGGCCGATGACCGTTTCGCCGCAGCGGTGGCGCTGACCCCGCACCGGTTCGATGTGTTGTATGACTGGGGGCAATCGCTGATCGAACAGAAACGCTGGGCCACCGCGCGCGATCCGTTGTCGGTCGCGGTGGCCGTCCAGCCCGCCTCGGTGCCCGCCCGCCTCGCCCTCGCCCAGTGCGCCTTCCAGTTGCGGCAATACCCCGACGCGCTTGCCCTCGCCTCCTGGGTGGTCGAGTCCGAGCCGTATTCCGAACCGGCACACCAGATCGCCGCCGATGTGCTGATCGGCATGGAGGACTACGACGCGGCGATCCGCCACCTCGAGAAGCTCGTCGCCCTCAACAGCAACAACCACGTCGCCGAGAACAGCCTCGGTGCGGTCCACCTCCGCCTCGGCCGCTACGCCCAGGCCATCCGCGCCTTCGAGAATGTCATCCGCGACGAACCCGGCAACTCGCAGGCCTACTACTATCTGGCCCAGTGTTTCGTACAGAAGAATGAACCGGCGCTGGCCGTCGATGTGCTGATCCGCGCCTCGGCGCGCTTCGGCCGCGACTTCGTCGGCACCTGGACGAAAGGCCCCGAGTTCGCCTCCCTCGCGCAGTTCCCCGCGTTCCAGGAGAACTTCGCCATTGCCGCGCCGGCGACCGCGACGCCCTGAGCCGCGCCGCTACGGAAGTTCGACCGCCGTGCGGTAGAACCCGCCCGCCCCGCTGTTGGTTACGCCGATCCACACCGCCCCGCCGTTCGACGCGCCGGGGATCCCGCCACCGAGCCGCTGCCAGACGCCTTCGGACAGGTTCGTGCTGAACCATGCCGCGTACACGCGCGTGTTCGTGGTCGGTGGTCCGGCCTGCAGGACCAGGGAGGCCGTGCCCTCGGCCGCGGCGATGCGGTTGGTGAAGACCGAGGCGGCCTGGCCCGGATGGGTGCCGGCGATGTACTCTTCGAAGTGGGTCGCGCCGTCGCCGTCGCTGTCGCCGCCGGCCGTCTCGTTCGTGCCGAGCCCGTACTGGTTCCACCACGAAAGCGGAATGCCGTCGCGCCAACCGGAAGGCCGGGTGATCGCCACCGTCGCGCCGGTGCTCGAGCCGGCCGCGGTCCGGGTAACCAGCTCGAGGTGGTTGAAGAACACGTCGTAGTCGGAGCCGCTGCCCGCGCTGTAGTTCCAGGCGCGGAAACGGGTGGCGGCCGTCGAGGCGCGCGGGATCAGGTTGCCGGCGATCTCGCGCACCGTGCCCCCGCGCGGGGTGATGCGGGCGAGGTACTGGGTCGGTCCGGTCAGGGTGAGCTCGAGGTCGATGCCGGTGCTGGTCCAGCCGATGTCGGTCGCGGCACCGTTGATCGAATAGGTCGCATCACCGCCGTTGAAGTAGAACTCCCACAACGTCGCGTTCGTGTCGTTCTGCACGGCGATGCCGATGCCGCGGCCGGTGTCGATGAAGCCGTTGTCGAGGCTCACCCGCAGGGTCTGGCCGGGTGCGAGCGGCGCGGCGAACAACCGGCGCGCCTCGGACAGGTTGTCGTTGTTGGCGTACAGGCCCCACGCCGGCGTGCCGATGTCGACGGCGGCGCTGGTGGCCATGAAACGCCCGTTGTTGTTGACGTTGGTGGTGCTGGTGGTGAGGACCCACGCGCCGAATCCGGATCCGCCGTTGTCGGCCTCGGTCCAGCCGTCGCCATACGCTGCGTTCGCCCCGCGGTCGGTGGCGTTGGTGGCAATCACCGGGATGGTGTTGCTCGCGGTGACGGTGATGACGTTGGTGCCCTCGGCGAGCGCCACGCCGGCGATGCTCCACGCCAGCGTGGCGGGCAGGGCTCCGGCCGCGCCGGTCCGTGCATTGGTCCAGGCGAGGTAGGGCCAGAGGTAGGGATTGGCCACACCGGCCAGGTCGATCGCACCGGTCTCGGCTGCGACGGTCAACGTGGCGCCGGGCGGGTTGGTGACGACGATATCCGGCGGTGCCGGATCGTTGTCGAGCACGGTGACCGTCGTTGTGCCCGGCGTGCCGAGGCTGGCCCCGGTGGCGAAGGACAGGGCGAGGGTGAACGACTCGGTCAGCTCGTACAGGGCATCGTTGATCAACGGTACATCGATGAATTTCGCCGCGCCGTCGCCGTTGGTCCAGGCGAGCGACGTGTTCACCGCGGTGAAGTCGGATCCGGCCAGCGCCGATCCGTTCACCGTTGCCACCTGCACCGTGGCTCCGCCCGCCGTGCCGCCGAGGCGGGTGACCCAGACCCGTGCCACTCCGCTGGTCTCCGACACGGTATGGCTCGCGGACTCGAACTGCACGGTGCCGGGCGATGGCGCGGCGTTGGTCTCCAACGTGTTCGCTTCGTCCCACGGATGGAGCAGGAAGCGGAACGCCCCGGGCACGCGGTTCGCCCACGCCGCCTCGTTGTGCCCCTCGCCGCACCCGATCGCGTAGCGCAGGTCGTCGTTCACCACGTAGCCGTCCTGCTGGTAGTACCCGAGCACCGGCCAGAAATGATCCCACATCGACGCGCCTTCGCTCGCGCCGGCACACTGCCAGATGCGCACGCCCTTGGTTGGCTGCGCGCTGATCCAGGTGCGGAAATTCGGTCCGTACCAGTACGACGGCGACACCGCGCCGATCAGCCCGTACACGTTCGTGCTCAACCCGCAATAAGCCGAGATCAGCCCGCCGAGCGAAGAACCCATCACCCCGGTATCCATGCGGTTGGTCAGCGTGCGGTACGCCGCGTCGATCGCGGGCTTCACGTTGTGCACCAGGTAGCGCAGGTAGTAATCGCCGGTGTAGCCGTCCTGCGGTGTGCCGTATTCGCTCATGCGGTTGTTCGAGTTGTTCACCGCGACGATGATCGTCTCGCGCATCCGTCCGTGCATGATCTCGCGGGTGGCCGCGGCATCGGCCGACCACGAACCGAACGCCCCGCCCGGATCAAACACGTTCTGCCCGTCGTGCATGTACAGCACCGGATACCGCTTCGTCGTGTTCTGCGTATAGCCGCGCGGCAGGTAGATGCGGCCGCCGCGCGTCGGGATGCCGTTGCCGGTGTAGCTCGAGTTCCACGCCGTGACGGAGATGACCTGCGGCGCGGATACCGTGGCCGGCGGCGTGTAGTTGTAGATCTGGCCGTCCTGCACGAACAACGTGTCGAGCGGTGTGTAGTAGTTGTTGTTCACCCCGCCGGACGCCGGGTTGTCCCACTGCTGGACCCCCGCGACGTTGTAGCCATTCGGCACGAACTCCAGCGGGCGGCCCGCCTCGCCGATGCCGTCCACCCGGTACAGGAATTCGCCCGCGGCGCGGCCCGCACCGATCCGCGCCATCGGCGCGTTGCTGAACGTCTCGCTTTCGCCGACACGGAACAGGATGAACGCATTGGTCCACGACGTGCGGTAGAAGACCGTCTTGCCGGTGTAGCCGGGATTCCACAACGGCAGGTTGGTGGTGAACGAGGCCCCGGCAAGGTTGCCGTTGCCGGGCGTGCAGTGGGTGGCGCTGGAGGTGGTGCGCGCGGTGAGCCGGTAGGTCGCGGAGGTCGCCACGGTCGAACCCTGCACGGCCACGCTGACCGTCCATTGGTTCGCCGACGGCGAGACCATGCGCACCGCGCCGGTCGTGGTCAGCCGGTTCAGTTCCGGCCGGTCCACCGCGAGGTACAAGGCGCTGCCGGCCCCGGCGTTTGAGGAAACCGACACCGTCACCGTGTGCAACGGTGGGCGCCCCGCCCAGGCCGAAACAGTGATGACCGCGCCAAGTACTCCCCATCCAATCGTTGTTCGCATACCCTATACCCCAATGGCCGTCGTGGTGCGGTCCGGATGAACACGCGGTGGCGACCGTTGTCCATGATACACCAAAAGGGTTCGCCGCGTGTACACATTTGCGGCATAAGGGCGGAAACACAGACAGGAAGGAACAATCCATGATGGCTTGGTTGGAACAGGGTTCGTGGTGCCTGCTGCGCGTCGCGTCGGGCTTGATGATGGCGACGCATGGCTACGGGAAGATCTTCGAGGAGGGCCGCATGGAGCGGTTCACCGCCGGGGTGGGCGAGATGGGATTCCCGCTGCCGGGCCTGTTCGCCTGGCTGGCCGCGTTGTCGGAACTGGTCGGCGGCATCGCGCTCGCCCTCGGCCTCGGCTCGCGGGTCAGCGCCGCGCTGATCGCCGGCACGATGTTCGTCGCCGCGTTCATCCGCCACGGCGGCGATCCCTTCGAGAAAAAGGAACTGGCCCTGCTCTACCTCGTGGTCATGCTGTTCTTCGCCGTCTGGGGCGGGGGACGGTGGGCGCTCGACCGGGTGCTGGGCCGGAACCGTTCAGCCTAGCGGGAGATCAAGCTGTGCGCTTGCGCGGGGAGGGGATGCCCGTCGGCGCGCCGGGCGTTTGCGGCTGCCGTGCTCCTGGTACACGCGGCGCGCTTCCTCGCGGTGTTCCTCGCTGCGGCGCAGTGCGGCAAATGCGGCACGCGCGCGACGCACTGCCTCGGCATGATCGACGACGGGCGGGGGATAGGCGCGCGGCGGCGACGCGACCTTCCACGGCGTATGGATCTCCGCGTTGGCCAGGTCGCGCAGCTCCGGCACCCAGCGGCGGATGAAGTCGCCCGACGGATCGTGGTCCATGCCCTGCTTCACCGGATTGTACATGCGCAAGGTGTTGATCCCGGTCACCCCGCTCTGCATCTGCAACTGGCTGATGTGGATGCCGGGCTCGTAGTCGATGAACTGGCAGGCGAGGAAGTCGCGCAGGTCCCGCCAGTCGAGCCACAGGTCGTACGCCGCGAACGAGACGAGCATCGCCCGCATCCGGAAGTTGATCCACCCGCGCGCCTGCAACGACCGCATGCAGGCATCGACGAACGGATACCCGGTGCGGCCCTCGCGCCATGCGGCCAGCCGTTCCGGATAGGCCCCCGGTTCGCGCAGCGATTCGCACGCGCGGTTGAAGCACCGTTCCTCGATGGCCGGCTCGGCCTCGAGTTTCTGGATGAAGTGGCAATGCCAGTGCAACCGTGCATCGAGCGCACGCAGGTCGGCCTTGCGCAACGCCTGCGGGGCCATCCGTTCGCGCCGCAACCGCTGCACCACCGTCCGCATGGACACCGCACCCCATGCGAGGTAGGGGCTCAGCCGCGAGCACCGGTGGTACGCGGTGACCGGACTGCTCATCGCCTGCTGGTAACCGATGCCGCGCCCGCCGAGGAATTCCTCGAACCAGCGCCAACCCTCGGTCGATCCGCCGCGCAGATCCGGCGCGCGCCGTACCGGCGCGGCCACACGCGAAGGAAGGTCCAGGGACTGGACAACCACCGCGGGCGGGGTTCCAGGGATTGGACAACCGGGGGCGATCGCCTCCGGCGCCGGCGTGACCGGCTCGGCCATGAAGGCCTCCCAGCGCGCCTGCCACCGGTCGCGGTCGACCTTGCCGCGCCCGACCCCGTACTTCGGCAGCTCCGTCCACGCCACGCCGCGGTTCCGGGCCCACGCCGCCACCGCGCGGTCGCGCGCAAAGGTCCGCTCCACCCCGGTCTCCTGGTGCGACCACAGGTGGGTGAAGCCGGTCTCGCGGTGCAGCGCCTCCAGCACCTCCACCGCCTCGCCGTGACGCGTCAGCAAACCCGCGCCCCGTTCCCGCAGCGCGGCGTCGAGTTCGGTCAGGCAGGCGACGATGAAGCCGGCGTGCAGGGCATCGCTGTCAGGTGCGCCCAGGATCGACGGCTCCGCGATGTACAGGGGGATGACCCGGCCTCGGCGCGCAGCCTCGGCGAGCGGACGGTGGTCGTCGATGCGCAGGTCGCGCTTGAACCAGACGACATGGAGGTCACGGGACGGCATGCCCCACGGTACGCCGTCCCGGACGAAGTGCAACCGGCGTCGGTTACTCGGACTTCTTGGTCGAGCTGTACTTGCCCTTGATGTTCTCGCGGTAGTACGTGCCCTGCGACTCGCTGTTCTTCAGGCCCTCGTGCACCTCGGCCGGAACATCGGCATATTCATAGGTGCCGCGCTCAAACACCACGGTCAGCGTCTTGGCATCCGCATCGTACGTGATCGAGCTGATCGCTTCGGAGGAGCTGGAGGTGTCGGTGGTTTCGGCCAGGACCGGACCGGCCACGGTCAGGCACAATGCAAACAACAAGCATACGAATGTCTTCATAAGGATCTCCCGTTGCGTTCCATCATAACGGAATCACCCGCGAATGCAGCATTCTTTTGCCTCCCGGCCCGCGCTAAATCGATTGCTAAAACCGCCGCGGATTTGCCATGATGGCAGGCTTATGAAAACGCGTCTCCATCCATGGTTGGCCGGCCTGTTTGCGGTGGTGTGCAGCTTGCAACCGGCCGCCGGTTCCGCCAAGTTGCCGCTCGACGGCTTTGCCGCCGTGGTCAATGAACGCACGATCACCATCGGGGATGTGATGATGACCATCCACGAGGCCGAGGAGCGCCTGCGTATCCTGTACGGTGGCGACGAGCTGGATGCCAAGCGCCGCGAGCTGTTCCGCTCGGGTCTGGAGCGGCTGATCGATCAGGCCCTGATCATCGAGGAGTTCGGCACCCGCAAGGACATGCAGATTCCCGAACGCATGGTCGACGACCGCGTGAACGAAATCGTCTTCGAGCGCTTCAACAACGACCGCTCCGCTTTGATGTCGGCCCTGGCCGAGGACCAGATCACCTTTGCCGACTGGCGCGATACGATCCGCGACCGCCTGATCGTCATGGCCCTGCGCCGCGTGGAGATCGGCGACCGCATCATCATCTCGCCCACCCAGGTCCGCCAGGCCTACGAGGAACGCAAGGACCGCTACCACAGCCCCGGCCAGGTAAAGCTGCGCCTGATCTACCTGCCCCTCGAGAACCCGCCCGAGGCCGCGCATGAGGCGGCCGTCGCCGCGCGCGCCCGCATCGAGGCCGGCGAGGCCTTCGCCGACGTGGCGAAAGAGGTCTCGCAGGACCCGTCCGCCCCGCTCGGCGGCGACTGGGGCTGGCTCGATCCGGCGATGCTGCGCGAGGAACTGAAGACCGTCGCATCCGGCCTCGCCGTCGGCACGGTCAGCGACATCGTGTTCACCCCCGAGGGCTATTACCTGTTGCAGCTCGACGAACGCCGCGACGCCTCGACCAAGTCGTTCGAGGAGGTCCGCGCCGAGATCGAGGCCGAGCTGCGCGAGCGCGAAAGCGAACGACTTTACGCCGACTGGATGAAGCGGCTGCGCCAGAAATTTTCCGTGATCTACTACATTCCCGTCGAACCCACGCCATGAGGCAAACCGTCCGCATCGGCATCACCGCCGGCGACATCAACGGCATCGGTATCGAGGTCGCCCTGAAGGCGCTGCACGGCGCGGACCTCCCCGCCGGCCAGCGTGCGATCCTTATTGGCGACCTCCCGGTCATCCGTGCCCAGTGCCGCCGCTTCCGCCTCCCCGTCCCGCCCGCGTGGGATCCCGCCGAAGGCCCCGTGCCCGCCGCGCCGGTCGTGGTCTGGGACCCCTGGCCCGGCCAGGGCCTGCGCTGGGAACCGGGCACGTTGCGCGCCGAGGCCGGTCGCGCCGCCGCCGAGTGGATCACCTTTGGCGTGCAGGCCTGCCAACGCGGCATCCTCGACGCCCTGGTCACCGCGCCGATCAGCAAGGAGGGCCTGCACCGCGCCGGGTATGCCTATCCCGGCCATACCGAGATGCTCGCCGCGCTGACCGGGACCAAACGCTTCGCGATGATGCTGTTCGGCGGCCCGCTCCGCGTCGTGCTGGCCACCCGCCACATCCCGATCTCCGCCGTGCCCGCCGCGCTGACCCCCGCCGTCGTGCGCGACGCGGTGCGCATCACCGACGAGGGCCTGCGCTGGATGGGCCAACGCCGCCGCCGCATCGCGGTCTGCGGCCTCAACCCCCACGCCGGGGAAGGTGGCCACATCGGCGACGAGGACCAGCGCGTCATCGCCCCGGTGGTGCGGGCCCTGCGCCGCGCCGGCCTCGACGTGCACGGGCCGCTGCCCGGCGACACCGTGTTCCATCACGCCGCCACCGGTGCCTACGATGCCGTTGTCGCGATGTACCACGACCAGGGCCTCGCCCCGCTCAAGCTCATCGCCTTCGATTCCGGTGTCAACCTGACCCTCGGCCTGCCCCTCGTGCGCACCTCGCCCGACCACGGCACCGCCTACGCCATCGCCGGAAAAAACCGCGCGAACCCCGCGAGCATGGCCGAGGCCATCGCCCAGGCCCGCCGCCTCGCCGGGCGCACCAACCCGTGGCGCCGGAAGCAGACGCCTTCCCGATGAACGACCTCCCCAAACTCACCAGCCCCAGCCAGGTCCGCGCCTGGATCGAGGCCAACCAGTTCCTGCCCAGCAAGGTGCTCGGTCAGAATTTCCTGATCGACGGCAACATCCTGCGCATCATGGTCGAGACCGCCGCGATCGGCCCCGATGACGGCGTGCTCGAAGTCGGACCCGGCCTCGGCGTGCTGACCGGCCCGCTCAGCGAAGCCGCCGCCCGCCTCGTCGCCGTCGAGAAGGACCCGCGCCTCGCCGACCACCTCGCCGCCGCCTTCCGCGACCGCCCCTCGGTCACCCTCGTCCGCGGTGATGCCCTCGCCACCGACCTCGGCGCGCTCAAGCGCGAACACCGCCTCACCCGGTTCGTCTCGAACCTGCCCTACTCGGTGGGCAGCCGCGTGCTCGTCGATTGCTTCCAGTTGCCCGACGGCTTCGAACGCCTCGTCGTCACCGTGCAACTCGAGGTCGCCGAACGCCTCGCCGCCCGCCCCGGCACCGCCGACTACGGCCTGCTCGCGGTCTGGGCGCAGCTCGACCACGAAGCCCGCATCGTCAAGCGCGTCGCCCACGGCTGCTTCTACCCGCGCCCGCAGGTCACCTCGGCCATCGTCGAACTCGTGCGCACCCGCGCCCGCCGCGCCGCGCTCCCCGAGCCCGCCCGGTTCGACGCACTGATCAAGCACGCCTTCTCCCAGCGCCGCAAACAGCTCGGCACCTCCCTCGCCTCGTTCCGTCATCCCGCCGCGCCCGCCGCAGCCGACGCCGCCCCGCGCGCCGGCATCGACCCCACCCGCCGCCCGGAAACCCTCGCCGTCGAGGAATGGATCGCCCTCGACGCCGCCTGTGCCGCACCATGAAACCCCCGTTGCCGACCAAACCACCTAATCCGTGTGACCCCATGACCACCCCTTCCGACGCCGGCATGCTGGACTTGCTTGCCATCTACCACGGGCTGTTCGACACCTCGCCCGATCCGATCTACATCGAGGACGAGCAGGGCATCGTGCTCGACGCCAACCGCGCCGCCTGCCGCTTCCAGGGTCTGACCCGGGACGAACTGGTCGGCTGCAACGTGCTCGCCCTCGTCCCCAGTTCCGAGCGCGACCGGCTCGGGCGCGATTTCCGCCGCTGGTTTTCCGGCGAGCTGACCAGTTACGAAGGGTTCACCCAGCGCCACGACGGCACCGTCGTCCCCGTCGAGGTCCACGGTATCCGCATCGATTACCGCGGCCGCCCCGCCGTCATCCTGCACGTCCGCGACATCTCCGCCCTGCACCGCAAGCGGCAGGAGTTCGCGCTGATCTTCCAGCACATGACCAGCGGCTGCGCCCTGCTCGAGGTGATCGAGCCGGAAGGCGGTCTTCCGGATGCGCGGATCCTCGCCGTGAACCAGGCCCTGCTCACCATGGTTGGATTATCCACCGACGTCTCCGGCCAAACCCTGCACGAGGTGTTCCCCTCGCTGGAACCCTACTGGATGGAGACCTTCGCCCGTGTCGCCGCGACCGGCGAGGCCGTGCGGATGGACCACTACAACCAGGTGATCGACAAGCACCTCGAGGTCTCCGCCTATTCCCCCGAGCCCGGCAAGGTCGTCCTGCTGGTCTACGACAACACCGAGCGGCAGAAGGCGCTCCAGGCCATCCAGGACCAGCAGGAACGGGAGCGGCAGGTGCTCGCCGCGCAGAAACTCGAGAGCCTCGGCATCCTCGCCGGCGGCATCGCCCACGACTTCAACAACCTGCTCGTCGGCGTGCTCGGCAATGCCGACCTCGCCCTGCACCAGCTCGAGGCCGATCACCCCGCCCGCGACCACGTCGAACAGGTCCGCACCGCCGGCAAACGTGCGTCGGAGCTGACCCAGTTGATGCTCGCCTACTCCGGCAAGGCCCGCTTCAACCAGGGCCGCGTCGCCCTGGTCGAGATCATCCGCGAAACCCACCAGCTCGTCGCCCTCGGCATCTCCAAGAAAATCGCCGTGCACCTGCACCTGGATCCGACCACGCCCATGGTGAATGGCGACATCACCCAGATCCGCCAACTCGTGATGAACGTCATCACCAACGCATCCGACGCCATCGGCGACCAGCCCGGCGACATCACCATCCGCTGTGCGCGCCTCGACCTCACCCCGTCCACCTTCCGGCCGGTCGCCGACCTGCCGCCCATCGAGCCCGGCCCCTACGTCGTATTCGAAGTCCGCGACTCCGGCTGCGGCATCGAGCCCGACAACATCCCCCGCATCTTCGAGCCGTTCTACACCTCGAAGTTCTCCGGCCGCGGCCTCGGCCTCGCCGCCGTGCTCGGCATCGTGAAGAGCCACCGCGGCAGCATCGAGCTGTACTCGGTGTCCGGTCGCGGCACCTGCTTCCGTTTCGCCTTCCCGGTCACTCCCGGCGATGCACACACCGTGGCCGTTCCGGAAACCCCCGGCCTCGCCGCCACCACCGCCGCCTCCGCCCGCACCATCCTGATCGCCGACGATGAACCCGTCGTGCGCCAGGTCCTGTGCCACGCCCTGCGCCGCGCCGGCTACCTCGTCGAGGAAGTGGTGGATGGCTATGCCGCCGTGGAACGGCTGGCCCGCGGACCGGTCGACCTCCTGCTGCTCGACCTGACCATGCCCCGCCTGAGCGGCGAGGAAACCCTCCACTACCTCCAACGCCAACACATCCACCTGCCCGTCCTCGTGATGAGCGGGTACGCCGAAGCCGAAGCCGGCGAACGCTTCCTGACCGACGATGTCCGCGGCTACATCGAGAAGCCTTTCGAGCTCGCCTCCGTGCTCGACAAGATCCGCCGCGTCCTGGCCAACCCCGCCTCCGGTACGTGAGGTGCCTCGAACCCTGGCGGGAGGGCGAGCCTCCCTTGGCCGGCCCCCCCCGCCAAAGGTAACTGTTGTCGTTTGCCCCGCCCGGCGGTATCGTGTGCCGCCATGTCCGCGAAAAAACCATCCCGTTCCGCCGCCACGGTCACCGACGAACCCCGTCCGCCGGTGGTCAGCCTGATCAGCCTCGGTTGCGCCAAGAACGAGGTCGATTCCGAGCGCATCCTCGGCAAGCTGATCACCTCCGGCTTCCTCGTCGCCGAGGACCCGGCCGAGGCCGATGTCTGCCTGGTCAACACCTGCGGCTTCATCACCGACTCCCGCGAGGAGTCGGCCGGGGTGTTGCGCGAGCTGCAGGAATTGAAGCAGAGCGGGCGCGTGAAGTCGGTCGTCGCCCTCGGCTGCCTCGTCGAACGCGCCTCCGGTGCACCCGAGACCAGCGGCTACCTCAAGGACGCCGATGCCCTGGTCGGCTTCCAGGACTACCCGAAGCTCGAGGAGATCTGCCGCGAGCTCGCCGCCGGAACGACGAAACCCAAACCCGCCGCCGAAGGCATCCCGGTGGTCATCGGCGACAAGCGCTTCAAGGGCCTCGCCGCCGGCGCCGGTTCCTTCACCGCCAGCTACAACCAGTTCCTCACCGCGCCGCGCCTGCGCCTCGGCTCCCCGCACATCGCCCACCTCAAGATCAGCGAGGGCTGCTCGAACTTCTGCAAGTTCTGCTCCATCCCCTACATCCGCGGCGTGCAGGTCAGCCGCCCGGTCGAGGACATCGTGCGCGAGGCGCGCGAGCTGATCGACGGCGGCGCGGTGGAGATCAGCCTGATCGCCCAGGACACCACCAGCTACGGCCGCGACCTCTACGGCGAGTACCGGCTGTCCGCGCTGATGAAGGCCCTCTTCGCCCTCGACGCCCCGGTGTGGTTCCGCCTGATGTACGCCTTCCCGCGGTTCCTCACCGACGACATGCTCGCGACCCTCGCCTCCGACCCGCGCCTCTGCCCGTACATCGACATGCCGCTGCAGCACATCTCCGACCGGATGCTCAGCGACATGGGCCGCGGCATGCTGCGCAAGGAGACGGTCGCGCTGCTCGACCGCATCCGCGCCACCTGGCCGGACGGCGCGATCCGCACCACCTTCATCGTCGGCTACCCCGGCGAAACGGCGGAACAGTTCGACGAACTGCTCGCCTTCGTGCAGGAAGGCCGCTTCTCCCACGTCGGCGTGTTCATGTACTCGCACGAGCCGAAGACACCCTCGGCGCGGCTGCCCGACAACGTGCCGCTGGTCGAGAAGAAACGCCGCCGCGACGCGATCATGGCCGCGCAGCTCGAGGTCTCGCGCAAACGGCTCGCCGCCATGGTCGGCCGCACCGTGGACGTGATGGTCGATGGCGCGCCCGGTCCGGGCATGTCCGTGCCGCGCGGCGTCACCGCGATGGGCCGCAGCCAGCGCGAAGCCAGCGACGTCGATGGCGTGATCTTCCTCAAGGGCCGTGCCGCCGCCCGCCTCGAACCCGGCACCATCATCCCCGCCGTCATCGAAAACAGCCTCGATTACGACCTCATCGCCCGCCCGGCCTGATCCCGCCCTGCTTACTCAAGCATGCCCGTTGACGGGGACGAGCGTCCCCGCAAAAGGGAAGGAGATCAAGAATGTGTGGAAACGCAGGGTTAAAGGCCTGTCCCTGGCGCATTCTGTCCCTCACTCTTACGAATGGCGGTGGCGGGCCGTTTACCCAACGCGTGCGGGGGCCGCGCCAAAGGCGGGTAAACACCGCATTCCACCCAGGAGGTGGAGCGGCTTGCCCTCCTGACCGGATCGGTCAAGCCGCTGGGGTATGCCCCAGGATGCCGGGTTACGGCTGCGCGTGGACGAGCTGGTTCAGGTTGCTCAGGCCGGCTTCGTACCGGGTTCCGATCATGCCCTCGATGTCCATGAACACGCTGACCAGGCGCGCCATCAGGTCGTTTTCGCCGACCATGCGCCACGTGACCTCGGTGCGGTCGCCGTCGGGGGTGAAGACAAACTCGCTGATGCTTTCCGAGGCGAAGGGTTTCACGAATTCGAGGTGGATCAGGATCTGGGCATCCGGCCGGCTTTCCGTGATGGTCATGCGGCCTTCACCAACGTCCTGGTTGCCCTTCCAGTGCTGCTTCGCCCCGGTTCCGGCGGCCGGTCCCTCGTAGGTGTTCACCATCGCCGGATCCAGTTTCGCCCACGGCGACCAGTCCTCCCACGCGGCCAGGTTGTTCACCTTGGCGAAAACCACCGAAGCCGGCGCATCCAGCGTCATCGTCCGCTCCACCCGGAGCTCGCGCGGTTGCTGCGCCACCAGCAACGACACCACCACCACCGCCAGCACCAACAAGCTCATCATCGCTTTCATGGCATTCTCCTTGTACTCGTCGCATCCTAGCGCAAATCGGCCCCCTGTCCACGCGCCTTTCCGACAGACGAACAACGCGTGCAGGGGCCGCGCCAAAGGCGGGTAAACACCGCGTTCCGCCTTGAAGGTGGAGCGGCTTGCCCACCTGGCCGGATCGGTCCGCTGGGGAGACGTGTTGCTCTCGATTCGGTTTTGGGGATGGCATCCAACGCATACCAAGATGAGGCTCCGCAGTTCTAGGGTTGAAGCGTCATCGTCAGCGTACTGCGTAGAAACCCCACCCTATTCCCGGAAAACTAAACATGCATTCGTTTGTAATATCGCCTAGGTGATATACCTAGTTGTTTCTAGGTTTATAACCTAGGCGCTTTACTGGCCTGTCGTAACTGTTGATTTGTCACGATGATAGAATAAACGGTCGCGCCATTGTTAGAAGTTGCAAAAACCAAAAATAAGTATTGCAGAACGTATTCTTAGCTGTTTAATTTTCGTTGTCAGTCGCCATTCAAGGAGGCACGGCAACCGATGATCAAGCAGGGCTATCGCTCTCGTGTTTGTGTCGCAGCTACGCTCGGCAGCCATTCCCGTGCAAACGGTGCCCGCTCCCTTCGTCCCTCGGTAGTCACTGCGCGTTTTGTTCAAGGAGGACTTGTTATGTTCCGCTACGCTCTTCTGCTGGTTGTGTTCAGTGGGCAATCGGCGGTGTCCCAAGAGGTGATCAGTGCCGGAGGAAAAGCAGAACCTTGGTCCATGCCGCAGGCCTTGCTGATGGATGCGGCTACGGGATCGACCCTCGTCGCGGAGGCTGCCTTGATCGTTTCCGAATCTGTTGACATGAAGGCAAGCGCGGGTGGCCAGGCCATGGAACGTGGATCCCTGGTACAGCCCGAAAAGACCATCGTCTATGATGACGGGACCATCATCAAAGAGATTCTCCCGGGCGGCTACCGGAAAATCGCCACGGGTTTGCTTCGCCCCGACGCCGAGGGCAAACTCGTCCCGAGCTCGCTCACCCCAATGCTGAAAAGCTCCGGTGGCCTTGCCTTCCCGGACGCCCCGCTGCGGGTCGACATCGCCGCCAGCGCCAATCGACAGACCGTGGTGGAAACCCGACGCCACGACCAAGCCATCTCCGCCCGATCGGCCGTTGCCGCAATCGCCTATTATGACGCACAGCGACCATCCCGCCTGATCCTGGCCAATGTGGTGGATGCCAAGGTGGAGGCCCACGCCACCGGCGCGGTGTTTTATGATGCCTTTGATCACGTTGATGCCGACATCCTCTATACCATCCATCCGTGGGGGCTCGAACAGGACGTGGTGATCTATGGTGGGCTTCCGACTCCGGAAGCGGTTGGGCTTCAGCCGGAAACCACCTTCTTGTGCGTGCTGACCGAATTGTTGGATGTCGGAAACAACCCGCAACTGGTTCAGCGCAAAGGGGAAAAGGAACCTGACGACGCCGGTATGGCCCCTCTGCATGTCTACAAGATGGTGAACGATGAACCGGTGCGCATCCACGATTTCCAGTCTGGCGTTGCCTATGAACACCAAACCGCCCTGTCGGTGGGTGGACTCGCCAAATCCTCGGAACCCGTCACGGTGAGGCACCGGATCTTTCAAGCCCAGGGACGCTGGTTCCTTTCCGAGGAAGTGGCCGTGTCGGACATCCAGCAACACACCCCGGACATCTTCAAGCCGGAAGCCAGTATGAAAACCGTGGAATCGCTCCCGGCCACGAGACCGGAATCGATCGCGGATACCGATGCCGAATGGATGCGCGCGCAGGAACCCCTGTTGGCCTATCAACCGCGTCAGCGCGAAGCCTTCGTCATCGACTACCTGGATTACTCCGGTACGACATCCAACAACATCGTATTCGCCACCGGTGAAACCTACTTCATCCCTTCGGACTTGGTCATCAACGGGGCCTCGTTGACCATCATGCCGGGTGCCATCGTCAAGTTCGCCACCAACGCCACCATCAAGCTGATCAATGGCGCCACGATCATCAACAAGTCCCACCTTCTTGATCCCGCCATTTTCACCTCGGCCCATGATTCCCAGTTTGGTGAAGCCATACCCGGCTACACCAACCCGCCCGCCAACCACTTGTATGCCTCGGCCTTCGAGCTGGAAAACTGGAATGCGGTGACCATCGAAGGCATCCGCATACGGTACGCCTCCACCGGCATCAAAGCCGAAACCAGCGGTCATACCATCCGGCATAGCCTGATCGAAAAAGGCTGGCAGGGCATCGACATCCATTCTGCCTCAACCGGAGGTGCGGTAACCGTGCGCAATGTGCTGTTCAGCCACCTCAACCGAGGCCTGACCGCCGGATCCCAGAACAGCAATGTCACCGTCTATCTGTACAACAGCACGATGCACGCCGTGTCGGAATACGGGGTGGCCACGAACACCAAGGTCAATCAGTTCAGCATCCAGTGTTCCCTGTTTGCATCGGTCACCAACGAGTTGTCCAAGGGAAGCCCGGTCAGCGGAATGGGTGGTAGCAGCAACTTCGTCTACAACTCCCCCACCCAGGGCCTCGGCTCGGTCACCGTCCTGACCAACAACCCTTTTCAGGCCGGAACCTACGGAAGCAATTACCTCGGTCATAGTTCCGCGCTGATCAACGGCGGCTACATTTCCAGCGATTATTGGCTCCTCTATCACTTTACGACCGCCACCAACCACGCCAAGGAGTCGAATACCGTTGTGGATGTCGGGTTCCACTACCCGTCTCCGGCCGACACGGACGGAGATGGTCTTTACGACTTCGTCGAAGATGCCAGCGGTAACGGCACCTACACCTCCAACTCGGTGGATGTCGCGGATCTCAACGCCTACGACACCGACGGGGATGGGTTGAATGATTACGATGAATACATGGTCCATGGGACCAATCCGAAGTCCTACGACACCGACGGAGATGGGTTCGATGACGCCCATGAGCTTTCGGTGGGCAGTGATCCGCTCTCCGCCACCTCGTATCCGGTCCGGATCTCGGGCCCGATTACCTATTCGGGCGGTCAAACCGGCTCCCTGCACATCGCCATCCGTTCGTTTGAGCCGGTGCCGTACCCTACGGCGTTCTATATGCCTTTCACCACCAACGAAGGGTCCATGGTTCACGATCGAAGCGGTCGCGGCAACACGGGAACGGTCCAGGGTGCGACCTGGTCGTCGGCGGGCATCAAGGGTGGTGCGTATAGCTTCGACGGCGACGATCGCATTCTGGTGGGAGACTTGGCCGTGGTTGAGGGTCAGACCAACGTGACCTTCGGCGCATGGATCAAGCGGACCGGTGGCTCATCGCTCAACGGGATCATGGGAAAGACCGTCGCAGAAAATGAATCCATGTACCTGCTGCTCAACAGCGGCGGTGCGGGTGGTGTCGCGTATGTGGTACCGCAAAGCAAATCGCTGGAGTCGTATGCAGAAAAGTCGCCCATCGTCACCAACCACCACTGGATGCACCTCGCCGGGGTCTACAGTGGAACCAACATGCGCTTGTATGCCAATGGCCAGTGTGTCGCTACCGGAGCTACCCACGCCTTGGAGGCCGTACGGTCCAATACCGTTACCGCCGCCATCGGCGATGTGGCATCCAACCGCGGCTGGTATTTTACCGGGCTTATTGACGAGGTAACCATCTACCAGCACGCGCTTTCCGATGCGCTGGTCAAGGCTATGGCGCAGGATGCTCAAGCCGGCCTGGTCAACCGACAGGCCGCATCGAACGGGATCCCGGCGTCCTACAGCACGCCGGAAGTACCCAGCGGCAGCAATTATTGGGTGGTCGCCTGGATCGATACCAACGGGAACGGTGATCGGGAGTATTGGGAACCGTATGGAGCCTACACCTCCAATCCGGTGTTGGCCAACGGGCCGGTATCGGGTGCCGCGATCACGGTACTCGATCCGGATGCCGATGGCGATGGTGCCGCCGATTGGCGCGAGGTGTTGCTGGGTACCGATCCGTTCAACAAGGATTCGTACCCGACCACCATAGCGGGAACCGTCATCTACACCGGCGGTCAAACCGGACCGGTGCGTGTAGTGGCCACGGGCACCAATTACGTCCCCTTTACCGCGGTCATCGCGGCTCCGGGAGCCTACACCATCAGTAACGTACCCAACCAGCGCACCTACACGGTGTCTGCTTTCCGGGATTCCAACACCAATGGCGTCATGGAGTACGCCGAGGCGCAAGGAACCTATTCCAACAACCCGATCACCCTCCTGACCGCGACCACCAATATATCAATCACCCTCACGGAGGCCGATACCGACGGTGACGGTATGCCGGACTGGTGGGAAATCTTCTACGGACTCAACCCCACCTCCGGCGTTCATGCCTCGCAGGTGGCGTGGTGGAGGTTTGAGGAGGTGTCGGGGCTTACCGCCAGCAATGTGCTCAATGCCAGCCATCATGGTTCCATGACCAATATGTCTGTTACCAATCGAGTTGGCGGAAAATTAGGGCAGGGTATGTGGTTTGATGGTGTCGATGATCGAATTGAAATTCCCGCATCCCTGTCGGCGGCCATCACCAACAGGATAACCGTCGATGCGTGGGTAAAAGCCGAAACGCTTGATGAGGCGAGTCTATACAGAGGAATTCTGTCTGAAAAGTATGTAGGCGACCAGAATGTACAGTTCGCAGTTCACTTGTACGGTAGCAACCATAACGTGCGAGCAGGTTTTTTTAATGGAGGTTGGCGCCTGGCGACTGATACCAATAGCTTTACCACGTCGGCATGGCGACGTGTTAGCGCAACGTTCAACGGAACGAATATTGTAATTTATACAGATGGTTTCCAGGTTGCCACGGGCACGGCGATATACAACTTGCCCATAGGTACCAACGGTTGGCGTATTGGTCAGCGGCATGACGGTGGAGGTCCCTCGGACATGTGGCATGGTTTGATCGACGAGGTAAGAGTCTATTCCTCGGCCTTATCAAGCAATCAGGTTGCGACCTTATACGACGCCTTTGGCGATTTGGATAACGATGGAATCATCAATCAGGATGAATACATTTATAGGACGAATCCAAATTCGAGTGATACCGATGGGGATGGTCTGTCAGACCAGGAGGAAGTTTTTACTCACGGCACGAATCCGGCCAGCACAGATACGGATGGTGATGGCTTGTCAGACTTTGCCGAGCTTAACGACTATCTGACAGATCCCAAAGCCTGGGATTCCGATGGCGATGGAATCGATGATGGCGAGGAAATAGAAAATGGAACCAATCCTCTGGACGTGTTGGCCAGTACGGGACTCAACCGGAACTGGATGTTCTTTAATAATCCCGACTATGCGTTGCCATCGTGGGAGTTGATCCCCGGGATGTGGCAGCGCTTCCATGTGGCTGATTATGCGACAGGCACCAACACCCTGTTTGTTATTCTGCCGAAAAAATTAGGACTGAATCCGGCCGGGACGAACGAGGTTGAAGTCCGGTTGTTTTGGGCTCATCCCCCCCCGTCTACCAACGTAACCGAGCAATGGTTAAACGCCCATTACTACACATCAACGGTGGTTTCGTCCTCGCGACCGTTTCATGGGTTACCGACAATGAACCAGGTGACCGTCGATGTTTACCGTCTGCGTTATGCCCAACCGCCGTTCACGAACAATGTTGACATCTGGTATGCACCGTTAATCAAGTCGTATACAAATACCATTGAAACGGACTACGTATATCTGGCAAGCAAGTTGACGGATGGAGATTTACCCGTCAATGGATACAACTCGAACAACTGGCTGGTCTATCCGCAGTACTACGCGAAAGCCTACTTCGGCCGGGATCATCACTTCTGGCATGCACCGACCAGGCTAAAAAATGGTGGTTTTGAAGCCGGCGCATTCTTCTGGGTGCTGCAAAGTACTAATGCAGTGGTGTCGACCAACGAGGCCTTCAGTGGCGGACAGTCGCTGTTTATCAAGGGCAGTGATGAACATGTAGCGTATCAAAATATAGCGGTTCATGCTGGTGAAGAGTTAATTGTAAGCGGTCGAGTAAAGCTGCCATCGATGGTATCCAGCGCCCCTGCCGCAAGGCGACTCGTACTGAAAGCAGATTATTATGATTCTGATGGGATTGCTATAAGTAGCTTGAAATCAGTGTGGGATAGCTCGGTAAGTACGACCAATCAGTGGGAGTTCCTGGCAATAACCAGCCTGGTGCCTAGGCGTGCGAAATCGATGAATGTGTCTATTAGAACTGTATCTGCCGGACCATGGACCAATGAGCTGGATGGTGCATTTATTGATGATATTCAGGTTCAGATTAGTCCTGATAGTGATAGTGATGGTATTCCGGACTGGTGGGAAAATGACAACAATTTAAACCCATGGGATCCAACGGACGCAATCTTTGCATCTAACAATAATGGCGTGCTTAATGTTGATAAGTACCGACTCTCCTTGGATTCCTCAACGGAAGACACCGATGGCGATGGAATCCCAGACTGGTGGGAGCTTGAAAATGGGATGAATCCGCAAGACCCCTCAGACGCGAACATGGACTATGACCACGATGGCTTGTCCAACTACGAGGAGTTCTACACCAAGACCAGCATCTGGAATGCTGACACCGATGGCGATGGGCTGGAGGATGGAATCGAGGTGTTCGATTTCGGATCAAATCCTCTAAGCAATGATTTCGGTGGATTCGAACTCGTTCAGCAAATCAACGGTGCCAGCATTTCGGGCATGTTGGGTGATTGGAGGACGAACGCCTCCTTCATCTATGCGGCGGGGCATCGTGGTTATGTTGAGTACACGATTAACATAGCAACGGCGAATCTCTATCGGGTCAGCATCAAGGGGAATGACTTCAGCCCGGATGAGACTACGAAACATTTCGACCTCGACTTGTCGATCAACAATATTCCTGTTTCGCGGCAAACCCTATATGCCTTTGATAACGCCGAGGGATCCGTCTCCTTCTACACGCCTTGGTTAAGCCCGGGGCTGCACACATTGCGAATATTTTGTGATAACATATCCTACGAAAAACAATTTCAGTGCCGAAGTGTTGAGGTGCACCGGGTAACCGGGCCAGATTCCAACGCCAATGGTGTGCTCGACTGGGCCGAAAGCAAGATGTCCAGGTCGAGCTATGTATACTCAGGTCAGCAAGAATCGAGCATTTCACCGGCGTGCCTGGAGGGTTCGGATGAATATGTCGGAATGTCTTCGTCTTCGCATGGTTCTATTCTGCGCGGCCCGGGGCATCAGTGGTATGTCAATGTGCCGCTCAACGCCACTGCGGCGGTTAACCATGTAACGACATTCCAGGCTGGCGGACGTGTTGTCACCAACGCGATTACGTGGAAGCCTCTTAATGTATTTGAAAACAAGAATGTCTACATTCGCAAGAACGACTCCTTGATGATATCCGCCCATCCCGCAGGTGCCACGAATGGTGTGACCGTTATCTCGCTTGCTGGATCTGTGGCATATACCGCCAGTGCGCCAGCAAAAGTGGTCCATACATTTGGTTCAACGGGTCGGTTTGCCATCTCGGGTGCATACAAGCCGGAGTCTGGACAACAAATCAGTCAAATAATGTTTGTTCATGTTGTCGATGCCGTTGCGCCGGATTATACCGCAGTCTGGGTGGGCACGCCCAGGATATGGAGCTGGCCCAACCTTTCCTCCAATGTCGTGGTTGACTTCGGTAACGATATGGTCCTGGCCGAGTTGGGCGATGCGACCAACGGCGCAAGGGATTTCATATGTATGCTTAACGAGCCAACAGACCATTATATCGCATTGCGTGCCGGTGAGAATGGTACGGTGATTACCAATTATCCCTTGCGAGGTTTCCGATTTGGTATGGAGGCGGAAACATACTTGAATCACATTGCTACGTGCAGAACCGGGGATCGACTTTCCGAAACCATGGCTATTTGTTATCCGACATTATCAGGGCTCGAGATAAAGGGAAGCATCATCGTCGGAGGGAGCCTTTTTGAAGATGGGAGTATATCGCGAACATGGTCTTCGTCTGACTTTGACTCGCTTGGTCAGTTACCCATTCGCTTTATTCAGTCGGCCTATTCGTTAACTGCGCCATGCAATACGATCTTTATATATCAGGGAACCAATTTTATTGGTCAGCATATTATGCTGGAATAAATAAGGTGTAAAATGTCCTCAACCCAAATCAAATTCATTGTGGTGCCGGTTTTAGCCTTGGTGCTATTGGGCGTGCTGATATTCATTCCTCGTCTTCGCGATGATAGAAACATCCCCGAAAAACCAACAAACTTTGAGAGGGTGGTTGGTCAGGAATCCCGAGTCATAGAGACTGATGTACAAACACCAGCGATCATGCCGCCAATTGCTGCACCCAAAAGTTATCAGAAGGCAATCGAGGCTGAATTTGTTCAACAAATGCGCGGCAAGAAGGCTTCTGGCTTGGATGCGCGTTACCGGGAGATTAACCCGCCTGATCCAGAATGCTCACCCGAACAACGTACGAGAGTAAACGATGCCATGACAGCAATGGTACTCAATCATGAAGCCCATGGTGACTTGCATCTAGTGCTGTCGGTTATTGCATTGGACGAAAACGTTGACGTCGTTGTTCGTGACTATTCGGTTCAGCATCTGGCGACCTTGTGGCCGGTGTTAACAAGGGAAGAGAAGCAGCATGTCAATGACGTGTTTGTTTCGTTGCTAAAAGAAAAGCAGAATACAATCGCCGGGACGGTTTTACTCGGGATGCACCGCACGCGGCAGCTCGACAAGGTCGATGCCATGCAGAATATAAGTGAATTGGCGTTGGCGGTAGCGGCTGATGAAAGTTACGGACCAATGTCTCGTGCCACCGCCTTGCAGGTCTGTGCGGAAATGAATATGTCCGAAGCGATCCCGCTCGCCATTTCATCTCTAGGCCCCGCAAATTCACCATTTCTGAAAAAATCTGCCGCGCATGCGCTTCGGCAGTTTCAGGCTGTCAGCGATAGCACGATAGAGAACGACAGAATTGCCCAACTCCTGGAGAATTGCCATGACTGTAACTGATGCAAGTGGTGCACGTGGGATTCGTAACTGCAGGGCGATGGCAATTGTCTGCTTTGTCGCTCTTTTCTTGTGCTCGCCGGACTCGGTTCGTGCTGGTAATACGGGTACGAGTGAACCCGGGCATGAATCTGGTTCCGATGGGAAAGATTCTACAACTGGAGACGATGACAAGGGTCGCGTCTATTGGCGAGACAAAGTGTTTCTTGAGACGATTGAGGTTGGCGGTACGCCATACCTGTTGACGTATTCAAGCTGGCGTGCCCCGGGAAACAAAACGCCGTATTTGCTATCTATTCCATTTTACGACAAGCCAAGAATGACCTCCTATAAAACGGCGGAATTATCGATCCGTGTCGCTGGTCGTACGATAGGTGTAACCAACAAGGCCCCGTTCACCTTTTCGCATCATTATTTATTATGGGATGGTACAAACAATCAAGGCGTTGCCGTGCCGGGTATAGTACCTGTTGATATCAAGTTTACCTACACTCGAACAGATTTCTCTTTTGGCGACATCTTCTCCGGGTTTCGTAACTTGGATCTGACACGATCAACAAGCCTAAACTCAAGTCCGCGACTAGCTTCGCCCCCCTCGGTGTGGAATCCACCCGCGGGATCACCGCCGACACCGCCAAAAGAAAGACCTATTATTCTTCCAGTAAGGCCTTCGCCGGGGATTCCCGGTCGCGGTCACTATTCGTCATCAAGTCCGCGCCTTGATCAACGATCACCGCCGCCAACGAATCCCGGCACTTCGGGCTCTTCTCATGGTACGGTCTATAGTGGGGGGGCCAGCGCGCCAATGTATTCGACGACCGTCGGAGGCCAGGGCGGTAGCGAGGCGCTAGGAACGGTGATTGTCGCCAAACCTATTCAAGTCAAAGAGTATAGATCGACAAGCGAACGTTTGGGGGTTGTTCATGCGAGCGTGCAGCATCTGGGCGGCTGGACGATTTCGGAGCATCACTACTACGACGCGTCTAGTTTTACCCTTTTTAAGGGAACGGGAGAGCTTGAAATCCGTCCGCATGTGGGTATATCCGCATGCATTTTCACGAACAACGGTGTGGTGATGCAGTCGACAGGCACCTTGAGTGTCGTATCGGGAAGTGGTCATGAGCTGTATGTGTTTAGTACGAATGGGCAGCATGTATCAACGATCGACATGATGTTTGGAGTGACGAATTTCGCCTTCGGGTACGATTCGTTAGGACGCCTGGTGACGATTCGTGACCGATTTGGCAGCACGACGGTAGTTGAGCGGCATGGCGACGGCCTTTTAAAGGCGATTGTTGGAGCCCATGGCCAACGGACCGAAATTTTACTTAACGAACAAGGATACATTCGGGAAATTATCAATCCTGAAGCTGAAACCAACCGGTTTCTCTATGCTGCCGGGGGATTGTTGACAAATGTCGTGACCCGTATGGGGCAGACATTCCGTATTGAATACGACGCCACGGGGCGGGTCGTTCGCGCTACGTTCCCGACGGGACTTCAGGAGGAATACTCGTCAACCAATACATATTCCAGCTTTCATGACCAGATGGTCCTTGGCGGCGTACGGACAAACAGCTACGACACCTTTTATTTGGAGGGCAGCATGATTCGTCGCGTCGCGCGAGGACCTCATGCGAAATACTCCAATAGCGTGACGGCCTCCAAGGACGGCATGTTGCAGACCGTGACTCGCCCGGATGGGTTGTTGATCACAACCACCCGGGAGGGCGACAGCTTGTTCGGGTATCAAGTCCCGAGAATCAAGCAACGCTTGTTTCAGGTCCCATCAGGGCTTGCGGCAACCATCAGTGTAAGTCGTGCTATCACGTATGCAGATACGAACAATGTGACGGGTCCTTTTGGTATGACGAACAGGATTTCGCTCAACGGGCGTACGAGCATCGTGGCATATGCAACGGCGACGCGACACGTACGTGCCGAAACACCGTTGGGGCGAAAAGTTGATTACCATTATGATGCTATGGGAATGGTTACTAACATCCAGTTGCCCGGCATGCATCCCTATCGCATCGGTCGCGATGCGAACGGCCGGGTTTCAGAACTTGTCCAAGGTTCGGGCGTCGACGAGAGGAGGGTGACCCTGAACTACGACACCAATGGTCATTTGCGGCGCATCACGAACGCCCTCGGCCAGGACGTGCAGGTTGTGATGGACCGTATCGGGCGGGTGACCAATATCGTGACGCCCAATAACGGGCAAATCGCGATCACGTACAACAAAGGGGCAAGTATCACGGGAATCACGCCTCCGGGTCGGCCCAAGCATGGTTTCAGCCATGATGAGATCAGCTATCCCGTCGCCTATTCCGCACCCAACGTGGGTGTGCCAACAAACATCATCTATTCGTGGAATACACTGCGTGACCTGACCGGGATAACCTTCCCGGATGGACGCGCGATCTCCAATATCTATTCGACGGTTGGTGAACGCGTCGAGCAGCGCTGGCCCGAAAACAAGGTGACGTATGACTACCATCCAACCAGCAGGAGGCTCGTCGGGGTCACGGCAAGCAACGGCCCCTCGGTGTCGTTGGGGTGGGATGGGCCGCTGGTGACCAGCATGCTGGCGGGTGGTCCGATTACCGGTGCGGTGCAGCTCGCCTATAACCATGATTTCAGGCTTTCTTCGCTGGGATTCAATGGTGACTACGTAGCCTATGGCTATGATTTGGACGGCTTGATGACCAATGCCGGTTCGTTGTTGATCGCACGTGACATACAAAGTGGTAGCGTTACCAATCTGCAACTCGGCCAAACCACAGTTGCCTTAAACCACAATCTATTCGGAGAGCTATCCTCGCTACGGTCCCGCTACCTGTCGACGAATCTCCTGGAAATTGACTACCATTACGACAAGCTGGGTCGCATCACCGGGCGGGTTGAGGGTGTTCAGGGTGTGACGCAGACCTGGAATTACGTGTACGATCTTGACGGTCGGCTTTACGAGGTCTATACGAACGGCATGTTGCGGTCGCGCTATCAGTACGATGCCAACGGCAACCGGACCAACGCCTTGGTCGCCGGGGTGACTGTCTCTGCACGGTATGATGATCAGGATCGCCTGCTCACCAACGGCACTACCAGATACTATTACACAGCACACGGTACGCTTACCAACACGGTCAGTGGCTCCGTATCCAATGTGTATGTGTATGACACGCGAGGCAGCCTATTGCAGGTCAGTGCCGGTACCAACATCGTCCACTATACAGTAGACCCCTGGGGTCGTCGCATTGCCCGCAAGCGGAACGGTATCACGACGCAGCGACTGGTGTATCAGGACTTTTTGAAGCCGGCGGCGACGATCCATGCGGATGGGTCCACGGATGCCCGGTTCGTGTATTCCTCCCGCGACAATGTGCCGGACTACATGGTCCGCTCGGGACTTACGTATCGAATACTGACCGATCATCTGGGCAGCGTACGGCTGGTGGTTCGAACCGACAATGGTCAAGTGGTGCAGCGGCTGGATTACGACGAGTGGGGCCGCGTTCTGCTGGACACTAACCCGGGCTTTCAACCCTTTGGCTTCGCGGGCGGCTTGTATGACCACGATACAGGTCTCGTGCGGTTTGGCTTCCGTGATTACGATCCGACTCTGGGGCGTTGGCTCGCTAAAGATCCCATCCTGTTTGCGGGCGGGCAGGCAAATCTGTATCTGTACTGTCATGGCGATCCGGTGAACTGGATTGATCCCTGGGGGTTAGGCGAGGAAGGTGTTAATTGGTGGTCAACTATTGCTTCTGGAGTTGCAGGAGGCTTGGAGTCAGCTGCAGATTGGGTCCGAACATTTCCTTCACGCAACCCATTGACCGGATTGCCGATATCAGGTACGGGTTTCTCGACTCCATTTCGCAACGCTATAAGTGGTCTTGCGCACGCAAATAGTGCGTTGGCTATTTTCTCAACGGGTGCGGAAATATCTCAGATATTCTCGGGGGATGGTTCATGGGTGAACAACACTTTGCAAGCTGCTACAGTAGTTGGAGTAAACATTGCGACGGCAGCAAGCTCTGCGGCACTTGTGACCGCTTCAGCACCTACGGTCGTTGGCATAGGAGGCGCTGTCGTTGGTTCGGTGGGCATAGGAGCTGTAGGTGAAGGAGCCAAGAAAGGCATTAATAATTTAATTGATCAATTTGTGCCATAAAGTGATGAAATCATCCACATCTGCAACATTTTATCGAATGCCAAAATCATTGCCGTTCGGCGTTGGGTTAATTTGCATTCTTGCTATTACTCTTCAATTATTGATGCCGGATATTACCACCGAAGTATGGCTAATAAAGTATGTAATACCTTTGTGCTTACCCTGTATTCTGGTTGCATTGACGTGGAGGGTCGTAATCGATAGGGAGTCGATATATTGTTGCTTTAAATTTGGGCCGTTGATTGTTTGGCCACATAAAATGGTTAAGCGATCTGAGATTAAATCCGTCCAGAAAACTGCCAGAGGTGGATATGCTGTTTTCTCAAAAAAGGCGGATGGAATACACGATCAAGTGTTAATCTTGCCGGGAAATATGATTGATTTGAACTCTGCGGTTGCTTCTTTAACGGATGTGTAGGATCAAGACTCGATATACCTCACTCTCAACCTCAGCCCGCTGCGCGGGCCTCGGGAAACTCACTCCCGCTGGTCGTTCGTCCAATCCCCTTCGCGCATCGTCCCGATTCGATGACGAGATCGGGCCCATGCGCTGCGCCCCCAGCGGACCACGCGAAGCGCGTGGCAAGCTCGCTACGCTCGCGCGCGCGCCCGCAGGCCCCGCGCCAGTCGGCACTCGCTGAAGACATCGAGAGCCGCCTGTCACGCCTCCTGCTACCTGCCCCGCGCCGAAACAAAAGGCACATTATGCGTTCGTTCGTCGAAGACTCCTCACACGTGCGGCAGCCTCCCCGCGTGGCGGGTCCCCTCCGTACGTCGCATAATGATGAACTTTTGTTCCGGCGGCACCCCGGCGCGCTAAAAGCGTTCCCGTTGGTCACTCAGCGTCCCCTTGGGCCGTAGCCCCCGGCCTGGGGGCTGGCCCGCTGGTCGGGCTGCGCACGGCTCGCGCAGCTCGCACGTGCTTCACCCTCCAAGGACCTCGGCTGTCGCCGAGTTCGATAGCCTGCCCCGCAGGCATCATGCCGGCATAGCCGTCATGCTGCCTGCTTCGCCTCCCTTGCGTATATTGACGGTCACCTTTGGCAAGCAACTCGTGTTGAAGGAATAATGCTGAAACATCCCCTCAAATCATGCCTTGGGCGCGTTTTTTGGCCCTGAAAACGGGCGCTAAGCAAGAGCGCGTAGTCAGCCTTTAATTTAAATTGACGGTATCGACGCTGCTTGCGGGTGGAATCTGTCATGTGACCTGTCGGGGGAATGAACGGGGGAGCATATTCAAGGATGACCGGGACCGGGAGCGGTTGTTGGCGCGGCTGGGAGAGCGCCAGGCGTTGTTTCAAGAGGCGTGGGCGCGGCCCTTGAAAAATTCATAATGCATGGTGCTTTCGCCGGGTTGTTGGTTGTGTTGCGTCATGGCTAGGCGATCACGATTCACTTTGAAGGGCTGGAACGACCACCTCACGTGTCGCGGAAATGAGCGCCGGGTTCGGGTTTTCTTGTCCGAAATTTCATCGCAGTCGCGATCGAAATCGACCCAGCTATTTCCGATGGGGGCGGGCGCGCACCGGATCGATTCGGGTGTAGGAGTAGGTGTACGAGTAGGTGGGAGCGGGACCCTACTCGTACACGCACTCGTACACGCAGATCCTGCTGATGCGTCGTACCCGGTTCGGGTTTTCTTGTCCGAATATCCAGCGCGGTCGTGGTCGCTATCGGTATCGAATAGCGATGGATTATTGGTGGGGAACGGCATCCTTTGTCGATCCGATGGGGGCGGTCGCGCACCGGATCGATTCGGGTGTAGGAGTAGGTGTACGAGTAGGTGGGAGCGGG
>CALMUP010000014.1 GCA_937872895.1 uncultured Verrucomicrobiota bacterium
GTCGCCGCCAACGGCATCGGCCTCCCCGCTTTTTGGGATTCCTTGGTCCGGGGGCATCATGGGTTGGGGCCTATCACGTTGTTCGATGCCAGCCGGCATCCGATTCAAGTCGCCGGCGAAGTCAAAAACTTTAAGCTATCTGATTATGTTAACGGTAGCATCAAGCCCAAGCGACTGGCCCGGCATACCCAGTTTGCCGTGGCGGCGGTGCGGATGGCCTTGGATCAGGCCGGAATTCCCGGTCGCCAACTCCCTCCGAAAACCGAGGCGGCGCTCTATTTCGGGGTCAGTACCAGCGCGGTGGAGATCATTCAGCGTTGTCATGTGGACGTCATGGAGCGGGGCGCCTTGGGCGTTCACCCCTTTTTGCTGGCAGCATCGCAACCCAACGACCCGGCCACGGTTTTAGGGGATTACTTCGGGATTTCCAGGCGCATGACATTTTCCACCGCATGCGCGGCGGGTATGGACGCCCTTACGCAGGGGGCCCGGTTGATCCGTGAAGGCGTCGTTGATATGGTTGTTGCCGGGGGAGCTGATGCTCCTATTAATGAACTGACGTTGGCTTCGTTTTCGGCGGCAGGTATTCTACCTTATGCACTCGAAGGAGGAGAGCATATCAACCGGCCATTCGATGCGGATCGTAAAGGCGGGCTTTTTGCTGAAGGATCAGCGGCGTTGGTAATGGAGCGTTTGGATCACGCTTTGGCCCGCGGAGCTCAGCCGATCGCAGAAATTAAAAGCTCCGGTTGCCGTTGCGATGCAAGCGTTCAACAGTCTTTTGAGGGGCTTCCGGGCGCGATTGACGATGCGCTGGCCAACGCCGGTATTCCCGACGCTCACATCCAATACATCAACGCGCATGGCCCCGGCCATCCGCTTCTCGACATCTTTGAGTCCAAGGCAATTCGAGATGTATTCGGAGCCAAGGCGGTCACAATTCCGTTGAGTTCCATCAAGGGCAATTTGGGAAATCCGTTGGCTGCTGCAGGCGTCCTACAGGTGATTGCCTCCACGTATGCCTTGTATCAAGGCGTAGTGCCGCCAACTGCAAATCTGGTTAATGTAGATCCGGAGTGCGGACCGCTTGGCCATGTATACGGCACGGCACGGATTGGTGTGCTGGATAATGCCTTGGTGAATTCGCATGGCATGGGTGGTTCGAATACCTGCATGGTTCTTGGTCGGGCGCCTCAAGCATGAATTTTTTCCAGTCAGCCATCCTGGTCGCCTTGATCACCAATTTTGTTTTCGGAATTGTGGTGATCTCGATCAAGTTTCATCGGCGTCAGAATCAGGGATTCTTTCTGTTGACCATGGTTCTTGGTGCCTGGTTGCTCGCGTTATTTATGGCGGCCTTCGCGTCCAGCAACGAACATTTGATGTTCTGGATCAAGCAGTCCTCGGCCAGCTCCGCGCTCATTCCTGTGGCGCTGAATCTGCTCAGGCTTTCTTTGGTGGAGCGTGACCAGGGGTGGGTGCGCTTGATGATACGGGCGCGGTGGTGGCTGGCTGCCTATCCCGTGATTCTGTTCATATGTCAAACACCGTGGTTTTTGCGTTCAGCGGAATTGCCGATACCGGGCCAAGCCGTTGCCACGCCGGACTACGGTCCGGGTTTTATCGTGTTCACCGGTTACTTGGCGGTCACCGTGGTGATGCTCTTGGTTCACTATGTTCGAGACATCCGGCAGTCTTCCGGGATCCAAAAGGTTGAATTGCAGTTTGTTCTTATCGGTTTGATCTTTGGCTTTTTGGTTGGTGTGTTGTTGGTGATTATTCCCAATGTCACCGGGGTTGTCGAATTGGGACAATTGTTGCCGCTTCCGGTTTTCGCGGCGGATTCCATCCTCGCGTATGGAATTGCCACCCGCAACATCATGGATGTCTCTGCTTTTTTGCGTCGCGTGATCAGCAATTTGCTTTTGGTGGTTTACCTGGTTACGATTTATTTGATCATTTACATCCTGTCGAAGACCCTTTTGCCGGTATGGCTGCTTGATCGGGTGCCGGCCGCCCATGTGCTTGCCGCGCTTGGTATGGCATTTCTTCTTTCCCCCTCCTATTTCCAGCTCAATCAAGTTCTGGGTCGGGTATTTGTCGGCATAAGCAATCAGGATGTTGCGGATGTTATCAAGCGTTCATCCAAGGAAATGGTTACAGCTACCACCAGTCGCGAGTTGGTGCGGGCGGTTTCCGGGATGCTTGAAAGTCTGCTTCATCCAACGAGTGTGTATATTCTTTACCGCGAAGATCACCGTCTTACTCAAATCCTTCCCTCCAACCAGACTGAAGGAAGCATCTTGTCGCTTCGTTTGGAAGAACCCCTGGCCAATGCCTTGGAACAAGAACAAAAGATCTTGAATCGAGATTTGTTTGCCCGATTTGAAAAGTCCGACTCTCTCAATCAAATTGAACGCAGCATGGACGACCTTGGTGTGGTCGTGGCCGCGGGTATCTATTCCAAGAACCGCATGGAAGGCGCCATCTTACTTGGCCCCCGAACCACCGGGCAAATTTACGGAAGCATCGAAGTACAAGCGATCGAAAGCGTTTGCGAACAACTCGCCGTTTCGCTGGAAAATGCGAAGTTGTATACCGAGGTGCAGAACAGCCGGATTTATAATG
>CALMUP010000015.1 GCA_937872895.1 uncultured Verrucomicrobiota bacterium
AAATAACCCTGATTAAACGAACAAGTTGACAGACCACATGCCCGTGTTCCGTAGTTGCCCCTCCTCCCCCTCATCCCCCTCCGTGGTGAAATCCATCTCCACGGTCCTCCACACCCCTTCCACCTTTTCGCCTGTTTCGCGCCTTTCGTAGTCCCCCCTCCGCGCCCTCTGCGTCCTCAGCGGTTAAGCTTCCGTCCCTCTGGATCGGCTGACCCTCATCGCGCCATCATCTGCTTCCGGCGAATATCGCCGGAACTACAGGAACGTTTTCCACAAACCCGCTCCCCTTCCGCGTATTCCGCGTGTTCCGTAGTGGCCCCTCCTCCGTGGTTCATCAACGAATGCACCAGCACGAGCGGCATGGTTGCGATCTACGGATCGCGCACGATGAACCGCTTGTGCCAGAAGGCGTGACCGGAGCCTGATTTGAAATACGTCTCGAGGGCCAGCGCGGTGGCTCGATCCTGTACCCCGACGTACGCGATGACGCGCCAGGGTGAAAACCGCTTGGTGGAAGGGACAGCACCGCGATTGTGCACCGCAAGGCGTTCGTTGACCGGTACTTCGGTAAAACCGATGTACGTCTTGCCCGGATGGCTTTCACTGCGCAGGAAATAGACGTGGTACATGGTCACAGTCATTCCAATCAACTAGCCCTGCTACGCCCGGCGGCTTCGCCTGGTGCTTCGCAGGGCATTCTTCGCAATACCAAGGGCCTGCCATTCGTAGCAAAAGGCCCGCACCGAACGGTGCGGGCCTGCATGCGAAGAATGGTAGCGGGGTTGGGATTTGAACCCAAGATCCGGCAGCCGCCGGATTATGAGCCCTCAGGGCGAGGTAATCCGGTAATCGTATAAAAACCAGATCCACGACCTTGCCGCTTGAGTTTGTTTTCAAGTTGGCGCGCTGCGCTCAAATCAGGGCATGCTTTCGACCAGATAAGCACCCAGGGACCACGATGTCTCGTCCACGTGGAAACACCCGTGTTGTGGTCGACGAGACGGTCCGGAAGATTGCTGGTGCATCCGATGTAGCGACGACCCTCCCTATTCTGTATGACATAAACCGAATACATGCCGTCCTGGTGGCTGTCCGCCTTCGCCGAGGCTTCGGCGGGACAATGAAAAACCCGCCGGATGTCCGGCGGGCCTTTTCATTGGTAGCGGGGTTGGGATTTGAACCCAAGACCTTCAGGTTATGAGCCTGACGAGCTACCAGGCTGCTCCACCCCGCAGTCAAAAATGCGTCTACTGTTCCTGGTGTTGGACGTCGGGACGTCCGAAGTAGGTGGGAGAGACTACGTTTTTTCGCCGAGCTTGCAACTGTTTTTTTACAAAAACCGCGTTTCCCATTCCGGCGACGGCAGCGGGCAGGCGTCGAGGCGGCCGAACCAGCGGTAGCGGTGGCGGGCGATCCAGGCGTAGAGGACGTCGCGGAGTGGGCGCGGGATGACGATAAAGGCGTACAGCAGCGGCCAGGCACCGTCGAGGCGTCGGGCGATGCGCAGGGCGGCGGTGCTGCGGTCGTAGCGGAGGCCGTTCTCGATCAGGAGGATGGAATCCGGGGCGGGTCCGGCGGCGAGGCGGCGACCGGGTTCCGACTGGAGCGAGGCGAAACGGAACCGGGCGGCGCGGTCGCGGCGGATGATGAACCGCACCGCGCCGTGGCACAGGTTGCAGACGCCGTCGAACAGGATGACCGGATGTTCCATGTCCCCAGCCTACGCCAAGCGGGGCCGGTTGACCACCCTGCAAGCGCGGACTGCGGGACGGAGGCGGGAACGGGCGGAGCGTTCAACCATTGACGGATCGACGGATTTAGCTCATAACCAACGACCAACGCAGCAACGCCCGCACCGAAAAAACCAACCGCGGGCACTTGGAAAGTCCCACGGGTATATCATGGTCAAGTCCCTCCTGAAGAAAGTCATCAAGCACCTCACCGGCAAAAAGAGCGAGGCCGCTCCGGCCCCCGCTCCCGCCGCACCGAGCGATCCGAACGGATTCCGTCCGTCCCGCCAGCATGTTGAAACCAAGACCGCCAGCGCGGAGAAACCGCGCGAGGAGCGGCGCGAACGCCGCCCCGACGATCGCGGCGGGGAACGCCGCGGTCCGCGTCCGCAACACGGGCAGGATCGCCCGCCGCGCCGCGACGGCCGCCGCGAGGGTCCGCGCGACGGGCAGCGCGAGGCCCCGCGCGAGGGCGGTGGTGGTGAAGGACCGCGCGGACAGCATGACGGACCACGGGATGTTCACCGCGATGACCGCCGCCGCGGTGGCGGTGGCGGGCGTTCAGGTCGGCGCGATCACGGTCCGCGCGACGGTGCGCCCCGCGACGAGGCCTCCGCGCCGGAAGCTCCGGCCAAGCCGTACGTGGACCACCACGAAGGGTGGACCATCGCGCAGTACGACGTCCCGGTCGAGCACGGCAAGACCCGTTTCTACGACCTGAACATCCACGACCGGTTGCTGCATGCGGTGGCCGATCTCGGCTTCCAGTACTGCACGCCGATCCAGGCCGAGGTGTTGCCGCACACGCTGACCGGGCGCGACGCGTTCGGCCAGGCGCAGACCGGCACCGGCAAGACGGCGGCGTTCATGATCGCCACACTCGACTACTTCCTGCGCAACCCGATCCAGGGGGAACGGCGCGTCGGGCGTCCGCGCGCGCTGGTCATCGCCCCCACCCGCGAGCTGGTCATGCAGATCCACAAGGACGCAGTGGCGTTGTCGAAGTACATGAACATCGAGTGTTCGGTGCTGTTCGGCGGCGCGGACTACGAGAAGCAGCAGCGGCAACTGCAGAACAAGGTCATCGACATCGTCAGCGCGACCCCGGGGCGGCTGCTCGACTTCAAGCGGCGCGGCGACCTGGACCTCGGCGGCGTGGAGGTGCTGATCATCGACGAGGCCGACCGCATGCTGGACATGGGCTTCATCCCGGACGTGCGCGAGATCGTGCACAGCACCCCGCCCAAGACGCGGCGGCAGACGATGCTGTTCAGCGCGACCTTCACCGACGAGATCAGGAAGATGGCATCGGCGTGGACGAAGGATCCGGTCACCATCACCATCGAACCGGAAAGCGTGGCCGTCGACACCGTCGAGCAGGTCATCTACATCGTCACCCTGAACGAGCGGTTCTCGCTGATCCACCACGTGCTCAACCGGCCGGACGTGGACCGGGCGATCGTCTTCGTCAACCGCCGCTACGAGGCGGAGAAGCTGGCCGACCAGTTGTGCCGGTACGGGTTCAACTGCGATCTGCTGTCCGGCGCGGTACCGCAGAACAAGCGCACCCGGACGCTGGAGCTGTTCCGCGAGGGCAAGATCAAGGTACTGGTCGCGACCGACGTGGCCGGCCGCGGGTTGCACGTGGACGGTGTCAGCCATGTGATCAACTTCAGCATGCCGGATGATCCGGAGGATTACGTGCACCGCATCGGCCGCACCGGCCGGGCCGGCAAGTCGGGCGTGTCGATCAGTTTCGCCACCGAGGACGACGCCTACGAGATCCCGAAGATCGAAGCCTACATCGGACGTCCCCTGCCCTGCACCCACCCGGAGGACGCCTGGCTGGTGTTGCCGGAGCCGCCGGCCAACGCGCCGGCCCCGCGCCACCAGTCGAACAGCCGTCCGCCGCGCCCGAACACCGGCCGCCCGCACCGCCGCCCCGGTGGCCGGCGGCCCTGACCGGCGACGAATGGTACGCGATGGTTGATGGTTGCCCGCCCCGGGCGGATCCGCCTATGGCGGGATGGCTCATGGGTGATGGGTCATGGCTCATGGTTGATGGTTGATGGAAGAAATGAATCCTCCTGCACCCGGACACCTTGCATCTCCCCGTCCCATCCCGGTCTTTCTGCGAGTTCTGCGCGATCAGCGGTCTAATCTCGTCAGCCGCATCGGTGGGCAATCTCCGTGGTAAAAACCCCCTTCCGGGTATTCCGTGTTTTCCGTAGTTAACTCCATTCCCCTCATCCCCCTCCGTGGTTCAGTCCAACCCGACGAAGCCTGCGTCCTGGCGGACGCACTACGAACGACGTGTCCATCCGCGCTTCCAATTCCCATCCCCTTTTTTCGTGCAACGGCGGGGGGATTTGCTAGAACACTGGGAATTCGCGCGCGTTGAAAACCAAACTCAAACTGCAAATACTCCGCCAGCCCAACGACACGACCTGCGGGCCGACCTGCCTGCACGCGGTGTACGGCTATTACGGCGACGGGGTGCCGCTGCACACCGTGATCCGCGAGGTCCCCTCGCTGAAGACCGGTGGCACGCTTGGCGTGATGCTGGCGAACCATGCGTTGCGCCGCGGGTACCGGGCGACCATCTACTCCTACAACCTGCGGCTGTTCGATCCGACCTGGTTCGCGCTCGAGCGCGACGAGGTGGTGAAGCGGCTGAAGCGGCAGGCGCGGGTCAAGAAGCGCGAGAAGTTGCAGCGGGCCACCCGGGCCTACATCGATTTCCTGGAGCTGGGCGGCCAGTTGAAGATCGAGGACCTCACCGCCAAGCTGCTGCGCCGCTACCTCAACCGCGGCATCCCGGTCCTGACCGGACTCAGCGCGACCTACCTCTACCAGGCGCCGCGCGAATACGGCCCGAACGATGTGGACGACGATATCCGCGGTCAGCCGGCGGGCCACTTCGTCGTGCTGCGGGGGTATGACCGGCGCAACCGGTCGGTGTACATCGCCGATCCGCTGGAGAGCAATCCCTACTCGGCGGACCACCAGTACGAACTCGGCATCAACCGGGTCATCAACGCCATTTTGCTGGGCATCGTCACCGATGACGCGAACCTGATCATCCTGGAACGCGATCGCCCGGCCATCACCACGGACTAATGCCATGTATCTATTGGTCGTCGTTGACAATCCCAAGTTGTGGCCCCTCGACATCCCGAACGTGGAGGTCGTGCAGGCCCGAAAGTACATCACCGAGGAGACGTTCACCCGCATCGGGGACGCCCGCGTGTTCAACCTGTGCAAGTCGTACAAGTACCAGAGCACGGGGTATTACGTGTCGCTGCTCGCCGCGGCGCGCGGGCACAAGCCGATCCCGGACGTCTCGACCATCCGCGACCTGCAGTTCCCGACCATCGTGCGGCTCGCCTCCGAGACCCTCGACGAGGAGATCCAGAAATGCCTGGCCGACCACAAGGGCACGACCTTCACCTTGAGCATTTATTTCGGGCGCAACCTCGCCAAACGGTACGACCGGTTGTGCCTCGAGCTGTTCAACCTGTTCCGTGCCCCGCTGCTGCGCGCCGAGTTCGTCAAGGAGGACGACCGCTGGCAACTCCAGAACATCGGCCCGATCACGGTCAGTGAGGTGCCGGAAAGCCATCACGGGTTCATCGTCGTGGTGGCCTCGGAGTTCTTCCGCGGGCGCCACCGCCGGGTGCGGCCGCGCAGCCAGCCGGTGTTCTCGATGGCCATCCTGGCCAGCGCCAACGACGCACATGCCCCGTCGAATCCGCGTGCGCTGGACAAGTTCATCGAGGCGGCGGAGCAGATCGGCATCGACGCGGAGATCATCGACCGCGACGACTTCTCGCGGCTGCCCGAGTACGACGCGCTGTTCATCCGCGAGACCACCTCGGTCACCAACCACACCTTCCGCTTCGCGCGGCGTGCCGAGGCCGAGGGGCTGGTGGTCATGGACGATTCGAAGTCGATCCTGCGCTGCACCAACAAGGTGTACCTCGAGGAGCTGCTCACCCGGCACCGCATCCCCACCCCGAAATCGGTGATCGTGCACCGCGACAACCTCGACCTGCTGCCCTACGAGATCGGGTTCCCGCTGATCCTCAAGCAACCCGACTCGTCCTACTCGGTCGGAGTGATCAAGATCGAAAGCCGCGAGCAGTTGCTGCGCGAAGCGCCCCCGATGCTGGAGGACTCGGAGCTGCTGATCGCGCAGGAGTTCCTGCCCACCGAGTTCGACTGGCGTATCGGGGTCATCGACGGCAAGGCGTTCTATGCCTGCAAGTATTTCATGGCGAAGAAGCACTGGCAGATCGTGCAGCGCGAGAGCGACGGGGTGCAGGAGGGGCGCGTCCAGGCGGTGCCGCTCGGCAAGGTACCCGACTTCGTGCTCGACGTCGCGGTGCGCGCCTCGCGCCTGATCGGCGACGGGCTCTACGGAATCGACCTCAAGCAGGTGGACAACAAGGTGTATGTGATCGAGATCAACGACAACCCGAGCATCGACGCCGGGTTCGAGGATGCGGTGATGAAGGACCGGATCTACCTGACGGTGATGAAGAGCTTCCTGCGCCGGCTGAAGACGCGCCAGCAGGTGAAACAGCCGTGAGCGCGGGGCCGTTGCACCTGTTCGAGGCGATCGGCGTCGAACTCGAATACATGCTCGTGGACGCGGCGACGCTGGACGTGCGGCCGGCGGTCGATGCGGTGCTGAAGGCACAGGCCGGGTCGTACGTCTCCGATGTCGAGGACGGGCCGATTACCTGGTCGAACGAGCTGGTGCGCCACGTCGTCGAGGTCAAGGTCGGTGCACCCGTCGCCCACCTCGACGGGGTGGCGGCGGCGTTCCAGGCGAGCCTCGGGCGGATCCAGGCACTGGCCGGCGCGATCGGGGCGCGGCTGCTGCCGACCGCGATGCATCCATGGATGGATCCGGCGCGCGAGACGGAACTATGGCCGCACGAGTCGGCGGAGATCTACCGGATGTTTGACCGGATCTTCGATTGCCGCCGTCACGGCTGGGCCAACCTCCAGTCGGTGCATGTCAATTTGCCGTTCTGTGGCGACGAGGAATTCGCGCGGCTGCATGCGGCCATCCGGCTGGTGTTGCCGCTGATCCCGGCGCTGGCCGCGTCGTCGCCGGTGATGGAGGGCCGGGTGACCGGGGTGCTCGACAACCGCCTCGACGTCTACGTCAACAACAGCCGGAAGATTCCGCACATCACCGGCGCGGTGATTCCCGAGCGGGTGTTCAGCGCGGCGGACTACAACGCGTTGATCTTCCAGCCGATGTTCCGGGCCATCGCGCCGTATGATCCGGAGGGTGTGCTGCAGGACGAGTTCCTCAACGCGCGCGGGGCGATCGCGCGGTTCGACCGCGGGGCGATCGAGATCCGGCTGATCGACGTGCAGGAAACGCCGGCGGCCGACCTGGCCATCGTGGCCGCGGTGGTGCATGCGGTGCGGGCGCAGGCGGAGGGTCGGTATGCTTCGCTCGCCGCACAGCAGGCGTGGGAACCGGAGCCGCTGCGGGGCATCCTGCAGGCCACGCTGCGCGAGGGTGAGGCGACGATGATCACCGACCGGGGCTTTCTCGCCGCCTGGGGCATCGAGGGTCCGGCGCGCGCGGGTGACGTGTGGCAGGCGATCACGGCCGACCTGTGTCCGGCGGACCGGGACATCGCTGGTGCGCTCGCGCACATCCGGCAGCACGGCACCTTGGCGCGTCGCATGCTCCGGCGCTTGTCGGCGACACCGTCCCGCGAAGAACTGGCCGCGCTCTACCGCGAACTCGGCGACTGCCTTGCGGAAGGACGGCTGCTGGAGTAGCGACGACGAGGGCGGGTGTCGGGTTTCAGGTGTCGGGTGTCGGGTTCTTGTCAGTCCCCGCATCCCCGGCGGTTTCGCTTTCCGGTGGCCTTGCATCGACACCGCGCATCCACATTATCAGCCCCATCATGCTACGCGAGGCTACGCCCCGACACGTCCGCGGTTCCTTCCCCTTCCCCTTTTCGCCTGTTTCGCGCCTTTCGTGGCTGATTCGCCGGCTTCCCCCTCCGCGCCCTCTGCGTTCTCTGCGGTTAAATCCTTCTTCGTGGTTTCCCATCAACGGACGTCATCCGCGCCATTCGCGAAATCCGCGGTCTCCTCGGTTCCACTCCGTGACCTCCGTGGCAAGATCGTCTCTTCCGCGGTTACAGTTCGCTCGAGGTGAAGCTTTCGTTGGCCATGCCGGTCAGGTGGATGCCGCATTCCTGTTTCTGGTCCTTGCCCTTGGCGGGGTCGAAGTAGTCGTCATTGATGGGCAATTGGTGTTGCTTGCAGTAGGCGAACAGGCGGCGGGAATCCCAGTCGAGCAGCGGGTGGAACTTGTAGAGTCCGTCGGAGCGCTGCATGACGAACTGGAACTCCCGGCGGTGGTCGGTCTCGTTGCGCTGCACGCCGGACATCCAGGCCTGGGTGCCGTGGGCGCGGAGGGCCTGTTCGAGCAGGTCCACCTTGGCCCGTTGCAGGTATTCCTCGGGGGTTTCGGTCGGGTGGTCGGTGCCGACGGGTGGCGCGGGGATGCGGTGCCGTTCGACGGTGATGTCGAGTTGGCGCATCAGGCGCTCGGCGAAGGACAGGGTCTCGGCATTGTGGCCGGTATCGACGGAGATCACCGGGGTATCCGGCGCGTGCTGCTTGACCAGGTGGAGCATCACCGCGGAGTACGTTCCAAAACTGGTGGTAAGGACCAAGGTACGGCCCCATTGCTGGCGCGCCCAGAGGATCCGGTCCACCTCGTTCAACCCCTCGAGGTATGGATTGGCTTGTTCCAGAGAAATCATGCGCGAAGGTTACGCCATCCCGGTCGGGATTGCAGGGATTATTTCGCGCGAAGCGTGGCTTCGCTGTCCCACAGGGTTGGCCAATGCAGCAGACGGCACGTGTCGGCGTTGCTGTGCGCGAACACGCGGTCGATCTTCGCCCGGGTGGCATCGGTCAGGTACTCGTAGAAGTTGACGGGCGGAGGTTCCAGCAGCGACGGTTGGTAGTCGGGCAGATCAAGGAAGCGGTACACGCGTATCGCGGTGTTTACCGGATCGCTGAAATAATCCTCGCTGCGCAGGAAGAGCAATTGCTCGCGTGGGAACACATCCATCCACCGCCGCACCTGCGGGGCATACAACCCGTGCGAAATATAGGAGTGGTTCAGGTTGCGCTCGGCATAGATGCGCGGATTGGCGCGAAGCAGTTGATTGCCCTTCTCCATGCGCTTTGCCTCGACCTTGAGCGCCATGGAGAACGACAGGGATTCCACGCCTTGCCGAACGGCATAGCGGTAGTGCGAATAGGCGCGGTCGGTTGGATTGCGAAGCAAGGCGATCATCTTTACCGTGGGCAGGTTTTCCCTGATCCTTTCTGCCACCAACGGGTGGTGCAGGTAGAAGGGTGACGCCTCGCCGGTGATGTGCCCTGCCGGCCTGGTTGCCCCGTAGTAACCGGAGAGCAGCGGGAATTGCCGAATGTACCAGTCCATCCCTTGTTCGTAGAACAAATCGAAGAAATGGATATCCGGGCGGATGGCGGGTACAACCCGTGGGTGCTGCATGATGTAGTCATACAGACTTTGCGTTCCGGCGCGATGGGCGCCGATGACGATGAAGTCGATCATCTAGAACCACGATTTACCGTTGGCAACATTCCCACCGGCTACTTTATACATAGCAGATGGTGCATATCAGTAAAAAAGTACCCGGAATTGCCATTCGCGGATTGTGGAGTTGAAATTTTCCCCGCGCCGACGATACTCGCACCATCGGACAGCTCGATATACAAGATGAAAAAACGCTTAACCAATCAGGCCCCATGCGCAACGAAGGCATGACGACGAACGACGACCTTGCTGCTGCGCCGGTGATTGTACCCCGGGAAGCGCACCCGATCAGCCGCAAGGACATCAGCAAGAGCACCCTCGACGTGTTGTATCGACTGACCGAGGCGGGGTTCACGGCGTTCATCGCCGGAGGCGGTGTGCGCGACCTGCTGGTCGGGCGGCACCCGAAGGATTTCGATGTCGCGACCGATGCCCGGCCGGAGCAGGTGAAGCGCCTGTTCGGATATTGCCGCCTGGTCGGCCGCCGGTTCCGCCTGGCCCATGTGCACCAGCGCGGGGAGGTCATCGAGGTCTCGACCTTCCGGGCGAACCTGGAGGATGCCCAGCAGAAATCCCGATTCCATGAGAAGTCGGAGGATGGCCTGATCCTGCGCGACAACATCTACGGCACGCCGGAGCAGGATGCATGGCGGCGTGACTTCACGGTGAATGCGCTGTTCTACAATATCCAGGACTACACGATCATCGATTATGTGGGCGGTTTGAAAGACATCGAGGCGAAGCTGATCCGCACCATCGGCAACCCGGATGTCCGCATGGTCGAGGATCCGGTCCGGATGATCCGCGCGGCACGCTTCGCCAGCACGCTGGGATTCCAGATCGAGGCGGAAACGGAGGCCTCGATCCGCCGCAACGCCGCGAACATTGCCCTCGCCTCGCCGGCCCGCATGTTCGAGGAAATCCAGAAGCTGTTCTACTGCGGACATTCCCGCGACGTGCTGCACCAGTTGATGCGGCTCGGGCTGCTGGAGCACATGCTGCCCGAATTGGATGCTGCGACAAAGGACGGCGGGCGGCACCTGCAATGGATCGAGCGGGTGTGCCGGCAGCTCGACACGTGGCGCTCGCACCGCGTGCCGGTCACCGCCGAATTGCTGTTCGCGCTGCTGTTCGGGATGATCCACGAGGCGAAGATCGCCGAGCTGACCGCGACCGGCATGCCGGTGTTCCAGGCGGCCGACCAGGCGGTGACCGAACACCTGGTCGCGCTCGCGCCGAAGGTGCTGATCCCGAAAGTCATCGGCCGCCACCTCGCCCAGTTGATGGCCACGCAGCCGTACTTCACGAACATCAAGCCGAGCCGGGTGAAACGCTTCATGCATCGCCCGAGTTTCCACGATGCGTTCATCTACTTCAAGATGCGCTCGCGGTTCGACGAGCGCCATGCCGACGAAGTGAAATTCTGGGATGAACAGATCCGTGCCGAGGCGTGACCGGCCATGACGGCGCCCGGCATGCCCATCGATCCTTCCGTGCTGCACCTGCCCCGCGGCGACCTGCTGCTGGTGGTGGACGTGGCTCGGCAGGAACTGGCGGTGCTGGACGGGATGATGGAATGGACGCGGTTTCCGGTGTCGACGAGCCGGCTCGGGCTCGGGGAGTTGGTTGACTCGCAACGCACGCCTCGCGGCCTGCACCGGGTTGTCGAGCGGTTCGGCGAGCGCAACGAAATCGGCTCGGTGTTCGTGTCGCGCAAATTCACCGGCGAGGTGCTCCCGCCGGCGGCGTGGCGCGAGGGCGAGGGTGACCGGATCCTCTCGCGCATCCTGCGGCTTGCCGGGGCGCGGCCGGGATTGAATGCGGGCGGCGCGATCGATACCTACCAGCGGATGATCTACCTGCACGGGACCAACCACGAGGAGTGTGTCGGCGTGACGCCGTCCTCGCACGGTTGCATCCGGATGACCAACCGCGACATCGTTGCGTTGTATGACCGCATCCGCGACCGCGAGGCGTGGTGCTGGATCGGCTGAGTTGCCGCTGCGGCGCAGAATCGGTCAGCGCGGTTTTTTCGGCTGGTTCTCCAGACCCGCGGCGCGCTGGATGGCGCGCGGTCCGAGTTTTTCGCGGATGCCGTCCATGGCCTTGTCGAGGCGGGCCTGTCTTTCCTCGGTGACCACCTCCGGATCCGGGAAGAGGGACAGTTGCGGGTCGTGGGTGGCGGCGTCGGACAGGTTGCCCACCCCCACCCCGATCAGGCGCACCGGCTGGGGAAGCTTCTGCCGGTCGAACAGCGCGAGCGCATGGTCGAGCAGGCGCCGGTCGGAGCAGAACGGGCGCGGCGCGGTTTCCTGCCGGGTCATGGTCTGGAAATCCTCGAAGCGGAGCTTGATGGTCACGGTTTCCGCGACCAGGCCGGATTGGCGCAGGCGGCGTGCGACCTGTTCGGCGAGGTCGACGAGGACATGGCGGACGATCGAGCGGTCGCTGATGTCGTGATCGAAGGTGGTCTCGGCGGAGATGCTTTTGGTGGCCGATTCGGTGACCACGGAGCGGTCATCGAGGCCGCGGGCGAGGCGGCTGATGTGTTCGGCGAGGGCGGGTCCGACGAGCGGGACCAGCACCGGGGCGCCGACCTGCTGGAGGTCGCGGATGGTGCGGAAGCCGGCCTGGTGGAGTTTGGCCTCGGTCACTTCGCCAACGCCCCAGATGCGGCCGACCGGAAGCGGGGCGAGGAAGTCCACGATCGCATCCGGCTCGAACGGCACTGCGGTCAGGCCGTCCGGTTTCTTCATGTCGCTGGCCAGCTTGGCGAGGAACTTGTTCGGGGCGATGCCGACCGAGGCGGTCAGGCCGGTGACGGAACGGATGCGGTTCTTCATTGCGGCGGCCATCGCCTCGGGCGATTTCCAGGTGCGCAACGCGCCGGTCACATCCATGAACGCCTCGTCCACCGACACCTGCTCAACCATCGGGGTGAAGGAGTGCAGCAGGCGCATGATCCGGTCCGAGATCTCGGCATAGCGGGACATCCGCACCGGCGCGAAGATGGCGTGCGGGCAGAGCCGGTAGGCGGTGCGGGAGGGCATGGCCGAGCGCACGCCAAAGGCGCGGGCCTCGTAGTTGGCGGTGGAAACGACACCGCGCTTGTCGGGCGGGGAACCGACGACCAGCGGCTTGCCCGCCCATTCGGGGTGGTCCAGCACCTCGACTGCCGCGAAGAAGGCGTCCATGTCGAGATGCAGGATACACGGCATGGTGCACTCCCCCGTCGCGGGCGAGGGCCCGGTCACCCGTTCAGGACTTCGGCCAGCGACTGGCAGAGGTAATCGATGTTCTGCGAGGTGATACCGGCCACGCTGATGCGGCCGCCCTTCACGATGTAGATGCTTTTCTTCTCGCGAAGGAAGGCGACCTGTTCATCGCTCAAGCCGCTGAAGGAGAACATGCCTTTCTGGCGGTTGATGAACGAGAAGTCGGTGGCGATGCCCTGGTTCTTCAGCGCCAGGACGAACTGGCGGCGCACTTCGGCGATGCGGGTGCGCATCGCGCCGAGTTCCTCGAGCCACTGGTTGGTCAGGACCTCGTCGGACAGGATCGTCGTGACGATCAGGCCGCCGTGGGCCGGGGGGTTCGAGTAGTTCACGCGGATGGCGATCTCGATGTGGCTAAACGCGATGTCGGCCTGGGCGCGGTTGGCCGCGATCACGCTGAGGGCACCGGTGCGTTCCTGGTAGAGGCCGAAGTTCTTGGAGAACGAGCTGGAGACCAGCAATTCAGGGCAGGCGCGCACCATGGCGAGCAGGCCTTCGCGGTCCTCCTCGACCCCCGAACCGAAGCCCTGGTAGGCGAAGTCGAGGAAGGGGATCCAGCCCTTGCGAGCGGCGATGGCGGCGACTTTTTCCCACTGCGCGGCATCGAGGTCCACGCCCGACGGGTTGTGGCAGCAGACGTGCAGCACGACGATGTCGCCGGCCGGAATGGTTTCGAGATCGGCCAGCAGGCCGGCTTCGTCCAGCCCGCGGGTCGCGGCGTGGTAATAGGCGTATTCCTTCACGGAGAAACCGGCCGCCTCGAAGATACCCTTGTGGTTCGCCCAGGTCGGGCGGCTCACCCACACGGTCGCGCCGCCGCGGATCTTGCGCAGGAAGTCCGCGCCCACGCGCAGGCCGCCGGTGCCACCGGGGACCTGGGCGGTGCGGATGCGGTTCTCCTGGATGGCCGGGTGGTCGGTACCGAGGATAAGCGCCTGCACGAGCTTGCCGTATTCGGGCGCGCCGCCGATCGGCATATAGGTTTTGGTCGAGGCGGTGGCGAGCAGGCGTTCCTCGGCGGTTTTCACCGAAGGGAGGACGGGGGTCTGGCCCTTGTCATCCTTGTAGATCCCCACGCCGAGGTTGACCTTCAGCGGGTTCGGGTCCTTCTTCCAGGCTTCGGTCAGGCCGAGGATGGCATCGGGCGGGGCGGCTTGGAGGTGTTCAAACATGGCGGTCACGCAGGGGTTCAGGGTTTATAGTAAGCTTCAACGTAGGGGGTGATGGTATCGGCTTCCGGCTTCACGATGCCCATTTCGCGCAGGCAGTTCTCGGGCGAGTCGGAGGCGTGGGCGGCATTGATCATGATGTCCTTGCCGTATTCCTTGCGGACCGAGCCGGGGCCGGCCTTGCTGGGATCGGTCGGACCGAGGATCTTGCGGATCTTCTCCACCGCCTTCGGACCCTTGTAGATCAGCACAAGGCAGCGCGAGGTGCCGGGATTGGCCTTTTCCTCGGGCTTCACCGCAGTCGGGCGGAGTCCGGTCATGAACTCGATGATCTGGTAGAACTGTTCATCCCCGAAGCAGGGACCGACCAGTTCACCGATCCGGGCCTTCACGTCATCCGGCAGGGTGAAACCGAACTCTTCGCGCAGGGCTTCAGCGGCGCGTTCGGCTGAGGGGGCCTTGAGCTTGCTGCGCAGCACCTCCTGGACCGGGCCATAGAATTCCTCGCCTTCGGCCACGCTCATGCGGTGAACCTTGGCGGCGATGATACGCAGGCCGGATGCCGAGAACAGATCGATGATGTTGCCGGGACGGGCGCTCGGGAACCGGAAGTTGTCGGGCTTGATGATCACCAGCGTCTTGTGGACGTCCGAGCCTTCCGCCACGTCATCCGCATCTTCGATCAACCCGCCGTCGCTCAGTGCATGCTTCGACCACAGGGCAAGCACCAGCTTGGTCGTTTCGAGGGTGCGGCTGATGGTCACCGCCGGTTCGACATAGCGGATCTGGTGGTTATCATCGTAGATCAGATCACCGAAGGTATCGCGCACGGTCTCCCCGGAGGTGGTCAACTTGCGCACGCTGCCGACGGCATCGCGGATCTTGCTGATGGCGTCATCGCCCTCAAAGAGCAACATCATCACGCGGCGGCGTTTGCCGCTTCGCGGATCGGGACCATAGTTGTGCTGCACATGGTCGGCGATCAGCGAAGCCTCCTCCTTGGGAAGATCGGGGGCATTGCGGATCAGTTCCGCGTAGGCATCAGCGAGGGCCTGACTGGGTCCATACATGCGGGTAGCCACGAGATCGAGGCCGGTGCGGCTGGTGATGCGGCTGATGACGCCGCCGGTGCGGGATTTGGCGATCGTGTAGGGGTTGACGAGGACGTACGCTAATTCCTTGGCCATAAGATCTCCGGTGGTGTTGGCGGCGTACCGTATGCAGAACGCCAGCGGTTATCAAGCGGGAATGCCGAATCCGAATGGTGCATCGGGATTCCCGCCTTGCCGGGATCAGCCCGTCGCGTATGATGGGTGGGATGGACGGAAATCACGGCTGCTGAAGCGAATCCCGATGAAAAAACGCAAAACTGATCCGAAGACGGCATCTTCCGCCCGGACACCGGCCCCTGTAATCGCCTCTCCGGCCAGGAAATCCGGCATAGGCAAGAAACTCGCCCTGGCCCTGTTCATGCCGGTTGTACTGCTCGGCATGGTCGAAGGCGCATTGCGGATATCGGGTTTCCGGCATACGCCGCGCGAAAAGGTGCTATGGAAGCCCACCGTATCCGGCTTTATCGGCACGTACGAGTTCTACATCCAGACCGAGCTGTCCCCTCCCGGTTACATCTGGTTGTCACAACCCAACACGCCCTACACGGATCGTTATGGTTTTCGCCTGCCGGAAATCCCCTACCAGAAACCTGCCGACAAGGTGCGGGTGGCCTTTCTCGGCGGCTCCACCACCCATGGGGGCTACCGGCCCTACCCGGAACGGGCAATCCGCATCATCAACCAGGCCATCGGAACAAACCGCTATGAGATGCTGAACGTGGCTTGTTCGTCGTACTCGACACACCAGAGCGTCAAGGCCATGGACCGCTGGGTCCTGCCGCGCAAGCCGGATATCGCTTTCGTGTACCACGGCTGGAACGATGCTTTTCTCGCCGTGGATGGCCATGCCGACAAGGAAAAGGATGCCTTGCTCGGGGCGGGCGGACAGGCCCGGTTGACCATGCCGGCCTTCCTGCGCGAGCTGAAGTTGACCGCCTTGTTGGCCAAGCTTGCCGAGGCCTCGGGCAGTCCCTGGCCGCGCCAGCGTGTTGCTCCTGACGATTTTGAGGCAAATCTCGAAGCCATGGCGGCGGCTTGTGCGAGCAACCAGGTGCGTATGATCGTAATGGCGCGCCCCGAGCAACGCCGCGCCGACCTGGTCATCGAACCTTTGACCACCAACTCGGCTCTCGGCCAATTCGCCCGTGCCGTGCACGGAACCGATGACTACGCGACCCTGTACGCCAGGCAAGCTGAAGAGATCACCTCGCGCCAGCGTGCACTCGCCGAGCGACACGCGCATGTGGATCTCTGTGACGGCTGGAGCACCGTGTCGAACCTGCTTGAGCGCGCCGGGCGCGGCGAATTCGGCGATCATGTACATGTCTTTCATGCCGACAATTGCCACCTGTACGACTTCGCCGATGAACTGCTCGCCCAGGAAGTCGCTCTCGCCATTGCTCCCGAACATGCCGAGGCGATCCGCGCCTACCTCGACAGCACGAACTACCTGAAGGCCATGGCCGAGGAACTGCTCCGCGAAACGGCCCCGCGCGAAGCCGCCTGGTTCGCCCGCGAGGCGCTCGCCCGCGCGACCGACGAGAGCGAACGCGCCGCGCTGGAGTCGCTCCTGCGTCAAGCCGAGGCCGACTTCGAATTCGCCGACCTGTTCCGCACCGGACGGTGGGGCGGAACGGATCAGGATTTCGACAGCAAGATCCGGAAACTCACCCGCTGCCTTGAACTGCGACCGGACGACTACGGTGTCATGACCCAGATTTACCGGGTTTGTATCTATATGAACCGGCTTGAAATGGCCGCCCCTGCCCTCGCCCGTTTTACGGCGCGCTCCCCGCAGCAGCGCTACGAATGGTTGCAGTTCACCATGGAATCCCACCTGCAAGGCAAACGCTGGGCGCCGGCCCGCCGCGCTGCCGAGCAACTCGTGCAGATGAACCCCCAGCATCAGGTCGCCCAGTCAGTGCTGCAACAAATCCCCGCCAATGTCCCCTGATTGCCCCCCCACGAACCAGGGCCACCGTTGCTGGTGGCTGTTCTGCGCGATGCTCGGCCTCGCATTCGTGCTACGCGGGCAAGCCCTGCTCCAGGTCTATCCGGCGATGGAGGGATTCGACGAGTTCCAGCACACCGCCTATCTGATCCACCTTGCCGAAACGCGGACCCTGCCCTTGCTCGGCGAGACGCGTGTACCAGCCTCGTTGTTCCCGGAGATCGCGAACAATCCGCACTCCGATCTGAGCATGGGCCAGGCCGGCCTGGTCGGCGGCCTGAAGTACCGCCACTTCTACACCAGCACCCCGACCACGAATTTCCAAGCGGAGATCCTGTTGTTCCAGGCACAGCACCCGCCGGTCTATTACCTGCTGACCTGGCGGCTGTTCGATTGGGTGCGCACCCAGCACGGCTACCGCGAGGCCGTTTATGTGCAGCGCTCGCTCCAGCTGCTGCTCGGGGCGGCGGCGCTGGCCATCCTGCTCGGCACCCTGCCGGTGCTGTTCAAGGACCCCGGCCTGGTCCGCCTGCTCGCCCTGGTGATCAGCCTGATGCCGATGTACCTGATCTACATCCTGCGCGTGTCGAACGATGCCCTCGCGGTCCTGCTCGCCGCACTGGCCTTCAGCCTGCTGGCCCACCTGCGCACCGACGGGGGACTGATCCTTCGCTGCATCCTCGTGGGCCTGCTGCTCGCGGCCGGCGCGATGACCAAAACCATCGCCTTCCTGCTGCTGCCGGTCGCCGTGGTGTATGTGTTCGCCCACCTCCTCGACCGTTCGTTCGCCCGTTGGCGCGTGATTGCCGGGGCACTGGCCATCCCGCTGGTCTACATCGCCTGCTGCCATCGCTACCACCTCGCCAGCAAGGAAACCTTCGGCACGATGTTCCCGGCGCTGGAGACAATCGTCAATGCCGGCCAGCACCACGGACTTGCCGACCTACTCGGCGCGATCAAACCCAGCGATGCCTGGACGTTCTTCATCGACCGCCTGATCATCAACAACGTCTGGAAGAGCGGCATGACCTTCCTCGAACCCGACGCCCGCTGGGAGTGGGCGATCGCTGCGGTTTTCGCCCTCGGCCTGTTCGGCTGGATGCTCCGCCTGATCACCCCCTCACGCCGCCGCGACCTGTTCGCCGCCGACCCCGGCCGCTACCTGTTCCTCTGCCTGCTCACCGTAGGCGCCACTTTCGCCGGCGCCTACGCGCACGGACTGAATTGCCGCCTTGCCTGGGGCCAACTCATCACGCCCGCCTACTATGTCATGGTCGCATTCCCGGCCCTGCTCGCTCTGGTCACCTACGGACTTACCGCCCTTACACGTCCCGTCGCGATCACCCTGCTGATCCTGCTCGGCATCCTTTATATAGGAACTGAATTCGATGCCCTGCTGCGAGTCGCGCTGCCCTACTGGACCAACACCCACGACCCAGCTTTGATGATCCAACGGTTGCGCCTGCTCAGCTCGGCATGGACCGACCCGCTGCTCGCCCCGCTCTGGTGGGTGGCGACTTATGCCCTGCTGGTACTGCTGGTCCAATGCACATTGCATCGCGGCGGCGACGAACGTGCTCCGGTGAACCATGACCGCTGATACCGCCACCCACCGGTTGATCCGCCAGCGCGACGTCGCGCTGTCCGTGCTCGCCGAGGTATCCGCCGCCGTCGCCGCAGGCCAACCCGCCGACGCCACCCTCGCCCGCGTGTTCAACCAGCATCCGATGCTCGGCTCACGCGACCGCCGCCGCTGCGCGCACGTGCTCTTCGCCCAGTTCCGCTGGCTGGGATGGACCACTCACCTCGCGCCATCCTCCCTGCTCCACCAGGTCGCATGGTCACTTGCCCTCGAACCCGATCCCGCCTCAGCCGCGCCCGACCCGGCTGTCACCGCCTGGCGTGCGGAGACCGGATTGACCGAAGCCGAATCCATTGCCCTCGCCCGAGCCGACCTCGCCACGAAAGCCGCATTGCTCCGCCAACACGCTCCAGAAACGCACCTCGCACCCGCCGACCTGCTGCCGGCATGGACGGCCGACGCGCTCGATCCGGGTCTCGACCTCGCCACCTTCATCACTGCCGTGCAATCCCGTCCGCCGACCTGGGTGTGGATCGAACCGTACCGCCGCGCCGCCTTCGCCGCGATGCTGACCGCACAGCGCCTCGACCACCACCTCCATCCGCTCCTTCCCGGCGCAGTGGCCATCGCCACACCCTTCCAGCGCCAGTTGCTCGAACGAGCCTGGGGTGGACCCATCCAGATCCAGGACATCGGTTCACAGGCCGTTGCCGCGATCTGCGCCGCCCGTCCCGGCGAATCCTGGTGGGATGCCTGCAGCGGAGCGGGCGGCAAGACCCTCCACCTCGCCCGCCAGGTCGGCACCTCCGGATCGGTCATCGCCACCGACATCCGCCCCACCGTTCTCGCCAACCTGCAACGCCGCGCCGCGGAAAACCGACTCACCCAGATCACCGCCCTGCCCCTCGACAGCGCGAATGACGTGCCGCCGGGACGCATCTTCGACGGAGTGCTCGTGGATGCCCCCTGCTCCGGTCTCGGCACCTGGCCGCGCAATCCGGATGCCCGCTGGCGCACCGGCCCCGACGACCTCGCCCGCCATGCCGAAACACAACGACGCCTGCTGCACCACGTCGCCCCGCGCGTCAAGGCCGGTGGCCGCCTCGTCTATGCTCTCTGCACCCTCACCCGCCTGGAGGCGCACGCCGTCACCGCCTGGTTTCTTGAACGGCATCCGGAGTTCGCGCCCGACCCCTTCATCGACCCGCTTCGCGGGGTCACCATCGACGGCGAGCGCTTCATCCATCCCGGCGAAGGCCCCGGCGACGGCATGTTCGTCGCCGCCTTCCGCCGCGATCCGACTTGATGCCCACCCCCCCCTCCGGCATACTCCCCCGCGTGTCCAATCCATGGAAAAAGCCGGTGCCGCGCTTTCCAAGGCCTGGAAACCCGCCGGAGGAATAGCGTTGAAGTACATTGAGCGAGCGCGCGAAGTCATCGATATCGAAGCGGAAGGGTTGCACCGGGTCAGCGCCGGCCTCGGCGAGGCGTTCAGCCAGGCCATCGACCTGTTGCTCGCCTGCCTCCAGCGCGGCAACAAGATCATCGTCACCGGCATCGGCAAGAACCTCCCGGTCGGCCAGAAGATCGCCGCCACCCTGACCAGCACCGGCAGCCCGGCGGTTTTCCTTCACGCCACCGACGCCCTGCACGGCGAGCTCGGCATCATCAGCGACGGCGATGTCGTGCTCGCATTGAGCTACAGCGGCGAGTCCGACGAACTGCGCACGCTCATGCCCGCCATCAAGCGCCGCAGCGTCGCCGTGGTCAGCCTGACCGGTTCGCTCGACAACTTCCTCGCCTCCTGCTCCGACGTCGTCATCCCGGTCACCGTCGACCGCGAAGCCTGCCCGTTCAACATGGCCCCCACCACCACCACCACCGCCACCCTCGCCGTCGGCGACGCCCTCGCCATGGTCCTGATCGAGGCCCGCGGCTTCCGCAAGGAAGACTACGCGAAACTCCACCCCGGCGGCGCCATCGGCCGCACCCTGGTGATGAAGGTCGCCGACATCATGCGCACCGGGGACCGCCTCGCCCGCATTCCGCGCGGCAGCAAGGTGCAGGACGCCGTGCTCGCCATGACCGAGGCGCGCAGCGGCTCGGTGGTCATCGTCGAACCCGACGGCCGCGTCGCCGGCATCTTCACCGATGGCGACCTGCGGCGCCACCTCAACACCAGCGATCTCCCGAACCGCGTGATCGACACCGTCATGTCCACCCGGCCCATCACCCTCCAGCAGGACCAGCTCGCCGTCGAAGTACTCGCCGTCTTCCAGAAGCACAACGTCGATGACCTGATCATCGTCGATTCGAACGGACATCTCGCCGGCATGGTCGATATCCAGGACCTGCCCAAGTTCAAGATCCTCTAGGGAGAAACCATGCGAACAGCCATCCTCGCCACCTTGCTCGCCGCCACCGCCCTTGCCCAGCCGACCGTTGACATTACTGGCCTCGAAACCGAGCGAAGCCCGATCCCCGAATCGCTTCGCCGCGAAGCCGAGGCCGCCGCCCAGCGCGCCACCGCCTGGTTGCTCCAGAACCAACAGCCCGAAGGCCACTGGTCCAACCCCGACTTCCCCGCCCTCACCGCCCTCCCGGTCTGGGCCATCCTCCGCAACGGCGGCGACCCCTCCTCCGACGCCATCCAGCGCGCCGCCGCCTACCTCGCCGGTACCTTCAACGAGAACGGCTCCTTCTGCCGCGAACCGCGCGAGCAACGCAAGGGCGGCGGCCTCTGCAACTACAACACCGCCCTCGTCATCGTCGCCCTGCACGCCCTCGGCAATCCCGAGCACATCCCGCTGATCCAGAAGGCCCGCGCCTACATCGCCGCAACCCAGCATTTCGGCGACGACATCTACCACGGTGGCATGGGTTACGATGCCGACACCGGGCGCCCCTACGCCGATCTCTCCAACTCCTACCTCGCCTACGAGGCGATGCGCCTCACCGAAAGCGTCGAGGATCTCCGCAGCAACACCGGCGAACGCGCCGACCTCGACTGGGAAGCCGCCCGCACCTTCATCGAACGCGTCCAGAACCGCCCCGAATCCAACGACCAGGACTGGGCCTCCGACGATCCGGAAAACGCCGGCGGCTTCGCCTACAAGCCCGACTCCAGCATGGCCGGCAGCACCACCAACGAAGCCGGCGAAGTGCGCCTCCGCTCCTACGGCAGCATGACCTACGCCGGACTGCTCAGCTTCATCTACGCCGAGGTCGACAAGAACGATCCGCGCGTCCAGTCCGCCTACGAATGGTCCACCAAGTACTGGTCCCTCGAGGAAAACCCCGGCATGGACCAGCAAGGCCTGTTCTATTACTACAAGACCCTCGCCAAGGCCCTCGCCACCCTTGACACCGACATGATCCATCGCGCCGACGGCTCCGTCATCAACTGGCGCACCGCCCTCGTCCAGAAACTCGTCAGCCTCCAGAAAACCAACCCCGACGGCACCGGCTTCTGGGTAAACGCCGAAGGCCGCTGGTGGGAATCGGATCCCGTCCTGGTCACCGCCTATTCGTTGATCGCCCTGAATCTTGCGATGCAACAATGAACGGCTCGCCGCTGGCCTGTCCGCCGTAGTCCCGAACGGGACGAAGGCGGATGGGAATCGGATCCCATCCTGGTCACCACGTCTCCATAGTGATCGGTTGGAGCCGCGGTGTTTACCCGCCGAAGGAGGGCCCCCACCGCGGAAAACTTTCGATTGCCGCTCGACCATTTTGTGATACTGTATGAATTGCCACATCAACGGCGACTTTCCACATCTGAAAACTGGAAGTTGAACGTTGAATGTTGTTTCTTCCTTGAACGGGGGCGACTGGTTTCGACGGGTACGTTGAAGCCCAGGTGGCGCGCCGAGGACTCCGGTTGGCCTCGTAAATCATCCGGAAAAACAAATAAACGCTAACCAAGAATTAGCTCTCGCGGCCTAATTAGTGCCACGACGTTCCACCGCTGATATCTGCTAGGTGGATGGAACGACGACAGCAGGTCTGGACGCCCGGTGAGCAACCGACCAGGTGTTCAGTACCAACGTGGATGCTGGCGGTGACCATGGCCTGTTTGTTGGCAGTGTTCACGGCGATGACCCAATAACAAAACACGCGCGTAGAGGCCTGGGTGACTCGTATTCGGACGGGGGTTCAATTCCCCCCGCCTCCACCATTTTGCCATCAGCGAGATGATGCCACGCCAAAGCCTTGGCGTAGGCGGCTCTGCGGCTTTACCATGAATGCATGCGGCGTTCGGAGCATGTCCACAACCCTACCACCCGTCTGCCCCCATCACGCCACACTTTCCCGTACCCTTCATCCCCGGTTTCGGGCATAGTGGGCCCATGGTATCCGGACGTTGGCTGGTTCTGGTTGCGATCGCACTGCTGATCGCCGCCTCGGCGTGCCGACGCCAGGAACCCGCCCCTCCCCGCGTCATCACCGAAACCCTGGTCGTCCGCTCCACCGTGCCCGACCCCGCCGCCCAGGCCTGTGCCCAATGCCATGCCAATATCGTGGCCGAGTGGGCATCCTCGCAGCACGCGAATGCAAACCGGCTCGTCTCCGACGCCCTCGACCGCGCCGCCTTCGACCCGCCCACCACCCTCGCCCACGGCTCGTTCATCACCACCATGGCCCGCACCCGCGACGGCGACTTCACGTTCTCCGTCGCCTTCAGCAACCAGCCCGCCGCCACCTACATCGCCGAAGCGGTGATCGGCATCACCCCGCTCCGCCAGTACCTCGTGACCTTCCCCGGCGGCCGCCTCCAGACGGTCGATGTCTCGTTTGATCCGCGCTCGAACGAGTGGTTCAACGCCTTCGGTGACGAAAACCGCCAGCCCCACGAATGGGGCTTCTGGAAAAACCGCAGCATGACCTGGAACGTCCAGTGCGCCTTCTGCCACATGACCGGCTTCGAGAAGAACTACGACATCCCCACCGACACCTACAACTCGACCTGGCAGGCCATGGGCATCTCCTGCGCACAGTGCCACACGCCAAAGGCGCAGGTTTCGGGTTTGAATGCCAAGGTGCCAGGAAAGACCCATGAATGTCCCATGGTGGAACCCTTCCATCCCGACACCCGACACCCGACACCCGAAACCGTGGTCATGGACAACTGCGCCTCCTGCCACGCCCGCCGCGAGGAACTGTTCGGCACCTTCAAACCCGGCGACCGCTTTCACGACCACTTCCGCCTCACCCTGCCCGATTCACCCGGCGTGTTCCACCACGACGGACAAGTCCTTCAGGAAGACTTCGAATACGGCTCGTTCGCCATGAGCCGCATGGGCCACGCCGGCGTGACCTGCCTCGACTGCCACAACCCGCATTCCGGCCAACTCGTCGCCCCCGTCGAGAACAACGCGCTGTGCATGCAATGCCATACCCCGCCCGGCCTGAACGGCGCCATCCCGATCGATCCCGCCGCCCACAGTTTCCACACCCCCGGCACCCCCGGTGGCCGCTGCGTGGATTGCCACATGCCGGTCCACCACTACATGGTGCGCGACGGACGCCGCGACCACGGGTTCACCTCGCCGGATCCGCTGCTGACCATCGAACTCGGCATCCCCAACGCCTGCACCATGTGCCACACCGACCAATCCGCCGAATGGGCCCACGAAAAGACCGTGGCCTGGTACGGCGACAAGATGAACCGCCGCGCCCGCGACCGGGCCCGCGTCGTCGCCCGCGCCCACGCCGGTGATCCCGACGTCGCGCCCGACCTGCTCGCCATGGCCGCCACCGAGGACATCGCCGCCTGGCGCACCGCCCTCAACAGCCTGCTCGCCCCCGCCGCACAACGCGACGACGTGGCCGCCCACCTCGTCACCGACCTTACCCACTCGAACCCGATGGTCCGCGCCGCCGCCACCCGCTCCCTCGCCGAGCGCCCCGACCTCCTCGCCAACCACCCGCACCTCGCCACCGACGACAGCGCCCTCGTGCGCCTCGACGCCGCCTGGGCCGCGCCCGACCTGTTCATGACCACCCCCGCCAACCTGCGCGACATCCAGGCCTACCTCGCCAACATCGCCGACCAACCTCCCGGCGCCCTCCGCCAGGCCCAGCACGCCATGAACCGGAACGACCTCGCCTCCGCCGAGACCTGGGCCTCCAAAGCCCTCGCCTGGGATCCCACCCCCGTACCGCAGTACGCCCTCGGACGCATCCAGCACCTGCGTGGCAACATCTACGGCGCCGTGTCGAACCTCGCCGCCGCCGCGAACGCCGACCGCACCAACGCCGAATACAGCTACGCCCTCGCCTTGTTCTACGCGGAAAACCAACGGACCGACCTCGCCATCCCCTGGCTCGAGGAAACCGTGCGCCGCGACCAGACCTTCGGCCGCGCCTGGTACAACCTCGGCCTCGCCTACTCCCAGACCGAACGCCTCGACGAAGCGATCAACGCCCTCGCCCGGGCCGAAACCATCCTGACCACCTCCCCCGATCCCGCCTACGCCCGCGCCACCATCCACGCCCGGCGCCAGGAAACCGCCCTGGCCCGCGCCGCAGCCACCCGCGCCCTCGCCCTCGACCCGTCCCACCAACCCTCCCGCCAACTCCTTCAAGCGATCGAACGCTGACCCCGCCGCGGATGGCACAAAAATAGTTTCATTCCGTCATTGCTATTCCCTGAATCCCCGGCATGCTGTTCCGCCAGTTGGTAAGAGCAGTCCAGTGAATTGGTAGGTTGTCCATCGCCTGCATCTGCATGGTGGGTGTCGATCCGAAACCCGAACGAGTCGGGAACAGTCACGAGCGTCTACCCACAGCAGAAAGAGAAGCAGAAACATGGCAACGAAACTATACGTCGGGAATCTTTCCTTCGGCACCACCGAAGGCGACCTGAGCAAGCTGTTCGCATCCTGCGGCACGGTCACGAGCTGCAGCATGATCATCGACAAGTTCACCGGCAAATCCCGCGGATTCGCCTTCGTGGAAATGTCCTCCCCGTCGGAAGCCGCCAAGGCGATTTCCGAATTGCACGGCAAGGAATTCGACGGCCGCGCCCTGACCGTCAATGAAGCCAAGCCCCGCGAAGACCGCCCCCGTGGCGGTGGCTTCGGTGGTGGTGGCGGCGGCGGTGGTGGCTATGGTGGTGGCGGCCGTAGCGGTGGTGGCGGTGGTGGTTACGGTGGCGGCGGACGCCGCGACCGGTACTAACCAGCCCGGTTCCTCACGGAACGCGATCGAGGGAGTGGAGCTTGTCTCCGCTCCCTCTTTTTTTTGCCGGCCCGGCCCCTTCGCGTTGTCACAAAAAAAAGCCGGAGTCACCCCCGGCTTCGTTCCGTCACCGTAAACCCGGCATCAGTGGCAACCGCAGCTCGGACCGCAACTGCCGCTGGAGAAGTCGCTTTCCTCCGGCACCCGCCCCAGCTCGAAGGTCTTGCGGACGTACTCGGACACCGTCTTCTCGATCTTGTGCATCTGGCGCTGGGCCTTGATGAAGTTCTCGGCAACCGGCATGGCCAGGAATTTTTCCTCCAGCTCGCCGAACGCGTTGTCCTCTTCCTCGGTGATCATCTGGCCATTTTCCTGCTTCTGGCTCAGGACCTCCTGCCGGTCGCACAACGTCTCGTACAAACCTCGCGCTTCCTCGTTGCGCAGGAAGTCGATGATGTGCTGCTTCATCTGGGCGTAACCGGGCTGTTCCAGGATGGTCGCGCACAATTCCTTGGTCTTGGCAATCAACGGCGTTTCCTGGGCAATGGACAATGGTTTCATAAGGTTCCTCGTGTTGTGCTGATCCATACTCTATCATACCGCGCGGGATTTTCCAGCAATACGCTGAACGTCCGTCCGGAACCTGCCCTCCGGACCCACCTGGCGCATGCCGTCCTCAGATCATGTCCACCGCATCGATATCGATGGACAGGTGGATCCCCTTGGGCCACTTACCCTCGCGCAGCACGGTACGCAGCGGACGGGTGATCGACGCTGACTGCCGCGCACGGAACAGCAACTGGAAACGGTACTCCCCCTTGAGCCGGGCCAGCGGCGACGGCGCCGGTCCGGTCATGACCACCCCCGCCCCCTTGACCGGCTCCATCCGCGCCGCAACCTCGCCGATCGTCTTCTCGACCAGCGCCGCATCCTCGCCTCGCGCCGTCAGGCACGCCATGTGGCTGTAGGGCGGATAATCCAACTCCTCGCGAAAGGCGAGCTCCTGGTCGGCAAACGCCTCGAAGTCCATCCGCCGCGCCGCCTGGATCGACCAATGGTGCGGCGAAAACGTCTGCACGATGACCTCGCCGTTGATGTCGCCCCGCCCGGCCCGGCCCGCCACCTGGGTGAGCAACTGGAAGGTCCGCTCGGCCGACCGGAAATCCGGAACCTGCAAACTCATGTCGGCGAGCACCACCCCGACCAGCGTGACGTTCGGGAAATCAAGCCCCTTGGCGATCATCTGCGTCCCGATCAGGATGTCGATCTTGCCCGACTTGAAATCCCCCAGCACCGTCCGGTACGCATCGCGCCGCGTCATCGTGTCGCTGTCCATCCGGTGCACCCGCGCCTTCGGGAAGATCCGCCGCACCACCTCCTCGATGCGCTGCGTCCCCAGCCCGGCAAACTTGAACCCCGGATCCCCGCACGCCGTATTGGGACACCGGTCCGGCACCTTGTATTCCGTCCCGCAGAAATGGCACAACAGCTTGTGCGTGACCTTGTGGTAGGTCAACGTGACACTGCAATGCTCGCACTTCGGCGCCTCGCCGCATTTCTGGCAGATCATCGACGACGAGAACCCGCGTCGGTTGAGGAACAGCATCGTCTGCTCGGCACGGTCGAGCCGCACCCGGATGGCCTCGACCAGTTCCGCCGACAAGGCATTCGGCTTGCCCTGCTTTTCCGCATCCAACCTCAAGTCGACGATCCGCATGTGCGGCATCGTGCGGTGGTCGATCCGGTGCGGCATCCGCACTTCGCGGTATTTCCCCTTGCGCACGTTCAACACCGACTCGAGCGACGGCGTGGCCGAGCCGAGCACGACCGCGCACCCGGTGATGCGCCCGCGCACCACCGCCATGTCGCGCGCATGGTACCGCGGCGCCTCGTCCTGCTTGTAGGTCGTCTCGTGCTCCTCATCGACCACGATCAGCCCGAGCCGCGGCACCGGCGCAAACAACGCCGACCGCGCCCCCACCACAATCCGCGCCTCGCCGCGATGGATGCGGTGCCACTCGTCGTGGCGCTCGCCGTCGGACAGGTCGCTGTGCAGCACCGCCACCACATCACCGAACCGCCCGCGGAACCGGTCGACCGTCTGCGGCGTCAATGCGATCTCCGGCACCAGCACGATCGCCCCCCTGTCCGCCGCCACCGCATGCGCGATCGCCTGCAAATACACCTCGGTCTTGCCGCTCCCGGTGACCCCGTTGAGCACCAGCACCGCCGATCCGCCGGCATCAATCGCCCCCGCACACGCCGCCAACGCCTCCGCCTGCTGCGGCATCAGCACGAGCGGTTCAGTGCGCAACACCTCGTGGTCCTTGAACGGATCGCGCCGGTGGGTCCCCTCGCCCGGCGCAACATACCCCTTGTCCTCCAGGGCCTTGATCACCGCCGGGGTGACCCCCGCCGCACGCACCACGTCGCGCTGGGCCATCGCCCCCTGCTCCTTCAGCAACGCCAACACCGCACGCTGCTTCGGCGCACCCGTCCCGGCATCGGCCAGGAACGCCTCGCCCGCCGCCGTCATGGCCAGCGTCTTCTGCTTGAGGAACTTGTCGTTGTTGCGGCGCACCGGGGCCGGCAGCACCGTGCGGATCACCGTCTCGAACGCGCAGGCATAATAATCGGCGATGAACCGCGCGAGCTGGATGACGTCGTCGGCCAGGTATGAGCCGGAACCGACCACCCGGCGGATCGGTTTCAACCGCGCCTCCGGCAACTCGCTTTTCGCGGGAAACGCCATGACGAACCCGTACTTCCACGTGTTGCCGAACGGAACCTCGACCCGCGCGCCGAGTACGATCGTCCCGCGCAGCTCCGGCGGCACGAGGTAGTCGAATTCCCGGTCGAGCGCCAGCTCGACGATCACCCGCGCGATGACAGGGCCGCTGGTCATTCCCCGATGATTTTCACCAGCACCCGCTTGCGCCGCTTCCCGTCAAACTCCCCGTAGAAGATCTGCTCCCACGGCCCGAAATCGAGCTGCCCACCGGTCACCGCCACCACCACCTCGCGGCCCATGATCGTCCGCTTGAGATGCGCATCCGCATTGTCCTCCGCCCCGTTGTGCGCGTACTGGCTGTACGGCTTCTCCGGCGCCAGCTTCTCCAGCCACCGCTCGAAATCCGCATGCAACCCGCGCTCATCGTCGTTGATAAATACCGAGGCCGAAATATGCATGGCATTGCACAACAGCAACCCCTCGGAAATACCCGATTCACGCAGGCACGCCTCCACCTGCGGGGTGATGTTGAGGAAGGCCCGCCGGGTGGGAATGTCAAACCAGAGTTCTTTGCGGTAGCTTTTCATCGCGACCTCGATTGATGCGGCCTGACGTCCGCACTACGAACGGTTTACACAGTAAAACACATTGGTAGTGACGCGGTGAGGCGTCAGGTTTGCCGGGCAATCCGTTGTACTCCAAAACGCAAACCTGACCAACTAAATCTTGCCTTGGGAACCCAATTTGGGGTAGCGAAGAGCGAAACGTTTTTACCGCCGCCCTTCTCGCGGCGAGGAAAGGAATCCCCATGAGCATTGGACTGGCTTTTTCCGTGTTTTTCAAAGTGCTCGGCAACCGCGACTTCGCCGGTCGCCTGACCGAGTGGATGGCGCGCCCGGCGATCCCGGAACCGAAAGCGGCTGCCCCGAAACCCGACGCCCCGCGCCGCACCGAGGCGATTGAACTGCTCGCCACCCTGCAGCGTGAAGGCCGCCTGGTCGACTTCCTCCAGGAAAAACTCGACGGCTACAGCGACGCCCAGGTTGGCGCCGCCGTGCGCGACATCCACCGCGACTGCCGCGCCACCGTGCAGCGCCTGTTCGGCATTGAACCGCTTGTTGCCCAGGCCGAAGGCAGCACCATCTCCCTGCCCGCCACGCCCGACCCCGGCCTCTGGAAGTTGACCGGCCGCGTCGGCCAGGGCAGCCAGGGCCGCCTCTGCCACCCCGGCTGGAAAATCACCCGCCACGACCTGCCCGCCTGGTCCGGCTCCGATGCCGCCGCCCGGGTCATCGCCCCGGCCGACGTGGAAATCACCTGACGCCCCTTCGTCCCGGCCCTACACCGCCGCCACGACCTCGGCCCACCCCATTCCGGAGATCGCCATGAGCACCGCCACCTATTCGATCGGTATCGACCTCGGCACCACCAACAGCGCGCTGGCCTTCGTCGCACTGGATGACCCGTCCGCCCGCGTCCAGCTCCTCGACATCCCGCAACACGTCACCGCCACCTCCACTGAGGCCCGCCCGCTGCTGCCGTCGTTCACCTACCTGCCGCCCGAGGACACCGGCTCGACCGCGCTGGTCGGCCTGTTCGCCCGCACCCAGTCGGCCGATGTCCCAACCCGCACCATCGCCGCCGCCAAATCCTGGCTCTGCCACACCCGCGTGGACCGCCACCAGCCGATCCTCCCCTGGAACGCACCCGCCGAGGTGCATAAACGCTCCCCCGTCGAGGTCTCCGCCCTCTACCTGCGCCACCTCGTCGCCGCATGGAACCAGCAGTTTCCCGACACCCCGTTCGCACACCAGCACGTCACCCTGACCGTGCCCGCGTCGTTCGACGCCAGCGCCCGCGACCTGACCCGCGAAGCCGCCGCCTCCGCCGGATTCCCCGGCGATTTCGTCCTGCTCGAGGAACCGCAGGCCGCGCTCTATGCCTGGCTGGCCGCCCGCGGCGATACCTGGCGCAAGGACCTTCGCGTCGGCGACCTGATCCTCGTCTGCGATATCGGCGGCGGCACGACCGACCTGACCCTGATCGCCGTGCGCGAACAGGACGGCGACCTCGAACTCGCCCGCCTCGCCGTCGGCAACCACATCCTCGTCGGCGGCGACAACATGGACCTCGCCCTCGCCTTCACCGCCCAGCACTTGTTCAAGGAGAAGGGCCACGACCTCGACCCCTGGCAGTCCGTCTCCCTCTGGCACGCCTGCCGCGCCGCGAAGGAGTCGCTGCTCGCCGCCGACGGTCCCGCCTCCCACCCGGTGACCATCCTCGGCCGCGGCTCCCGCGTGATCGGCGGCGCGATCAGCGTGGACCTCACCCGCGACCAGGTACAGGCCACCCTCGGCGACGGCTTCTTCCCCGCCTGCGCCCTGTCCGACAAACCGGCCAAACGCCCCACCTCCGGCTTCAAGCAACTCGGTCTCCCCTACGAATCCGACACCGCCATCACCCGCCACCTCGCCCGGTTCCTGACCGATCACGGCGACGACGGACAACCCGCAGCCCGCCCGACCCGCCTGCTCTTCAACGGCGGCGTGTTCAAGGCTGCCGCGCTGAAGCAACGCGTGCGCGACAGCTTCCGCACCTGGTTCGGCGATGACGGCGTGCCCGCCGTGCTGGCCGGCGAGGAGGACCTCGACTTCGCCGTCGCCCGCGGCGCCGCCTTCTATGGCCAGGCCAAACGCCAGGGCGGCGTGCGCATCCGCGGGGGCACCGCCCGTGCCTATTACATCGGCATCGAGACCGCCGGCCTCGCCGTGCCCGGCGCGCCCCGCCCGCTGCATGCCCTGTGCGTCGTCCCGCACGGCATGGAGGAAGGCACCGCCACATCCGTCCCCGGCGAGGAGATCGGCCTCGTCGTCGGCGAACCCGTCCACTTCCGTTTCTTCAGCTCGGCCACCCGCACCACCGACCGACCCGGCGACCTGCTGACCCGCTGGGCTGACGGCGAACTGGAGGAAACCGACCCGCTCGAAATGTCGCTCGCCGCCGCCGAAAACGCCGAAGGCGGCTACGTCCCCGTGACCATCGAGACCCGCATCACCGAACTCGGCACCCTCGAATTGTGGTGCGCCAGCACGGTGAGCGCCGAGAAATGGAAACTCGAGTTCAGCGTGCGCGAACAGGAATGACACCCCGGCATGGCTGACGCGCCCGATAACCTCTCCGCCTCGCCGCGCTTCATCGTCGGCATCGACCTCGGCACCACCAACTGCGCCGTGGCCTTTGTCGATACCCGCGGCGGCGGCACCACCGTGCAGGATTTCCCGGTGCGCCAGGTCACCGCGCCCGGTGTGACCGAGGCCCGCGACACCCTGCCCTCGTTCCTTGTCGCGCTGACCGACCCCGAACGCACCGATACCGACACCCGCATCCACCCGCACTACCGGATCGGCCTCCATGCCCGCGACCACGGCGCCCTCACCCCCGGCCGCCTGATCACCTCGGCGAAGTCGTGGCTCTGCCACCCCGGCATCGACCGCCGCAGCCCGATCCTTCCCTGGCATGCCGCCCCCGACGTGCCCGCGCTGTCACCCGTCGAGGCCCAGGCCGCCATCCTCGCCCACCTCCGCACCGCCTGGGACGACGCCCACCCCGACCACCCGCTCGCCACCCAGCAGGTCTGCATCACCGTGCCCGCCTCGTTCGACGAGGTCGCCCGCGAACTGACCATCGACGCCGCCCGCAAGGCCGGCCTCCCCGCCCTGCTCCTGCTCGAGGAACCCCAGGCCGCCTTCTACGCCTGGCTGGCCCGCCACGAAACCACCCCGTCGGACCGCATCGCCCCCGACGACCAGATCCTCGTCTGCGATGTCGGCGGCGGCACCACCGACTTCACCCTGATCCACGCCCAGCCCGCCCCCTCCGGCCCGGTCGTGTTCCACCGCACCGCCGTAGGCGACCACCTGATCCTCGGCGGCGACAACCTCGACCTCGCCCTCGCCCACGCGCTCGAACCCGATCTCGCTGGCGGTGGCCAGCTCGACCCGCGTTCCTGGTCGGTCCTCGTCCGCCGTTGCCGCCACTACAAGGAAACCCTGCTCGGCGAACAACCGCCCGACACCATCGACGTCGTCATGCCCGGCTCCGGTGCCGGCCTGCTGCGCCAGCAACGCACCGCCACCCTCGCCCGCACCCGCGCCGAAACCCTGCTGCTCGACGGCTTCATGCCGCTCGTCCCCCTCGATGCCCGTCCGGCCAAACAGGCATCCGGTTTCCAGGAGTTTGATCTGCCCTACGCGCCCGATCCCGGCATCACCCGCTACCTCGCCACCTTCCTGCGCGACAACCTGCCCCGCGATGCCCGCGGGAATCCCGTTCCCCCGCGCGCCGTCCTGCTCAACGGCGGCCTGTTCGAATCCCCGGCCATGCAGCGCCGTCTTGTCGAAACCCTCACCACCTGGTTTGGCGCGGACGGCGCGTGGACACCGAACCTGCTCGACCACCGCCGCCTCGACCTCGCCGTGGCCCGCGGTGCCGCCTACTTCGGCCTCGTCCGCCGCGGCCTCGGCGTGCGCGTGGTCAGCGACCTCGCCCGATCCTATTACCTCGGCCTCGGCGGCCAGCACGCCGGTCAGGTCCTGTGCGTGGCCCCGGCCCGCCTCGCCGCCGGCGACACCCTCGTCCTCGACGAACACCCGCTGGCCGTCACCCTGAAGACTCCGGTCGAGTTCCCGCTCTTCGTCTCGAGCCGCCGCACCACCGATGCCGCCGGCCAGTTGGTGGACTTCGACCCGGATTCGTTCACCGCATTGCCCCCGATGCGCACCGTATTGTCCACCGGCAAGCACGCCACCCAGGACACGGTGCCCGCCTCGCTCTCCACCCACCTGACCGAACTCGGCTCCCTCGAACTCGCCATCGTCGAGCGTGCCGGAACGCGGCGCTGGAAACTCGCCTTCGACGTGCGCGCCGCCACCCGCACCGAACTGTCGTACCACGACGGCACGGGCGAACGCGCGGGCATGATCGAAGCGGGGCTCGTCGAGGACGCCGCCCGCCGCCTCACGGCCTTGTTTGCCATGAACCAGCAACAGCTCGGCTCGATCTCGGTCTTCAAGGCCCTCGAGCAGGCCGTCGGGCTTCCCCGCGCGGAATGGCCGGTCTCGCTGCTGCGATCACTCTGGACCACCGCCATGGCCCTGGCCGACCAGCGGCGCAGTTCGGCCATCCACGAGCAACGCTGGTTGAATTTCACCGGTTACTGCCTGCGCCCGGGCTTCGGGGTTGCGCTCGATGACTGGCGGGTTGGCGAGACCTGGAAGCTCTTTCCGCGCGGCCTGTACTACGCCGCCAACGAAACGGTGCGCGCCGAGTGGTGGATCTTCTGGCGGCGGGTGTGCGGCGGGTTGAATGCCGGACAGCAAAGCGCCCTCGCCCTGCCCCAGCTCGCCCAGCTCCGCAACCTGATGCTCGGCAAGGGGTCGGTCAAGATCGGCGACCACGAACGCGTCGAGTGGTTCCGCCTGCTCGCCGTGCTCGAACGCCTGCCCGTCGAGCAGCGCGTACAGCTCGGCACCTGGATGCTCCAGCGCATCGAGGCCCGCGGCAACGACCGCGGCGCGGCCCTGTGGGCCCTCGGACGTCTCGGCAGCCGCGTGCCGCTCTACGGATCGATCCAGCAGATCATCCCCGCGGAAACCGCCGCAACCTGGCTGCGCAGCCTGATCGCCTCGCCGGCCAGTCCGGAACTTCCGTTCGCCCTGCTCGCCATCGCCCGCCGCACCGGCGACCGGTACCGCGACCTCGACGAAGCAAGCCGCACCGCCGCCGCCACCCGCCTCGCCGAACTCGACGCCGCGCCGCACTGGATCACCCTCGTCACCGATGGCGGCCACCTCGACGCCACCGAACAAGACCTCGCCTTCGGCGACCAACTCCCCCCCGGCCTCACCCTGCTCGACGGCTGACCCGTCGCCCTCAACACGGCGCGCGATGTCTGCTCACAGGCTCTGCATTGGCATGATGCATATCACGGCACGGATCACTCCCCGCCATTCGCAAGGAACACCAGCAAGCATCACGCCGCACACTCGCTATACTCCGCGCAGAACATCCGCTACGCTAGAGCCTGTCTTCGAGGAGGTCGTGACCGCGCCAGCAAAAACATCGCAGGATCACAAGAAAACTATCCAATAACTTGTTCGATTCAGAAGATGAAAAAACACTGAAAATCTTAATCGCCGCAGTAGTAATCATTTCGCTGGCTAATTACCTCTACTGCGAGCACCGAGTTAGCTCTGTTGCGTCACTCGTCGAGGTTGGAATGACGAAGGCAGACGTCATTAGCAAATGCGGGAAACCTTCTGGTTCAGGTCAATTGATCGACCCCGCAGAAGGCTCCGAGAAGGTAGTCGGCTCATTTATCTATTATGCCTTCCCATACTGGTGGGACATTGCCGCATGGAAGTTTCGTGGTATCGCCACAGGCAAGTATGCAAGCACTATTGAGGGGCAACCCCGTATTGAACATTCCCCGAAATGCCAAACTGAATTTCTCGGCATAGACGACGATTCCATTGTATTGGTTGTACATACTTCTCGAGGGTACAGTGATCGATCTACCGTCATAAAGGGAACTATTTCCGCAGAACGTTAATAAATAAATCGAACATGTACCGCCAGGAGGACGGCGAAGACGCCGCCCCTGCGGTTGGTCGTTCGCCGATGGAATAACAATGACTAAAGATGGTGGCCAACAACCGAAAAGAAAGCCTGGAGATCGATGGGGACACAGCGGGATAGTTTATCTCTCGATCAGACCAATTCATACTGTTCACGGCTACGATGTGGCAATCGCAACTGAACGGCTCTCAATTCCGAATCGCATCAGCAAGGATTTGGACTGAAGCAGAGCCGAATCAAAAGATTTGAGCCAATCGAAGTTCACAAGATAATTTTTGCGGCGAACATTCCCATGGAGCGTACGGGGCGTCGCTGGGCCTTGACAGTCGAACCATATAATGTACGTTCTATTGTACACAACATGGGAGTAACGACTATGCCTCGGCTCATTCTTGACGAAGACGTAAAACCACTTTCAGAATTTCGCGCGAACGTCACAACATTTATCCGGCAAACCCGAAAAACACGGCGTCCGGTGGTAATTACCCACCACGGCAAGTCGGCCGCCGTTCTGCTTGGGGTTACTGAATATGAATCGTTGATGCAAAAAATGGAAATACTTGAAGATATCCGCTTGGCTGAAACACAACTCACGCAAGGCATGGGTCTTAACCATGATGCAGCACTGAAATCGGTTAAGGCCAAAGCCATCCGATGAAATTGATTTGGGCACCCCTGGCCATCGATCGGATTGCCGAAATTGCTGCGTACATCGCCCATGACAATCCATCGGCGGCAGAAAAGTGGATTGATGATGCTTTTAAACGAGTCGGGCAACTGGCGCGATTTCCAAACAGCGGTCGTCACTTGCCCGAAACTATTCGCGAGGATATCCGGGAACTGATTTGGAAGAACTATCGTATCATCTATCGCATCAAGGCTCGAGAAGTGGCCATACTCACAGTCAGGCATACAAAAGAGATACTACCGATTGAAGATTTAACATGATGCCCGACATGCGATACCTGTGGACGCCCGAAGACGGGCGCCCCAGAGGCCTGTCGTTAGCCTTCATCGCGAGCGTCCATGGAGAAGATTGACCTCAAAAAGGAACTGAAGCAGCTCTACACGGCTTCCTCGAAGACTGTGGCACAAGTCACTGTGCCACCACTCAGATACCTGATGATTGATGGCAAGGGAGACCCCAACACGTCCAAAGAGTATATGCAGGCCATTGAGGCATTGTTTTCAGTCTCCTACACGGCGAAGTTTGCCGTGAGGAAGGGGGCGCAGAAGATGGATTACAAGGTTATGCCACTCGAAGGACTCTGGTGGGCTGATGATTGGTCGGTCTTTGTTGCGGGAGACAAGTCGAAGTGGAATTGGACGATGATGATTTTGCAGCCGTCGTTCGTAGCTGACAAGACCATCGAGACAGCCATCGAGGATGTCCGCAAACGGAAGAATCCCGCCGCCCTGCACAAGCTGCGATTGGAAGAGTTCTCCGAGGGGAGATGCGCCCAGATATTGCACGTCGGCCCATTTTCTGCGGAAGGGCCGACCATTGAGAAGCTGCACGAGTATATTCTCGGCCACGGAAGTCTGGCCGGGAAGCACCACGAGGTTTATTTGAGCGACATTCGTCGCGCAGACCCGACGTCATGGAAGACCATCTTGCGACAGCCAATGAAATGATGGCCAACCAGAGCACTGCAGCGAACGGCCTCTCCGCCGTGCGCTCGGGCGTCGCGGGTATTCGTGAGCGCACCGTGCACTCCACCACCGCTCCCGGGACCGTCGCCGAGATTGTCGTCGTACCAGCTCATCGTTCATCGTGACGGTATGACCCCGCGGCCATGAACGGTTTCCGAGTCGGCCAGGCGCTGCGGTATCGATGAATCAGTGGCCAACAAACCGGATGTAACGAAATGGTTCATCCAAGGGTGTGGAATACTCCAACAATCCCCCGGTTCCCGGCCGGTTCGTAAAGGCCGGATCCACGCCCCAACCAGAAGAAAGACTTATCGACGTTTGGGCGTCATATGTAATGCCCAAGTCGGATTCCACTGACATCACCAGTTGCGTATCCAAAGCGACAACGAACCGGATCGGAGCCTCCTCCACCGGAAGGCGTGGCATCCGGAATACGAAGGCATCGTCAGAACTTCCCCCGCCGATGAAGGACTGGAAGGGATTCACCAGAGGAAAGCCCGAGGCAGAATACGTGTGACCGGCCACGTAAGGCGTACCACCCGGGCCCATCGCAATCGCCATTCCCTGGTCAGTCGATCCACCGCCGTGATAGGTGGACATCATTAACTGGCCACCCGCACTCAAACGGGCGACAAACGACTGAAGTTCCAGGGAACCGATGTTTGTCTGAATGGCGGAAAGCACCGGGAACGCACGCAATCCCGCCGATCCATTTCCTCCCGCTCGCCCGGTTACATAAATTGAGTTTGAAGGCCCAAGGCAAGTCGCATACGCGATATCCGAATACCCTCCGCCCAGGCGGGTTGAAAACACAACACCGGTCCCTTCCGGAGAATACTTGCAGACAAACGCATCCGGATAGGTGGCGGCATTGTACCGGTTGGTCTGCCACGCGTTGTGTAGCGGGAAATTGGTGGAGAGGGTCTGTCCTACCACAATCACTGCTCCGTCATCATCAACGGTCACCCCATAAGCTTGGTCATCACTCGCACCCCCGAGATAGGTGCTGAATTCCAAACCGGCTCCATCCGGTGTCAGGCGGAAAACATAGGCATCATGAACACTGCCAACCGTTCCCCCACCGAAGGTTCCTTGCACGGCCTGAACCGACGGGAAGTCAACGCCATCCGTCCGACCACACACCACGGCAGCTCCGAAGGAATCCACCTCCAAATCATAAGCCATGTCGCCATACCCCATATTTGTATCCGCAGATGCACCCACAAAGGTCGAATACACCAATCCATGATTGCCCGAAAGGTTTAGCTTCGTGACAAAAACATCACGATTCCCGCCCGGCCGCGTGGTCCGATAGGCTCCGGCCGTGGTCGGGAAATTGGTAGATCCAGTGTGCCCCGCCACGTAAATGTTCGTCTGGGCATCCAAAGCTATGGCCATGATGTAATCATTACCAATGCCCCCGAGGTAACTGCAATACAGGAGGTTGTTGCCGGTCGGACCAAACTTGGCAATAAACCCGTCCATGACGGCACCTTTGATCCCTTGATAGGCATTGCCGGTAGCACCAATATCAGTCGATTCCGTCTCTCCGACGACATAGATGTTTCCGTCCCGATCCACCGCGACATCGTGCGCGAAATCGTTGTATGTCCCGCCAAAATAAGTACTGAATATCAGCGCGCCGTCTGGCGATATCTTCGAGAGAAAAGCATCATACCGCGACGACCATCGATGGGATGGCTGATAGGCATTCACAACAGGAAAGTCATCAGACCGCGTTCCGCCTACCATATAAAGATTACCGTGCTGATCAACAGCCACTCCGCCACGCATGGAAAAATCCGTACCGCTCGCATCAATATGACTACCCCCAAGATAACTTGAGAAAATCCATGACGCCCCCCATGCCGCCGGACCACAGGAACTCAATGCCAGCACCAACAACCGAAGAGATCGTCCGTTCATCATGAACTTGCTCCGCTGCAGTGATCCGCATATTAGCATGGAGTCTATGACGACGCGATACTAAAGCCCAAGATAGTCCGTCACGCGTGCTGACCCATATGTGATGACACCGAGCCGCGGATCACCCCGACCTTTATCGGGCTATGCGTTTCGCAACGCCCCATCAATCCGGTTCGCGACAACCTGACCCCATCCAGACCGCACCTAGACACATCCCAAGAGGCAACGGTCTTCACGACGGCTTGAGGGCAACACGCGTTGGATCGTCGCCTGTTCGTCCGCCACCCGCCTCCATCCGCGGGCCGCCCTTGGCATCCGTGGGACGATCCGGTCGACCAACCGATAAACGACCTGCCCCGCCTTCATCACCCGCACCCGCCGTTCCCCCCGCCAAATCCATTGAAAATCACCCGTTCATCCCGTACCGTTCTCGCATGGACGACATCATCCGGCAGATCGAAGACCTGAAAAAGCAGAAGAACGCCTTCATCATCGCCCACAACTACGAGCGGCCCGAGGTCCAGGACATCGCCGACTTCGTCGGCGACTCGCTCGGCCTCTCCCAGCGCGCCGCCGCGACCGATGCCGACATCATCGTCTTCTGCGGCGTGCACTTCATGGCCGAAACCGCCTCGATCCTCGCGCCGACCAAGAAGGTGTTGATTCCCGACCTCAAGGCCGGCTGCTCCCTCGCCGCGACCATCACCGCCGACGAACTGATCAAATGGAAAGCCGAAAACCCCGGCGCCGTGGTGGTCAGCTACGTGAACACCACCGCCGAGGTGAAGGCCGAAACCGACTACTGCTGCACCTCCTCCAACGCGGTGAAGGTCGTCAACGCCATCCCCGCCGACCGCGAGATCCTCTTCCTCCCCGACATGTTCCTCGGCGCCTACGTGAAACGGATGACCGGTCGTACCAACATGAAGATCTGGGCCGGCGAATGCCACGTCCACGCCGGCATCCGCCCCGAGGACATGGAGAAGAAGCGCGCGGAATACGCCGACGCCGAGTTCCTGATCCACCCCGAATGCGGCTGCGCCTCGGCCGCCATGTTCAGCATGGCCTGCAACCCCGGCGCCTACCCCAACACCCACATCTGCTCGACCGAAGGCATGATCAACCGCGTGAAGGAGTCCCCGGCCAGCCGCTTCCTCGTCGCGACCGAGACCGGCATCATGCACCGGATGCGGAAATACAATCCGGGCAAGACCTTCGTCGCGGTGAACGACCGCGCGGTCTGCCAGTTCATGAAGATGATCACCCTCGAGAAGGTCCTGCGCTCGCTGCGCGAGGAGGTCTTCGAGGTCAAGGTCCCCGCCCCCATCGCCGACCGCGCCCGCAAGGCGATCCAGCGCATGGTCGAGATCTGCTGAACGGGCCGCCATGACCGACATCGTACTCGCCACCCTGAACGCGCGGTACAGCCATACCGCCTTCGGATTGCGGTACCTGATGGCGAACCTCGGCGACCTCGAACCGCGCGCGGCCATGCTGGAGTTCGACATCCACCAGCGCCCGATGGACGTCGCCGAATCCATCCTCGCCCGCCACCCGCGCATCGTCGGCCTCGGCGTGTACATCTGGAACGTCGTGCCGATGCTCGAGGTGGCCCAGATCCTCAAACGCCTCGCCCCCGACCTGCTCCTCGTCATCGGCGGACCCGAGGTCAGCCACGAGCACGAGACCCAGCCGATCTGCGCGATCGCCGACTTCGTGGTGACCGGCGAGGCCGACGAGACCTTCCCGCGCCTGTGCCGCGACCTGCTGGAGGGACGCAGGCCGGTGAACCGCATGATCTTCTCCGGCCCGCCCGACACCACGAAACTCGCCCTGCCCTACCGCCTGTATTCCGACGAGGACATCCGCCACCGGGTGATCTACGTCGAGGCCTCGCGCGGGTGCCCGTTCACTTGCGAGTTCTGCCTGTCCTCGCTCGACCAGCACCTCAACCGCTTTCCGCTGGAAACCCTGCTGCCCGCCTTCCAGGACCTGCTCGACCGCGGCGTACAGGAGTTCAAGTTCGTCGACCGCACCTTCAATCTCAGCGTCCCCTACAGCCTGAAGATCCTCGAGTTCTTCCTCGAACGCTACCGCCCCGGCCTGTTCCTGCATTTCGAGATGATCCCGGACCGGTTGCCCGAGCAACTGCGGGAGATCCTGCGGTGCTTCCCGCGCGGGGCCCTGCAATTCGAGGTCGGCATCCAGACCTTCAACGAGGAGGTCGCCGCGCTGATCAGCCGCAAGCAGAACTACCCGCGCAGCGAGGAGAACATCCGCTGGCTGCTGCAGGAGACCGGGGCGCACATCCACGCCGACCTGATCGTCGGACTGCCCGGCGAGGACCTCGCCAGCACCGGCGTCGGCTTCGACCGCCTGCTCGCCCTCGCCCCGCAGGAGATCCAGGTCAACCCGCTCAAGCGGTTGCGCGGCACCCCGATCATCCGCCACGAAGCCACCTATGGCCTCGTCTTCAACCCGCAACCGCCCTACGAGATCCTGCGCACCGACCGGATCGACTACCCGACCATGCAGGAGCTGCGCCGCTTCGCCCGCTATTGGAACCTCTACGGCAACAGCGGCCGTTTCCGCGCCACCCTGCCCCTGCTCTGGCGCGGCGAACGATCCCCGTTCCAGACCCTGTGGGCGTTCTTCGGCTGGCTGTACAAGACCCGCGGCCAGACCCACGCCCTTGCCCTCGAGGCACTCGCCGAGTCGCTGTGGATCTACCTCACCGGAAACGACGCACAGGAACCGGCCCCCATCGCCCCGCTGCTCATCGAGGATTACCAGCGCGACGCCGCGCGCGACCTCCCGGCCTTCCTGCGCCCCTTCGCCCCCGAGGACCAATGGCGACCCCGCGGCGACCCCGCCAAACCCAACCGCCTGCTCCGCCAGCACCGCCACCAGGCCGGGCCGGCCTGATCCCCACGCGCCGCCGTCTATCATGGCAACCGTGCTCGTACACTCGAGTCTCCTCCCGTGCATGAACATCACCCGGTGGGGTTCACCGTCCCTGGTGAACCGTAAGAACAGGATCCCGTATCCGAACAAGGCGCGGCCACCGCGATCAGCGATCGCGGCTACAACCAAAACTCGAAAATATACAGAATCGAAAAGGATGATTTCCCCCGACTTGATCGGCGAGCGAAGCGAGACGATGCGTGAACACCTGGATTCGTCGGGCAAACCCGTGCCGCTGGAGGCGGCACGGGTTTAGCGGGCGGGTGGTCGGATTTGCGGTGATTTCAAGGCGGCGCATCGGGGGCTGGACTCCAGTCCGCCCCCGATGCGCCAATGCAGAAAGCGCCGTGAATCCGACCGCACGCCCGGCGGCCTGACGAATCCAGGTATCATCCAGAACAACTACACACCATAAACAAGGCCGCATCCCCGTCCCGCCACGGCCCGTTGCGCTTGACATCACCGGCCGGGTCCCGCTTAGTGGGACCATGGAGCCTTCACCGCAACCGGCGCTACGCCGGCACATTGGTCTCATCGGCCTGACCCTCTACGGCCTCGGCGACATCCTCGGCGCAGGGATCTACGGCCTGGTCGGCAAGGCGGCGGGCCAGATGGGCAACGCGGTCTGGCTGGCCTTCCTCGCCAGCATGGTCGCGGCGGGCTTCACGGGCCTGTCCTACGCCGCGGTGGGCAGCCGCCATCCGCGCGCCGGTGGCGCGGCCTACGTCACCGCCCGCGCCTTCCGGCTGACCGGACTCGCCTACCTGGTCGGCCTGGCCACGATGGCGTCGGGCCTGACCTCGATGGCCACGGCCAGCCGCGTCTTCGCGGGCTACCTGCAGGGCATGCTGCCGGGCGTCAGCTACGACCTGCTCACCGTCGGCTTCGCCACCGTCATCACCGCCATCGTCCTCTACGGCATCCGCGAGACCATCGCCACCAACGCGCTGTGCACCGTGATCGAGGTCTCGGGCCTGCTGCTCATCATCGTCTTCGGCGTCTCGTTCATCGGCTCGGTGAACTACCTCGACGCGGTGACCGTGGACAACGCGGCCGGAGTGATCACCCCCGGCCTGATCCTCGGTGGCGCGGTGCTGACCTTCTACTCCTTCATCGGGTTCGAGGACATGCTGAACGTCAGCGAGGAAGTGAAGAACCCGGTGCGGGTGCTGCCGCGCGCGCTGATCCTCGCCGTGGTGGGCGCGTCGGCCATCTACATCACGGTCAGCCTGATCGCGGTCTCGGTCATTCCCGCCGGCGACCTTGCCGCCTCCAAGCAGCCGCTGGTCGATGTCGTGCGCGTGGCCATCCCGTGGTTCCCGCCGCGCCTGTTCTCGTTCATCGCCCTGTTCGCGGTGAGCAACACCGCGCTGCTGAATTTCGTCATGGCCTCGCGCCTGCTCTACGGCATGTCGCGGCAGGGATTGCTGCCGAAGGTGCTCGGCCGCGTGCATGCCCGCACCGCCACGCCGCACGTGGCGATCCTGGTCCTGTACGGATTGCTGCTCGCGCTGGCGCTCTCCGGCGACATCGGCCAGCTCGCCCGCGCGACCAGCATCCTGCTGCTGTCGTGTTTCGTGGTGGTCAACGCCGCGCTGCTCGTGCTCAAGCGCCGCGAGCCGGCCCCGGAAGGCGTCTTCGATGTGCCGTCGTTCGTGCCGGTCGCCGGCGCGGTCATCTGCCTCGCCATGTTGTCCCAGGCGCGCCAACCCGAACTGATCACGGCGGGCATCATCCTCGGCGTGATCGGGGTTTTGTACCTCGTGCTGCGGCCCGATCCGAAGGCCGTCGAGCAGATGGAGTAGCCGGACGTCTCGGATCACGTGTCGATCATGGGCTGGGATCAACTACGTTCCGTGCCCGGCCTGATGCTACATCCTTGGGTTGTTCGGCCCGGGTCTCCCAGCTCATCGCAGCAGCGGAACAATCAAGGACCATGAAAGGATGATGCCGCATTTTATTTTCCCCGGTGTCTCACCGGGGAAAATGCGTAGGTGCATGCGGCTTCGGGTGATTCCGCCTCAGCGGAATCAACCGAAGCCGCATGCCATCATCCCAAAACATCCATCGTTGATAGCACGTCGTGGTAGCAACCATGTTCAGATCAGATCCGGTCCGGCGTATCGATGCCGAGCAGGTTCAGGCCGGTGCGCAGGGTCCGGTCCACCAGGCCGCACAAGCGGATGCGGCTCTCGCGGACCCCTTCGTCCGCCTTCAGGAACGGCACGTTCTGGTAGAACCGGCTGTAGAGCTGGGCCAGTTCGAACAGGTAGTCGGCCAGCAGGTTCGGGCGGAACTGGTTCGCCGCGCGGCCGAGCACGTCGGCGAAGCGCAGCAGCCGGTTGGCCAGCAGGCGCTCGACCGGTTCGTTCAGCACGATCGGATACGTCTCGAACCGTCCCTCCGGGAACCGCTCGCGGTACTTGTCCTTCACGCTGGCCACCCGGGCGCAGGCGTATTGCAGGTACGGGGCCGAATTGCCCTCGAGGGCCATCGCCTTCTCCCAGGTGAAGGTGATCATGCTCTGCGGATTCTGGCTCAGATCGGCGTACTTCACCGCACCGATGCCGACCGCGCGGGCGACCTCCCGCTGCTGGGCTTCGGGCATATCCGGGCTCGACTGCTTCACCATCTCCAGCGCGCGCGCCTCGGCCTCGTCGAGCAACCGCTCGAGCTTGATCACATTGCCCTGGCGCGTCGAGAACGTGCCCTCGGGCAGGCGCATCAGGCCGAACCAGATGTGCTCCAGCCGGGTGGTCACGCCGATCCGGCGGCAGACCGTGAAGAACTGCTTGAAGTGCAATTGCTGGCGGTCATCGGTCACGTAGAGGATCCGGTCCGGCGCGAATTCCTTCACGCGCGACAGCACGGTGCCGATGTCGGTGGTGGCGTAATTGAAGCCGCCGTCGGACTTCCGCACGATGCAGACCGGCAGCTTCTCCGCCTCGAGGTTCACCACCAGCGCGCCTTCGCTCTCCTCCACCAGGTTGTGATGCTGCAGCAACGTCAGCACCGAGGGGAGGTCGGCATCGTAGAAACTTTCGCCGCGGGTCAGGTCGAACGACACGCCGAGGCGGCGGTAGATGCGGTCGAATTCCTTCAGGCTCACCTCGACGAACGATTTCCACAGGCGGCGGTTCTCCTCGTCGCCGCGCTGCAGCTTCACCAGTTCGGCGCGCGCCTGGTTCATCCATGCCTCGTCCTGCTTTGCCCGGTTGTAGCTCTCGACATAGCAGCGTTCGAGTTCGTGGACCGGCTCGGTGGCCAGCGCCTCCTCGTTGCGGAAGTGGCGGTAACCGAGGATCAGCACACCGAACTGGGTGCCCCAGTCGCCGAGGTGGTTGTCGGCGATCACCCGGTGGCCGAGGTGGCGGAACATGCGGTCCAGCGCGTTGCCGATCACGGTCGAGCGGATGTGCGCGATGTGCATCGGCTTGGCGATGTTCGGGCTCGAGTAGTCGATGATGATTGTCTCCGGCTGCGCCGCCGCGGGCACGCCGATGCGCGGATCGCGGTCCATCGCATCCAGCCGCGCCGCCACCCAGGTATCGGCCAGCGTGATGTTGATGTAACCGGGACCGGCGATGTCCAGCTTCGCGATCATGTCCGGCCGGGAACAGGTATCGACGAACTGCTGGCTGATCGCCCGCGGCGCCTTCCCCAGTTGCTTGGCCAGGCCCAGCGCCGCATTGCACTGGTAATCGCCGAACTGGTCGTTCGTCGCGACCACCACGTCGACCGGGGCGCCTACCGGGAGATCGGGGAAAATCCGAAAAAACTCCGCACGGGCCCACTCGGTCAACTGCTGCTCCATCGTCAGATTCATGTTCATACCTTCCGGAAACGGGGAAACTTGCGCAAAAACGGTAACATTTTTCTAATTCTTTTGGGGCTTACACCGTCCGGAAAAACGTTATGATAAATGCTTGAAATAGCGGACTGGATGTGTACATTCCGCGACTTAAATCATGGGACATCGCAAATGTCAAAGCGACATTAACAGACAGGAGTATTTACCATGGCAAAGAGCACTACAGCGAAGAGCGTGAAGAAGGAAACCGTGAAGCCCGCCGCCCCGGTCAAGGAGAAGGCTGCCCCGAAGGCCAAGGCTCCGGTCAAGCCGGTTGAGGCGCCCAAGCCGGCCCCGGCCGCCGCGAAACCCGCATCGGCGACCAAGCCTGTCCCGGCGGCGAAGGCCGCCCCGGCCAAGGCTGCTGCCAAGACCATCTCGGCGCAGGAACGCTACCACATGATCGACGAGGCTGCCTACTACCGTGCCGAGAAGAGTGGTTTCCAGGTTGACCCGCACGCGAATTGGGTGGCCGCCGAGAAGGAAATCGACGAACTGCTGGCCAAGCAGAACATCAAGGTCGGTTAAGTCCGCTTTCGCGGACAGGTGCGACAACCCTGATGATGGACAGGCATGCCTGCGTGGCATGCCTGTTTCTTTTTCCGCATCCGCGTCACCCGCCGGCACGGCGCTGGCCGAAATTGGCTTGTCCGGGTCACGGGCCGGATGGATACTGGTCCGCGAACCGGGATTGCCTGCCCTGTACATGCGACCGGTTCAAGGAGCGTTGGCATGGAAGCAGTGAAACAATGGATCAACCTGGTGGATGGCATTGTGGCCGTCATTCTGGTCCTCGGGCTCTTCGGCGGCGTTCGCCGCGGCCTATCCGGCGAATTGCTGCGCGTTATCACCATCGTTGTCGCCCTGCTGATCGGCTGGTATGGTGCCGATACTGCGGCGTCGTGGCTTGCCGATCGCGTTACCCTGCCCGACGACGATGTAAGGGTCGTCGCCCTGCTCGGCCTGATTGTCGGCACCTACACCGTACTGGGCATCGTGCGCCATGTGTTCCGTATCATCCTCGACTTCTCCTTCCGCGGGCGGCTGGAGATCATCGGCGGTGGACTGCTCGGCCTCCTGCGGGCCTCGGTGTTCAGCTCCATCGCGCTGGTCGGAGCCTCGCTGGTTCCCTCGCCTGCCGTCGAAGCCACCCTGCTCGCCTCGCGGTCCGGCACCTGGGCGGTTGAGCACCTGACCCCGGCCTACCTGTCGTGGGCCGAGCAACATCCCGGCCTGAAATTGCCCACCAAGGAACAGCCGTTACCCGAGGTCGAACTGCCCGACTTCCCTGTCGACTCACCGGCCATCGAAACCGTGATCGAGTCCAAACCGCTCGGTCCGTTGATCGACTCGACCGAAGAATTCCTGGAGGAATAGCGGTCGTGCCGCCCCCGGACTTCAAGGCGGTGATCGAGACGATCCGCGACCATAACGAAATCACCGAGGTCATCGGCACCTACGTGCAGCTCAAGCGCGCTGGCGCGTCGTTCAAGGCCTGTTGCCCGTTCCACAAGGAAAAGACCCCGTCGTTCCATGTCAATCCGACCCGACAGTCGTTCCACTGCTTCGGGTGCGGTGCCGGCGGCGACGTGTTCAATTTCGTCATGCGCTACGAGAGCCTCGACTTCATGGCCGCCGCGAAGTTCCTCGCCCAGCGCGCCAACCTCGACGTGGCGTTTGAGAGCGACCGCCCCGGCTCCTCCACCCCCGCCTCGGTGAAGGAGGACCAATACCGCCTGCACACCCACCTGCGCGATTGGTACCAGCGCTGCCTGCGCGAGAGCCCGCAGGCGGAATCCGCCCGCGCCTACCTCGCCGAACGCGCCCTGGAGGGCGAGGCCGCCGGGACGTTCGGCATCGGCTACGCCCCGGCCCGCAACATGGACTGGCCGTCGTGGGCCGCCAAACGCTCGTTCACCATGGAACACCTCGTCACCGCCGGCGTGGTGTTGCGCAACGACCACGGCGGCTGGTACGACCGCTTCGCCGACCGGCTGATGTTCCCGATCCACGATGAATCCGGCCGGGTGATCGGCTTCAGCGGCCGCATCCTGCCGGGCGATCCGCGCGACGCGAAATACGTCAACAGCCCGGAGACCCCGCTGTTCACCAAGAGCCGGGTGATCTACGCCCTGCACCTCGCCAAGCGCGAGATCCTCGACCAGCGCGAGGCGATCATCTGCGAAGGCCAGATCGATGTGATCCGCTGCCACCTGGCCGGCGTGAAGAACGCGGTCGCCGCCCAGGGCACCGCGATCACCGAGGAACATGCGCGCATCCTCAAACGGTTCACCGATTCGGTGCGCCTTGTACTGGACTCCGACAACGCGGGGAAGAAGGCGGCCATGCGTTCCGCCGACGTCCTCGTTGCCGCCGGCCTGAACGTCCGCATCGCCAGCCTGCCCGAGGGCGACGACCCCGACTCGCTGATCCGGCGCGCCGGGGCTCCGGCCTTGCGCGCGGCCATCGATACCGCCGTGCCCGAGATCGACTTCATCATCGACACCCTGCTCGCCGCCGAACCCGTCCAGGACGATGGTGCCATCCGCCGCACCGCCCGGGTTGTCCTCGAAACCATCGCCCAGGTCCCCTCCGAACTGCGCCGCACCCAGATGCTCCAGAGCGCGGCCGCCCGCTTCGGCCGCCCCCCGCATGTGCTCGCCTCCGAACTGCGGCAGCTTGAACGCCGCCGCACCCGGAGCGACCGCAACGACCCCGGCGACGAGCCACCTGCCGAACCGGCCACGTCGGTCCAGCATCCCCGCGAGGAACTCGAAGTGGTGCGCCTGCTGATCCACTACCCTCTCAGCGCCAACTACCTGACCGACTACGTCGAGCCCCGCCATTTCCAGAGCGCAACCTGCCGCCTGCTCTACACCATTCTGGCCAACCGGGCCGCCGACCTCCACCTCGATGTCATGGCCGAATTGCCCGCCGAGGACGACGAGGCCCGCCGCATCGCCGCCATGCTCATGGCCGAGGACCGTTTTGTCGGTGATGAACTCAGCCTCGAGAAGATCGCCCGCGAGGTCATCATCGCCCTACGCCGGAAAACCTTCGAGCTCGACCGCCGCCGCCTGGAAGCCCGCCGCCGCACCGCCACCGGCGAACAAGCACGCCACCTCGACCTCGATATCGCCGAAATCACCCTCCACCTGCACACCCTCCGATCCGGCTGGGAAAAGGCCCGGCCCATGCTCGATCTCCACCGCAGCCTGAATCCCCCCGACGAATCCCCCCGGGATGCCTAATTCTTAGGCTTGACCAACCCCCCGGGTTTTCACATAAATCTTGCCCTTCGTTCCTATAATTAGGTGAAGTCTATTCATTTGTAGCGAAAACCATGGCTAAATCGACACCCGCAGCGAAAAAGACCGCAAAGGCTGAACCGGTAAAACCGGCGGCCAAGGGCAAATCCACCCCCGCAAAACCCGCCAAGGCGCAGGACGCGGAGCTTACCGCCTCGGCGAAAGGCCGCAAGGATGCCGCCGCCGAAGCCCAGGCCGAGGGCGGGGATATGAAGCTCGAGGTGAGCCGCTCCGAGCGCAACGCCAAGATCAACGAACTGGTCAAGCTGGCCCGCGAACAGGGCTACATCACCTACGACGACATCAACGAGGCCATGCCGGAGAGCGTGGTCAGCCCCGAGGAATTCGAGGGCATCCTGATCCTGCTGAAGGGCATGGACATCGAGGTGACCGAAAACGCACCCGACGACGCCGGCAAGGACACCGAGAAGGAAGAGCGCGCCAAGCCCGGCTCCCGTGTCGACGTGCTCGACGACCCGGTACGCATGTACCTCAAGCAGATGGGCCAGGTCCCCCTGCTCACCCGCGAACAGGAAGTGGAAATCTCGATGCGCATCGAGGAGGCGGAGATCAACGCCCGCCACCTCTTCGGCATCTTCGGCTTCTCGACCCACGCCTACCTGGCCGTGCTGCTGCGCCTCGAGGAATCAAAGGAACGTTTCGACCGCATCATCAGCGACAAGCACGTCGATTCGCGCGAACGCTACATGAAGAACCTTCCGAAGCTGCGCAAGGGCATCGAGAAGGAACACGCCAATGTCGGCAAGAAGTTCGCCGAATGGCGCAAAACCCTGAACGGCGCCAAGGCCCTGCGCGACCGCAAGCGCAAGGATTTCGAGAAGGCGCGCGGCAAGCTGGCCGACCTGCTCGACGAACTGTTCTTCAAGCAGAAGGCCATCGAGGACTTCGTCACCTCGGCCGACGAACGCTACCAGTTGCTGCGCCAGCACCGCAACGCGCTGGCCAAGGCCGACAATTCGAAGGCCAAGAACGCCGCCGAACTCAGCCGCGACATCAAGAAGAAGATCGTCCAGTTCGAGGACGAGGAACGCATGCTGGTCGAGGAGTTCGAGAACAACTACCGCGACCTCAAGACCTGGTTGCGCAAGGGCCTGCGCGCGAAGAGCGAGATGGTCGAGGCGAACCTGCGCCTGGTGATCTCCATCGCGAAGAAGTACACCAACCGCGGCCTGTCCTTCCTCGACCTGATCCAGGAAGGAAACATGGGCCTGATGAAGGCGGTCGAGAAGTTTGAATACCGCCGCGGCTACAAGTTCAGCACCTACGCGACCTGGTGGATCCGCCAGGCCATCACCCGCTCGATCGCCGACCAGGCGCGCACCATCCGCATCCCGGTGCACATGATCGAGACGATCAACAAGCTGATGCGCGTCCAGAAGGCACTCGTCCAGGAACTCGGCCGCGAACCGACACCCGAGGAAGTGGCCGAGGAAATGAACCTCCCGGTCGAACGCGTCCGCGCCGTGCTGAAGATGGCCCAGCAGCCGATCTCGCTGCAAAGCCCGGTGGGCGACAGCGACGACACCCACTTCGGCGACTTCATCGAGGACAAGAGCGCGGAAAACCCGTCGGAAATGACCGCCTACAGCCTCCTCAAGGAACGCCTGCAGGATGTGCTCTCGACCCTGACCGAACGCGAGCAGGAGGTCCTTTCCCTCCGCTTCGGCCTGGCCGACGGCTACTCGCGCACCCTCGAGGAAGTGGGCAAGAAGTTCACCGTGACCCGCGAACGTATCCGCCAGATCGAAGCCAAGGCCCTGCGGAAAATGCGCCACCCGACGCGCATCCGCAAGCTGGAAGGCTTCCTCGAAGGCGGCGACTGATCCGCGCCACCCTCCCGCTCCGGCCCGCGGCCTGCACGCCGCAGCGGGAGGACCGATCCTATCCGGCTTGATTCCCGGAACCCGTTGGCGTAGCGTTCCTAATGTACCGAAAAGGTCGGTTCTGAACCGCGGATTACGCTGATTTCGCAGATGAAGAGCGGAGCATCCACCCGATGCCGTCCGCTACGATCGATGAGATTCGCGGCACCTTTGCGGATACAGGAACAGAAACGCAGAACGGGTATAACCGGGGGTTGACGATGCATACAGCGGATGGTTCGGCACGCAGCGTGATCAAGCGGGACGGAAACGTGGTTCCCTTCGACCGGGACCGGATCGCCACCGCCATCTTCAAGGCCGCCGCGACGGTCGGCGGCTCCGACCGCGCCACCTCCGAGAAACTCGCCGCAGAGGTCGAGCAACAACTCCTTCCCACCTACAGCAAGGGCGCCATCCCGTCGGTCGAGGACGTCCAGGACATGGTCGAAGCCGTGCTGATCAACAACGGCCATGTGCGTACCTCCCGCGCCTTCATCATCTACCGCCACGAACGCGCCCAGGCCCGCGCCGCCCGCATGGACCGGTTCGAGGCCACCGACAACATCCCCTACAAGAAGATCTACGAGGTCCTGCGCTGGAACATGGCCCACGAGTGCGAGACCGTCGAGTCGCTGAACGAGCTGATCGCCACCGGCAAGTTCCCCGAGCTCGTCCACGCCTCGAACGAGCGCTACCACAACGAGGTGGTCAAAGGCGCGGAGAAGATCATCGCCCGCCTCCCCGATATCCGCATCGCCATCATTGCCGGCCCCTCGTCCTCCGGCAAGACCACCACCACGATCAAGGTCGGCGAGGCCCTGAAGAAGGCCGGACGCGAGCTGGTCGCCATCAACATCGATCACTACTTCTTCGACCTCGACCACCACCCGAAGGACGAGTTCGGCGACTACGACTACGAGACCCCCCAGGCCCTCGACCTCGACCTGATCAACCAGCACCTCGTGCAGTTGCTCGAAGGCAAGACCATCAAGACCCCGCACTACGATTTCAAGACCGGCACCCGCAAGCTCGACGTGCACGAACTCTCGCTCGCCCCGAACCAGATCCTGCTGATCGACAGCCTGCACGGCCTGTACGGCGACATGACCCGCGACATTCCCGCCGCGAACAAGTTCCGCCTGTACATCGAAACCCTCGGCCAGCTCCGCGACGCCAACGACAACTTCATGCGCTGGGCCGACAACCGCCTGCTCCGCCGGATGATCCGCGACAGCTGGCACCGCAACCTCCAGCCCATCCAGACCCTGACCCACTGGCACTACGTGCGCCGCAGCGAGCTGAAGAACATCATCCCGTTCATCGGCACGGCGGACTACCTGGTCAACAGCGCCCTGCCCTACGAGATCCCCATCCACAAGGCCAAGCTGTTCTCCTTCTTCCCGAAGGCGATGGACATGTTCCGTGATGAACCCAAACGCCAGGACGCCTACATCCGCGCCCGCCGCGTATTCGAACTGCTGGACCAGATCACCGCCGTCGAGGACGACAGCGTCGTGCCGAAGGATGCCCTGCTCCGCGAATTCATTGGCGGCAGCGTGTACAAGTATTGAGCATCTTTTCTTCCCTTTTTCCGCTGGTTGGTGTTGAGTCGTGCCCGTGAAACGGAAGGAGACCCCGCATGACCATCCCGTCCCTTGTTGATGCCCAGCGCCGATCCGCGGCCACCTACCCCGACCATGCCGCCATCGTGTTCAACGGCCGTACCACCACCCACCGCGCGTTCGACGAGGCAAGCGACCGCGTGGCCACCGGCCTGGCCGCCGCCGGCATCGCCCCCGGCGACCACGTCGGCCTGTACGCGGTGAACAGCGACGCCTTCGCCATCACCTACTTCGGCATCCTCAAGGCCGGCGCCACCGTGGTCCCGATCAACCTGCTGCTGAACCCGAAGGAGGTCGCCTACAACCTGAACGATGCCGGGGTCCGCGGGGTGATCTATTCCGACCCGATGGGCACGCCGATGAAGGAAGTCCGCACCCTGCTGCCCGCGACGACGCTCTACTGGTGCCTCGGCCAGGGCAAAGCCGATCCGGCCGACCGGGCCTGGACGGATCTCGCCGCCACCACCGGAACCCCGCCGACCTTGTCCATCCGGCCCGCCGAGGACCTCGCCGCCATCCTCTACACCTCCGGGACAACCGGGTACCCGAAGGGCGCGATGCTGACCCACGCCAACCTGGCCTCGAACGCGAAGAGCATCAGCGAGGCGCTGCGCCTCGTCCCCGGCGAGGATGTGCTGCTGGTCGTGTTGCCGATGTTCCACGCCTTCGCCGCGACCGTGGGCATGATCTTCCCGCTGCTGAACGGCTGCACCCTGATCCCGCTGCCCAAATTCGAACCGCAACTGGTCGCCGACACCGTCCAGCAGTACGCGGTGACCATCCTGCCCGCCGTCCCCAGCATGTACAACGTGCTGCTCCGCCTGCCCGAGGCCGAGGTGGCGAAGTTCGCCACGGTGAAGTTCTGCATCTCCGGAGGGGCCGCCCTGCCCGCCGAGGTCATGCGCCAGTTCGAGGCGAAGTTCGGCAAGTACATCTACGAGGGCGACGGGCCGACCGAGTGTTCGCCCTGCACCTGCGTGAACCCGATCGGCGGCGAACGCAAGATCAGCTCGGTCGGCCGGGTCGTTCCCGACGTCGAGATGAAGATCATGGACGACCAGGGCCGCGAACTGCCGCAAGGCCAGATGGGCGAGATCTGCGTCCGCGGACCGAACGTGATGAAAGGCTACTGGAACCGGCCCGACGATACTCGCGAATCGTTCTGGGGCGACTGGTTCAAGACCGGCGACCTCGGTTACGTCGATGCCGACGGCTATTTCTACATCGTGGACCGCAAGAAGGACATGATCATCGTCAACGGCATGAACGTCTACCCGCGCATCATCGAGGAGGCCCTGTTCAAGCATCCCGCGGTGAAGGAGGCGGCGGTGGTCGGCGAACCCGATGAGTTGCACGGCGAAAAAGCCGTCGCCTTCGTCGTGGCCAAGGACGGTATGACCCTGACCGAGGCGGAGGTGCGCGCCTGGTGCCGCGACCACCTCGGCCGCCACGAGATCCCGCGCAAGGTCCACCTGATCGACAAGCTGCCCCGCAACGCCGCCGGCAAGGTGTTGAAACGCGAATTGCGCAAAGCCGGTGAACACGAACGCGGCGTGCACGATACCTGAGCCTGAAGCATGGCCCGGGCAAGCTTACCGCGTCCTGGGGATAAGCCGTGCCACCGGTTGCAAACGACCAACCACCCTGGATGGAGCGCGTTGCCCCAAGCGGGTTGGTGACACGTGCCGCACGGACCCCATCGTCCTGGAGGCTTGGTCTGATTGGCGGGAGGATAAGGCTGATCGCTTGTTCCTCGTATTCTCTATTCCATATGGAACACGACAGGAATTAATCGGCTATCTTGCCAAGAAATTCACTTATGGGTAGGTTTCAGGCATGACAACAGTCCAGGAAATTGAACAAGCGATTACCAAGCTGCCTCCGGAGAAACTCGCGGAGTTTCGCTCTTGGTATACCGAATTCGATGCTGCGCAATGGGATGCGCAGATTGAATCCGATGTTCGGGCAGGTAAACTTGATGTGTTCGCGGATAAAGCTCTGGATGATCTTGCGCAGAAACGGTGCAAGCCACTGAGAAGCATCATGCGAGTCCCCAATTCTGGAACACCTACAATCAACTACCGTCCGAAATAAGGCAGGTTGCCGACAAGAACTTCGAACTTCTCAAATGAGATCCTCGGCATCTATCGCTCCAACTGAAGAAAACGGGCCGCTTTTGGTCAGTTCGCGTTGGCTTGGACCATCGGGCACTCGCCGTTGAATGCGCAGATGGCCTTGTTGTTTGGTTCTGGATCGGAAATCACGCCGACTATGATCGCTTGGTCAAGTAGAAGTGCGCAATCTTGTCCCGCTGGAGCATGGCCGAAGCGGTCGGCTCTGCGGTTTACCCATCATCGTTCAGTCCGCGAGACGACGATGCCGGCGGCGGTGATCAGGGCGACGCCGGCAAGGGAGAACGCATCGGGGCGCGATTGCCAGAGTATCCAGTCCACCGCTCCCGCGAAGATGACCGCACTGTAGTGGAACACCGCCAGTTTTCCGGCCGGACCCGACGCGTAGCCGCGGGTGAGCAGCCATTGACCGAGCGTGGCGAAGACCCCCACCCCGGTCAGCATCAGGACCTGCGGCCACGTCGGGGTGACCCAGACCCGCAGCATGGGCAGCAGGGTGATCGCCGAGGCAATCAGCGCGAAATAAAACACCACCCGGAGTGCCGGCTCGGTGTTGGTCAACCGCCGGATGTTGATCAGCGCGAACGCGGCAAAAAACGCCGAGAGGGTCCCGACCAGTGCGGCCGGTTGGAAGACACCTACCCCCGGCTTGATGACCAGCAGGACCCCGATAAAACCGACTACCAGCACCCCGACGACAAAGCGGGTCACCCGCTCCTTGAGCAGCAGGTAGGCGAGCAGCGGGATGATCAGCGGCGAAGTGAAATTCAGCGAGATCGCCTCGGCGAGGTGCAGGTGGCGGATGGCATAGAAGAAGCAATACATGGCCAGCACACCGGAAACCGCCCGCGCCGTGTGGTCCCAGAGCCGTGTGGTGCGCAGGTTCACCACCCCGCCCGCACACAGCAGCGGCAACAGCAGGATTAGGCCGACGCCGTTGCGGAAAAACACCACCATCTCGATGGGCAGTTCGGCGGTGAGGATCTTCACCAGCGTGCCCACCGCGGAGAAGACCGCCGAGGAACCGAGCAGGAACAATGCGCCGCGACGGATGCTCTGGCGGTACAGGTAGGTTCCGCCGTTCATCGCCGGCCGATCCGCAGCATCGACAGGATATAGTAGGCGGCGAACACCGCCACCATCACGCCCATGCACAGGAACGAACGTTGCGACCAGGCTTGCTGGGCCGCCGGATCGGCAGCCTTGCGGGCGGCCAGCATCATCAACATTCCGGCGAAGCCGAAGCCGTAGGCGATCCACCGGAGCCTCCGGACCCATGCGGCCAATTGGTCGTCGAGGCGGCTCACAGCTGCAGCAGGTCCTGGACATCCTCCCAGGACAGGCTGCGGATGATGTCGACATCGGCGGAGAGGGTGGCGTCGATGACCGAGCGTTTGCGCTTCTGCAGTTCCAGCACCTTTTCCTCGATGCTGTCACGGGTGATCAGCTTCACGTTGTACACCGTCTTGTGCTGGCCGATACGGTGGGCACGGTCGGTGGCCTGGTCCTCGACGGCCGGGTTCCACCACGGATCAAAGTGGATGACCATGTCCGCGCCGGTCAGGTTCAGGCCGGTGCCGCCCGCCTTGAGGCTGATCAGGAACAGCGGGATCGAATCGGTCTCGTTGAACTTCTGCACTTCCTCCCACCGGTGCACGGTCGAACCGTCGAGGTAGCAGTACGGGGTCTTCCGCTTGTTCAACTCGTCGCGGATGATGTGCAGCATCGACACGAACTGGCTGAACACCAGCACGCGGTGGCCGCCATCCATCGCCTCGTCGAGCAACTCCATGAACAGGTCGAGTTTGCCGGACGGATTCTTCGACTGGAGTTCCGGCATCTTGAGCAGGTCGAGGTGGCAGCAGACCTGGCGCAGCCGGGTGAGGGTCTTCAGGATCATGAAGCGCGACCGGGTGAAGCCCTGCGAGGTGACCATGCCGACGATCTGGCGCGAGGTGCTTTCCAGCAACTGGCGGTACACCGCGCGCTGGTCGGGGGTCATCGTACAGTAGGCGATCCGGTCGATCCGCTCCGGCAGTTCCTTCGCGACATCGCGCTTGAGGCGGCGCAGCAGGAACGGATGCACCTTCTGGCGCAGGCGCTGCTGGACCTGTTGCGACTGGGTACTGCCGGCGGCGATCGGCATCTCGTAGGCGCGGCGGAAGTGCTGGTGGTGGCCGAGGTAGCCGGGCATCAGGAAATCGACGATCGACCAGAGGTCGGTCACCCCGTTCTCCACCGGCGTACCGGTCAGGACGAGGCGGTGAACGGCCCGCAGCTTCTTCGCCGCGCGGGCGTTCTGGGTCGAGTGGTTCTTGATGTGCTGGGCCTCGTCGAGGATCGCCACCGAGAATTCCTGCCGGTGGTAGTGCTCGATGTCGCGGCGCAACAGGGCGTAGGAGGTGATGATCAGGTCGGCCTTGTCGAGCTGGTCGAGCGCCTTCTTGCGGTCCTGCCCGTGGATGACATGGACGCGCAGGTCGGGGGTGAAGCGGCGCGATTCCTCGGCCCAGTTCTCCAGCAGGCTGGTCGGACAGACCACGATGGCCGGCTTGTTGCGGGCGCGCGGATCAACCCGCTCAAGGGTCAGCCACGCCAGGGCCTGGATGGTCTTGCCCAAACCCATCTCGTCGGCGAGGATGCCGCAGAAACCGCAGCGCTCGAGGAAGCGGAGCCAGCTCACGCCCTCCTTCTGGTAGCCGCGCATGATCTTTTCGAGGAACGCCGACAGGCTCACCGGCTCCATGGTCACTTCGCGGTTCTGGGCACTGGCGATGTGGCTGAAGGCGTCGTTGCCCGACCATTTCACATTGGAGAGGGCCGAGACGGAATTGCGGATGAAGCCGGCGTGGATGGCGTCGAGCCGGTGGCCGCTGTGACCGATCGCGCCCTTGTGGTCGCACTCGTCGAGGATGTCCTGCAGGGTCTGCATGTTGTGCCGGTCCATCAGCCAGATGCGATCCCCCTGCTGCACGCAGCCATCGCCCTTGAGCAACGCGGCCTGGATCAGGGCGGGATCGAGGGTCTGGCCTTCGGAGTCGCGGAAGGTCAGGTTGCAATCGAACCAGCCCTCCCCGCCCGAGGCCTTGCATTCCACCTCCGGCACGATCCAGGAGACGCCCTGCTTCAGGGCCTCGAGCCAGCCCTCGAAGGCGATCTGCCACCCCCGGCCCTTCAGCGCAGGCAGGACGGTGGCGAGGATATCCATGATCGACTGGGCCCCATCGACGACGATCTCGCCATCGGCCCGCAGGTGGGTCGCCACGCGCTGGCGAAGCCAGGCCAGCGCCTGCTGCTCCTGCTCGAGGTCGCGGCGCAGGTAGCGGAGGTGGTCCTTGCGGTCGGGGGTACAGTACGGAGGCTCGCTGTCGGGCGACCCGGCCAGCGGACCGGGCAAGCCGTCGTAATCGGCATGCAGCAGGATACGCATCCGCTCGTAGTCGCCGGACAACACGACGCGGAAGTCCGGGGTGCCGATACCCCAGGCGATCCTGTCCTGCGGAAAGTTGTGCTCGATCAGCCAGCTCTTTTCCAAGTGCGGGAACTGCTGGTGCAGGAACGGCATGATCTCGACGCGGGGAATGCGCATCGGACCTTCGTACAAGGCATGGAAGTCGCGCGGCAGGGCCGAGGCGAGACGGCGGATCGTTCCTTTCCAGTGGATGTAGGCGGCGTTGTTGCCCGGCAGGATGGACCGTTCCTTCTTCCCGCTCTTCGGCCAGTCCATGTCGAGGGTGAGCAGGAGGTCTCCGGAATCCTCGTCCAGCGAGGTGGACAACATCGGCACGACCGGGGAGGCATCGAAGGCGAGGTACCCGTTGGTTTCGCCATCGTACAGGACATCGGCCGGGGTGAGGTCGAGCAGCTCGATGAAGTCATCGACGGTGACCGCGGCCTGTCCCTTCATGGGCAGGCCGACGATGTCCTCGATGCAGTACAGGACTTCCTCCTGCTCGGGAGCGAAGGCGAAGGGAACCTCGACCGGGGCCTTGTCGATCCGGGTCTTCTTGTCGCGGTAATGGACCCAGACCGAGATCGGCAGCACACCGGCCGGGGCGGATGCCCGCCAACCGGTCTCGAGCTTGATCCGCAACTGGGCGGGCTGGACATGCGGGGCCTTGACCGGGGAGCGGCGGATGCAGCCGTATTCGACACCGGTCCGGGCGTGCTTCTCGCGGCGCTTCTGGATGCGCATCGAGCGGTCGGTCCGGCTGTCCGAGAAGGCGTTGACGTAGGCGAACCCGAGGGCCATGGCGTGGGCGCAGACCAGGCCGCGCTCGCGCGAGTCGCGGCACGGGCACAGGTTCTCGATTGATCCGTCCTTGAGGATCTTGAACCGCGTCACCATGTCGCGCGAACCGAAGTTCAGGACCGCACGCACGATATTGCCCTCGCACTCCATCCGGGTCACCGCACCCGATTCGAACAGGCGTTTCCCCTCCTGGTGCTGGTGCGGACCGGACCACTTCACCAGCGAGTCGCGGTTGATGTACAGGCCGCTGACCGGCTGGTTCGGGTCGGATTGTTGAATGGTTGACGGATTCATGGGCAACGAAACAGCCTAACCCAGACGGCTCCCGGTTCCAAGCGATTCCGGCAAAAAAGCGGCAGAACCGCGCTTACCGGCGAACCGCTTCAACCAGCATGCGGTAGGTGGCATCGAGTTCGCCGGGCACGATGCGGCATCCGGGCACATCCACCATGGCCAGCCGAGCAGCCGCCCAGACCCGCCCCTCGCCTATGACCATCGACAAGGCGCGCCCGTTCAAGGTGTGGGCCAGCAACGCAGACACCCGATCCGCACCGGCCAATGCGGACATGACCGGGGACTGCTGGAAATCCGGGCGGCGGCGCGGCCCGTCGTGCCACCCCCCGTAACGGGCACCAACGCCGTGCAGCGCGGCGGCGACCTGGCCGGCCGACACCGGCGTCGGGCACCGGATGCGCCACCAGGGCGGACCGTCCGGGTGCGGCAGGACCTGCCACGACGGACACTGCACCCGCCAGGCATTGATCCACCCGCGGTCGCGACCGGGAACCTCGAACTCGGCCGTGTGCCATCCTTCGCTCTCCCGGTGCGACGGGTCGACCGGCCATTCCAACAGCGCCACGCCCGCGAGCGCAAGCGACGTTTCGCCCGACGCAGCATCCACAGGCACGATGTGCTTCCGCTCATCGAGGTCGAGCGTCGGGGGCGGATGCCCGGCCACCCCCGCCAGCGCAAGGCTGTCCGGACGCACCGCCATGGCACGTGGCCACGCGCGCAGGCCACCGGTGGCGAGGTCCCAGCCTCCCGCCTCGTCCGACCACACCTCGCCCCCGCAGACCCGGTGCCGTAACGACAGCGTGGTCTTGCCGCATCCGGAATCCGCCACCACGAGCAACGCCCGTCCATCGATCCGCCACACCGCGCCATGCCAGAGCAGATGGGATGTCACGGAAGTCAGGATGTCGTTCTGCACCACCTCCTGCAACCGGGCCATGATCGAGCCCGGGCCCGGATCCCTCATCTGGCCGTTGACGGTGAGCACACCGTCCGCTGCGACGTCCACCCGGTGCTCGCGTGTTGCGGGCGCCAAATCCGGATCCGCCATCGCGCCGTACAGCAGGTTCCACGCGGCACGGACCGACGGCGGGGCATTGAGCCGAACCCGCTGATCGAAGAACCGGTACGTGTCAGGAGCGTGCATGGGGTCGGTGCAACAGGGCTTTGGTGGCACGAAGCATCCGGGCCAGGCACGGTGACGCACGCAACCGGCGCGGCACCCACGGGAGCATCCGGCGCTCGAGGCGGGCCAGGATCCGGGCCGCGGCGGGTACGAGCGGGACAGGCTGATCGTTGATCGCGACAAGCACGCCGATCACGGCATCGCGGCTGATCCAGGAGCCGCGCGTTACCGCATCGCCCTGTTCGTAGAAAGGAAGGGTGCGCAACGGGTCGATCTCGACCAGGCGATGCACCACGGCGTCTCCGTCGCGCAGGAACAACACGATCTGGCCCGGCTGCAGGTCCGACGGCTCGCCGCACCGGATGCGCAGCCGGTCGCCGGCCCGGATCAGCGGCAACATGCTCATTCCCTGCGCGGCCAGGGTCAATTCCATCCCGGACGCGCGAAGCAGCGCGGGTTCAAGCGGACGTTGGCCGGATGAAGCCGATGCGGTCATGGTGCAAACCGGATCCGGTAATACTGGGCGGTGGTGGTCGCCGCGGCGTTGGTGAAGGCAAGGGAGAGATCAACCGCACCGGCCGTCTGCTCGCCGAGCATGCTCCAAGGTCCCGCAAGCTGGCTGGCCGCCTCGACAGCGTACCGGGCGTGCGGGGCCGCCGTCCACTGGAACACCTCCTGGCCGGCCACGCCGGACCACGCCTCGATGGCCAAGGTTCCGGTCTCTCCGAGTCCGGCGAGGTAGCGATCGCGGTCGGAATAGTCCGGCCCCAACCGGAACGACGACGCATCGGCGTTGGTGATCGCGCCAAACGTGGCCAGCTCCCACGCATCGGCGATGCCATCCCCGTCGGCATCGTTCGTGGCCGGGACCGTCCACACCGCGACCTGGTAGCTGCCGGTGGTGAACTGGAACATCGGCGTCACACGCAGGAACCAGCGACCGGCGGTGCCGGGATTGGTCCACGTCATCTGCGCCGGCGCGGAAGCGTGCACGGTATTGGTGGTGGCCATCCGCGGCGTGCCCAGCGGCGGCACCACCTCGACCCGCAGGTCCCACACCGTCGAGGTGGCGATGCGGATGATGTAGCTCCACTGCGGAAGGACCGGAAACGAGAAGACATCCCGGTCGGCCCGCTGTTCGAACACGCCGGACACCAGGTTGCTGATCCCGTTCAACGCGGTGGCCCGGGACGGATCATTGCCGTGGTCATCGGATAGCTGGGCGAAGGCCGGGGACAGCACCGAGAACGCAACGGCAAGGAGGATGGCGAGTCGGCGGATCATGGCGGAACGCCCCCCCAGATCCGTTGCGCGGGATCCCCGAAGATGGAATAGAACAGGAGTTCGCGGGCGAACGGGGATTGCGACCATAGCCGAAGGTGCGCCGCGGCCATGGCTTCGCCGAGGCGGGGGACCCGGTCCACCGCGAAGGCCTGGTAAAAGCCATCGGCCAACCGCTCCGCGTTGTTCTGGATCGAGATGGCCGTCGGAGCGATGCAGGAACTGCCGCAGGCGATCGAGGTCACGATGGATTCGGCCAGCGACTTGGTGCCTGGTTCGTGGAAGGCGCCGCTGCGGCAGGTGAACACGGTAAAGATCGGGTACACCGTGTTGCTGCGCGCCTCGGCATCGACGCGGTTCCAGACCCCGCTCACCACCACGTCCGACCAGGTGAAGATCCCGCCGTGGCCCATGTAGTTGACCACCTGCCCACCCCCCTGGATGAAGGCATTGATCTCGTTGCGCACCTGTGCCGGCGGTTTGTCGCTGATGTACGAAGTGGCGATACCGAACTGCGCGTTGAATCCGCCGTTGGTCAGGTGACGGAAGGTATTGGTCTGGGTGAATTGCTTGAAGACAAACACGTTCGAGACCTCGTTGGTGTCGGCGACCAGGAGGGCCGACTTGAACCAGCCGCTGTTGGTGGGTGCGGTCTCGTAGGCGCGCAACTTGGTGAAGAAACGCTCGACGTCGACCGCGTTGGTCGCCGGCAAGCGCCCGAGCATCAGGTCGGGAAGACGGTCGGGTTGTCCGTCGAGGTCCACCCCGTTGACGGTGACAAACCACTGGTCGAGGGCGGTGCGGGCGGTGGTGGAGTAGCCCTGGACGGTGGGAACGAAATCGCGGTCGCTGTGGCGGGTGCGTTTGGTCGGATCAAAGGATCCGTTGCCGACCAGCACGGCATAGGCCGGCCGGGGCATGGCGTAGTGGTGGTAGGCATAACCGATGTACTGGCGGATGGCGGCGGGATCGACGATGCCGTAACTGAACTCGTGGTAGATATCGTCCGGTGTGGCGACCTGTACCTCCAGCCGGTCGCGTTGCCGGTGTTTCATCCACCGGTAGGCGGGGATCTGGAACTCGATCGGTACCACGGCCAGGTAATCGGCGCGGCGTTGCCGATCGGCGAGGTTGAGGAAGTCCACCCGGGTCAGCGATGCGACGGCCGCGGTTGATGCGGCATCAAACACGGCGAGGCACCGGTCGGTGGTGCCGGTGGTGGCGAAGGACAGGGTCCATGAAGGTCCGGCGTTACTGAACACCAGATCGACGAGGCGCACCGGCGCACGTGGTTCGGTGATGTCGAGCACCACGACGTTGGTGGAGGCGAGCGAACGGATCCGCACCGTGGCCTGGGTGCCGGGAACCCGGATGTACTGGGGCAGGTTGGAGGCGGTCAGGTGTGTGGGATAGGCCAGTTGCAACGACTCGATCAGGGCGGTTGCGTAACTGGGAATGAGGACCCCGGCGGGCACCTGCTGTGACACGGCGATCGTGGTGAGCGCACTGGTGATCAAGGCGGCATTGGTGACGATCGTGCCGGCCACCTGTGTCTCGCCGGTATAGGTCAGCGTCGCCACGGACTGGTTGTTGATGCGCAGGATGGTCCGGTGGTCGGGGCCGGTAAAGTTTGTATCGAACAGGCTGTAATCGCGAAATCCGCGGAACGAGTAGGACAGGTGGAGCGCGCCCGAACCGGAGGCGTTCGGCGTGGCGAATGGCAGATTGGATTGCGTCCCGCCCTGCACGCGGTACACGAACCAGTGATCAAAGGAGTCGTCGAGCGGCTGGTAGTTGGCGAGGTAGAAGTTGGTGGTGTTGAGATCGATCCGCTGCAAGGCGGTGGTGACGATCCCCCACCCAGGCACCGGCGCGGCGGCACGGGTGGGCAGCTCCGGCGATGGCAAACCGATCGACAACCAGTACACATTCTGCGTGGTAAAGGAACTGGCGACCGGTGCGGCATAAAACCGGATCCAGTCGGTCGGACCCATCGGGCCGTGCACCGAACGCTCGAACGGAAGGGTGCTGGATTGCGTGCTCAAGCGCATCCGCGTGGTGTCCTGTGCTTCGGCAGGCCAGCCAGCCGCAGCGAGCTGCGCACCGGTGATCCGGTACCAACCGGCGTGGTTGATCGCGATCTTCCAGGCCAGGTCGTTGGTAACCGGACGGCGAGCGGTGAACTCGGCGGGCAAGCCGACACCCGGTATGATCTCCACCGGAATCGGGACCGGACAATCCGGACAGGCACCTGAAGGGCCTGACACCGATTGCAGGCGCGGTCGGCTGGACGCAGGCACCGGCTGGTCGCTCACCCGGATAACCGCCCGGATGCGGCTGTAGGTCATCAGGGCATTCGACGCTGGATCAGGCTGGACAGGACGGACCACCACACGGAGAAAGATGCGCTCGCCCATGGCACCGACGTTGGCCTCGACCAACGGTGCCGGTTCGTGGCACTCGGCACCGGCGGCATCACGGGGTTTGCCGCGCGATTCCGTGATGGAAACAGAGGCCGAGCGGCCAGCGGGGATTTCCAGCACCCGGACCCAGCCGGGCAGGCAAAGGGCGTTGGGCGCGGATTCGGGAACGGCGTCAGGGAAAACGGGAACAGGCGCATAGCCCGCGTCGTTGTGCTGCTCCCACGAGCGGATCACCACGTCGAGTTCGAACCGATCCGGAGCCACCGGGTTGAGGGAAAACCGGCTCTCCGCCCGCACCCAGGATGTTGCCATGCAGAGGATGGCACAGAAGAATAGCCGCGGCCATGCCCGTGGCAGCATCCAATCCTCTGGAACCCGTTTCATCCCGACCACCTGCCCCGTTTGCCCTTACCGTGCGTCGGCGCTTCAGAACCCTTGCAAGGTGATCGTGGACTGGCAGACATGGCCGATCGATCCGTTTTCCGCGTACAGGGTCACCGCCACGTCAAAGACCTGGCCTGGCGTTCCGTCCAGGGTGAAGTTGTTGATAGTGACTTGCCAGCGGGTGGCGAATTCGTTGCCGGCCGAACGGTCGAACGGATACAACGCCACGCGCTGTCCGCCGGAGGATATCTCTACTTCCGCGCGGATGAAGGCGGGACAACCTCCGAAATCAACCGAGATGGGCAGCGGGGCGACGACGAATTCCTTCCACACCAGCGCATGAATCGGGCCCTGGCAACTGCACTCGGCCGGGGGCGGGGGTGGCGGCGGAGGCGGATACTGGGTTTTGGCTGGACCGATCATGGCCGCGATCTGTTCGCGGGTGTAGCGGGTTACGCGGGGCTTGCTGTAGGATTTCTTCATGGGTGGCACCTGCTGGGTTAATCGCCTGTTTCAACGGAATCAATGTCGAGAATGGCATCCTGCTCAACGAACAACAAGGTCTGGTCCTGGGTGGAATCGAGGGAAAGGTACACGGCATAGGCACCCTGCTGGTCATCCGCCACGGTCGCGAATCCATAGAGCAGCGAAGGCATGGAGGCATCGGTCACGTCGAGGATCCAGATCGCGGGATTGACGAAACCGGGCACGAACATCCGCACCAAACCGGGTTGGTAGGTCGCCAGGACGGGGCGTCCGTTCTCAACGGGAGTCACTCCGACATCACCCGCGCCGCCACGCGGACGGGCATAAACCCACGCCATGGCGGGCACCGTTTCCTCGGCGCGGGCGAGCCGAACCGCGATGCGACGGGGTTCGGAGGACGGCGGCAGGTAGAACAGGAGGTAATCATCCGGCAGCATGGACACGCGCTCGGCACTGATCAGGCGGGCCACGGCCTGGCCATCCACCTCCACCATCAGGCGGTTCAGGTCGAATTGGCTGATCGGGACCCCGGCCTGCATCAGGGTGGTTCCGGTCAATCGGGCCAGTTCCCCCGTACCGGCGGGCTGGGTGAACGAGGCGAGGGCGTGCTCGACATCGAGTTCACCGGCATACACGACGACCGGACCGTACCAGGCCTCCTCGCCGTTCAGGGCCACTTCGACCAGCCAGTAGCGGAGCAATCCTTCCAGGCCGGAGGTCCGGTCCAGCCACCGGTACGCGGCACCGACCTCCGCGCCTTCGCCCGGAATCACGGCATCGGTCACGCGGACCGGATCCTGTTCGCCGGACCCCGAGGTCCGGTACAGGTGGAAGCCCAACGTATCCGATTCCCAGGCGGTTTCCCAGGCGAGCTCGATGCCTTCCGGCGAGGGACGCCCGGAGAACGAGACCAGCTCGATGGGTGTGCCAAATTGGTTGTTGAACCCGAAGTCGGCATACTGCACCACGCCGTTGGTGAACACGACGGAGGTATCGAGCTTGTACTGAAGCGGGGTGGTCGTGACCGGCAGGCCGGGCGGAATAAAACTGAGCACGACCTCGGCCACATAGGTTCCGATCACCGGCAGGTTGGTGAACTGATAGAAACCGAGGTTGCCATGGTTGGGTCCGGGCAGGCGGAAGTCGACGAAGTTGGTCACGCCATCGACGATGTTGTACAGGTCGACCCGGACGCCGTTGAGGCCGAAGATGGAGAGGTCTTCGTCGTGGATGCCGTTGCTGTTGACATCGATCCACACGGTGTCGCCGATGGTGATCACGGCGATCCGGTACGGCGCGTCATTCGTGGCCGGCGGCACCGGCGGCTCATTCGTCGGGGTGGTCGGCGACGCGATGACGGTATTGGTGCGGACGATGGACGGCGGAAGACCGACGGCGCGGAAGGTCGCCACCACGCTGGTACTGGCGCCGGGCGGGAGAGGCCCGAGGTTCGACCAGTCGAGCACGCCGTCGTTCGTGCTGTTGACCGGCGGGGGCACCGCGGACACAAAAGCGAGGTAGTTGGTCTCGTAGCGATCGCGGAGCGGAACGGTGACCAGGGTGACATCGCCGGTATTGGCGATGGTGATGCGGAAGGTTATTGACTCGCCCAGGATGGCCGGACGATTCGTCGGCGCGAGCAGGGTCTTGGAAAGGGCGAATCCGGGGGCGCTAATGCGGTACGGCGCATCGTTGGTCTGCGGCGGCACCGGTTGGTCACCGGGTGGAGTGGTCGGACGAGCGATCACGGTGTTGGTGCGGTTCAGGCCCTCGGTCGAGCCGACCGCGACAAACGTCACCACAACGCTCGTGCTGCTGCCACTGGTCAACGGACCAAGGTTGGCCCAGTTGAGGATGCCGTCATCGAGGCCATCGGTCGGTGCAGGGACCGAGGAAACGAACGACAACTCGGCGAGATTGTATCGATCCTCCAGCGGAACCGTCACCAGGGTGACATCACCCGTATTCTGCACGGTCAGGCGGAACGTGATCAACTCGCCCACCAACGCCGCACGGTTGGTCGGACTCAGCACCTGCTTGACCAACGTGTAGCCGGCAGTTTGACCGAAGTAATGCGAGGGATCAGTGTCGGTGACCGGCGATCCGGTCGAGACGGTCA
>CALMUP010000016.1 GCA_937872895.1 uncultured Verrucomicrobiota bacterium
AAGGGGACATTTCAATTGAGTTAACGATGGGGACATTTCTAAAGAGCTTTGACACTCGAGCAGGGTCAAGGCCGACCGGGAAATATTCGTTCACGAGCAAGCAATGAAAACGAATTCCGAGGCTGGAACCGCGGTCATGACGAAAGGTTCAGGTGTTAACATGCGTCGTCGGACGCCATCACCAAAGCCTGAATAGCTTATCGACGGTTACCATAGGCCAGCTCAGCGCCCTTAAGGATCCGGCAAGAAGATCGACAGTTTCCTGACAGGCAAGAATGTAAGCCAAGGGATTACCACGAAAAGTGTAAATAGTTGGAATATGAAGGAAAACCAGGCAGGTATCTGCTCAAGCATACCCGCTTTAAACAACACAAAAACCAAAACAAACTTCACGGCATGATCAATAATAAAAAAGCCAATCCATCGATAAAACAGCATCCGTCGGTATTCAGCAGGAAATCTCTTCAAAAATATACTCTTCATGTACACGCAAGAAGAGATTACTGCGCCGAGCCCATAACCAATGGCTTGCTCGCCTTCCATAATTGGACCCGATAGCTTAGAAATCTCTCGCATTCGAATAATGTCAACTCCGGCCAAGAGTATCATTGTGCAGGATGAAAAGTGAATGTAAAGAAACGCCAACTTGATAAATTTGTGGACCTTTTCGGATATTCTACTCATTGCTAATTACATCATTTATAAAATCTTTTATGGAATCAATATTATCAATAATTTTCCCGCCAACCCATTTAGCAAGATCAGCAACGACTCCACCCACAGAATTAGATGGAGGGAGCTTATCGACGGTTACCATAGACTAACATTGGAGGATCCAACGATCCCGGATTTCATATGCTCGCGCCATACATCCCTTTGCTCGATCGCTCCACGCCGCTTAACGCCCATTTTCAGCGGCAAAAAACGCGCCCAAGGCATCATTTCGCGTGATATTTCAACGTTATCCGCTTAACCCGAAACACTTGCCGACGGTGACCGTCAATCATGCTCAACACTTGCCGACGGTGACCGTCAATCATGCTCCCTCTCCCCAGCGGCTTGAGGGCAAGCCGCTCCACCTCACCAGGTGGAACGCGTTCCCCCGAACGCGTTGGGCAAACGCCGCGCCTCACCCTTGGGTCAGGTCAACAGGAGTGTCTGCGCTCATCACCCGCCGCGGGCGCGGCGGGCGTGGTCGAGCCATTGCAGGGTGTCGTCGAGGCCGGCGTGGGCGCGGTCGACCCAGGCCGTTCCCCAGAAGAAGTGGCAACTGGTCTCGGCGCGCAGCAACCGCCAGAACGCCTCCTCGAGGCAACGGTTCTCGGTGTGGTTGGACCAGCCCCGCCGCGACGCGTCCTCGCGGGCGGCATGGACCTGCTGGCTGACCTCGGCGAGGCGGGCCCAGGCGTCGCGCTGCATCTGCGACCCGGTCCACTGCACGAACCCGATGCCGTGGTGGAATCCGGTGTTCCACGCGCCGGTGCGGACGATCACGTGGCCGTGCGCGCCGTGCCGGTCGAGGTAGTCGTCGATGAAGGTCGGGACCACGCCCGATTCACCGCTGCGGGCCTTGGCGCACAACGGCTGGTAGAACGAGCCCCAGAAGTTCGCCGCCCAGTTGACGTTGCGGAACCACCCGCCGTTTTCGCCGTCGGTCGCGGTGCAGACCAGCGGTTCGAAGTCGCAGAACTTCGTGCGCTCCTTGACCTCGTTGATGAACCAGCCGGTCTCCAGCCCGCTCTCCTGCGCGATCGACAGGTCGCGGTCGCGCGGGATGACGATGATCTCGGCGTCGCCGAACCTGGCGATGTGCGGACGGTAGCGGTGCTCCTCCCACTTCATCGGGGTGATCGGCACGATGTGTTCGGCATCGACGATGACATACCGGTACCCCGCCCGCTTGAGCAACGGGATCATCTCCATCGAGAACCCCATCTCCGGCGGCCAGAACCCGTTGAACGAATCGCGCGGGAACAGGTGATGCCCGATGCTCAACCAGCGCTTCACATGCTCCTCGCGGTCGATCTCCGGGATCAGCGGGAACACCGGATGGTAGTAGCCGGTGCCGAGGATCTCGATCGCCGGATTGCGCAGCCGCCACAGAAGGTCGCCGCACTTGACGATGCCGTACACCCGCGACTGGAAGTCGTGGTTGGACAACGCCTCCAGCAGCGTGCCGCTCATCGACAGGTGGACGCGCGCGACATCCTCCCACCCCTCGACCGCGCGCGGAATGCGGTCGTAGGCGAACAACACTTCCTTCCCCTGCCACTCGGACAGCGGGTTGTTCAACATCTCATCGATGTTCCCCCACGGCTGGTGGAGGTTCAGCACGAGCGCATGGTATACATGATTCGGCATAACGAGTTGCTCCTGATGCACATCCTACACAGCAGGCCACATTCGTGCAAACAGGAATAGCACACGCGCCGCTACACGCCATCAGGCCTCAACGCATGGCGCGCACATGCGGATAGTTCAGGATCTTGCTGTCGCCGGTGATGACGCAGAGGTTGTGCAGCCTGGCCGTGGCGACGATGATCCGGTTCGGCGGAGCTGATGGGTGAAAAGTAAACGGTCACCTCCGGCGACGTCAGCACCTTCAACGCCTCGGTCGACAGCCGCTCCGGCTCCGACACCGTCCAGACGATCGCGCAGGTATCAAGCAGGACGTTCATCCGACCCCAACATGTCCCAGTCGGATTCGAACACCGGCTCGGTCAGGTCGACATGCACGCGCACCGTGTTTGCGCCACACCCGGGAACCGTGCGGTTTTCGTGAGGCGACCCGACCGGCGTCACCACCGCGACCGGTACATTCCGCTTGCAGATTTCCACCACGTTACCCGCCTGCACCTTGTCGAGGTAGTCACTCAAATGATCCTTAAAGTTGGCAATATTGGCTTTTATCATGACCAGCCCCCGTCGATGGCCATGTCAATGGTCTGAATCAAGATACATCCATCCCGCACCTGGTGGTTTTAGGGTAATTCATGTGGAGTGCGCTTTCTTGAAAGCGCTTTTCCCCGGGGTTCTCGAACCCCGGTTCAGGCCCATCCGACCACCCAGCGGGCGGTCAGTTGAAATCGTTGTTCAGGATGTCCTCGGTACGCCGGCAGAACTCCCGCGCGTAATCGGTCCACACCCCCTGCCCCCAATAGCGGAAACAGCTCGTTTGGGTGATCAGCAGGTGGTACAGCGCGTTGCGGTACCGCGGATCGCTTGTCGAGACGCCCTTGGCCAGGACCTTCTCGTTGAACAGCGCGCTGACCTTCTCCATCGGTCCGAGCACGTTCTCGTAGCCGTGCACCCAGGAGATGCTGCTCGTCCAGCTGCCGCCCTCCATGTGGAACCGGTGGTCCTCCTTGCGGCATTCCTCGATCGCGGCCTTGAGCTTCTCCGGTCCGGCGCCCGGCTGGATCTTCTGCCAGATCTTGTGCTGGAACAGCGGCTGGCAGACCGGGAAATCGGTCTCCTTGATACCCATCGCGAACAGGTGCTCGAGGTACTCGCTGCCGTTCATCAGCGGGGTGTCGGATCCCGAGGCGTTGCGCACCGCCTCCATGAACTTCGGCGGGAACTCGTTCATCATCACGCCGCCGTTCTCGCCGTCGGCGATCTGGGTGACCAGCGGCGGGATCTGCTTCCCGGCCAGTTCCCAGCGCGACAGGCTCTGCGCCTCGTACCACGGCTGCATCTGGGCGACGAGCTTGGTGTCGCTGCCCTGGGTCTTGATCAGCGCGACGATCGAGGCCTCCTCGCCCTTGCTGTTGCGGCAGACCAGGCGGTGCGGGATGTGGCGGCGCTCGAGGCCGTGGCCGTTCGGCTGCTCCACGGTGTGCTCCTGGATGATCACCCAGGTGAAGCCGCAATCCTTCAGCGTCTTCACGAACTCATACGCGACATCGGGCTGGTTGGGCAGCGCCATCTCGGACGGCGAGAACCCCTTCACCCGCTCCAACGCCTCCATGCCGAACAACGCGGCGAAGTGGTGCTGCCAGGCCAGCACGTGCAGCTTGTAGTCCTGCACCGGGGTGGACGGCGCGACGGCGTGGCTCCACGGGCAGCCGAGCCACTCGGCGGCGTGGCGGTAATCGGGATTGACGGTGATGTTCCGCAGCGCGTCGAACAGGTCCTGCGAGCCCATCTTGCGCAGGCCGTGCAGCAGGCAGCCGGTGTATTCCAGCATCGCGCGGGGTTGCTTGCCCTCGTGGATCAACTGCGGGATGAACTCGCCGATCCGCTTGTAGCACCAGTAGAACACCGGCGCGTTGTGGTTGTCGCCGATGGTCTGGTTGTCCATCATGTACTTCAGGTTGCTGATGATGTCCGCGGTGCGGAGGTCGTGGCCCCCCGCCGGGATCAGCGGCTGCTGCATGTGCAGGGCGATGGCGGCGGCGCTCTTGATGCGGCCGAAGTCCACCTTGCCCGCGGTCCGGAACGCATCGGGATTCTTCCCGGCGTGCTTCAGCACCGCTTTCTCCGAGCCGGAGATGTTCAGTTGTCCGTCGATGTATTCTGCGATCGCTTCCATGAAGAGCTCCTTTTAAATTTAGCCGACGTAACGTCGGCTCTACGGCCGTTGTAGAGCCGGGTTTACCCCGGCTATCTGCTTACTTCTCGCGGATCAGTTCGTAGATGTTCAGGTAATGCTGGGCCGAGTGGTTCCACGAGTAGTCCTTGCGCATGCCGTTCAGCATCAGCTCGCGCCAGTACTGCGGATAGTGGTGCCACATGCCGATCGCCCGCTTGAGTGCGGACTCGACGCCCTCGTTGTTGAAGTCGTTGAACACGTAGCCGGTGCGGTCGTGGTACGGCACGTGCGCATAGTTCGCGTCGAACACCGTGTCGGCGAGGCCGCCGGTGTTGCGGACCACCGGGACGGTGCCGTACTTCATGGCGATGAGCTGGGTCAGGCCGCACGGCTCGAACGCGCTCGGGATCAGGATCATGTCGGCGCCGGCGTAGATCAGGTGCGACAAGCCCTCGTCGAAACCGAGCTCGAGGTGCACGTCCGGATTGTCGTTCAGGTGGCGCTTGAGGTTCCAGAAATCCTCGCTGATCTTGCCGTCCGGGCTGGTGCCGAGCAGCACGAACTGGCAACCGTTGGCCAGGCAGTAGAAGATCGCGTGGCGGATCAGGCCGACGCCCTTCTGGTGGTCGAGCCGGCTGACCACCGCGACGATCGGCTTGAAGTTGTCGGCCAGCCAGAACCGGTCGCGCAGCGCCTTCTTGTTGCCGTACTTCGCGTCGAGGTTCGCGGCGGAATACTTGTGCGGGATGAACCGGTCGACCTCGGGATTCCATTCGCCGTAGTCCACGCCGTTCAGCACGCCGCCGACCTTGCTGCCGTGCTGGTTCAGCACGTGCTGCAGGCCGTGGCCGAGCGTGGTGTGACGGATCTCGTGCATGTAGGTCGGCGACACGGTGGTGATGAAGTTCGAGTAGACGATGCCACCCTTCATCAGGTTCACCGCGCCGTGGTGGCGGTCGTCGCCGAGGCGGTCGGGCGTGATGTACCAGGCCGGGTTCAGGTGGTTCTGGCGCAGCACGAAATCGCCGGTGATGCCCTGGTGGTTCACGTTGTGCAGGGTGAAGCAGACGCGCGGATGGGTCATGCCGAACTTGCTGTAGGTCTCGTACAGCAGCACCGGCACCAGCGCGGACTGCCAGTCATGCACGTGGATGATCTCCGGGTGCTTGCCCGTCTTGAGCATGAACTCCAGCGCGGCCTTGGCGAAGAACGCAAACCGCTCGGAATCGTCCTTGTGTCCGTACACGATGCCGCGGTTGAAGAAATTCTTGAAGAAGTGCGGCTCGATGAAATAGACCTTCACCCCGTCCACGAAGCCGAAATACACGTCGCAATGGACCCAGAAGTGATGGTACGGCACCCACAGGTCGCTGTACGATTTCGTGTAGCCCCAGATCCGGTCCATGCGCATGCAGTCGTAGCGCGGCATGATGACCTCGACGTGGTTGCCGCGGATCGACAATTCACGGGTCAACCCCTGCACGACATCGGCGAGCCCTCCCACTTTGGCGACGTTGGCGAACTCCGAGGCGATGTGGATAATGTACATAGACGTTCTCCGAATCCGGGCTTGGCCAACAGGTTAACGCAACCGGTTCAACCAGTGCAAGGGTTCGATTACGGGAGGTCGATGATTTTGCCGAGCACGTCGGGGTACTGGGCGAGGAAGGGATAGAGGTCGGTCATGATCTGCATGTAGGCGGCGGGCCAGGGCAGGTGACGGAACCAGCACTGGCGGTCGGCCAGCACCGAGGCGGCGAGGCAGATCAGGCGCGCCTTGGCGTCGGAGGTGCGCATGCTGGCGAGGATGAACTGAACCTTGCGCAGGATGGCGACCTCGTCGTGCTCGGCGGCATCATCGCCAACCGGCTGGCGCAGCATCCGGTCGATCATCCGCCAGTGCCGCGTGCGCAGGTGGTAGATGGTGTCGGGCAGCCGCGAGTAACGCTCGAGCCGCTCGAGATGTGCCAGGATCAGCTCGGCATCGGCATGTTCCGCCGCGAGGGTCTGGATCACGTTGTGGTAATGACCGTCCCACAACGCCTTCTCCTCCGCCTCGGTGAGGGCACGCTTTTCAATGATCTGGCAGGCGGTGCGCTCGGCGTGGACAATGTGGTCGACGAGGAACGATCCGAGATAGGCCAGGGTGATGGCCTTTTCAACCGGGGTGCGCTCGCGGTTGATCAGGGCCTTGATGCGTTGACGCAGCACGCGGCCGAATCCGCGGTTGCCGGGACTACCGGTCATGCGGAACAGCCGCGGAAACGAACGCGACCGCAACTCATGGACGAGCGGCGGCGGCAAATAGGATACCGCAATCATACGACATACTCCCCCCGCTGAACGGGCCGGTGCCTGTCCCTACCATCGCGGCTCCGGGCGCAATTGCAAGCCCGGGTCCGGCGATTCCGCGATCAGGCCCCGCCGGCGGCCGTTTCCGGACGAGCGGAACCCGTTGCCGCGGATGATGTTCCCGCAGCGGCTCCGCCGTCCGGCCCCCCGGCCGGTTCAGCAGCTTGTTCGACCACCTCGGCTTCCAGGGCCGGAGGCAGGTCTTCGTAATGGTGGAAAAAGACCGCCCCGAGCGGCGGCAGGTTCAACGGCAACGAATACTGGTGGCTGTTCCACGGCGTCGCCTCGGCGGTCATCGTGCCGACGACACCGGCATTGCTGCCGCCGAACGCCTCGCTGTCGGTATTCAGGATCTGCGTGTACTCGCCCGCGTACGGCACGCCCACCCGGTAACCCTGGCGCACCACCGGCGTGAAGTTGAAGATGCAGACGATGATGTGCCGGTAGTTCTTCGCCTTGCGGATCAGGCTGACCGTGCTGTTCTCGCTGTCGTGCAGGTCGATCCACTCGAAACCGTCCCACGAGAAATCGATCTCGTGCATCGGCAGGTACTGCTTGTACACCGCGTTGAGCTTGGTGAAGAAGTACTGCAGCTTCTGGTGGTGTTCGTACTTGAGCAGGTGCCAGTCCATGCTCTCGTTGCAGTTCCACTCGTTCCACTGCCCGATCTCGCAGCCCATGAACAGCAGCTTCTTGCCGGGATGCGCGTACATGAAGGCATAGAGCAGGCGCGCGTTGGCGAACTTCTGCCACAGGTCGCCGGGCATCTTGCTGAGCATCGCGCCCTTCCCGTGCACCACCTCGTCGTGCGAGAACGGCAGGATGAAGTTCTCGGTGAAGGCGTAGATCAGCGAGAAGGTGATGTCGTTGTGGTGGTAGCGCCGGTGGATCGGATCCTTGCTGATGTAGCGCAGGATGTCGTTCATCCAGCCCATGTTCCACTTGAGGCCGAAACCGAGGCCGCCGAGGTAGGTCGGACGCGATACCATCGGCCAGGCCGTGCTTTCCTCGGCGAAGGTCAGGAAGCCGGGGAACTCGCCGTGCATGATCTCGTTGAACTTCTTGAGGAAGTCCACCGCCTCGAGGTTCTCGCGCCCGCCGAACATGTTCGGGATCCACTCGCCGGCCTTGCGCGAGTAGTCGAGGTACAGCATGCTCGCCACCGCATCGACGCGCAACCCGTCGATGTGGAACACCTCGGCCCAGTAGACCGCGTTGGAGAGCAGGAACGTGCGTACCTCGTTGCGTCCGTAGTTGAAGATCAGCGTGCCCCAGTCGCGGTGCTCGCCCTTGCGCGGATCGGCGTGCTCGTAGAGGTGCGTGCCGTCGAAATAAGCGAGGCCGTGGCCGTCCTTCGGGAAATGCGCGGGCACCCAGTCGAGGATCACGCCGATCCCTTCCTGGTGGCAGCGGTCGACGAAGTACTTGAAGTCGTCCGGCGTGCCGAAGCGCGAGGTCGGCGCATAGTACCCGATGGTCTGATACCCCCACGACCCGTCAAACGGATGCTCGGATACCGGCATCAGCTCGATGTGGGTGAAGCCGAGGTTCTTCACGTAGGGCAGCAACCAGTCGGCCAGCTCGCGGTAGGTCAGCCACCGGTTGTCCTCGTTGGGCACGCGGCGCCACGAACCGAGATGCACCTCGTACACACTGATCGGCTGGTTCATCTCGGCCGAGAAATCCTTCTTCCTGGCCATCCACGCCTGGTCGTTCCACTTGTACTTGTGCAGGTTGGTGACCACCGAGGCGGTCTTCGGCCGCAACTCGGCACCGAAGGCATAAGGGTCGGACTTCTGGCCGAGGAAGTCGTGGTGCCCCTTGACCTCGTACTTGTAGATGTCGCCCTCGACCAGGCCGGGGATGAACAACTCCCAGATGCCGGAGTCGCCGCGGCGCTGCATCGGATGGTGCAAGCCGTTCCACCGGTTGAACTGGCCGATCACGCTGACCCGGATCGCATTCGGCGCCCAGACGGCAAAATGGACACCGGTCAACCCCTCGACGGTCAGCAGGTGCGCGCCGAGTTTCTCGTAGGTGCGGTAATGCGTACCCTCGCCGATCAGGTGAAGGTCGAAATCGGTCAGGCGGACCGGGAGCCCGTACGGATCGTCCACCGTCCACGAATGCCCCTGCGCATCGGTCATCTTCAGGCGGTACGGAAACCGCTTGCGACCGGCAATCACCAGCTCGAACAACCCGTCCTTGTGGATCCGCTGCATCGGGTGGGACGCCTCGGACTCGATGACCTCCACGCTCGCCGCGAACGGCTGAAAGGTCCGGATGACCACCGCATCCTGCTTCGGCCGCAGGTCGTGCAAGCCCAGCACGTCGAACGGCGTTCCATGCATGCCGTACACGATGGATTTGATGGCGTCCTCATGGAGCGTCGGATTCATACAAGTCTCCCAGCTGATCGATCGTTAGGTCCGGGTGCTGCCACCACGTGGTTTCGAGTATGCAAATTCATCGCGCGGATTTCCATGTTAAACTCCGGACACCTACCGGGCCGCCATGGATTCGCTGCGGGGGAAATAAAGATGGAAGGTCGTGCCGCCCCCCGGCGCGCTTTCGCACTCGATGAATCCGCCGAAGCGGCGCACGATGCCATAGACCAGGGTCAACCCCAACCCCTTGTCCTTCTCCTTGCCGTGCGTGCTGAAATAGGGCTCGTACATGCGCGCCATCACCTCCGGCGTCATCCCGGTTCCCTCGTCGCGAATGCTGAGGCAGGCCCACCCCTTGCCGTCCGCCGCTGCCGCCGCGGGTACGCGGTTTGACACCGAGACCGTGATCGCCCCCCCCTGTGGCATCGCGACGGCGGCATTGGCGACCATCTCGCCAACCAGGTAGATGAACTGCTCCATGTCGATGCGGATCTGCAACCCATCCGCAATCCCGGCCTCGACCGGCGTCTCGACCAGCCGGATCGCCGGGGCCTCCGGAAGCTTCACGCCCTTGAGCGATTCATGCACCAGCGAGGTGAAGTCCATCACATGGCCACTGGCCCGTCGCGATCCCATGATCTGCAGCTTCCTGGACAAGGCGAGGCAGCGCTCGCCGGCATCCGCCACCTGTTCGGCACAGAAGTAGAGGGGATCGGTCTTGGGAATGCCGTCATGCAGCATCTGTCCGCAGGCGATGATCGGCGTCAGCAGGTTGTTCAGCTCGTGGGCGAGGTGTCCGGCAAAACGGCAGACCATGTCCATGTTGACCTCGGAAACGTCCACCGGTTTTTCCGCTGACATGCCAGACTCCTCATCGGCGCGCCCCCCGGCACACCTTGCAGAACGGCGGCGACCAACGGGACACCCCGTGCGTGCTACGCTGCCGTGCGACCACTGTACAGGAATGCCCCATCAGCGCAAGCAGAGGTTGCACAAAGGATTAAAGCGGTTTTCAAGCCGTAGCGGCGCCTTAACCAGAATCACCGCGAATCCATGCCAACGCCTGATCAAAGTCGCTAAATACCGCGAGGTCCAATCCTTGATTTCCCGCCAATGCCTGGGACATCCGGCACAAACCGAAATCCTCCGGCCGCACCGCCACCCACCCGTTCTTCTTTCCCGATCCCAAGCGGGCATAGGCCACGGCCTGATCAGCCAAGGCCCGCACCTGAGCCCCGGTCAATGGTTGCAAACTGGCATCGCGCAGGTCCCAGAGCGAATGGACATTCCATCCCTGGGCACCAAAACACTTGATCATTTGCTGCTGGATATCTTCATAAGTGATCGGTCCATGGCCTTCATGAACCACCAAACCAAGATCATGGTACTGCACCGTCTCAAACGGCATACGGACCTCCGTAACGAAAAAGCATGGTCTTTTCCTGCCGTGAATCCAAGCGGGAATTCCTTGCCGATCCAACCCGGGGATTCTCGCCGTTGATCCCGGCTGCAAGGTTGACACCGGCAGGGGGATGGGAATAATCCGGACCAACCATGAACGACCCATCCGTCCTCACCATCCACGCCCCCGGCGTGGACACCGAAGCGCTGGTCCGGGATATCCAGGACACCGTCGCCCGTAAACAGCAACAGGGCGTCTATGCCGACGCCCGCATCGCCCGGGCCGAGCGCTCGAACCTGGTGAACCTGCGCGACGACGAAAGCTTTACCGGCTTCTACCTGACCGCCCTGCGCGAGGCCTCGGCGATCGACATCAACGACTTCGAGATCCGCGAACGCCGCGCCCGCTTCGCCCCGCTGCTGGTGAAACTGAAGAAGTCGATCTGGAACCTGCTGAAATTCTACACCTACCGCCTCTGGTCGCAGCAGAACCTGGTGAACGGCCTGTTCGTGACCGGCATGGAGTCGATCAACGAGCAACTGACCAGCCGCATCAAGACCCTCGAGGCGCGCGTGGCCGAACTGGAAAAGAAACTGGACGGGCGCTGATCCCATGCCCGCCGCCCGCCGCATCGCCTTCATCTGCCCCCGCTTTGCCGAACAAGGCACCGTCGGCGGCGCGGAAACCCTGCTGAAAGCACTGGCCGAACGCGCCGCCGCCGACGGCCGCGAGGTCGAATTCCTGACCACCTGCGCGACCAACCACTTCACCTGGGAAAACACCGTGCCCGCCGGCACCCGCAGCATCGGGGCGCTGAAGGTGTCGTTTTTCCCGGTCGACGACGACCGCGACGTGACCACCTTCCTGACCGTGCAGGGCCGCATCGACAAAGGCGTGAAGGTGAGCCGCGCCGACGAGGAAGCCTGGATCGCCAACAGCGTGAACAGCCGCGCCCTCATCGCCTACCTGCGCGAACACATCGGCCGCTTCGACCGCGTGGTCATGGGCCCGTACCTTTTCGGTGTAGTCTACGCGGCCAGCCAGGTCGCCCCGGAAAAAACCGTGCTCGTCCCCTGCCTGCACGACGAACCGTTCGCCTACCTGTCGATCATCCACGACATGTTCCACCGTGTCGGCGGCCTGATGTTCAACCTCGAGCCGGAAAAGGACCTCGCCCTGCGCCTGTACGACCTGCCCGAACGCGGCACCGTCGTCGGCATGGGCATCCCCGATGCCGCGACCGACCCGCATGCCTTCGCCCGCAAGCACCGGCTTCCCAACCCCTATGTAATCTACTGCGGCCGCCGCGAAGTGCTGAAAGGCACCCCCATCCTCGTCGCCTACCTGCACGCCTTCCGCGAACGCACCGGCCGCGCCCTCGACTTTGTCTTCACCGGCAGCGGCCCGATCGACCCGCCCGACGAACTGCGCCCGGCCATCCGCGACTTCGGCTTCGTCGATGAATCCGACAAACGCCAGGCCATGGCCGGCGCGGTCGCCTTCCTGCACGCCTCGGTGAACGAGAGCTTCGGCATCGTGCTGCTCGAGGCCTGGCTGTCCCGCACCCCCGCACTGGTCCACGCGAACGGCGTCGTGCTGCGCGACCAGTGCCGGCGCTCCGGCGGCGGCCTGTGGTTCCGCCACTATCCCGACTTCGAGGAATGCCTGCTCCGCCTGCTCGACGACCCGTCGCTGCGCCAGCGCCTCGGCGAATCCGGCCGCCGCTACGTGCTCGACCGCTACAACTGGACCGCAGTGGACCGCCGCCTGTTCGCCGCCCTCGACGGAGGCGCCGCGTGAAACCCGCCATCCACCAGCTCGTCGCCGGATTCAGCAACGGCGACGCCATCAGCAACGAGGCACGGGTCTGGCGCACGACCTTCCGCGGCTGGGGACACGCCTCGGAGATCTACTGCGAGACCAAACGCATCCTGCCCGAACTGCGTGGCGACGCCCGCGACCTCGCCACCGCCGCCGCCACCATCGGCCCCGACGACATCGCCATCCTCCACCTCTCCATCGGCTCCGACGCGAACCTCGTCTTCAAGAACCTCCGCTGCCGCAAGGCCATCCTCTACCACAACATCACCCCGCCCGACTTCTTCCGCGGCCTGAACGAGGAGATCGTGCGCCACCTCGTCACCGGCCGCGAACACCTCGCCCTGCTGCGCGACACCGCCGACATCAACCTCGCGGTGAGCCGCTTCAACGCCGCCGAGATGACCGAGGCCGGCTACCGCGATGTCGGCGTGATCCCGCTGATGGTGGACCGCACCCACTGGAAGGGACCGTCCGACCGCCGCCTGACCGAACGCTACCGCGACGGCCACGTGAACATCGTGTTCGTCGGCCGCTGCGCCCCGAATAAACGCATCGAGGACCTGCTGTTCACCCTCTACTACAGCCAGAAGTACGTGAACCCGCACACCCGGCTGATCCACGTCGGCTCCTTCGCCGGCCTCGAACGCTACCAGGGCCTGCTGCGCACCAAGGCCATCGAACTGCGCCTGCGCAACCTCGTCTTCGCCGGCTCGGTCCGCGCCGATGAACTGCGCGCCTACTACCAGGCCGCCGATGTCTTCCTTTGCCTGAGCGAACACGAAGGCTTCTGCATCCCGCTGCTCGAGGCGATGGGCCACCGCGTACCGGTCATCGCCTACGACGCCGGGGCCATCGCCGAAACCCTCGACGGCGCGGGCGTGCTCGTGCGCACGAAGGACTTCGGCCTGATCGCCGAAACCATCCAGCGCATCGCCACCGACGCCGCGCTGCGCAACGCCATCCTCGCCGGCCAGGACGCGCGCCTGGCCCGCTTCGAACACCTCGACATCCCCGGCCTGATGCGCCGGGCCCTCGGCCTCGCCGCGCCATGAACGCCCACCGCACCCCGCGCCCGATCCTCGCCCTGGTGATCCTCCTCACCGTGCCGATCCTGCTCGGCGCGGCCCTCGCCCCCTACGCCTTCAACGGGCTGCAGGCCCTTGGCGAACACACCGATGCGCTGGGCAAGCTGACCAATGCCCGCTTCGAGCGCGTCACCTCCCGCATCGTGATGATTCTCACCGCACTGATCCTCGTCCCGGTGATCCGCCTGACCGGCCTCTGGCCCGCCGTGCGTGCCGGCCTGACCGGCTCGCCCGAACGCTGGCGCGCCCTCGCCACCAGCCTCGCCCTCGGCCTCGCCTCGATGGCCGCCGTCTTCGCCTTCGGCTGGATCAACGACGCCTTCGTGGTCAGCCCGAAGTTCACCGGCTGGCTCCCCTTCACCGGCTACTTCCTCGCCTTCCTCGCCGGCGCCGCCTTCATCGGGCTGTTCGAGGAGGTCTTCTTCCGCGGCATTTTCTTCGGGGCCCTGCGCACCCAGCTCGCCTTCCCCGTCGCCGCGTTTCTTTCGAGCGTGTTCTTCTCGGCCATCCACTTCTTCCGTCCGCTCTACCCGACCGTGATCGAGCACGCCGCCTGGTATACCGGCTTCGCCATCATCCCGCACCTGTTCGACCGCTTTGTCTTCGAGCACGATGTGTGGTTCGCCCTGACCCTGTTCATGATGGGCCTGACCCTCTCCTTGCACTACGAACGCCGCGGCCACCTCTACACCATCATCGGCCTGCATGCCGGCTGGGTGCTGGCCATGCGCACCGGTTCGCAGCTCTTCGACCGCAACCACGAGGTGTTTCCGGTGTTCATCGGCCGCAGCGACACCCTGACCAAGGGCCTGCTCGCCCTCGCGGTCATCACCCTGTTCTTCATCGCCGAATGCCTCCGGGCCCGCCGAGACCGCGGCAACGACCGTTTATCCGGCTGACATTTCCCCCTTCCTTGTTACAGTGATCCCATGCAAGCAACCTGGTGGATGATGGTGTTGGTCGGCCTCGGCATCGGCATCGGCGCCTCGTTCACCGGCCTTGGCGGCGGCTTCCTGATCGTGCCCCTGCTGCTGTGGGCCGGCTTCTCCGGCGTGCAGGCCTCCGGCACCTCCGCGATGGCCATCCTGATCATCGCCGTCTCGACCATCGCCGCCCACCACCGGCTCGGCCACGTCGATTACCGCACCGCCCTGCTGATCGGCCTCGGCGGCATCATCGGCGCCCAGCTCGGCGCCGTGCTGGTCAGCCAGGTCTCCACCGAAACCTTCCGCAAGATCTTCGCCGGCGTCCTGGCCGCGCTGGCGATCTGGATGTGGGTGAAGAAATGAGCGAACCCGACGCCCCCGCCGAGCAGGTGAAGTTTCCCGTCGTCGTGCACTTCAAGATCATCGGCGAAGTGAGCGAGGACCTGCGCACCCACCTCGAAATCGCCCTGTGGGAACTGCGCATCGCCGAGACCCTGCACCCCGGCCGCCTCTCCGCCGGCGGCAAGTACATGACCTTCAACCTGTCGATGACCGTGCAGAGCGCGGAATCGCTGCGCGAAATCGACGCCCGCCTCCGTGCCGTGACCGGCGTGAAGATGGTGCTGTGATCCCGGCGCGTCCCGCGTCATGAAACACCTGCTGATTACCAACACCTGGCTCCAATCCCCCGGCGGCACCGAGGGCATCGTGCGCGACCTGACCCGCGCCTGGCACCGGCGCGGCGACCGCGTGACCGTGTACAGCCCCCGCCTCGGTGCGATCGCCGACGCCCTGCGTGCCGAAGGCATCGCCGTAACCGACACCCTGGCCTCCCTGTCCGCCCCGCCCGACCTGATCCACGGCCACCACAACCTAGAAACCATGACCGCGCTGCTCCGTTTCCCCGGTACGCCCGCCCTCTACCACTGCCACGGCTACGACCCCTGGCAGGAACAGGCCCCCCGTCACCCGCGCATCCTCCGCTACCTCGCCATCAGCGACCGCGTCGCCGGGCGCGTCCACGAACACACCGGCCTCCCCCGCGACCACATCCACCTCGTCTTCAACTACGCCGACCCCGCCGTCTTCCGCCCGCACCGCGACACCCCGGCGGCGCGGCCAGCACGCGCCGTCATCTACGACCGCTACCTGAATCCGGACGAAACCGCCCTCATCCAATCCGCCTGCCTCGCCGCCGGCATCACCTGCACCCGGTTCGCCGACCTTCATCCGCCCGTCGCCCGCCCGGAAGACCTCCTGCCGCACTTCGACCTCGTCTTCGCCGTCGGGAAATCCGCCATCGAAGCCATGGCCTGTGGCGCCGCCGTGATCCTCTGCACCGGTGGCGCGATGGGCGAACTGGTCACCGGCGAAAACGCCGCCGCCTGGCAACGCCGCAACTTCACCGCCATCGGCGACCACCTCCCCGTCACCACCGAACGCGTCGCCGCCCAGCTCGCCGCCTGCACGCCGGAACGCGCCGCTGCCGCCACCGCGTTCATCCGCGAACACGCAACCTTCGCCTCGTTCCTGCGCGCGATCGATGCCCATCACGACGCCGTGCTGCGCGACGCGGCCACCCGACCCGCGCCCGACCGCGCCGCCGAAGCCGCCGCCGAAGCGCAGTTCCTCGAATGGGTCAACACCTTCCTCGCAGCACAGATCCATGACGCCCATGTCCACCGGGACGCCCGAACCGCCCTCGCCGCCGAACGCGACCACCTGCTCGCCGAGCTCCGCCGCACCACCGCCGAACGCGACCACGCCACCGCGCAGCGCGACGCCATCACCGCCACCACCAGCTGGCGCCTCCGCACCGCCCTGCTCAACCTGCCCGTCATCGGATCCCTGCTCGAACGACTCGGCCGCCGCGCCGGATCAACCGGGAACAATCACCGCATCCCCGAATAAAGCGGCGGAAACCCGAAAGCCGAAACGGAAGGCACCACGGAGGGACACGGATACGGCCGGAACAACCTTCCTCATCCGTGTCCATTCGTGTCCATCCGTGGTTACAACACCGTATTCAACCTGACGCCAACAAGCCTGCACAAACCACGAATCAACACGAAGACACACGAATGCAACATCCATGCGATGAGAAGAAGATCCCCGACCACGGATCAACGCGGACAGGCCGGAAAACAAAACACTCCTCATCCGTGTCCATTCGTGTCCATCCGTGGTTACACCTCCGTCACGGATCATCACCGACGCGGCATGCTTGTCCAGACCTTGGAATACCGTCGGCCACCGTCTTCCAGACACTGGACAACGGTTCGGGACGCGAAAAAGGGGCGGCCACCGGCGCCGCCCCGTCATGCCCTGATCCGAACCGCGTCAGGCGCTGGCGCGCGCCGGGCCGGTCGAATCGCGGATGATCAACTCGCCCTTGATCTTCTCGCGCGACGAGGTGATCTCCTCGCGTGACAACGCGAGCAGTTGCTTGCTGGCCAGCGCACCCAGATCGTGCAGGCGGTTGGAAACGGTGGTCAGTCGCGGCGTGCTCAACACCGCCGACGGCAGGTTCTCCACGCCCATCACCGATACATCCTCGGGAACCCGCAACCCGCGCGACTTCAGGTAACGGATCGCCCCGGTGGCCATCGTGTCGTTGCCGCACATGATCGCCGTCAGGTTCGGGTTCAAGGTCATCACCACCCGTGCCGCCTCGAACCCGATCTTGTCACTGAACCGGCCATCCGCCCACGGCATATCCTCGGCGGGAACACCTGCCTCCTTCAGGCAGCCCTCGAACGCCTCGAGCAGGTCCACCGCCGTCTGCACGTTCGTGCCGGTGATGATGCCGATCTTGCGGTGGCCCAGCCCGAGCAGGTGCTCCGCGGCCAGCTTCGCCACATGCGCGTAGTCGGCGGTCACGTAGTCGATGTCCCACTGCGGGAAATAATTGTTCACCAGCAGGAACGGGTACTTCTTCTCGTTGAAGGTTGACAGGAACTGGTCGTAGTTCGTCGAGCCGAGGAACAACATGCCGTCCGCCTGCTGCATATCCAGGATGTTCATGTACTCCTGGGTGCGGATGAACTTCATGTTGGCCAGGTCCACCAGCACCTTGAACCCCGCCTCGGAGGCGCCGGCATAGATGCCGCTCAACAGCTCGCCGAAATAGTTGTCGGCAAAGACGTGCGGGATGTCCGGAAGGACCACGCTGATGATCCGGCTCGACCGCAGGGCCAGTCCGCGCGCCTGGATGTTCGGCTTGTAGCCGTACTTCTCGATGGCGGCGAGCACCTTCGCCCGGGTGTCCTCGCTGATGCGGGGGTTGTTGTTGATGACCAGCGAAACCGTGCTCTGCGAAAAGCCAGCCTCGCGGGCAATGTCGGCGATCGTCGTGCGCTTACCCATAACGGCATTCCATCCTTGCGTGAATCCCTCACCAACTGTTGCCGGATCCCATCCGGCGACAACTCAGCGGCGAATGGTCGGGATCAGGTCCCGGTCCTTCGGATCGCTGGCAAACTTGTCCAAGATGCGGAAGCGGTAATAGATGTCGAACACCGGCGCCGCCAGCAATTCGTCAACGGTCGTTTCCGGGACACCGCTATAGGTGAGCACCTTGTCATCCAGGGTCGTGAACACCAGACGCTCCTTGGCGGCATCGTAACGAACCGTCTTGAACAGGGCCGACTTGCCCTCGGGAATCACCGCCGCCTGCGACGAACCACTGCGGGCAGGCTTGACCGGTTCCGTGACGACGGACGATTCGGCCGCCACCGCGTCAACGGCGGCAGCATCCGGTGCCACCTCGGCGGAAGCTGGCTCCACCACCTCATCAGCCTCCGGGGATTGTGCAGCCGCTTCACGAGCCGCGACCAGCTCCTCCTGCAGTCCCGCAATCGTCTCATTGAGCGCGGCGATCTGGACTTCCGCCTTCTTCACGGCGGCACCAGCCTCATCCATCTTGGCTTTGGCTTCCGTGCGGGCCGCATCGAGTTGCGCACGCAAGGTGGTCAACTGCTCCTGGGCAGCCTGGCCTTCCCCCTCCAGACGACCCACATTGGACCTGGCTTGCGCTACTTCCGACCGCGCCGCCGCCAACTCCGCCACCCGCTCACCGACCGAGGTGGCCACCGAGGCCAACACCACCGGGCCATTGGTCGCATCCGCCAGCGCCTCCGCCGTCACACCCTCAACACCCGCAGCGGCCGCCGTCTGCACCACAGCCTCCGTCAACGCCGCACGATCCGCCTGCGCTTGCTTGAGCTTGCCGTTGGTCGTGAACCAGAGCGCCGCCAACGCTGCCGCCACCACACCCAGAGCGATGGGTAACACCGGAATGGCAGCTTTGGGTTTCTTCTTGGCGCGAACCGGAGGACTGAATGTTGTAGCCATGGTGCGATTCTCCTGACAATTGAATACAAGCCCCAGAGAGGACAATGTGGGTCATACCATAAATCAAGGCGTTCCAACGGGCAAGGTAGATTGTATGGGCTGAAAATCCGTGACCCCATGACCTCGGCTCGCGCTTGACACCCCCGGAAATAGCCATATATTTCGCATGATTTACATGTCAATCACCCGGGAGTTGAGCCATGGCCAACGAAGTCTGGAAAACCTTTGATGAAAACGCACTGACCCATAGCGCAGCCCACTACCTGATGACCATTCAGGACTTGCTGCAATCGCAGGGTTATGCCCGCGTGACCGACATCGCCAAGCAACTGAACATCACCCGTGGCAGTTGCTCGATCAGCCTGAAACCCCTGAAGAAACGTGGTCTGGTCGTGGAGGACCACAACAAGTTCCTGTCCCTGTCCGAGGAAGGCAAACGCCTCGCCCTGATCGTGGAGAAGAACGACGAGTTGCTCGAAGCGTTCCTGAAGGATGTGCTCGGCGTCTCGTCCGACCAGGCCGAGGTGGACGCCTGCAAGATCGAGCACCTGCTCAGCATCGAGACCAGCATCAAACTGTGCTCGTTCATCGACCTGATCAAATCGGACAACAAGGTCGTGCACGATTTCATGAAGGTGCTGCGCAAGCACACCCAGAGCTGCCACAACACCGTGGACGAATGTCCTACCTGCAACCAGGAATGTTTCTTCGAACGCCCTACCATCACCCGCAAAACCCGCAAGGTCATGGAATTATGAAGCGCGCCGCCTCCCGCCCCTGGCTCCCGGCCCTGCTCGCCGTCGCCGGCCTTTCCGTGTTCGCCGCCATCGGCATGAAGGCCGATGACGGACGCCTCGTCGTGTATTGCGGTCGCGGCGAAGAACTGATCCGCCCGCTGATCGAACGGTTTGAGCAGGAAACCGGCATCGACGTGTCGATCCGGTATGCCGGCACCTCCGAACTGGCCGCAACCCTGATGGAGGAGGGCGCCAACAGCCCGGCCGATGTGTTTTTCGCGCAGGATGCCGGAGCGCTCGGCGCCCTGCACCGCCATAACGCCCTCACCCCGCTGCCGGCCGACCTGCTCGAACGCGTGCCCGCCCGCTTCCGTTCACCCGACGGAACCTGGGTCGGCGTATCCGGCCGCGCCCGCGTGCTCGTGTACAACCCGGAACGCATCGCCGAAACCGACCTACCCCCCACCCTGGACGCCCTGACCGACCCCTCCTGGAAGGGCCGCATCGGCTGGGCCCCGGAAAACGCCTCGTTCCAATCCTTCGTGACCGCCCTGCGCATCCAGCGCGGCGATGCTGCCACCCTCGCCTGGCTGAAGGGCATCCAGGCCAACAAGCCCCGCCCCTTCGCCAAGAATAGCGCGATCGTCGCCGCTGTGGCCGCCGGCGAGATTGATGCCGGCCTGGTGAACCATTATTACTTGTACGGTGCCCGCCGCACCAATCCCGACATCTCCGCCCGCAACCACTACTTCCCTGAACCCGGCGCCGGCAGTCTGGTCAACGTAGCCGGTGTGGGGATACTGAAGACCTCGCGCCACCGCGCCGAAGCCGAACGCTTCATCCGCTACCTGCTCGATCATCGCGCCCAAACCTACTTTGCCAACGAAACCGCCGAATACCCCCTGATCGCGGAGGTCAGCCTGCCTGCGGACCTGAAGCCGCTGGAGACCATCGCCACCCCGGACCTCGACCTGAATCGGCTCGAGGATCTCGAAGGCACCCTGTCGCTGATCCGCCAAGCCGGTATATTCTGATTGCCACGTGGCTGCCTCCACCTCCATGGCCACCCCCGGTCTTTCCGCCGATGCCACACCGGAACACCCGGAACTCCGACGGCGTGCCCCGATTGGTCTGCGCCTGTTTGCAGGTGCCATTGGCCTGGCCGTGCTCCTCCCTCTCGTGTACCTGCTGATCCGCGCCGGTGAAACCGGCCACCGCTTCTGGGATATTGCCGGCCGCGACGAAACCCTGCATGTCCTGTGGAACAGCGCCGTGCTAACCCTGCTCGTCACCGCCTCGTCCACCGTGATCGGCGTCGTCCTGGCCTGGCTGACCGTCCGCACCGACCTGCCCGGTCGCACGACCTGGGCCGTGATCACCTGCCTGCCGTTGGTGCTCCCGTCGTATGTCGGAGCGTTCGCGCTGATCGGCGCCTTCAGCTCCAACGGCCTGCTCGCCCCCTTGTTCGCACTGTTCGGCCTCGACCGGCCACCCCGCCTGTATGGCCTGCCCGGTGCATGGCTGACCCTCACCTTGTTTTCCTATCCGTATGTGATGCTGACCGTCCGCTCCGGCCTGCGCAGCCTGGATCCAGCCCTCGCGGATGCGGCGCGTTCCCTTGGCCACCCGCCCTGGCGCATCGCCCGCGACATCACCTGGCCCCACCTCAAGCCGTCGGTCCAGGCCGGCAGCCTGCTTGTCGCCCTCTACACCCTGAGCGACTTCGGCGCGGTCTCGATGCTGCAGTTCAATTCGTTTACCCGCGCCATCTTCGTCTATTACCGCACATCGTTCGACCGCAGCGCGCCCGCCGTGCTGGCGTTGATGCTGGTGGCCCTGACCTTGCTGATCCTGTGGATCGAGTCGCGCACCCGCGGCTCGGCAAAGCTCTACCGCGCCGGCGTCGGAGCCCCGCGACCGGCACCCCGCGTGCCGTTGCGACTCTGGCGTTTCCCCGCGCTGCTCGCCTGCACCGTCATCACCCTGCTCGGTCTCGTCCTACCGCTCGCCGTGATCGCCTTCTGGCTCCTTCAGGGCTGGACCGCCGGTGAACCGTTGTGGCGCGGATGGTCCATGGTGGTTCACTCGGTGCAAGCTGGCTTGTGGGCCGCCGGGATAACCGTGGCGGCGGCACTACCCGTAGCCTGGCTGGCTGTGCGATTTCCCGGCCGCACCGCCCGCCTGACCGAAAAAGCCGCCTATGCCGGCCATGCCCTGCCCAGCATCATGATCGCCCTGAGCCTGGTCTTCTGGGCCGCTCGTTATGCCCCCGCCCTGTACCAGTCGTTCGCCCTTCTGATCTTCGCCTATGCCTGCCGCTTCCTGCCCGAAGCCCTCGGCAGCGTGCGCGCCGCTCTCGGCACCGTCAGTCCCCGCCTCGAGGAAGCCGGCCGCAACCTCGGCCGCGGTCCATGGTCGGTGCTCGCCTCGATCACCCTGCCGCTGCTGCGCCCCGGCCTGCTCACCGGATTCGCCCTCGTGTTCCTGACCACGATGAAGGAACTCCCGCTGACCCTGCTGCTCGCCCCGACCGGGTTCGACACCCTGGCCACGCGCATCTGGAGCGCGACCGAGGACGCGCTGTACGCCCAGGCCGCCGCGCCCGCGCTGGTATTGGTCGCGGTATCGGGTATATTCGTCGGCGTGATCCTCAACCAGGAAGAACAGGACGACGTGTACGAATGAGCGGCTCCGCGATCCAGGCCCGTTGCCTCTGCAAACGCTTCGGCTCCGTTCGCGCCGCCTGCGGCGTCCACCTCGACGTGGCCCCATCCACCTTCCTCGCCCTGCTCGGCGCGAGCGGATGCGGCAAAACCACCGTCCTGCGCATGCTCGCCGGCTTCGTCCGCCCGGATGGTGGATCCATTTCGATCGGTGGCCAGACCGTCGTGGATGACACGACCTGGACCCCGCCCGAGAAACGCCGCATCGGCATGGTGTTTCAGGAATATGCCCTGTTTCCCCACATGAGTGTCGCGGATAACATCGGCTACGGCATCCGCCCCGACCAGGACCGAGCCCGCCGGGTGGCTGAGATGCTGGACCTCGTCGGTCTCCAGACCCAGCGCGATCGCCACCCCCACGAACTATCCGGCGGCCAGCAGCAACGCGTAGCGCTCGCCCGCGCCCTTGCCCCCGAACCGGCCGCCATCCTGCTCGACGAACCCTTCTCGAACCTCGACGCCGCCTTGCGTGTGCGCGTCCGCTCCGATGTGCGCGACATCCTCCGCCACACCGGCGTGACCGCGATCTTCGTGACCCACGACCAGGAGGAAGCCCTCAGCCTGGCCGACCAGGTCGCCGTCATGATGAATGGCCGCATCGTCCAGACCGGCCCGCCCCATGAGGTGTACCGCGCCCCGGCCGACCGCGCCGTGGCGGCATTCATCGGCGACGCGAACTTCCTCGCCGGCACCGCCGAAGGCCGCAAGGTCCACTGTGAACTCGGCGAACTGATCGCCGAACAGGACCACCACGGCCCGGTCGAGGTGATGTTCCGCCCCGAAGACCTCCTGATTATTCCGTTCGGCGAACACCGCACCGCCACCGTGACCGACCTCCAGTTCTTCGGCCACGACCAGCTCATCCACCTCCGCCTGCCTTCCGGTGCCACCCTGCGCAGCCGCCTGCTCGGCGCCCCCGGCGCCTACCAGCGCGGCCAGCAGGTCAGCGTACGGGTGAACAACCCCGCCGTGATTTTCCCGAGCTGACCGCCCCGCGCACCACACGGAAAGCGGATTGTTTCCCCGCGACTTCTGCGCTAGATTCGCAATTGATTTTGAGCAGGAACGCCCCGCAAACCGTCAGAACCGGGACGCCGCAGCTCATCAGGAAAAGGACAGCATCATGAAATTCGCTCGGTTTGTTGGTTTGGGTTTGACGATCGGACTGATCACCTCGAACACCCTGCGCGCACAGGAAACCGTCACCACCCCGGCCATCCAGGGCCCTCGCATCTACTGCGAACAACCCCTCTTTGATTTCGGCTCGGCGGACAGCTCGACCACCATCGAACACACCTTTGTCATCCAGAACATCGGCGACACCACCCTCGAGATCTCGCAGGTCCGCCCCGCGTGCGGCTGCACCCTCGCCAACATTACCGAGAAAACCATCCCGCCCGGCGGACGTTCCGAGATCACCGCCCGCCTCTCCCTCGCCGGCCGCAACGGCCCGCAATCGAAACCGATCACCATCCTCTCCAACGATCCGCAGAATCCGGAATACCGCGTCACCATGGCCGGTACCGTGGCCTCGGCCATCATGGCCGCACCCGACCGCCTGATGTTCGGCCAGATCGGCCAGGGACAATCCGTTGAACTGATGATTGATCTGACCTCTGCCGCCGAACGCTTCACCATCCTCGGCATCGAGTCCTCCATTCCGGAACTGGCCGTCACCACCGAAACCATCGAGGAAACCCGGCACTACCGACTCAAGGCCACCCTGACCGGCCCCGTCACCCCAGGCCCGCTGAGCGCCGCCCTGCTGGTGAAGACCGACAACGCCGGCCGCCCCGCCATCACCATCCCGGTGATCGCGAACATCGTCGGCGAACTGATCTACGCCCCCGCCGTGATGGAAATCCCGGCCGGCTCCGGACAGCCGATCACCCGCTACATCGTGATCCGCCCCGGCACCCTCACCGACTTCACCCTCAAGGCCGTGAACCTGCCCGACCCGTCGATGCGGGCCAGCATCTTCCCGTTCGGCAACCAGGGCTACCGGATCCAGGTGGAGAACATCCCGACCAGTCCCGACCTGAACGGAAAAACCATCACCATTGAAACCAGCGGTAAAGCCATGTCCCTGATCGAAATCCCGATCACGGTGAAGTAGCACCGCCCACCCCCGGAAACCACCTGACCATGACCCGACTTCGTTGCCAGGGAACCGGCGGACAGATGATCCTGCTCGCCGCGTTGGCCGCACTACTGGCCTATGCCACCTGGCGCAACAGCGATCAACCGCTGCCGCTTGATTATGCCTGGTCGTCCCACGTGGCCAGTGCCGCCACGCAAACCGGCATGCGCGCCGTGGACCTTCCCGAAGCCCACGCCATCGCCCTGTCCTTCTCCCACCTCGTGCTGGACGCGCGGAAGGCATCCGACTTCGCCGCCGGGCGCATCCCCGGAGCCATGTCCCTTCCCGTGAGCGACCTCGACACCTACCTTCCCGGCCTTGCCGGCTTGCTCACGCCCGAACAACCCATCCTGGTCTACTGTTCCGGCGCGGAATGCGAGGAGTCCCTCGAGCTTGGACGCTTCCTGATAACGGCGGGTTACACCAACGTCGCACTCTTTGCCGGCGGCATGGCCGAATGGACCGCGGCCGGCCACCCGGTGGAACAATGACATGAAACAGGCCATCGCCATTCTCGCCCCGCACCTTGCCCGCCTCGTCCTCGGCGGGGTGTTCCTTTTCGCCGGCTACGTGAAGATCATCGATCCCGCCGGCTTCGCCAAGAACATCTACCAGTACCAGTTGCTCACCGACGACCGCCTGATCAACCTGTCCGCCCTGTTCCTCCCCTGGCTCGAGGTCGTCGCCGGCGCCGCCCTGATCCTCGCCCCCCGCCTGCGCCGCGGCGCCGCCGCCTGGCTGATCCTCCTGCTCACCGTCTTCACCACCGCCATCGTCATCAGCATCCTTCGCGGCCTCGACATCTCCTGCGGGTGCATGTCCACCAACCCCGATGCCGCGAAGATCGGCTGGAAAAAAGTCGCGGAAAACACCGGCCTCCTCCTCCTCGCCCTCTTCGCCTACCTCCATGCCGGCCGTCACCCGTCCTTGAAACGTCCGGCCTGACGGGGCAGCCCCCACCTCAACGGCAACCGATACCGCCGTACCATCCTTGCACATGGCCCGCCAACATCCGTGGCATCCCATCGTGGGGAAACACCATGGGTCGCCTTCACACCCCCGTCTATCCTCCCGGCACGATGTAATAGGAGTCAATGCGGCCCTGCCATGAATGGCATATAATGATTGATGCCCCGAAGGCTTTCTCTTATTATTAGTCGAGGAGATCTAACAATGAGGCACTATGACCGTCGGTCCTTCTTGACGGCATTGCTTTTCTTATCCGGATTTGCTTCGGAATTGCATGCCGCCGGAACGGTTGTAACGTGTGATGACCCCGGCTTACGCACAGCCCTGGTTGGCGGCGGGTTGGTGAACTTCAACTGCGATGGCGTGATCACCCTTGCCACGACGTTGGTTATTCAGGCAAACACGGTCATTGACGCAACCGGACACAACATCACGCTCGACGGCAACAACACGAGCCGACACTTCTGGGTAAACAGTTCGATTGAATTGACGATCACCAATCTGACCCTGGCCAACGGCATGGCACGCGGTGCGGATGGCCCACCGGCCATGAGTGCCAATCCCGGGTATGGCGGATCCATCTATAACGAGGGAGGGACGATCTACTTGTTCGATTGTGTTTTCACCGGAAATACCGCGCGCGGCGGCAACGGCGGAAACGAAACAAGTTTATACGGAACATCAGGCTCCGGGGGACGCGCCGAAGGCGGTGCGATTTACAACCAGGCAGGTACCGTTACCGCCAGCCATTGTCTCTTTGTGGCCAATCAGGCCCTTGCCGGGAGCGCAGGATCGGGAGGGGGATCTTACCTTGTCGGCACGGATGCCGCCGGCGGTGCCATCATGAATATAAGCGGCACCGTCTCCTTGTTTGAAAGTCGCCTGATTGGTAATCACGTAAAAGGCGGTCTCGGCAATCGATTCTATGGTAGTGGTTATCCCGGAGGAAGAGCAGCTGGAGGTGCACTTTGCAGCTCAAACGCGACGACCGTCCTTTCACAAACCGTTCTGGAACGGAATTTCTGCGAGCCGGGCAATTCCGTCTCGGGATACGGTGGTGCCATACAACATATTCAAGGCGACCTATCCATTCTGCAATGTGTCGTTCGTGACAACCTGATTTTGGGTGGTTATGGTATTGTAATAGGCACCCCGCTAGGCATTGATGGGGGAAGCGCTCATGGAGGCGGCGCGAATCTGGTCAGCGCTTTTGCCTCGATAGAACATTCAACCTTTTCATTCAATCATGCGCAGGGAGGAGACCAGGGATCCTTTGGCGGCGCCGGCCATGGCTTAGGCGGAGCAATCAGCATGGAGCGATCCAGGGTCGATGTTGTAAATAGCACCATCTACAGCAACATGGCCAAAGGCGGGGTGAACCGTTATGGAGATCGCGGGGCCTCACATGGAGCCGGCCTGTTGATCGAGTCCAGCACCGCAGACGTGGCACATGTCTCTTGCGCCTTCAACCTCGCTCATGACGGAATCAATCCACCGACCAACTTCATCGGGCTGGGAGGATCCATATATTCAGGGTCGGGTTCGCTGGTCACGCTTCACGCCTCCATCCTTGCTCACAGTTATCTGGCCAGCAACGTATTCGGTACCGTTCACGATGCCGGATTCAACTTGAACAGCGACACAAGCTTCACCGCGACCAATACCGGGAGCTCCAACTTGATTGATCCCATCCTGGGCCCCTTGAGTGACTATGGCGGCCCTACGCCAACGCTGCCCCTGTTAACCGGCAGCCCCGCCATGGATGGCGGTCCGAATTCAGGCTGTCTCGCCACGGACCAGCGCGGTCGCAGCCGACCCTTCGGCGCCGCATGTGATGTGGGAGCTTTCGAGTCGTCACCACCCTTTGTAATCCGAGGTGCCATTACCGGCCCGCATGTTACCGGGGGAATTCTTGTGGATGCCGGGACGATAAACACCTCATCAACCCTGGATGGGCGATTCAACCTTGTTGCGCCATCTTCCGGGAATTATATGCTGACGCCATCGGATTCCGATTATCACTTCGTTCCGAGCAATCAATTGGTAGCCGTTAACGGGGATATCATTGACGTTACCTTTGATGCCTATCGATGGCACACCCTCGTGCAGCAAGAAACGGCCGGAAATGCCATGACGGTTGCCATGCCGGCTCCGGTCGGGGGATCCTATCATCTGGCCGAGTCCACCGATCTGGCCAGCTGGTCCATCATCGGAACCAATACCGTTTCGGGTAACAATTTTTTGTATTTTGATCAGGTCATGACCAAAACGAACAGCTTCCTGCGCACGCAACCAGTTCCCTGAATTTTCCCGGCCGGCCGCCAATCATGGGACGTGGTTCAGGGACACACCATGCGTCGCCCGACCGGACCGTCACGGCGCATCGAGCGATCAGTCCCTACTTGAATGGCAACTGGTACCGCCGCACCATCACCGCACGTTGCCACGTGCCAAGGTACCGCGCAGGACGCCCGTTCCGTTGCAGATAGGCATCGACCTGTTCACCAAGAACCACCTCGTTGACCACCTCGCGCTCGCGCTCAATGCCGAAAACGGTACCATCGGTGAAGGTGTAGCGGTCGGAGGAATAAGACCACTCCATCGCGTCCTCGCCGGTTTCATCGATAAACTCGGTATAATGCCTGATGCGATACGACTCCCATACCGCGCCGTTTGTATAGACTACCCGATTCGACGTCGCTTCATGCCCCTCGACACGTATCTCGATCACATCCTCTTCGTACTGGATGGTCGTCGTTGTTTCCGACCCAAACCCGTGCTGCACCCGTTCAGCCTCGACGCGGGATCGATCGGACCACGGAGGCAAGACGAGACTGCGCCAGGCCAGGACCGGCCGTTCCACATCGCGAACGTCGCGGCCATAACCGGTCCGAACGGGAACCCCGGCCATGGCTACCGACGCAAAAAGCGCTATGAGGTGAATACCCTTCATCACAACAAACCGATGCGGTGACACCCTACCCCGGAACCGGTCAACCACACCGCGTCTTCCAACCCAAACGGGTGACACACGTCACCCGCCATGCCCCATGGTACCCGGTGATACATGGAAACACACCGTATGCACCTCGTCCACCAACATCCGTGCGCCACCCATCTTAGGGACACACCATTAGTCGTCGCATCAGGACACACCAACCGTTACGCTGAAACCCGATCCAAGGCCCTGCTCCGAACTCGTTCATCATCTCTACCCTTTTTTGCGCGTGGTACTTACCGAGATGTCCGCTCCGTGCACGAGTCGCCGCTCCCCGAAGCCCCTTGACCTTTGTGGCATTTTGCCACACCGTGTTGGCCATGAGCAAATCCATCCGGATCAGCGACGAATTGCTGGACAAGGCCAAGGATTGCGGTGCCCGGTATCACCGGTCACCGCCGCAGCAAATCGAGTATTGGGCCAAGCTTGGCCGGGTCATGGAGTCCACCCTTTCCTGGCCGGCCCTGACCAACGCGATGGATTGGGGGCAAAAAGCGGACATCGATGCCTTGATGAACGAAGTTGAATCACCAGCCGGCAAACGAAAAGCCATCGCCGTGATCACGGCATCGTCGTCGGGCCTGTATCACACCGATCCACGCCATCCGGACCGGGTTCTCAAGAAGTAACCCCCGATGCCCGCTCCGACCCTGATCATGCTGGCCGGTCCGAACGGCGCCGGAAAAACAACCTTCTACCGCGCCTTTCTACAGGATCGCGGCCTACCCTTCATCAATGCCGACCAACTGGCTCTCCGACTGTCCCTTGGCGCCTATGAAGCGGCCGAAATAGCCGAGACCATACGGTACCGGTTGCTGGAGGAGCGCGTTTCGTTCATCACCGAGAGCGTGTTTTCGGATCCCGCCGGAGCCAAACGCGCCCTGCTTAAACAGGCGGTGGATCAGGGATAACTGGTGACGCTGATCTACATCGGACTCTCGAACCCGGCCCTCTCGAAGGCACGCGTGCAGTCGCGGGTGGGTGCCGGAGGCCATGATGTACCCGAGGAAAAACTTGCCGCGAGGTACGAGCGATCACTCCACAACCTGGGCCTGGCCCTACGTGAGCTCCCGCACGTGATCGTGCTCGACAACAGCCAATCGGATGAACCGTTTGTGTTCACGGCCGAAATCCAATCAGGCAACCTGGTGCGAAATACCGAGCCAACCATGCCCGCCTGGTTCCGGCGTTTCCTTTGAAAAGGCCGCCAAGACCCACCTTGTTGATGACACATCGAGTGATCAATCCGGGCGGTTCCGGGAAGAATCCGTGATCCATCGACCCGTTCCACGACCCGCGGCAACCGGCTGGATGGCCCTACCGACAAGCCATCGCCGCGGTCAGATCGACATCATCGCGCCCTGCGGCGACTCGTCGTTGTCGTCCCACCCGCGCGGCTTGCTGTCGGTGATCGACTTGATCGGCTTGACCGACATCTGGTTGCCGCGCGCCTTGACGCCCTTGTTGAGCGCCTCCTTCACGTTGAAGATCTGCTGCTTGATCTTCTGGTTCTTCATCGCCCCGTACTTGACGTAGAGCTGCTCGGGCAGCGCGTCGGAGTAGTAGAGGATCTCCGCCTTCTCCGGCGTGCACAGGTAGTCCTTGTTCATGATCGTGCCGCCGAACGAGAACCGTTTGAAGTAGGTCACCCGGTTGTGCGTGTAGGCCATGGTCATGACCTTGTCGCGGTCGAAGATCGCGCAGTAGGTCAGGTGGTGATCGACAAAGAGCTTCTCCGGCGGGGTGATCAGCTTGTAGCGCCCGTCGTCCCACACCACGATCAGCTTGTCCAGCGAGGAGCACTTGAACAGCTCCACACCCTCGACCTCCGTGCCGATGTACCCGTTGGCCTCGTCGTGCCGGATGCTCAACTCGTTCGCGGTCAGCTCGCGCACCTCGATCTCCTCCATCGTGGTAATCTTCGTGCGGCGCGGATACTGGGGCTTGTACGTCTTGATCAGGTTCTTGAGGTACGCGATCGTGTAGGGCACGAGCTGGCCGAGGTTCTTCTCGACCTCCCCGAGCGCGATCACGATGTCGTCCATGTCCTTGCGGTTCTTGTTCATGTCGAACAGCGAAATCCGCTTGATGCGCACCTCGAGCAGCATGTCGATATCGTCGTCGGTCACGTCGCGCCGGAGCAGGTGCCGGAATTTGTTGACCCCGTCCAGCACCGCCTTGCGCACGTCCTCGAAGGTCGTGCACTTCTCGATGTCCTTGTAGATCCGGTTCTCGATGAAGATCTGCACCAGCGTCTTGGCGTGCAACTCGTCGAGCAGGCGGTTCTTCTCCAGCTCCAGCTCGCGCCGGAGCAGGTGCACGAGCTGGTCGGTGTTGACCTGGAGGATCTCGTGGACGTTCATCGTGACCGGGCGGCGGTCGCGGATGACCACGATGCTGCTGTTGATCGACATCTCGCAGGCGGTGAAGGCGTACAGCGTCTGGATCGTCTTCTCCGCATCCTCGCCCTGGGCCAGCGTCACCTCGATCTCGATCTTCTCGGCGGTGAAGTCGCTGATCGACCGGATCTTGATCTTCTTCTTGCGCGCGGCGTCCTCGATTGACGAGATCAGCGTGTCGGTGGTCGTACCGAACGGGATCTCGCGGATCACCAGCTTGTCCTTGTCCTTGGCCTCGATGACCGCCCGCACCTTGACCTTGCCGTTGCCCTTGTCGTACTCCGACGTGTCCATCAGGCCGCCCTGCTGGAAATCCGGCAGGACCTTGAACGGCTTCTTCTGGAGGATCGCCACCTGGGCCTCGAGCAACTCGATGAAGTTGTGCGGGAGGATGCGGGTGGACAACCCGACCGCGATGCCCTCGGCCCCGAGCATCAGCAGCAGCGGGATCTTGCACGGCAGCGTGACCGGCTCCTTGCCGCGGCCGTCGTAGCTCGGTACGAATTCGGTGAGCTGGTCGTTGAACAACTGCGTGCGGGCGAGCTCGGTCAGGCGGCACTCGATGTACCGCGAGGCCGCCGCCGCGTCGCCGGTCAGGATGTTGCCGAAATTCCCCTGCCCCTCGATCAGGTAGTCCTTGTTGGCCAGGGTGACCAGCGCGTCGCCGATGGAGGCATCGCCGTGCGGATGGTACTGCATGCAGTAACCGACGATGTTGGCAACCTTGATGAACTTGCCGTCATCCTTCTCGTGCAGGGAAAACATGATGCGGCGCTGCACCGGCTTGAGCCCGTCGGCCAGGTCGGGAATCGCCCGGTCCTTGATGACATACGAGGCGTACTGGAGGAAGTTGCTGTCGATCAGGTCGCGCAGCATGCCCGGCTGCTGATGCGCCTTGCCGCCGCCGGGACCCGCCGGGACCACCGCCTCGCCGGCCGGCACCGGCTCATCGACCGCCTCCCCGTCCGCAGGGTCCGGCTCCGCCACCGCCTTGGCCTTCGCGGCCGGTTTGGCCGCAGCCTCCGCCTTCGATGGCCGCGCACGCGCCGGCGGCGCGGGCTTGGCCGCCCCCGCCGACGACAACGCGGCCAGGTCCTTCTTCGCCTCCTCGATGCGGCGCAACGCCTCCATCGGATCAAGGTCCTCGAAGAGGGACGGCTGTTCGTCGCTGGGTTCCTTCTTGGTCATGGGGCGGCTAGAGTGCCGAAGCACCCGGAGCCTTTCCAGAAAAATTTCCGAGCGCCTAGGTGTTTATCGTAGATAAAACTCCGATCATCCTGCCGATGGTCAAACGGCAAAGGATAGGCACAATGGAAACCGCTCACCAGCACCACGCGAAGGAAGCATCATGATGAATCGCCTGAAAACCTTGTTGTTCGATCCCCAAGTCCCCGACGGCAACCTCGCCCGCCGCGAACAGGTGATGATCGTCGCCCTTCTCGTCCTTGCGGCGGTCGTGATCACGGCCTGGCACATCCTGCACCGCGGCGGCTAATCCCGGACCAGCCGGGGTTCCCGAACGGTCAGACCGCCTCGTCCACGACGAGGAAGTCCATGATGTAGCCGCGCCGCTCGGGGGTGTTCTTGCCCATGTAGAAGTCGAGCACATCGCCAACCGCGTGCGTGTTGTCGACCTCGACCGGGGAAAGCCGCATCTTCGGACCGATGAACTGCTTGAACTCGTGGGGCGAGATCTCGCCCAGCCCCTTGAAGCGCGTGACCTCGCAGCCCTTGCCGAGCTTCTTCATCGCCGCGTCACGCTCCTTCTCGGAGTAGCAGTAGATCGTCTCCTTCTTCGTGCGCACGCGGAACAGCGGCGTCTCGAGGATGAACAGGTGCTTGCGCAGCACCAGCGGCTCGAAGAAACGCAGGAAGAAGGTGATCATCAGGTTGCGGATGTGCAGGCCGTCCACGTCGGCGTCGGTGGCCAGCACGATCTTCTGGTAGCGCAGCAGATCCACCGTGTCCTCGATGTTCAGGGCCCGCATCAGGTTGTACAACTCGTCGTTCTTGTAGATCGCCTCGCGCTTGAGGTCGCAGACGTTCATCGGCTTCCCCTTGAGGGTGAAGATCGCCTGGGTGTTGACGTCGCGGCAGCTGACGATCGACCCGGCGGCCGACTGGCCCTCCGTGATGAAAACCATCGAGTCCTCGCCCTTGCCGCGCTTGAGATCGAGGTGATGCTTGCAGTCCTTGAGCTGCGGGATGCGCAGCGAGATCGCCTTGGCCCGCTCGCGCGCCATCTTCTTGACGCTCTGCAGCTCCTTGCGCAACCGCTCGGTGTCCTGCACCTTGAGCAGAAGTTTTTCCGCCACCTCGGGGTTGCGGTGCAGCAAGTCCAGCACCGCATCCTTGACCTGCTTGACCAGGTCCCCGCGGATTTCCGAATTTCCAAGCTTGTTCTTGGTCTGCGACTCGAAGATCGGATCCTTCAGGCGGATGGCGATCGCCCCGACCATGCCCTCGCGCACATCGTCGCCCTCGTAGGCCTTCTTGGCAAACTCGTTGACCGCCTTGAGCACACCCTCGCGGAACGCGCTCAGGTGCGTGCCGCCATCGCTGGTGAACTGGCCGTTGACGAAGGAGAAGTGGGTCTCGCTGAACCGCTGGCAGTGGGTGAAGGCGATCTCCAGCATCTTGCTGCGGTAATGCAGCGGCTCGTACACCGCCTCCTCCTCCGTCTCCTCGCGGATCAGGTCGAGCAAGCCGCCGTTCGACACGAAATCCTGCCCGTTGTACCGCAGGGTGAGTCCGGCATTAAGGTAGGTATAGAGGCGCAGGCGGCGCACCAGGTGCTCCTCCTTGAACCGGTAGTCGCCGAAGATCGCCGTGTCGGGCCGGAAGGTGACAAAGGTTCCATCCACCTCGCCGCCCGCCTTGCCGCTTTTCTCGCTCACCAACTTGCCCTTCTCGAACACCGCCTCGGCGAACCGGCCCTCGCGGAAACTGCGCACGGTAAAGGAGGCCGACAGGGCGTTGACCGCCTTGGTGCCGACACCGTTCAGGCCGACGCTGAACTGGAAGACCTCGTCGTTGTACTTCGCGCCGGTGTTGATGGTGGACACGCAATCGACCAGCTTGCCGTGCGGGATGCCGCGCCCGTAGTCCCGCACCGACACCACGCCGTCCGCGATCGCGATGTCCACCTGGCGCCCGTGGCCCATGATGAACTCGTCGATCGCGTTGTCGATGACCTCCTTGACCAGGATGTAGATGCCGTCGTCGTAGTGCGCTCCGTCGCCGGTCCGCCCGATGTACATCCCCGTGCGCAGCCGGATGTGCTCGAGGGAGGACAGGGTCTTGATCTTGCTCTCGTCGTAAATCGGTTCGGTTTTCTTGGCCATGGCGCTCCTGTGCAGTGGCGCGTATCACAACGGGGCCGCCCCGCCTTGTCAAGCCGCGGAACACGGGCCGTCGCAAACCCCGCTTGTGTTTCATGGCCGTTGCGCCTACGCTGCGGATCAGGGAAAGGAACCTGGCCATGGCGAAAGCGAACAAACGCACCTCCACCCGCCGTCCCGACCGGATGGTGACCTTCGAGATTGCCACCCTGCGCCCGCTGCGCGTCGGCCAGCAGGTGTTCATCAGCGGAAACCTCGCCGCGCTCGGCGCATGGCGTCCCGACGGCTTTCCCCTGACGCGCCTCGACGACAACCTGTGGAGCGGCTACCTGCTCGTACCGGAAGGCCTCGCGGTGGAATTCAAGATCACCCGTGGCACCTGGAACACCGAGGAGGCCGATCCTCCCGGTGTCGCCCGCGCCACGAACCACGTCCTTCCCGAACACGGCAACACCACGTTCCGCCATACGGTGAACGCCTGGCGCGACCGCTCCTGACCGGCATCCGACGGCGGGAAATACCGGGCTTGACCAAACCGCAGTCCGCTCTCTACATTCCCACCTTCATTTAAGCAGGACAGGAGATTGACCATGGCCACAGATGTAGAGACCTCGAACAAACCCGAAACCGCCGCCTCCGCCCGCACCTTGATTTTCGAACTCGAGGGTGCCGCCCTCGATGGACACACGAAACTGTTCGAGGCCGCCTCGACCGTCTTCCAGAAAGCCGGCGTCCCCCTCGCCCGCATCCAGGCCGCACGCTACTGTACCCACGGGGCCATCCCGCAGATCGTCCAGAAGATGGTCGATGAACTCGGCGGTGGCAAATTGAGCAGCGACGCGGTTGAACAGATCCTCTCGCATTACCACGACGCGTTCCGCCACAGCCCGGTCGCCCTCAGCCCGCTGTTCGCCTCGTTGCTGGCCGAAACGTCGCGCCGCGGCATGCGCGCCGCCGCGATCACCACGCTGCCCGAGGACGTCGCACAGGTCGCCCTCAGCAAGAGCGGCCTGGCCGACCAGGGCGTCGAACTGCACGTCTTCGTCGAGGCCGAACGCCACTTCCCGCGCGTCGACTGCTGGATGAAGGTCGTCCGCCAGGTCGCCAAGTCCGCCCGCGCCTGCGTGGCCGTGGCTGGCTCGCGCGACTCGAGCAAGTCCGCCCTGTCGTCCGGCATGCGCTGCGTGGTCATCCCCGACGCCTTTACCGGCCACCAGGACTTCAGCGGGGCCGACGCCGTGCTGGAAAGCGCCGAGGATTCCGATCCGGCCGCCCTGCTCGACCAGCTCCTCTGATCCGCGTGAACGACACGCCCCACGGCCACCGCCCTCCGCCCGCCGACTGGAAACCGATCGACCGGCTGGTCGAGGTCATGCGCATCCTGCGCGGACCCGGCGGATGCCCGTGGGACCACAAGCAGACCCTTGAAACCCTGAAGGAACACCTCGTGGAGGAAAGCCACGAGGTGCTCGACGCGATCGACAGCGGCGACCGCGACAAGCTCCGCGAGGAACTCGGCGACCTGCTCCTCCAGGTCGTCTTCCAGGCCCAGATCACCCGCGAGGAAGGCGCCTTCACCTTCGACGACGTCGCCACCGTCATCACCGAGAAACTCATCCGCCGCCATCCCCACGTCTTCGGCGACCTCCAGGTCAGCGGTGCCGATGAAGTGCTGAAGAACTGGGAAGCGATCAAGAAGGCGGAGAAAAAGGCCGAGGGCGACGCCCCCCGCGCCACCCTCGCCGGCATCCCGAAAAGCCTGCCCGCCCTGCACAAGGCCGCGCTGGTCCAGAAACGCGTCGCCCGCGTCGGATTCGACTGGGCCACCGTGGACGGCGCGCTGGAGAAGCTCAACGAGGAAGTCGGCGAAGTCCGCGAAGCCATCGCCGCCGGCAACGACCAGGCCACCGGCGAGGAAATCGGCGACGTCCTGTTCGCCGCCGTCAACGTCTGCCGCTTCTCCGGGCACAACCCCGAGGAACTCCTCCACCAGACCATCGCGAAGTTCTCCCGCCGCTTCGCGCACATCGAAGCCGCCGTTCATGCCGCGGGGAAAAACCTGACCGACTGCACCCTCGAGGAACTCGACCGCTACTGGGAACAGGCCAAGGCGCTGGAGTAACCGACGCGCGTTGCGCCGGCACAAGCATCGCGGAACTCAACCCGCGTAGTTGAGCGTGCCCTGGAAGACATGCACCGCCGGACCGAGCAGCGTGACATCCGTCGCGCCGTCCGCGGTGTCGCGGTAACCGACCCGCAGTTCGTCGCCGCTGGCCGGGATCACCGTCACCGGCGATTGCACCCGCCCGAGCTTTCCGGCCACCAACCCGCACGCGACCATGCCCGTGCCGCAGGCCAGCGTCTCGCCCTCCACGCCACGCTCGTAGGTCCGCACATGCAAACGGCCCCGGTCGTCGCGCTGGATGAAGTTGGCGTTCGTCCCCTTCGGCGCGAACGCCTCGTGGTACCGGATCGCCGCGCCCAGCTTGTGCACATCCACGCCCGGCAGGTCCGACACCTCGATCACCACGTGCGGGACACCGGTGTTGACGAAATGGTAGGTGAACGGCTGGCCGAACAGCTCGATCGTCTGGTGCAGCCGCCAACTGTGCGGCTCGGTCATGATGAGCTGCACCTGGTCGCCGCCACGCGCCTCGGCCCGGACGATTCCCGCCGGGGTCTCGATGCGCATCGCGCCTGGCGCCGCACCGATCTCGTGGGCCAGCCGCGCAATGCACCGCGCCCCGTTGCCGCACATGTCGACCTCGCCGCCATCCGGATTGAAGAACCGCATGCGGAAATCACCGGTCGTCGACGGCTGGATCAGCAGGACCCCCTCCGCGCCGATACCGGTCCGGCGCGAGGTGATCGCGCGGATCCACGCCGAATCCCCGGCGGGAAACGCCCCCTTCCGGTCATCGACCAGGATGAAATCGTTCGCCGCCCCGTGCATCTTCCAGAAAGGTATGTTCATGGTTTTACCGCAAAAGCCCCATAGTATCCCACCAACCGGCCCCCTTTTCAACGCGGTTTTTGCCGGAGGCTCCGGCAACACCTCCCTGCGTTCTTGACGCCCTCCCGCCAGTATCCGATAAACGGCCCACCACAAGGAAACAAAGGCATGGCCGCGAAACACATCGGACTCGGACGGGGATTGGGCGCGTTGATCAAGGACGGCAGCGCCGCTGAAGCGGCCAAGCCCGCGCCCGCGGAAAAAACCAACCGGATCCCGGTCGCCCAGATCCGCAAGAGCCCCTGGCAGCCGCGCCGGGTGTTCTCCCCCGAGCCGCTGGCCGAGCTGATCGACTCCGTCAAGGAACACGGCGTGCTCCAGCCGCTGCTGGTCCGCAAGGTCGCCGACCACTTCGAACTGATCGCCGGCGAACGACGCCTGCGCGCCGCCCAGGAGTCGAACCTTCCCGACGTACCTGCGGTGGTCATGGATGTCGGCGACCAGCAAGCCCTCGAGATCGCCCTGATCGAGAACCTGCAGCGCTCCGACCTGAACCTCGTCGAGGAGGCCGAAGGCTACCGCCTGCTCGCCGAACGCTTCAACCTGACCCAGGAGCAGATCGCCGAACGCGTCGGCAAGGCCCGGCCCAGCATCGCCAACGCCCTGCGCCTGCTCGACCTCGCCGACCCGGTGAAGCAATTGCTCGCCGAACGCCGCATCTCCCCCGGCCACGCCAAGGTCCTGCTCGCCGTGGACATCCCGCGCGAGCAGGAACTGCTGGCCGAACGCGTCATCGGCGAGGACATGTCCGTGCGCACCCTCGAACGCATCGTGGCCCGCATCCGCCGCGCCCCGAAGAAACCCCGCGCCCGCCGCGACGACATCCCGGCCGACCACCTGACCACCCTCGTTGAACAACTGCACCAGCACTTCGGCACCCAGGTCCGGCTGACCCCGAGCAAGACGCTGGCCAATGGCAAGAAATCCCCCGGCCGCCTCGAGATCGAATTCTACTCGAGCGATGAACTCGACCGCATCATCCAGGTGCTCGGCCTCGGCGACTCCTTCTGATCAACCCATGCGCACGCCCGCCCTGCCGACGCGGCTCCTGCTCGCGGCCCTTACCTGCCTGCTGCTCGCCACCGCATGCGGACGTCACGACGCACCGCCCCCCTCGCCCGCGTCCGCCGCCTGGCCCCCCTTCGATGCCGCCGCCGCATGGGACGACCTCGAGAACCTCGTCGCCCTCGGCCCGCGCCCGAACGGATCCCCCGGCCACCGGCACGCCATCCGCTACCTGACCAGCCGCCTCCGCAGCTCCGGCCTCGAACCGGAGATCTCCACCTTCACCAACCGCTATGGTAGCGGCGACGTGGTCTTCCACACCATCAGCGCCACCCTTACCGGCCGCACCGACCGCATCCTGCTGCTGACCACCCACTACGACAGCCGCGCCACCACCGATCCCGAAGCCGTCTATGCCAACTCCGCCTCCAGCGGTGCCGCCGTGCTGCTGGAAATCGCCCGCGTCCTCGCCGCCGCACACGACCCCAACGGCCCGGAAGTCCGTTTCGTGTTCTTCGACGGCATGGAGCCCATCGTCCGCCACGGCATCGCCGACGGCCTGCAGGGCAGCAAACACCTCGCCCGCACCCTCGATGCCGAAGGCAAGCTCCGTCGCGTCGCCGCCCTGATCAACCTCGATCTCGTCGGCGACCGCGACCTCACCTTCACCCTCCCGAAAAACGTATCCACCTCGCTGCGCAAACAACTGCTCGACGCCGCCCGCTCCGAAAATGTCCGCGAACGGTTCAAGCTGGTCCCGGTGGAAATCGGCGACGACCACGATCCGTTCCATGAACACGGCGTCCCGGCCATCACCCTGATCGACTTCGAATACGGCAGTGCCCCCGGCCGCAACGACTACTGGCGCACCCCGCAGGACACCCTCGACAAGCTGGACCGGACCAGCCTCGATATCACCGGACGCGTGACATTGCGCCTCGTTCGTGCTCTAGTGTCCCCCGATTTCCACGGAGAAACCCCATGACATTCTGCCTCGGCATGCGTGTGAAAGAAGGACTGGTCGGCATCGCGGACACCCGCGTCACCTCCGGCAGCGAATGCATCGTTGCCCGCAAGATCGTCACCTACCAGCGCGACCGCCAATCCATGTTCCTGATGACCTCCGGTCTGCGCTCGGTCCGCGACAAGGCCCTGACCTACTTCGAGGAACTGTGGGACGAGAAGGCCGGCGAGTTCGACCGGCTGTTCAAGGCGGTGAACGGCTTCGCCGCCCAGGTCCGCCGCGTGGCCAAGGAGGACAAGGAGGCGCTCGCCGAGAGCGGCCTGCACTTCAACATCCACACCCTGATCGGCGGCCAGATGGCCAACGACCACGAGCACAAGCTCTACATGCTGTACCCGCAGGGCAACTGGGTCGAGGTCGGCGTGGGCACGCCCTACTACATCATCGGCGCGACCGGCTACGGCAAACCCGTGCTCGACCGCACGCTGAAGTTCGAGGACTCGATGCGCCACGCCCTCAAGGTCGGCTCGCTCGCCTTCGACTCGACCCGGATCAGCGCCGCCGATGTGGATTTCCCGATCGATGTCGTCCTGTACCGGCACGACAGCTTCAACCTGATCGAGCACCGCTACGAGAAGGAGGACCTGGCCGACAAGACGAGCTGGTGGCAGGAACGCTTGCGCAAATCGGTCAGCGAACTCCCGTCCGAATGGATGGAGACGATCTTCACGAAACGGCCGTAACCGACGACTAATCCATGAAGCCTGACGGCCTCACGACAAACAAAGCACGTTCGTTTGTAGTGACGCCGTAAGGCGTTCAACCCATGACGCTGGTTGATTAATCCCGAAAACCGGAGTTTATCGACCGCAGATTACGCGGATGGCACCGTGGGGGAAATGTTCCAACCCAAACGTATCCGCGTACATCAGCGTTATCCGCGGTTTCAACATCTGAATTCGGGTTAATGATCCTCGCAGGTACACGCATACTCTTTGAACGAACAGCCGTCGCAGATGTGCGAAATGTATTGTACTCGAGCATTCACCGGCTTGGCATCCGCCATTGATCGGATCTGCACCACCAGCGTGTAGCCTTCGGGCTGCGGCAGAGGTTTTTCGGACACCAACGTTTCGCCTTCCCGCACCAATGTGATTTCCGTGCGTCCCGTTCCAAGTTGGGCGAATAACGTGACGAGCCGTTCGCCGATATCCCCGGACGTCCCGGCTTCGGCGAGAAATGAAACGGCGACTTTTCCGTCGTCCCGGATGACCAACTCCGCACGGTCGGGATCCGTTCCAATCAATTTACCGCCATTTGGTCCGGCCTCGAGTTTTGCCTGCGCGAGTACGGCAAGTCCGGCCCACAAGGCCAGTGTAAACGTAATGATCTGAGTCGTTGATGTCATGCGCATGGTGGTGTTTCCTTTCAGGTTATTTAGTTACGTGAACGTTTCTCCGCCGCAGTTTCCATCCAGTCATACAACACAGGCAGAATAATCAGCGTGAGAAACGTTGCGGTCAGCACACCGCCGATGACCACGGTGGCAAGCGGACGCTGCACCTCGGCGCCCGGCCCCGAGGCGATGGCCATCGGGACAAAACCAATCGCCGTGGTCAACGCCGTCATCAACTTGGGCCGCAGACGCGTAAGGGTTCCGTCGATCACCGCCAAACGAATCCCCAACCCCTGGGCGCGCAGTTGATTGATGAAGCTGATCAGCATGATGCCGTTGAGTACGGCGATGCCGCTCAGGGCAATAAAACCAACTCCGGCGGAAATCGTAAACGGCATACCGCGCAGCGACAGGGCAAACACCCCGCCGGTGACGGCAAGTGGAATGCAGACAAAAATCAGCGCGGCCTGGCGCAATGATTGAAAACTCATAAACAGCAATATGAAAATCAGGACCAACGCCGTCGGCACGACAATCGCCAACCGCTGTTTGGCCCGGATCATGTTTTCAAACTGCCCGCCAAATTCGAAGTAGTACCCATCCGGAAGCGATAATTTTTCACGCAACACCGCATCCGCCTCTTTCACAAATCCCGCCGTGTCCCGGCCGCGCAGATTGACCAGCACGGTGACGCGCCGTTGGCTGTCCTCGCGATTGATCGTGCCGACCTCCTCCACCACCCCGATCTCCGCAATCTCACTCAACGGGATGAATCCGCCATCATGCAACTGCACGGGAAGATCGCCGAATGCGCGAAACTGCTGCCGCTGCGACTCGTCAAGCCGCACCACAATGTCAAAACGCCGGTTGCCATCGACCAACCGTCCGGCAGTTTCGCCGCCCAAGGCGTGCGCGACCAAACGGTTCACCTCGTCCGCATGAATATTCAACCGGCTCATCGCCTCGCGCCGGGGCGTGATCTCGATCATCGGCTGACGGCCCATGGCATCAAATTCAATATCACTGCCCGGAGCAAGGCCGGCGAGCAGTTCGCGCGCGGCGAAGGCGATGCTTTCGAGTTCGCGAAAATCGTCGCCGAAAATGTTCAGCACCAAATCGGCGCGGGCGCCGGCCATGATTTCACTGAAGCGCAGTTGAATCGGCTGGGTAAACAGCAGAGCCTGGCCGGGTGCATGCTGGGACAACGTTGCGCGCATTGCATCGATCAATTCGTTTTTCGTCACCGGTTGTCCGTCGCGTTGACGCCATTCGTGGCGCGGTGCCAGCATCACATAGGTGTCAGCCACGTTGGGTCCCATCGGATCGGTGGCGATCTCCGCCGTGCCAATGCGACTGAACAGATGGGTGATCTCCGGAAATTCCCGACGCAAGAGACGCTCCGATTTTTTCTGCAATTCCAGCGATGCCTCCAGTCCCACACTGGTGCTGCGGATCAACTGAATGGATATGGCGCCTTCATCCAATTGCGGAATAAATTCCGATCCAAGCCGGTTGAAGATCACGACCGACCACGCCACCAGTGCGATCGCGCCGACGAGCAGCAACCAGCGCAGGCGCAAGGCCACCGCGAGCAACGGCGTGTAGATCGCCTTGAACATGCGGACCAGCACGTTGTCGTTTTCGGCAATTTTCCCCCGCAACAAAAATGAGCAAAGTACCGGCATCAAGGTGAGGGCCAGCACCAAGGCGCCGACAAGGCATAACATGACCGTTATCGCCATTGGTTTGAACATTTTACCCTCAATACCGGCCAGACTCAGGATCGGCACGTACACCACGGTGATAATCAACACGCCGAAGAACATCGGATTGGCGACCTCCTTCGCGGCACTTAACACCGTTTCCATCCGCTCGCGTGCGCTCAAGATCCCGCCGGTGATCCGCTGGCGTTCACCGAGGCGTCGCACGATATTTTCCACCATCACCACCGCGCCATCAATGATCAGTCCAAAATCGATGGCGCCCAGGCTCATCAGGTTCCCGGTCATGCGGCAGGCCACCATGCCGGACATGGCGAACAGAAAAGAAAGCGGGATGGCCAGCGAGACGATCAACGCCGCCCGGATATTGCCCAGCAACAGCAACAGGATGAAGGCGACGAGAACGGCGCCATGAAACAAATTGTCTTTTACGGTCTGAATGGTCTGATTCACCAGTTCGGCCCGGTCGTACACATGATGAATCACGAACCCGTGCGGAAGTTTGGCCTGTATGGTCTCCAACCGCGCACGGACTGCGCGCGCCACTTCACGGGTATTTTCATCGGCCATCATGATGGCGCCGCCCAGCACCGCCTCCTCGCCGTCGAATGTCGAGGCCCCGGTGCGGATGGCATGCCCGATGGTCACTTCCGCAAGGTCACGAATGAGCACCGGACGTACTCCGGCGGCGAGGTTGACCGTCAACCCCCCAATGTCGGCCATCGTATGCACGCGGGTGTTGGCCCGGATGATCACGTTTTCCCTTCCGATTTCGACCAACCCGCCGCCGACATTCGATGCGTTCATTCGGATCACATCGGCGATGTCTTCAAAGCCCACACCCGCAGCCATCAGTTTCGCCGGATCGGGTGTGATGACGATCTGCTTTTCGTATCCGCCCGATGTGTTGACCTCGGCCAGTCCGGGCGTATTGCGCAGCATCGGCTTGATGATGGTTTCCTGAACCAGCGAAAGTTCAAGCAAGGCGGCAAACGTGTCGGACGGACGGTTGGTGGCATCCTCGGCATATTCGATCACGTAAAAATAGATGTCACCCAGTCCGGTGCTGATGGGCGCCAGTTGCGGTGACAATCCCTCCGGCAATTCATCCCTCGCATTGTTCAATCGCTCGGACACCAGTTGGCGGGCGAGAAACCCATCCATGCCGTCGTCAAACGTCATGGTCACTTGCGAGAGCCCGAATTTCGACAGTGAGCGCAACTCCGCCATGCCCGGCAGCCCGGCCATCGCCGCCTCGATCGGAAACGTGACCATCCGTTCGATTTCTTCCGGCGCGAGCGCCGGCACCTCCGTGTTCACCCGCACCTGAACATTGGTGATGTCCGGCACGGCATCAACCGGCAACTGCAGAGCGGACCACAACCCGGCGAATATCAGGGCCGCCGTGGCCAGCAAAACCAGCACGCGCTGGCGGAGAGAGAACTCAATGATGGTGTTCAACATGGCGTGTTCCTTAGTGACCGTCCGCGCAACCGCGTCCGCCGTTGACCGCCTGCAGTTCAATCATCCACAAATCATACGCGCCGCCGACCACCAATTCATCGCCCTCCAGCAAGCCATCGATGATTTCGACGCGGCCATCCGCGCGGGTGCCGGTCTTTACCGCGACCCGCACATACGCCGCGCCATTGAGGGTGTAGACAAAGTCCCCGCGCACGGTTTCCACCAATGCGGATTCAGTGATGAACAACGCGGACTCGTTGCCGGAGGTTTCGACTGTTTCGACCTCCAGACCCACGGCCACCTTGGCCGCTTCATTCAGTGTAATGCCGCGTCCAGCCCGGAACGACCAGGGCTCGTCGGACGCCATCAAGGAAGCAACAGCAGACAAGGCGAAAATCACGGCTACATTCGACAAACGTTTCATGGTAACTCTCCGGTATGGATGATGGTCTGCAGCGCCGCGACTTCTTCATGAAGGGCGGCCAAGGTTTCGTAGCGGACGCGCATGGCGGCCAGATAGGCATGGTACAAATCAACGCACAGGCTGGTGGAAACCGCGCCGGCAAGAAACTGACTCAGCGCCAGTTCCGCCGTGTTGCGCAGGTCCGCCACATGCGCCTCGGTGTAGTGGTCAAGCACACGTCGATGATGATGCATCGCGTGTTCGATACGATCCAGTTCGGTAGTGAGTTCCCTGATCGCCTGTTGGTACGCCGCGTCGGCCTCCAGACGCCGGGCCGCCGCCTGCCGCACGTCCCCTTGCCCGCGATTCCACACCGGCAACGGAAGCGCGATCGCGACACCAATGGTGTGCTCAGCCGCTTCGACCGACTCAAGGGCGTAGTACGGACCCGCCGCGATATCCGGACGATACGCCAGACGCGTCGCCTCCATTTCCAACCGCGCCTGCTCTTGCGCCATGAGGTGGTTCCTTAAGGCCGGGTTTTCGGATACGAAGTCTTGTGTGTCGTTGGTAACGATCTCCGCCAACGGGACCGGCGCTATGGAAAGCTTCTCCGTCAACGGCCAACCCACCTCGGCCCGCAACCGCGCGCCCAACGCATCGGTTTCGCGTCGAATGTCCAGCATCTCGCGTTGCATCTCCACCATCGCGGACGCGATCAGTTTTTGATCAAGCAGTTGAGGGTTTCCCGCCGGCAAACGTTGAAGAAATCCTTGCAGGGCTTGGTCGAGTCCGGCAACCGCACCCTCCACCTGTGTTACCCATTCCGTTTTAACCGACCACGCACCAGCCAGCCCCCGCACACGACCAGCCAGCATACGACGGAACACATCACGCTCGGCTTCGGCCATCAGGACCTGGTTGTCGGCCAAAGCCTGACGGGTGGCAGCCTTGCCTGGGTATTCCAACGGCTGCATAAGCGCCACGGAAAACTCAAACCCGTTATCGCCGGAAGCGTCGTCGCGCTTATGCCCAAGCTCTCCGGACAATTCGGGGTTGGGCCATCGTCCCGCCGCATCGCGGCCCGCCGAAGCCCCGTCGATTCGGGCCTTCATGGCAAGCATTTCCGGGTGGTTTTCAAGCGCCATGACGACCAACTGGTCCACCGTGACCAGTTGAGGTGCCGGGGATACGACGGAATCAGCCGGTGCTGCGCCCGAATTGTTGAGGACTACCAAGGCAAGAAACAGAAAGAGATTGTGTAATTTGACCATGAAATGAAACCCCGATTGATACTTGGCAACAAACAGTTGCCGGAAGAACGATGAGTGAACGCAGCGGAAAACGCGGCCGGACGGCCGCACGGCGTCATCGTTACATCTGGGGAGGTTGATCGATCCCAAACACCGGTCCATCGGACGAGGCGAAGTGGATCACGGGCAAACCCGACTCTGGGCGGGGCGGGAAGAAGGTGTGTGCCGATTCTGTTGCGGCCATGGGAACGTGCGTGCATCCGGTGTGGTGGCAGCAACAATGGGATTCGCCGGAGTGTTCGTCGTCCACCGGCGTGGTATCATGCCCACAGTCCGACGCTGGACAGGCCTGAGGTGCTGTCTCGGCGGGCCCACACGCATGCACACTCATCGCACCCAACGCGACGAGCATCAGCATGGTGACCAAAAAGCGGGTGATGGTTCGAACCGACAACATGGGGGAATTCATAGTGACAACCTTTCCGATTGTCAAGTGACAACCTTTCCGATTGTCAACCACTCGCAACCGGTTCGCCAGCCGCCGGTGAGTCCCAAGGGGACCCCATTCGCTAGCTCGGCACAGCGTGCCGGGATGTAGAAGTCGCGATAGAAAGAACAAGATCCCCATCAAGAAAATTTCAACGGGGCTCCCATCGTATTCTTTTACTTCTTCCGCGGGACTTCGTCCCGGGCTCACGACTCCGGTTGTGGCACGCTTATGATTTTGTTGGTGTCAAATCCCAACTCGCCGACCATCGCGATGATCTCGTCGTAGTGCGCGGGATTCATCCTGGGCGTGCGCGACATGATCCACAGGTATTTCTTGTCGTCGGTCGCCACCGCGGTGGACTGGTAATCCTCGTCGAGGTAGATCACCAGGTACGGGAACCGGAACGGCCAGATGAACTGGATGCGCCACTCCGCGAAGGTCTCCTTGTCGTGCACGAAGGCCTTGTTGGTCATCGTCTTCTTCGGGCCGTCGAACGAGCCCTTGCGGAACGTGTAGGTGGTGGGGATGTTGCCTTCCTCGTCGAGCGTGTAGGTCTCGATGGCGTGGTAGATGTCCTTCTCGAACGGCGTCAGGATGCCCGCCACGACGTACCAGTCCCCCATGAACCGGGGCAGATCCACCTTCGGAACGGTCGGCGGAGGCTTCACGGTCGCACACCCGGTCAACGCCGCCATCAAGCCCGACACCATGATTCGTATCATCTTCATGTGGCCAATTTACGCCATGACGGCCATTGCGCAAGGGTGTATCGCAGGACTTTGCCGTTGTCGCATGCCTCCGCGAGGTATATAACCCAGCCCACAACCTACTGCCGGGCCTGTAGCTCAGTTGGTCAGAGCAGGGGACTCATAATCCCTTGGTCGGGGGTTCAAGTCCCTCCGGGCCCACATGATTTAATACCGCCGACCAGGAGCGCCGGACCATGAGCGAAGAACTGATTCCCATCACCTGCGAGAAATGCCAGGCGCGCCTCCGGGTGAAGCCGGGTGTCTTCAAGATCATGAAGGCGGTACGCTGCACCAAATGCGGCGCCAATATCGCCCTCGCTCCGTTCGCCCCGAAGCCCGGCGCACCCGCTGCGGCACCGGCCGCACCCGCGCCGGAACCCGCACCCGCGCCGGAACCCGCACCTGCCCCCGCTCCCGCACCCATCCCGGTCGCCGAACCGCCTGCACCCACCCCGGCCGAACCGGTCGCGGCCGCCGCGCCCCCGCCTCCCCCGCCTCCCGCGCCTCCCGCGACGCCTCCGCCCGCTCCGCCGAGCACCCCCGCCCCCGAGCTCGAGGCCCTGCACCGCCGCATCGCCATCCTCGAACGCGACCTGGCCGAGGCCGAGGCCCGCGTCACCGACCTCCAGCAACTCTGGCAAAGCAAGGAAATCGAAGTCCGCGAAATGGCCGACCGGTTGCGCCACGCGGAAAAAACCGCCGACCAGGCCGTGGCCCTGCGCGATGCCTTCCTCGGCCGCATCAAGGACGAACTCTCCCTCCACCTCCTCAAGGAACGCGATGCATCCCTCACCCGCTTCGCCGAACTCGAGCGGAAACTCCTGTCCCTGTCGCCCGAACCGCGGTAGCACGCTCCGATCCCGACCTCGCCCGTCGACCAGCCTTCCGGGGTTTTCTGATTGATTTCACCCGGTTCCTGTGCCATCTAGGACCGTTCTTTTTAACGTTTTACCCCATTCCTCCAGGAGTTTTCATGATCGCTACCAAACGCTTCGACTACGTACCCATCGATGCCATCCACGAGCATCCGAACATCGCGAACCACCGCCCGCTGAACCGCGCGAAGGTGAACCACTACGCCGACGACATCCTCAAGAACGGCCTGCTCGAACCGCTCGTCGTCTGGGAACGCAACCACGGCGAGTTCTTCCTCGTCGGCGGCTTCCACCGCCTGAACGCCATCAGGTCCATCCGCACGAACAAACCCGGCTATTTCGACCGCATCGACGTCCGCGTTGTCTCCGGCGAACTCGACGAGATGCGCGCGCTGAACCTGAAGCTGAACGCCGACCGCCTCGACGCCCGCGTGTCCGAGTACTTCGACACCGTGATCTACCTGAACAACGCGAACTGGGAGAAGGCCAAACTCGCCGCCTTCTTCGACCGCAGCGAGTCGTGGATCGACGAGATCCTCCGCTTCGTGCCCGGCATGGATCCGCGCCTCCGCAAACTGCTGGATGCCGACCAGGTCACCTGGACCAAGGCGAAGCTGGTCTGCCGCCAGATCCTCGAGGCGAAGCCCGGCACCGAAAAGGCCGTGGCCGACAAGCTCATCGGCGAACTGGTGACCGGCATGCCCACCGCCAAACCGCCCCGCCCGCTGACCCTGAGCAAGGCGACCCGCAAGCTCGCCAAGCACGTCGAGCTGAATCCCGACCACCGCTACACCATCGAAGGCCGCGACCTGATGTCGCTGCTGATGGTGCTCAGCGGCAAGGAATCCGAGGACGGCCACCTCGCCCGCGTGCGCCGCGCCTTCCCCGCCCTGCTGGAAGATTAAGCCCCATGCCCGCGAGCGTCATCGCCATAGCGAACCAGAAGGGCGGCGTCGGCAAGACGACCACCGCGATCAACCTCGCCGCCTGCCTGGCCGAACGCCGCAAACGCGTCCTGCTGATCGACCTCGATCCACAGGCCAACGCCACCAGCGGCCTCGGCATCGCCAAGGAACCCGGGGCCAGCCTGTACCGCTCGCTGATCGAGGGCCACCGCGCCGACACCTTCATCAAGAAGACGAACATCGAGCACCTCGACCTGATCCCGTCCGAGATCGACCTCGCCGGCACCGAGGTCGAGATCGCCCGCATGGAGAACTACCTCGTGCGCCTGCGCTCCGTCCTGCACGACCTCGTGCTCGACGGCGGCTACGATTTCATCCTGCTCGACTGCTCCCCCTCCCTCGGCATCCTCACCATGAACGTGCTGACCGCGGCCCATTCGGTGGTCATCCCGATCCAGTGCGAATACTACGCGCTGGAAGGCCTCAGCGTGATGACCCGGCTGATCGAGCAGCTCCGCGAAAGCGGCACCAACCCCGGCCTGCACATCGAAGGCATCCTGATGACCATGTACGACATGCGCACCAACCTGTCGCAACAGGTCGTCCAGGAGGTCATCCAGCATTACGGCGACAAGGTGTACGAGACCCTGATCCCCCGCAACGTCCGCCTCGGCGAGGCCCCGAGCTTCGGCAAGCCGATCATCACCTACAATTCCTACAGCACCGGAGCCGCCGCCTACCGCCAGTTCGCGAAGGAATTCATCGAACGCCACCGCGAGAAACTCGGCATCCCCGACGAACCCGAAGAGCCGCTGCCCACCGCCAGCCAGGTCGCCGCCATGTCCCCGCCGGCCCCCACGGAGTCCGCCTCATGAACGACGAAGCCCAGCAACCCTCCCGCCTCGGCCGCGGCCTCGGCGCGATGTTCAACGAAGTCTCCGGCATCAAGGCCGGCTCCGCCCCGACCGGCGGCGGCTACCTGCGCATCCCGCTCGCCGAGCTGCACCTGCCCGGCACCGCCCGCGCACCCGACGAGCACCTGACCGCCTCCGTGCGCGCCTACGGCGTACTCCAACCCGTGCTGGTCGCCCGCGCCGAATCCGGCTACCGCCTGCTCGCCGGTGCCCGCCGCGTCCAGGCCGCCCGCGAAGCCGGCCTGGCCGATGTGCCCGCCCTGATCGTCCCGCCCGACCGCGCCGGCGAACTCGACGTGTTCCTCGAGGAGAACCTGACCCGCGCCGAGCTGACCGAATTCGACCGCATTCGCCTGCGCGACCAATGGATGCGCGAAACCGGCCGCGATGCCGAAGCCGCCGCCCGCCGCATCCCCGACCTCCCCGCCCCGCCGACTCCGGTGGCTCTCGAAACCACCGATGCCGATACGACCTCGCCCTACTGGAAACTGGCGACCGTGCTGCTGGCCCCGCTGTGCGTCATCCTGCTCGCCGCCACCCTGATGGCCTACGGCCCGAAACTCGCCGCGCCACCCGCCGATCCCGCCGCGAACCGCCCTGCGGCCAACGCCCCGGCCGTGACCGGCGCCGCATGGATGGACACCTTCCGCTTTCCCGGCCAGGAACGCATCGTGCGCGGAAACCGCCTGATCCTCGCCTTCACCGCCCCCTGTTTCGCCGATGGCGCGATCACCCCGACCGGCATCCGCCTGCTGAACCAGCTGGCCGCCGTCGCCTCGGCGTCGGAACAGAAGGTCGCGGTACGCCTGCTGGTCCACGGCGGCGATCCGGAACTGAACCGGCTCCATGCCGACCTCGCCGTCCGGCACCTCGCCGCCGAGGGTCTGCCCGGGGTGCTCGCCCTGCCCATGGCCCCCGACGCGAAACTCGGCAACCAGTCGGTGATCCTCGCCGAAATCGTGCCCGTGCGGTGATGCCATCCGTCGCCGCATTCCGGTGATCTTTCCCTTGGCACCGGGCGGCGGAGCGGATTAGGTTTGGGCCATGAACCCGAACCCGAGCCGCCTCGACGAGGCGCTGCATTTCCTCGAAGCCCGCTTCCACCGCCAGATCCGCGACCACCGCACCCTGGAGGCATCGCCCGGCTCCTTCGCCCCGCTGCCCGATACGCTGGATCCGCGCCTGCGCGCCGTGCTCGAGCGCGACGGCATCACCCGGCTCTACGCCCACCAGGCCGAGGCCTTCGAGACCATCAGCAACAACCACGACACCGTGCTCGTATCGCGCACCGCCAGCGGCAAGACCCTCTCGTTCCTGCTCCCGTTGCTGCACGAATGGATGAACGCCCCGGCCCCCTTCAGCGTACTGCTGCTCTACCCGACCAAGGCCCTCTCCCGCGACCAGGAGAACACCGTCGGCCGCCTGATGCGCGAGGCGGTCGACACCCGCAAGCTCGGCACCTTCGACGGCGACACCCCGCGCGAGGAACGTTCGCACATCCAGCGCACCGCCGACTTCGTCATCACCAACCCCGACATGCTCCACGCCGGCATCCTGCCCAACCACCACCGCGGCTGGAAAAGTTTCCTCTCCCGCCTGCGCTACATCGTCGTCGACGAGGTCCACACCTACCGCGGCGCGTTCGGCTCCCACGTGGCCAACGTCTTCCGCCGCCTGCAACGCGTCTGCGAGATGCACGGCTCCCGCCCGGTGTTCATCGGCTGCTCGGCCACCGTCGGCAACCCCGGCGAACACACCTCCGCACTCTTCCACCGCCCGGTCCGGGTCATCGACCGCGACGGCGCCCCCCGCCCGCCCCGCGACCTGTACCTCGTCAATCCGCCCCTCGTGCAGAGCGCCGGTGCCGCGCTGTACCGCAAAGGCCCCGGCTCGATCTCGATCCCGCTGATCCGCGAAGCCACCAAGCTCGGCGTGCGCACCATCTGCTTCTGCCGCGCCCGCCAGGAGGTCGAGCGCCTCTACCGCGCGGTGATCGACGGACGCCCCGAGCTGGCCGACCGGGTGAAACCCTACCGCGGCGGACTCCTCCCCAACGAGCGCCGCCAGCTCGAACGCGACCTGTTCAGCGGCGCCCTCACCACCATCATCACCACCAACGCCCTCGAACTCGGCATCGACATCGGCGACCTCGACCTGTGCATCCTCTCCGGCCACCCCGGCTCCGTGGCCAGCTTCTGGCAGCAGGCCGGCCGCGTCGGCCGCAAGGGCGCGCGCGCCGCCATCGTCTACATCGCCAAGGACACCCCGATCGACCAGTACCTCGTCAACCACCCCGAGTTCATCATCCGCACCCCGGTCGAACAGGCCTGGCTCAACAGCAACAACCCCTACATCCTGCTCCAGCACATCCCCTGCGCCGCCCACGAATACCCGCTGCGCCCGCACGAACCCGCCTTCGACGACCGCGCCTACCCGCTCGCCGTGCAGGTGCTGACCGAGGAGAAGACCCTCGCCCCCTACCACGACAGCCTGCGCTTCGCCCTGCCCGACTACCCCGCCAAGGGCGTCAACCTGCGCGGCATGACCGACTACAACGTCGACATCTACTGCGGCAGCGAGGTCATCGGCGAGATCGACCCGATCGGCGCGCGCGGCACGCTCTACAAGGACGCGATCTACCAGCACCTCGGCGACCGCTACATGTCGATGGAACTCGACCTCGCGAAGAAACTCTGCCGCGTCGAACGCGTCAACGTCGACTACTACACCGAGGCGGTCTGGGAGAACCGCGTCGAGATGACCGAGCAGGAGCGCGAGGAGAAACGCCACGAAGCCACCCTCCGCTTCGGCTACATCCACGTCAACAAGCAGCCCAAACTCTACAAGAAGATCCGCGAACGCTCCTACGAGAACATCGGCTACGGTCCGATCACCCTCGCCCCGTTCGAGTACGACACCACCGGCCTCAGCCTCCAGGTGCCGCCCGCCTGGCGCACGGCGATGGACGGCAAGGACCGCCGCTACCTCGGCGCCGCCCTCTACGGATTGAGCTACCTGCTGCGCCGGGCCGCACCGAGCCTGTGCATGGCCGACGCCGAGGACATCGAGACCGACGTCTCCCTGTTCGAGGAGGAGGCGCAAAGCTGGCAGAGCGCCCTGTACCTCTACGACGCCCACGAAGGCGGCGTCGGGTACGCGGAAAAGATCTGCGAGAAATTCGCGGAGGCGCTCGACCTCTGCCGCGCCATCATCCGCGACTGCGACTGCGAAGCCGGCTGCCCGGCCTGCGTGCCGCCCCTCCCGCCCGGCGTGCAGAACGAGGAACTCGAACGCCTGCTCGTCGAATCCAACGCCGCCGTCGCCTGCACGGAAAGCCTGCTCGACGCCCTGCTCGACGGCACCATCGCCCTGCCCGAACTGATGACCATCGAACGCGACCGCGGTCCCGCCGCCCCGCCGCCGCCCGAGGACGAGGAGACGAAGAAGTTGGGCACCCGCCTCCACAAGGCCGCCGCCATCCTCAAGCGCAAACGCGAGCGCGAGCATTAGCCGGCATAAAGCCGGCTCTACCCCGGCGATGGCATCACCGCGACGAACCGCAATCCTGCCTGACGCGAAGTAGAGCGGGTTTACCCCGGCTATTGCATCGCCGCGCCGAACCGCTGTCCCGCCTGACACGAAGTAGAGCCGGGTTTACCCCGGCTATTGCATCGCCGCGCCGAACCGCTATCCTGCCGGACTTGGAGTAGAGCCGGGTTTATCCCGGCTACCCACCGACATGGAATCCAAAACAACGACGTATCGCGGTTACCAGCGCAGCTCGTTCATCGACTACGCCAACACCGGCAACATCTTTTTCGTCACGATCTGCGTGTCGCCACGAAGGCCCGTTTTTGTAAGCCCTGATCGCAATGACGTGGTTGTGAAAACCATCAAGGACCTTCAGAATGAGCACGCATGGGGTGTCTACCTGTACTGCATCATGCCCGACCACCTTCATCTGGTCGTCAATCCGGGGGCATCCGGTTTATCTCAAGCCATTCGACGGCTCAAAGGCCGCCTGACCCCTTGGTGGCGTCAACACGGCGATGGCAGGCCGCTATGGCAGGGTGGGTATTTCGATCATCGGTTGCGATCCACCGAGTCGTTCACGGACAAAGGCCGTTACATCATGCAGAATCCGGTGCGGGCCGGGCTGGTCATGCACGAGAAGGACTGGCCGTGGACGGGTTCGTTGGCCGTCTATACCGGCTCCTGATCGCCGGCGTAGAGCCGGGCTTACCCCGGCGATGACGCCTGACACCCTGGTCGCGTCAACATGGCGATGGCCGTTCCTGATAGCCGGCATAAAGCCGGCTCTACGGAGCGGACGTAGAGCCGGGTTTATCCCGGCTATTGCATCACCGCACCGAATCGCTATCCTGTTGATTTTGGAGAAACCCTCATGCCCCTGACCCGTTTCAGCGTATCCCTCGACGAAAACCTCGTGGCCCGGTTTGATGCCAAGATCAAACGCGAACGCTGCCCGACCCGCTCCAAGGCGATCGGCGACCTGATCCGGGCCAGCCTGGTCCAGACCGAATGGCGCTCCGGTTCGGAAGTTGCCGGTGCCGTGGTGCTGGTCTACGACCACCACGAACGCAACATCATGAAGAAGCTGACCGAGGTCCAGCACGATGCGGAGGATGCCATCATCTCCACGCAACACATCCACCTCGATCATGACAATTGCCTCGAGATCATCGCCGTGCGCGGCAAACCGGCCCGGATCGAGACCCTGATCAAGCGGCTGAAGGCGATCAAAGGACTCAAGCACGTGTCTCTCTCCGCCGGCACCACCGGCCGCCGTATCTGAGTCCACCATGGTTGTTATTGCGTCGGCACCTCATGGGTGTTACGTTTCGCCCATTCATGTTACCGGAGATGAACCATGCACATGGCCGACGCATTGATTTCCCCCGCGGTAGGCGGGACGTTCTGGGCATTGTCGGGCGGACTGATCGCCTGGTGCGCGCGCAAGCTGAAGCAGGCCGCGGACGACCGGCTGGTGCCGATGATGGGCGTGCTGGGTGCGTTCATCTTTGCCGCGCAGATGATCAACTTCACCATCCCCGGCACCGGCTCCAGCGGCCACCTCGGCGGCGGCCTGATCCTCGCCGCGCTGCTCGGCCCGTATGCGGGCTTCCTGGTCATCGCCTCGGTGCTGGCCGTGCAGGCGCTGTTCTTCGCCGACGGCGGCCTGCTCGCCCTCGGCTGCAACATCTTCAACCTCGGCTTCTTCCCCGCCTTCATCGCCTACCCGCTGATCTACCGCCCGCTGACCGGATCGCACCCGACCAGCGCGCGCATCTGGACCGGCTCGATGCTGGCCGCCGTCATCGGCCTGCTGCTCGGCGCCCTCGGCGTGATCGGCCAGACCATGACCTCCGGCATCACCGAGCTTTCCATCGCCACCTTCACCGCCCTGATGCTCCCGATCCATCTCGCGATCGGCGTGGTGGAGGGGCTGGCCTCCGCCGTGGTGATCAGCTTCGTTGCCCGGGCCCGTCCGGCGGCCACGGCCCTGCCCGCCGCCGCGTCGCGCCTTGAACCGGCCCTGGTCGGCCTGGCCGTCGCCGCGCTGGTCACCGGCATGGGGGCGAGCTGGTTCGCCTCGACCCACCCGGACGGACTGGAATGGTCGATCAGCCGCACCACCGGCTCCGCCGAATTGGCCGGCCGCTCCAGCCCGGTCCACGCGCAACTCGCTTCGCTGCAGGAAAGCACCGCCTTCCTGCCCGACTATGGATTCGCCGCCCCGGAGGCCGAAGCCACGGCCCCCGGCGCGGAGGCCGCGGATGCCGCTGAACCGTGGCCCTCGGTCAGTGCCGGCACCTCGGTGTCGGGATTGGTCGGCGGACTGCTCACCCTCGCCATGGCCGGAGGCATCGGCTGGATGATCCGGCCAGGTCGCCGCGCTGCGACCGCGTGATCCATGGCGGATGCCGCGTCATGGATCCACCTCGGCCGGATGGACGAACTGAGCCGGCAGGACTCCCCGCTCCACCGGCTTGATCCGCGCGCCAAGATCCTCGCCACCGGCGCCTACATCGTGGTGGTCATGTCCCTGCCGCGCCATGCCCTGGCCCCGCTGCTCCCGCTGGCCTCCTTCCCGCTGTTCCTGCTGATCGCCGGCCGGATCCCCGCCGCCGACATCGGTCGCAAGATCGCCCTCGCCGCCCCCTTCGCCGTACTGATCGGCCTGTTCAACCCGCTGCTCGACCGCACACCGGTCGTCCTGCCCGGCGGTGGTGAACTGGCCGCCGGCTGGTTGTCGTTCGCCTCGATCCTGGTCCGCTTCACCCTGACGGTCAGCGCGGCCCTGCTCCTCGTCGCCACCACCGGCATGATGCAGCTCGGCGCGGGCCTGCGCCGGCTCGGCATGCCGCGCGTCTTCAACCAGCAACTGCAGTTCCTCTACCGCTACCTGTTCGTGATCGGGGGCGAAGCCCAATCGATGCTGCGCGCACTGGCCTGCCGCGTGCCCCGCCTGCGCCGCATCCCGTGGTCGGCCTACGGTTCCTTTACCGGTCAATGGCTACTCCGGTCGCTCGACCGCGCCGAACGGATCCACCGCGCCATGGCCCTGCGCGGCTACGACGGACAGGTCCGCTGCCGCCGCGAAACCGCCTTCACCGTCCGCGACCTGGTTTTTCTGCTCGCCTGGCTGGGCGTCTTCGCCATCATCCGGTTCGCCACGATCTGGACACCATGAACCATTCCGCCGGACAACCGAACGCCCACCTCGAGGTCCTTGACCTCGGGTTTGCCTATCCCGACGGCACGCGGGCCTTGCACGAGGTCAACCTGCGCGTCCAGGCCGGCGAATCGGTCGGCTTGATCGGCGCGAATGGCGCGGGGAAATCGACCCTGCTCTTCCACCTCAACGGCTACCACACCCCGGCAACAGGCAAGGTCCGGATCGGCGGAACCGACGTGACGCCCGGCACCGTGGCCGACATCCGTCGCCGCGTCGGCCTTGTATTCCAGAACCCCGACGACCAGTTGTTCATGCCCACGGTGCGCGAGGACGTGGCCTTCGGACCGCTCTACGCGGGCTGGCCGGAAGCGCGGATCGAGGCCGCGGTGGAACACGCCCTCGCCCGCACGGGAACGGGCCACCTCGCCGATCGGCCACCCTACCGCCTCTCGGCCGGGGAGAAGCGGGCGGTGGCCATCGCCACGGCACTCGCCACCGAGCCGGAGATCCTGGTCATGGACGAGCCGTCCGCCAACCTCGACCCGCGCGCGCGCCGACGCCTCATCGACCTCCTGCTCTCGTTTCCGCACACCCGCATCATCGCCACCCACGACCTCGAACTGGTCGTCGAGACCTGCACCCGGGTCATCGTGCTCGACGCCGGCCGGGTCGTCGCCGAGGGCCCCACCCGCACCGTGCTTGGCGACGAGGCCCTGATGCTGGCCCACGGCCTCGAACGCCCGCACAGCCTGCTGCACCGGCACCCGCATTGACGCGACTCCTTTTTGCTAGTATAATACTAGCATTCGAGAAGGAGATGACCATGCCCTCCCTGGTAATCAAGAACCTGCCGCCCGCCCTTCACCGCCGCCTGAAGGAGGACGCGAGGGACCATCACCGTTCCATGACCCAACAGGCCATCGTGCTGCTGGAGAATGGTCTGCTCCGGACCCGGTCAATCCCTGCTGCCAAGGCCTACAAGGGCACCTTCCCGCTCACCGATACGTTTCTTCAGGCAGCCAAGCGGGAAGGCCGTGCATGATCGTGGTCGACGTCAACATCCTGGCGTTTCACTTCATTCAGGGCGAGAAGACCGAACGGGTAAAAGCCCTTCGCGCGGTCGATGCCGAATGGGTGGTGCCGGAGTTCTGGTTGGTGGAGTTTCAAAGCATCCTCTGGAAGTACGTCCGTTTTGGCGGCATGCCGGAAGGACAGGCGCTAGACCTCCTGGATCGGTGCCGGAACCTGATCGCTAGCAACGAGAACACGCCGGTACCGGACCGCGCGTTGAGCGATGCCATCGCCTTCGGGATTTCCGTGTACGATGCCCAATACATCTCGCTGGCGAAACAACTGGGGATTGCCTGCATTACCGAGGACACGCTCTTGCACAAAGCGTGCCCCGGACTGGCACTTTCCATCAACGACTACATCGCATTCCGCTCCGATCGATCCTCGCTGCGCGAAAAGCGGAAATCCTATCGACCGGGATCAAAGCGGTCCAACCCGTCATGAAGGCATCGCGAACGCGCAGCGCATTCCTGCATTTGCCCGGGTATGGCCCGAGGAAGATCGAGACCCTCCAGGCGCGCGGTATTGCGAACTGGGACGACCTCCTGCACCATCATCATCACGACCTTCCCGGTTTCGAGGAAAGTTCACCGGACTGGGTCAAGGCGATCCGCCGCGACGAGGCGGCGCTGGCGGCCGGCGACCTCGCCCACCTGGTGGCGACGCTGCACCGCTCCGACCACTGGCGTATCCTCGCCGACTTCCGCGACCGCGCGACCTACCTCGACATCGAGACCTCGGGGGACCAGCTCCGCCCGGAGATCACCCTGATCATCGTCAAGCACCGCGGGGTGCTGCACACCTTCACCGCGGAACACAACCTCGAAGCCTTCCTGCCCTTGCTCGACGAGATCTCCCTGCTGGTGACCTTCAACGGCGCGTCGTTCGATGTTCCGCAACTGGAAAACCACTTCCACATCCCGCTGCGCGACCTCCCCCACATCGACCTGCGCTGGTCCTGTTACCATGCCGGCCTGCGCGGCGGCTTGAAGGAGATCGAGCGTTCGATCGGCCTCGTCCGACCTGCCGACCTGATCGGCATGGACGGCGGCGAGGCGGACTGGCTGTGGCGGCGGTGGAAGGATACCGGCAACCGGAGCCTGCTCCAGCGCCTGACCCGCTACTGCGCGGCCGACGTGGTCGGCCTGGAACACCTCGCCCACTGGCTGTTCGCCCACCTGGGTGGCGAGCCGTACCCGTCGTACCAATGGGATGACCTGCGTGGGCTTCCGGCCAGCGAGGCGAGCGCGCCGACACCGGCCCCACCGCCCCCCGCCTCCCCCGACCGCCACCTGCGCGACCGCCTCCGCCGCAGCCTGCGCTCATCCTGACCCCCCTTCCCCCAAAAGGGGTCAGTCCTCACTATTGACACTCACCGCGGAAAACGGACCGTATTCGGGGTATAAGCGGCAGGATCGGTGGAAACGATCGAGGACGTCAGCGCACCGGCTTGGGTTCCTCGAGGCCGGCGAGGAGGCCGATGATATGGGGCAGCAGTTGTTTCTTGCGGCTGACCACGTTGCCCATCTCGAACAGGCGTTCCTCGCGCGGCGGGTAGTCCACCGCCTCGATGAAGTCATGGTTCCCGGAAACGAGCAGCATGCTGTTCTGGCGGGTGAGGTCGGTAACCATCAGCGCGACGAAATGGTAGCGGCGTTCGGCGACCAGGTCATCCAGGGCCCGCTCGATCTCGGCCTTGCGCTCCCAGAACCGTTCGAGGCCGTTCTCCTCGACCTGGGCAATGGCAAAGCGCCAACCGCCTTCGGTGTATTCCTTGCAATCGAGGCGGACCGCCTTGTCGGGTGCATACATCTCCAGAGCGGAGCCGGCGGCAAAAAAGTCGGCGGCGAACCGGTCGATGTCGATGCCCGCCGTCGAGGCGATCCAGTGCAGCATGGAGCGATCGACCTCGGTGGTGGTGGGCGAGGTGAGCTTCAGCGTGTCGGAAATCATGCCCGCGGCGAGGCAGTAGGCCACGCCCTTGTCCGGGGTCAGGCCGCTGCTGCGGAAGAACCGGGCGACGATGGTGCAGGTCGAACCGACCGGTTCATTATGAAAGTGAATCGGCTCGCGCGAGATCAATCCGCCGCCAAGACGGTGGTGATCGATGACCTCGAGGATCTCCGCGTCCTCGGCACCGGGGACCGCCTGGTTGATTTCATTGTGGTCGACCAGGATCAGTTGCGTCGGTTGCGGCGCGATGAGGTCGGACTTGGAAAACACGCCGACCAGCCGGTGGTCGTCATCGACCACCGGGAACAGGACCATCGGCGATTTCTGGACCTGCTTGCGGACATCCTGCACGAGGGTGTCGGCGGAGAAGCTCAGGAAATCGTGGTCGATGGCGCGGGTGATGCGCTTGGCCCCGCGCATCAGGAGCGTCGTTGTCGCGGTATCGAGGGCGCTGGTCAGCACGGAAACCCCGCGTTCACGGGCGAGGGAGATCAGGCCGCTGGAAAGCTGGTATCCGCCGGTGACCACAAGGCTGCGCACGCCGTATTCGATGGCGGGGAGCTGAACGGTCGGCCGGTCGCCCGCGACGATCACCAGGTTGGCGGCGGGAAACTGGTGCATGCGTTTGGTGAAATTGTCGGCGCTCATCGCCCCGACCATCACGGTCAGGGTTTCCTCGCGGTCGGGATCGACCTCATGCTGGAACGAGCCGTGCACGACCTTGGCGATGCGGCGCAGGCTCGATTCGATATTCCGATTGTCGATCGGATCATCGCTGTCGGGCAGGAGCAATTCGAGCAGGTTGAGCAACGAGCACATGCCATTCAGGTTGCCGGACTCGTCGAGCACCGGGATGGCGCGCAGGCTACGCTGGCGCATCCGCTCGTAGACATCGACCAGCGAATCGTTGACACCCGCCGTGACCACATCGCGGCGGCAGATGCGCCCGGCGCGCGGCCGGACATCGAGCAGGATCTTGGGGGGTTCGACGCCGGCGCGCTCCAGCGCCATCCGGGTGCGGGCATTGGCATCGCCGCAGGCGGCGGCCACGGCGTCGGGCCGCGAGGTGGCGCGCAGGTAGTCCGCGTAGCCGATCGCCGAGCAGATCGCATCGGTATCGGGATTCTTGTGGCCGATCACATAAACGGTCATACGGACTCCGGGTTGCGCACGGTGCCGGCCTCGAGGCCTGCGCCGGTGAATTCATACTGCAGGACGCTGATGACATAGAGGGCGGCGGTTTCGCTGCGCAGCACCTGGTCGCCGAGCGACACCATGCGGGCGCCGGCGTTGCGCGCGGCGGCGCGTTCGCGGGCGGTGAGGTCGCCTTCGGGGCCGACGAGGAAAGCCACCCGGCGCGGCCGGTGGGCGCGCGAGGATGCGATGACCTGGCGCAGCGGCAGGCTGTCCGGATCCAGCGAGCAGGTCATGAGAAGGTCGAACCGCGGCATCGCGGCCAGGTAGTCGAGCAGCGGCCGGACCGGGTGCACCTCCGGCATCCACCAGCAACCGCTCTGCTTCGCTGCGCTGAGCACGATCTTGTTCCAGCGTTCGCGCTTGCCGGCATCCTCCCCGGCCTTCAACCGCACCACCGCCTGATCGCTGACCACCGGAACGATGTGGCGCACCCCCAGCTCGGTGGCTTTCTGGAGAATCAGATCCATCTTCTGTTCGCGCGGCAGGGCCTGGATCAGGGTGATCTCCACCGGGGGTGGCGGATGATTCGATTGCTGGAGAATCGTGAGTTGCGCCTCCTTGCGGGTGGTGGCGGCGATGCGGGCGAGGGCTTGGCGGCCGCGCCCGTCCATCAGCGTCACCTGTTCGCCCGGTTCGCTGCGCACGACATGGAGCAGGTGGTGGGCCTCTTCGCCGGAGAGGATCACGTCCTCGGCGGACCAGCGTTCGGCGTCGACGAAATAGCGCATGGGGGGATCATGGCCGATTCACGCGGGGATTTCCAGCCATTGGACACCTCCGTGCAGGAATTTTCCGGGGCCTGGAACGGGCCGCCGGAGCGGTTATGCGGTACGGTTGTCCCGCTTGTGGTAGAATTGCTCGGCAACGCGGCGCGCCGATTTCAACTGCGGGTAGGTATCCTCGGTACATTCCGCGGCGAAGGCTTCGAGGGCCTTGCGCTGGCGACGGTCGAGGTCGGTCGGTACCTCCACCACCACGCGCACGTGCTGGTCGCCAGGGCGACCGCCGTTGACGCCGGTGATGCCCTTGCCCTTGAGCCGCAGCACGGTGCCGCTGGCGGTACCGGACGGGATTTTCAGGCTGGCATAGCCCTGCACGGTCGGGACTTCGATGCTGCCGCCGAGTACGGCGACATCGAACGGGATCGGCATCTCGACGATCACGTCATCGCCGTGGCGCTGGAAGAACGGGTGTGGCTTCACATGCACCACGACATAGAGATCGCCGGGTGGTCCGCCGCGGGCGCCGCCTTCGCCCTTGCCGGCCAGGCGCAGGCGCGAGCCGGTTTCAACGCCGGCCGGGATGCGCAGCGTGATGCTCTTGCGGGTCTTGACGCGGCCTTCGCCGCGGCATTCGCGGCACGGGTTGGTGATGGTTTCGCCCGCACCGTTGCAGGACGGGCAGGTCTGGCGCACCTGGATGAAGCCGTTGCCCATGATCACCGTGCCGCTGCCATTGCAACGCCGGCAGCTCTCCCGTTTGCTGTCAGCGCCGAGGCCGGTGCCGTGGCAGGTCGGGCATTCATCCATCAGCGAAAGGGTCATCTCGTGCTGCGAGCCGAAGACGGCCTCCTCGAATTCGATCTCGAGGTCGTAGCGCAGGTCGGCCCCGCGCATCGAGGCGTCGCGCGAGGCGCGGCGTCCGCCGCCTCCGAAGAAATCGTCGAAGATGCTGCCTCCGCCGCCCATCGCGCCCATGAAGGTGCGCAGGGCCTCCTCGAGGTCGATGCCGCCGCCAAAGCCCCCGCTGAATCCGCCACCGCCCCCGCCGGGGCCGAACGCGGCCGAACCGAACTGGTCGTAGCGTTGGCGTTTGTCGGGATCGCTGAGGATCTCGTAGGCCTCGGTGATTTCCTTGAATTTCTCCTCGGCCTCCTTGTTGCCCGGATTCTTGTCCGGGTGGTACTGGATGGCGAGTTTGCGGTAGGCCTTCTTCAATTCCTCGGCGGAGGCGTCACGGGCCACGCCCAGGGTGGCATAGAAATCCTTGTTCTTCGGGGCCATGGTCAGTTCCCATCCGTGGCGGGGCCGCTGGAGACGACGACCTGGAGCGGGCGGATCAGCTTGTCACCGAGCTTGTAGCCGCGCCGCGTTTCGGCGATGACCACATCGGCCGGGTACTCCGTGCTGGGCAGGTGGCTGATCGCCTCGTGCTGGTGCGGATCAAACGCGGTTCCCGGGGCCACGGTCAGCACGGTCACCCCCTGTTTTTTCAACACCCCGAGCAGTTGGTCATAGACCAGCTTGAAGCCATCGAGCACGGCGGCCGGCGTGCTGTGTTTCGCGGCGGTGGCGAGGCCGAGTTCGTAGTGGTCGACCACGGCCAGCAGATCCTTGATCATCGACTCGGCGGCAAACGCCTGCCATTCCTGGCGTTCACGGGCGCTGCGTTTGCGGAAGTTGTCGAAATCGGCCTGCAGGCGAAGCAAGCGATCCTTCAGCAGGGCGGATTCGCCCGGTGCGGCGGGTGCTTCGGCCGGGATCGCCTCCGGAGCGGTGGCTTCGGCTGGTTCCACCGGGATGGTTCCATCGGCGACGGTCTCACCGGCATCGGCGTTGGCTGGTATGTCGTTCGTGTTCATGAAGCACCTTACTCACGGGAAGGGGTGATGGGCCGGCGGCCGCGAGGCTCCGGCCCGGAAGCGGTGGATTATACCACAACGGCGGGAATTACAAGAGTTTCGTGACGCGCAGGCAGTTGCCGGAGCTGGTGCCGCGTTCGTAGGTCACGTCGTCCACGAACTTCTGGATGATGAACATGCCGAGGCCGCGCTGGCGCTCGTGCTGGAGATACTCTTCCGGATCCACCACGTTCTGGGACTCGAAGTCGAATCCTTTGCCGCGGTCGAATACCTCGATGACGATCCGGTCCTTGCACTGCATCAGGTTGATGCGCAGGCCGGGATGGTTCGGGTTGTTGAGAGTGGCGCTTTCACCGCCATAGCTGTGCTCGATGACATTGGCGCAGGCCTCGTCCACGGCCATTTCCAGTTGCGCCGCCTTGAACTCGGACATGCCGGCGCGGGCGCTCATGTCGATGACCGACTGGCGGATCATCCGCAGGTAGCTGTAGCGGCACGGGAGGTGAAGGGTGACGAACCCCTCCAGCGCCATCTCCTGATCATCCGGTTGCGGCTCGTTCATGACGGGCATCATCCTTGGGAAAACTTGCTCACGGCCAAATGGGTATCCGGAAAGATCTGCAGCATCTTGTCGAAGCCGAGCAGCTCGACGATGCTGAAGATCTTCGGGGTCAGGGCGGCCAGCTTCAGATCGCCCCCCTGCTCGCGGACCCGGCGGGCGAACCCGATCAACGCACCAAGCGAGGCGCTGTTGATGTAGTCGAGGTTGGCGCAGTCGAGCACGATCCGGTTGCGCTGGCGGTCGCGCAATTGGGTGAAGGCCTGCTCGAGGCGGGGGAAGGAGTAGGCATCCAATGCGCCGTCGAGGCGAAGAATGTCCACGGTGGCCACGGTTTCATGCTTGATTTGACATTCTCTCATAGCAGTAGGGATAGGATTACTCTTTTGTGATGTGGAGCGCAAGCAAAGTCATGTCATCGTATTGGGGGTCGTCGCTAACGAACCGCTGGATGCGCTGCCGGACGTTGTTCAGCAGGCTGTGGGCGCCTTCGGAGGACGACAGGCTGCAGGCCTCGATGAACGAGTCCATGCCCCACTCCTCCTTGGCCGCGTTCATGGCCTCGGTGATGCCGTCGGTGTACAGGACAACCAGGTCGCCGCGACCGAGGGTGACGGTTTGCTCGGAAATAACGTGGTCGAAGGTATCCGGATCGACCAGTCCAATGGCCACTCCGGTGGATTCCACAAATTCCACCCGGCGATCAGCCCGCACGATCAGCGGTTTCTCGTGGCCGGCCCGCGCGACGACCAGTTCGCGGGTCTGGAGATCAAGGATCATGTAGATCATCGTCACGAACATGTCCTCGGAAATATCGCCGGTCATGGTGTGGTTGAGCGAGCGCAGGAGGTCGGCCGGGCGGCGGAAGCCCCGGGCCTGGGCGCGGAGCACGCTGCGGCAGACCGACATCAACATGGCGCCGCCGACGCTTTTTCCGGAGACATCGGCGATGGCGATGCCGATGTGCCGGTCATCAAGCACGATGACATCGTAGTAGTCACCGCCGATTTCGCGGGCCGGCTGGTTGAAGGCGGAGAGTTCGATGCCATCAATTTTCGGCAGTTCCTTCGGCAGCAGCGAGTACTGGATCTGCCGGGCCAGCGACAGGTCGTGGTCCATGCGCTTCTTCTCGTCGAGCGAATCGCGCAGCCCCGCGTAATACACGGCGGCCGAGGCCTGGTCGGCGAGCGCCTGCAGCAGGTTCATGTCGGTTTCCAGGAACGCCTTGCCGTCCACCCGGTTCACCACCGACAACACGCCGAGTACATGCTGGTGGAACCGCATTGGCACGAGGACCAGCGAATGGATGCGGAGGAAGTCCAGGGGATGACGCGGCACCCGCGGATCGCACTCGGCATCGGCCACGAGCAGCGGTGTGCCCAGGTCGGCCACCGTGCCGATCAACCCCTCCCCCTTCTGGATCAGCCGCGTGCGCACGATGTTCTCGATGTGCTTGGATTTGCTGACCGCGACATCGAGGCTGCCGCCGAGATCGCTGACCAGCGGCGGGAATACGCCGGTGATCGCCCGGGCCTGCAGCGAGTCGCCATTCGGCTCGACCAGGTAGATCGCGCCGGCGGAGGCGCGGGTGGTGCGCAAGGCGTAATACAGCACCCGCTTGAGCAGCAGATCGGGTTCGATCTGCTCCGACTCGGCGAACACCTCGCCGACATCGTGAACGAAACCGAAGATGACTTCCTTCTCCTGCAGCAGTTGTTCGGAGATTCGGCGCTGGCGTTGCCAGCGGAAATACATGTAGGCCCCGCCGGCGGCGAGCAGGAGGTTCGTCAGGGCGAAGACCAGGATCAGGGTTTGATCAACGCCGCCTTCGCCCATGATCAACCCATGCCAGGTTGGCCGCCGGTCTTGCGTGCCACTTCCTCACGGAGGAAGATCAGCACATCCTTGAACTGCGGGAGGTTCTCCGGGACCAGATCAACGAGGTTTTCGTGCGCGGCGAGCATCGTTTCAAGCGTCTCGACATCCTGGCAGGAGCCGGGGTCGAGCTGCTCGCGGGACATCCGACCGTTCAGCACGGCGGCATGGGCATCGGGGGTTTGGCCGACCTCGAAGGCGTGGATCAACTGATCGAGGCCGAGGGTGGCCAGCAGCCCACGCGTCCGCGGGGTGCAGTTGACCATGACGATGCGGCCCTCGTACGCCTTCATTTTCGTGGCGACGCCTGCCAGCACGCCCATGAAGGTGCTGTCCATGCCGATGCAGTGCTGCATGTCCACGAGCATCAGGGACAACCGCGATTGCACCACGGTTTCCCCGAACTGCTTCAGCGAGGCGCTGATCTTGAACGAGCCGCGCCCCTCCACGCGAACCAGGGCGGTTTTGCCGGAGATGGCCACGAAGGCCTGGTCGGAGGAGGCCTTGGGATCGATGCTCACGCGATGGCCTCCGTCCGGGCCTTGCGATTCAGCCCGCAAACACCGGGCCGGGGGCCGGCAAACCATGGCTCAGCCTGCTCCAGCCCGTCGAACTTACCGTGGTGACCGCTAGACATCGCGAGAAAGCTAACACCCGGTTTTCAGTGTGTCAATCGCAGCGGTAAAGCGGTATGCGCCGCCGATACGTGACGCTTGGCGCGTGCACCTCGTACGCAAGGGCCGCCCACCGGACGTCCAGCCGGTCAACCCGCCATCCCGCCCCGACCAGCCGTTCCCGTCGGATGCCGGGCATGCGGGGGCGCTCACCCCGCCCCTCCGGATACCCGCCTGTGGCGGGAGGCGATCCGCCAGCCGGGGCATGATTGCCTGCCCATACCCAACGGAAGCGGGATTCCCCACCCCCCGATGCCAAACACCATCGCCGTGAAGGGGGTGGCAGGGGGAACGACCAATCGCAGGTGCTCGGCGCTTTGGCCGCGTCCCGCCCCGCGCGGAAACGCTCCCGTCTACTCGTGAGCCGAACAACACCTTTTTACTTGCGCTTAGGAAGGCACTCCGGAGGCATATGTTGGCCTCACCTCACTATCCTTTTGCCGGGATTGCAAGCAGCTGCAGACCGAGCGCATCGACAACCTTCAGGATGGTATCGAATCCCGGACTACGTTCTCCGGAAAGCGCCTTGTAGAGACTTTCTCGTGATAAGCCGGCATCTCGGGCGACCTGAGTCATTCCCTTGGCGCGGGCTATATCACCAAGCGCTTTTGCTATGAAAGCAGCATCCCCGTTGGAGGCCTCCATGCATGCTTCCAGATAAGCGGCCATTTCTTCCGGTGTGCGAAGGTGCTCTGCCACATCGTATGCGGTTGGTTTCGTCTTTTTCATGGTCACTCCCCTAGAGATTTTTTGCCAATTGAATGGCCAGTTTAATATCTTTTGCCTGGCTACTTTTGTCGCCACCGGCAAGCAAGACGATTATTTCGCGTCCTGTGCGCTTGAAATAGACCCGATAACCCGGCCCGTACTGAATACGAAGCTCAGAAACACCAGATCCAACAGGCTTCACATCGCCGGGAAGACCAGCCGCTAGTCGTTCGATCCTGACCAAGACTCTGGCTCACGCCTGAATATCATGGAGACCATCAATCCAGTTAGCGAACTCGGCAGTCTTTCGTATGACAATCATTGCGACAATGTAGCCCGCTGGCTACGCATGGTCAAGATCGACTTCTCAGGCACTCTTGAGGCTAACGACAACCCGCAGGGGCGCCCGGTCTCGGGCGTCCCTCTAATACTATTTGTTCCCGTTGAATGATGGGTATTCGGGGGGAGCG
>CALMUP010000017.1 GCA_937872895.1 uncultured Verrucomicrobiota bacterium
GGTGCTTGAACCCCCGGCGAGTACGGACGTCCTTGAGAAGGGGGTTCGAGAACCCGCACGCCTTACCCATCCACGCGGGCGTTCACGAACGGAGTGCGCGAGCTTGATCGCGCTCTGTCCGGGGGTGCTTGAACCCCCGGCGAGTACGGACGTCCTTGAGAAGGGGGTTCGAGAACCCCCTTAACAGAGCGGGTTCAAGAACCCGCACTCCACATCGTCTCGCCACGCACGACATCCTCGATCGTTTCGCGGGCGCGCACGAGTTGGTGGCGACTGCCCTGGACCATCACTTCGGCGGCGCGGCCGCGGCTGTTGTAGGTCGAGGACATGACGTAACCGTAGGCACCGGCGCTCATCACCGACAGCAGGTCGCCCTGTTGTACGGCGGGCAGGTCGCGGTTGGCGGCGAGGAAGTCGCCGGACTCGCAGACCGGGCCGACGAGGTCGCCGAACACGGTCGCGGCGGTTTCCTGCACCGGCTTGATCTCGTGGTAGGCCTCGTACAGCGCGGGGCGGATCAGGTCGTTCATCGCGGCGTCGATCACCACGAACTTCTTGAACGGGTTCTCCTTGATGTACTCCACCCGGGTCACGAGGATGCCGGCGTTGCCGACCATGAACCGCCCGGGCTCCATGCTCACCGACAGGCCCATCTCCTGCAGCGGCGGCAGCACGGCGGCGGCAAAGGCCTTGAGGTCGAAATCCTTGTCGGTCGGCCGGTACACGATGCCGAGACCGCCGCCGATATCGATGTGGGAAAACGACGGGAAACGTTTCTTCAACTCGGCGCAGAGCGGCTTGACCTTGTGCAGGGCCTCCTCGTACGGATCCTTGGTCATGATCGGCGAGCCGAGGTGCATGTGCAGCGAGGTGATCTCGAGGTTCGGCAGGCGGGCGGCCAGTTCGTAGGCGGCCATCGCGCGTTCGAGGTCCACGCCGAACTTGTTCTCCTTCTTGCCGGTGCTGGTGTACTTGTGCGTCTTCGGATCGACGTCGGGGTTCACGCGGATGGCGATGCGGCCGGTGATGCCGATGCGCCGGCCCACGGCGGAGATGCGTTCGAGTTCCGGTTCGGATTCGACGGTGAAGTACAGGATGCCTTCGCGCAGCGCGATCTCGATTTCCGCCTCGGTCTTGCCGACGCCGGCGAAGACGATCCGGTTGGCGGGAATGCCGGCGCGGCGGGCGCGGTAGAGTTCACCGGCCGACACGACATCGGCGCCGGCGCCCTCGGCGGCGAAGGTCTGGATCACCGCCGCGTTGGTGTTCGATTTCACCGCGAAGCAGATCAGCGGGTTCACCGGGGCCATCACCTGCTTCAGGGCGCGGAATTGCGCCTGCAGGTGCGAGCGGCTGTAGACGTAGAGGGGGGTTCCGTAGGCGGCGGCCAGCTCGGCCACCGGGACGTCCTCGGCGTGGAGGCGTCCGTCGCGGTAGGAAAACTCGTTCATGTGATGGTCAGCCTCGTGGTTTTGACCAGGGCCTTCCACAGGTCTTCCGGCGATTCGGCGGCGAGCAGCAGGTCGCGGGCGGTCTCGTCGCGGAAGGTCTGGGTCAGGCCGGCCAGCAGTTTCAGGTAGAAGGCGCTGGCCGCCGTCGGGATGGAGATGAAACAGACGATCTTGGTGGACGACTTCGCGTTTTCGTCGAACTTCACGCCCTTCGAGAGGGTGGCCAGGGCGAGGGAAAGGCCGCCGCCCTCGACGCCGCGCACGTGCGGGAAGGCCAGGCCCTGGTCCACCGCGGTGCTGGCCAGCACTTCGCGGCGCAGGGCTTCCTCGTAGAGGCGCTTGCCGTTGTCGATGAAGTTCTCCTGCTCCATGTGCGTGCAGATCTGCTCGAGGACCTCGTCGCGCGAGGCGGCCTTCAGCTTGGGCAACATCAGCTTCGGCGAACTGAAGCGGGCCACGCCGACCTGCGGGGGCTCGCTGCGGAGTTTCTTCGCGGTGGCCACGCGGCGCGGGGCGGATTCGGTAAAGTAGAGGAAACGCGCGCAGCTCGGGCAGGTGTAGAGGGCATCGGCGGCGTGGACGGCGTGGACCTGGCTGACCGGGATCATCATGCCGCAGGCCGAACAGACGCCTTTCGAGATCGGGACGATGGCGAGGCCGACCTTCTTCCACATCTTCTCGAAGTGGCTGCGGTTCTCCGGGGGAAGGTCTTCCAGCAGCTTGGCGATCGAGGCATCGATCTGGGACAGGCGCGAGCCGGGCATCGAGGCCTGGTGTTGCTCGCGGGCGAAGATCAGGTCCTGCAATTGCAACATGTGGTTGATCAGGCGCAGGGTGCGGCCATTCGCGGATTGTCCGGTATCGCCGGACGAGGTGCTTTTATTCAAGGTACGTCTCCATAAAGGTTTCGGTCCACCGTTCATACACGAGCATCGCCCGCAGTTCAATCGGGGAATCGGGACGGCGTGGCCAGCGGCAACACGCGGGTCACTTTTCGCGCAAACCGGTATTGACCCGACGGGCGGATGAGAGGATGATAGCATCTTTATTTTGCTAGGAGCCGTCGCATGAACCCGAAGCGCGTGCTGTCAAAAGATACCATCATCATGAAGCTCAAGAGTGACTCCAAGGACGGGGTCATCGAGGAGTTGATTGACGTCTTGGTGGCCAGCGGAAAGATCAAGGACCGGAAAGCGGCCCTGAAGGCGGTCGTGGACCGCGAGAAGAAGATGTCCACCGGGCTGCAGAACGGCATCGCCATTCCGCACGGCAAGACGGATACCATCGAGTCGCTGGTGGCTTCGATCGGCATCAGCCCGGCCGGCATTCCCTTTGAGTCGCTCGACGGTCAACCGGCGCAGATCATCCTGCTGACGGTTTCCCCGGCCAGCCGCACCGGCCCGCACATCCAGTTCCTGGCCGATATCAGCCGCGTGCTGCACAACGAGGACACCCGCAAGCGGGTGCTGACCGCGACGCACGAGGAGGAAGTCCTCGAGCTGCTGGCGGGCGAAACGCCGCCCGCGCCCCCCCCCGCGTGATGCGGGGTAGCGAACGGATGCGATCGCGGTGTTGACCCGTGTAGAGCGCGTCCAGCCTGCGGCCGCGGAGCGGCCGCCCCACCCCACGATGGAACAGGCTCGACGACCCCGTTCACCATCGCGATCACGCGCCCGTACGGAACGCCTGGAATAACCCATAAAAAAAGCCCCGCTGGATGGCGGGGCTTTTTTGTCAGGCGGGTAAGCCTGCGTTTAGGGCAGGGCCACACCGGTGCGGTAGAAGCGGACCGGCACATCGTTGGTCACGCTGAGGGTCACCGTGCCGCCGTTGCCGGGGACGGGGGCATTCAGGCGGTTCCACTGCTGCGGGTTGGACAGCAGGTTGGTGGTCCAGAAGATGTCGTACACGCGGCTGTTGGTGGTCGGGCCGGTCTGGAGGCTCAACACGGACGAACCGGACGCGCCGGTGATCTCGTTCAGGAAGAACGAGTTCAGGTCGGCGGGGTTCGTGTCGGCGATGTACTCGTCGAGGTTGCTGAAGCCGTCGTTGTCGAAGTCGGCAGCGGCTACGCGGTCGATGACCGGGATGTTGTAGAGGTCCCACCAGGTGTTCGGGATGCCATCGGTAATGGCTTCGCCTTCGATGCCGGTGTAAACGGCGAGGTTGTTGACGTAGAGGTTGTTCGCGTCCCCGCCGTCGGTGTCAAACACGTAGAAGCGGACCTGGTTCGGGGTCTGGGAGAGGAACACGCCCTGGACGAGGGTGTTTTCGGGAGCGCTGCCTTCGCGGATGAAGCGCACGTTGTAGCTGTTGGTGGAAACGCGCGACAGGATGACGGTGATGGCGGAGTCGGAGGCGTAGGACCAGCCGAGCGAGACCGGATTGTCGGCGCCGAGGTCGCGGATGTTGTACACGTAATCGTCGTTGAACACGCCGATTTCGAACAGCCAGGCATCGGAGTTCTGGAACATCGCGCCTTTCGCGCCGTTGCGGAAGTTCACGCCGAGGCGGAAGGACATCGACTCGCCGATACCCAGCGGCTGGGTCATCGGGCGGAGGGCGGTGACGATGGGCGTATTGGGGCCGGTGCCGTCGCCGGAGGCGTAGAAACCAAAGGATTCGCCCTCGCTGTCATTCACATCGGCGCCGCCGAAGGTCGAGTCGCCGAGGAACATGCCGACGAAGTTGGTGAAGCCTTCGCCCGCGCCATCGGTGTTGGCATTGATCTGCCAGGTGCCGAAGCCGACGCCGCCGTTGCCGAAGTTGTCGAACGAGGCGGGCGGGTAGTAGGTGGTGTCGTCGTAGGCGATGTCCACGACGCGCAGTTCGAAAGACCCTTCGACGGCGTCGATGGCTTCCGCGGTGATCGTGGTGGTGCCGTTCGACAGGGCGACGACCTCGAAGTCGACGCGGTTGGTGCCGGCGGGAATTTCCACGGAGGCCGGAACCGAGGCGACACCGGCATTGGCATTGCCGAACAGCACCTCGAGCGCGTCGTTCACCGGGCCGGTGCGGGAGACGGAGAATACATTGGTGCGGTTGACGACCATACCGTCGTTGCCACCGATGGACAACACGGCGATCTCGGTGCCGGTGAAGCGGGCAAGGCGATTGAAGTACAGGTTGTTCGCGCTGTCACCGCTGTCGGTGTTGAAGGTAAAGAAGCGGACTTCGTTCGGGGCGGAGGCGCCGAGGTCGATGTTGTCGAGGAACTCGTTGACCGGCTCGCTGCCCGTGCGGGTGATGGTGATATCGTACAGGGTCGGGGAGATGCGGGCGAATTCGATGGTGAAGGCGCTGTCGGACGCATAGGCAAAGTTCAGGTTCACCGGGGCGTCGTTGCCGACCTTGTACCAGTAGTCGTCGTTGAACACGCCGAATTCAAACACGTTGTTGCCGCTGTTCTGGAAGGAAACGCCTTTCGAGCCGTTGCGGAAGTTCACGCCGACCTCAAGGGAGAGGACTTCGCCGATGCCGAGACCGCCGGTCAACGGACGGATGGCGTTGGCGAAAGGATTGCCGCCACCCTGGCCATTGGCATAGAGCGCGAAGGCATCGCCCGAGCTGGCATTGACATCCATGCCACCGAAGGTCGAGTTGCCGATGAAGACGCCGGCGAAGTTCGTGTAGCCCTCGGCCGCGCCGTCGTTGTTCTGGAGGATCCAGGGCTCGAAACCGAGGCCGCTGTTTCCGCCATTGGTGAAGACGCCGGCGGCGTAGGAGGAATCGTCATAGCCAAGATCATAGACCGAGATGTCGTACTGGGCATCCGGATAGCCGGTGTTGGTGGCGATCACGGTGGCAACGCCGAAACCGATGCCTTCCACGGCGAAGTTCGTCACGGTGGCGCCGAGGGCGAAAGCTACCGAGGCGGGAACGTCCACCACGCCGGTATCGCTGGAGAGCAGGGTGAAGGTCGTGGCGGTGACGTTCGAGCCGCCGCGGGTCAGGGTGAGCTGGTTGGTCATGCCGACGGCCATGGCGTCGCGGCCGCTGATGGCGGCGGTGGAGGCCGGGTTGGGCGTGATTACCAGGTTATTGGCGAAGAGCGCATAGTTGATATTATCGCCGAGGTGGCCACCGTTGTAGAATTTCACCTTCGCGGCCGGCGCGCTGAGGGTGGTCGAAACCGCGCTGGTGGTGAACCCGTCGTTGCGGGTCAGGGTCAAGCCGAGCTGATTGCCGGCGAGCTGCCCGACCACGACCGAGACCGATGCGGTATCGCTGTAGGTGGAGCTGACCACGACCCCCAAGGCCCCGCTGAACGTGTAGGACAGGTTGTCGTCGGAGAAGTTGATGTTCAGCAACTCGTTGTTGGAGGCATCGAGGATGTTGATGCCGCGGGCACCGCCGCCCCAGTTGTAGGCGATGGTCGCACTGAAGATATCGCCCTGGGCCAGCGCTGCGTTGAATGCGCGGGTGGCCTCGCCGTAACTGCCGCTGCTGCCGCCATAGAACCGGAAGGACACGCCGTTGGTGGAGTTGATGTTGCCGGTGCCACTGGTTGAATCAGCCAGGTCCACCAATGCGCCGTCGCCGACGTTGAATTCCCACGCCCCAAATCCCGAACCGAGGTTCGAACCGTTGGTAAACGCACCGGCACCATAGTTGCCGGCATCGTCAGCACCCGCACCGGCCGCCTGGACGGTGGAAACCGCCGCCAAACCAACCACCATGGCCAAATAGCCCATCTTCCGCATCAACGTCTGCATCATGTTTCTGCTCCTATTCTCTATCACCAACCGACACATGGGATAAAACGCTCTACATACAAGCACATCGCGTGATCCAAACAAAGCCTAAACACGGCGTTGAAGCGTTTTTTGGACCGCACACGTACGCCCGTCGCAACGCGGTCGAGCGTAACGTTTTACCGACGAGCCTAGGAATATACCCCGGAGTCCGCGATACGTTTAGCAGAAATGTGACCCTGGTTCGGGCTCTCCACCGCACCCGGTCAGGGCATCTCGGGTGCTGGCAGCAGCTCGGCCAGGGTGGCTTTCAGGGCGGATTCCGTCGGATCGGTGGCGATGATGGTGCCATCCGGGCCAATGAGGAACGTCGCCGGGATAGCTTCAATGCCGAGCTTGGTGGCGAATTCGTTTTCCCATCCCTTGCCGTCGAAGAACTGCGGCCAGGTGATGCCTTCCTTCTCAAGGTAGCTGGTGAACTTGTCCTTGTCGTCGTCCAGGGAGATGCCGATGATCTCGAATCCGCGCTCGCGGAATTCGGCGTAGGCGGCCTTAAGACCGGGCATGGCCTTGAGGCAGGGGACGCACCAGGTGGCCCAGAAATCGACCAGTACGACCTTTCCATGGTAATCGGCGAGGTTGATGGCGGTGCCGTCGAGGGCGGTGAAGGCGAGGTCGAGCACTTCGCCGGGGCCGGGGGCAGCGAACATGCCGCTGAATTCATCAAGGGCTTCGTTGATCGTTTCCGCCATGTCGTGGTCCTTGAAGTCGGCGCGCACGGAGGCGATGAAGGCCAATCCGTCCTCCTTGCGCCCGTCGAGGCGGTACATCTGGATCAGCGGGGCGACGATTTCACCGAAGGCGACACTGAGATCGAGCTGGGATTTGTCGGCCGGGAGTTCCTTGTAGCGGGCATCGAGCAGGTCGATGGCCGCGCCGTAGTCGTCAAGGGCGACCAGGCCATAGACCAGGCGTTCGCGCGCCTCGGCGAGGTCGTCGGCTTCCGGATTGGCGGCGATGTAGGCCTTGAGGGCTTCAACCTGCTGGCGGTTGCTGTCATCCAGCAGCTCCTCCAGGCTGGTGTAGGCGTGGGCGGGGATCGTGGCTATGGCGAGCAGGGCGGCAACGGTTATGGATTTCATACAACTCCTCTGTGGTGGCGGGTTGGACGTGGCGCGGCGGATTTATGTTCAGCGGGAGACGGCAGGTTCCGCATAGTCGGCAACCGGGGCGCACGAACAGACGAGGTTGCGGTCGCCGTACGGGTTGTCGATGCGGGCGACCGAGGGCCAGAATTTGCGCGCGCGCAGGGTGGGTACGGGGAACGCGGCCTGCTCGCGCGTGTAGGCATGGGTCCAGGTATCGGCGCAGACCTCGGCAACGGTGTGCGGGGCGTTCTTGAGCGGGTTGTCGGCGCGGTCGGATTCGCCGTTGATCACCGCGTCGATTTCGCCGCGGATGGCGATCATCGCGTCGCAGAAGCGGTCGAGCTCCTCCTTCGGTTCGCTCTCCGTCGGCTCGATCATCATCGTACCCGGCACCGGCCACGACACGGTCGGGGCGTGGAATCCGTAGTCCATAAGCCGTTTAGCGACATCCTGCTCGTCGATGTCCGAGCGGTCGCGCAGCGGGCGCAGGTCGAAGATCATCTCGTGGGCGACCCGGCCGTTGGTGCCGGTGAAATGCACCTCGAAATACGGTTCGAGCCGGGCCTTGATGTAGTTGGCGTTGAGGATGGCCATCTTGGTGGCGTGGGTCATGCCGTCGCCACCGAGCATGCGGATGTAGCCGTAGGAGATCAGCAGGATCGACGCGCTGCCCCAGGGGGCGGCGGAGACCGCCGGGATGGCCTGCTTGCCGCCGGTGGCGACCAGGGGATGCCCGGGCAGGAACGGGGCGAGGTGTTTGGCCACGCCGATCGGCCCCATGCCCGGTCCACCGCCGCCGTGCGGGATGGCGAAGGTCTTGTGCAGGTTCAGGTGGCAGACGTCCGCGCCAATCGCACCGGGGCTGGTCAGGCCGACCTGCGCGTTCATGTTCGCGCCGTCCATGTACACCTGGCCGCCGAGCTTGTGGACCAGCTTGATGACCTCGCGCACATTGTCCTCGAAGACGCCATAGGTCGAGGGATAGGTGATCATCAGCACCGAAAGCCGGTCGGCAACCTGCTCGGCCTTGGCCTTCAGGTCGGCAAAATCGATCCGTCCGTGGGCATCGCACTTCACGATCACCACCTCCATGCCGGCCATCACCGCCGAGGCGGGATTGGTGCCATGGGCACTGGAGGGGATCAGCGCGACGGTACGCTGCGGCTGGCCGCGCGCGATATGGTAGGCCCGGATCACCATCAACCCGGCGTACTCGCCCTGCGAACCGGCGTTGGGCTGCAGCGACACGGCGGCGAACCCGGTGATTTCGGCGAGGGTCTTTTCCAGCTCTTTGAAGATTTGTGCGTAGCCTTTGGTCTGGTCGGCGGGAGCAAACGGATGCATCCGGCCGAATTCCGGCCAGGTGACCGGGATCATCTCGGCCGCACTGTTGAGTTTCATCGTGCAGGAACCGAGCGGGATCATCGCTTCGTTCAGGCCCAGATCCTTCTGTTCCAACGACTTGATGTAGCGCATGAGCGCGGTTTCGGAGCGGTGGGCGGAGAACACCGGGGCGGTCAGGTACGGGCTCTTGCGCACGAGGTCATCGTGGTAGACCAACTCGACCGCGGCCATTTCCGCCGCGACATCGACGGCGGGTGCGGGCTGGCCGGACACGTCGGCAAACACGCCGATCAAGGCCTGAACCAGCTCGGGGGTGGAGGTCTCGTCGAAGGCGATGCCGATATGACCATCGCCGGGGTACTGCAGGTTGATCCGCGCCTTTTCGGCCCGGGCACGTACGGCTTCCGGGGTTGCACCGGGTACGCCGGCGAGGGAAACGCGCAGGGTGTCAAAGAAGTACGGATTGGTTTGCACAAACCCTAAACGTACCAGGTGGTCCTCGAGTACGCGGGCGAGTTGGTGGGTGCGCAACGCGATGCGACGAAGACCGCTCGCGCCGTGGTACACGCCGTAGAAGCCGGCGATGTTGGCGAGCAGGGCCTGGGCGGTACAGATGTTGGATTTGGCCTTTTCGCGGCGGATGTGTTGTTCGCGGGTCTGGAGGGCCATGCGGTAGGCGGGGCGGCCGAATTTGTCGACGGACACGCCGATGATGCGGCCGGGCATTTCGCGCACATGGGTTTCGCGGGTGGCGAAGAAGGCGGCGTGCGGGCCGCCGAAGCCCATCGGGACGCCGAAACGCTGGGCACTGCCAAAGGCAACGTCGGCGCCGAGTTCACCGGGCGGGGTGAGCAGGGTCAGGCTGAGCAGGTCCGCCGCCATGGCGACCGGAACCTGTGCGGCATGGGCGCGCTCGATAAACGAACGGTAGTCGCAGACATTGCCGTGGGCGTCGGGATACTGGACGAGCGCGCCGAAGTGCTGCGGGCCGAGGGTGACGGTGCGGAACTGGCCGACCTCGAGGGTGATCCCGATCGGTTCGGCGCGGTTGCGCAGCACGGCCAGGGTTTGCGGCAGCACGGTATCGGCGACAAAAAATATGGCCGCTTCGGACTTGCGGCTGGTGCGCTGGTGCAAGCGGTGCAGCATGACCATCGCCTCGCCAGCGGCGGTGGCTTCGTCGAGCAGCGATGCATTCGCGACATCCATGCCGGTCAGGTCTTTCACCATGGTCTGGAAGTTCAGCAGCGCCTCGAGGCGGCCCTGGGCGATTTCCGCCTGGTATGGGGTGTACGGAGTGTACCAGGCCGGGTTTTCGAAGACATTGCGCAGGATTACCGGTGGGGTCAGGCAGTCGTGGTAGCCGAGGCCGATGCAGGAGGTAAAGACCTTGTTCTTCGCGGCGATGGTTTTAAGCCGGGCGAGGTAGGCGTGTTCCGGTTCTCCGGCGGGAACGCGGAGAGGCCGCTTCAGGCGGATGGAGGGAGGAACAGTCTGGTCGATCAATGTATCAAGCGAAGCGGCCCCGACGGCGGACAACATGGCGGTGGCATCCGATTCACCCGGCCCGATGTGGCGGTCGCGAAAAGCGTCAAACATGGAACAACTCCTGCGTACGGTGCATGGAAACAGAAAGGTCCACTATACGAGAGGAAAACAGGGAATCAAAGGGAAAGTTGGAAGGTTCAGGCCGTGGTGGATCAGCGGCCGGACCGGAGGGCGCGGAGTCCGCGTGAAGGCGGGGGCGTTCCCCACAGGCGGTCGCCGGGATCCTGGTGGACCAGGTACATCCGGTCATCGAAATCCCAGAAGACGATGGTCTTGTCCGGGGGCTTGAGGGCCAGCAGGTTGGCAATGTTCCGGAGGTTGGCGACGTGGAGCATCAGGTAGTCGGCCCGGGTTTCGGCAAACCGGTCGAAGAGCTGTTCGGTCAGGATGTCGAGGTGCAGGTAGGTGGAGCTGGTGAGCCAGAAGATCTGGCCGGTCTTGACCTCGGGGTAGGTCCGCTTGATGTAGGCGATGACTTCGCCGGAAATGGAACTGATCATCGTGTCGCCGAGGCGGTGGCGGGCACGCAGATCGGCGATCAGGGCATCGGCCAGGCGGGCATCCTCGCGGTCGTCGCCCTGGGATTTGATCTCGATGTTGAGGCGCTTGGTCACCCGGTCCATCACATCGGCGTAGGTGGCGATCTCGCCGCCGGTGAGGTCGCGCAGCGAGGCGAGGGTTTCGTTGCCGACCGAGCGAACCTTCCCGAACAGGCGCACCAGCATCAGGTCGTGGTAAACGACGATGACGCCGTCGCGGGTGTACTGGACATCGAACTCGATGAAGGCGAAACGCGGATCCCGGTCGGCGGCGAGAATGGCATCGAGGGTGTTCTCCCGGAATTCCATCGAGGCCCCGCGGTGGGCTCCCATGGTCACCCGGACGTCGGGCAGGTCGCGGCGTTCGGCGCCGATCTCGTGCTGCAGCACCTCGCGCAATGAAACGCCGGGCCCTGAGGAGACGCACCCGGCGGACACCAGAAGCAGCACGGGCAAGGCGAGCTTGGACAGGGACCATTGCATCGGCGCATCATGGAACAACCCCGCCCGGGCTTGAAGCAGGAAATACGGCCGGGCGGCGGCCGAAGCGACCGCTGGACAGCAGCCGATAATCCGCTACATTCGGGGCTTTTCGAGGAAGCATGAATTCGAACGACCGTTCAGGCCTGCACGAAGCGAAACGCATCGTGGTGAAAATCGGCAGCCGCGTGCTGGTGCAACGCACCGGGCGGCCGGATCTACGCCGCATGCGCGAACTCGTGCGCCAGGTCGCCCGCATCCGCGAGGCCGGCCACCAGGTGATCGTCGTCTCCTCCGGCGCGATCGGCGCGGGCATGGAGGCGCTGGGCATGAAGTCCCGCCCGAAGACGGTACCCGACCTGCAGATGGCCGCCGCGGTCGGACAGTCGCGGCTGATGGCGACCTACGACGCCCTGTTCGGCAAACACGGGGTGACCATCGGCCAGATCCTGCTCACCCACGACGACCTGAACCACCGCACCCGCCACCTGAACGCCCGCAACACCATGCTGAACCTGCTCGAACACGACATCGTCCCGATCGTGAACGAGAACGATGTGATCGCGATCGACGAGATCAAGTTCGGCGACAACGACCTGCTCGCCTCGCTGGTGGCCATCATGATGGAGGCGCACGCGCTGGTGCTGCTGACCACGGTGGACGGCTTCCGCCTGCCCCACGGACCGGGACGCACCAAACGCGCCTCGGTACTGGCCGGCGTCGATGAAGCCACCCTCGCCCACGCCATCGGCAAGGGCAGCGAACTCTCCACCGGCGGCATGGCCAGCAAGCTGAAGTCGGCCGGCATGGCACTCTCCACCGGCATCCCGGTGGTCATCGCGAACGGCCGCAGCGACGACGTGCTCTGCCAGGTCATGACCGGGAAGGACACCGGCACCTTCATCCAACCCTGCTCGGCCGAAAAGGGCGGGATTCCCATGCGCAAGCGGTGGATCGCCTTCTTCCATAAACCCGCCGGCACCCTCGTGGTGGACGACGGCGCGGCCACCGCCCTGACCGCGAAGGGCCGCAGCCTGCTCGCCGCCGGCATCAAGGCCGTTCAGGGCGACTTCGGCAAGGGCGCCGCGGTGAACATCGCGACCGAATCCGGCCGCGTCGTCGCCCGCGGACTGACCGGCTACAACAGCACCGACGTCCGCACCATCATGGGCCGCAAGACCGGCGACATCGCCGCCCTGCTCGGCACCCGCGACTACGACGAGGTCATCCACCGCGACAACCTCGTTGTGTTGTAAATCGCTGCGCGGCAATCGTTCATACTTCCTGCGCCCCGCCCATGTTGAACGTTGCCTAGACCGGGTCGGCCTGTGGTATAGTAAGCGGTTTGAGGAGTCCACCGAAAGGCAGCTTATGAGCGATGTGCACAACCAGATGACGGCCATGGCCGACCACGCCGTAAAGGCGTCCCGCGCCTTGGCCCGCCTGACCGCGCGCAAGAAGAACAGCATCCTCGAGGCGATGGCCGAGGAGCTGGACCTCCGCCGCACTGCGATCAAGGAGGCGAATGCCAGGGACATGGAGGCCGGCCGCCAGGCCGGGTTGAGCCAGGCCCTGCTCGACCGCCTGCTGCTGAACGACGCGCGCATCGATGCGATGATCAAGGGCATCCGCGACATCATCGTGTTGAAGGATCCGGTCGGCGAGAAGATCAGCCGGTGGACCCGCCCCAACGGCATCGAGATCGTGAAGGTCCGCGTCCCCATCGGCGTCATCGCCATCATCTACGAATCCCGCCCCAATGTGACCTGCGACTCGTCGGTACTTTGCTTCAAGACCTCGAACGCGGTGATCATGCGCGGCGGCAAGGAGGCGATCCACTCGAACGCGGCCATCGCGGCCGCGCTGCAGGAAGGCGGCGCGAAAAAAGGCATGCCCGAGCACGCGATCCAGCTGGTGGCCACCACCGACCGCGACGCCATCCGCGAACTGGTCCAGATGGTCGGCAAGATCGACCTCGCCATCCCCCGCGGCGGCGAAGGCCTGATCCACGCCGTGACCGAGCACGCCCGCATCCCGGTGATCAAGCACTACAAGGGCGTCTGCCACGTCTACGTCGATGACGCCGCCGACCTCGCCATGGCCCTCGACATCACCGACAACGCGAAGTGCCAGCGCCCCGGCGTCTGCAACGCCATCGAGACCCTGCTGGTGCACGAGAAGGTCGCCGCCGACTTCCTGCCCCGCATGGCCGAACGCCTCGGCGCCAAAGGTGTCGAGCTGCGCGGCGACGAGGCCGCCCGCGCGATCGTTCCCGCGATGAAGACCGCGACCGAGGAGGACTGGTACGCCGAGTACCTCGACCTGATCCTCGCCGTGCGCGTGGTGAAGTCGCTCGACGAGGCCATCGCCCACATCGACACCTACGGGTCGCACCACTCCGATGCCATCATCTCCGAGAACGAGGCCCACCAGAAGGCCTTTTCCCAGCAGGTGGACTCGGCCGCGGTGTACGTGAACGCCTCGACCCGCTTCACCGACGGCGGCGAGTTCGGCATGGGCGCGGAAATCGGCATCAGCACCGACAAGCTGCATGCACGCGGACCGATGGGCCTGGAGGAATTGACGACCTACAAGTACGTCATCCACGGCACCGGGCAGATCCGCTGACATGCCGATCCGCGAAACCATCGCCCGCACCCTGGATGAACTCGGCGCCTTCAGCGATCCGCTGGAGCGGTTGGAATTCCTGATCGACCAGGCCCGCGCCATGCCGCCCCTGCCCGACACCGACAAGACCGAGGCGAACCGCGTGGAAGGCTGCATGGCCCAGCTCTGGCTGACCGCCCGCTTTGCCGACGGACGCTGCCGCTTCCACAGCGACTCGGACTCGCTGGTGGTGAAATCGATCGCCGGCCTGCTCTGCTCCATCTACGACGACGCCACCCCGCAGGAGGTCCTCGAGTTCCCCCCTGATTTCCTCGCCGAGGCCGGCGTCACCAGCCACCTGTCCGCCAACCGGCGCAACGCACTGACCCAGGTGTGGAAAAAGATCCGCGCCTTCGCGGAAGCACACCGCTGACCCCCGCCTCCCGGCCATGCCGCTCTACGACGCCCACAACCACCTGCAGGACGACCGGTTCGCCGGCGCCCAGGCCACCCTGCTCGCCGAAGCCGCATCCGCCGGCGTCGCGCGGATGGTGGTGAACGGCTGCGGCGAGGCCGATTGGCCCGACGTGGCCCGCCTGGCCCGCGCATACCCCGCCGTCCTGCCAAGCTACGGCGTGCACCCGTGGTACCACACCGAACAAAGCCCGCGCTGGCTCGAAACCCTCGAGCACCTGCTGCACGCCGATCCGCACGCCGCCGTCGGAGAAATCGGCCTCGACCGGTGGAAAGAAGACCTGCCCTATGCCGGACAGGAGGAGGTGTTCCTCGCCCAATGGAACCTCGCCGCCCGCCTGAACCGCCCGGCCAGCATCCATTGCCTCAAGGCCTGGGGCCGCCTGCAGGAACTGCTCCGCGCCCACCCCGGCCCGGACCGCGGTTTCGTGCTGCACAGTTACGGGGGCCCGGCCGAGATGATCCGCTCGTTCACGGACCTCGGTGCCTACTTCTCGTTCCCCGGCTATTACCTGCATCCGCGAAAGGAACGGCAGCGCGACACCTTCCGCCTCGTCCCGCGCGACCGATTGCTCGCCGAGACCGATGCGCCCGACCAAGGGTTGCCGGATGAACGGAACACCCACCCGTTGCGCGATCCCGCCGGCCACCCGATCAACCACCCGGCCAACCTCGCCGCCGTCTACGCCGGGCTCGCCCGCCTGCGCCAGGAAGCGCCGGAACGCATGGCCGAGGCCCTCGCGGAAAACTTCCAGCGGGTGTTCGGCTGACGCGCCGCCGTGCGAATACCCGGGCGTATCACGCGCCGCGGGCGATGCGGTTGACGACATACCCCGCCGCGACCAACCCGAACGTGCCGGTGACATGCGCGGCTGCGCCGAGGCCGTAATCGCAGTTCGCCCGCACCCCCGGCTCGCGGATCTCGCAGGCCACTGGCGGCGTCTCGAACACCTGCTCGGTGGAGAACACGCACGGCACCCCGAACTTGCGGTCGCCGCGCGGAAACTGGAACCACTTGCGCAGCCGCTTGCGGATGAACGCCATCAGCGGATCGTAGATCGTCTCGGTCAGGTCGCGGATGGTCACCGCCGCCGGATCGGTCTTGCCCCCGGCCGCACCGCAGGTGATGACCGGGATCCCCTTCTGCTTGCACATGCCGATCAGCCGGGCCTTGTGCGCCACACCGTCGATGGCATCGATCACGAAATCGTAGCGCGTCGCAAGGATCTCCTCGGCATTGGCCTTCTTGAAAAACGTGGGCAACACGGTGACCCGGCACGCCGGGTCGATCAACCGGATGCGCGCCGCCAACGCCTCGGCCTTGAGCTGCCCGACGGTGTTCTCCAGCGCATGCAACTGCCGGTTCATGTTGCTGACGCAGACCTCGTCGAGATCGACCAGCGTGAGCGCGCCGACCCCCGACCGCGCGAGCGCCTCCACCGACCACGAGCCCACGCCCCCCAGCCCGACCACCGCCACGTGGGCGTTGTGCAGGCGCGCCAACCCGTCCGCGCCGTAAAGCCGGGCGATGCCGGCAAACCGCGGATCGCCGCTGTCGCCGGCCTCGGTCATGGCGACGCCGGCGCGGTCCCGAACAGGAACCGCAACGGCCGCTCCAGCCGCGCCGCCCATGCCTGTTCGTTGTGCTCCGCCCCCTGGTCGAGGAACCAGTCGAAGCGCGGACCGGCGGTGATGCCCTTCGCGGACAACGCGGCCAGCATGTCATCGCAGTAGGCCTGGATCTTCTGCTCAAGCCCCTCGGTCCCGTTGTCCATGTAGATCCGCAGCGCCGTCGGCACGGACTCCGCGTCGCGCACCAGCTTCACCGCCTCCGGGAAAAACGCCGGGGACAGGCAGCCCGCGTGGTGGAACACGTCGGGGTAGTGCCACGCCAGCAGGAACGAGACGAGGCCACCCATCGACGACCCCATCACCGCGGTGTCCTCGGGACCGGTCCGGGTGCGGTAGGTCGCGTCGATCATCGGCTTCACCACCTCCACCACGAACCGGCGGTAGGCCTCCCCCTGCTCGCCGGTGCCGTAGTCATCCATGCGTTGCGGCGTGTTGTACAGGCCGACCACGATGAACGGGCGGATCGCGCCTTCGCCGATCAGCCGGGTCGCGGTTTCGTCCACGCCCCAGTCCACGCCGAGGAACGAGGTGGTCGGATCGACGATGTTCTGTCCGTCGTGCATGTACAGCACCGGATAACGCGCATCGCTGTCGCGGTAGCCGGGCGGCAGCCAGACGATGATGTCGCGCGGCAGCAGGCCCGGTCCGGCGACCCCGCGGTGCATCACCGCCTCACCGGTCACCTGCGGCGGCTTGACCTCGGGTACCGGCGACGCCCACCGGGTGACCCGGTGGCGCACCGTCTTGGAGCGGGTCGCGGCCAGGGTGAAGTTCGGCAGCGGTCGACCCTGGTCATCCAACGCCTCGGTGTTCCACGAACCGAGGGTAAACTTGTACTCAAGTCGCGCGCCGTAGGGAATGGCCAAGGTTCGCGTCCAGAGATCGCCCGCGCCCCGCTCGAAAGGAACCTCGTACGGTTCCCAATCGCCCAGCACCGGATGGTTGCCGCTGATAAACACCAGGGATTGGTCCGGCAAATCCGGGGCTTCCACCTCAAAAGTAACATCCATCAGTCCTCGCATTTCGTTTTTCGAGCAACCCACCGCCAACACAGCGGTCAGGGACAACAAGGCGACATGTAGGTTCATGGCCGGACTGTAGAGAAACCTCGGCCTGAACGCCAACCGCAAACACCACCCCAAATTCCCCCTTGCCTTGGGGAGGCAAATCCCGATGATGGCGGGAAATCAACCCCAAGGGAGTAACTTCATGGCATTCATCAAGGAATTCAAAGAGTTCGCGATGCGCGGCAACGTCGTCGATATGGCGGTCGGTGTGGTCATCGGCGGCGCCTTCGGCAAAATCACCACCTCGCTGGTCAACGACGTGATCATGCCCCCCATCGGCATGATGCTCGGCAAGATCGACTTCAGGGACCTCAAGCTGGACCTGATCGAGGCTACCGACGGGGCAGCCGGGGTCAGCATCAACTACGGCTTGTTCATTAATACCATCATCGACTTCACCCTCGTAGCCTTCGCCTTGTTCCTGGTCATCAAGGCCATGAACACGATGAAACGCAAGGAAGCCGCCGCCCCGGCCGCCCCGGCCGCCCCCGCCGCCCCGCCGCCGCCCTCCAACGAGGAAAAACTGCTCGGGGAAATCCGCGATCTGCTGAAAACCCGGTAATCGACCGGTTTTACGCGGAAACACGACGGGCGCCGGAAGGAATTCCGGCGCCTTTTTTTCGCTTGCATCACCGGGCATACCGGCTATGGTATCGCCTCCCCAAAGCGGGGGCGTAGCTCAATTGGTTAGAGCGCTGCCCTGTCACGGCAGAGGTTGCGGGTTCGAGCCCCGTCGCTCCCGCCACTATTTCAACAACAGAAATGGTTGCGGTCCGCCCTCAGTTTTCTTTACCCGCCCATCGGCAACAGCCACACCGCACGACGCCGGACTTTGCTCTTTCCGCACGGTTTGGTAGGGTGCCCGGATGTTGCTGAATCCACAAGCCCGGCTCGATGTACCGGATGGCACGGACCCCTGCTCCGCACTGGCACGCACCACGCACCTTGGCATCGGAGCGCATGCCGACGACCTGGAGTTCATGGCCCTGCACGGGATCCTCGCGGCCTATGCACGTGATGATCGCTGGTTCGGCGGCATCACCTGTACCGACGGAGCGGGCAGTGTCGGCAGCCTTGATGCCGCCGCCCTGATTACCCGCCGCCAGGCCGAACAACGGGAAGCCGCACGCATCGGAGACTATGGATTCATCGCGCAACTCGGCTACACCAGCGCCGAGGCGAAGGACCGGAGCGACGACCGCCTCACCCGCGATCTCGCCACCCTGATCGACGCCTGCCGCCCGGAGATCATCTACACCCACAACCCCGCCGACCGCCACCCGACCCACCTCGCCGTGGTCGCCCGCACCCTGCACGCCTTGCACTCCCTGCCGCGCCCGAGCCGCCCCCAACGCCTGCTCGGCTGCGAAGTCTGGCGCAGCCTCGATTGGCTCGAAGGTGCTGCACGCATTGAACTCGACGTCTCCAGCCACCCCGAACTGGCCGCCCGCCTCGCCGACGTGTTCTCCACCCAGATCGACGGGGGCAAACACTACGACCGCGCCGTACGTGGCCGCGAGGCCGCCAACGCCACCTTTGGTGCCAGCCATGCCGCCGATCCATCCCCCGCCGTCTGGCTGGCCATGGACCTGACCCCGCTGCTGGAGGACGATGCCCCCTCGCTGACCGAGTACCTCCACACCCACCTCGACGCGTTCCATCGCACCGCCCTGAAGGAGTTGTCCGCGTATGCCTAAATCCCTCGTTGTCCTCGCCGCCGGCATGGGCAGCCGTTACGGCGGCCTGAAGCAGATCGACCCGGTGGGCCCCTCCGGCGAACGCATCATCGACTACTCGATCTACGACGCGCGCCGCGCCGGTTTCACCCGCGTCGTCTTCGTCATCCGGCGCGACATGGAGCAGGCCTTCCGCGACGGCATCGGCCGCGCCATGGAATCCCGCCTCGACGTCGCCTACGCCTACCAGGCGCTCGACGACCTGCCCGCGCCGTTCACTCCGCCCGCCGGCCGCGAAAAACCCTGGGGCACCGGCCACGCCCTGCTCGCCGCGCGCCACGTCGTGCGCGAACCGTTCGCGGTGATCAATGCCGACGACTTCTACGGCCCGCGCGCCTTCCAACGGCTCGCCACCCACCTCGACCAGCCAGCCAACCCCGCCCGCCCGGTCTACGCCATGGTCGGATACGAACTCCGTCAGACCGTCTCCGCCCACGGCACCGTCTCCCGCGGGCTGTGCCGCACCGACGCCCATGGCCTGCTGGTCGATATCGAGGAAGTCACCGCGATCGCCTCCACCCCAGCCGGCATCGTCTCGCATGAAACCGACGGCCGCACCGTCGTGCGCGACCCCGCCACCCCGACCTCGATGAACTGCTGGGGCTTCACCCCCGACCTGTTTGCCCGCATGGAAGCACGTTTCTCCACCTTCCTGGCCCAACGCGGCCAGGAAACAAAGGCGGAGTTCTACCTGCCGGGAACAGTCAGCGACCTCATCGCCGCCGGCACCGTCGCAGTCAAGGTGCTGACCTCTCCCGACCCGTGGTTCGGCGTGACTTACCGGGAAGACAAACCGCTCGTCACCGCGGGCATCCAACGCCTGGTCGACCAAGGGCTCTACCCGGCCACGCTCTGGGCGCACGGCATCTGACCGGACGGGAACCAACCGCGGAATTGGCCCGATTTCATGCGTTGGAACCGCGAATGGCGCGGATGTACGCGGATACCGTCATCTTTCTGGACGACGACCTCGACTCCTGCTGTGCAGCGAACGAGAAAACGGAAATCCAACATCCCCCTTCCCGTCTGCGATATGTGCGTAACCTGCGGTTCTTCACGGTAGGTTTTCGGACGTAGCATGAACGCGCGGCGGACACGCGACCCGGTCCACCCCCATCAACCATTAACCATTCCCCATCAACCATCCTAAAAGTCCACCGACCGACGCCCGGCCTTCTTGTCCCCATGCTTGCGCTTGTCGTCGAGCATGCGCGCCTTCTGGCGACGGGACCGGCGACGCTTCTGCCGCCGAATCTTCTCCTGTTCCTGCTGCCGCGCCGCCTTGATGCCCTTGACCCGTTCCTCGATCCGGTCACACAACTCCCGGCGGGCAAAAAAACGATTCATGGCCTGCGAGCGCTCGCGCTGGCACTTCACCTCGATCCCGGTCGGCACATGCAGAATCTGGACACAGGAACTCGTCTTGTTGACCTTCTGACCCCCGCTCCCCGACCCCCGGACAAACTCCTCCCGCAGGTCCTCCTCCCGGACCCCCAGCGAAGCCATGCGCGCCACCAACGCCTCCTGCTTGTCTGAACCTACTGGAAACATGGTTTGATCCGTTTTTTAATGATTACAGAAACACCTACGCAAGAGCGCTTTACAAATCAACAACGGTTTTGGCAACAACTTTACCCTTGCCCTTGAACATTCAAGCTGAAAAGGTGTAAGGTTGTAAAGAGAAGTGGGGACCAAAACGATGAAAAAACTGCTCGTAGCCGCATTCACATTCGCCTTGATGCAATCGTCCCACGCGGATCTTCTGGTCGCGTTTGATTTCACGGGGTACGCCGGTTCTGAACTTCAAGGCACCTCCACCGTAGTCGCTGTTGGCATCGACGGCCCGGTCCTGATCTTGCGCGGCAGCGGCCTGACTGCGGTCGGTAACGCTGATCGGTTCAATGCACAAGGCTGGGATGGCACAGCCGATGCCGACGCCGCACTGGCCGCGAACAACTATTTCGAGTGGACGATCACTCCCTCGGCGAGCTACAGCATGTCGATTACCCAGATCGCCTTCCAGGTCCAGCGCTCGAACACCGGTGCCTCCAACCTCGTGTTGCGCACCAGCGTGGACAGCTACGCGGCCAACCTGAATACGCTGAACAACTTCGCCGGCAACAACGCCACGGTCGGCTCCACGTTCAACTCCAGCGGGGTGTCCGCCCTGCAGGACGCGACCGGCGCCATTACCTTCCGCGTGATCGCCTGGCCCGGTGCCAGTACCGGCAGCCTCGGCTTTGAAGGAGCCGGCAATGATATTCAGATCTTCGGCACAACCACGCTGGTGCCCGAACCGACCACGGTCTTGCTGATGGCTTCCGGCTTGCTCGCCTTATCGGCATCCCGAAGGAAAAAAATCAGGGTCTGACCCTGAGGATGCCTCCAAAAAACCCCGCGACCCGCGGGGTTTTTTTGTGCCCATGAACCAACGGCACGACACACCGGTGGCGGGTTGAATTGGAAGGGAAAAGGTGGGGTGAGTGACGGGATTCGAACCCGCGACATTCAGAACCACAATCTGACGCTCTAACCAACTGAGCTACACCCACCACCCAAATAGCGGGGAACATCCATACACGCCCCCCCCGTCAAAATCAACGCCTTTTTAAACCGTCCCGCGAAACCCGCCGAACCGACCCGGCGCAAGGAGCCCACGGATGCGCGGCCCGCCGATCCAGGCCCCACGCTACAGCCATCCCTGCGGGACCAGCACGTAACGGTAGATCAGCCAGTTGACCCCCAGTGCATAGAGCGAGGAGAAGGCATCGTCGATGGTGATCCCCAAACCACCCGGCAACCGCTGCAATCCGCGCGCCGGTGGCGGTTTGATGATGTCGAGAATACGGTGGCTGAGAAAGGCCACCAGCAGCATGACCGGACTGGTGACAGGCAGGCCGATCATGGTGAGCGGAAAGGTCAGGTATTCGTCCGCCACGATACGCCCGTCATCCTTCTTCCCGCCGAGTGCCTTTTCCGCTTGGTCACAAATCGGGATCGCGACCAACACGAGGACCACCGAGATCACCGCCTGCGCGATCCACCCGGTCTGCCAGGTGAACAAGGCCATCGCCAGCGGAATGCCCAGCAAGGTGCCGAAGGTCCCCGACGCCACCGGACTCAACCCCAACCCGAAACCCGTTGCTATTACCACCCAGACATTTTTCATCATCGTTCCTCGGCCATGCGATCCGGCAAGGCTCGTCGCCATCCTACTGTTTTCCTGTCCGGATATCCACCCGGAGATACGGCCCGTCCGCCGTCACCGTTGCTTGCACCTGTTCCAGCGTGGCCAATGTCTCCAACCAGGCCTTGGCCTCGTTGAGTCGTTGCCGCTCGGCCCGGGTCCCGGATGCATCCTCGAACAACAACTTGAGGGCGTAGGCGGTAATCGCCAGCCGCAACGCCTCGTGGCCTCGTACCAGATCAATCCCCAGGTAGCCCACGGCTTCCGTCCCCGCCGCGCGGTCAAGGGAACGCGACCACAACGGGGTCACCCCGCCGATCGCTCCGACATCCCGCGCGCGCACCAACGCATCAAGTCCGCGCAGGTTGCTCGACACCACCAACCAATCTCCCACCGCCGTGATCGCCACCTGTTCGGATGGTCCGAAGGCCGCATACATCGAGCCGGCCGTCGCCTCGATCCGCCACACCGTGGTCGTTCCCACCGCCAACGGAACCAGCACCAGGCCCCACTGCGTACGCGCGTTCCAACGATCCAACACCGGGGTGACCAACGCCGGCACATCGCCCCCCTCGTCGCGCTGCAAGGCCGCCATCAGGGTGGGCACCTTGATGCCTTTGAACCGACCGCTGTAGTCACCGCCAAACACCGCCAACGCCACCGCCTCGGCCCGCGTCGCCACGATCACGTCCTTTACCAGCGCCTTGCTCCAGGTTTCCGGCGCTCCGTGCATAAGCTCCACCACGGCGTCCACGCCGACCGCCGCCGTGGCCAGGGCCGCGTCGCCCCACAACCCGGCCAGGGGTTCCGCATCCAACACCGCCGGCAACGAACCGACTTCGGCCGGCGGGAAAAACCGCACCGCCGCCGCCAAGGTCTGCGCATCGGAAATATCCACCTCGGTGAAGGAACGATCGATCCCCGAACGTGTATCGCCGGCCACCCAAAACCGGTCGGCCGCACTCGACCGGCGCAACAAGGCGTTCCAGTCCTGCAGGTCCTTGCGGTAGGCGATCGATGGAAAGAGGCCGTTGTAGGCGTCGATCACCATCTCGATGGCCATCGGATCGCGCGCTGTGCAGCCGAGGATCATGCCCTCGACCAGGGCGAGCGTAACCCGGAAGGTTCCCTGTTCGCCGCGCGTAACCCAGGTCCACACCGGCCACCCGCCGATCGATTCCATCCGGCTCAACCCCGGGATGTCGAGGAACGACTGCGACCACCGCAACCGTTGGCTGCGTCCACCAATCCACCCCGCAAACACCCATGCCCGTTCGCTGTACAAACCGAGATGCGGCACATAGGCAAGGACCAGATCGTCGCGGCCAATCAGATCGAGGGTGGCGAGAAAGCCCGGATCCTGGCGCAGGTCGGTCCATGCCTCCTGGTCCGCCTGCAAGGCCCCGACCACCGTGGCGGTCAACGGATGTTCGGCGATGGCCGGCCACCGTCCGGCCAGATCGCTATGCCACGAAACAACCATCGCCTGCCCGGGAATGGCTTGCAGCAACCTGGCCGTATCGCGCGGAATAACCAGCGTCCACCAGACCGAGCCCGCCGCGAATATCAGCAGCAGGACCCAGAACAACCACGAACGTCCCACGCGCTTCATGGGGCGAATGTTCCAACCAAGCCATCCAGCGAGGCCATCCCCTGCGCCGCCAGGTAAGCCCGCAGGTCATCGACCAGCGTGACCGCCGCCGCCGGATTGGTGAAATTGGCCGTGCCCACCGCGACCGCACGCGCACCGACGAGGAAGAACTCGAGGGCGTCGTTCACCGCGCCGATGCCACCCATGCCGATCACCGGGATCGACACCGCCTTCGCCGCCTGCCAGACCAGGCGCACCGCGATCGGACGGATCGCCGGACCGGTCAGCCCGCCCGTGATATTGGCCAGCTTCGGCTTGCGCGTCTTGATGTCAACCGCCATGCCCGGGAAGGAATTGATCAGCGAGATCGCATTCGCCCCGCTCGCCTCGGCCGCCTTGGCGAAGGCGGTGATGTCCGCCACGTTCGGCGCGAGCTTCGGAATCATCGGCAACCGCGTGGCCGCCCGGATCGCATCCACCACCCGGCGGAACATGTCGAGGTCGGTCCCGAACAACGCACTGCCCTCCTTGATGTTCGGGCACGACACGTTGACCTCGAGCCCGGCAATGCCCTCGACCTGGTCGAACCGGCGCGCGACCTCGGCATATTCCTCGATCGTCTTGCCCCAGATGTTCACGATCACCGGCGTCGCATACTGCCGAAGGAACGGCATGTAGGTTCGGACAAAACCGTCCACGCCCGGACCCGGCAAGCCGATCGCGTTGAGTAACCCGCTCGCCACCTCGGCGGTGCGCGGCGTCGGATTGCCCTTCGTCGGATTGAGACAAATCCCTTTCACCACGATCGCCCCGAGCCGGTTGATGTCCACCAGATCGGCATACTCCGGGCCGTAGCCGAACGTGCCGGAGGCCACCATCACCGGGTTCTTCAGCGCGATGCCGCCCACATTGACCGAAAGATCCACTGCCGTGACCGGGATCGCGCTCATCCGACCGCCTCCCAGACGATGTCCGACGCCGCGAATACCGGGCCTTCCCGGCAGGCCCGCGCCCACGTCCAGTCGCCCTTCTCGTGGTCATGCACCTTGAGCACGCAGGTCAGGCACGCCCCGACCCCGCACCCCATGTTGTTGTCCACCGACACCCAGGCACGCCAGCGGTGCTCCAGCGCCCGCGCCGCCACCGCCTTGAGCAGGCCCGACGGACCACACACGAACAACTCCGGCTTGCGCGCCGCACCGCCCTGCGCCATCCACGGATCCAGCGCATCGGTCACCCGTCCCTGATGCCCGAGCGAACCGTCCTCGGTCGTGACGATCACCGTCCAACCCAAGGCCTCGAATTCCTTCACGCACAGGATGTCCGCTGCGGTGCGGCCACCGAAAAACGCCACGCCCTTGACCGGGCTGCGCTGTGCACAGATGTGCAACGCCGCCATGCCGTATCCACCCGCCACCAGCACCGGAAACAACCCCGGCGCCGGATCGGGAAAACCGCGCCCGAGCGGACCCACCAGGCTGAGCGTCTCGCCGTGCCGCAGGTAGGTCAACGTGCGCGTGCCGCGTCCGACATCCTTGTAGAGAATGGCCAACCGGTCACCCTCGGCACGGAACACGCTGAAGGGGCGGCGCAGGATCGATTCGCCGAGATGCGGTACCAGCACATGCACGAACTGGCCTGGCTTGACTGCCGGCGCGATGTTCGGCGACCGCATGATCAGCAGGTTGTACCCGCCCTGAATGGCCTCGTGCTCCAACACCTCGGCATTTTCCTGATACATGCTCATAAGAGTCGGCGAACATGACAAAAAGACGCCCGCTGTTCAACCTTTAGAAATGATACCACACGTCGATTCCTTCGTTTCCTTTTACCCAAAGAATCGTACCATGCACCCGTGAAATACCTCGACGAATACCGCGATGCCGAGGGCGTGCGCCGCATCGCCGCCGCCATCCGCCGCATCACCACCCAGCCGTGGATGCTGATGGAGGTCTGCGGCGGCCAGACCCACGCGATCATCAAGTTCGGCATCGATGAACTGCTCCCCCCCGGCGTAACCCTGCTCCACGGCCCCGGTTGCCCGGTCTGCGTCACCCCGACCGGCATCATCGACCAGGCCCTCGCCATCGCCTCCCGCCCGGGTGTGATCTTCTGCTCGTTCGGCGACATGCTCCGCGTTCCCGGCACCTCCCGCGACCTGTTCTCGGTGAAAGCGGCCGGTGGCGACGTGCGCATGGTCTACTCGCCCCTCGACGCCCTCGCCCTCGCCCGCCAACACCCCGACCGCGAGGTCGTGTTCTTCGCCGTCGGCTTCGAGACCACGGCCCCCGCCAACGCCATGAGCGTGTTCCAGGCCGCCCGCGAAGGCCTGACGAACTTCTCGCTGCTCGTCTCCCACGTCCTCGTCCCGCCCGCCATGGAGGCGCTGCTCGCTAGCCCCGACTGCCGCGTGCAGGGGTTCCTCGCCGCCGGCCACGTCTGCGCCATCGCCGGCTGTGAACCCTACATCCCGCTCGCCGAGAAATACCGCGTGCCCATCGTGGTCACCGGGTTCGAACCGATCGACGTGCTGCGCGGCATCCACCAGTGCATCCTGCAGCTCGAGGAAGGCCGCGCCACCTGTGAAAACGCCTACGAACGCGCGGTCCGCCGTGACGGCAACCCCGAGGCCATGGCCATGGTCGACGATGTCTTCACCGTGATCGACCGCACCTGGCGCGGCATGGGCCGCATCCCGCACAGCGGCCTCGGCCTCGCACCGAAATACGCCGCCCACGACGCCGCCGTGAAATTCGGCCTCGGTCCCGATCCCGGCGAACCCCCCTCCGCCTGCATCAGCGGCCTCATCCTCCAAGGCCTGAAGAAGCCCCACGAATGCCCGGCCTTCGGCACCCGCTGCACCCCCGAGAAACCCCTCGGCGCCACCATGGTCTCCAACGAGGGCGCCTGCTCCGCCTACTACCGCTACCGGAAGTCATGAACACCTGCCCCATCCCGCTCGCCGACTACCCGGTCGTCACCCTCGCCCACGGCGGCGGCGGCTCGATGATGCGCCGCCTGATCCGCGACCTGTTCGCCGCCACGTTCGGACCCGATTCGCTGCAGTCCCACCAGGACAGCGCCCTGCTCGACCTCCCCCCCGGCCGCGTGGCCTTCACCACCGACTCGTTTGTCGTGAAGCCGCTGTTCTTCCCCGGCGGCGACATCGGCTCGCTCGCCATCCACGGCACCGTGAACGACCTCGCCATGGCCGGGGCGACGCCGTTGTACCTGTCGTGCGCGATGATCCTCGAGGAAGGCCTGCCGATGGAAACCCTGTGGCGCGTGGCCCAGTCGATGAAACAAGCCGCCGACGCCGCCGGCGTGCAGATCGTCACCGGCGATACCAAGGTCGTGGACAAGGGCAAGGGCGACGGCCTGTTCATCACCACCAGCGGCGTGGGCGTGCTCGAGTTCGAAGGCGAAACCGGCCCCGGCGCGATCCGCCCCGGCGACGCCATCCTCGTCAACGGCGACATCGCCCGCCACGGCATGGCCATCCTCGCCGCCCGGGCCGAACTCGCCCTCGAGTCCCCGATCGACAGCGACAGCACCCCGCTGAACCATGCGGTCCACGCCCTCTTCGACGCCGGCCTCGACATCCACGCCCTGCGCGATGCCACCCGCGGCGGCGTCGCCTCCGCCGTGATCGAACTCGCCCGCGACAGCCGCCACGACCTCACCCTGACCGAAGCCGCCATCCCCGTGCGCGAGGACACCCGCGGCGCCTGCGAACTGCTCGGCCTCGACCCCCTCTACGTCGCCAACGAAGGCCGCTTTGTCTGCTTCATCCACCCCGACCACGCCGAACGCGCCCTCGACCTCCTCCGCACCCACTTCCCCGACACCACCCCCGCCCGCATCGGCACCGTCACCGAAGGCCGCACCGGCCGCGTCACCCTCACCAGCCCCTTCGGCGCCCGCCGCCCCCTCGACCTCCTCAGCGGCGAACAACTTCCCCGCATCTGCTGACCCCCGCCGCCCCCGTTGTCCAATCCCTGGAACGTCCCACCCCCCGGTTGTCCAATCCCTGGACAATCCACTTCCGTCCGCTTCATCACCCATCCCATCCCGCCGCTCGCGGAGCGGCTACTACACCCCGAACGCCTTCTCCGATCCACAGATCCCCTTTAGGTTTGTTTCGTGTCTTTCGTAGTTCATCCCCTTCCGCGTCCTCCACGTTTTCCGTCGTTTTCTTCCTCGCCCCTGACCCATCACCCTGTAGTTCCGGCGTTGTACGCCGGAAGGTCCCGGCGCACGATCCTGACCATGTCCCCCTCCGGCGAATATCGCCGGAACTACAGGAAGCGCCTCGCCGCCATCACACACCCTTTCGCGCATTTCGCGTTTTTCGTAGTTACCTCCTCTTTTCCTCCGTGCCCTCCGTGTCCTCGGTGGTTCCCTTTCTTTCCGCGTCTTCTGTGTATTCCGTAGTTGCCTCTTCTCCTCCCCCTCATCCGCCTCCGTGGTTCAACATCTTTTCCGTGAAGGTCCCGGCTCACGATCCTGACCATGTCCCCCTCCGGCGAATATCGCCGGAGCTACAGGAAGCGCCTCGCCGCCATCACACACCCTTTCGCGCATTTCGCGTTTTTCGTAGTTACCTCCTCTTTTCCTTTGTGCCCTCCGTGTCCTCGGTGGTTCCCTTTCTTTCCGCTTTTTCCGCGTTTTCCGTAGTCGCCTTCCTCCTCCCCCTCATCCGCCTCCGTGGTTAACTAATTCCCAACCCCGCCCCGCCTGCGCCCTGACGGGCGCACTACGAACGACGCACCCTATATTCCCCATCCGTGGTTCAACGTCTTTTCCACGCTTCTTTCGCGCATTTCGCGTTTTTCGTAGTTCACCCCCCTCCCCGAGTTTCCCGCCATCCAACTTCCCGCGAAGTGCTGTTTCCTTCCGCCCCGTTTCCTGCTATCAGTGATCCCATGAAGATCACCCCCATCCTCGCCTCGCAGTTCACCTCGGACGGCGGCACCATGTTCGGCCTCGTCCCGAAACCGATCTGGTCCCGGCTGATCAAGCCCGACGCCGAGAACCGCATCCCGCAGGACGCCCACGCACTGCTGGTCGAGCTCGATGACGGACGCCTCGGCCTGATCGACACCGGTTGCGGTCCCGCCGAGAAATTCACCGAACGCGAAGCCACCCTCCACGGCCTCGGTCCCGGCTGGCCCCTGCTCGAACGCCTCGCCGCCCTCGGCATCGACCGCACCGCCATCGCCTTCGTCGTCTTCACGCACCTCCACTGGGACCACGTCGGCGGCGCCTCGATGGGCACCCCCGGCCACCTCGAACCCGCCTTCCCCCACGCCACCCACTTCACCACCGCCCTCGAATGGGAGGACGCCACCTCCGGCGACCCGCTGCTCTACAAATCCTACCCGCCCGAAGCCATCGCCCCGCTGCACCAGCTTCCGTCCGCCCACCTCCAACGCATCGGCGCCGAACGCAAGGAAATCCTCCCCGGCATCACCCTCGTGCGCTCTTCCGGCCATACCCGCGGCCACGCCGTCGTCGTACTCGACCACCCCGATGGCATCGAGATCGTCCACCCCGAATCGATGTTCATGTTCCCGCCCCGCCGCGCCGTATTCGCCGGCGATGTCTGCCCGATGCGCCACAACCTGCGCCTCGTCTTCCAGACCTCCTACGACACCTTCCCGCTCGACACCCGCCGCTGGAAACGCAGCTGGCTCCCCGAACTCGCCCAGGACGGCACCCTGCTCCTGTTCGACCACGATCCCGACCTCTTCGGCGCGACCATCAAACCCCACGAACGCCGCGAATTCGCCATCGACAAGACCCTCCACACCGCCCTGTCCGCCCACGCCGCCCAATCCCTCGCCGCCCTCGAGAAAAAAGGCCGCCTCGTCCTCTACAAGGACCAGGACTTCATCACCGGCTAAACCACCGCCCCGCGATGAACCCGCTTAACGTATCAACCCAAGAAAACGAATGGATATCCCCTCGGATGATGATCCCCGCCTTTATCGGCGAGCGAAGCGAGACGATGCGTGAACACCTGGATTCGTCGGGCAAACGGTTTGCGCTTCCAGCGCGAACCGTTTAGCGGGCGGGTGGTCGGATGTGCGGTGATTTCAAGGCGGAGCCGCGAGGGCTGGACTCCCGTCCGCCCACGCGGCTCCAACACAGAAAGCGCCGTACATCCGGCCGCACGCCCGGCGGCCCGACGAATCCAGGTATCATCCAACCACCGCCCACGTCCCGTCCCGCAATGAACCCGCTCGACGCCCATAACGCCGCCATCACCGCGTGCCGCGCCTGCCCGCGGCTTATCGCCTGGTGCGAACAGGTCGCCCGCGACAAAGGACACACGCAGCCAGTACCAACCATCACGCTCAGCCATAAAGCAGGAAAAAGAACGGACATGAAACGGGATGATGTCTTGGTTTTATCGGCGAGCGAAGCGAGACGATGCGTGAACACCTGGATTCGTCGGGCAAACGGTTTGCGCTTCCAGCGCGAACCGTTTAGCGGGCGGGTGGTCGGATGTGCGGTGATTTCAAGGCGGAGCCGCGAGGGCTGGACTCCCGTCCGCCCACGCGGCTCCAACACAGAAAGCGCCGTACATCCGGCCGCACGCCCGGCGGCCCGACGAATCCAGGTATCATCCAACCACCGCCCACGTCCCGTCCCGCAATGAACCCGCTCGACGCCCATAACGCCGCCATCACCGCGTGCCGCGCCTGCCCGCGGCTGATCGCCTGGTGCGAACAGGTCGCCCGCGACAAGAAGGCCGCCTACCGCGACCAGCCCTACTGGGGCCGACCCGTTCCCGGTTTCGGCGACCCCGCCGCCCGCCTGCTCCTCGTCGGCCTCGCCCCCGCCGCCCACGGCGCCAACCGCACCGGCCGCATGTTCACCGGCGACCGCTCGGGCGACTGGCTCTACCGCGCACTGCACAAGGCCGGCTTCGCCAGCCAGCCCACCTCCACCGCACGCGACGACGGCCAGACCCTGCGCGACGCCTACATCAGCGCCGTCGTCCGCTGCGCCCCGCCCGGCAACAAACCGCTCCCCGCCGAACGCGACGCCTGCATCGGCTACCTCAACCGCGACCTCGACCTGCTTCCCGACCTCCGCGTCCTCGTCTGCCTCGGGAAATTCGCCTGGGACGGCCTGCTCGCCCTGATGAAACAACGCGGCCACACCCCCGCCCCCGCCCCCGCCTTCGGCCACGGTGCCGAAACCACCCTCGGCCCCTACCACCTGCTCGGCTCCTACCACCCCAGCCAGCAGAACACCTTCACCGGCAAACTCACCGAACCCATGCTCGACGCCATCTTCACCCGCGCCCGCACCCTGCTCCGCTGAACCCGCACACCGATGTCGCGAAAGGGCAACCCGGAGGTTGCCCCTCCCGTAACGCCACAACCGTTTTCGACATGCTGGAGGGTCGAGCTCCCGCGAGACCGGTTCATCGATACCGGGTCAGACTGAAAACACCCTTCCGGTTTTTCGTGTGGTTCGTAGTCGCGAAAGGGCAACGTGGAGGTTGCCCCCCCGTAACGCCACAACCGTTTCCGACATGCTGGAGGGTCGAGCTCCCGCGAGACCGAAACAATTCAGGACCATGATGACACCAAGCCTGAATGGAAATTCCACTTCCGGTTTTCAGGCCGCAAACAACCTCTCGGTTTTTTCGCCTGTTTCGTAGTTCCCGCCCTCCTCGCCCCCTCCCCACTTTCCCCTCGAATCGCGTTCCATCCCCTGCTATCCGTTCCCCATGCACCTCGCCCTGCTCTCCGATACCCACGGCAACGTCACCCGCACCGCGCGCGCCATCGCCGCGCTGAAGGCATTCCATCCCGTCCATGTCATCCACGCCGGCGACATCGGCAGCGCGGCCGTGCTGACCGAACTCGCCGCCGGCTTTGCCGACCCCGAAACGCCGATCACCTGCGTGCTCGGCAACGTGGATACCTACATCGACGACCTCGTCTCGCCGGTCCACTTCCTCTCCATCCCCGGCTCCCTCGCCACCCTCACCCTCGCCGGCCAATCCATCGCCGTGCTCCACGGCCACGACACCCGCCGCCTCGACGCCGTGATCGCCAGCGCGTCCTACGACCTCGTCATCACCGGCCACACCCACCTCGCCGCCGACGAACGCCACGGCCGCACTCGCATCATCAACCCCGGCGCCCTCCACCGCGCCCAGCAACCCGGTTGCGCCATCCTCGACCTCGCCACCGACCACCTGACCTTCCTGCCCATCGCCTGATCATCCGCTCCGCCTCAACCAAACATCATCGCTACCTTCGTCGTTCACGAAATCGGTGATGGGGTTAACCCCGAATCCAGAAATTCAAACCGCTGATTTCGCCGACGGTCGCGGATGGCTTTACGTTGCATCACAACGACCCCGTTTTTTTGTGCATCACCCCTGCATGGCAGGATCTTCATCACTCCATTTCCATCTGCGATATCAGCGCAATCTGCGGTTCATGCATTCAAGTTTTCGGGCTAACGATTCAGATCACATTCAAAAACAGCAGCCCCCCGCCTGCGCCCCCCCCTTTCCGAATTTCTCCGCTTCCGGATTGATTCCACCCCGCGCTTGGGGCATATCGGATGCACCCATTTTTTACCGGACGAACATCCATGTTGAATTACGGACAACCCAATCTTCCCGAAACGCCCCCCAGCGCCTGGCAACGCCACCGGGTCTGGCTGATCCCGCTGCTGATCCTCGACCTGCTGATCGTTGTCTGGTGGCTGTGGCCGGAGAAACCGCCTTCCGTTTCCGACCTGCCCGCCCCCGAACTCGCCGCGCCACTCGCCGCGCCTGCCGTCCCGCCCCCTCCCCCCGGCCTGCGCTTCGGCTACCCCACCGCCCAGGACCAACTGCTCGATACCAACACCCCCGGCATCTACATGCCCACCGCTTCCGGCCGCCCCGAGTCCGCGATGTACGGATCCGTGCGCAGCACCCAGCAAGGCAAGTACGTCCTCCCCTCGTTCCACGAAGGCCTCGACATCGGCCCGATGAACCGCGACCGCAAGAACATGCCCACCGACCTGGTCATCGCCGCCGCCGATGGCCGCGTCGCCTACGCGAACCGCATCGCCGGCAACTCGAACTACGGCAAGTACGTCGTGCTCGTCCACGACGACCCGACCATGGGCGAGATCTACACCCTCTACGCCCACCTCGCCGACGTCGATCCGGCCATGCGCCCCGGCACCGCCGTCACCCGCGGCCAGACCCTCGGCCTGATGGGCAACTCCGCCTCCACCGGCATCCCGGTCGTCCGCGCCCACCTCCACTTCGAGGTCGGCGTGATCAACAACACCCAGTTCCACCGCTGGTTCAAGGCCCAGAAACTCAAACCCGACCACGGCAACTACCACGGCCACAACCTCACCGGCATCCACCCCCTCGACGTGTACCAGTGGCAACTCACCCACGAGGTGTTCGGCCTCGGCGACTACCTCGACCAACTCGCCCCCGCCTTCACCCTCGTGGTGAAAACCCCGCGCCCGCTGAACTACTTCGCCCGCTACCCGTCCCGCTGGACCGGCGAACCCGCCACCACGTTCGTGATGACCGTCTCCGAAGGCGGCGTCCCCCTGCGCGGCCGCCCAGCCACCGAGGAGGAACGCCGCGCCCTCGCCGGCAAACGCCACCACGTGCTGTCCGTGGACGAGGCGGTCCTCGGCCGCAACGGCCTCCGCCTGATCACCCGCAAGCAAGGCCACTGGGTCCTCGGCAAGAACGGGGAACGCTGGCTGGAGGTCCTCGCCTACCATTGACAGATGCGGCGATCTGGTCTTTCTTTGTCCCTACCGATGAACGAGCTGCTCCACAACCCGTCGTTCCTGTCCGCCTTCTTCGGCTGGCTCGCCGCCCAGTCGATCAAGTTCACCTGGAACCTGATCCGCAACCGCGAGATCGACTTCAGCTACATCGTCAGCACCGGCGGCATGCCCAGCGCCCACTGCGCCGCGGTAAGCGCCCTCGCCGCCTCGGTCGGCCTGATCGAAGGGTTCGGCTCAACCCTGTTTGCCGTCGCCCTCGCCTTTGCCCTGATCGTGATGTTCGATGCCCAGAGCGTGCGCCGCGCCGCCGGCCAGCAGGCCCGTATCCTCAACAAGATCGTCGCCGAGCTGTTCAAGGAACACCACCTGTCGAAACAAAAACTCGCCGAGCTGCTCGGCCACACCCGGCTCGAAGTGCTCGCCGGCACCCTGCTCGGCATCGCCATCGCGATCGCCGTACACACCTTCTGAACACCGCCGCAACCGCCTGCGGCCCCACCATGCCCGTCACCGCATCATCCTACCACGCCCCGCCCTGGCTGCGCAGCGGCCACCTCCAGACCATCCTCGGCGCCTGTAAACCCGCCCCGGTGATCAACTACCAGCGCCGCCGCATCGAAACGCCCGACGGGGACTTCCTCGACATCGATACCGTGACCAGCGGACACCCCCGCCTGGTGATCCTCTCCTACGGCATGGAAGGCGATGTCCACCGCCACTACGTCCGCACCATGGTGCAGGCCCTGCGCGACGCCGGCCGCGATGTCTGGGTCTGGAACTACCGCGGCATCAGCGGCGAACCGAACCGCAAGGTCCACTTCTACCACGGCGGCCTGACCGACGACCTGGCCATGGTGATCCTCGAGGCGCGCCTCGCCGGCTACCTGCACATCGACCTCGTCGGCTTCAGCCTCGGCGGCAACCTGACCCTGAACTACCTCGGCCGCCTCGAACACCGCGTGCCCGGCGAAATCCGCCGCGCCGTCTGCCTCTCCGTCCCGGTCGATGTCGAGGACTGCGCCCGCCGCCTCAACGCCCCCGACAACCGGTTCTACATCCGCCGGTTCCTGAACTCCTTCCGCGAACGCATCCGCCAGAAAATGCACGTCATGCCCGGACACATCGACGATGTCGGCTACGACGAGATCCGGACCCTTGAGGACTACGACGCCCGCTATACCGTGCCACACTTCGGCTTCAACGACGTCCCCGCCTTCTACCGCTGGGTCAGCAGCCGCTACGTGCTCGGCGGCATCCAACGCCCGACCCTGCTCGTCAACGCCCTCGACGACCCGTTCATGGGCCCGCACTGCTACCCGCGCACCGAGGCCGGACACCACCCGCTCCTCACGCTCGAACTCGCCCGCCACGGCGGCCACCTCGGCTTCCTCGGCCGCAACGGTTGGCTCGAACGCCGCACCCTCGCCTTCCTCGACGACACCACCCCCCTGTAGGCGGGATCGCTGATCCCGCAGAACGGTTGAGGAGAACGACGATGCCGGCACCGGCAACAACCGCGCCACGTTACGGCACCGGTTGCTCGACCAACCGGAACGCCGCGCTGGCCGCTTCGGCCGTGACCACGCCGGTAACAGCCTCCGTCACAACGGCGGTTGTCACTGCGGAAATCGACGTCCACGCACCCACCCCGTTGGTCGCCGCCTGCACGCGGTACACGAATCCCGAACGCGCGGCCCACTGCACCGACCACACCGGACCCGGACCGCTCAGCAACTGCAGCTCCGCCGTCTCGACCAACACGCGCCGGATCTCCGTCCACACCACGTTCGTCCACGACGCATCGGTCACGTGGAGGACCATTTCCTGCGTGCCGGCCTGGTTGAACGACGCGGTGACCGGATCGCTGTTGGTGACACCGTTGACCACCCACCAGCGCGGCGTTCCGAGCGGCGTTACGTTGGTCGCCGACCCGGTGACCGACCCCGCCCCGTACAGGTAGTTCGTCGAGACCACCGCGCGCGGCACCCCGACCGACATCGCCTGGTTGATCGCGACATTCCGCACCACCACCGCATCACCGTTGATCCACTCGGCCCGCACCGCGTCGATCACCGTGTTGGTGCCGAGCCCGAAATGCGCGATCCGGTTCGGGCCATGGGCCAGGTAGCCGGACGACGCGTTCAGCTCGCGCATCTGGGTCATCCCGCCCGCCGTGAGGTACACCCGCGAACCAATGCCATGCCGGTGCAGCGGCGGCACGCCGTCGAGCGTGACCTTGAGCCACCCGTAGCCGTTGGTGTTGTCGTTGCGGTACAGGCGCGGAGGCCCCGGCGTACGCACCGCATTCGTGCCCACGGCGGTCAACGCCTGGTTGTTCACAATGAATACATCGAGGTCGCCGTCGTTGTCGTAGTCGAACAGCAGTGTCCCTCGCCCCTGTCCGGTATCAGCCAGCCCCGCCTCCGCCGCGATGTTGGTGAAGGTGCCATCGCCGCGGTTGCGGAACAGGAGGGCAGGCTTGTCGTTGAACTTCTCCGGAATCCACGAGAAGAACGTATTGGCGTATCCGTTGACGTGGAAAAGATCGAGCCAGCCATCGTTGTCCAGGTCGCCCATCACCGCACCCCACCCCCAGTAGCCATCGCGCACACCGGCTGCACTGGTGATGTCGGAAAAACGCAAGCCGCCCTCGTTGCGGAAAAGCCGGTTCCCCGATCCGTTCCACTTCACCCCCGGCGGCGGACTGGTGTCGCGGATGCTGGTCACGAACCAATCCAGGTCGCCATCGTTGTCGATGTCTCCGACCGCTGTTCCCATCCCGTTTTCATCGGTGCCATACCCGGCGAAGGTGCGCGTCACCCGCTCCAGATACCCGGTGCGGCTGTTCGCGAACAGGTAGGTGTTGGTGAAGTCGGCAACCGATCCCATCTCGGGCCAGCGATCTCCGTTGAAATCGGCGAAGAACGGGGTGAATACATAAAAGTCCGGTTCGTCATCCCAGCGCATCGCCTCGACCAGTTGACCTCCCTGGTTGTGGTAAAACTCCAGGCTGGGCCGCTGTCCGTACCAGCGCCCGAAGGCCAGGTCAAGCTGGCCATCGCGATCAACATCGCCCCAGCTCGGGCTGGTCTGCCGGAAGATCTCGGTGTAGTTGGTGAACACGCCGAATTCCTCATCCGTATCCACCTCGACCTTCGAATTGGTGAGGGTGGTGAAGACGAAATACCCGCCGCCGGTGTTCACCAGCAAGACCGGCTGGTTGGTCATCGCGGTGAACACGATGTCCACGGTTCCGTTGTTGTCATAATCGGCGGCGGCCGCTCCGATGGATTGCCAGACCTGGGCGGCCCCCCGCGGAACAGCCTCGTTGGTGAAGGTACCGTCCCCGCGGTTCCGGTACAGCAGGTTGGCGTTGGTTCCCGCCTGCAGGACAAAGAGGTCGATCCAGCCATCGCCGTCGAAATCCTCGGCCACGGCACCGCCGGTCTGCTCAAAAAAATCCAGCGCGGCGCTGCCGGTGATCCCCCCGGTCGGCCGGGTGAACAGGTGGGTGATGCCGGCGTTGGTGGTGACCTCGGTGAACCACGCCTGGGCGCGCGTGGAACCGGCCGTGCACAGCACGGCCAGGCCGATGGCCGCAAGCAAGCGCATGATCAGGAACGGATAAGGCCGAGCACTTCGTCGCGCTTGGCGATCATCTCGTCACGCGACTTCGCTTCGAGGTTGAGGCGGATCAGCGGTTCGGTGTTCGAGGCACGCACGTTGAACCACCAGCTGTCGAACTCGACCGACAGGCCGTCGAGCTCGATCACCTGGCCGTGGCCGTACTTGGCGCGCAGGCGCTTGAACACCTCGGCGGTGTTCTCGACCTCGGAATTGATTTCGCCGCTGGCGAAGTACTTCTGGATCGGCTTGATCAGCTCCGACAGGGTCGCATCGGTGTCGCTCAGCAGGTTGGCCACGTAGAGGGCGGCCAGCGAGGAGCTTTCCGCGAAGTAGTTTTCCTTGAAGTAGTAGTGGCCCGACAACTCGCCGGCGAACACCGCGTTGTTGTCGCGCATCTGCTGCTTGATGAAGGCATGGCCGACACGGGACATCATCGGCTTGCCGCCGTTGGCCTCGATCAGCTCCTTCACCGCCCAACTGCTGCGCAGGTCGTAGAAGATCGTCGCGCCCTTGTCGCGCTTGAGGACCATCTCGGCGATCAGCGCGGTGATCATGTCCATCGGGATGATGTTGCCCTTCTCGTCCATGAACCCGGCGCGGTCGGCGTCGCCGTCAAACGCGATGGCGAAGTCGTAGTTGCCGGCCTTGACCTTGTGCTGCAACGCGTGCCAGGTCTCCTCGACCAGCGGGTTGGCCTCGTGGTTGGGGAACGTGCCGTCAAGGGTGTCGAACAACGGGTCGATCTCGACGAGGCCTTCCAGCACCTTGCCCTCGACGATGCCCATGGCGTTGGCGTAGTCGATGGCCACGCGCAGCGGCCGCTTCACGTCGGCGAACTGGCGGATGTGGTCGATGTAGTCCTGCAGGATGTCGACCTCCTTGACCGAGCCGCCGCCGGTGGCGGGAGCGAAGGCGTTGGACAGGACGATCTTCTCGATGTCCTTGATGCCGGTCACGCCGCTGATCGGGATCGCCTGTTCGCGGCACAGCTTGAAGCCGTTCCACTCGCCGGGGTTGTGCGAGGCGGTGAGCATGATGCTCGCGTCGGCGCCGAGCTTGCCGTTGGCGTAATAGGTCATCGGGGTCGAGCAGAGGCCGATGTTGATGACCTCGACACCCTGCATGACCAGGCCGTCGGCCAGCGCCTTGAACAGCGGGATCGAGTGCGGGCGCATGTCGTGGCCGAGCACGACCTTCTTGCACTTCAGGAAGGTGGCGAAGGCGCGGCCGATCTTGCCCGCCAGCTCCTCGTTCAGGTCCTTGCCGTAGATGCCCCGGATGTCATATGCCTTGAAGATGCTGCCCATGATGGAATCCCTTTCGTAAATGAACCGTCATCCTACGGTCGCCACGGCATCTGGGCAAGGGCGAATCACCTGCCCGGAGGGCCGATCCGGGAACCTCGCATGCCGCCCGGGGTACAACATGGGGTAGTGCTTCGTATTCGTAATCCTACATCCTCATCGTAATCCTCCGATGACGATCAAGATTAGGATTACGATTACGCAATAGAAGCGAGCCTACCGCCCCTGCATCCTGGATCGGCGATCCAGGATGCCCTGCGCACGAGCCTGCGGTGTCAATCCGTCGGATCGACCAGAGCCAACCCGACACGCAACGCGGCCGCCTTCATCCGGACATCGGCGGTAGCGATCAACCGGACATCCAACAGCAATGCGCTGGCCAGGTGCAGGCCATCCAGCGTCCGCATGGGCACGTGCTTCGCTTCATGAAGAGCCAACTCCACGGTTCGGGTCATCACCTCGGCGTTGAGCGGATACAGTTGCAGATAGCCGCGGGTTACATCGCGACGCAACATCTTGACCAAGTGGGCAGCCCCGCCCGGCTTCACTTCGCCGCGTTGCTCCTTCTGCCGGACCGCAAAGGAAAATTCGGCCTCCAGCAGCATGCTGGACACGCGTGGATGTCGTTCATCCATGGCGACTTTTTCCCATAGTGCGGAGTCGCTTTCCTCCACATAGAGCTTAAGGATGGCGGACGTGTCCCAGTAGATCACACCCGATCCCCCCGCACCGCATCCAGGATCTCCGCGGAACTATCCTTGATGCGGACCGTGTACTTCGCCCGGGTTTCCTTCAGGCTTTTGACCCATTGCCTGGGGTTAGCCGATGCCACAGCCGAAACCGGCCCAAGCCGGGCCTTTGGTTTGCCGCGAACGGAAATGATGATCTCCTCGCCCCGGGCTGCCCGCTCGACCAACTCACTCAAGTGCGCCTTGCTTTCTCGCAGTGATTTTATCATGTGACCATTGTAGTCACATGCGTGGTAAAAGATCAACGACAACGGCAAAAAAATCCGGCGCACCCTTGCGGATGCGCCGGCTGGCCTTGCGGGATCAGGAGGAACCCGCGGAAACTTATTCGGGCGGATACAGGACGTTGAGCACGCGTACCCGGAAGGAGGCGGCGCCGTCCTCGATGGCATCGCTGACATCCACATGCATGTCGCCGTGCACACCGGCCATGACCGGCGAGACCGACGTCCACGTGGCGGCGGCGGCATCCGTCACCGCCTCGACCAGGTAGCTGCGATCACCCACCCCGGTCCAGACGACCAGCAGCGAGCCATCCTGGTGAACCAGCTCGGTGAACAGGTAATCCTGCTCCTGGCGCGGATCGGTGCCGGCCATCAACTCGTCGCGATCCTGGTAATGATCGCCATCGCTGTCCTCGTGGTACGGATTGATGTCCTGGTAGTACTCGGTCAGGTTCTTCAAGCCGTCCCCGTCCGGATCCTGGGCACGCTGCACCGGATCGAGCAGGTTGATCTGGTACAACTTCTCCCACGGCGTGGTGAAGCTCGGGCTGCCGAGGACCAGGTTCGCCACCGACGGAACCGCCTGGAGGCTGAAGGCGCGGGTCTGCTCGTTGAAGATGATCCGGTAGGCACCGTTAAGCGCACTGCCGACAACGATGTTGCCGGCGCTGGCTTCCGCGATGCCGCTGAGCGGAACCGTGGTGCCGGACTGGTTGGCTTCACCCCAGTTGCCGGAGGCCCAGGCCCCGTTGGCGACGAACTTGAAGTTGATCGCCGCGAACAGCACCACGTCGTACTGCCAGGTGTAGTGGTCAACCAGCGTCATGTTGTTCGCCGCCGGGTTCCACCCGTTGAAGGTGCCGGCCACGGTCATCGAACTGTAGGCGCTCAGGAAACCCGCACCGTTCTTGTAGATCCAGTACCGCTTGGTCTGGTCGTTGAAACGGATGCGGTAGGTGCCGGAGCCCTGGGAGATCATGATGTTGCCGCCCGACTGCTCGGCCAGGCCGTCGTTGTTGTTATCGCCGAAGTTCAACGACCAGTCGCCGTTGATATCGAGCTTGAAGCGCTCGGTCGAACCGGGACCGAAGGTCGCCTCGATTTCCCAGACGTAGTTGCTGACCAGGGTCATCGCCGTGGTGCCCCATCCGTTCGGCGTGCCGCGGAAGAAGACATGGTTGTAGGTCTTGAGCAACTGCGGCGCGGACTGGGTGACGGTGACCGTACCGGTGGCGGAGAGTCCCTCGTTGTCGGTCACGACCAGGCGGAACACGTAGAGCGTGCCGTTGGAGCCGGCGGGGATCGTTACCACCGGGAAGGCCGAGGCGGTATTGCTGATCGCGGCGGCCGGACCGGATACCTGGCTCCACGCGAAGGCGGCGATGAAGCCGTCCGGATCGGTGGAGGCACTGCCGTTGAAGGTCAGCACGTCGCCGGCCAACGCCGCCGTGCGGTTGCCACCGCCATTGGCCACCGGCGGCTGGTTGGCGATGATTTTGGTGACCCAGTAACGCCGCGTCTGGTCATTGAAGCGGATCCGGTAGTTGCCTGCACCCTGGGTGATGGCGATGTTCGCGCCGGATGCATCGGCAATTCCGTCGTTGTTGTTATCGCCGAAGTTGATCGACCAGTTGCCGCTGGCATCGAACTTGAAGCGTTCGGTCGCGGTGGACCCGAATGCGACCTCGGTCTCCCAGGTGTAGTTGCTGACCAGGGCCATGGCCGAGGTGCCCCAGTTGTTCGGTGTGCCCCGGAAGTACACGACATCGTACGACTTGAGGAGCTGCGGCGAGGATTGGGTGACGGTGACCGTGCCGGTGGCGGATGCGCCATGGTTGTCGGTCACCACCAGCGCAAAGCGGTACACCGTGTTGCTGGCCTGGGCCGGAATAGCGACCGATGCGATCGACGAGGCCTCGTTGGTCATGACCACGGCGGGACCGGCGATCTGGCTCCACAGGTAGGAAACAATGCTGCCATCGGCATCGGACGAGTTCGTGCCGACCAGCGAGACCGTGCCGCCTTCAAGCAGGAGGGTCTGGTTGGTTCCGGCATTGGCCACCGGCGCAAGGTTGAGCTGGGTGATGCTGACCAGACCCGTGGCCGAGGCGCCGCTGTTGTCGGTTACCACCAGCGCGAAGCCATAGACGGCGGGGGCGCCGGCCGGAATCGTCACCGAGGCCATCGCCGACGAGGCATCGCCGATGGTGACGGCGGGACCGGACACCTGCGACCAGGCATAGGCGGTGATCGTACCGTCGCTATCGCTGGAGGCACTGCCGTTCAACAGGCGGACGCCGCCATCGAGCGAGACCGTCTGGTCGGCCCCGGCATGCGCCACCGGCGGGACATTGACGATCTGCTTGATGATCCAGTAGCGACGGGTCAGGTCGTTGTAGCGGATGGTGTAGGTGCCCGCGCCCTGGGTGATGGCGATGTTGGCTCCGGACTGTTCCGCAATGCCATCGTTGTTGGTGTCACCGAAGTTCAGCGACCAGTCGCCAAACACATCGAACTTGAAGCGCTCGGTCGCGGTGGCTCCAAAAACGACCTGGACTTCCCAGGTGTTGTTGCTGACCAGGCTCATCAACGTGGTGCCCCAGCCATTCGCGGTGCCGCGGAAGTACACCTGGGGATGGCTCTTGGCAAGCTGCTGGGTCACGGTGACCGTGCCGGTCGCGGAAAGACCCTCGTTATCCGTCACGACGAGACGGAACACGTAGATCGAACCTTCCGGTCCGGCGGGAATGGACACGACCGGGAAGGCGGAAGCGGCATTGCTGATGGCGGCGACCGGGCCGGACACCTGGGTCCAGTCAAACGCAGCGATGGATCCATCGGAATCGGTGGAGGCGCTTCCATTGAGGGTGATCACCTCGCCGGCCGGGGAAACGGAGCGGTTGCTGCCGGCATTGGCCACCGGGGGCTGGTTGGCGACGATCTTGGTCACCCAGTACCGCCTGGTCTGGTCGTTGAAGCGGATGCGGTACGCACCCGCGCCCTGGGTTACCGGAATGTCCAGCGTGGCACTCTGGTCGGCGATGCCATCGTTGTTGTTGTCGCCGAAGTTCAGCGACCAGTCACCGTTGACGTCGAACTTGAACCGTTCGTTCGCGGCGGAACCGAATGTCGCGGTGATTTCCCAGGTGTAGTTGCTAACCAGGCTCATCGCCGTAGTACCCCATCCGTTGGCCGTGCCACGGAAGAACATCTGGTTGTAGGTTTTCGCGAGGTTGATCACCTGGCTGACCGTGACCACGCCGGTGGCGGAAAGGCCGTCGTTATCGGTCACCACCAACTGGAACTGGTAGGTCGCGCTTTGCGAGCGGGCGGGAATGGTGGCCTGGGCCACGGCCTGATCCGCTGAACCCAAGGCGGCCGGAGGACCGGACAACTGGGTCCAGGCGTAGGAGACAATCTGGCCGTCGTTGTCCTTGGACAGCGAGCCGTTCAGCCAGGCCGTACCACCGGAAGCGCCGAAGTTGCTGCTGGCCGAGAGCTTGACGATCGGGGCGGATGGCGCCTTGTCCGAGGCGATGAGGATATCGTCCAGGCGGATTTGCGGGCGCGCCCCGGTCACCCCCGTGTCGATGTAGTAGTACTTCCAGCGAACCTGCACGTAGGGCTGGTTGTTGACCAGGGCCGGCAAGGCGACCGGTCCGAAGTTCTGGGCATGGCCAGCAGTGGCATTGCGCAGGTATTCCACCGGCTGGCCATTCTCCAGGACATCCACGAACGGCCCGCTGGCGCCGATGCGGTATTGCAGGCGCAATCCGTAGGTGCGGAAATTCGGCACGACGGTGCCGGCCGTGAACGACACGGTCACGTTGCTGCGGCCGATGGTGGACACGGCGGCAATAGCCGAACCGAGGAAGCCGGATCCCGGCAGGGCGACCTTGTCGCCGGTGTTGATGAACGACACGCCGTTCGTCCCGAGCCCGTTGATGCGGCTGCGCGAGGCAATGTTGTAGGGAAGCGTCCAGACGCCATCCATCGGCACGGACAGGACCGGGTCGGCACCGTCAACCTGCTCGAATAGCATGTGGGCCGGGTAGGTTCCCGCCGCCTCGGTATTCGCCCATTCGGTGAATGCGAAGGGGCCGGCACCCAGATCAAACGGCTGCGGGACCAGGCCGGACTGGTCCGGCGCAAAGAGGGCGGTGTAGGAATGTTCGCCGGCATGGACGAAGCTGAATACGGCATTGGTGGACAGGTCCGCCCCGGTCAACCCATTCACCCACTTCACGAACCGGAAACCCGGCTTGGCCTTCGCGGTCAGGGTCACCGTGGTGTTGGTGAAGTATGAACCCGACCACGGATACACCGACGCGGAGACGCCAGGCAACCCGGGGGTGATCTCGATCGAGTTGACCTGCACGAGACCCTCGTTTGCATCGGATACGTTGACGTGAAGGGTGCGGCGCCCACCGAGGTTGAAGTAGGACTGAAGGTGGCCCCAGACCGCATCGGTGCGCAAGGCGGCGTAGTCGCGAACGCGCTGGAGATCGTTGCTCCAGTTCACCGGTTGGCGCCAGCGGCGCGCATGTTCGGCCATTTCCGGGGCGAGCTTCGCGGCCATGGCCTGGTGGTGCGCAATAACCCGGTCGGCGCGGAACGCGCTGTTCAAGTGGTCGCTGAACCGACTGACGAATTCCGCGCGGAACTCGGAGTTTTCCAGCATCCGGCGCAGGATCAGGGTCGCGTTTGACTTGTTCGAGAAGTGTGCGCCATTCAAGGCGGTGGCGTGGGCGAGCGAGTTGTAATTCGCGAATTCGCTGTGGCCGGGGACGTAGGTGAAGTCGGCACCCAGTCCGAAGTCGGTATCATAGATCATCCAACGCCAGCGCGCATCGTGGCCGTAAGGGGCATCCGGCGCGGTATTCGTGGAAACCGAACGCCAGATCTTCACGTTGTTGCCCGGCCAGTCGGTGTTGCCGCAGTAGATCTCCGTGGAGAGGTAATCGATGTAGTTTCCGACATCGATCCGGTTCTTCACCTGCTCGTAGTTGCCCGACGAAACAACACGTTGTTCGTTCAGGAACTTCAGCAGGTCATAGTAGTCCGCCTTCAGCGGCTCATAGCCGCGGTCGTACACGAGTTGCTGGCTGACCGCGAGATCGGCCTCCATCTGGACAAAGTCGTTTTCACCCAGGCCGTAGTGATTGAGGATGTAGCCCTCGTCAAAACGGTCACGGATATGATGGACACCCCAGTATTCGCCGTTCAGGAACACGACGACCGGGCGCGCGTACTGGCGATCCACCTTGAGGTGGGAAATCAGCGACTGGATGAACACATCACGGAAGATCGTATTGCCCCAGTCATTGCCGCCGGAGCGGAGAATAAACGTGGAATATTTGTTCACCGGCTTGTCCGGGAAAACCTGGTAGTTCAGCGCGGTCGGGTCGCGCATGTAGATGCGAAGGCTCTTGCGCGGGCGGCTCACCGAGGTCGTGCCGTGGAGGCGAATGCCGACATTGTTCTGGAACTGCACGACGCCGTTGGTGTCGATCATTTCCAGCGAAGCCGGCCGTTCCCAGGCGCTGCCGTCCTGGAAGAAGTTGTTGTTGTTCCCCTTGACGTAGATGCCGATGTTCGGATCGAAGAAGTTGCCCTCGTCGGTATTGATCGACATGATCGGCAGGGAATAGCGCGATGTGCCGGCGGGCGTGATTACGTACGAACGGGTGGCCGCCTTGCTGGCCGCCGAACCGGGGGCAAACACCTTTGCGCGCACGGTGCGGAACCGGAACACGTCCCCGAGCGGGGGTTGCCAGCCCTCGTAGTAGGGAGGTCCGGGGTTCGGGTCGTTGTTGGTCGGGATCAGGGATAAGTTTGCCGTGGCCGAACGCACCGTCACGGTCAAGGCACCGGTATAGACCGGGGAGTTGGTGGTCGGATCGGATCCATCCAGGGTGTAACGAATCACCCCTCCAGCGACCTCGGACGTGATGGTGACGACCTGGTTGTTGGTGTACACGCCGCTTGGAACGGATATGACCGGTATCGGCAGGTCGGCGGGTATGCCGGTGGTCGTGTTGGCGGCACCCGGAGTGGGCTGGTCAAAGAAGTGAACCGGGCCTGTACCGTCCGGTTTGCGACCGGCGCTGCGGTCGTTGCCAATCAAGGTTGCGCCAAAGAAACTCGCCGTCGAACCATCGGCCCGGGTCAGGACGATGTCTTCGCCACCGGAACTGATCGCCCAACTGGTATGAATGGCATTGCCGTTGGTCACCGCCGGACGGTCCTTGCTCGAGGCCCACACCATCAGGAATTGGCCCGGCTGGATCGTCACGTCACCAAACCGCCACTTGTACGGATTTGACGCACTATCCGTCAGACCCCAGTCCAGCAAACTCACCGGCGAAGCTCCCGGATTGTACAACTCCACCCAATCCGAATACGCCCCGTCCTCATCCTGAATCGTCGACACGTTCGAGGACATGATTTCGTTGACGTGCACGGTCTGCGCCGAAGCCGTCACCACCAACGCGAGAAGCCACCCGGCCACCCAACCCATTCCCTTGCTTGCTTTCATCATCGTCATCTCCCATCGATCCACCCATGGATCGACCATTGTTCAAGCGCTTTATTAGACTACGACACCATAAAGGTCAAGCGTTTTATGTAGAACGTTATACTTGGCTTCGGAGAAACCCCTATGTTGTATTCGTCTGGAATTCAGCGGGTTGCGCGAAGATGTCGGAGAACCCGAGGGGGCATCGCGCTCGTTCAGATCTTTTTTCGGCGGGTTTATCGCCGCGAAGGGTCAGGCGAGCCGGGCGATGACGGCATCGGCGAATTCGACCGTGCCGAGGGGGCCGCCGAGGTCGCGGGTGGTGGCACCATCGAGCAAGGCCTGATCATAGGCGGCACGGATGCGTTGGGCCACCGGGCGGGCCCCGGGATTCCCCTGCTTGTCGGCGAGGTAATTGAGCATCATCACGGCCGACATGAGCAGGGCGAGCGGGTTGGCGAGGTTCTTGCCGGCGATATCCGGAGCGGATCCGTGCACGGCCTCGAAGACGGCGTGGCCATCGCCGATATTGGCGCCGGGCACGACCCCGAGGCCGCCGACCAGGCCGGCGCACAGGTCGCTGACGACATCGCCGTAGAGGTTTTCGAGCAGCAACAGGTCGAATTGGGTTGGGTCCTGCACGAGCCGCATGCAACCGGCGTCGATGATGATCTCGCGGTAGCCGACCTGGGGGAACTCCGCGTCGTGCACGGCCTTGGCCTTGCGGATGAACAAGCCGTCGGTGAGCTTCATGATGTTGGCCTTGTGCATGACCGTGACGTCGCGGCGGCCGCGCTCGAGGGCATAGGCAAAGGCCCAGCGGGCGATGCGTTCGCAGGCGGTTTCGGTAGCGACCTTGAGGCTGGTGACCACCCCGGGGGTGACCTCGTTTTCGATGCCGCTGTAGAGGCCTTCGGTATTTTCCCGGATGATGACCAGATCGACGTTCTCAAACCGGGTTTTCACCCCGGGAAGGGATCGCACCGGGCGAACCGCCGCGTAAAGGTTGAGCTTTTTCCGCAATTGCACATTGACCGAGGAGAAACCTTTGCCAACCGGGGTGGTGCAGGGCCCCTTGAGCGCAACGGCATGCTGCAGGATGGCCTCAAGGGTGGATTCGGGCATGACCGAACCTGCGCGCTCGAGCGCGGTGATCCCGGCATGGCGCTCCTCCCAGATCAAAGCGGCGCCCGCAGCATCCAGTACACGTTTCGTCGCGAGGGAAACCTCCGGGCCGATTCCGTCGCCCGGGATCATCACTACCGTTTGTGTCTTCATGACGTCTCCATGACGCGACCACGGTAGCGCGTTGGCCTTCCGGCGCGAAGGCAGGATTTGGTTAGAACTGGATTGGGCCGAGGGCGTGCGGGTGGTTTATGGCCACGGATTCTGGCTGATCGCGACGTTGGTGCGCTCGCGGGCATCGATGCGGCAAAGGGCAAACCAGACGGGAGCGCCTTTTGGCGGACGGCGACCGAGATACCCTTCGTACACGTTGTTCAGGGTCTTGGAGGTTTGGCCGGGACGTTGCCAATCGAAGTGACCACCGTACACCTGCGACCCCTCACGCCAGAAGATATACGTGCGGGCATCAACGCCGGCCACCGGCTGGTTGGGAACCGGCCAGCCAAGGCGGTCCACGGAGAAGTTGACCATTTTGCCTTCAATGCTGGCGGCGTAAAGGTTGCGGGTAACGGCGGCACTCTTGATCGGCACGCCGGCATGAGGCCCGAGGAGGATGGCCCCGGAGATGTCGAGTTGATCACGCCCATCCGTGGCGATCGGCGGGGCGGGCGCAGGGGCTGGTGCCGGTTCGGACTGGGGCTGGGCGGGCGACGGCGCGGCATTCTGCCCGGAAGCTTGATTGACCACATTCTCCGAGGCACCGGAATCGGTATTGTCGATCGAACATCCGGCCGCGAAGGCCAACACGGCAAGGACTCCAACGCCCAGTAGCATACCCAGCGATTTTTTCATGATTGAGACCTTATACATCGATGATTGGACCCTTGCCGGGCGGAGGCGTTCGACCGGAGGATGACGTTTGATGGACAATCACGGTTTTCCGATCCGTGTTCAACAGAAAAGAGATGAGGCTGACCACCAGGGCACCCCCGAGTGCGGAACCGAAACTGTCCACGTGAAAACCGCCGACCAGGGCGCCGGCCAGCGAGAACAGCGCCGCGTTGATCATCAGCACCAGCAAGCCGAACGAGAGCAGGATAAACGGCAAGGTGATGATCATCAGCACCGGCTTGATAAAGGTGTTGATCAGGCTGAGCACCAGCGCGGTGGCCACCAGCGCACCAGCGGACTCGTACCGGATGCCAAGAAAGGAAAGGTTCGCGGCAATAAAAATCGCCACCAACATGACCGCCCAGCGGATCAGGAATGGTTTCATGGACAACTCCGATCGGGCGGCATGGTGGTGGCGATGGTCCGCGCCGGCCTACTCGACCAGGTCGATCAGGCTCTTGACGGAATCGTTGCCGGAGGATGCCTGAGCCGGAGCGGAAGCACCACCCTCGGCGGGACGTCCGCCACCGGATTGTTCCGTCGGCTGGGCCGAACCAGATTGCTCGCCCTGCGGACGACGGCCACGGTTGCGGTTGCGTCCACGGCCACGGCCACCATCACGGTCGCCGCGATCGCCACGCTCACCCCGGTCTCCGCGGTCGCCGCGGTCGCGGTTGAAACCGCCTTCGCGCCCACCGTTTTCGGAACCCGCAGGCTCCATCGCCTTGCGCAAAGTGCTGACCCGCATCGATCCATACCCCTTGGCGGTCATCTGCGCTTCAAACTCGGCATCCGATGTCACCAGCGCGGCGCGGGAACGACCCGCCTTGGCCAGCGAGGAAACCAGCTTGGCGCGGACGTCTTCAGGCGTCTCGCCGTAGCGGACGGTTACCCCGTTGTAATCCGAATCATCGGCCGCCTCACGCAGCGGACGACCGCCAAACACCACCGTCACCGGAAGGTTTTCGCGCGAGGAGAACCTCGCCAACCGGCTCAAGGCCTGGAAACGCTCGCCGGGGCCAACCCGGTCACCACCGGCCAGACGGTCCCCATCCACCACGCATACCGAGCGGGCGGAACAGCCGCCAAACAGCGCGGCCACTTTCCCCAATAGACTCATACGATCCTCTTGTTCAACGTATTGCATTTGCCGACCGCCGCCGTCCACGAATGGACCCGAGGAGGAGAAGATAACCAGGCGGGATGGTTCGTGGAGGCTGGCAGGGATTCACGCGGGAATCCTTGCGCGCGGTCGTTTTGTACTTGGCCGAAAACCCTACCCGAGAAGTGCAGGGATGGCAAGGCAACAAACCGCCGCGCCATTTCGCACATTCAGCGAGGATTTTTGCGATTATGGGACGGGTTCTGCCAACCGGGCGCGCAGCCAGGCAATGTTCCGCTCGGCGGCAGGCGAGGTTTCGACCGCGCGCGATTGCTGGTACACGGCGAGAGCTTCGGCGTAGCGCCCCATGTCCTTGAGTTGCAAGCCCAGCTCGTTGAGGTAAAAGACATGGCGGGGAACCAGTTCGACCGCCTGCCGACGCAGTTCAAGGGCGCGTTCCTGATCACCCGTCATTTTGTAGAGGCCGCTGAGGCCGTACACGGCATCGACTTCCCACGGGTTCCGGGTCAGGGACAATTCGTAGTGTGTACGGGCATCCGCGAGCCATTGCTCACGCAGGGCGCGGTCACGCACCCAGAAACTGCGCGACCGCAACAGGTGGGCATATCCGATGTGAGCCCGCCAGTTGGCCGGGGACCAGGCCAGTGCCCGTCGGTATTGCGCCTGCGCTTCATCCCACCGGAGCTGGTCCACATTGTCCTCGGCGGCCTGGACGTAGGCATAGGAGACCAGGGAGCGGCCGTACCAGCCACACACCACCAGGCACAACGCGATCAGCACGACACCGGCCCAGCGTGCACCGGCATGCCGCACCTCGACCAGGGTCTCGGCGCGGGCATCGGCCGCCGTGGCCGCGAACAAGGCCGCGATCAGGAAGATATAGACATGGGCATTGGCATAGATGTGGAAGTTGAAGTCAAAGAAGGCGTGGGCCAGGGATCCGGCCATCATGCCCAGCATCCCGGCCATCAGCCAGGCATGCCCCTCATCGTCCGTGGCGCGGATGATCCGCGCGGCGCGGATGGTTACCGCGAGGACGATGGCGGCACAGATCAACAAGCCCGCCAGGCCGAACTCCACGCCGTAATGGAGGTAGTCGTTGTGCGCGAATTCCGGGTCGGCATTGACGGTAAGGTGGTTTCGGTAGTGCGGGTACATCCACCGGTAACTGCCCAAGCCGTGGCCGAACAGCGGCTTGTCGAGCAGGATCGGCAGGGAGTCCTTCCATATGATCGTACGGATATCGCCCTTCAAGGCCAGGGCCACGCGCTCCTGCAGCATCGGCGACGCCTTCCATAACGCGACTCCGAAACCGGCCGCGAGGACCGGGGCGATCAACAGCACCAGCAGGAACTTTTTCAGCCCGCGGCGCAATGAAACCGCGACGGCCAGGGTTACCAACCCCGCCAGCAGGCCGATCAATCCGCTGCGCGATTCCGTCAGGTACAAGGCCGGAAGGGCAATCAACGCCGAATAGCCGGCCACCAGGCGCAACGCCACGCCGGCGCTACGGCAGGCCACCACACCGATTCCGACCGGGATCAGCATCTGCATCAGGTGGGCAAAGTGGTTCGGGCAGATGTAGGCACCGCTGGCCCGCATCGCATACTGCTCCGGACGCTCCTGGTTCAGCACCATGCGGGTACCGTGTACATCCTGGATCAGGGCATACCAGGCCATCAGGCTGGCGGACAACATCAGCAGGGCGAGCAGGATCTTCCAGCGACTGTGGAAGCGAAGCAGGTTCGCCCACGACCAGAAGGCCAGCAGGTAGGCCAGGAACCGAACGGTTTCAAGCGCCGCGTCATACCGCACCTCGGCAAATGGCCAACGGGCCGCGAGGTAGGCCACCAGGCCGAGCAACAGCCAGCCGCCCGGTGGTACGACTCCGTCGCGGCGGTAGGGCGACACGAGGAACCGGTAGGAGACCAGTGCGGCGGATACGGCGATGGCAACCATCAGCGGGCCCATGAGGGTCAGCTTGTTCCCGCCAAACAGCCAAGGCCCCAGCACCGTGGTCAAACCGAGCAGGACCAGGGCCACGCCATCGAGCACCGTGAAGGAGGTCGGGAGCAACGTCTTGCGGCGACGTATGCGGGAAGAGACCGGCACTGTTGAACCGGCACGCATGGGCGGGATCAGAGGATCGAGCGGTTCACCACGATGACATCACCGCTTTCCAGCCGGATGTCCCGTTCCGGATTGCGCTCGATATCGCGCATGTTGATCGTGGTGGTGGTTTTGCCGCGGATCAGTTGGACGTTGCGCTGGTTGGCAAACTCGGTGTACCCGCCGGCCGCAGCGATCGCTTGCAGGATGGTGACGCCACTGACCACAGGGAACCGGCCCGGGGAACGGATTTCCCCGCGGATGAAATAAAACGGCGACGGCATGACCACATTGACCGTGATCGACCGGTAATAGCCGCCCTCGATGTACATGCGGGTAATGTCGGCTTCCAACTGGGAGGTGGACTTGCCGGCGGCAGGGATATCGCCGATCAACGGGATGGTGACATTTCCATCCTCGTCAATGATGTCTTCCACCGCTTCGTCCTTGGGATAAATGCCGCGCAGGTGGATGACCACCGGATCGCCGGACTTGAAACGGTAGAAGGTGACACCGGTCTCCATCGAGGCGAGCGGTTGGGATACCGGCTCAATCACCGGGAGCACCGGCGCCGGGGCGGGCGCCGAGGTTGGCGCGGACGGACGCGGGGGAATCACCGGAGCCACCGCCGAGGAGGTGGCGCCATCCGTCCCGGCCCGCGACATGGACATGGCCAGCGCGGGCCTGGCCGTGGCGGCAGCAAGGCCCTCATCGGCCCCGCCAGCATCGGAAGAACGCGAAACGCAACCGGTCAGCGCAGCCACGGCCAACGCCAACATCACACCGACGATGTGCACCTTCGACATCCGCATCAGATCACTTCCTGTTTCTTGCCCGCGGCCTTGGCATGCGCCTCGTCCTCATGCGCCGCCGCGTCATCCGGCGAGTAATACGAGTGGTAATAGTAGTAATAATCGTCACGCAGGATGTTGATGTTGTTCAACACCACACCCACCACCTTCGCGCCGACATTTTCAAGCATCCGGCGGGCCCGGGTGGACATGTTGCGCGGATACTTGCGGTACTGGACGACCAGCAGAACGCCATCCACCTCGCTGGAGATGATCGAGGCGTCGCTGACCCCGACGATCGGAGGGGAATCAAACAACACGACATCGTAGGTCTTGCGCAGATCCTGAATGATGGTACGGATGCGCTGGGTATCGAGGATGCCGACCGAGGTGCGGGGCATCTTGCCGCTGGGCAGGAAATGCAGGTTCGGGATCGACGTCGCCTTCACCGCATCCTCCAGGGTCGCCTCCTGCTTCAACACATTGGTCAAACCGAACCGGTTGGACATGTTGAAGAAGGTGTGCTGGACCGGACGGCGCAGGTCGGAATCCACCACGACGACCCGGTCGCCGAGTTGCGCGCAAACGTAGGCAAGGTTGAACAAGGTGGTGGACTTGCCTTCGCCGACGCCGCCGCTGACCACCGCGAAGGTGCCGCCGCGTTTTCCTTCATTGGCAAACATCATGTTGGTGCGGAGCACCCGGTAGGATTCGGCATGGGGGCTCTCCGGCCCTTCCTCGGCCAGCGAGCGAACCTTCTGCGGGATCACGCCGATCACCGGAAGGCCGAGGTACTTCTCCACATCATCCACCGTCTTCACCGAGGTGTCGAGGTACTCGATGAAGTAGGCAAGGCCGATGCCGGCGCCGAGGCCGACGATCACGCTGAGGATGATGTTGACCATCACGCGTGGCCGCACCGGGCGATCCGGCCGCTCCGCACGGTCCACGATTTCGACCATGGTGCGGGGCAGTCCCATTTCGACCCCCTTCTGGGTAACCCGGGCCCGCAAGGCGTTGAGGATCTCCTGCTGGATCATCAGGTTGCGTTCGGCGCGCTCAAACGGGAGGTATTTGTCCTTTTGCGCCTCGATATCGGCCTGGCGCACATCCTTCATTTCCTCGTCGAGCGCCTCGAAGCGGGTTTTCGCCACTTCGTAATCGGCACGCACGCCGGCCTTGAGCCCCTGCAAGGCTTCGGTCAACTGGGTTTTGAGTTCCTGTACACCAGCCTGGATGCGGCGCACTTCGGGATGGTTTGCGCCCAGGTTTTCCATCATCAACTTGAGCTGGACTTCAGCATCCACCAATTGGCGCCGCAAGGCCAGCAACGAGGCATCGTTGACCATGTACGCGGAGGCGTTCATCAACTCGTCACCTTCCAGCGCCTCGATCTGCTCGAGGCGGGCCCGGCGGGTCAACATGTCCACGCGGGCCGCCATCCGGTCACCCTCCATCTGCTGGATGCGCACATTATCGGCACGCACCCCGCGCGTGAGCACGATCACCCCCTGCTCCTGGCGGATGCGTTCCAGTTCGTCCTCGGCGGCGTTGACCTTCTGCTGCTGCTTGAGCAACTCGTTTTCCAGCGCGGTCACCGCGGCGCGGATCTCGACATCCTTGGAGGACTGGCGGTAGGCCCGGTAGGCATTGGCCACCTCGTTGGCGATGCGCATCGCCTCGTCCTGGTCGTCACGAAACACCTGGATCTCGATGAGGCTGGTATCGCGGTACTGGTTGACGCGGACGCTTTGCTCGAGGATCGACATGCAGACATTGCGCGGAATCAGGCCGCCCTTGTTCTCCTCGCGGGAACTCCACTTCTCCTGGAGGTTGAGCTTGTCCAGCACGCTCGACAGGATGGTGCGCGACTGGATGACCTCGAACTCGGTCTTGAGAAAGTACGGATTGAAACCGGACACGATCTGGCGGTCAAATACGTCGATGTCCGTGGCATCCTCACGCACGCGGATCGTGGTGCTGGCCATGTAGATCTTGGGCAGCATCAGCGTATAGCACGTGCCGGACAGCGTAACGAGGATGATGACGGCGAGAATGATCTCCTTGCGCGAACGGATCACCCGCCAGTAATCGAGGAAATGTAGCCCACCTTCTTGATTTTCTTCGTGTGACATATTGATTTACCAAACATCCAGAGCGCAGGCTCTGGATGGGAAGGTCACGACCACAAACCCCGGCCGCCGCCGGGGCGGTTGCCCGGATCAGGCGGGATCAGATATCCAACCGCCAACCGATGGAAATACGGTTGCGGTCGAAATCCTCGCGCAGGTCGGATTGCAGGTCGATGTACTGATAGTTGATTTCGAGCGAATTCCGGGCATTGACCTGGTAGGCTACGCGGGCCGAACCCTGCATGATGTCCTCGTCGCCGGAGAAGTCGGAGGGCAGGTCAAGATCGTTGGCAATACGCTGGTCCGTGTCGTACTCGCTCAACTGGTAACTGCCGGCGAGGTAGAGGGAAATCTTGGCGGTCAGCTCATGCGCGACGCTCGCAAAGAAAATCGTGCGGTCCTGGTTGGCGAAGGGATAGATGTCCGATTCGAACATCGAGAACCCGCCACCCGCGGAGAAACGCGTGCGCGGCGAGTAGATGTAGGTCAGGGTGACGTCGAAGTACGGCTCTTCCGCGTCCTCGATGGTGGCATCGTTGAAATCCTTCATCTGGTAGCCGCCACGCAGCACGCCCACAAAGCTGGCGCCGAGCACGTGCTCGAGGCCGAGGCCGATGTAGTCGGAATCCGAACCGCGGTCATCGCCGTCGTACGAAATCGACTCGCGGCGGTAGTCAGCCATGACGCGGGACAAGTCGGTGATGTTCTGGCGCAAGGTCAAGCCAGCGGCCCAGATGTCATAGTCTTCGGTTTGCGCAACGGTGGATTCGTCGTAACGCAGAACAGTGTACCGACCGCCAACCAGCATGTAGGTGCGGGGAAGGATCTGGTAATCCAGGTTGCCGTCGGTAACATTGTAGATGTAGTCGCCGTTCTCACGCACCACGGTACCGCGGTCGATTTCCTCCGGGCTTTCGGCGTACCGGAAGGTGTTCTTCAACCCCATGGACAGGCGGGGAGACGCGCGGTGATTCAACACGACATCGAAGTCGTGGTGGAGATCGGTGTCATCGGGCTCGCGGTTTTCCCACCAGGAGAAGGAGGGGCGGTAACGCAAGGTCAGGAAGGTCGGCTCGAAGTTCAAGGTAACACCGAGTTCAAGCTCTTCGATCAGTTTGAAGCTGTCTTCCTTGCCGCTGCTCTTCTCGTACACGTTGTCGTCGTATTCGAAGCGGAGACGGTTTCCGACCGACAACCAATTGCCGCCGGATCCGGCTTCCGCCGCCATCGCGCCTGCGTGGCTGAACAGTGCCGTGATCGCGATCAATCCCATTATCTTGAACTGTTTCATGAACGTACTCCTAAAGCGTGATTAACGTCGTGGAACCTGTAAATTACCGGCGCGGGGCGTTGGGCGTGACCGGGCGGGGCTTCGGCGGGGCCGGCGGCGGCACCGGCTCGGGCTGCGGGAACAGCTTGAGCACATCTTCCCGGGACAGCGTGCGGTTGAAGAACTGGAGGTCGGCGCCGAGCTGCTGCTCGTCCACCGGACGGATCAACGCCGCCTTGCGCAGCGGATCGGTGGAGACCTCGACGGCCTTGAGCGCCACGACGTCATCCTTGGTGTCGATCTGGGCGATGGCGTCCTCGATCGTGCCGAATTCGACGCCGATACTCTTGAGGTAATCAACCCACGACTTGTCACTTTCCGGATTCTCGATCTTGTCGGTGTCGCCGAGGCACTGCACCATGATGCGGGCCAGGTTGCCAATGGTCACCAGGTTGGTCGGATTCCACCCATCTTTCGGCGAAATGCCGTTCTGCAGGAGGATGGCGTACACATCCGCCGGCTGGGCATTCGGCGGTACCATGGTCGCCATGCCGAGGACGTTGACCAACATGCTGGCCAGTTCGGCCTCGGTCATCAAATCCTGATCCGCGGAGGCCTCTTCCTGCGCCATGGCAGCGGGTTGCATCCGGGCAGCCAGCGGGGAGAAAACTAGGGCAAACAAGACCAAGGCGATCCATCCGTTACGGCTTTTCATAGCGCTCCTCCAAATATCGATCAAAACATTATGGCTTCGTCGTGGCTATCATACACGCCGAGACGCACTTTATATAGGCCTGAACTTCGGGTAGGGTCAACTGTAAATTCTTGTCATCCCTTCTGATAGGGCAAGAGGCAACCTGTCCTTCGCCACCCCGTAAACAAACCCGCCAATCTAACTTATTACGTACAAACACGTAGCGGATTGCCGACGTCCTGCGTTGTCAGCGCGCCGGTCCGCTGTATATAAGGTGGGATGCCCGAAAAGAATCTGTTTACATTCAGCCTGGCTCCGGACCAGCAGGACCGGCTGGTCGCCCTGCTGGCCGCCGGCAACTACCAACCGACCCGCGTTCCCTATACCCGCGCCGCGGCGACCGGCTCCCAGGTGACCATCAACCTGTACACCAGCGGCAAGCTGGTGGTCCAGGGCAAGGGTGCGGCGGACTGGGTAACCTATACCCTGGAGCCGGAGGTGCTGGGCGAGGCGCGGCTGGGTTACGACGATGTGCACGATCCGGAAGCGACCGAACCGCACATGGGCATCGATGAAAGCGGCAAGGGCGACTTCTTCGGTCCGCTGGTCATCGCCGCCGCCTACGTGGACCGCGCCCTGGTGGAGCAGTTGCGCGCGTTGAACGTGCGCGACAGCAAGACCATCACCAGCGACAAGGCCGCGCTGGACCTGGCCGACCAGATCGCCGCCGTGCTCGGCCGCCGCTTTGCCCTGGTGACCATCGGCCCCTCCGCCTACAACCGGATGTATGCGAAGATGAAGAACGTGAACACGCTGTTGGCCTGGGGCCACGCCCGCGCGATCGAGAACCTGCTGTCCTTCGTTCCCGACTGCCCGCGCGCGCTGTCCGACCAGTTCGGCCCGACCCACCGCATTGAAAAGGCGCTGATGGAGAAAGGCCGGAAGATCCGCCTCGACCAGCGCCCGAAGGCGGAATCCGACCCCGCGGTGGCCGCCGCCTCGATCCTCGCCCGCGCCGGCTTCCTGCGCGCGTTGAAGCAGATGGGGACGACCTATGGCGTGACCATTCCGAAAGGCGCATCATCCGCCGTGCAGGAAACCGCAGTCGCCCTGGTGCGGCAGCGCGGTCCGGCCGTGTTGCTGGAGACCTGCAAAGGACATTTCCGCACCGCCGATACCGTCCTGGCCAAGGCCGGCCACACCCGCGACGACGTGCCCGGCCTGCCCGCGCCGAACCCGACCCCGTTTGTCCGACGCAAGAAAACCACGGAGTGACCCCGATGAAACTGGTCCGTTACGGAGAACCGGGATGCGAACGCCCGGGCGTGTGGATCGATGATCCGGCCGGCGCGCGCATCCTCGACGTGCGCGGCATGGCCTTCGACATCGCCGACTACGATGCGCACTTCTTCGCGCACCACGGCCTGGCCCGCGTGGCCGCCCTCGCCCGCGAAGCACGGCGCAAGGAGATCCCGGCCGCCGGCCTGCGTCTCGGTCCACCGGTCGCCCGCCCCGGCAAGATCCTCTGCGTTGGAAAAAACTACGCCGACCACGCCCGCGAGTTCGACGCCGTGGTGCCCATCTCGCCCGTGCTGTTCAGCAAGGCGGCCACTTCCTGGCACGGTCCGTTCGATGACCTGCGCATCCCGCCCGGTGCCGCAGCCATCGATGCCGAGGCGGAACTCGCCGTGGTCATCGGCGCGACCGCGCACCGGGTGACCGAGGCCGATGCACTGCGCCACGTCGCGGGCTATACCGTGGTGAACGACGTGACCGACCGGCAGGCCCAGAAGGAGGGAGGACAATGGTTTCGCGGGAAAAGCGCCGACTCGTTCTGCCCGGCCGGTCCGTGGCTGGTCACCGCGGACGCCTTCGACCTCGCCGGCGGCGCCTCCGTATCATCGTCCCTCAACGGCGCCTCGTTGCAGCAGGGCCACACCCGCGACATGATCTTCAGCGTGCCGTTCCTGATCGCGTTCATCAGCCGCGCCATCACCCTCGAACCCGGCGACGTCATCGCCACCGGCACCCCGGCCGGCGTCGGCTTCGCCCGCAATCCGCCACTGCTGCTGCGCGATGGCGATACCATCGCCTGCACCGTCGAAGGCCTTGGCACGATCACCCAACACGTGCGCGCGGGCTAGTCCGCGCAGCCGCATGAGGACAAAAAAACGGAAACAGGCTTGCGCCTGTTTCCGTTTCGATTCGACCGTGTCGATCGATTACTTGCCGAGGATGGCGTCCTTCGCGGCCTTGGCCACGCGGAACTTGACCACCTTCTTGGCCGGAATCTTGATCGTCGCGCCGGTGGCGGGATTGCGACCCATGCGGGCCTTGCGCTGCACGAGGACGAGCTTGCCGACGCCCGGAACGGTGAAGCTGTTCTTGGCTTCCTTGTAAGCCAGCGCAGCCAGCGCGTCAAAAAACTCGTTCACTTGCTTCTTCGACAGGCCGGTCACGTCCGCCAACTTCGCCGCGGTCTGAGACTTGGTCAATGCCATATACTTGCCTCCTGATGGTTGTTTCTGTTGGTCAAACCGCCCAATGCGGCTTGATTGGTTCGGATTTTGCGCGTGTTCGTGCGCAATACAAGGATTTTTTAACGAAAAACGAGCGATTTCAAAACGCATCCGTCCCGGACAACACCATGCCATGGGCAAGTTCCTCGGCCTTCGCGCGCCCTTCGCGCAGCGCGACCACCGCGAGCGCGAACGCGAAGGTCGTGCCGGGTCCCTGGCTGGTGACGAGGTTGTCATCGATCACCACGCGCTCATCGACCCGCAGCGCATCGGTGAGTTGGGCGGCGGCAAGCGGATGGCAGGTCACGCGCCGTCCGGTGAGGATGCCCGCCTTCTGCAACACCAGCGGGGCCGCACACACCGCGGCGATCAGCTTCCCTCGGCGATGGTGCTCGCGCAAGGCCTCCAGCACACGCGCATCCTCCATGAGGTTGATCGTACCGAGGTTGCCACCGGGCAGCGCGATCACCTCGTAGGCGGCCGGATCGACCTGATCCCACATGCGGTCGGGCATCAGCTTCACCCCGCGCGAGGCCTCGACGACGCCCTTCTTGAGGCCCGCCACATCCACCATCCACCCGGCGCGGCGGAACACATCAATCACGATCACCGCCTCCATCTCCTCCACCCCCTCCGCCAACGGAACCAACACCCGCGTCATAACCCACCTCCGGAATTGTCCATGCATTGGAACCCCAGCCTACCGGATTCTCCAGTGATTGGAAAGATTGACAACCGCCTCGGTTTTCCTACTATCCCCCACTTTGCACGGTCCTTCCGGACCCTTCCGCAAACGGCCAGATAGCTCAGTTGGTAGAGCAAAGGACTGAAAATCCTTGTGTCCTCGGTTCGATTCCGAGTCTGGCCACCATGCTTCGCCTTGGCTCAATACCAAAAACGGGAGCGCGAACGCATCGCGCCGGCTGTTTTTGAGCGACCGACGATTCGCACGGTCGAAGTCAGGCGGTTCTTGACTGGTTTGCCGTCAAGGCCCTAGGTTTGTTCGTTTCGCGCCGTGAACCGGTGGCGGAGGGAGATCTACCGTATGTCGTTGAACGTTAATGATCCGTCACTGAACGAAGAAGCGCATTTTCTTGACCGTCAAACCGGTCCTTTCTTTCGCCGGGTGGATTGGATCGCCTTCTGGGTGACCTTCCTCGTCGCCTTCGGGGTGTATTTCCACTCCATGGCCCCCACCGTGACGCTGGAGGATTCCGGCGAACTGGCCGTCGCCTCCGATTACCTCGGCGTTCCCCATCCGCCCGGCTACCCGATCTGGACGCTGCTGACCTGGTTCTTCCAGTGGATCTTCCACTGGGTCAAGTACTTCGGAACCCCCGACGGCAACCTGACCCTTGTCTGGAAGTCATTCCTCCACCTCTTCGGTGCGGACTTCGGCAAGGCGCACCCGAACCCGGCCTGGGGCGTGACCCTGGCCTCGGTAGTGACCGGCGCGGTGGCCTGCGCCGCCCAGGCCATGCTGATCAGCCGCTCGGCCGCCGACGTGCTGTTCCACATGAAAAAGAAGCTCGAGGGCGTATCCACCGGTTCCGAGAACCTGCTTTGCCTGGTCGGCGGCGTGACCAGCGGCCTGCTGCTCGCCTTTAGCCCGGTCCTGTGGTCCCAGAGCACGATCGTCGAGGTGTATTCGCTGAACGCGATGTTCATGACCATCGTCATGCTGTTGCTTTACCGGTTCATGTGCCGCCCGGGCGAGAACATGAACCTGTACACCCTCTGCTTCGTGTTCGGCCTCGGCCTGACCAACCACCAGACCCTCGTCTTCCTCGGACCGGCCATCCTCGTCGCCTTCTTCCTGCGCGACCGCCGCCTGTTCATGGACTCGATCGCCGCCCTGATGCTGACCGTCGGCGTGTACCTGCTCTGGAAGGGCGCGAAGATCGATATCCAAACCTCGGCGACCGCCGCCTCGAGCAAGCAGAGCATGTTCGCCTTCGGGGTGATCCTGCTCCTCGCCCCCGGCGGCCTGTTCATGATCGAGCGCAAGCTGTTCACCGAGTGGAAACGGGTGATCATCTCCGGCCTGCTCGTCCTGCTCGGCCTGACCTTCTACGTCGGCTACATGCCGGTCGCGTCCGAACAGAATCCGCCGATGAACTGGGGCTACCCGCGCACCACCGAGGGTTTCTGGCATGCGGTGGGCCGCGGCCAGTACGAACGCATCGACCCGGTGGAGAATTTCAAGGACATCCTGCGCGATTCGAAGAAGTACCAGATCCTCGTCTGGAAAACGATGTTCGACCCCGGCGGGCACGACCTGATCGCGGTGCGCCAGCACTTCAAGAACGTGAAGGGTTACGAGTTCATCGCCGAACGCGGCGGTTACAGCTCCATCGTCGCCCAGTTCGAGTGGTATGTAGCCTGGGCCGCAATGCTGCCCTTCTTCTTTTTCCGCCGCATCGGCAACCGGGCCCTCGGCTGGCTCGGGGTCACCCTGATCGCCTTCATTTTCCTTACCTTCATCTTCCTGGTGTTCCAGTACCTGCCGCCCGACATCCAGAGCCTGTTCATCGGCCGCGTGCAGTGGATCCAGGCCCATGCCGTGTATGCGATGTGGATCGGGTACGGCCTGATCTTCGCCCTGGCCTGGCTGGACTCCAAGCTCGGCGGTTCGCGGATCGTCACCTACAGCGCCGCCGCGCTGATCCTCGCCGCCCCGATCCCGCAGCTCTACCGCAACGCCTACGACGAACTCTTCATCAAGGAGGTCGGCGGCTGCGAGCAGCACGGACATGACTTCGGCTGGCAGTTCGGCCACTGGCAACTCGAGGGCGCACGGGCCATTCTCGCCGAGATATCCGAGGAGGAACGCGCGAACTACCCGAACCCTGACTACCCGCCGCCGATGACGACGAACGCCGTGTTCTACGGCGGCACCGATCCCGGCCGTTTCGTGCCGACCTACATGATCTACTCGGCGCACGTCCGCGAGGATGTGTTCCTGATCACCCAGAACGCGCTTGCCGACAACACCTACATGAACGTCATGCGCGACCTGTACGGCGACCAGATCTGGATCCCGTCGCAACAGGACAGCAACCTCGCCTTCCAGCAGTATGTCGCCGACGTGCAGGCCGGCCGCATCCCGGCCGGGGCCGCGGTGAGCATCGAGGGCGGCCGCGTCAGCGTACAGGGCGTCCAGGGCGTGATGACCATCAACGGCATCCTCGCCAAGAACATCTTCGACGCCAACAAGCGGCTCCACGACTTCTACGTCGAGGAAAGCTACGTGATCCCGTGGATGTACCCGTACCTCGAACCCCACGGCCTGATCATGAAGATCAACAAGGAGCCGATCCCCGGCCTGACCCCCGAGATGGTCAAGAACGACCGCGAATTCTGGGGCTGGTACATCGAGCGGCTGAACAACAACCCGAAGTTCGCCCGCGACGTGGTCGCCCGCAAGACCTTCTCGAAGCTGCGCAGCGCCATCGCCGGCCTCTACGCGGCGCGCCGGATGTTCGATGAAAGTGAACACGCCTTCCGCGAAGCCATCGCCCTCTACCCGCTCAGCCCCGAGGCGAACTTCCGCCTCGCCGACATCCACATGCAGCAGGGCGAGTTCGCCGCGGCCCGCGAGATCATCGAGGCCTTCCTGCGCGAAGACACCGAGAACGACAAGGTGCGCGACTTCCTCAACCAGATCATCAACCTCGAGCGGCTTGACCAGCGCCGCCGCGAACTGGAATTGGAATTGCAGACCGGTGGCGACATCAACAAGGCGTTCGAACTGGCCAACATCTACCGCGGCATGAACCTGATGCCGATGTTCGACAGCCTGACCCAGCGCATCCTCCAGCAACCGGATCTGCCGCCGCAGTTCATCATCGAGATCGCCCGGATGTACGCGGAAACCCAGAAGCTGGACCTGTTCATCAACGCGCTCGAACTCTACGTGCAGCGCGACCCGTCCCAGCCGCGCATCTGGCTCGACCTCGCCGCCGCCTATGCCAGTGCCCAACGCCGTCCCGATGCGCTGAGCAGCCTGCGCCGCGCCATCGAGATCGGCGGGGAAACCATCCGCGACGCCGCGCGCAAGGACAACCGGTTCGACCCGCTCCGCGAAATCCCCGAGTTCCGCGCCATCGTCCCGCCCATCCAACCGAACGCGGCCATGCCGATGAACCTGCCGCTGTTCTAGGAGGGAGGGGCGGGTTTCGGATGTCAGGTGTCAGGTTTCGGGGTCGGGCCGTTCGATGAACGGCCATGATCTCCATCCCCGTCCTCCCGGACACCCGGAACCCGACACCTGACACCTCTCTCCCGCCCCTTTTTCATTGATCCGATCCGCATCCGGAAGCTACGGTTGAAGTTTTGAGGCGATTATGAACCTTGCTGACATTCAAGCCCTTACCGAGACCGCCGTGCAGGAAGCCGACGCGGCCGGGAGTCCCGCCGCCCTCGAGGCGGTGCGCGTCCAGTACCTCGGCCGCAACGGGCGGATCAACGACATCATGGCCGCGCTGAAGGACGCACCCGGCCCGGAGAAGAAGGCGTTCGGCCAGGCCGCGAACCAGTTCAAGGTATCGGTGCAGGCGGCCATCGACCAGCGCCGCGAGGCCTTCGACCAGCAACCCGCCGCCGCGGAGGGATTCGACTACACCCTGCCCGGCACCTGGCCGCTGCAGGGCCGCCGCCACCCGATCAGCCGCATCATCGAACGCAGCATCGAGATCTTCCGCGCCGCCGGCTTCATCGTAGCCGAAGGCCCCGACCTCGAGGACGAGTTCCACAACTTCGACGCCCTGAACACGCCGAAGATCCACCCCTCGCGCGACCCGCAGGATACCTTCTACCTGAAGTCCGGCCAACTGCTGCGCACCCACACCTCCCCGGTGCAGATCCGCTACATGGAAAACCACCCGCCACCGGTCCGCATCATCGCCCCCGGCCGTGCCTACCGCCGCGACACCACCGACGCCACCCACAGCGCCAGCTTCCACCAGATCGAGGGCCTGTACGTGGACAAGCAGGTCTCGCTGGCCAACCTGAAGGCGGACATCCAGTACTACCTGAGCAACCTGATGGAACGCCCGGTGAACATCCGGATGCGCCCGCACTTCTTCCCGTTCACCGAACCGAGCGTCGAACTCGACTTCTCCTGCCACGTCTGCGGCGGCAAGGGCTGCCGCGTCTGCAAGAACAGCGGCTGGATCGAGATCGCCGGCGCCGGCATGGTCGACCCGAACGTGTTCAAGGCCGCCGGCTACGACCCCGAACAGGTCACCGGCTACGCCTTCGGCATGGGCGTCGAACGCCTCGCCATGATCCTCTACGGCGTGCCGGACATCCGCATGCTGTACGAGAACGACCTGCGGTTTTTGGCGCAGTTCTGAGAGGTGACGGAAGCCGTCACCGCAACATTCAACCTCCAACTTCCAACACTCAACGTCCAAATGGCGGATAAATTCAATTTAGAGGAAAGGCTGCTTGATTACGCGGCCCTGATTATCCATTTGGTTGACAACATGGACGCTTCGTATGCCGGCCGGCATATCGGAAACCAATTGTTGAGATCGGGGACGTCACCCTTGTTCAACCACGGAGAGGCTCAAGGGGCTGAATCACAGAATGATTTTATCCACAAAATGGGAATCTGCCTGAAAGAACTGCGAGAATCCCGGCGGGCATTGCTGCTGATCAGGAAAGTGCCGCTTAGCAGGAATACCGCTCACGTCGAATCCGTCCTCGCGGAAACCGAAGAACTCATCCGGATTTTTTACACGAGTATCCGCACGGCTAAAACCAATACGTGTCGCGAAGACTCGCCAGCCTATGGCCTTTCCGTATTGGAAGTTGAACGTTGAACATTGGAAGTTGAAAGTTGGTTCCCGATGAAAACCCCACTCTCCTGGCTCAAGCACTACGTGGACCTCGACGCACCGCCCGCGGAGGTCGCGCGCAAACTGACCTTTTCCGGCATTGAGCTGGAGGGCATGGAGTCGAGCGGAGGCCAGGTGGAGGGCGTGGTCGTGGCCGAGGTCCGCGCGAAGGAGAAACACCCGCAGGCGGACAAGCTGTCGGTCTGCCGGGTGTTCGATGGCCGCGAGGAGGTCCAGGTGGTCTGCGGCGCACCGAATGTGGAGGCCGGTGGCAAGTACCCGTTCGCCCCGATCGGCGCGGTGCTGCTGAATGGTGAACTGAAGATCAAGAAGGCGAAACTGCGCGGCGTGGAATCGTTCGGCATGCTATGTTCCGCCGCCGAACTGGGGATCTCCGGCGACCACCAGGGCCTGATGACCCTCGCGCCGGACGCCGTGCCCGGAACGCCGATGGCCGAGGTGCTGGGTCCGCCCGACACCGTGTACGAACTGGAGATCACCCCGAACCGCCCCGACTGCCTGAGCATGATCGGCGTGGCCCGCGAACTGGCCGCGTTGTACGGCCGACCGCTGAAGAAACCGGACGTAACGCTCGCGGCGACCGGACCCGACGTGACGAACGGTGCCTCGGTCCGTGTGGAGAACCCGGCCGACTGCCCGCGCTACACCGCCCGCATCCTGCGCGGCGTGCGCATCGGCCCGTCGCCCGCCTGGATGCGCGACCGCCTGGAGAAGGCCGGCATCCGCCCGATCAACAACGTGGTGGACATCACGAACTACGTCCTGCTGGAAACCGGGCACCCGCTCCACGCATTCGACCTTCGGCTGATCGCGGGCGGACAGATCCAGGTGCGCCGGGCCCGCGACGGTGAAACGATGGCAACCCTCGACCACGTCGCCCGCACGCTGGATCCGAACATGCTGGTCATCGCCGATGCCGACAAACCGGTCGCCCTGGCCGGCGTGATGGGCGGCGCGGGCAGCGAGATCCGCGACGACACCACCGACGTGCTGCTCGAGGCCGCGGTGTTCGATCCGGCCGTCGTCCGCTATACCTCGCGCAAGCTGCTGCTGTTCACCGATTCCTCGTACCGCTTCGAGCGCGGGGTGAATACCGAGTCGGTCGACTGGGCGAGCCAGCGCGCCGCGCAGTTGATGGTCGAACTCGCCGGCGCGACGGTGGACCGCGGGGTCATCGATGTCCGCGCCCCCGCCACGCCGCCGCGCTCGATCGCCCTGCGCTTCGACCGCGTGCGCTCCCTGCTCGGCACCGAGATCGCCGGCGACCGCATCGTCGCCCTGCTCGGCTCCCTCGAACTGTGCGCCACCGAACGCACGGAGCAGGGCGCGACCTTCGCCATCCCGAGCTTCCGCTTCGACCTCGAACGCGAGGTGGACCTGATCGAGGAAATCGCGCGCCTGCACGGCCTCGACCAGATCGTGCCGGTCCCCTCGGCCGCCGCCCCGAATCCCGCCGCGAACGACACACCGGTGCGCCAGGTCTCGGAACTGCGCAACCTGCTGATCCACCTCGGCCTGCAGGAAACCATCACCTACAGCCTCGTGCCGGATGCCCTGCTGTCGCTGTTCGACCGCAACGATGCGGCCGCGCGGATCGCCCTGCCCCGCCCGGTCACCACCGACCAGGCGATCCTGCGCACCCACCTGGCCCCGCAACTGGTCGAGACCCTCGGCCGCAACCGCGCACGCCAGATCAACCAGGCCGCGGTCTTCGAGATCGGCACCGTCTACCACCGCGTCGAAGGCGAGACCTACCGGGAAACCCGCCGGTTCGGAATCGCCCTGATGGGCCGGCCGGCCACCGGCGGCGTATTGTCCCGCAAGGCCCCGTCGCGCGACGAGATGTTCGGCTGGATCAAGGGCCTGTGGGAACGCATCGCCGCGCACCACGGCATCACCGCCTGGAGCATCGAAGCGGAATCGGTCCCGTACGGCGAACCGGGCTACGGGTTCCGGCTCCTGATCGACGACCAAGCCGCCGGGCGTATCGCCCTGGTCGCCCCGGCGATCCGCAAGGAATGGCGCATCACCGACCCGGTCGGCCTCCTCGAAGTGGACGTGGCCCCGGTCGCCTGGCGCGCACGCACCCAACCGGCCTACCGCGCCGTGCCGAACGTCCCCTCGGTCGCGCGCGACGTCGCCCTGGTCGCCGATGCCGGCCTCACCCACGCCACCATCGTCGCGGCCATCCGGAAATTCAGCCCGCCGGAACTGGAACATGTCGAATTGTTCGATATATTTACCGGGGAGAGCCTCGGCAAGGGACGGCGCAGCATGGCCTACTCCCTGACCTACCGCTCCGATGCCCGCACCTTGACGGATGAAGAGGTCAACGGGTATCATGAGGCCATCAAGTCGGCGTTGAAAACCGAGTTGAAGGTAGAGATCCGCGAAGGTTGACACCGCCCGGATGGGCGATGGTTCTTTAACAGGATATGCCACGATGTACGGCCGGTGACGGCCACGATTTACCCTGCCTTGTTCGTGATAGGGCCAAGTCCTTCTGACCCAATATTATTATTACCAGGGTGCTCAAATCCCGGCCCGCCCAACCGCCCTCACGAAGGGAATTGGAACGGTCGAGTCAGAGTGCCCACCTCAGTCTTGAGGTGTCAGAGCTCACGCCTAAACGACTTGTGGTGGGGTATTTTTTTTGCGCCGGTGTATCGCAAGAAGGTGTTCAGCGTTCGGTGTTCAGGAAAGACGCGTTCTTACGAACGCACGGCGAACGTGCGTTTGTAGTGACGCCGCAGGGCGTTTCCCGAACACTGAACACGGGACACCGAACTCCCTCGTTACGAGGCTGAACATGGACCTTTTTGAACCGGAAACAAAACGAAGCGGAACGGCAGGCGCGGCCCCACTGGCCGCGCGCATGCGCCCGGTCTCGCTCGACGATTATGCCGGCCAGCAGCATGTGCTGGGGCCGGGCAAGCTGCTGCGCCGGGCGATCGAATCGGACCGACTCGGCAGCATCATCCTGTACGGACCACCCGGGTGCGGGAAGACCTCGCTGGCCGAGGTCATCGCCACCGTCACCGGCCGCCATTTCGAACGCACCAGCGGCGTGCTCGCCAACGTGGCCATCCTGCGTTCGCTGCTGGAGGCGGCCGAGCAGCGCAAGCGGTTCCGCGGCCGCGAGACCATCCTGTTCATCGACGAGATCCACCGGTTCAACAAGGCGCAGCAGGACGTGCTGCTGCCCTATGTGGAAGCCGGGGCGATCACGCTGATCGGCGCCACCACCCACAACCCGTTCTTCTTCATCAACACGCCGCTGACCTCGCGGTCGCAGATCTTCCAGCTCGAGGCGCTCGGCGAGGCCGATGTCGTGGCGCTGCTCCGCCGCGCCCTGACCGATGCACGCGGGCTCGGCGACCTGCGCATCGCGGCCGACGACGAGGCCCTCGCCCACCTCGCCCGGGTCTGCGAAGGCGATGCCCGCAAGGCGCTGAACGCGCTGGAGATCGCCGCGCTGACCACGCACGCCGACGGCGAGGGCACCGTGCGCATCACCGCGGCGGTGGCCGAGGAATCGATCCAGAAGAAGGCCGTCGTCTACGACAACGAGGACGGCCATTACGACACGATCAGCGCGTTCATCAAGAGCGTGCGCGGCTCCGACCCGAACGCCGCGCTCTACTGGCTGGCCAAGATGCTCTACGCCGGCGAGGACCCGCGCTTCATCGCGCGCCGCCTGATCATCCTCGCCTCCGAGGACATCGGCAACGCCGACCCGACGGGCCTGACCCTGGCCGTTTCGGCGATGGAGGCGGTGGAGTTCATCGGCATGCCCGAGGCCCGTATCGTGCTCGCCCAGGCGACCACCTACCTGGCCACCGCGCCGAAGAGCAACGCGTCCTACGCGGGCATCGAGGCCGCATGGACCGACATCCGCGAGGGCCGCACCCTGCCCGTCCCGAAACACCTGCGCGATGCGAGCTACAAGGGGGCGGAACGGCTCGGCCATGAAGGCTACCGCTACGCCCACGACTATGCCGGGCATGTGGTGGACCAGGAATACCTGCCCACCTCGAAAATCTATTATCAGCCGACCGGGGAAGGCTATGAGCAGCGGATCCTCCAGCGCATGGAACGCTGGGCCGACCTGCGCCGCCAACAGAGGAACGAAGCACCATGACCAAGTCCCAACTGCGCGATCAATTCCGCCAGCTTGAACGCAACCGCCCCGCCGACGAGGTGGCGCGCTACAGCCGTGCCATCAGCGAACGGCTGCTCGGCCTGCCCGTGTTCCAGAAGGCGCAGCGGGTCGGCGTGTACCTCGCGCTCGCCACCGAGGTACAGACCGGCGAGATCATCCACGCCTGCTGGGAACAGGGTGCCGACGTATGCGTGCCGTACTACCTGCCGGAAAAGAAGATCTACAGCCTTAGCCGCCTCCAGCCCGGCGCACCGCTCAAGGAGATGAAGTGGAAGTTGCGCGAGCCGGAGCAACCGGATCCGGTGGACCCGGCGACGCTCGACCTGATCCTCGTTCCCGCGATGGCCTTCGATGTGCACGGCGTGCGGCTCGGTCACGGCGGCGGCCACTACGACCGGCTGCTGCCCGCGGTGACCGGCTACCGCCTGGGCCTCGCCTTCCACGAACAGGTGGTGGACGCCCTGCCGAGCGAACCGCACGACGAGAAGGTCCACGCGATCCTGACCGAGCAGAAGCTGTTCGAGGCGATTCCCTGATGCAACCACGCATGGACACGAATACGCACGACTGGGGGAAGAATTCCGGCGTTTCCCCGCCGGTTCTCCTCGATCTGTATGCGTGCCTGTTGGTGTTGATGCGCGGTTGGCTTTTCCCCGCTTTCCCAACAAAACAACAAACCCGGTGTGCGCGAACCATCAACCCGCACACGCCGGATGGAGGATACCATGAGTGCATTGCACGGGTTGATACTCACCGCGGCCGGCCTCGGCCTGTTCGGGCTGGGCTATGCCCTGCGCGTCTGGTTGTCGCGCAAGGCGCTCCACCTGGCCGAGAACAACATCGAGGCCCTGCTGGGCAACGCCCAACGCGAAGCGGAGGCCATCATCCGCGAAGGCAAGCTGCAGGCGCGCGACGAGGTCCACCAGGCCCGCGAGCAGTTCGATGTCGATACGCGGGCGCGGCGGCAGGAACTCAAGGACCTTGAGGACCGCCTGATCCAGCGGGAGGCGGGTATCGACCGCAAGCTGGAAAGCCTCGACCGCCGCCTCGAGGACCTCGACGCCCAGAAGGCCTTGCTCGCCGCGGAGCAGCGCGAACTCGACGACCTGCGCGCGCAACACATCCAGCGCCTGCAGGAAGTCACCGGCCTCGACCGCACGACCGCCGAGACCCGCCTGCTCCAGGAACTCGAGCGCGACCTGAAGGCCGAATCGGCCACGCTGGTCCGCCGCATGCAGCAGGATGCGCACGAGACGGCCGAACGCGACGCGCGCAAGATCATCGCCCTCGCCGTCGAACGCTACGCCTCGGAGCAGGTGAACGAGATGACCACCTGCGCGGTGTCGCTCCCCGGCGAGGAGATGAAGGGCCGCATCATCGGCAAGGAGGGCCGCAACATCCGGGCGATCGAGGCCGCCACCGGGGTGAACATCCTGATCGACGACACGCCCGAGACGGTGGTGATCTCCGGGTTCGATCCGCTGCGCCGCGAGATCGCCCGCCAGAGCCTCGAACAACTCATCGCCGACGGACGCATCCACCCCGCGCGCATCGAGGAGGTCGTGCACAAGGTGCAGTCGGAGATCGCCGGCATCATCCGTACCTCCGGCGCGAACGCGCTGTTCGAACTCGGCCTGCACGGCATCGAACCCGCGGTGGAGGAGATGATCGGCCGCCTGAAGTTCCGCCACAGCTACGGACAGAACGTGCTGAAGCACTCGGTCGAGATGGGCCACCTGATGGGCATGATGGCATCGGAACTCGGCCTTGATGCCGCCATCGCGCGGCGGGTCGGGCTGCTCCACGACATCGGCAAGGCGATGGACCACGCGATCGAGGGCAGCCACGCGCTGATCGGCGCGGACTTCCTGAAGAAACACGGCGAGACCGCGCTGGTGGTCAACGCGGTGGCCGCGCACCACAACGAGGTCGAGGCCGAAAGCATCTACGCGATCCTCGCCCGCGCCGGCGATGCGATGACCGCCTCGCGTCCGGGCGCCCGCTCGGAGAACACCGAGATCTACCTGAAGCGGCTGGAAAAGCTGGAACAGATCGCGGGGTCGTTCCGCGGGGTCAGCCGGTGTTACGCGATCCAGGCCGGCCGCGAGGTCCGGGTGTTCGTCGAGCCGAAGAGCATCGACGACCACGAGGCCCTGCTGCTCGCCCGCAACATCAGCCGCCAGATCGAACACGACATGCAGTACCCCGGCCAGATCAAGGTGACCGTGGTGCGCGAAACCCGTTGCGTGGAATATGCCAAGTAACCCGCTCTATCCGGAGGTGCTCGAGCAGGCGTGGATCCGCCATGCCATGGAGGTCACGCGGATCGGCAATCCACGTCTTGCCGTGGAGCGCCTCGCCACGGCGGCGGGCTCGCTGAGCGATGCCTTCACCACCGGACGCGATCCGTCGTTCGCCGGGTATGCCGCGAACCGGCAGGCCCTCGCCGCCTATGGCCTGTTCTTCTTCCCGCGCGCCTATGCCCGCACCCTGCTGGCCCTGGCGGAGGCGCACCGGCGCGGCCGCGCCATGGCCGGGCGCACCAGCTACCGCGTGGTGGACCTCGGCGCGGGAACCGGTGCGGCCGGGCTCGCCGCCGCGCAGGCGCTGTCCGGATGGGAACCGGAGGCGGCGATCGAACTGCACCTGATCGATGCCGCCGATCACGGCACGGACCTCGCGCGGATGGCCTTCGCCGCCGGACAACACCTGTGGCGGCGGGTGCGCCTGCACACCGTCACCGCCGACGCGCGCACCTACGCCGTCGCCCCGGGAGCCGACCTGATCCTGTGCAGCTTCGCGATCAACGAGTGGATGGAGGCGCAGCCGGACTTCTCGCTGGAGGCATGGACCACCCGGCTGCTGCGTTGCCTGCGGCCGGGCGGCTGGCTGGTGTTGCTCGAACCGTCGTTGCGGTTCTCGGTCGAACGGCTGGAGCGGTTGCGCGACGGCATCGCGGCCGGCGGGACCACCCGCATCCTCGCCCCCTGCCCGCACCACCACGCCTGCGCGATGCTCGCGGAGAAGCGGGGCTGGTGCCACGAGGTGCGTACGTGGCGCACCCCCGAATCGCTGCGCTGGATCAACCGCAACCTGCAGCGCGATGTGCATCTGCTCAAGTACGCGATGCTCGTGCTGGAGAACGGTCCGCCGCCGGACGCGCCGGAAACCTGGACGCGGCTGGTCAGCCCGCTGCGCAAGGAAAAGGGCAAGTACGGCTTCCACGGCTGCGGTCCCGACGGCCGCGTGCGCGCCTGCGAATGGCTCACCCGCCACCTCACGCCCGAGCAGAAGGAAGCCTCCGAGGCCCTCGAGCGCGGTGACCAGGTGGTGTGGCGCGCGGAGCAGGTGCTGGGCGACGGCGCGACCGAACGCAGCGCCGGCCCGCCGGTCAAGGATTGACCACGACGCGGTAGAAGCTGCCGGCCGACGCGGGTGCGAGGTCCGTGTAGGTGTTCATCGGCGGCGTGGCGAGGAGGTTGCTGGCGATCAGCGCATACGCCGCGGTCAGGTTCGTGCCGCGGTAGAGGTTGTAGCGCTGGTCGGCGGCGCTGTTCCAGCGGATGATCCAGCGTCCGTCGGCGGCGGGCATCAGATCCAGCGCAGCATAGGTCGGATCGTACGACGCGGTGTAGGCGAGGGTCGCATCGTTGAAGGTGATGATCACCGGTCCATCCACCAGGCCGTTGAGCTGCATGTTCGCGGATTCACCCTTCACCGCCGTGCCGCCCATCGGCAGGGAAGCCGCGAGGCCGTGCCCCCAGTTGTCAACCCAGGTTCCGTTCGCGGCGAATTTGAATTGCGGATTAACGGCGTTGGTGAAGGTCACGACGGTGCGCCACAGGTGGTGATCGACGAGAGTCATGCCATTCCCGGCGGGGTTCCAGTTGTTCGCCGTCCCGGGGACGGCCATCGCGGCCACGTTCGCGCGCGGCAGGTCGAACACGGTCGGGTTCATCGCGCGGCGGTACTCCTCGAGGTTGGTGTACACATCGCCATCGGGGCTGGCCAACGCGGCGGCATTGGTGGGGTGCCCGAAAAACTGCACCTCCCACCAGTCGGGCAAGCCGTCGCCGTCGGTATCGGGATCGGTGGACACCACGGAGAAGGCGCGGTTCGATTCGTTGAAGGTGAAGCGATACGTCCCGTGCAGGCTCTGGGTCACGGCGATGAGGAAGTTGCCGCCGAAGGTCGCGGTGCTGTTCGCGGGCAGGCTCAACGTGGCGGGGGCATTCGCGGCCCAGCGCAGGTTCGGATCCCCGTTGGCGACGAAGCGAAAGGTCGTGCCGGTGGTCTGGACGAGGTTGGTGGCGAGGATCCAGGTGTAGTGGTTGGAGGGATCCTGGGACATGAACGGGCTGGTCAACGCGAAGCTGCCCTGGATGCGCAGGTTGTTGTAGGCGGTCAGCGGGGCGTTCCAGACGACCGGGTTCAGGCCGCGGCGGAATTCCTCCTGGTTGTCGTAGAGGTCGCCATCGGGGTTGGCGAAGCGGTCGGGATTGCGCAGCGGGTCGAGGCCGTGGAGCGATTCCCAGGCATCGGGCAGGTCGTCGAGATCGGAGTCGGCGGTGGCGATCCGGCGCACGGTGAAGACGCGGGTCTGCTCGTGGAAACGGAAGCGGTAGGTCGCACCGGCGGCGAGGTTCGAGACGATGATGTTGTCGTTGATCGGTTCGGCGGCAAGCGTCATCGGGGCGCGGAACACGGCTTGCGAGACGATGCCCCAGTTCACGTCCCAGCCGTTGTTCGCGGTGAACTTGAATTCAATGCGCGAGGCGTTGATCACCAGGTCGCGTTGCCAGAGGTGATCGGCAATGCGGGCCATCGGGCTGGCCGAGGGGTTCCAGCCGTTGAAGTCGCCGGCCACGCCGACCGTGGCATGCGCCGAGGCGGGCAGGTTCCAGGTGGACGGGGCGGTACCGGCGCGGAATTCGTCGCGGTGGGTGTAGGCATCGCCGTCGGGGTTGCGACCGGCATCCGCGCCGTTGAACGGGTTGAGGCCGTTGGCGAGTTCCCAGGTGTCGGGCAGTCCGTCGCGGTCGCTGTCGGCCGCCGCGGGCGGAATCCGCGACAGGACCAGCACGCTCCACGGGGCGAGGTAGGGGTTGCCGCGAAAATCCTCCCAGGCGAAGACCTCGGTGCTGCCCCACGAGGTGAAGCCGGGGCCGTAGGAGGCGAGGTCGCTGTTGAAATGCACATGCCACAGGCCGTTGGTCGGGAAGTCGATCCAGTAGCCATCGACGTGGTTCGACGATAGGTTGACGAGGACCACCACATCATTCTCGGGTTGTTCGGCGAGGCCGCGGCGGATGATCAACAGCGTGCCGTTGTTGGTCACCGAGGTCTCGGTGAGCGGACCGGTCAGGCCGGCGCTGACCCCCTGACGGTTCAGGCGCAAGGCGGCGAGGTCGCGGTGCAGGCGCACGAAACCGGCCTGGGTATTGGTGCGGGACCAGTCCACCGGGAGCAGGTCGCTGAACAGGTTGGTATCGAGCAGCTCCTGGCCCTGGAACAACATCGGGATACCGGGGCTGGTCATCAGCAACGCGGATGCGAGGCTGGTCTTCTTGCGGGCGAGCAGGCCGGCGGGATCGGCCGGGACCATTTCCGTGGGGAACCGTAACGCGCCTTCATCGGCGTTATGGTCGCCGGCCTCGTCATGCGACTCGGTGTAGATCAGCCGTGCGGTGTGGTTGCTGCCGCGGATCAGGGTGGCGAGGGTTTCGAGGTCGCGGCCGGCATCGTTGGTCAACTGGGCGCTGAGGCTCTCGTGGAAGGGACGGTACCATTCGGTGTGGAAGCCGAAACCGTTGGTCAGCGGCGCGGTGATCAGGCCGTCGTTGATGTGGTCCTCCGCGATGTGGAGTTTCTCGGGAAACTCGTCGGCCATCATCGTACCGACGTCGCGAAGCAGGCGCTCGCCATCGGCGATCGCGGTGAAGTTCGTGGTGAATCGCATGTACAGGGTGGCATCCCAGCGGAATCCATCCACGCGGAACTCCTCGATCCACATGCGCAGGTTGTCGAGGATGTACTGGCGCACCTCGGGGCGTCCGTAGTCGGGGCGCGGCCCCCACTTGGTCTGGCTGCGCTCGGCATCCTGGTAGAAGTAGATGCCGCCACCGGAAGGTCCGGACCAGCCGTCGAACGTCCACAGCGAGTTCCCGAGGTCGTCGGGTCCGTAATGGTTGTGCACGACGTCCATCAGCACGGCGAGGCCGCGGGCATGGCAGGCGTCGATAAACGCCTTGAACGCGTCGGGTCCGCCGTAGGCGCTCTCCACGGCGAACGGATCGGACGGGTTGTAGCCCCAGCTGTGGTCGCCCGCGAACTCGGCCACCGGCATCAGTTGGATCGCATTCGCCCCGAGTGCGGCGACATGGTCGAGCCGGGCGATCGCCCCGGTGAAGGTGCCGCCGAACGTGCCGATGTGCAGCTCGTAGATGACCAACCGATCGCGCGGCGGCGGGATCATCGGCGGAGTGCCCCACCGGTATGCGGCGGGATCGTAGATCACTGCGGGCGCTTCGCCCGAATGAATCACCTGGCGTGCCCGCGGATCGCGACGCCGGTGTTGGTGGTTGATCGAAAACTTGTATTCATGGCCGGGGCGCGCCGCCGCAACATCCAGCGACCACACCCCGTTGCTGGTCGGAAGTTCACGCACCAGCGGCAGGTTGTTGGTGTTCCATCCGTTGAAACTGCCGAACACGGTGATGCTCGTCGCGTTCGGCGCCCAGACGCGGAAGGTCACCCCGGTACCTGCGGCATCGGCATACGGAACCGCACCCCAGCCGGACCGCGTCGATTGTGCTGACACATTCGGCACGACCAGGGAAAGCAGAACCGGAACCAACCATGGAAGAAAACGTTTTAACACGATGCCTCACCATACCCGCCACCCCCGGATTGTTTAAGCGGTTTTACAAGTAAATCGGCGCGGCGGTCGTCGCTCATTACGTACGTCATTACCGATGAGGCCGGTCACCGGAAATCCGGTATCCCTTCTCCCTGATTTATCACTTTCGCAGTCGCCGTAACTTGTTGGGGGAAAATAGACTACATACTTTCGTGTCGGTAAATTTTCACCGCCTTCTTACTCCCGAGCCTGCAAGCGGTTAGGACGACGGGACTGACGGTGGCCTGGTATTCGGCCCGGATGCGCCCGTACGGTACGGTGCGTGCTTTATTAAAGAGGCATGATCGAACACGGACACCGGGAATTTTGGCATTGGCTACGGAATGGCCTGCTGATGCTTCTGGCCTATGCCTTGGTGGCCATGGCCCCGGAGGCTGCGGCGCCGCCGACGGTATCCCTGGCCATCGCATCGGACGGTCCGATCCTTGACGAATGGGGTATGCGGTTGGCGGGAACCGATCCGGAAGCTGACACCCTCGGCCTCGCAGTGGTGGCTGGTGATGTGGTGCAGGTTTTTTCCACGGCGGACGGAATCGCCTACCCGCCGGCCATGGATGGCACACCGGACGATCGCACCGTGCTGGTCAAGACCTGGGCGGTGGGTCGCGGTGCCGCGATGGATGACGCGACCTCCGGCCGGTTCGGTCTGGTGTTGACGCCACGCCCGGCGGGCGGGACCCGGTTGTTCGTGCGGGTCTTCAACGAGGCATCCGTGGAACAGGCCTCGTTCTACGCCGACTCGCAGGTGTTCACGGTCAGCACGGTGAGCAATCAACCGTTCCTCGCCACCTTTTCCGCGATGGCTCCGCTTGACACCGGGGATGCGGATGCCGACGGGTTGATGAACGCATGGGAGCAAAGTATGGGTACCGACCCGCACAGGGCGGACTCGGATGGCGATGGACTGACCGACGCCGAGGAAATGCTGGCCGGTACGGATCCACGCAACGCGGCTTCGGTGCTGGAAGCTTCCGGCTTGCAGACCTTGTCGGCCGATCACCTCGTCCTCCAATGGCCAACGGTCACCGGACGGACCTACATCGTGGAGCACTGGCTGGATGGTGACGGGACCGGATACCGGCCCGTAGCCGTGTTGGCAGGAAATGGCACCATGCGCGAAATCGTGCTGCCCGGCACGGCGGCAACTTTCGCCCATATCCGGATCCGCGTTGAACCCACCGGAGCCGCGGAGTAGATCATGAACCGACCATCCACCGCCACCCTGCGGCACATCATCCACGGCCTGGCCGCCAGCCTGCTCCTGGCTTCCGCAACCCATGCCCAGTCCATCGTGCAAACCTACTTCATCCCGTTCGACGAGGACGAGGTGAACGTCGCCCTGAACACGATCGACAACTTCAGCGGAAACATCGGCACCACCTTGCGCAGCACGATCTCCATTGTCGGCGGCATCACCAACACGGTGTTGTACTGGGACCATTGGGAGGATGGCTATGAGGCGAACATCATGGCACCGACCCAGGCCACGACCAAGGTCTGGGGCGACAACAATCCGCTGAACGGCATCCCGCCCGGCTTCAGCAGCGACCGCGTCGGCGAGGGCGATATCATCACCCTCACCAACGATATTCCGCTTCCGCGCTCCGGCACCAACATCTACTACGATGCGCGCGACCGGTTGTCGGTCACTCGCTGGGTCGCGATGAGCCGCTACCTCTACGCGCCGAGCCCCGGCGAGGTGCTCGCAGATTCCGCGCAGATTTATGACCGCAGCAAATTCGGATTCGAGTTCCGGGTCCCGGTCGGCATCAATGTCGGGACGAACGAGATGTTCGAATATGCCTCGCTCCACCTCGGGGCCGGTTACGACGGCACGGTGTTGTCGATCGATGGCGATGCCGACGGGGCCATCGACGAGACCGTACACCTCAACGCAGGACAGAATCACTTCGTCCGCTTCGTGTCGCGCGGGGCCTCGGTCACCGCCACCAAACCGATCCAGGCCCACATGATCACCGGCGACATCGGATCGAACTACGAGATGCGCTTCTTTGAGTTGTTCCCTCGCAGCCAGTGGGACACCAGCTATTTCACCAGCGTGCACTCGGTCTCGAACATCGCGACCGAGGTGTATGTCTACAACCCCAATGCCACCGCGATCACGGTGACCTGCCGGTCCCTTTACAGCACCAGCCGGATCGACGTGGCGGCCAACACCACCGGCATCTTCACCATGCCGACGAACAGCGGAGCCGTGTTCTACACGACCAACGGGCTGTCCTTCGTCGCAATCTCCGCCACCGATGCGGGCAAGGCGATCGCGCTGAACCAGGCCTATGACTGGGGTTGTTCGCTGATTCCGGTACGCGCCCTGACTACAGTCAGCATCGTGCCCTGGGCGCCCGGAGCCGGTGGCAACCCGCTCGCCTCGCGCAACGGCAACCCGATCTGGATCACCGCGGAAAGCAACACGACCTTGTACATCGACCTCGACGGCAATTCCTTGACGGGCCCGCTGACCGATGCCTATGGACGGCGGTACGATTACCACACCAACCTGCTCGCCCTGCAGTCGATCCGGGTTTCCGACACCAACGACAACGACCAGACCGGGATGCGCATCTACACGCTCGACGGGGTGAAGTTCGCGACCATCTGGGGCCAGGATCCCGCCGTGGCCCTGACCGGCAACCCCTACCTCGACATGGGCGCGGCGGTATTCCCCTTCCCCACCGTGCCCGCCGTGAAGGACTGGTCGCTGGAGACGGACCGGAATACCAACGGCGTGGTCAATCCGGGCGATGACGTGAAGTTCACCATCCACGTGGTGAATGTCGGCTACTCCGACGCGAACAACGTCGTGGTGTACGACACCGGCGCGTCCAACACGACCTACCTGGCCGGCAGCTCGTTTGTCAACGGCACGAACATCGTCGACGACAGCACCCCGCCCTTCGACACCGCATTCCCCTTCGACGAGTTCGGCTACAACCTCGGTTTCATCCCGATCGGCCACACCGCCACGGTTACCTACGTGTTCACGGTGAACGACCCCTTCCCGACCAACACCGACGGCATCGTCAACGGGGTGTACGTGGACAACCAGACCCAGGTGTTCGTCCCGGTGCCGATCCCCGGATTCATGATGACCAAGACCTCGACCACCAACCTGCTGGAGCCCGGTGACCGCTTTACCTATACCATCGACATCACCAGCACCGCGAATGTGCAGCAGACCGGCGTACGCGTGCTCGACGAGTTGCCCGTCGGTGTCACCTACGTGAGCAACACGACACGCATCGAAGTCTTCGGCGCCTTCACCGGCACCCTGGCCGACTACTTCACGGTCGATGATGAATTCAACGGGTCCGACGGCGGCCTGCCCTGGCTCGGCGTATGGCAGGAGATCGGCGAATCCAACGGGCCGGGTGCCGGCGATATCCGCGTCACCACCGACACCACCGCGCCGGGCGACCGCTACATGCTGCGCATCCAGGGGGGCAACCGCGGGGCCATGCGCCAAGCCGACCTCAGCGCCTTCACCAACATCACCCTTGCGTTCCGCTACCGGCGCGACAGCATGGAGGCCGGCGATACGGTCAGCGCCTCGGTTTCCTCCAACGGCGGTGTCTCGTGGACCATCCTGACCAACCTGTCCGGCTCCGCGTTCGACGGCACCTACAGCGCCGCCACCAACCTGAACGCCTCAGCCTTCCGCAGCACCAACTTCGCGTTGCGCTTCCTGGGCAACAGCACGATGGACACCAACGACCGGGTGTGGATCGACGATGTGATCATCACCACCACCGGCCTGAACCCGACCAACCGGGGCGGTCCCCCGCCGACGCTGGCCGCAAACTACATCATCGCCTCCGGCCAGACCATGCGCATCACCTTCGACGTCACCATCGACGGCGCCATCGCCACCTCAAACATCATCAACCGCGCCTTCGTCAGCAGCCACGCCGCGTCATCGCCCCTCGAAGCCGCCGCGACCAACACCGTGCTGCTCCCGGCCCGTTCGCGCATCGGTGGATGGGTCCGCAACGACACTGAGGGGCTCGGCAACCTTAACGGCCTCTTCGCCGGCATCCCCAATGTCCCGATTACGCTCTACACCGATCCCAACCGCGACGGGTTCCCCGACGATGGCGTCCTTGTCGCCACCGCCTATACCGGCAACGACGGGTGGTTCGAGCTCGGCTACTTCCCGTCCAACGCGTATGTGATCGCCCAGACCGACCTGGTCAATTTCCGCAGCACCGCGGACAGCGACGGCGGCCACTCGAACCTGATCGCCCTCGTCACCGTCAGCGGCACCGACGCGACCAACCACCTGTTCCTCGACTCCCAGACCGCGTTGATCGGTGGCCAGGTCCGGTTTGACCAGGATGGCGACGGCGACATGGCCGATGACGATGAAGGGATCGGCGGCGTAGTCATCACCCTGTACACCGACCCCAACCGTGACGGGTATGAAGCCGACGGCGTGGCCGTCTCATCGCGGGTAACCATCGCCAGCGGTGATTTCCAGTTTGCCCGCGTCGAAACCGGCGCGTATGTCGTCGTGGCACAAACCATCAGCGGCATGGGTTGCTCCATGGACAGCGACACCGTGAACGATTACCGCATCGCGGTGTACATGCCGGGCGGACTGGATGACACCAGCCTGGTGTTCCTCTACTCGAGCAGCGGCCTGTCGCTGACCAAGACCGCGTCGCCCAGCGGCATCTGGTACAACAACCTCCAGGCCCGCTACGTGGTCACGGTCGTGAACACCAGCCAGTTCATCCATACGGGGGTGAACGTGATCGACAGCATGAGCGACGGACTATCGTACATTGCGGGGAGTGTCAGACTCAGCGGCCAACCGACGAATTATGTGACCCAGGTGTACACCAACGCCGGCACGAACACCTTCTCCGTTCCGGCCGGCGTGACCCAGGTTGAATACCTCGTGGTGGGCGGTGGCGGCGGCGGTGGCGGTATTCCGTCCGGATCGTACGGCGGAGGAGGAGGAGGCGGCGCCGGCGGTCTGCTGTCGAACATCGGCGGCGCACCGATGGCGGTAACACCAGGCTCGAATTACATGGTCGTGGTCGGAGCCGGTGGCAGCGCCGGGGTCGGCGGCACACCGGGCGGCAATGGCGGCACGTCGCGCTTCCACACCGTGTACGCGGCAGGCGGCGGCGGCGGGGCATCGTCCGGCAACAACAACGGACGCGCGGGCGGCTCGGGCGGCGGCGGGCGCCTGAACACCTCCGGGCTTGGCGGAACCGGCATCGCCGGCCAAGGCAACAACGGCGGCAGCGGCGCCTCGTCCGGCAGCAGCGCGGGCGGCGGCGGTGGTGCCTCCACCATCGGCACCAACGGATTGACCGGCGGTGTTGGCGGCGCAGGTGGCGCCGGCTCAAGCAACCGTATCACCGGCGCGTGGGTGGCTTACGCCGGCGGCGGCGGGGGAGGCGGCTACGGCAGCAGCGGCGGCGCGGGTGGCCCCGGGGGGGGCGGACGGGCCCCGACCGTGCGCGGTGCGGGCAGCAATGCCGTGGCCAACACCGGCGGTGGTGGCGGAGGCGCAACCGGCTCCTCCAGCGGCAATGCCTTCGACGGCGGCCGTGGCGGTTCCGGCATCGTCGTCATCCGTTACGCAGCCGGTGTGGCCGGACCTCCACCGACACTCGGACAAGGCTACACCCTGCTGCCCGGCGAGTCGCTGACCTTCGCCTTCACCGCCGAAGTCTTCGCGGTCAGCTCCGTGACCAATACCGCGTGTGTCGTGTCCGACCTCGCGACCAACGCCCTCTGTGCTACCGTCATCAATTCGGTGGATACCGGATCGGTACCCAACCGCATCGGCGGACGCGTGCGTTTTGATGTGGATGGCGACGCGGATCCCGCCGACACCGACGAAGGCATCGGCGGCGTGGTGTTGCACATCCACACCGACCCGAATGGCGATGGCGATCCGACGGATGGCGAACGCCTGGATTCCACCACCACCGACGACCGGGGGTATTACCTGTTTGGCGGACTGGTCACCGGACGGTATGTGGTCGTCGAGGAAGATCCGTTCGGCTACACCAGCACGGGCGATATCGACGGGACCAACGACAACCGGATCGGGGTGGCGCTGCTGACCAACAACGACATGTCCGGACGCGACTTCTTCGACTGGTCGTTGTCCGGGCTCACCATCGTCAAGCTGGTTGGCGCCGACGACATCGTCGTGCCGGGCGAAATCTTCCCCTACAGCATCCTGGTTTCCAACACCCGCGCGGTGGCCGCCGCCCAGGTCCGGATCGTTGACCATCTTCCCGCCGGCCTCGACGTACTGCCCGGAAGCGAGCGGCTGTATGTATCGGGTGCCATCATCAGCAACGCCGCCATCGACTACTTCCAGGCCGCCGCCTACACCAACAGCAACGGCAACACCGCCTGGAACGGCCCCTGGATCGAGGACGCCGACGACCAATCGCCCACCGGCGGCGACATCGCGGTGGAAACCGACCTCGGCTCGCTGCGCCTGCGCATCCGCGACGACAACCAGTCCATCTCCCGTAGCGCCAACATCCACGGCGGCACCTCCGCCCAGCTTCGCTACAGCTACCGCCGCGCGGGCGTCGAGGCCGACGAATACGTATCCGTGGAGATATCCACCAACAACGCCACACCCTGGCATGAACTGGCCCGCCACGGCCACCAGGTCGGCGGGGCCGCCTCGCAATCGGACGGCTCCTACAAGGCAATGTCGATTGATATCACCGCCTACGCCTCGACCAACACGACCATCCGTTTCCGCTCGCCGGCCGGGGTCATGACCGATGGCGACATGGTGTTTTTCGATGACATCCGTCTCGACTTCCAGTTCTCGGAAATCATCGCCACCAACGCGGCCCCGCCGCCGGAACTCGCGGCCGGCCTCACCCTCCAACCCTACGCCTTCGCCTCGGTCACCTTCACCGTGCAGGTCACCACCGCCGACTGGCTGGTCAACACCGGCATCGTCTATACCCTCACCGACACCAACGGCCAGTTCGCCACCGTCACCAACCTCGTCGGCGATATCACCATGACCCAGGGCATGGTCGTGGTCTGCGCCGAAGGCCGTCAGGGCGTGAAGCTCGGGTGGACCGCCTACACCAACGAGCAGGGTGTGGTCATGAAGGAGTACGATATCCTGTATGCCGATGACCCGTCCGGGTTCCATGCCGGACTCTCGAACAAGTGGGCCTGCCTGTCGTCACTCGCCGCCTGCACATCGGTCGATACCGGCGGCGTCAACCGGTGCGCCCCCGAGCAACTCGGCACCGGCCTGCGATTCTACCGCACCTCCTTCCGCGGGGCGTGGTCCACCAACCGCACCACCCGCTTCGCCACCAAGGAAGTGTACCTGGCCAAGGCCATCGCGCTGGCCGAAGGGGAGAACTTCATCTCGCTGATGATGGTCCCGGACGACAACCGCCTGATCAGCGTGCTCGGCAACGACCGCCTGCCCGCCGGCGAAAACCTGGCCACGGCAACCCGCCTCGAGTGGTACGCCACCACGGCCCAGAGCGAGGCGACGAATATCGTCTGGCTTTCCACCGCCGGGATCTGGCAACACGAGGCCGGGGGCTCGGCCAACGACCTCGCCATCCCGCTGAACCAGGGGTTCAACCTGATCCTGCCGCCGGGCAGCGGCGACCGAACCCTGGTCGTCGCCGGACGCCTGCCCACCAATGCGTGCGCCGAGGCGGGCCATGTCGTCCCGATCATCGGCAACCAGGCCTTCAACGTGCTCAGCTACAACCTGCCGTACCGGGTGAAACTCAAGGACAGCGGACTCAAGCAGGCCGGCTTCACCGGGGTCGCGCCCGGCAAGAGTTTCAACCCGATCAACTCCGACGAGCTGCGCATCCTGCGGCGCGGCGGCGGCTCAATGCAGACCCCGCTGTACCGGATCCTGCTGAACAGCGAGGGGAACTTCCAATACTGGTCGGGCGGCAACGGCCTCGCCGATGACCTGATGCTCGACCCGGACTGGGCATTGTTGATCTACACCAAGAAGACCGTGTCGAACCTGAACTGGCAGGTCACGCTGCCCTACGCCAACCCGACCTGCGAGATGGCGCCCTGATGCATCGGGCGGAAGCCCCTACTTCGGCAACCGGTCATTGACCGCGAAGGCCATCACCTGCAACCCCGCATTGCTCGGATGCACCCCGTCCGGCTGGATCAGCGAACGCTCGTTGCCGAATTCCTTGTTGAAGTCCACCACCCGGATGCCCAACTCCCTGGCCAGGGAACGGATCGCGTCGTTGTAGGCCTGCACCCGGCTGTTGGCGGCGCTGCGCCCTCCGTAAATGGGCAGGCAGGTGCCGAGCAGAGGGATCGTCTTGTTGGCGATGGCCGCATTGCACATCGAGCGCAGGCTGTTGATCACGGCATCGGTGCTCCGCCCATCCAGCGCGTCGTTGGTCCCGTACAGGATCACGATGGTGCCGGGCTTGTACTGGTTCAGCACGCCGCCGATGCGGCCGGCTCCGCTGGACGTGCGCTCGTCGCACCGACCCTGGTTGATCACGTTCTTGCCGGAGAGGCCGGCCAGGCGGGCCGGGTACGGGGTGCCGTCCGGGCGGCAGATGCCCTCGGTGATGCTGTCGCCGATCGCGACCACGCGGTTGGGGTCGTTGTCGCCGATGTCCTGGCCGGACCCGCCTCCGCCGCCGTCGCCACCGCCGCCGCTATCCAGGCAGCCCACGCCGGCCGCCATCCACATCCCGATCGCCAACCGCTTCATCCATGTCCTGATCATCGCGCATCTCCTCGTTGGTGCGCCGGATCAATAAGCGAGGAAAACGGATTTGTAAAGCGCAACAGGCCGTGGACCCGCTACCATCGGGTCGGCGTTCACGGAAGCGCACAAAATGCCGACGTGGCACGTCGTGAGCCGGGAGAGCCGATTACTTCTTCGGGATCCGGTCGTTCACCGCAAGGGCGATCACCTGGTTGCCCGCGTCGCTCGGGTGAAGGCCATCCGACTGAAGGAAGGAACGCTCGTTGCCGAACTCCTTCTCGAGATCAATGACCTTCACGCCCAACTCCTTGCCAAGTTCGCGGATCAGGGGGTTGTAGGACAGCACGGTCGCATTGGCAAACGAGTATCGATCATACATGGGCAGACACGTGGCGAGAAGCGGCACGGTCTTGTTGGCGATCGCGGCATTGCACATGTTGCGCAGGTTGTTGGCAACGGACTCGGGGCTCAGGGCAAAGATCGCATCGTTCGCTCCGTAGAAGATCACGATATAGCCGGGCTGGTAGCGCTTGAGCACACTGCCGATGCGCGAGGCGGCTTCACCGCTGCGCTCGCCGCAGAGCCCTTGGTTGATGACCTGCTTGCCGGAAAGATCGGCCAACCGCGCCGGATAGGGCGGGCCATCGGGTACGCACACGCCTTCGGTTATGCTATCGCCCAGAGCAACGACACGGCCCGGGTCATTGTCGCCGAAATCGATCGCCGAACTGCTGTCGCCGTCATCGCTGCCGCTGTCAAAACAGCCGGATCCCGCCAATGCGATCAGCCCCAACACCATCAGAATACGCAGCGATTTGAACATGACTTTCCTCGTTGTTGCGATGGGATAGATAATGCACAACCCCTGCTTTGTAAAGGGGTGAGCCGTTGCGGAAACGGCCCGAAAGCCAAGAAACGCTTGATGCCCGGAGCAATCGGTCGTAGGGTGGAAAGACGTAATTTTGGGGAGAAACCGCACCATGAAACGCCTGACCATCCTTGTTGCCCTCCTGGCCACCAGCACGCTGGCCGAGCAGGAAAACCTCTTGAGAAACCCTGGTTTCGAGACCTCCGGCACCCAGGAGGAGTCCGCACAGCACTGGCGCATGCACGATCCCGACGACCACGGCGACGCCTGGGGTACCGCGATCCGCGCCGGCTGGCGCGCCCGCGAGGGCCGCTACATCGGGGTGATCCGCGGCGGCTGGGCCGGGGTCGGCGAATACGGGGGCTTCTGGCAGGAAGTGGAAGCCTCTGCGGGCGCGACCTACCGGGCCTCCGCCTGGTTCTGGGCCGATGGGGCCTGGCGTGCGGATACGCAGGAACTGAAAATCGAGTTCTGGAACACCGACCGCACCGAGATCACCGGCAGCGAAACGGTGGCCCTGCACGACATCGGCGAGATCTGGGTGCAGAAGGAAATCGAGGCGCTCGCCCCGGAAGGAACCGGCTGGGTTCGCATCGTGATCAACGCCTCCGGTACCGGCAACGAAGGCGCGCTGCAGATCGACGAGGCGTCCATCGTCCGCCTACCCTGACCGGACTCCCGCGCGGAGAACCTCAGGACCGCAACACGGTATTGTCGATCAACCGTGTGGCGGAGAACCTGACCGCCAACGCCAGCAAGGCCGGCCGCTCGATCCGCTCCACCGGCTCCAGCGTTTCGTCATCGACCAGCTCGATGTAATCGACCACCCCCGCCGGGGCCCCGGCGGCCAGTGTTTCCGCCACCATGGCCTTCACCACCGAAGCCGACCGCTCCCCGGCGGCAACCCGATCGCGGGCCAGACCGAGCGCCCGGGACAGCGTAACCGCCTGCAAACGCTCGTCCGGCGCGAGCAGGCGGTTGCGCGAGCTCATGGCCAGGCCGTCCGCCTCGCGCCCGGTCGGTCCCGGCACGATCTCCACCGGCATGTTCAGGTCACGCACCATGCGCCGGATCACCCGGAGCTGCTGCGCATCCTTCTCGCCGAATACGGCGATGTCCGGCTGGACGAGGTTGAACAACTTCGCCACCACCGTCGTGACCCCGCGGAAATGGCCCGGCCGCGCGGCACCGCACAAGCCGCGGCCGAGCGCTTCCTCAACGACGTAGGTGGAGTAGCCCGGCGGGTACATCGACGCCGCGGTCGGATAGAACACCGCGTCAACCCCGGCCGCCCGGCACATGGCCTCGTCGCGGGCGAAATCGCGCGGATAGCGGGAGAAATCCTCGTTGGGACCGAACTGGGTGGGGTTGACGAAGAGGCTCACCACCACCGCCTGGGCGCGGGAACGGGCGATGCGCACCAGCGAGAGATGGCCGTCGTGCAGGTAGCCCATCGTCGGCACGAAACCGATGGTGCGTCCGGCCCGCCGCTGTTCGCGCGACCACGCCGCCATCGCTTCCGGGGTATCGAGTAGGATCATCGCGCGATCAAAGCAAAGCGGTCGGTTGGTGGCGAGCCGGAAAACACCCGGCCCCGGCGACAAAATCATCGCCCCGACCAACCCGCCCCGCTAGGATAGCGCCATGCCCCATTCGCGCCATCGCACCTGGATCGATATCCAGAAAAAACACGCCGGCCTGCACCACCCCGAAGTGTCCACCGATCACGAGATCGACTGGATCCCCAACGCCGACGTGATTGAAATGGCCGACGGAGTCCTCGTCCGCCTCGAACTCGCCGGCGTCACTCCGGACAGCCTTCAGATCGCCGCGACCCGCAACGCGGTCATGATCAACGGCCACCGCGTCAACCCGCACACCGGCAGCACCGCCGCCGGTTACCGGTTCCGGCAGATGGAAATTGAATACGGCGCATTCGAACGCGTCCTACCCCTGCCCTTCCCGATCGATCCACACCATGTCCAGGCGCGCTGCGGCAACGGATTGCTGGAAATCCACCTGCCGCGCGCCCGGCAGGCCCTGACCCGGAAAACCGTCATTCACCTCCAATGGTAACCAAACGATCCAAGACCGCGAAAAAGCCACCCGCCGCACCACCGCTGACCCCGGACTTCGTTCCGGTATCGACCGTGCAGGGGGAGAAGATCCCGTCCGAACTGCCCGCCCTTCCACTGGTCGACGTCGTGCTGTTTCCCGGCATGATCGTGCCGCTGATCATCAACAACACGCGCTCGATCAAGATGATCGACGACACGGCCACCGGCAGCCGCTTCTTCTTTGCCGCGCTGATCCGCAACCGCGATGTTCCCGACGAGAAGGTCAACGCCGCCGACCTCCACCCGCACGGCTGCATCGGCCGCCTGCTGAAGATGCTGAAGTTCCCCGACGAGACGGTGCGTGTACTCGTGCAGGGCGTTTCCCGCGCGGCCATGACCGAACCGTTGCGCGACCAGCCCTATATCGTGACCCGTTTCGCAGCGCTCGACGAGGAGCAGGAGGAGTCGATTGAACTCGCCGCCCTCGCCCGCCGCGCCTCAGAGACCTTCCAGGAGATCATCACCCTCTCCCCGACCCTGCCCGACGAGCTGAAGATCGCCGTCATCAACACCGAGGAGCCCGGACGGTTGACCGACCTGATCGCGGCGAACCTCAACATGCCGCTGGATGACCGCCAGCGCCTGCTCGAGGACGCCAGCCCGAAGGATCGCCTGAACCGGCTGCTCCCGCTGCTGACCCGCGAACGCGAGGTGCTGCGCATCGGGCTGGAGATCCAGACCCAGGTGACCCAGTCGATCTCGAACAACCAGCGCGAGCATTTCCTGCGCGAGCAGTTGAACGCGATCCGCAAGGAGCTGGGCGACCAGGACCGCACCCAGGTCGACCTCGACGCGAAGATCAAGGCGGCGAAAATGCCGCCGGAGGTCGAGAAGATCGCGAACCAGGAGAAGGACCGGCTCGGCTCGATCCCGCCCGCCTCGCCCGAACACGGGGTCATCCGCACTTACCTGGAACTGCTGGCCGACCTGCCGTGGAACCGGATCACCACCGACCATACCGACCTGGTCGCGGCGCGGCGCATCCTCGACGAGGAGCACTACGACCTGGTGAAGATCAAGGAGCGCATCCTCGAGTTCCTCTCCGTGCTGACCCTGAAGAAGAACCTGAAGGGACCGATCCTCTGCTTCGTCGGCCCGCCCGGCGTGGGCAAGACCTCGCTCGGCCAGTCGATCGCCCATGCCCTCGGCCGCAAGTTCATCCGCATGTCACTTGGCGGCATGCGCGACGAGGCGGAGATCCGCGGCCACCGGCGCACCTACATCGGCGCGATGCCCGGACGCATCATCCAGAACATCCGCAAGGCCGGTTCCCGCAACCCGGTGTACATGCTGGACGAGATCGACAAGATCGGCATGGACTTCCGCGGCGACCCCGCCTCGGCCCTGCTCGAGGTGCTCGACCCGGAACAGAACCACACCTTCACCGACCACTACCTCGACGTCCCGTTCGACCTGTCGTCGGTGCTGTTCATCGCCACCGCGAACATGCTCGACACGATCCCGCTGCCGCTGCGCGACCGCATGGAGGTCATCGAACTGCCCGGCTACACCCACGAGGAGAAGGTGCAGATCGCGCTGCGCCACCTCGTGAAGCACCAGGTGACCGAACACGGCCTGACCGCACGCCAGCTCCACCTGCCGCGCACGACCCTGTCGCGCATCATCGGCGAATACACGCGCGAGGCCGGGGTGCGCAACCTCGACCGCGAGATCGCGAACGTCTGCCGCAAGGCCGCGCGGCGCATCGTCGAGGGCCACACGGGCCGGATCACCGTGGCGCCGGTGGACCTCAAGGAGTGGCTTGGTCCGCCGAAGTTCGATGCGGAGGTGGCCGAGAAGTCGCTCGATCCCGGCGTGGCCACCGGTCTGGCCTGGACCCCGGTCGGTGGCGACATCCTGTTCATCGAGGCCACCCGCATGGCCGGCAAGGGCAACCTGATCCTCACCGGCTCGCTCGGCGATGTGATGAAGGAATCGGCGCGCGCCGCCCTGAGTTACCTGCAGGCGAACAGCGAACGCTACGGCCTGAACGGCGGGCTCAGCGACAAATTCGACCTGCACGTCCACGTGCCCGCCGGCTCGATCCCGAAGGACGGTCCGTCGGCCGGCCTCGCCATGACCATGGCCATGTATTCGTTGTTCAGCGGCCGCCCGGTGCCGGCCACGCTGGCCATGACCGGGGAGATCACCCTGCGCGGCAAGGTCATGCCGGTCGGCGGCATCAAGGAGAAGGTGCTCGCCGCGGCCCGCGCCGGGATCCGCCACATCGTGCTGCCGCAAGGCAACGAACGCCATTTCGAGGAAATCCCCGAGGAGATCCGCGCCAGGATCCGCTTCACCTTCGTCAACCGCATCGAGCAGGTCGTCCCGCTGCTCGGCCCCCACCGGAAGTAACCCCGTGATCCACCTACGCTTCGCCCTGCTGCTCCCCCTGTATCTCGCCGTTGCGCCGCTGCCTGCGGTTTCAGCGATGAACCCCGAACTGCAATCGGTAATCGCCGTGTTGCCCGACGTGCCGATGGTGGTGCAGGGCGACCTGATCCGGCGCGATGCGCGCGGGCGGGTCAGCCAGACCTACCGCGTGGAGATGGTGCTGGACTGGAAGGCCGAGATCCCGACCGCGCGCTACACGATCCGCGACGCCTTTGGCGAAAGCCTGCAGCACCTGTCCATCGCCTGGCCGGCGGGCGGCGCCCCGGAATACCAGTACTTCGAAGGCAGCCCGCTGCGTGCAAGGCCGGTGCCGCCGCTGAACCAGCCGATCCTCGACACCGACCTGAACTGGCTCGACCTCAGCCTGTCGTTCCTGTGGTGGCCCGGCGGCCTGACGCGCGGCTCGGAAAAGGTGCGGGGACGCGAGTGCCACGTCATCGACATCCCCGCTCCGCCCGGCCTGGTCGAGGCGTTCGACGGTGTGCGCCTCTGGGTGTACAAGGAGATCGGGATCGTGCTGCGCGCCGAAGGCTACCGCAACGGCGGCGAACTCAAGCGGCGCATGGAAGTGAAGAGCTTCAAGAAGATCCGCGACCGGTGGATCATCAAGGACATCGACTTCCAGTCGTTTCCGGAGAAAACACGCACGACCCTGCTGGTGCGCGATGCCGATGTCCGCGAACGGTTCGAGCTGCCCGACCGCGACAGCCGCGATGCGATGCCCACGCCCGACGCCATGATCGGCGAGGCGATCGACGACCTGCCCGATCTGCCCGCGGAACCCGCTCCCGGTCCGTGACCGGAAGCGGAACGCGCGGATCAGCCCTTGAGTTTCGCGGTCAGCGCGACCTGGCCCGCGACCAGCTTCTTCAACATCGCGACCTTCGTCTCATCGACCAGGGCACCCTGCGCATCAAACGCCTGGTGCGCGGAGCCGATGGCCAACTGGTCGGGCAGCACCAGAACCCCCAGGTTGCCGAGCAGGCTGCGCAGCACGACCAGTCCGCGCAAGCCGCCGAGCTGGCCCGGCGATGCGCTCAGCAGCAACGCGGTTTTTCCGTCAAAACAGGCGCGCGGTTTTTCCCCGTCGCGTTTGCGCGAAGCCCAGTCGATCGTATTCTTCAACAGCGCCGAATAGGCGCTGTTGTGCTCGGGCGAGGCGATGATGAAGCCGTCGGCCTGCTTCATCAGGGTCTTCAGCGCAGTGGCGTGGGCCGGTTCGCCCTGCGCGGCCTCGAGGTCCTCGTCGAACAGCGGCAACGGGTAATCGCGCAGATCGACAAAGGTGGCGGAGGCTCCGGCCTCGTTGGTGGTGGCAGCGGCGAGCCGGGCCAGTTTCTTGTTGAAGGAGCCTTCGCGGGCACTGCCGGCGAAGACAAGCAGGTTCGGTGTGGTCATGGATGTTCCTCGGTTGGCGCCAACGGGAAGGACTGGATCCGGGGTGGTTCGACGTCGAACCGGTCGGCCCATCCGGCCAACCGCTCGCCCAGCTTCACAGCTTCCGCATCATCGCTGAATGTATTGAAATACAATATCATCCAATTGGCCGGAATCAAACCGCTGTAGCCATTGACCACCGGAACACCGGCTTCCAGGCCGATCCACATGGCATCGATGTGAAATTCATATTCTTCGCCGCGATCGTAGGTGTCGCCCACCGGAACCGTGACATAGACCGGCCCGGCAGCGGCATCCAACGCGTCAGCCATGGCCTCGGTTTGGTCCCGCAGGGGCTGCACATCGACGGCGATCACCGGGGAAATTTGCTCGGCCAGCACGACCGCGACCAGCAGCACAACCCGGCGTCCGCGAACCGCCGACCGCTCGACCGCCCAGGCCAGCCCCAGGCACAGCGGGATCATCGCGGTCATCCCGACCCGGGCCACCGCGCGGATGGCCGACGCGCCCGGGACAACGTCATCGAGCACGAACCACGGACTGCCCGCATGGCCGTACCGCAATGTCATCGCCACCAGCGCAAGCAGGGATAACGCGACGACCCGCCCCCACCAGGCGCGGCGCGCCAACCCGACCAATCCGGCGGCGGCCGCGATCGACGTCACCCAACCCAAACTCAACACCTGCTCGTGGCGGGCGGTGCCGGGGGCCAGTGACGGCCACCGCTCAAACACCCATCCGTATAGAAGCTGGCGCTCGCCGACATACCACCACGAACGGCCTTCCGGCAACAGGTCGCGGACCTCGATCACGCTGCGCGGCCCGGCCATGGCCAGCGCATCGAGGTAGATGCGCAGCAGGGGCCAGCACGCGGCGAAAAGCACCAGCGCGGCCACCCATGCGGCCGGTTGCCGCGCCATCCGGCCCAGCCGCGCCCGGCCTTCGCGAAATCCGGTAGCTACCAGCGCGGCGAGGACCAGCCCGAAACCGGTGAACCACAGCGGATAAAACGCGGTGTAGAACTGGCCCGCGGCGCCGATCACGACGCAGGACCACCCCCACCCGGCCAACCGCCGGTCCGGCTCCGGCGAGCGTGCTGCGCGACCAGCCAGCACCAACCCGTGTACGAGCAGCAGGACAAAGGCCTGTGACCACAACTGCGGGTGGGCCAGTTGGGCCGAGCGCGGAAGGCCGAACGCAAACACACCGGCCGCGACCGACGCCGCCACGCGACCCACCCCGAGCCAGTTGCGCGCGGCGGCGTAGAACGCACCAAAGTTCAGCGCGGCCAGCAAGATCAACCACAGGGAGTAGGCCGCATAGGGTGACACACCAACTGCGCGCCACGGCGCGTACAACCAGGCCAGTCCCAGCATCGCATCGCTGTAACCAAGCACCTCGCGGGCTGGATGGAAAAACGGAGGCGACCACACCGACGCATGCAACGCATCGCCGCGCAACCAGCGGAAGGCGTGCTCCAGCAGGTAATGGTTGAACCGCGGATCGATCGAGTATTCGGGGATCAGCCGGAACCCGCTGAACAACGAGGGGCCAAAGGCGATCACCATGCCCACAGCACACAACAGCAGGGGAATCCAGCGCGTTCGGTTTTCCGATGTGGTGACAGATGAAATATCCGGCTCCCGGCGGGACGACACCCGGATATCCGGACCATCCCGAACAGCACCATAACGGGGTAATCCGGTGATGGCAACGCCCCGTAGAGTCCTCGCCGGAAAGAGGTTGAATCAATATGGGCCCCGATCCGGTTTTGACCTTTCCCGACCCGGCGTCATTTGCTACGTTCCACGCTCCTAAAATGCGCCCACGGAGAGGATGCTCATGATACCGCGTTACACCCGGCCGCAGATGGCGGCCATCTGGGAAGATGAGAACAAGTTTTCGATCTGGCTGCGGATCGAGGTGCTGGCCTGCGAGGCGATGCACCGGCTTGGCGTGGTGCCGGCCAAGGACCTCCGCGCCATCAAGAAGAAGGCCGCCTTCGATGTGGCGCGGATCAACGCGATCGAGGAGGAGGTCCAGCACGACGTGATCGCCTTCCTGACCTGCGTGGCCGAGCATGTCGGCCCGTCGTCGCGCTTCATCCACAAGGGCATGACCAGTTCCGACGTGATCGATACCGCCCTGGCCGTGCAGATGGTCGAGGCGGCCGACCTGCTGATCGCCGGGGTCGAGGCGGTCCGCAAGGCCGCGGGCGAGCAGGCGCTCAAACACCAGTACACCCCGATGATCGGACGCTCGCACGGCATCCACGCCGAGCCGATCACCTTCGGCCTGAAGATGGCGCTGATGTTCGACGAGTTCGGCCGCGCCCTCGACCGCCTGAAGCACGCCCGCGAGATCGTGCGGGTCGGTCAGCTCTCCGGCGCGGTCGGCACCCACGCGCACCTCGATCCGTTCGTCGAGCGCTACGTCTGCGAGAAGCTCGACCTCAAGCCGGCCGCGATCTCCACCCAGATCCTGCAGCGCGACCGCCATGCGGACTACATGAACGCCCTCGCCCTGGTGGCCTGCTCGATCGACCGCTGGGCCACCGAGTTCCGCCACCTGCAGCGCACCGAGGTCCGCGAGACCGAGGAATACTTCAGCGACACCCAGAAGGGCTCGTCGGCGATGCCCCACAAGCGCAACCCGATCATCGGCGAACGGCTCAGCGGCATGGCCCGCCTGATCCGCGGCTACGCGGTGACCGCGATGGAGAACGTCGCGCTGTGGCACGAACGCGACATCTCCCACTCCTCGGCCGAACGGGTGATCCTGCCCGATGCGACCATCGCCCTCGACTACATGCTGGCCAAGCTCGAATACCTCGTCCGCACCCTGCGCGTGAACAAGGACCGGATGCAGGCGAACCTCGACCTGACCCGCGGCCTGATCCACTCGCAGCAGGTCCTGCTGATGCTGACCGAGAAGGGCGTCTCCCGCGAACTCGGCTACCGCATCGTCCAGCGCAACGCGATGGCCGCCTGGGAAGGCAAGGGCCAGCTCAAGGACCTGCTCGCCGCCGATCCCGATGTGCAGCAGCACGTCACCGCGAAGGACCTCGACCGCGTATTCGACCTGTCCGTGCACTTCCGCGATGTCGAGCGCACCTTCAAGGCGGTCGGCCTCGGTCGCGGCCGCAAGGCCGGAAAGGCGAAGAAATGAAGAAAGGCTCCTCGGTCTACTCCTCCGCGGGCGTCGACATCGACGCCAAGATGAACGCGTTGAAGAACGCAAAGAAACTGATCCAATCGACCCTGACCCCCGGCGCGGTGAACACCTGGGGGTCGTTCGGCGGCTTGTTCCAGTCGCCCGGCAAGGACGAATTGCTGGTGAGCAGCATGGACGGCGTCGGCACCAAGCTGAAGGTCGCGACGATGGCCAACCGCCACGACACCGTCGGGCAGGACATCGTGAACCACTGCGTGAACGACATCCTCGTCCAGGGCGCGCGCCCGCTGTTCTTCCTCGACTACATCGGCGTGGCGAAGATGGATCCGCTGATGATCGCCGACCTGATCAAGGGCGTGGTCAAGGCCTGCCGCGAAAACAGCTGCGCGTTGATCGGCGGCGAGACCGCCGAACTACCCGGCCTGTACCCTCCCGGCGAATACGACCTCGTCGGCACGATCATCGGCGCGGTGAAGAAGAAGGACGTGATCACCGGCCGCCGGATCCGCAAGGGTGATATCCTGCTCGGCCTGCCCTCCTCCGGCTGCCACACCAACGGCTACACCCTCGCCCGCCACGCGCTGTTCGACCGGGCCGGCCTCGGCATCCACGACCCGATCCCGGGCACGAAAACCACCGCGGCGCAAGCCCTGCTGGCCGTGCACCGCAGCTACCTGAAACCGGTGCTGGCGCTCCGGAAGGCCGTGGAGGTCCGCGGCCTCGCCCACATCACCGGCGGCGGTTTTCCCGACAACATCCGGCGCGTGCTGCCGGACAACGTGGACGCGGCGGTGGACACCCGCGGCTGGACGCCCCCCGCCCTGTTCCGATTCATCCAGCAGGCCGCGAAGGTCGAGGCCGAGGAGATGTACCGCGTGTTCAACATGGGCGTCGGCCTGGTTATCGCGGTGCGCGAAACCGATGTCGTCAAGGCGGTGGCCGCACTGAAGAAGGCGGGCGAAAAGCCGCTCGTCATCGGCGCCGTGGTCCGCGGCTCCGGCTCCGTGCAGATGAAGTATTAACCACGAATTCACACGAATGAACACGAAGGAACTTGTCCACAAGGAAGAGGTGTTCACCCTCGTGGGTGTCGCCATGGAAGTGCTGAATACCTTGGGCCATGGCTTTCATGAAAAGCCCTACGAGAATGCCATGGTCGTGGAACTCGAGTTACGCGGAATCACCTATCGGCAGCAGCCGGAATTCCCGATCCTTTTCAAGAACGTACAAGTATCGTCCTACATTCCCGATCTGATTGCTTTTGACAAGGTGATCGTTGATGCCAAGGTGATCCCCGCCATCACCGATCATGAACGGGGCCAAATGCTGAATTACCTGCGGATCACCGGTCTTCGCGTGGGCTTGATCATCAACTTTCACAAATCCAAGCTGGAATGGGAGCGCATCGTCCTCTAATTCGCGTCCATTCGTGTTCATTCGTGGTTGATCTTATGAAAATACAACGTGCATTGATCAGTGTTTCCGACAAGGCGGGCATCGTGGCGTTCGCGCGCGAACTGGCGGCCCTCGGCATCGAGATCCTCTCCACCGGAGGGACCTCCAAGGCGCTGGCCGCGGCCGGCATCCCGGTCCGCGACGTGTCCGACTTCACCGGCTTCCCGGAAATGCTCGACGGCCGCGTGAAGACCCTGCACCCGCGCGTCCATGCCGGCCTGCTCCACCTGCGCGACCACGCGGAGCACCTCGCCACGATGAAGGCGCACGGCCTCGACCCGATCGATCTGGTTTGCGTGAACCTCTATCCGTTCGAGCAGACCGTGGCGAAGCCGGACGTTACGTTCGAGGAGGCGATCGAGAACATCGACATCGGCGGACCGACCATGCTGCGCTCGGCCGCGAAGAACCACGCGTTCGTGACCGTGGTGACCGACCCGGCCGATTACACGCGGGTGATCGACGAACTCAAGACCAACGGCGGCAACACCACCCCGGCCACCCGCCGGATGCTCGCCCAGAAGGTGTATGCCCAGCAGGCCCGCTACGATGCGGCGATCGCGTCCTACCTGTCCGGCCACGTCGAGGCCGCGACCGCACCGTTCGTGCTCGCCCTGCCCGCCGGGGAAAAACTCCGCTACGGCGAGAACCCGCACCAGGAGGCGATGTTCTACCGCGACCCGAAACCGGTCGAGGCCTGCATCGCCTGGGCGGAGATCCTCCACGGCAAAGAGATGTCCTACAACAACTACCTCGACGCGGACGCCGCGCTCGAGGCGGTGCGCGAGCTGGCCGGCCAGCCGGGCGTCGCCATCATCAAGCACTCGAACCCGTGCGGCTACGCCACCGGACACACCCTGCCCGAGGCGTTCGAGGCGGCGTGGAGCGGCGATCCGGTGTCGGCCTTCGGCAGCGTCATCGCGGTGACCCAGCCGATCGACCTCGAGACCGCGCAGTTGTTCGCCAAGCGCTTCATCGAGGTGATCATCGCGCCAGACTACGCCCCGGATGCGCTGGAGTTCCTGCGCGCGAAGAGCAAGAACCTGCGCGTGCTGAAGCTGCACGGACCGCTCGAAGCCGCTCGCCCCGCCCCGTCGATCCGCCAGGTCAACGGCGGCCTGCTAGTGCAGGGCCGTGACCTCGGCCTGGCCAACCAGTGGGTCTCCCCGACCGCGACCCCGTTCCCCGAGGAGCGTCGCGCCCTCGGCGAGTTCGGCATGAAGGTCTGCAAGCACGTGAAGTCGAACGCCATCGTCATCGTCCGCGAATACGCGCCCGGCTGCTACATGCAGCTCGGCATGGGAGCGGGCCAGCCGAACCGCGTGGACTCGCTGCGCAAACTCGCCGTGCCGCGCGCCGAGGAGAACATCGCCCGGATGCTGGAGGGCGGCCAGGCCTACGGCCAGTCGCCCACCGAGTTCCGCGACAAGGTCATCGGAGACTGTGTGCTGGTGTCGGACGCGTTTTTCCCCTTCGCCGACAACATCGACGAGGCCGCCGAGGCGGGCATCCGCTACATCATCCAGCCGGGCGGGTCCAAGAAGGACGAGGAAGTCGTCTCCGCCTGCGACAAGTACGGCATCGCCATGGCCTTCACCGGCATGCGGCACTTCAAGCACTGAGTCATGCCGGGTTCCACACACGGAAACGGCCCGGCGGGGAGAACCCGGCCGGGCCGATAGCGTGCCGTGCAGGGCAGCTGTACGGATCAGAAACCGAAGCGAATCGCCGCGCCGAGGATCACCGTATCGGTGTCGACGTCCTTACCGTCGTCGCTCAGGTCATCCCAGGTCTGGAAGCGGTAGTTCGCGTTGATGTCGAGGGAGATGTTGGGGAGGATTTCCACATCAAGTCCGGCGCGCAGGGCATAAAACGGATCATCGGCCCATTCCCCGTCGGTGTAGTAGCCGCCGATACCGATGCCGGCGTAAAGGCCCTTGCCGAGAATGAAGAATGCCTGGGGGGCGTAGAGGTCCTTCGCGGCACCGCCAAAGCCGGCCTCGTACCATTCGACACCGAGCTCGATCTTGGAGTAGCTGGCGAGCTCGAACTGCAGGCTGGCCACCCAGGAGAGACCGTCCTCGTCGAAATCATCCACATCGACACTGTCGATGGTCTGCCAATAGTTCGCCCCGATACCCAGGCGCACGGCCTCGGCCGGGTTGCCGCTCATGATAAACGCCAGTAAACTTCCAACCACCACCGTCAACCGCCATGTCTTCATAGGATCTCCTTCTTTGGATAATCACCAGTATGGTGTCCGCAAGCGTTTTGGCAAGCGGGCGTTGTGGCTAAAAGATTGCGCTGGTTGGGATTTACGCTACGTTAAGGCAGGGATTGCCATGGAACTTGCACCGAAAACCAAACCGAGTATCCGCGATGTCGCTGCCGCAGCCGGGGTGTCGCGGGCGGCGGTGTCCCTGGTGCTAAACGGTGGTAAAATCCGCATCAGCCAGGAAAAACGTGATAAAATCGTCGCGGTGGCCCGGGAGCTGAATTACACCCCGCACGTTGGGGCTCGCCGGCTGGCCATCCGCCGCATGGAAACCCTCGGCCTCGTGCTCCCCACCCAGCCGGAGGCGCTGTCCGAGTACAACCTGTTCGAGCTGACCCACGCGATCGCCGAGGCGGCGCGCGAGCACAACTACGACCTGCTGCTTCACTTCTTCGATCCGAGCCAGACCGATGCGATGCCGGGAACGCCGGGCCGGGTGGACGGCAGCATCGTGGTGCTCGGCCGCAAGGACACCTCCGACCTGCCGGCGCGCTTGTCGGCGGCGCAGCATCCGACGGTGATCGTCGGCGGCGGTTTTTTCGTGCAGAAGCCCGAGCACTTCATCGATGTCGATGTCTCGACCGGCCTGATGATCGCCACGCGCCACCTGATCCAGCTCGGCCACCGCAACATCGCCTACGTGTCGCACACCGAACACAGCGAGAAGATGAATGGGTACATCGTGGCCATGACCAAGGCCCGCCTGCCCATCCGCAAGGAATGGATCATCGAGATCGGATTCACCGAGAAGGCGCTGCAGGAGGCCGCGGCGCAGATCAAGGAGATGAACCCGCGGCCGACCGGACTGGTGTTCACCAGCGACGCGATCGCGGTCCGCATGATGCGCCTGTTCCGCGAACTCGGGTTGCGCATACCCTCGGACCTGTCGATCACCGGGTTCGACAACATCGAGATCGCCAGCTTCGTCACGCCGGGCCTGACCACGGTCCGCGTGCCGACCCGCAAGATCGCCGACCTGGCGGTGCGCCACCTCGTCGGCATCGTCGAGAAGCAGCCGCCGCGCAAGCTGCAAAGCATGCTGACCGCGGAACTCGTGGTGCGCAACTCGACCGGCGTGCCGCCCGGCGGCCTGCCGCCGATGTAATCCCGGCGCGTCCGCTACAGCCAACCCATCGCCCGGTAGTACGCGATCGCGGTGGTCTCGCGCGCACAGCGCAGCAGCAGGATCAGGTTGTCCCAGAACCGGTACTTGATCAGGTCGCTACCACCCACCACGTTGCCGATGACCGATGCTCCGCCGAGTTCACTGGCGCGGTAGGACATGTCCACTTCGATCGCTTCCGGCCAGGCCGGGAATCCGACGAGCTGTTCCGCTCCGGCCTTCCGGAAACTGCGCCACGTGCGGGCCATATGCTCGGGGGTGGTGACGAGGCCGATCACCACCGGACCGGGAAACTCGGCGCGGATCAGCTTCAGCGACTCCACCGCCTGCTCGCGCGTGTTGCGCCCGCGCGCCTCGCGGCGCAACCGTTCCGGGGCGACGCCGCGCAGGCGCAATTCGGCCTCGATGCCCTGCTCGGGGGTTTCGCTGCCGTCATCCGGCATGGCCACCAGCACCCGCGCATCGGGAAAGCGGCGCGCCGCCTCGGCCGTTTTCCAGGACCGCACCAATCCGGTCTCGCTCGGGATGCCGCCGCCGCCGAGCATGACGATGACCTGCGGCGGGGCTTCAACGCCCGGTTCCGGTTGGGCCATCCGCTCGTACCAGGCCCACGGCACACCGGTCAGGGCGAGGCCACCGGCAGTGACCAGCACGAGGCCGGCCAGCACGAGCAGGTGGACGATCCCGCGACGCAACATGCGGAACAATGTCATGGCAGCAGGTCGGGCGAGCGGTCGGCGGCGATGCGGTAGATGCCGAGGATCGATTCGTGCGATGCGGCGGCCTTGGCCTTGTCGAGCACGACGATGCTGCCGGTCGGCGACTCGAGCTCGACGAAGGCGTTGCCGTCGTCGCGCTCGATGAGTTCGATCAGCTCGCGCATCGTGGTCACGCGTTCCCCGTTGACCTGGTCGACCAGCCAGTAGGCAATCGTGTGATACCCCTGGTTCACATCGGCGGGCAGGAACTTCAGGATCATCAAGACCTGGTCGCCCGGCTTTTCCGGCACATTGTCGGACAGCAACGCGACAAGGTCCAGCGGGGCGGTGCGGTACCAGTTGCCGCCCCACCGCTTGAGCAGGTTCTTGGTCAGCGGGACGAACACCGCGCCGCCGTAGATGTAGTACGAGGGCAGGACGTCGTACTGGTCGAGCGGGATCAACCAGTCCTCCCACAGCGGGCGCGAGAGGGTGACCGATACCGGCTGGATCCGGCCGTCGCGCCAGATCTCGAGATCGAGCGAATCCCCGACCTGCCGCTCCTGAACGACCAGGCCGGCGCTGGTGCGCTGGCGCGGACGGAACTCGATGGTACCGTCGTCGGCGATGGCACGGCCGTCGGCCGACAGGATGACGTCGCCGCGGCGCAGCACACCCTCGGACGGGCTGCCGGCGAGCACATGGGTGACCAGCACGCCGGTCTGATCCTCGTCCATGCCGCAGCGTTTCTTCAGCGCGGGGTTCTCGAGGTTCTGCAGCGCGACACCGAGGCTGGGGATGCCGTGGTAGGTGCCGTCGGCGATGTCGGCGAAGAAGTGCCGCACCACGGTCACCGGCACCATGTAGCCGATGTTCTCGGCCTGGGTGAAGCCCTGCATGACCACGCCGACGAGCTTGCCGTCCCGGATCACCGGGCCGCCGCTGTTGCCGGGATTGATGGCGGCGTCGATCTGGCCGGCCAGCAGCGGGATCGAACTGTGCGAGTAGGTCTGGTGCTCGATGCGTGACATCACGCCCTTGGTGATGCTCAAGGTGTCGCCACCGAGCGGGAAGCCGTACACCAGCACCTCGTCCTGCGTCTCCGGCAATTCCCCCAGCGCGATCGGGGTGACGCCGGCGAAGAAGTCGGGATCGTCCACGGTCAGGATGGCGAGGTCGGCCTCGTGCGACACGCTGACCACGCGGGCCTGGTAGCGGCGCGCGTCGCCGTGGCGGCGCACCTGCACGAACGTCTCGTAACTGACCACGTGTGCATTGGACAGGATCTTGTTGCCTTCGATGATGCACCCGGAACCGGTGCCCTGCATCGCACTGAGCATCGTCCACGGGTTGTAGTAGTCGGGCACGCTGCTCGACGTGTAGATCTTCACGATCGCATCGCTGATGTCGGCGCGGGCGGATAGGACCGATGCCAGAAGCACGATCGCCACCATGCCGAAGCCGCCCCGCATCACGCCCCTCCCCGCACGGTTACCGCAACAAATACCTTTCACGCAAACCACCTCTGGATGTTGGTCGTTGAATTTTGGAAGTTGGAAGTTGGATGTTGGAAGTTGGAAGTTGAAAGTTGAAAGTTGAATGTTGCCCCCTGACCGCCGGTTATTTCTCCACCGGCACGACAATACCGCGCAGGATGATGTTCTGACAAAAGATAAAGATCAGCAGGGTCGGGATGGCCGCGATGATCAGCGAGGCGTAGATCACGCCGGGGCCGCTGCGCATCTGGAGCTGGTAGAGCCAGACCATCATCGTCCACATCGCCTCGTCCTGGCAGATGAGCAGGGCGAACATGAAGTTCGAGTAGGCGGTGGTGAAGGCCTGCAGCGCGACCACGGCGAGGATCGGCTTGGACAGGCTCATCGTGATGTGCCAGAACATGGTCCACTCCCCCGCCCCGTCCATCTGCGCCGATTCGTACAGTTCGCGCGGCAGGGCGTCGAAGAAGCCCTTGAGCAGGAAGATCGAGTAGCCGTGGGCGAGGCCGGGCAGCAGCAGCGCGGCGAAGGTGTTGAGCAGGTTCAGGTCGCGCATCATCAGGAACACCGGGATCTGGGTGACCATCGGCGGGAAGGCCATGGTGAGCAGCAGGAACAGCAGCAGCTTGTAGGCGCTCGGCGGCTTGTAGCGGCTGAGGGCGTAGGCGGCGATCGGGTTGACCAGCAGGGCGCAGAGCACGGCGAGGCCGCAGTAGATGATGGTGTTTCGGATGCCGCGCCCGTGGAAGGCGATGTGGTCGAGGGCGGCGCGAAAGTTGCGGGTGAGGAATTCGTGGCGGATCGCGGGGCGGTGCTCGAGGAAGCCGAGGTAGTGCGCCTCCTTCTGCGGCGGCAGGAGGTCGGACCAGGCGGCGAAGGAGGTGCCGAGCGCGGTGTTGGCGGCCTCGAGGGTGCCGAAGCGGTCGCGCAGGTGGTCGCGGAACTGCTGCTCGATGCTGTCGATGCGGAGCTGGGCGGCGGTCGGTTGGTGGATCACGCCGGTGTCGGGGTCGGGCCAGCCGGTGATGAAGGCCTCCCAGTCGCTGCGCACCAGGCCGGACCACGGCACCTCGGTGACCAGCGGCACGTCGTCCCACGCGGTCCAGTCCGCGCCGTACAAACGCGCGACGGTGGCGAGGTCGCCGTACTTGGCGCGCAGGTAGTCGCGGTAGGCCGGGGCGGCATCCTCGCTGACCCGCACCCAGGCGAGGTTCAGCGAGTTGCGGACGAAGGACTCCCAGGTCGCCTGCTCGGCCGGGGTTCCGTCGGGAAGCGACGGGGTCAGGCGGATCTCGTCGTAGGAGGCGTAGGCCGTGCCGTGGGCGCGGTTGAACTCCTCGATCGACCGGGTGAACTGCGTCTTGAGGAACAGCGCCTTGTAGGCGCCGTCGAGGGTGAAGGCGTAGCGGTAGGCATCGGGCACGGTGTCGCGGAAGGCGCGCCAGGCATCGCCGAGCGCGGTGTCGAGCGGCTTGCTGCGGCGCTGGAAGGCGTCCTCGGGCAGCAGGTAAAAGGCGTTCCAGTCGATGAACTCGGTTTCGAGGGCGCGGTTCGCGGTGTCGATCGAACCCCCGAACCGCTCCTCCATGCTGACGCGGAAGGCGCGCAGGAATTTCGGGAAGGTCCGCGAGACCTGGGCCTGCATGTAGCCGATGGTGGTGGCCTGCACGGGTGGATCGTCGGCGAGGAAGGCGCGCCACGCGGCGACGAAATTCGTGCGCACGCCGGCCGGCGGAACGACCTTCTCGAACGAGGGCTCGTCGGAATCGTACACCGCGCGCATGACGTCGAGCTGCTCGTTGAACAGCGACTCGACGTGCTTGCGGTACAACATGGTTTCATCGACGAGGAAGCGGGGGATCCCGGCGAGGTCCTTCACGTCCACGCCGCTTTTGGTCGAACCGGACAGCAGCAGCACGAACGGCACCACCATGGTCAGGCCGCCGAGGACCAGGGCCGCGTACAACCCGGCGATGAGCAGGCGCGTACGCGGATCGCGCCGCCCGACCTCGGAGATCATCGGCATGGGGACCTCCGGCAACGTTCAACGTCCAACATCCAACGTCCAACTTCCAGTGAACAAGCAGCGTAAAACCATCCTTCCACGCATGTTGGACGTTGAACGTTGAATGTTGAATGTTGGACGTTGAATGTTGGACGTTGTGTCCTCACGTCTTGTCTCCCGTGGTGCGGAACTCGATGCGCGCGAGCAGGCGCAGCTGGTACACGGTGAATCCGATCAGCATGAAGGCGAGCATCCAGGCCATCGCGGTGGCCGGGCCGAACTGGAAGAAGATGAAGGCCTTGTAGAAGATGTGGAGGCCGGCGACCTCGGTGTTCGCTCCGCCGCCGGTCATGGCGAGGATGTTCGGGGTGACGCCGAACCACGCGCCGACGAAGACGCCGACGAAGTTGATGACGAGCAGCGGCTTGAGGATCGGGAAGACGATGAACAGCAGCTTGTCGATGAACGTCGCGCCGTCGATGTCGGCCGCCTCGTAGTATTCGTCGGAGATGCCCTTCAGCGCGGCGAGGTAGATCAGGCAGCCGGGGCCGAGACCGGCCCATACCATCGGCAGCACGCAGGCGAGCATCGCGGTCCGTTCATCGGACAGCCAGCGCAGCGGTTCGGGCATCGATCCGAACAGGCGGCCGAGCAGCGAGCGGCCCGGCTCTACCAGCGCCGGGTGGGCGAGGCTGTAGGCGGCCGAGGCGAGGATCAGGCCGACGAGCAGGAACAGCGCCGCGGCAAAGCGCGACTCGTGGAACAGCAGGCGCCGGGCAAAGCGGAAGCACAGCCAGAACAGGCCGATCCCGACCAGCAGGAACGCCGCAGCGGGGATGCGCATCAGCACCTGGTTCAGCAATCCGTTTTCCTCGTAGAAGGATTTCCACAGCAGGATCACCACCAGGCCGGTGGCGACGGCGGGGAGGTAGAAGATGGTCCGGAACAGCACCTTGCCGAGCGGGATTTCCTGGAGCATCACGGCGAGGATGATCGGCGGGATGAACGACAGGGCGATGACCAGCAGGCTGTACCGCCAGGCGTTCCACACGGCCTGCCACCATTGTGCGTCCCACAGCACCGCGCCGAAGTGGTCAAGCCCGGCCCACGACGAGTCGCCGAGGATCCGGTAGTCCTGGAAGGCCATCACCGATCCGCGCAGCAGCGGCACGTAGTGCCAGACCAGGATGGTGAGCAGGGCGGGCAGCATCAGCAGGTAGGCGGTGCGGTAGCGGGCGAAGCCCCAGCGTTCCTCCGCTCCGGCATGGCCGGCGGGCGGGCGGAAGGCGCGGGCGACGAAGCGGAAGACGGCGATGAAGCCGGCGAGGGTGGCGAGGAAGAAGGCGGCGGCGGTCCAGCGCCGGATGCGCAGTTCATCGGGCGGGACCTGTTCGAGCATGTCGCGCCGCGCCTTGTCGCCCGCCTCGCGCAGCAGCCCGAACAGCACGGCCAGTCGCTCGTCGCGGTCGGCGGGCAGCCGGCCGGCCCGGGCGAGGCGCTCGGCCTCGTGCAGCGGGAGGGTCATGATGTCGTAGGCGATGTTGCTGTGCTTGCCGTAGGGTTCGGGTTTGCCGGTTGCGATGGCGATCTCGAAGGTTTCCTTCCAGCCGCGCGGCGAGAGGCGGACCAGTTCCTCGTAGCCGAACAGCTCGAGGTATTTCGGGTTCACGAACCGGCCGAGACCGCCTTCGACCATGACGCGGGTCTTGATCTCCACGGCCTCCTTGCTGTCGTAGAAGCGGATGAATTCCCAGGCGGCATCGCGGACGGCGGGGTGTTCGATGTCGCTGAACAGGCCCATCATGCGGGAGTTGAGTTCACCGCCGCGCAGGCCGGTCGGGCCGATCGGCACCGGGGCCATGCCGGTCACGTCGGGGTTGATGGTGGAGAAGAGCTTTTCGTCGATGTAGCTGAAGGCAAAGGCGATTTCCCCGCGCACCCATTTCACAAAGGCCTCGGACGGATCCTTGAAGGCGTAGCCGTGCCAGCGGCGGCCGGCGGCATCGGTCCAGGGCTCGGTGGAGAGCTGCGTGTAGAAGTCGAGCGCGACCGCCCCGCGTTCGTCGTCGAACACGACCGACCACTGGTCGGTGGCTTCATCGTAGGCGAGCACGTCGCCGCCCATCGACCACAGGAAGGTCACCCAGTTGTAGGCCTCGTGCTTGCCGCGGTAGAACTGCACGCCGTAGATGCCGCGGGCGGGATCGCTCACCGTGCGGCAGGCGTCGAGCAGGTCGTCCCAGGTCCAGGTGGCGTCGGGATACGGGATGCCGGCCTCGTCAAGCAGGTCCTTGCGGTAGAGCAACACCTTGCCGAGGGCGCCGCCGTAGGGCAGTGCCCAGACGTGCCGCTGGCCGCCGGGACCCTTGCGGTCGATGACCGGCCAGATCTTCTCATGGACCCGGAACGCGCGCTCCTCCTCGGTCATCGTCTCGAGGTAACCGTCGCCGGGTCGGTCGAGCGGGTGCAGGAACCCCTGCTGGATGTAGGTATCGGACCGGCGGAAATTCAGGTAGAGCACGTCGGGAGCCACGCGGCCGGCGATGGCGAGCAGGTCGGACTCGACGCCTTCGACCTTGATGCCGGAGAATTCGTGGGGGCGGACCTCGACACGGTCCCAGTTGAAGTTCCCGTAGCGGGCGGGGTCCGCCTTGTACCGGTCGCGGTACCGTTCGGCGAAGATCTCCGGGAAGCGGCGCACGAAGGCGCGCACGGCGGCAAGGTCGGCGCGGCTGGCCGTATCGGTGCGGCTCGGATCGGGCATGATCCAGTCGTGGATCACGATATGGATCACCGTGGTGCGCTCGCCGGTGACCGGGTCAATGACCTCCTCAATCCGACCGGCCCACGCCGTGCGGATCGCCAGACAGATCACGAGGAGGATAAGGGCTGCGGCTTTCACCCGGTCAATCTGAAGCAAAGCCGGATAGGATTCAAGCGAGGGAAACAGGCTTGCCAACCAGCAGCGAAGGCCCTAGTTTCTACCCCCTCATTCAATCGCGGAGAGGTGTCCGAGTGGTTTAAGGAGCACGCCTGGAAAGTGTGTGTACGTCAAAAGCGTACCGAGGGTTCGAATCCCTCCCTCTCCGCCAATTCCATGTTTACCGTTTATGTGTTACGGAGCCGAAAGGGGCTCAACACCAAAAACGGGGGCGCGACGCGGCTCCACACCAAAAACAGGGGCGGCGGCTGGATTCAGCGTCGCCCTTCCTGTTCCTGACCAATCCTCGGACGTGCGCACCCTGCGGGTCAGGATGCCGGCGGTTCGGTTGGGCCGGACGCCGGTTCTGCGCCCGCCTCGGCCACCGGCTCGTCGTCCGCCTCGACCGGGGTGGCCGAGACCAGCTTGTCGCCGTCGTCGAGGTTGATCACCCGCACCCCCTGGGTGTTGCGGCTGATCGTGCGGAGGTCGTCCACGGCGAAGCGGATCATCACCCCGTTGGCGGTGATCATCATCAACGCCTCGCCGTCGTGCACGGTGTGGGCACCGACCACCAGGCCGTTGCGGTCGGAGGTCTTCATCGTGATAACGCCCTTGCCGCCGCGGTTCTGCGCCGGGTACTCGTCGAACGAGGTGCGTTTGCCGTAGCCGTGTTCGCTGACGCAGAGCAGGGTGCCGCCGGGCTCGACGACCTCGATGCTCTCCACCGCGTCGTTCTCCTTGCCGAGGGTGATGCCGCGCACGCCCATGGTGTCGCGCCCCTGGTCGCGGAGCTGTTTCTCGTGGAAGCGGATGCTCATGCCCTGGCGGGTGATCAGCATGATCTCGTTGTCGCCGCCGGTCTGGCGCACCCCGATCAGGCGGTCGCCCTCCTCGATGGCGATGGCGATGATCCCGCCGGCGCGGGGGTTGCCGTAGGCCGACAGGTTGGTTTTCTTCACCGTGCCGTTGGCGGTGGCGAACACGAGGTACTGGTTGTCCGGAAACTCGCGCACGCGCAGGAACGCCGCGACCTTTTCGCCCTCCTGCACTTCCAGCAGGTTGACGATCGCCTTGCCGCGCGAGGTGCGGCTGCCTTCGGGAATCTCGTACACCTTCTTCCAGTGCACGCGGCCGAAGGAGGTGAAGAACAGCATGTAGTCGTGGGTCGAGGCGCTGAACACCTGCTCGACGAAGTCCTCGTCCTTGGTGTCCATGCCGGCCACGCCCTTGCCGCCGCGTTTCTGCTCGCGGAAGGCATCCATCGGCACGCGCTTGATGTAGCCGCCATGGCTGAGCGTGATCACGCACCCCTTGTCGGCGATCAGGTCCTCCATGTTGATCTCGCCCTCGTCGGGCACGATCTCGGTGCGGCGCTCGTCAGCGTAGGCCTTGCGGATCTCCTGCAGGTCGTCCTTGATCACGCCGAAGATCTTCGCCGGGTGGGCGAGCAGGTCGCGCAGGTACTCGATCAGCGCCATGACCTCGCGGTACTCGGCCTCGATCTTGTCGCGCTCCAGGCCGGTGAGCTGGTACAGGCGCATCTCGAGGATCGCGTTCGACTGGATTTCCGACAGGCCGAAGCGGCGCATCAACTCGGCACGGGCGGCGTTGCGGTCGCGCGACTCGCGGATGATCCGGACCACCTCGTCCATGTTGTCGATGGCGATACGCAGGCCCTCGAGGATGTGGGCCCGGGCCAATGCCTTGTCGAGGTCGTACTTGGTGCGGCGGGTCACCACCTCGAACCGGTGGTTGATGAAGCACTGCAGCAGCTCCTTCAGGTTCATCACCTTCGGGCGGCTGTGGTCGATGGCCAGCATGATCGCGCCGAAGGTGACCTCCATCTGGGTCTGGCGGTACAGGTTGTTGAGCATGACTTTGCCCATCACACCCTTCTTCAGCTCGATGACCACGCGGATGCCGTCCTTGTCGGACTCGTCGCGGATGTCGGAGATGCCCTCGAGCTTCTTGTCGCGGACCAGCTCGGCCATCTTCTCGATCAGGGTGGACTTGTTGACCGCGTAGGGGATCTCGGTGATGATGATCTGCTCGCGGCCGGACTTCGCGTCCTCCTCGATCACCGCGCGCCCGCGCACCTTGAGCAGGCCGCGGCCGGTCTCGTACATGTCGCGGATCGGGTTGACGCCGCAGATGATGCCGGCGGTCGGGAAGTCCGGGCCCTTGATGAAGTGCGCCAGTTCGGCCACGGTGGCCTTGGGATGGTCGATCAGGTGGATCGTGCCGTCCACCACCTCGCCGAGGTTGTGGGGCGGGATGTTGGTGGCCATGCCGACCGCGATGCCGGTGCTGCCGTTGATCAGCAGGTTCGGGACGCGGGCGGGCAGCACGGTCGGTTCCTGCAGCGTGCCGTCGAAATTGTCCTGCATGTCCACGGTGTTCTTCTCTATGTCGGCGAGCATGTCCTCGGCCAGCCGCTCGAGCTTGCACTCGGTGTACCGGTAGGCGGCGGGTGGGTCGCCGTCGATGCTGCCGAAGTTGCCCTGCCCGTGGATCAGCGGGCTGCGCATCGAGAAGTCCTGGGCCATGCGGACCAGCGTGTCGTAGACCGCGCTGTCGCCGTGCGGGTGGTAGTTACCGATGACCTCGCCGACGACCTTCGCGCACTTCACGAAGGACTTCGAATGGGTCCAGCCGCGTTCGCGCATGGCGAAGAGGATGCGGCGGTTGCCGGGCTTCAGGCCGTCGCGCGCGTCGGGCAGGGCGCGGCCGATGATCACGGACATCGAATAGTCGATGTACGCGCGCTGCATTTCCTCTTCAATGTTGATGTTGTCAATGCGGTCTGTGGTCACACGCGCCTCTTCCTCGTAATCGTGGTCGTCATCGTAATCGCCATCGTGGGTCACCCGGAGGGTTCGCCCACCCCTCAACCATCAACCATGAATCATTTCCTAGATATCCAGGTTCGTCACGTTCAATGCATTCCGCTCGATGAAGGCGCGGCGGGGCTCGACCTCGTCGCCCATCAGCACGGTGAAGATCTCGTCGGCCTTCACCGCATCCTCGAGCGCCACCTTCAGCAGGCGGCGGTTTTCCTTGTTCAGTGTGGTTTCCCACAACTGGGCCGGGTTCATTTCCCCCAGTCCTTTGTAGCGCTGGATGTCCACGCCCTTGCGCCCGAGCAGCCGGATCTTCTCCAGCAGGTCGAACAGCGACACGATCTCCAGCTTCTTGTCATCGCCGCTCAACAACCATGCGATCGGCTGCTCCGAGGCGACGAGATCGGCGGCGGAAAAGCCGTGCTCCTCAATCACCGCAACCAACCGGGCGATGGCCGTGCTGGCATAGATCTCGGTCCAGCGGATGCCGACCTGGCCTTCGCGCCCCGCGCCGTCGTTGACGATCTGCGCCCCGGTGGCCTGCTCGGTCTCCTGGCAAAACGCCCGCAATTCCGGCTCGGAATACACGTAGCGCACCGTCTCGTGTTCGCCATCCGACACCACCACGCGGTACTGGGGTAGCAGCCCTTCGGCATTCCGGTGGCGGATGTAGTCGTCAAACGGGATCTGCTTGCGGGACAGCCGGTCGGCGTGCTGCTCGAGCTCGACCAGCTTCTCCAGCACCAGCTTCAACGCCGGTCCGCCGAGCCGCTGCACCACGTTCGCATCCACGACCCGCGTGTCATCCACGGCGAGGTCGATCAGCATCCGGTTCAACGCCGCCTCGTTCTCGATGTATTCCTCGCGCTTGCCGCGCTTGATGCGGAACAGCGGGGGCTGGGCAATGTAGATGTGGCCTCGTTCGATCAATGCCGGCATCTTGCGGTAGAAGAAGGTCAGCAGCAGCGTGCGGATGTGCGAGCCGTCCACATCCGCGTCGGTCATGATGATGATCCGGTGGTAACGCAGTTTGTCGATGTTGAAGTCGTCGCGCCCGAACCCCGCGCCGAGCGCGGTGATCAAGGTCCGGATTTCATTGTTGTTCAGCATCTTGTCGTCGCGCGCCTTCTCGACGTTCAGCACCTTGCCGCGCAACGGCAGGATCGCCTGGTAGGTCCGGTCGCGCCCCTGCTTGGCCGAGCCACCGGCCGAATCGCCCTCGACGATGAACAGCTCGCACTTCGCCGGATCGCGCTCCGAGCAGTCGGCCAGCTTGCCGGGAAGTCCGCCGCCCTCCAGCGCGCCCTTGCGCCGGGTCAGCTCGCGCGCCTTGCGGGCCGCCTCGCGCGCCCGTGCCGCGAGCACGCCTTTCTCGATGATCTTGCGGGCGACGGCGGGATTCTCCTCGAAGAACGTGCCCAGCTCCTCGTTCACGATCGAGGCCACGATGCCCTCGACCTCGCTGTTACCGAGCTTCGTCTTCGTCTGCCCCTCGAACTGCGGATCCGGCACCTTCACGCTCACCACCGCGGTCAGGCCCTCGCGGATGTCCTCGCCGGTCATCGCGTCGGCCTCGTCCTTCAGCAGCTTGTTCGCCTTGCCGTACTGGTTCACCGTGCGGGTCAACGCCGAACGGAACCCGCTCAGGTGCGTGCCGCCCTCGATGGTGTTGATGTTGTTGGTGTACGAAAACAGGCTCTCGTTGTAGGCGTCGCTGTACTGCATCGCGATCTCGACCTGGATGTTGTCACGCTCCTTCTCGAACAGGATCACCTCGGGATGCAACGGCTGCTTGTTCTTGTTCAGCAGCTTCACGAACTCGGCAATACCGCCCTCGTACCGGAACACCTCCTCGCGCGACGTCGCCTCCTGGCGCAACGTCACATGGATACCCTTGTTCAGGAACGCCAGCTCGCGCAACCGGTTGGCCAGCGTGTCCCAGTTGAACTCGGTGGTGGAAAAGATCGTCGCATCCGGGAAGAACGTCACCTTCGTGCCGCGGCCGGTCGTGCTGCCGATCTTCTCCAGCGTGGTCGCCGGATTGCCGCGCGCGTACCGCTGGTGGTAGACAAAGCCGTCGCGCCGGACCTCGACCTCCAGCCACTCGCTCAACGCGTTCACGCACGACACACCCACACCGTGCAATCCACCCGACACCTTGTACGACGAATGATCAAACTTGCCGCCGGCATGCAACACCGTCAGCACGACCTCGACCGCCGGACGCCCCTCCTGCGGATGGATGTCCACCGGGATGCCACGGCCGTCGTCGTTCACCGACACCGACCCGTCGGCGTTCATCGTGACCTCGATGTTCCGGCAGTAACCGGCCAGGGCCTCGTCCACGCTGTTATCCACCACCTCGTACACCAGATGGTGCAAGCCGCGCACCCCGGTATCGCCGATGTACATCGCCGGCCGCTTGCGCACCGCCTCCAACCCGGCCAGCACCGTGATGTTCCCGGCACCGTAATTGCCGGCGGACTGATCTACAACACCCTGCGAGCCAACGCCTTGCGGATTCACCAACCCGCCGCCCGCGCCCTGTGTATCACCGTCGGAATTTCGCTCGTTCAACGCATTACCCCTGATCGTGGTTTCTATCGATGCAAAGACGATAGGATATACCGAAAATCGGGAAAAAACGCAACGCAGCAAACGGGCTGGAGCGAGGTTTTTTTAGGGCAAAACAGGGGTGGGGCCAGCCGGGAACATCACCGGCGGGCAACCCGGTCGAGCCCCCGGCCTCAACCGCTCCAGAACCAGTAGGCTCCGGCCTCGATTACATACCACCCGAGCAGGGCATTGGTGATCGCATGGGCCAGGGCCACCGCCCAGATGTCGCGGGTTTTGATGTACATCCAGCCATACGCCACGCCGGCCACGAACCCGCCCAACCATTCCTTGTGCTCCACGGCGAAAACCGCCGCCACCCCGAAAAACGCATACCGCTCAAAGGTCCCGGGGTCCACCTTGAGGAAATTCCGTCCGAGCATCCACCGGTACAACCAGCCGCGCCAGAAGAATTCCTCGATCACCCCGATCACCAGCGCCGACCCGGCAATCCGAACCAGCGTCAACGGCCAGCCGGTTGCTTCCGGCGTGTACCCCAGCCCGATGTCCGGCTCCCGCAATTCCCCCCACGGCAGAATGCCATAGCGCACATAGACATCATGAAGCGCTGGCAGGTGTTCGCGCACCCAGTGCGACTCCCCAACGATCCACGCCCAACACACCCCGACCCCGACCACCACCGCCAGCGGAACATTCCGCACCTGCATCCGCGGATACCACTGCCATGGCCGCAACCAGACCAATAGCCCCAGGCACACCGCACTGCGCACCGCATACTTCCAGCCGTCCGGATCGCCCATCACATACGCGATGAACAACCACGCCACAAACGGCACCACATGTGCCAGCGTCGGCCTCTCAACCGACTCCTCAACCACAACCTGCCTGTCCTGCTCCATGGCGGATCAACGTATACCAAGCCTGCCAAAGCGCAACGGCAAACCACCCGCGCTTTTGATGCGACAAGCGCACCCACGCCCTTTATACTCACACCCGATGCAACCGACCCCGATCCTCACCACACCATCCGCGCCAGCCTGGTTGGAGGCCACGCGACGCCCGTTCCACGCCGACCTCTACGCCTTCTACAGCAGCCTGCTCGGCGGCATCGTGACCGAACCCCTCTACATGCAGGTCCCGGTCGACGACCACCTCGTGCACCGCGGCGACGGCGTCTTCGAGACCATCAAGACCGTCAATGGTCGCATCTATTGCTTGAACGAACACCTTGACCGCCTGCTCCACTCGGCCGGAAGCATCGACCTCGCCGCGCCGTTCGACCGCACCACGCTGCGCGCGCTGCTGCTTGACACCATCCGCGCCTCCGGCCGCCGCGACCACCTCGTCCGCGTCATCCTTTCCCGCGGCACCGGCAGCATGGGCATCAACCCCTACGACTGCCCCTCGGCCCACCTCTACATCCTCGTCCACAAGGCCGCCCCGCCGTTCATGAGCACCCACCCCGGCGGCGCCCGCCTCGTCACCAGTTCCCTGCCGGTGAAGGCCGGCTTCTTTGCCACCATCAAGACCTGCAACTACCTCCCGAATGCCCTGCTGAAAAAAGAAGCCGTGGACCGCGGCGCCGACTTCGCCGTGAACTTCGACGAAGACGGCCACCTCGCCGAAGGCGCCACCGAAAACATCGGCCTCGTCACCCCCGACCGCCGCCTCCGCGTCCCCCTTCCCGGCCGCATCCTCCCCGGCACGACCATGCAGCGCGCCCTCGCCCTGGCCGAAGCGGGACCCCGCGAAGGCTGGCTTGGCGCCATTGAGCCAGCACGCCTGACCCGCCACGACCTCGCCGCCGCCGCCGAGATCCTGATCTTCGGCACCACGACCAACGTCACCGCCGTCACCACCCTCGACGGCCACCCCGTCGGCCACGGAAAACCCGGCCCCGTCCAGCAGCACCTCAACGACCTCATCCAACGCGAGCAGGCCGCCGAAAACACCTTTACCACCCCCGCTTTCACTTGACGCCAACCCCCCTTCGCCGCACATTCAAAAGTCAACCACGGGAGAAACCATCATGAAACGAATCGCCGCCCTGCTTGCCACGTTCGCCCTCGCCACCAATGCCCACGCTGCCGCCATCGCCCTTGGCACCCAGGAAATCCGCCTCGGTGGCGGGATCGACGTGGACTCGGCCGTTGGAACCGCCATCGCCTTCGAAGCCGGCTACGGCTACTTCGTTGCCGATTACGTGCAGATCGGTGGCTTGTTCGGATTCTCGAACGACGACATCGTCTCGACCTTCAGCATCGGCGGCTTCGCCGAGTACACCTTCGAGACCGAAACCGAGGTCCTCCCGTTCGTCGGCACCCAACTCCGCCTGATCAACGCCGATATCGACACCCCCTTCGGCAGCGAAAGCGAAACCGCCGGCGCCCTCGGCCTCTATCTCGGCGTGAAATTCTTCATCACCGAGGAACTCGCCATCTCGATCCGCGGCCTCGTCGAAACCGCCACCGAAGACATCTACATCGAAGACGACGACGTGACCAACGTCGATGTCGGCATGGATTTCGGCCTGCGCTACTTCTTCTAACCCCGCGCCAACCGATGCCGGAAAGGGCGCGGCCACCACCGCGCCCTTTTCATGTGCGCCATGCCCCACGTCGTCACCGAACCCTGCCTGAATTGCAAGAACACCGCCTGCGTGACGGTGTGCCCGGTGAACTGCTTCCACGAGGACGCCACCATGCTGGTCATCGACCCGGTGGAATGCATCGACTGCGGCGCCTGCGTGCCCGAATGCCCGACCAAGGCCATCTTCCCCGCCGGCCGCGTTCCCGCCCAGTGGAAATCCTACATCAAGCTGAATGCCGACCAGGCGAAGGTCCTGCCGCTGATCACCGAGCAGAAGGAACCGCTGAGCTGACGGCCCCGCCCGCCGCCTCGCGCCCCGCCTCATCGCTTGTTTCACGGCGCCGATTCCCCTACAGTGGTGCCATGGAAACCGCATCCCCGAGCCCTCGCCACTTCGGCTGCCTGCATGCCATCCTGCTGCTGATCGCCCTGCTGCTCGCCGCCATCCTCGGTTCGCTCTGGTGGTTCCAACGCACCCTGCACGCCAAACCCTTCACCCCCGTCACCCTGACCCCTCCGGAACAAGCCGCCCTCGACCACAAACTCGAACGGATGGAGAAGGCCGACCCCGGCAAACCACACCCCGCCGATGCCAACCCCGAACCCTACCGCGAAGACCCGGACCGCCGACGCCTCGTCTTCTCGGAGCGCGAACTGAACGCCCTGCTCAACCGCGATACGAACCTCGCCCAGCACGTCGCCATCGACCTCGCCGACCACCTCGCCAGCCTGAAGATCCTCGCCCCGATGGACCCCGACCTCCCCCTCGTCGGCGGCAAGACCCTCCGCCTGACCATGGGCGTGACCCTGGCCTACTCGAACGAACAACCCTCCGTCACCCTGCGCGGCATCAGCCTCGGCGGTGTTCCACTCCCCGCCGCCTGGTGGGGCGATATCAAGAACAAGAACCTCGTTTCCGAATTCAGCGGAAGCAACGGGTTCTGGTCCGCCTTCGCCCGCGGCATCGACCATCTCGACGTCCGCGACGGCGCCCTCCATGTCCACCTGAAGGAATAACGATGGCCGATATCAAATTCCTCTGCCCCTCCTGCGAACGCAAACTCGCCATCGACGAACGCGGCGCCGGCATGCTGGTGAAATGCCCCGACTGCGCCACCGTCGTAACCGTTCCGCGTCAATCAACCATCACGACCGAACCCCGACCGACCCCTCCTCCGCCGGCAGCACCCGCACCCACACCCGCTCCATCGGCACCAAACCGTCCCGCCCCGCCCGCATACCCGCGTCCCCGGCCCGCAGCTCCACCACCCGTCGAACCCGCACCCGCGCCATCCCCCGTCAAACCGGCACCCGTGGCCGCTCCCGATCCGACCCCGGTGGCCGACAGCGCACCGCCACCACCCGCGATGCCCCCGGCAACGCCACCCGCTCCCGATCCGGTCCTCGCGGAAACGATCCGCTCCCTGACCGCGCAACGCGACGAACAGGCCACCGCCCGCCGCGCCGCCGAACAGGAACGCGACGCCCTGCGCACCCGCCTCGCCCAAGCGGAAGCCGCCCTTGCCGCCAACACCACCGAAAACACCTCCCGGCAACGCGACCACGAAACCGCCCTCGCCGCCGCCGCCGAGACACGCCGCATCGACCAGGAACGCTGGGACACCGAACGCGAGGCCGCCACCGCCGAACGCCTGCGCCTCGAAACGCAACTCGCCAAGCTGACCACCGACTACCAGACCCTCTCCGCAACCCTCGATCAGACACGCCAGCAGGCCAACGACCTCGAAGCACGCCTGGCCTCCGAACGCACCGCGTCCACCCAGGAACAATCCACGCTGCGCCATCGCATCGAAACGGAGCGCGACACCGCCCTCGCCCAGGTGCGAGATACCGAAGCCCGGTGCGAGACCCTCACCGCCGAACGCGACAGCTTGGCCGCCCTGGCTACCGAGCGGCAACGCGAACGCGACGTGGCCACCACCGCCCGCTCCACCCTCGAAGCCCAGCTTGCTGAACGCGACGCCGCCTTGAGCAAAGCCCGCACGGAAGCCGCCGCCCACGAAGCCACCCACCAGCAAGCCCTCGCCGCAGCACAAGCCGCGCACGAGCAGGCCCTCGAGGATATCCGCCGCACCGAGCGCGACGCCGCAGCCATCGCCCTCGCCGCCGAGAAAACCGCCCGCACCGAGGCCGAGGCGGCCCTGCTCCGCGAACGCACGAACATCGAGGCCGGCACCGAAGCGTTACGCAGGGAACTCGCAGCCGTGCGCGAGGAGCGCGACACCCTCCTCGCCGAACGCGACGCCGCCCGCAAGGTCGAAGCCAAGGGAGCCGACGCCATCACCACCGGCGAAGCACGCGCCTACCGCGATCCGTTCCGCCTGCTCCTCCGCCGGTTCGCCCTCTACGCCGGCGGAGCCCTGACCCTGCTCGGCCTCGCCGCCGCCTACATCGCCTGGACCAGCGACGAACCCGAACCCACCGTGCTCGCCACCCCCAGCGCCGAATCGCTCCGCGCCGTGCTCGCCGACGACACCATCGAGGCCCAACTCGGCACGCCCGCCCTGATCGACGAATTGGAAATCACCCTCAGCGCCCCGCGTGTCGGCCCCGTCACTCTCGTCTCGATGCTCGGCACCGAAACCGAAAGCTCCGAGTGGTACCTCGTCTTCGACGTCACCGTGGTCAACCGGAGCGATGCCGAAACCATCCTCTACCAACCGTGGAGCAATGCCCTCATCACCGATGCGAACAAGCGCAAGCTCCGCCCCGCCCTGCTCGGCCAGCACAACGCCATGCACGACGTCAAGGATCGCCTGGTCACCCACACCCTCGCCCCCGGCGAAACCGTCACCGACCGCATGGTCTTCCCCTGGCGCGAAACCGAAGCCGACCACTACACCCTCACCGTCGACCCCGATGCCCGCCGCATCAACCTCGACGAACGCACCGTCCAGCTCTCCTTCTCCTCCCTCCGCCTCGACCTCCCCCGCACCGCCATCGCGTTCCCGTAACGCGCTCCGTCGTCGCCCCCCTCCTCCGCCTCCGTGGTTCAACCCAAACCCGTCACGCCTCCGCCCTGACGCCCGCACAACCAACCGGCCCCTTGTCCATTATGGCCCCGGAACCTCATGCGCTCTTTCGTGTTTTTCGCGCCTTTCGTAGTCACTCCTCCGTGCGCTCAGCGTCCTTCATAGCTCACATCTTCTTTCCGGGTATTCCGTGTTGGTATGTGGTCGTTGCGAGTTGGATGAACTCTGGAAAATTTGG
>CALMUP010000018.1 GCA_937872895.1 uncultured Verrucomicrobiota bacterium
AATATGATCCTGTGCATGCGCGCTTCCGGCGTAGATCGTCGGAACTACAGGGTGGTTGTTTGCATCGGTAAGCGCGTGGATGTTTTTAGCGGACGTGGGTGCGATCCTCTTTGCTGAAACCTGAAATCTGAAATCTGAAACCTGAACACGCTTCCCGAGTATGGGCCCTTCTGCGTGCTCAGCGCCCTCTGCGGTTCGATTCCGATTCCGATACCGATACCGAGGGAATGATGGTGTGTTCCTTGTGTGCGCCGGAACTACAGATCGTTTTTTCACGGAAAATGCTTCTGTAGATCCGGCGTTACACGCCGGAGGGAGACGAGGGTCGGAATATGATCCTGTGCATGCGCGCTTCCGGCGTAGATCGTCGGAACTACAGGGTGGCTGTTTGCATCGGAAAACGCGTGGATGTTTTAGCGGACGTGGGTGCAATCCGCTTTCCTGAAACCTGAAATCTGAAACCTTCCTTCGGGTCCACGTTGTTTGTCCAGTCCTTGGAAACCACGTTTGCCCGCGTGTCCAGGCCTTGGACAAGGCTGCGCCCTGACGGGCGCATGTCGAACGATCGTTCGGCGAATAGACCCGGTAGATGGCGTGCCGCTCCGTGAGCGGCAGGCGACGAGTAGGCGTGTACGAGTGGGTGTACGAGTACGAGGTTACATCCTGTGGAGACCAGGGTCGGACCATGATCCTGCGCATGGGCGCTTCCGGCGTATAACGCCGGAACTACAGGGTGGGCGTCGGGGGGTGAGGCCCTCTTCCCTGACACCCGACACCTTCCTTCGGGTCCACGTTGTTTGTCCAGTCCTTGGAAAACACGTTTGCCCGCGTGTCCAGGCCTTGGACAAGGCTGCGCCCTGACGGGCGCACGTCGAACGATCGTTCGGCGAATAGACCCGGTGGGTGGCGTGCCGCTCCGTGAGCGGCAGGCGACGAGTAGGCGTGTACGAGTGGGTGTACGAGTACGAGGTTACATCCTGTGGAGACCAGGGTCGGACCATGATCCTGCGCATGGGCTCTTCCGGCGTATAACGCCGGAACTACAGGGTGGGCGCGTCGGGGGGTGAGGCCCTCTTCCCTGACACCCGACACCCGACACTTGGGCTCCCCCGCTCCTCACGGGTCGTAGCCGAGGCGGTAGATGCCGAGCGGGGCGTTGGTGGGGAGGATGAACCAGACGCGGTTGGTCGTCGGACCCGGCACGTCGCTGTTGAATGGCGTGACCGGCATCCAGACCGGCGAGGCCGCCACCAGGTTCGTCGTCACCAACGGCATCACATTCCATCCGTTCGTGTTCCCGACCGACCACATCACCATCACGTTGTTGCTCATCACCACCTGGTACAGGTCCGGCGGGTCCATGGTGGTCGGGGGTGGAGTTCCAAAGACCTGGCCGTCGTTGGGTGCACCCGGCGTATTGGGCACCTCGCCCTGCCAGACGAACATCGAGGCGTTCGTGCCGATGCCGACACGGCTGACGCCGGAGGTGCCGGGGAGGACGTCGAAATCGTTGGCGGAAACCGCCGTGAAGCCGGGCACGGTGCCGCCGAAGGTGATGGCATCGACAATGAATCCCTGTTCGTTCAGGACACGGATACCGAGTGGTAGGGGATCGTACATGTAGTTGGTCATGACAATGTACACGCCCGGAATGTTGGAGGATCCCATGTACCAGAAGCCGTAGCCTCCGATGTCATCACCAATCACGTCGCTGGGTCCAAGGGTGTAACTCGCCGTGAGATTGGCCACGTTGGTGGCCTCGAAGAATTGGATCCGCCAGCCGTTCATCGAGGTGTTGGCTTTGCCGGCCAATTCGACCAAAGCTATAGTATCGTATTCTTCACCAAATCCTTGGTTTGAGAACTGATCATTATACTTCACCTCATTGATCCACACACTCCCCGGCGCGGCGCGGGGGATGCCGTAGCTCGCCGGGCTGTTGGAGCCGCCGGGCGGGAAGAAGACCGGGCTGTTGGCGCCGGGGCCGGTGAAGGTGGCGCGGATGTAGTATTGGACGATGGTGTTGGTGGGTTGGGCCGGGATGGGGGTGACGGTGCCGAACTGGGTGAAGTTGGTGATGGCCATCGGGATGGCGGTGAAGACGCCGGAGGTGCCGACGCGGTAGAAGGAGGTCATGGCGATGTTGGCGGCGCCGAAGCTGGGAGAGTAGTTGGCGAGGATGTGGACCGGGGTGTTGGTCCAGGGGGTGGTCGGGCTGATGCTGGCATCGATGACGACGGTGGCGGGGGGCAGGGGTTTGGTGATGTTGATCTCGTCGATGAGGATCCGTTCCGCCCCGTTGCTGAACAGCAGGCGCACGACAAAGGAGGTCGTGCTGTTCACGTAGCGGCTGTAATTGCTGTAGGTGGTGCTGTTGATGCCGGAGATGGTTTCGATGGTGGACCAGTTGGTGCCGTTGGCCGACTGCTGGACGAGCAGGGTCAGGGCGGGGGTGGTGGTCCAGTGGCGGTACTTGAACTCGATGGTGCCGATGCCTTCGGTGAGGCGGGGCGATTGGATGAAGGGCTGGATGTTGTTGGTGATCTGGAGGCGGGCGACCTTGCCGGCGAAGGCGTTGTTGTTGTCGATGATCGCGCGGATGGCGGCGCGCCAGCCCTGGAAGGTGTAGTCGCCGTAGGTGGTCTGGGTCGGCCAGGTGTCGAACGACTGGCTGCGGTATTCGGTCGGGCGGCCGACGAAGATGTTGTCCACGAACAGGCTTTGCGCGGGGGCGGAAGCGCCGGAGATGCCGGTAACGCGGACGTCGTCGAAGGCGAGGTTACCGGAGCCTTTGATGTAGTGGAAGCTGAGGCGGATGATGTTGGTCGGGAGGTTGATGCTCTGGCTGCTGCCGCTGTTGGCGATCTGGGTCAGGCCGGTGAGGGTGGTGATTTCGATCCAGTTGGTCGCGACGGCGACCTGGCCGCTGATGACCAGGGTCGAGTTGGCGGCGATGGACTGGCCGCGGGTCCAGAAGGTCAGGTTGGTCGGCTGACCGGGCAGGATCGGGGTCACCGCGCCGTCGCCGGTGGAATCGAAGCGCAGCGAGGGGCTGGCGATGCCGAAGTTGCCGGTGGAGGTGTAGTTCGAGACGGAGCTGATAAAGGCCCAGCCGGGCGGCGGTTCATTGAGGATAAAGCCTTCGGAGAGCAGGACGAGGTTGCTGGCGCTGCCGGGGGTATTGGTCGGGAACAGGTTCGCGATGCGCAGGTAGTGGGGGCCGCTGAAGAAAAACGAGTTGTTGTACTCGAGGTAGGCGGTATCGAGGATCTGCTCCACGGTGTCGATGGTCTGCCAGGTGGTGCCGTTGGACGAGACCTGGACGGCGAAGCGGGCGGCGCCGGTGCCGTTGGTGCCGCGGGCATAGACGAACGAGATATCGCCGATGCCGTTGCTGTAGAGCAGGGAGGTGATGGTGTTGGTGAAGGTATTGGTCGAGGGGGCGAGCAGCGCGGAGAAGGTGTCGAAGGCCCCGACGGTGGTCACGCGGCCGGTGCGGATCGTCCAGTCGGCGAAGGTGTGGGTGCCGTTGGTGGTGGCGCTGCTCGGCCAGGCATCGAAGTCCTGGAACAGGGTCAGCGGCGAGGAGGGTTCGATGCTGATGTCATCGATCATGAGGGTATTCGTGCTGCCGCCGTAGTGGCCGATGCGCAGGTAGGCGTTACCTGGGATGTTCAGTTGCTTGGTGAAACTCTGGTAAAAATCATTCTGGAGGCCGGTGAGGGTCGTGAAGGGGGTCCAGTTTTCGCCGTCCGGTGAGGTCCACACTCTCAGGGACACGGCGTTGCTGGCGGCGGGGGATTCATCTTCGTTGCGCCAGCCGTGGCGGTACCAGAAGGTCACGGTGCCGATGCCGTTGGTCAGTAGGCCCGACTGAATAAAGCCGCCGTTGGTCGGGGAGGCGGTATCGTTCTTCAGGTTCATGGTGCGGAACGAGCGGGAGTAGACATCGTCGGTGACGAAGCCGGTCGAGACCAGCCAGCCGCCGCGGGCGTGGCGGCCGGGGTTGGGGAAGTTCCAGGTATCGAAGCTTTGCGAGGGAGAGGGAAGGGCGGTCACGGACAGGTCATCGAACTCGAGGGTGCCCTTGGTGCCGGCGCCGCTGACGTTGATCACGGTGCGGGCCCAGGTCGAGCTGGCCGGGGCGGGGGCGGTAAACGAGCGCAGTAGCCAGCTGTTGGTCAGGCCGGTCAGGGGCAGGGAGGCCTGGCCGAGCAGGCGGTAGGCATTGTTGAAAAACTCCACCTTCACTTCCTGGACGGCGGCGGTCCAGTTCGGGTCGATGTAGAAATAGCCGTCGAAGCGGTAGGTATAGTCCTGGGTGAAGGGGACTTCCTGGTACCAGCCGCCGAAGTTCACCGGGTCGGCACCGACCGCACCCATCCACTGGCCGGAGCGGAAGCGGTAGTCCTCGCGGAACGAGTTGCCCCAGTTATCGCCGTGGATATCGGGGCGTCCGCGTTCCCAGTGGAGGGCGTCGAACTCCGAGCTGCCGGGGGATTCAAAGCCGGGATTTTTCAGCAGGTTGGTGACCATCGGCACCGGGCCGAGGTAGTCGACCCAGTACTGGAGGGTGGAATTGTTAAAGCGGAAGCGGTACCGGCCTTCGGTGATTTCGCGGAGGTAGATGTCGTTGCCGTTTTGCGACCCGATGGCGGCCATCGGGGTGGCGAAGTTGGTTTGCGTGCCGGAGAGGCCCCAGTTCGCGGCGTAGGTCCCGTTCGCGGAGAACTTGAACCAGTTGGTGCGGGAGCCGGACAGGGCGGTGGTCAGCTCCCAGGTGTTGTTGGACACCAGCACCATGTTGTTCCAGTCGGGCAGGAAATTATTGAAGTTGCCATACAGGGTCATGGTGTTCCACACCGACGTCTGGCCCGGCGCGGCGAGGGGGAGGAGGACCCCGGCGGCGAGGGCGAGGGCGAATCGTTTTACCGAGGAGAACCTGTCTGCGCCAACGTTCATACAAAGGGACCTTTTCGTGGTGGATCTGCCGATAGGGACATCATACCCGGAAACGGGCGGTTTGAAAAGGGGGGAGGGGGGGAAGAATGGGTGATGGTTGATGGTTGATGGAGATGGGAAGAGGAATGGTTGATGGTTGATGGTTGATGGGGATGGGGAGAAGAATGGGGATGGTTGATGGAGATGGGGAGGAAGAATGGTTGATGGGTGATGGTTGATGGAATGAGCTGGTCGTAATCGTAATCCTAATCGTCCGGCGGGATTACGAGTACGCCCGAAACCCGACACCCTCTTCCGCGCCCCCCCGACGTGCCCCGTTTTGTCCAATCCTTGGAACCGCGTGCGTTGGCCTTGTCCAAGGTCTGGAATGCGGGCGGAGTGGTTGGGTGTAGTAGCCGCTCCGTGAGCGGCACGCGATCCATCCCGGCACACCACCCACCCCGGCCTGCGGCCACCCCTCCGGGGAGGGGATTTCCTGTAGGCGGG
>CALMUP010000019.1 GCA_937872895.1 uncultured Verrucomicrobiota bacterium
TGATGGGGACATTTCTAACGAGTCCGCAAGGGGACATTTTCATAGAGTCACGACACGATCGGCAGGCTCCGGTTGCGTTCGGGGCCGTTTCCAATTAGGATGGCCACTTTCTGCGGAGAACAGGAACCATGCTACCAGACCATTGGATACATGCGCTGATCGGCGGTTTGTTGATTGGAGCCAGCGCGACGTTTTTGCTGGTGATGAACGGACGCATCGCCGGGATCAGCGGGATCGCCGGGCAGGTGCTGACCGGGCGCGGCAAGGAACGGTGGGCGGTGATGTTTCTCGTCGGCCTGCTCGCCGGTGGCGCGCTCTATGAGTACGTGCTGGCCGGTGAACCCACCCCGCGGGCCACCGCCCATCCCCTGCTCATGGTGGCCGGCGGCCTGCTCGTGGGCATCGGCTCCCGGATGGGCCACGGCTGCACCAGCGGCCACGGCGTGTGCGGACTGGGCCGCTTTTCCCGGCGCTCCCTGATCGCCGTCCTCGTGTTCATGGGCACCGCAATGATCACCGTTTATGCCATCCGCCACGGCGGATTCCTGCCGGGAGGCGGCTGATGCGCGCCCTCATCACCGCCCTGCTGGCCGGCCTGCTCTTCGGCGTGGGCCTCGGACTCTCCCAGATGATCAACCCCGCCCGGGTCCTCGGCTTTCTCGATGTCTTTGGCGCCTGGGATCCGACCCTGATGTTCGTGCTCGGCGGCGCGGTCGGGGTGACCACCCTGACCTTCCGCCTGGTCCTGAAACGCACGGCACCGGTGGTTGAACCGCAGTTCCGCGTGCCTACCCGAACCCGCATCGATCGACGCCTGATCGGGGGTGCCGCCCTCTTCGGCCTCGGCTGGGCGCTGACCGGATATTGCCCCGGTCCCGGCCTGGTCGGACTGGTCCTCGGCTCGACCCAGGCGGTGATCTTCGTCGCCGCCTTCGTCGCGGGCGTGCTCCTGTTCGACCGCCTTGGCGGCGAATCCATGCCCGAGAAGAAAAGCGAAGACGGCTGAACCCGCATCCGGTTCGCCCGGCCGGCATACGAGGAAAGCGGCTACCGGAAGGTGGCGCGGGTGAAGGCTCCGCTCGGCAGCGGGTAGACCGCCGGGGCGCCGGTGAGGCACATCTCGCCGGCGTCGAGGCGCGGGTCGAGGCCCTTGAGCGCCTGGTCGAGGATGTTCTGCAGCACGATCGGCGTATACCCCGGCGTGTGGGCACTGAGCAGGAACAGCACCGGTTGCTCGGTGAGCAGGGACCGGCACAGGGCGAGGGTCTCGGACAGGTCGGCCTCGATCTTGTACAACTCGCCGCGCTGGCCGCGGCCGAAGGTCGGGGGGTCGAGGATGATCGCATCGTACCGGCGGTCGCGCCGCGTCTCGCGGTGCATGAACTTGTGGGCATCGTCGATGATCCACCGGATCGGGGCATCGCCCAGCTTGTTGAGCGCGGCGTTTTCACGCGCCCACTGGACCATGCCGCGCGAGGCGTCGAGGTGGCAGACCTCCGCGCCGGTGCGCGCCGCGGCCAGGGTCGATCCGCCCGAATAGGCGAACATGTTGAGCACGTGCAGCGGCCGGCCCGGGCGGCGTGCCGCGGCGCGGCCGAGCGTTTCGGTGATCCATCGCCACAGGGCCCGCTGTTCGGGAAAGATGCCGAGGTGCCCGAAATCGGTGCCCGACAACTTGAAGACCAGGCCGTCCACCTCGATGTTCCAGACGTCCGGCAGCGCGGTCCGGTTGTGCCAGCGGTTCCCCTCGTCGCGATCGAACACCGCATCGGCCTTCTTCCAGTACGCCTCCGGGTGCTGGGGCTGCCAGACCGCCTGGGCGCAGGGACGGTTGAGCACCACGCGGCCGAAGCGTTCGAGCTTCCGGCCGGCGCCGCTGTCGAGCAATTCATAATCGGATCGGGCGTGCATGGGCGGAGTATGGCGAAGGTCCCGGATGGAGACAATGACCAACATGGCGCGGCGGATACCCGCGGATTGCCGGGACCGCCTGGCCGTGCTAGGTTCCGCGCATGGTCCGGTTTCTCATCCTCGCGTGCGTGTGGCTGGCGTCGTGGCGCGCCTCCGCCACCAACGGCGTGATCTCGCTGGAGACCGCCATCAACACCGCGCTCTCCGGCAACCGCGAACTGGCCGCGCTCGAGCTGGAGCTGAACGGCCGCGTGCTCGCCGCCGAACAGGCGCGCTACCAGTTCGCCTTCAACCTGCGGCCGATCGCCGCGGCCTCGGCCCGCTCCGATGCGGACTTCCTCCAGGCCGGCCTGGCCGGCTCGCGCCAGTTTCCCGCCGGTACGGAAGTCGAGGCCGGGGTGCGGATGGATTCGGTCTCGGCCGACGGCGCGGCGCGCGAACGCTCGGGCGTGGTCTTCGCCGAAGTGGTGCAGCCGCTGTTCCGCGACCTCGGCACGCTGGTGAACCGCGAAGGCATCGTCGCCGCCGACCAGCGCATCCTCGCCGCCCGCCGCGTGCTCGAACTGCGCAAGACCGACCTCGTGGTGCAGCTCGTCGAGGCCAGCCAGGACCTGCTGCGGCTGGAACGGCTGATCGGGTACGAGACGCGCATCATGGAACGGTACGAGCAACTCGCCCGCCTGACCCGCGCTCGCGAGAAACAGGGCCGGGCCACCCGGGTGGAACGGCTGCGCGTGGAGTTCCTGCAGGGCCAGGCCGAGGCGCGCCGGGCCAGTGCGATCGAGCAGCGCATCTCGCGCCAGGCCGATTTCGCCGAACTGCTCGGCCTGCTTCCGGAGACGCCGCTGACCCCGGAGGATACCCCGGACATGCGGCTGGCCGTTCCGGAACGCGACGAGGCCGTCGCCCTCGCGCTCGCCAACCGCCTCGATGTCGCCCAGGCGTTGCAGGACATCGCCGATGCGCGCCGCGGCATGGCCATCGCGACCAAACGGCTGCAACCCGGGATCTCGGTGGTCGGCCGCTACGAACGGTTCGGCCGCGGCACCTCGACCGACGAGGCATGGGCGCTGGACGAGGACGGCTGGACCATCGGCCTTTCCACCGACTCGGACCTGCTCCTGCGCGAAGAACGGCTCGGGGTGCGCCAGGCCGCCCTGAACGAGCAATCGGCCGCGCTGCGCCTCGAGGAGGTCGAGGCCCTGGTCCGCCGCCAGGTCGAACAGGCGCTAAGCGCCCTGCGCCGCGCCGAGGAGGAACGGCGCATCGCCGAAGGCAACCTCGACCTCGCCACCCAGCGGGCCAACCTCGCCCAGCGGTTGTTCGAAAAGGGACGCATCGACCATACCGCCGCGACCGACGCGGAGACCGAACTGCTCGACGCCCAGACCAAGCTGCTCGACGCCCGCGCCGAGGCGGTGGTTGCCGGATACCGATTCTTGCGTATGATGGGCCTGTTGCTCGACGTCCCGGAGGAACTAAAGCCACCGGCCGCGCGGGCCGCACTACAACCATGAACCGACGCCGCATCATCCTGTCCGCCGCCCTGTCGCTGGCCGCGCTGCTGGTCCTGTCCAGCGCGTTCCTGCGCCGCCCCGACGCGGACCTCGCTCTCGCCGAGGTCACCCACGGACCGCTGCGCGTATGGACCACCTACGACGGCGCGATCCAGTCACGCTCGGTACGCGGTGTCTCGACCCAGCTCGGCGGCGGCGCAACCCTGGTTGAACTGGTGCCCGAAGGCACCCACGTCGCCGCAGGCTCCCCGCTGGCCCGCCTCGACGCCTCGGCCCTGGAGCGCGACCTCGTCCGCCTCGAGCGCGACCTGACCCTCGCCCGCGCCGAACACGCCAGCCTCGTCAAGGCCAAGCTGCCGCTGGAGCGACGCGAACTGGAAATGCGCCTGCTCCAGGCGCGCGCCGACCTGCAGGAATCGGAAGACGCCCTGTCCGACCTGAACGAACTGATCGCGGAGAACCTCGTGCCCGCGCAGGACGCGGTGCAACAGGAGAAGAAGTCCACCCTGCTGCGCACCGCCGTGGAGAACCTCGAACAGCAACTCGCACTCACCCTCGACCACCTGCACCCGGCCGCCATCGAACGCGCCGACGCCCAGCTCGCCTCGGCCGAACGCGAATACGAACTCGCCGCGCAGCAACTCGCCGACAGCGTGGTCACCGCGCCAAGCGACGGTGTGGTCGTGTACCAGCCGGTCGCGGTCGGCTCCGAATTCCGTCCGGTGCGCGTCGGCGACACCGTCTTCCGCAACCAGGTCTTCATCTCCCTGCCCGACATGAGCAACCTGGTGGTTCAGCTCGATGTGCCGGAACATGAACTGGGCTTCGTCCGGGTCGGCAGCCTGGCGCTGGTGCAGCCGTTCGCATTTCCCGGCATGAACCTGCGCGGCGTGGTGGAAAGCGTCGGCTCGATGGCCCAGACCCGGCCGGACCGCCCCGGCCGCCAGAAGTTCTTCACCGTCGTGGTGCGCCTCGACGAGACCCGCCCGGAACTCAAGTCGGGCATGTCGGCGCGCGTACAGGTGTTGTCGGTGGACGAACCCGACGCGCTGCTGGTGCCGCGGGTCGCCATCACCTGGGAACACAACGAGGCCTATTGCCGCGTGCTGCGCGACAGCCAGCCGCACCGCGTGCGCGTGGTGACCGGTCCGGCCAGCGCGACCGAGGTGGCGATCCGCGACGGACTCGAAGCCGGCCAGCGCGTTGTCCTGCCATGACCACCGCGCCCGCGACGCTGGAACTGCACGGCGTCGAACGCCGCTTCGACACGCCCTCCGGCCCGGTGACGGCGCTGCGCCCGACCGACCTCGCGATCCGCCCCGGCGAGTTCGTCGCGATCAGCGGCCCCTCCGGTTCCGGCAAGACCACCCTGCTCCACCTCGCCGCCCTGCTCGACCGGCCCACCGGCGGGCGCCTGGTTTTCGCCGGCGCAGACACCGGAACCCTCGACGAAGCCGGTCTCGACGCCCTGCGCCGCGACCGCATCGGCATGGTCTTCCAGGCCTTCCACCTGCTGCCGCGCCGCAGCGTGCGCGACAACATCCGCTTCCGCTTCCGCTACCAGCGCGTCGATGCCGCGACCGAAACCGCCCGCACCGACGAGGCGATGGCGTGGGTCGGCATCGCGCACCTCGCCGACCGCGAGGCGCGCGTGTTGTCCGGTGGCGAGATGCAACGCGTCGCCATCGCGCGCGCCGTGGCCGGGCGTCCCGACCTGCTGCTCGCCGACGAGCCGACCGGCAACCTCGACCAGGCCAACACCCGCGCGGTGATGGACTGCTTCACGCGCCTGCACGCCGCCGGCCTGACCATCCTGATGGTGACCCACAACGAGGCCCTGCTCGGCTTCGCGACGCGGCGCTTCCACTGCGCGGACGGCACGCTGGAGGAACGCCGGTGAGCGAAGCCCTCCGCCTGCGCCGCGACGTCGCGGAGAGCCTGCGCTCCCAACCGGCACGCGCCGCGCTCGCCCTGCTCGCCGTCACCATCGGCGTGACCACGCTGACCCTGCTGCTGGCGATGGTCGGCGGCTTGCGCGCGGAGGCCCGGCGCATGATCGCCGCCTTCGGCGCACAGGTCGTCGCCGCCGCACCCGCGCCCGCCGCGGTGCAGGCCGGCGGTTACCGCGGACTCGACCGGTGGCGCGCCCTCTGGGCGGAAGCAGAGCCGGACCGGCCCACCGCGCTGATGGTGCGGGTGGGTGCGGAGGCGGAACCGTGGCGCGGTGCGACGGTGTGGGCGGTTGGGGCGGACCTCGCGATCGTCCGTGGATGGACCCTTCAGGAGGGCCGGTGGTTCGATGCCCTCGACGAAGCCAACGGCGCCCGCGTCGCGGTGATCACCGATGCAGCCCGGTGGGCCGGCAGTCCCGGCGTCGGGTCGGTCGGTCGCATCGGCGACCAACCCTACACCGTCATCGGCATCATCCGTGAAGGAGCAGGCGTGCCGGACGGATCGACACGCCATGCCGGCGGCGAGACCCTGGTGCTGGTGCCCTTCGCCGCCGCGGAGCGGCAGCGCCTGCCGATCGAACCGGGCGGGGCCGCGCTCTTCCTGCGGGCGCCACCGGAGGGAGCAACGGAAACATTCACCGCACGGCTCGACGCCCTCGCCGCCGACCCGGCCTGGCGGGCCTGGCAACCCCGGTGGATCACGCCGGACAGCCTGCTTGCCGGGATCCGCTCGTGGCAGCGGATCATCGGCCTCACCGCCGGCAGCATCGCCGCCTTGTGCCTGTTGCTCGGCGGCACGACCCTGATGAGCCTGATGCTCGCCGAGGTGCGCCAGCGTATCCCGGAGATCGGCTTGCGGCGCGCACTCGGAGCCACCCGGCACGACGTCGCGCGGCTGTTCGTGGCCGAATCGATTGCCATCACCGGTGCGGCCGCCGTCATGGGCACGGCGCTCGCCGCCGTGTTGCTTGCCGTGCTCGACGGGCGCGTACCGCTGCCGCTGCAACGCGATTATTTTACCTTTGTCATTCCCGCAATTGTCTCTATTGTCATCGGCAGTGTGTTCTCCTTCGCGCCGGCGCGTCTGGCGGCAGGTTTATCGCCGGCCGCGGCACTGCGCAACGGCTGACCGGAAGGACATGCACAAGGTTGTGAAACCCGAAGGGCTAAGGTTGTTATGAAACAAGGATGGATGCAGGTGGTGGCCGTCGCGTTGACGGCGATGCTCGCGGTTCCGATGCCGGTGCACGCGGAAAAGGGCGGCCCGATCAAGATCAATCACACACCGGTGACCTGGGCGGTAAAAGGGCAGTCATTAACCCTGAAAGCGCGTGTTTCCGGAGGTGTTGGCGGGATCGAAAGCGTCACCTTGTATTACGCCCTGTTCCGCGATGCCGCCCCGTTCCGCGTGGTCATGGTTTCCTCGGGCATGGACACCTACGTCGGCACCATCGAATCGGGCCTGCTCTCGGGCGTCGAGCACGTCTCGTACTACATCGAGGCGCAGGACAAGGAAGGCACGATCGAGGAAACTCCTTGGTATGATGTCAAATTCAAGAACCCGGACGTGGCGCCGGCCGCGCGTGGCGGATCCTCCACCGGCGGGAAAACGGCGGCCCCTCCGGGTCAAGAGGACGGGTCATCGGCCCTTACCATCGGCTTGATCGCCGGCGGCGCAGCTGCCATCGCTGCCGGTGCATACTTCCTGTCCGACAGCGGCGGTTCCGACGACGGCGACGGAGGTGGTGGCGGAGGCGGTGGTGGCAACACCGTGACCAATGCGGGTAATTATGCGGGCAATTCGACCTTGTGCCGCAGCGCGGCGGGCGGCACCCAGTGCGAAACCACCTCGGCCACGTTCGTGATTGATTCCTCGGGCAAGATTTTTTCCGACACCTTGTCGCCAGGCCGTTCCCTTACCGGCACCCTCTCCGGCAACGACTTCTCGCTGGTTGCCGACGTCACCGGTTCGCAGGAAGGCTTGACCGGCACCGTGGTGTACAGTGGCACCGTGATTAACGGCTCACGCATCATCGGCACGATCACCGGCAACTACGACCAGTTCGGTGTGCCCGGCACCTTCTCCGGAACCTTTTCGGCCACCCGCCAGTAAACGCGGGCGGAACCGGGCGGGATCAATCGGCCTTCTTGCGCGCCGTGCCGTCCTTGTAGAACGGCAACGCCGTCACCGTCGCGGGCAGGCGCGTACCCTTCACCTCCACCTCGACAACCGATCCCGGCTGGGCATGGGCCCGGTCGAGGTAGGCCATGGCCACGGCCACACCGAGGCTCGGGGCGAGCGATCCGCTGGTGACCACGCCGACCGTTTTCCCGCCGACCACGATCGCATCCTCGGCGCGGGCCGCGCGTTTCGAGCCGAGGGTCAGCCCGACCAGCACGCGGGGCGTACCCTTGTCGAGGTCGATCATCACGCCCGAGCGCCCGATGAAGTCCTTGCCGGTCTCGATGAAGTTCTTCCCGAACGCGGAGACCGGGGACTGCCGCTCGTTCAGTTCGTGGCCGTAGAGCGGGTAGCCGACTTCGAGGCGCAGCGTGTCGCGCGCCCCGAGCCCGACCGGCTTCATGCGCCCGGCGGCCAGGCACTTGTCCCAGAACATCCGCGTCGATTCGATCGGCATGTACAGCTCATACCCCCACTCGCCGGTGTAGCCGGTGCGGCTGAGCAGGCAGTTCTGGCCGAACAGGGTCATGCGGGTGAAGTGGAAGTATTTCAACTCGGGGAGCGGGGTGCCGAGGGCCTCCTCGAGGCGGGCGCGCGACTGCGGGCCCTGGATGTCCAGCTTGCCGGTCCAGGCCGAGATGTCCTGGAAACGGGTACCGGGCGAAAGACGGTTGGCGATCCACTCGGCATCGCCGGCGCGGGTGCCCGCATTCACCACCAGCATGAACTGGTCGGCGGCCAGGCGGTAGCAGGTCAGGTCATCGATCACCCCGCCCTTGTCGTTCAGCAGGAAGCCGTATTTGCACTGGCCGATGGCGATCGATTTCACCGACTGGGTCAGCAGGCGCTCCAGGTCCGCCTCGGCGGTTGGGCCGGACAACTCGAACTCGCCCATGTGGCAGATGTCGAACAGGCCGCACACCGTGCGGGTGTGCTGGTGCTCGGCCAGGATGCCCTCGTACTGGATCGGCATGTCCCACCCGCCAAACGGAGCCATACGCGCACCCAACCCCACATGCACATCATACAACGGTGTCTTCATCGTGGATTCCATAAGGCCAAAACGCTAACACACCCGACCGGACACTGGCAACCGCGCCTATGGGTCAAGGTCATACCGCATTCTCCGGCCTCACTTGCGCGGGGCGCTGGAATACCACCAGGCATTCCAACGGGCGATATCGCTGCCGAAGGACATTCCGGAGAGTGACTCGAGCGCCTTCCCGGCGGCCCTCTTCTCGTTCGGAAAGGGTGATTTCTCTTCCAGGATGGTGAGTAACACCGGAATGCCCTCCGGATCCCCGATGTTTTCAAGCGCCGTAATGGTTTCATGGCACGGCCAGCCAGTGCGATCTTGGCGGACAAGCTCGGCCAGGATGGGGACGAAACGGGGCAGAGGAATGCGGTCGCGCACCAGCTTGACCGCACAGGAAGGTGTCCATGCATTCATGGTTTCGTCCTGGCTGAACGAGCGATCATGTTCATCAACCAGAATGCGCCGCTCAACTAGCTGAAGGGCATCGAGATCACCGGAGAGACAGAGGCTGATAAATTCCTCGTTGTATGGAGAAGCCTTGCGCCATGCCCCTCCCTCCTTGATCTCGGCCAGGGCTGCGTGATCGCCCGCAGCGGCGAGTACGGTCAGCACCTCGGTGCGGCAGTCATCCTGCATATACGGCAATTCCCGTCGAAGCGCGGCAACCGCAGTCTCGGCGGGAGCCAGGTCCAGCACGGCGCGAGCGGCAACGACGGATAGCCCGCAATCCCCAAGGTGGTTGTGCAGGAGTTTCGCCATGGACTCGATGTCCTTTGACCAGCGCATCTGTACCAGATGACCGAGTACCCTCCGGATGAAGTCACTGGAGCCGTATTCCGCGAAGGAAAAAAGCCGGGCGGCCAGGGATTCACCGCATACGGCAACAAGCGCATCCAGGGCGGCAATCCGAATGAAATCATCCTGCATCACACCCCCGGTTCGCATGATGTCGAGCAGCCGGGCCACCCCATCCGCCCCCTGATCACCGGAAGCTAGCGCGTCTATCTCGGCAAGCAATTGTTCGCGCGCATCCACGATCGGAACGGGTGGCGCAACCGGGACCGCGACATGACGCGTGATGCGATCCGGCCCGAACGGGATGTACCCGGGAATTCGCCCCATCTGTTCGACGCGAAGGACGAGCGGATCAAGGGTTTCAACAAGCAACTCAACCGGCTCCATTTCAACGTTGCGATCAGGCGGGGCACCTTCCGGAGGCAACCAGGACTGCACCAGGCCAGACGACACATCAAGGACCGTCACATCGCCAAATACACTGGCGACATACAACCGACCACCATCGTGAAGGGGAATGCCCACCGGGCCCCAGAAGTCACGCCGCCAGCGAAGTTCACCGGAGTTCCGATCAAAGGCAAACACGACACCGTTTTCCAGGCTGGGAACAACAACCAGCCCGCCCGTCTCGACCACGGACTGCGCGATCGCCGAGCGGACCGATGCGGCTCCGCGGTAGAGGACCCGGCGCGTCACCCACGCCCTGGCAATGTCGCGCCGAATTATGAGTTCAATCGAATTGGTCCAGGCGGGATGACCGGATGGATCCACGAAACGCAGCAGGTTGTCGGGAGAAACCGTCCATGATGGCGCAGGGGACAGGCTCTGCGGGGCCACATCAACCACCACGGAAGCGGGAGTACCGGCTTTTGCTGCCGGATTGGACCGCGACATCGACCGAAGGAATTGCCTGGCTTGCGCAACCAAAAACCGGGTCTCGGGTGATGCTGCTTCCATCGATGCCAGGCGCTGAAACAACGCCTCGCTTTCCACCCGGCGGCCTTTGCGGTAGAGCAGCAACCCGACGGTCTCCATGGCTTTCAGGCGGCCCAGGGTAGGTTCACCCGCTTCAGCCTCGCCCTCCATGCGTTCAAGTACCGACATCGCCGCATCGACCGATCCGATTCGCCCGGCAGCCATGATCGCTGCAGCCAACACCGGTGACGGGAGCGATGCCTCCTGAATGGCCCGGAACGCCTTGAGCGCTTGGTGGGGGCGCTTCTCGGCCAGAGCCACAACCATGGCGGAACCGATGTGTTCGCGATACTGCGCCCACTCCGGCAAGACCATGTACCGCACCAAGGCGGCATAGGCCGGGCCGAGCGGGTCACGTCCTCGGGCATCCTGCTCCATGCAGGCGACCAGACACTCGATCGCCGCAGATGCCTGGCCTGCTCCTTCAAGCAGGAGGCCTTTCTTGTAGCTCGGATCCGCGACGGCGAGAACATCCATGGCTTCTTGAATCCTGCCTGCTTCAATCAGGGCCGTGGCCAGTTCCTCGCGGGCGCGTGATTGAGCAGGGCGGTCAACCAGGTGGTTGATCGCTGCGGACCACGTCGCCATGACATCGTTCGTCCGACCCATTGCGGCATACGTGGTGGCGATTGCGCGATCAAACGCCCAGGTATTTCCGCTTTCGCGTGAACGAGCGAGTCCCTGATACAGGGCGGAGAGCGCATCCTCGAGTCGACCCTCCTTGGCTAAAAGCTGTCCCACGAGAAGAAAATGGTCAGGCGTACCGGAATCCAGGAAAGCAGCGGTTTGCGCCTGCCCGAGATCCATTGGATCACTGGTCAGCCCGATGGCTTCTCGTTCTCGCAGCCGAGCGGAGCCCGGATTGGATCCGGCACGCGAGACCACTCGCTCAAGTGCCGCCGCGACCTGCCGGCACAGCGCCATAGGATCACGGGCATCGTCGATGACGGTAATCCATTGAAGGACTTGTCCGGTATCGGCATCGATCAACCGACCGGAGAAGAGCATAGCGTCCTCATCCACATCAACGTATCCGGAGAGCACGGCATCCGCCCGCACCATGCGGCCGACCTCCAACATGGATGTTCCGGTGCGCCCGGCACTGAAACCGGCCTCCTTGAACAAGGCATCAACCATCGCGCGATCCACCACACGCAACGATCGATTTTCCGACAACACAACCGTCATCATATCCGAAAGCGCCTCGGGGGAGATATGCGACGACGCGGCATCCGAAAGCGGGACAAAGGGCGCCAGGACGATCATGTGTGCGCGATCCGTACCAGGTGCCGCCGCGCGCTCCATCGCGGCCAAACGCGGAAACCGGGAAAACAGGCTTGATCGCACGATCGCGCTCAACTGATCCGGATCAGCCGTCGCGGCGGGAACACTGACCACCCGCAAACGCTCCGAATTGAGCAGGTCCTCCAACCACACGTCCACATGTAAATCCAGCGCAACCATACGCTCGGCAAGGATCAGCCGGACATCGGCGAGGTCGGGAGCATCGGGACGCGGATCCGCATCAACCGCCGTAGCGAAGTCCTTCATCAACCGTTCACCCGCCAATTCGGCACCGGAATCACGCTCAACCAACACCGCCCAAGACTGGGCCTGCAACTCCGACATGACCGCCCGCATCAGCGGCCGGAGCTTCACGCTGGATGCGGGACTCTGGACAACACCGACACGCAGCGGTTCGGGCGGGCCCGGAACAGCCGCCAGCGGAAATTGTATTTTTTGATTCCCGAATGGCGCCCCCCCTTGCGGAGAACTCCCCCGCCCCGATGGATGCACGCTCACGGGAATCCCGCATGTGACCGAACCATGATCCTCGAACCAGGCGGAAGCCTTTATCGTACCTTCGATCGACAAGGCATAATAAAAGGTGCTTCCATTGATGACATTCGTATCCGTGAACACACCGCTTCCCGCTGGCACCCGCCCGATGACGGTTCCCGTGGATAGGAATTCAGACGAGGCGCGATCCAGATCCACCTCCTCTTCAACCGCCCTCGACACAACAATGGTCGGCCCGGCTATCCAGTCATTCGTATCGTGGAGCGGAAGTTCCCAGCGGAGAACAACCCGGCCATCGCCGGACTCGGCCGTCATCGACAAAAACGTCGGCGGGGTCACGACATGTACGATGGATGTCTGCAGTTCGGCATCACGCGACCAGACGACGGCAATCTCATTGGAAACCGGGTTCCCGGCCAGCACGGAGTAGTTTGCGAAGATCAAGGATCGGTCATCGATCCGTCTCTCCCTTCCGCGAGGATCGGAAATGATCACCTGCTGCCAACGAACGTTCTTTGTCCCCGTGCTCACCGCAAAGGCGGCTTCCGGTGACGCGAAACCGAACCTCGGCTCGGTGAAGATGATGCTGGCCAGTGGTGCAAGAGCGTTGCGTGCCGACCGACCACCGGGCATGTTGAGTGGCACCACGACGGAGGCGTCAACCCACGACCCGGATAGTCCCGACCCGGAATCCCAGGACTCCTTCCAGATTCGGCCATCAACATGCACCCTGACGTCCGGTTGATGCCCGACCTTGACGGGAAGGCTTACCCGATGCTCCCCCGGAGGCAACCGCACCAGCTCGGTCAGTCCACCCACCGTTACCCGCCCGAGCGGCTCGTACACTCCGGCAAAGGACCGTATGGTGGGCGGAATCGTTGCGTCGAGCACGAGGTATCCATGATTGTTGGTTGAAAGCGATGCCTTCACCAGGGGAGGTGCTTCAATGGCACACGGCAGCGACTCGGCCAGCAAGCCTCCTTTCGCATCCAGAAACCGCACTTGATAGTGTACCGTGCCGCCCGGAGGCGGGTTGACATCCCGGAGCATGAAGGTATGCGTTACCGGATGGTCAACATCTCCGGTCATTGCGTCGGCCTGATTCGATTGGTCCGAACGGGAAAGAAATCGTCGATCCTCGGCTTGAACCAGCGTGAAGGAATTCGTGCGACCGACTGCGGACGACCTCAGCAGCTCCACCGCAGCCGCCCCGGGAAAACAGGAGAGCCGTGATCCCGGTCCTCGCGATACCGTGCTGACGGAAACCAAAACGAAGCGCTTGTCGGCCTGTTGCCTCAACCCGGCAGGTCCATGTTGCTCGCCAACCAGCCCGAGGCTGATCGACCAACGCTCCAGGTACGCACCAGCCGCCTCTTCGTCACCATAAGGCAACACGGGCTCGCTTGCCGCATCCCCGACCCGGTACTGGTGAATCCGATGGACACTCCATGCGATACCGACACCGCACAGCAGCAGCACGATCGCTTTACCTGACCGGGACCGGACCATGTCCGAATGCCAACCGTCCTTACCGGCCCGCGATGACGGGCAGCAACCTTTCGGCAATACGCGCCGCCGCCTCCTGGAGCGCGGCCTTGCCGGCAATATGTTCCGTCAGATCAACGACAACGGCGGTCTGGCGGTCGATGGCGATTACCGTATTGTCGCGGCGGTTCACGGCCTGTAGTTCAACCCGGGCCTTGACGCTGACGAGGTTGCCCCTTCGCATGGCGAATTCGCTGATGCCTTCCCCCGTAATCACCACATCGGCTTGTTTTTCGCTCCCGGCTCCGGCGGCGATCACCTCGAATCCAACCTGCTTGCTCAGGAGCACGAATTCCGTTTGCGCGGCCGGGTCGATGGTCGACTGACCGACATGCTGTTCCTTGATCGAAACCATCAACGTCGGCCTCTCGCCCTCGCCCAGCAGCGCCTTCAGGTTGGCGACCCGGTCAACTTCCGGAACGCGGGTGGCGACGATGGTCTTTCCCTTCGTTGCGATCGCCTCCGCCACCCGACCCGCCAAGGTCTCCACCAGCGGACCAAGTTCATCGCTCATGCCACCCTTTACCGACTCGGCCAACACGAGACTTGTTTCCGTGCCGATCATCTTGGCGATCAGGTAGATCGTGTTGTCCGTCTCGATGACCGATCCGGTGATCAGGATTTTCGCGCCAACAAGTTGTCCGACCTGAGCCGCCTGTCCCGGCGCCACCGCGCCGGACAGGTTCAACTCCGCCTCCTGAAGCACCTGATTGATCGCTGAACGCTCGACCAGCCAGATCTCCGGATGGCCAGCCAGCTCGGCATAGAGGATATCAGCCACTTTGCCGGCATATCCAGCCACCGCCCGCCCACGCTCCTCGAAATTCAGGATGGCGGTTGGATACACCTCCTGACCTCGCAAAGACCCTGCCGCGAGGATTAACATGATGATACACGACGCATTAATATGTTTCATGTGAGCCGCCTCCTTGTTTCCTTGATGGGTTTCCCGACAACATCTGTTCAAGCAGTCCGGCAAGCAGCCACCGTGCGCAGGGACTTTGATCCCAGTGCCGTATGATGCCGAATCCGCCAACCACCAGTCTACCCTGATCGCCATAACACATCTCAACCCATGCCCAACCGGATTGTCCGGGCAATACGCGCGCCATCACCGATTGACGGAAGCTATCCACTTCGATGGATGAAACAACCGATGGGATACCGGGCGCCCAGAGGGCGGTATCCAGTCGTTTATCGATCTCCCTGATGGCTTCCTCCCGACGGAATATCATGGCGTCGGGAGGCACACCGCCCTGCGATCGTGTTCCCGGAAGAATGAACTCCCCTTCGCTCGGGGCGAGACACAACACGCGATTCCCGTTGATCGCACACTCGATCATGGCTTCAGCCAGTCCACGGTACTCATGGAACGAAACGCCTTCTCCGACCACGATCAACCCGTCCGCATGGAGCAGGTCATCGGGTCGGTGCAAACGGCGGTACGGAATACGGGACGAATCCAAGATGACTGCCGTTTGGCCAACAGGATCAAAGAGCGACAAGGGTTGCGTGATCAACCGGGACGTGCGTCCCTCGAATGGGTCGAAGGGATAAGCCTTGATCATTCGTTCGATCGACGTTTCTCCAAGCACAACCTGCAAGGTCCAGGACATGACGACCCCGGGTTTGACGGGCGGAAGATCGAACGACACCGGGGTGGGTCCGTCACGCCGCACCATCACTTCGCCTCGCGCCACGCTGGATGATTCCGCGGAGAGTCGCCAGCCGAGGTGCGTCCCGTCCGGGTGCTCGCCGGCGACCAGCACATTCACCACCGCCGCTTGTCCGGCAAAGAATCCCGCATAGGCATCAGCAAAGCGGATCCTGGACGGGTACGGTTCCGCACGGACTCCTTGCAGCACCACCGCAACAACGATGAGCATGGGGCGAAGAATATGCGCCATGATACAACCAACCCATCCAGCGCGCTCGTGTGAGCGATGTGATTTCCTCAATGCGGCCTCCTGCCGCTGCTGCCAGCATGCGCGGACCATGACCTCGCGTCAACATTCACTTGCGCGCCGAGACAACGTGATGGATTCCCCTGTTTAGGCCTAGGCGGACCGATAACCGGAAATGATACAGGGAACTACTGACGGATTGCATGATGCTGCCGAGACCAGATCGCGCATCACGGCAAGGCGGTTGTGGTTCCCGCCCATCGTTTTCCGGCTTGGGTGCGCGGGGGATCGGGTGTACAACGGGACGCGAGGAGCATGACCATGTTCAAGACGATTCAACCGCAGGTGTGGGCGTTCGACGCGGAGTGGGCGCCGGACCCGCGTGCCGGGCGGGTGTTGTACCAGTTGCCGGCGGAGATGAGCGACGCGGAGGTGATGGTGGAGATGTGGCGGCGCGGCGGGGCGACCGAGGAGGAGCCGATGCCGTTCCTGAAGACCGCCTACTGCCGCATCCTCTCGATCGCCGCGGTGCAGCGCAAGGTGAAGAACAACGAGGTGTCGCTGCACCTGATCTGGCTGCCGCGCGACGTCGCCGACGAGACCCAGCAGACCGAACGGGCCATCATCAGCACGTTCCTGCAGGCGGTCGGCAAGTTCCACCCGCAACTGGTCGGCTTCAACTCGCACGGCGCCGACCTGAAGATCCTCGTGCAGCGCGCGGTGATCAACGGGTTGCGCGCACCGGACTTCTGCCGCCGCCCGGACAAGCCGTGGGAGGGCGCGGACTACTTCGCCCGCGGCAGCGAGTCGAACATCGACCTGCTGGACATCCTCGGCTCGTGGGGCAAGGGCGGCCTCTCCCTGCACGACATCGCCTCGCTCTCCGGCATCCCCGGCAAGTTCGAGACCGCCGGCGAACAGGTTCCGCAGATGTGGCTGGCCGGACGCTGGCGCGAGATCGTGGAATACAACTGCTACGATGCGCTGACCACCTACCTGGTCTGGCTGCGGCTGGCCCATTTCGCCGGCCACCTCTCCACCGAACAATACGAGGAGGAACAGGAACTGCTGCGCCACTCGATCATGGAGTGGGTGGAAAAACCCGAACTGGCCTTCCTGGAGAAATACCAGGAGGAATGGGACCGGTTGCAGCACGCGACCGGGCAACTGTGATCCGGGCCGCCGCGCGATGAACAGCATCCTGGTGCTCGCGCCCGAACCGGGCGAGGTGGTCCGCCTCGACGCCCGCGCCTCGCGCCATGTGCTCCGCGTGCTCGGCAAGGGCGTGGGCGATACAGTGGTGGTCGGCCTGCTCCACGGCCCGGTCGCGCCGGTGACGATCCGCGCCGTCGAGGACGGCCTCGTCACGGTCGACCGGCCACGCGGCCCCACCCCGCCGGTCATCCCGGTCGAACTGATCCTCGCCCTGCCCCGCCCGAAGGCGATGAAGCGGCTGTGGGGGCCGATCGCCTCGCTCGGCGTTGAACGGATCACCGTGATCGGCGGCGAAAAGGTCGAGGCGAGCTACTTCACCAGCCACGCGGTGGATCCCGATCTGTACCGCGGCCGCCTGGTCGAAGGGCTGGAACAGGTGCGCGATACCCGGCTGCCCGAGGTGTTCATCGAGCCGTCTTTCAACCGCTTTGCCGAGGCGTTCCTGCCGACCTGGCCCGCGTCGGTGCGGCTGCTCGCCGATCCGGCGGGGGAACGATCGGTGCGCGAACTGGTGCAGCCCGGCGACACGGTCAGCCTCGCGGTCGGACCGGAAGGCGGATGGACGGACCGCGAACGCGCGGCCTTCCTCGCCCACGGCTTCACCCCGGTCAGCCTCGGCCCGCGCACCCTGCGCACCGACACCGCCGTGATCGCGCTGCTCTCCCTGGTGCGCGAGGCACAGACGAATGCGTGATACACCTACCTGACCGCCAAAGATCGTCTTACGACTTGAGTGCTCGACCTTGTGACATCAAGGTGCCATTCATGAGAACCACCGTCACCGTGGACGACATCATCGACCGAAAGATCCGCCGCCTGGCCGCCGAACAACACATTTCCTACCGGGAGGCCATCAACCGCACCCTGCGCCTTGGGTTGGACCAACAAACCACCCTGTGCAATCGCAAGCCGTTCATCGTCCGCACCCACCGGGGAGGTTTCAAGCCCGGCGTGGATACGGAAAAATTGAACCAGATGGATATGAACTGACCACGGACCTACACCTCGCGGACCCGGCCCTTGAGGGGAGGACCTTGCTCGATTCATAGGATAAAGGACGTGCGCGACGTACCGCGCCGGAACGGAAACCTTGTGCATCGGGGTTGTAACCGGGCGCATCCTTCCGTTATGCTTTCGTCCCATGGTTAAAACGTGGGAACCCAAAGCGGCCCAGTCGGCGACTACGCCGTTCCTGGTGCGGCATCATTACCTGCTGCTGGCGCTCTTCACGGGGCTTGCCGCCTTCGTCGCCTTCGGCCCGCGGCCGGACACGCTGCCGGTCGAGGCGCAACGGGTGCTTGGGGTGTTTGTCCTGTGCGCCTGCCTGTGGGTCAGCGGGTTGATCCCGCTGCAGATCACCTCGATGCTGGCCATCATCCTGCTGCCGCTACTGAACATCCTGACCAGCGCCGAGGCCTTTTCGCTGTTCGGGAACCAGGCGGTCTTCTTCATCCTCGGGGCCTTCATCATCTCCGCAGCGCTAATCGACAGCGGGCTATCCACGCGGCTGACCTGCCGGGCATTGAACCTGTTCAGCGACTCGCCGGCCAAGCTGCGCGACGCGATCCTGTTCATCGCCGCCTTCGCCAGCTTCTGGATGAGCGAACACGCGGTGGCGGCGATGCTGTTCCCGATCGTGCTGAACATCGTGCGCGCGCTCGGCATGAAGCCGATGCAGAGCCGGTTCGGCCAGAGCTTCTTCTTCGCGCTCGCCTGGGGGTGCATCATCGGGGGCATCGCGACCTACCTCGGCGGTGCGCGCAATCCGCTGGCTGCGGGCATCCTGTACGCTGAACGCGGCATCGAGATCAGCTTCATGCGGCTGCTCAGCGCATCCTTCCCGATTGTCATCGTGATCCTGGCCGCGGCCTGGGCGGTATTGCGCCTGCGCTTTCCTGAAGAGCCGGTGGACATCGACGGTGCGCGCAACCAGCTCGCCCGCGAGATGGAGATGATCGGACCGATGTCGCGCCGCGAGCTCCGCATCGGCCTGGTCGCGCTGGCCACGATTCTCGCCTGGATCTTCGCCTACAAGATCATCGGCCTCGCCACGATCGCCCTGCTCGCGGTGGCGGTGCTGTTCATGTTCCGTCTGGTGAACTGGTCGGAGATCGAGTCGAACGTGAACTGGGGCATCATCCTGATGTACGGCGGGGCGATCGCCCTCGGCTCCGCCCTGCATTCCACCGGGGCCTCGTCGTGGATCGTCGAAAACACCTTGGGCCAGTACGCGTTGTCACCGTTCCAGCTTATCGTCATCATCGGCCTGTTGTCGCTGACCCTGACCGAATTCATCAGCAACGCGGCGGTGGTCTCGGTGATGATGCCGATCGGCCTCGGCCTGGCCCACACCACCGGCCTGTCGCCGGAGGCGGTGACCCTCGCCATCGCCCTGCCCTCCGGACTTTCCTATGTGTTGCCCATGGGCACGCCGGCCACGGCGATCGCCTACAGCTCGGGCTTCATCACCACACGCCGCTTCGTGTTGTACGGCCTGCTGATGAACACCATCAGCATCATCGCCTTCATCCTGGTGACGAAATTCTACTGGCCGCTGATCGGCCTGCATTGACGGCACGTGGACACGTTCCTCCATACCGGACTGGTCGCCGACCCGGTCAGCAAGGAACACGTCACCGGGCCGGATCACCCGGAAAGCACCGACCGCTACGACGTCGCCTACCTGGCCTTGTGCCGCGCCGGCCTGATCGACCACCTGCAGAAGATCCCCAGCCGCGCCGCGCTCGACGAGGAACTCCTGCTCGCCCACCGCCCGGACTACCTTGCGCGGGTCAAGCGGGACATCGCCGCGGGCGCCCACGTGCTGAGCACCGGCGACACCGACCTCTCACCGGGCTCGCTCGAGGCGGCGCGCCACGCGGTGGGCGGTGTGCTGAACGCGGTGGACGCCACCTGCCGGCGCGCGGTGAAGAACGCGTTCTGCATCGTGCGCCCCCCGGGCCACCACGCGACCGCCGATCGCGGCATGGGGTTCTGCCTGTTCAACAACGTGGCCCTCGCCGCGCGCCACGCCCAGCGCCACCACGGCCTCGCGCGGGTGGTCATCGTGGACTGGGACGTGCACCACGGCAACGGCACGCAGGACATCTTCTACGAGGACGGCTCGGTGTTCTACTTCAGCCTGCACCAGGCCCCGCTGTATCCCTTCACCGGGGCGGCGACGGAAACCGGCGCGGGGCCGGGGCGCGGGACGACGCTGAACATTCCGCTGCCGGCCGGGGCGGGACGCGCGGAGGTGATGCGCGCGCTCGACAAGCTGGGGACGGCGATGGTGCCGTTCAAGCCGGAGCTGGTGCTGATCTCCGCCGGATTCGATTCGCGCATCGACGATCCGCTCGGCGGTATGACCCTGACCGATGCGGACTTCGCCGACATGACGCGCGTGCTGCTCGACCTCGCCGCGACCCACGCCGGAGGCCGCCTGGTCTCGGTGCTGGAAGGCGGCTACAACCTCGGCGGCCTCGCCGCGGCCGTCACCGCACACGTGCAGGCGCTGAGCGAAGCGGACTGAGGTCCGTGCACCAGCACGCCTACCGTGGCGCACTCGTGTAGTAGGCGATGATGCCCTCCGCGACGGCATCGGCATACTCGCGGAAGATGCTGCGGTAGCTGGCGCCGTCGATCTCGCGCTCCCCCTCGTAGTCACCCGCCTGGATCCGCGCATAGACGGTGCGGTTGTTCATGAAGTAAGGCTCGAGGAAGATCACCGGGCCGAGGAACTGCCGGTTCGCGGCGAGGTTGCGCGCGTACACGTACTGCGCGTCGTCCATCGGGTGCATCACCCCGCCGGGTCCGACCCGGTACGACGGCGGCAGGCCGCTCGCGGCGGCGAAGGAGGTGGCGATGGCGCGGGCGAGGCCGAGTTCGGTCTCGTGCGATCGCTCGAGCAGCTTGCGCACGAGGAACCACTTCTGCGTGGCGTTGGCCAGTTCGCCGGCCTGGTAGTTGCCGTGCACGAAGAAGGTCAGGCCGTTTTCGTCGTACAACGTCTTCTCGTCGCCGTACCCGGTTGCATTGAAGTGGATGCACAGGGTCAGGTCGGGCTTCAGCTCGTCGTTGATCTTCCCGGCGCGCGCGGCGATTTCCGCGTTGCGGTAGAACTGGCGCTCGATGGCCTTGCGCCGCGCGTCGTGGCGGGAGCTTTCGGCGAACACGGCAGGCAGGTGGGCGAACCGCGGATCGGCGGGCGGCAAGGCGGTGTCGTTGGTCATCAGCAGGTCGGGCCGCACGGTGGTCATCGGCTCGAAGTCGTCCTTCACCAGCACGACGTGCGCGCCGGCGGCGGCGAGGCGGTTGCTGAGCAGGTGCGCGACGTGCAGGTTCAGCGCGGCTTCCTGCACCGGCCAGTCGCGTTCGCGGTCGACCAGGAAAAACCGCTCCTCCATGCGCGACCAGGCACCGCCGATGTGACCGGGATCGAGGGCCACGCGAAGCCCGTGCAGCGGGGCGCCGTCGCGGCCGACCGGCTTGGCGGCGGGCGCACGGTCCTCGGGGGCGAAACGCAGGGTGAACAGGGGATCGCCCGCCTGGGCCTTGTCGTCGTAGATGGCCACGCCGCCGTCGACGTAGCGCAGGTACGGGATCATCCCGCCGCCCGGCGCATAGACGTCGGAGAGCAGACGCGAGAAGGTGTCGGCACTGATCGTGTCATGGAACGCCGCGAGGTCCGACCAGTTGGTCTGGGCGATGGCGGGAGGGATCAGCAGCAAGGCCGGCACGGCCAGCAGGCATCGAAGTTTGTTGTTCATTCGCCGTCCATGGTGGTTTATAAGGGAAAGTTTTCAACCACCAAATCAGGAAGAAGCACCATGACCATTCGATGCCGTTTCGCCCCCAGCCCCACCGGCAACGTCCACATCGGCAACATGCGCGCGGCCATCTACAACTGGTTGTTCGCGCGGCACCATGGCGGGCAGTTCCTGTTGCGCGTGGAGGACACGGACCGCGAGCGCTCGACCCCGGAGGCGGTGCAGACGGTGCTGAACGCGATGGACTGGCTCGGGCTGACCGTGGACGAGGTGCCGATGTACCAGTCCACCCAGCGCGACGCCCACCTCGCCGCGGCGGAGCAACTGCTCACGGCCGGTCGCGCCTACAAGCTCGACAAGGGCGGGACCGGCAAGGGCGAGGCCATCCTGTTCAGGATGCCCGGCTCGGACATGACCTACCGTGACCTCATCAAGGGCGACCAGCAGCGGCCGGCCAGCTCGCCGACGATGTCGGACTTCGTGATTGTCCGCTCGGACGGCAACCCGGTGTTCCACCTCGCCAACATCGTCGACGACATCAACCAGGGCATCACGCACGTCATCCGCGGCGATGACCATGTCGACAACACGTTCCGGCACATCGCGCTGATCCAGGCCCTCGGCGCACCGGTACCGACCTACGCGCACCTGCCGATGATCGTCAACCAGCAGGGCAAGCCCTACTCCAAGCGCGACGGCGCGGCCTTCGTCGGAGACTTCCAGGACCAGGGTTTTCTCGCCGACGCCCTCTTCAACTACCTCGTCCTGCTCGGCTGGTCGCCCGGCGACGACCGCGAAGTGCTCACCCGCGACGAGCTGGTCACCCTGTTCACCCTCGACCGCGTGCAGTCCAAGCCCGCGCAGTTCGACATGAAAAAATTCCAGTGGATGAACAGCGAGTACATCCAGCGGTCGCCCGACGCCGAGTGGTCCCGCCGCTTCCGCGACGCGTTTCCCGAAGCCACCGACGACGCCTACCTCGCCCAGGTGATCACCCTGATGAAACCGCGCGTGAAGGTCTGGGCCGACATCGCCACCGCCGCCTATTTCTTCCGCGAGGAATTCCCGGTCGATGCCGACGCCTACGCCAAACGCCTCGGCACCCCCGAAGCCCGGGCCCAACTCGCCGCCCTCACCGCGCAGTACGCCAACCTGCCCAGCTTCGATGCCACCGCACTCGAAACCGCCCTGCGCACCACCGCCGAATCGCTCGGCCTCAAACCGGCCGACCTGATCCACCCGGTCCGCCTCGCCGTCAGTGGTCAACCCGGCGGCCCCAGCCTCTTCCACCTGCTCGAAACCATCGGCCGCAATCGCGCCCTGAACCGGCTAAACAAGGCCATCCGCGCGTAATGCGGAAATTCTCACGATTGCGCTACGCCTTGATATGCAAAAAATAACGATGCTTGTTGTGGCTGTTCATTATTTCTTATAACTTTTTTTAGAAATTCCCCGCTACTTTGGTTATGGTAGGGGGCATGGGGCTGGGGCTCTTCAGGACGGGAATGCTGGTGGCGGTGTGCGCGTGGGGCGTGGCGTCCGCAGCGGAAACCGGTGGATCTTCGCGCATGCTGGGTGGTGCGCGGCCGATGGCGCTTTCCGATCTTCCGTCCAGCGTGTTCCGCGATCGGTTATCGGCCTTGCCGGCACCGGCCCAGCAGCGGGCGATGGCGTGGCTGGAGTCGTTCGAGTTCCCGCCCGAGGATGTGCACGACCTGGCGGTCGATGACGAAGGCGGCGTGTACTACACCTGCGAGTTTCCCGCGACGGACAGCCTCGCCGCGAGCGAACCCGAAGCGCCGGTTACCCCGGCAGCCTCCATGCCGGTCGGACCCTTCCCGCCCTCGCTGATCTTCCATAGCCGCCCTTCCTCCACCAACGTCATCTTCCTCGACTTCGACGGCGCGGTGATCGTCGGCACCGCGTGGAACGCCAGCCTCGGCCGCACCCAGATTGTCGCCCTCGCGTACAGCACCGACACGAACACGGCGGAATACAGCGACGCCGAGCAGCTCGCGATCAAACGGATCTGGCAACGGGTGGCCGAGGATTTCGCCCCGTTTGACGTGAACGTGACCACCGAAGCCCCGGCTTCTTTCCACGACCGCGTATCCCATTGCCTGATCACCCGCAACACCGACGCCGCCGGCAACCCGAACCCCTCCTCCACCGCGGGCGGCGTCGCCTACGTCGGCATCTTCGGCGGATTCAACAACAGCTACTCGTCCCCGGCCTGGGTGTACCACAACAACCTGAGCAACTCCGAAGGCAACATCGCCGAGGCCGCGTCGCACGAGATCGGCCACAACCTCGGCCTGAGCCACGACGGCCTGACCAACGGCGTGTCCTACTACAGCGGCCACGGCAGCGGCGTGACCTCGTGGGGTCCGATCATGGGCACCGGTTACGGCCGCAACGTCTCGCAGTGGTCGAAAGGCGAATACGCCGGCGCGAACAACACGCAGGACGACCTGCAGATCATCGCGGCGAAGCTGCCCTACCTGGCCGACGACGTCGGCGACACCCTCGCCTTGTCCCCGTTCCTGACCCTGACCAGCAACCGGTTCATCCGTGCCACCACCCCGGAAACCGATCCCGCCCGCATCTCGACCGAGAACAAGGGGTTGATCACCTCGACCAACGATACCGACACCTGGTCGTTCATCACCGGCACCGGCACGGTCTCCCTCGCGGTACGGCCTTGGATCGGCCCTTCCGGCACGCGCGGCGGCAACCTCGACGTGCGCATCGAGATCCTCACCACCGCCGGCGTGGTCATCGCGAGCAGCAACCCCGACTCCGAGACCATCGCCTCGATCAACACCACCCTGGCCGCCGGCCAGTACTACCTGCGCATCCAGAGTTCCTCCTTCGGCAATCCGACCTCGGCCACACCGACCGGCTTCACCCGCTACGGCAGCATCGGCCAGTACTTCATCACCGGCGTGGTCGCCGATGCCTCGACCGTGATCCTCGCCCCGGCGGCCGAACTGCTCGCCGCACCCGACGTGGCCGCCGCCGGCGCGCCCTCGTACGCCTTCAGCGTGCGGTACACCGACGAGCGCGCGATCGATACCGCAAGCCTCGGCAACGACGACCTCACCGTGACCGGTCCCGCGGGCTTCACCGCCGCCGCCTCGCTGATCGCGCTCGACGCCACCACGCCGGGCAGTCCGCGCACCGTCACCTATGCCTTCACGCCGCCCGGCGGCATGTGGGACCCCGACGACAACGGCGGCTACACCATCGCGCTGAATCCCGACAGCGTGTACGACGACGGAGGCAGCGCCGCGCCGGCGGGCACCCTCGGCGCGTTCAACGTGGCCATCACCCCCTTCGTGTACCAGGCCCTGATGAACACGAACCCGGGCTGGTCGCTCAGCGGCTCGTGGTCGTACGGCAAACCGAACGGCAACAACGGCGATCCTACCCTCGGCGCAAGCGGCACCAACGTCATCGGCTACAACCTGTCCGGTCGCTACGCGCGCAACCTGTCCGCCAGCTACGCGACCACCCCCGCCTTCACCTGCGCCTTCGCGGAGACGGTGACGTTGCGCTTCCAACGCTGGCTCGGCGTGGCCAACGGCGACAGCGCGACCCTGCAGATCCTCACCGAGTCGAACACCTGGACCACGATCTGGAGCAGTTCCGGCACCATCAACGATACCAGTTGGCAGACCATGACCTACGACCTCACCCCGTGGGCGGCCGGCCGCACCAACGTCCAGCTCCGCTGGGGTCAGGCCTCGAACAGCGACAGCACGACGCAGTTCGGCTGGAACATCGACGACGTCGAGATTACCGCGACGTTCCAGCCGGCCAGCCTGCCGCTGACCAGCTACGCGCGCGCCGACCTCGCCCCCGCCGAGGCCGTCAACGCCGGCGCGGGCTGGCGTTTCACCGCCGCCGCCGAAACGAACTGGATGGAACCGGATGCGGTGGCCGGGCCGCTCGCCGCCGGCACCTACACCGTCACCTTCAAGCCGCTGCCCGGATGGATCACCCCCGCCGATGCCGAGGTCACCCTCGCCGCCAACGCCACCACCCTCGTCGCCGCCGCCTACACCCCGCTCACCACCTCCGCCTTCGGTGTTCCCGTCTGGTGGCTGAACCGGTTCGGTTATACCAACGAGCTGGAGGCGGCGGTGAACGCGAACGGCGCGAACGGCGTGCCGCTCTGGCAGTCGTACATCGCCGGGCTTGATCCGACCGATCCAACCAGCCGCTTCGAGGCCTTGCCCGCACCGGCGGCGAATGAACAGGACCTCGTCATCCGCTGGAACCCGGTCTCCGGCCGCGTGTACGCGATCTACCGCTTGCGCGAACCCGGCGCGGATCCGGAACCGCTCGCCGACGCGCAGCACCTGGTCTGGCCGCAGGACAGCTACACCAACCGGCCCGGCGACGAGCCGAACGGCATCCTCCAACTCCGCGTGCGCCTGCCTTGAGTCCGCGCCCCGGCCGCGGTACGATCACGCCATGACCCGATCCCCGCCGATCACCCTCGCCACCCGCATCACCATCCTCCGCCTGCTCGGCGTGCCGGTATTCGTGGTGCTGGTGATGTACTACCTGGCCAGCCTGCGCGCCGGCGCGCCGCAGGAACTCTACCGCCAGGCCGCGCTGGCCCTGTTCATCACCGTGGCCGCGACCGATGCGCTGGACGGGTACCTCGCGCGCAAGCGCGGCGAGATCTCGCGGCTCGGGTCGATCCTCGATCCGATTGCCGACAAGGCGTTGATGTTGTCCGGCCTGATCCTGCTGACCAAGCCGTCGCTGCCGCAGCTTGCCCCGCACATCCCGCTGTGGTTCACCGGCCTGGTGATCAGCCGCGACGTGTTCCTCATCGCCGGCGCGTTGCTCATCCATGCCTTCGCCCGCGAGGTCCACGTGAAGCCGCACCTGACCGGCAAGATCGCCACCGTGCTGCACGTCGTGGTGATCGCCTGGGTGCTCGCGCAGGCCGCGGCCGGCTGGTTCCCGTGGGTGGTCGGCCTCGCCGCCGCGTTCACCGCGGCCTCGTGGGGCATCTACCTCGTGGCCGGCCTGCGCCAGCTCGAGCAGGCCCACCGCACGGCGGCATGACCCCGCGAGGATTGTCCAGGGATTGGACCATTGGAAATCAGGATGGTCCAGGCATTGGACAACGCCGTCCGTCGCGTCAGGGAGCGGGCACGATCCGGTCGACCGCGCGCAGGGCGCTCTTGATGCAGTCGGGCATGCCGACGCCGTGGTAGGAGCTGCCGGCGAGGTGCAGGCCGGGCATGGTGGCGGCGATCGCTTCCATCCCGGCCACGCGGTCGAGGTGGCCGACGTCGTATTGCGGATTGCCCTTGGGCCAGCGGTAGATCTTCGCGAACAGCGGCGGGGCCTTGATGCCGAAGAGCGTGGCGTACTCGTCGCGCACCATCGCGACCAGCGTTTCGTCGTCCTGCTCGGCGAGCGCCTCGTCGCGGTAACCGCCGACGAAGGCGCGCATCAGCGCGCACCCGGCCGGGGCGCGGTGCTTGAACTTGGTCGAGGCCCAGGTGCAGGCGATGAGCCGGCGTTTCTCGCGGGGCGGGATGATCACGCCGAATCCGTCGAGCGGCCGTTCCGCCGGAATGTCGTCGAGCATGTAGGCGAGCGACACGGTGGCGGTGCTGACGAAACGGATGCCGCGCAGCGCCGCGGACAACGCGGGCAGGAACGGCGCAACCAGCGGCGCGGCGTGGTGCGCGGGCACGGCGAGGATCACGTCATCGACGGTCAGCGAGCCGCGTTCCGCGCCGGCGAGCGACAAGGTCCAGCCATCGTCCCCGCGCGACAACGCGGCGACCTTCGTGCCGGCAAGCAGGCGCGCGGTGATGCGTTCGCGCAGGGCCTCGACCAGTTGCTGCATGCCGCCGCGCAACGTGTTGAACATGGCGTTGCCGGCCGCGACCGGCCCGCTGCGTTTCGGCGGATTCCGCTTCATGGCCCTCGCCGCGCGGATCAGGCTTCCGTGTTTCTTCTCCATCTCGAGGAACGACGGGAAGGTGCTGCGCATGCTCAGCTTGTCGGGATCGCTGACGAAGATGCCGGCCATCAAGGGTCCGGCGAACTGGTCCACCGCCTCGCGTCCGAGGCGACGGCCGATGAATCCACCGAGCGACTCGTCGCCCTCGACCGGGCGCGGCGGCAACAGCGCCTCGAGGGCCATGCGGATCTTGCCGAACGGACTGATCAGCGGCGTGGTCACAAACGGCCAGAGCTTCGTGGGAATGCTCAACCGAAAGCCGCTCGGGAACTGGACCAGCCTGCCGCGGTGCAGCATGTACACCTTGTTTTCCAACTGGTTGTTGGGGATGAGGTGTTCGGACAGACCGAGCTCGTGGCACAAGGCGAGGCACCAGGGCTTGTCGGTCACGAAGGAATCCGGTCCGCCCTCGACGACGAAATCGCGGTCGACGTCGGTGATGATCTTCCCGCCGATGCGCGGAGCCGCCTCGATCAGGGTCACCTCGAGGGCGAGGCCGGCCGCGCGGGCGCGTTGCTCCAGGTAGTAGGCTGCCGCCAGGCCGGTGATGCCGGCCCCCACGATGGCGACACGGCGGGCCATCAGGGACTTCCCTTCGGCGAGGCCGCGGCGCGGTAGCCCTGCACGAGGCGCACCAGCTCGGCCACGTGGGCGGGATCGGTCTGCTTGAGCACGCCGTGGCCGAGGTTGAAAATGAAGCCGGGACGGTGGCCGACCTTGTCGAGGATGGCGCGGGCGCGCCGCTCCATGATCGCACCGCCGGCGACCAGCGTCATCGGGTCCAGGTTGCCCTGCACCGCGACGCCCAGACCGAGGCGGTTCCATGCCTCGAGGATGTCCACCCGGTTGTCGATGCCGATCACGGTGCCGCCCGCCTCCTTCAACTCGGCGAGCAGGCCGGTCGCGCCGGTGGCGAAATGGATGGCCGGGACCTCCGGGTACGACACGGCGAGCCGGTCGAACACGTAGCGCGAATACGGCAGCACGAACTCGCGGTAGTCGTCGGGCCCGAGCAGACCGGCCCAGCTGTCGAACAGCTGCACGGCCTGCGCCCCGGCCTGGATCTGCGCGAGCAGGTATGCGGCGGCGGCGGTGGCGAGACGCTGCATCAACGCATGCCACGCCTTCGGCTCGGAGGCCATCAGGCGGCGGGCCTTCTCGTACTCCTTCGACGACTGGCCCTCGACGGCGTAACAGGCGAGGGTGAAGGGCGCGCCGCAGAAACCGATCAGCGGCGTCTTGCCGTCGAGCTCGCGGCGCACCACCCGGATCGCATCGAGGGTGAAGGCGGTCGCGGCCGGATCGGCGGTCTCCGGCCAGGTGGCGATCATCGCGGCGGTGGCGGGCTGTTCGATCACCGGACCGCGCCCGCTGACGAAGGTGAGTTTCAGGCCGAACCCCTCGAGGATGGGCAGGATGTCGGAAAAGATGATCGCGGCATCGACCCCGAACGCCCGCACCGGCTGCAGCGTCACCTCGGCGGCCATCGCCGGGTCGCGGATCATGTCGAGCAGGCTGTGCTTCTCGCGGATCGCCCGGTACTCCGGCATGTAACGGCCGGCCTGGCGCATCAGCCAGATCGGCACATGGTCGACCGCCTCGCGGCGGCAGGCGCGCAGGAACCGGTGGCTCACGCCACCACCTGCTGCCACGCGGCCTTGCCGATGAAGAAGGGACCGAGGCTCTCGAGGAACTCCGAGGTCTGGCGCGTCTTGCGCATCGCCTGCACCATGGCCGAGAGCGGGAACAGGTCCTTGCCGATCAGGCCGATGACGAAGTCGTTGTCGTTCCTGTCGATGCCGCGGCAATCGAGGCGGATATCGTAGCCGAGGTCGCCCGCGCTGAACAACGCGCCGAGCTGGCCGTGTTCGCCGAGGATGGCCTTCTGCTCCTCGGCGGGCAGGCGCTCGAAGGCCCCGGCACGGCGCAGCGGGTACCAGACCGCCCACGGCCATTCGGGATTGGTCAGGCGGTGGACCGGGCGGTTGACCAGGACGTGATCGAGATCGGCCTCGTAGCCGATCGAGTACGAGCGGCCGAGCATCGTGTATTCCGGTTTCGGCATCAGGTCGGCGAACACCGGGGCATGGAACAGGTCGCGCCACGGGCCGAGGAGGAAATCCGGATCCTCGCTGGCGGTCATGATGCCGATGCCGAAGGGATCGTTCAGGTCGCGGTACACGGCGATCGGGGCCTTCACCGCGCGCACCGCATCGATGACCGCGGCGAGGTTCGCGCATTCACCGAAGGCCAGCAGCTGCATGAACAGGCGGCGGTTCGAGCGGATGACCTGGCCGCGCACGTCGCGCCCCTTTTCGCTCAGGTCGGGCAGGCCGGTTTTCTCGTCGACAGGAAGGCTCATGATGCAAGGTCCTCGAAGGCGGCGTTCCAGGCCGCGATGGTTCGCTCCAGGTGTTCGTCGGTGTGGGCGATGGACAGGAAACTGACCTCGAAGGCCGAGGGCGGCATGTACACGCCGCGGTCGAGCAGCGCGTGGAAGGCGCGCACGTAGCGGTCCTTGTCGGTGCGCAGGACGTCGTCGAAGTCGCGCACGGCGAGGTCGCCGAAGAACACCGAGAACACGCTGCCGATGGTCGGGATGGTCACCGGGATGCCGCGGCGCGAGGCCCCGATCTTCAACGCGGCGACGAGGGTCTCGGTCTTCTGGCGCAGCGCGGCGTAGGGCGGATTCTCCTTGAGATACCGCAGCGTGGCGAGGCCGCCCGCGACCGACACCGGGTTGCCGCTGAGCGTGCCGGCCTGGTACACGTCGCCGAGCGGGGCGAGGCGTTCCATGATGTCGGCGCGGCCGCCGATCGCCCCGACCGGCAAGCCACCGCCGATGATCTTGCCGAGGCAGGTCAGGTCCGGGTTGACCCCGCACAGGTTCTGGTAGCCGCCGAAGGTGAAGCGGAACCCGTTGATCACCTCGTCGAAGATCAGCAACGCCCCGGCGCGGGTTGCGCGTTCGCGCAGGCCGGTCAGGAAATCGGCATCGGGCAGGATCAGCCCGACATTCGCGGCCACCGGTTCGACCACGATCGCGGCGAGGTCCGAGCCGTGCGCGGCCAGCACCGCATCGACATCCTCGAGGTGGTTGTAGCGGGCGACCAGCGTGTTCGCCGCGCAGCCCTGCGGCACGCCGGCCGAGGAGGCCGAGGCGATCCCGGCGACACCGCTGCCCGCCTTGACCAGCATGCAATCGGCGTGGCCGTGGTAGCAGCCGCTGAACTTCAACACCTTCTCGCGGCCGGTGAAGCCGCGGGCCAGCCGGATCGCGGTCATGCAGGCCTCGGTGCCCGAACTGACCAGGCGCACCCGTTCCATCGACGGGATGGCCTCGCGGATCAGCTCCGCCATCTCGATCTCCGCCTCGGTGGTCACCGCGTAGCTCGTACCGAGGGTCACCGCCTCCTGCACCGCCCCGACCACCGACGGGTGGGCGTGGCCCAGGATCAGCGGTCCGAAGGAGAGGCAGTAGTCGATCAGACGGCGGCCATCGGTCGTCTCGAGCTCCGCCCCCTCCGCGCGTTTCGCGTAAATGGGATTCCCGCCCACGGATCGGAACGCGCGGACCGGGCTGTTCACCCCGCCCGGCATCGCGTTTTCAGCCCTGCGCTTCAACTCGGTTTGCGTCGTCATAGAGGCGTAAACGATACTCCATCGCACGGCACGGGGCGAAGAAAAAAACGATTGCCGGGCCGGTCGGTTCTGCCCGAATATAGATCTACATGAATCCTGATCACATACTCTCCGCCCAACTTGTTCGTGAAGAATCCGCCAAGCGGGACCGCCATCTCGATCAGGCCGGGCATGTGCGCTCGCTGCTGCGTTTCCTTGCGGATTTCGACCGGAACCAACCCATGCCGAGGAATTCGATTCCCGCGTGCTGGGCCAACGAGGAACGGATCCTGCGCCGCCGGCAACGTGTAACCCCGCACTGACCACCATGGATGCACGACTCAAGGATTTCCTGCAGGGCCTGCTGCACCGGGCCATCCACTCCGCCATCTTCGCGGCTTTCTGGAAGATGCCGCTGACCTGGGTGCTGATCGCGCTGGCCGCGATGATCGGCATCGCCATCGCGTTCGGGCTGTATTAGGTGGCCGCCGGCTCGAAGGTCCACGCGAGCAGGCGTGTCGGTTTGACCCCCAGCGCCCACCCGATGACCCGGACCTCCGCCGCGCCCGCCGCGACCAGCCGTCGCCGCAGCGCGGGCAGGCGTCCATCGCTCGAGACCAGCGTCGTGAACCACCGGCACAACCGCGGCCGCGCCGCGCTCTCGTCGATCATCCGCCCGAGAAATCCGTCCTCCCCGCCCGCGCACCACAACTCGTGCGCGCTTCCGCCGAAATGGCGTGCCGGAGGTCCGGCATCCGACACACCCAGGGCGCGCAGCTTGCGCCGCGTGGCCGCATCCGCCTCCTCCTCGCTGGCGAAGAACGGCGGATTGCACAACGAGGCGGCGAAGCGCTCGCCCGGCCGGGTCACCCCGGCGAAGACCTGCAGCGGGTCGGGCTGCCGGCGGATCTCCACCCTTCCCGCGAGCACCGGATTGCGCGCGACCAGGTCGCCCGCCCACGCGGCGGCGGCCGGATCGCATTCCGTGCCGACGAAACGCCATCCGTAGGCTGCGGCACCGATCGCCGGATAGATCACGCTCGCCCCGGTGCCGATGTCGAGCAGTGCGGCCTCGCGGGCGTCCGGTCCGAGCAGGTCGGCAAGGTGGTGGATCAGGTCGGCCCGGCCCGGCACCGGCGGACACAATGCGCCCGGCGGCAACGACCAGTCGTCGAGCCCGTACCCGGTCAGCAACAGCGCCCGGTTCAGGGCGCGCACGGATTCCGGGTCGGTGAAATCGATGGTCGGTCCGCCGCGTACATGTTCGACCACCCGCGCGGCGAGTTCCGGGCAGCGCGCGGTCAGCACGGTGTAGTCGTAGCCGTCGCGGTGGAGGTTGCGTGGATGGTGGCCTGGATGAATCGGCATCGGTGACACGCTGCGTGTTATGCGGCGGGGTGGCCTGACGCACAAGCCCAAACCGCGGACGGCGGGGCGGTAGGTTTGGACAGCGCCTCCCCGGTTTGCTACGGTGTGCGGCACCAAGGACAGAAAGGTTGACTGTATGAACACACCCACCCAACCCACCCGGCCGTGGCAGACGCGGCGGAGCGGGAACCTCCAGTTGCCGGCCTTGCCGATCGGTGCGTTGCTCATCGTGCTGGCCCTCGGCGGCCTGCCGGTCTTCTTCTGGTTCTTCTGCCGCATCGAACCCGGCGCGGACCAGATCGCGGTCCTGGTCCGCAAGACCGGCGACAACCTGCCGAGCGGGCAGATCATCGCCACCGAACCGGGCCAGAAGGGCATCCAGCTCGAGGTGCTTTCGGCCGGCCGTTATTTCCGCAACCCCTACACCTGGGGTTGGGAGATCCAGCGGGTCACCGACATCCCGGCCGGACAGCTCGGTGTGATGACGCGGCTCCATGGCCAGGATCTACCGCCCGGCCAGATCATCGCCGGCGACGGCACGAAGGGCATCCTCCCCGACATCCTCGGCCCCGGCAAATACTTCCTCAACCCCTATGCGTTCCACATCGAGGTGTACGACGCGATCTCGATCCGCCCCGGCCATGTCGGCGTCACCATCGCGCTGATCGGCGACGACGTGCTCAGCGCCGAACTCGCCGCCGAACAACGCAACACCATGCTCGTCGCCCCCGGCATCAAGGGCGTGCGCGACGAGGTGCTCGATCCCGGCACCTACTACCTCAACCCGTACATGGTCGATGTGGTGGAGGTGAACCTGCAGAGCCAGCGCTACGGGATGAGCGGCGACGACTCGATCAGCTTCCTCACCCTCGACGGCTTCAACGTCACCGTCGAAGGCACGATCGAGTACGGGATCCAGCGCGACGCCGCCGCCCTGCTGACCCACCGCGTCGGCGACATGGATGACATCATCAAGAAGATCATCCTGCCGCGCGCCCGCGGCTTCAGCCGCATCGAGGGCAGCAAGCACCCGGCCATCAACTTCATCGTCGGCGAGACCCGCCAGGGGTTCCAGCGCGACCTCGAGACCCACCTGCGCGAGAAGTGCACCCCGTGGGGCGTGGACATCAAGTCCGTCCTCGTCCGCAAGATCATCGTGCCCGACGAGATCGCCAGCATCAGCCGCGACCGCGAAGTCGCCGTGCAGAACGCGTTGAAGTTCGAGCAGCAGATCGACCAGGCCAAGTCGCAGGCCGAGCTGGTGCGCCAGGAGATGCTGGCCGTGCAGAACAAGGAAAAGGTCCAGTCCGACACCGAACGCATCCGCGCGGTGATCAACGCCCAGCAGGTGATGGCGGTGCGGGTCATCGACGCCGAACGCGAACGCGAGGTCGCCCGCCTCGAGGAACAGGCCGCCTCGCTGCAGGCCGAAGCGGTGATCAAGACCGCCGAGGGCGAACGCGACGCGATCCGCGCCCGCAACGAGGCCGAGGCCTCGGTGCTGCGCGACCAGGTCGCCGCGTTCAAGGGCGGCATGCCGCTCGCCCGTTACCGTTTCTACCAGCAGGTCGGTCCGCGCATCCAGACGGTGCTCAGCGGCGACCAGGACGGCGCACTCGGCGCATTGTTCCAGCCGTTCATGCCGGTGAAGCAAGGAGCCACGCCATGAAGAAGATCAAACCCCTGTTGTCCATCCTCGCCGCCGTGGCCATTGCCTACGGCTTCTGGCTCTGGTTCTTCTGCCGGTTCTACGTCCGCCCGAACGAGATGGCGGTGATCATCGCCAAGACCGGCGACCCGCTGCCGCCCGGCCAGATCCTCGCCCGTGAAGGGCAGAAGGGCGTACAAGCCGATGTGCTCGGCGAAGGCCGCCACTTCCTCGACCCGATCCGGTACGAGCGCCAGATCATGCCGGCGGTGATGATCCCGCCCGGCAAGGTCGGCGTGGTGACCTCGAAGGTCGGCGACGACCTGCCGCCCGGCGAATTCCTCGCCGACGAAAACCAGAAGGGGATCTGGCGGCGTGTGCTCGGTCCCGGCAAGTACCGCCTGAACCCCATCGGCTACAACATCACCATCGTCGACGCGATCAGCATCCCGATCGGCTACGCCGGCGTGGTGACCTCGCTTTCCGGCGAGCAGTCGAAGCCCGGCGCGTTCGCCGAGGCCCGCCAGAAGGGCGTGCGCCGAGACATCCTGCAACCCGGCCTCTACTTCGTGAACCCGAAGGAATACAAGGTCGACGTGCTGGAGATCGGCGTGAACCAGGTCTCGCTGCTCGGCAAGGAGGGCGGCGAGGTGATCACCAAGACGATGATGGCCGCGCAGAACCAGGCGATGGAGCGGCTGCAGAGCAACGTGCTGGAGCAGCAGCGGCAGAGCCGCCTCGACTACCTGGCGGATGCGGCCCAGTCGGTGATGCGCCTGCCTCTCGACAAATCCGCGCCGCGCGAGGCCGCCGTGCCCGGACGGAAAACCCGCTCGGTGCAATCCGCCGGCGACTCGATGCCAACCCTCGGCCTGGCCCAGTTCGTGGAGTTCCCGTCGCGTGACGGCTTCGAGATCAGCCTCGACATGACCGTCGAGTTCGAGCTGCTGCCCGACCACATCGCCTCGATCTTCAGCAGCTACGGCGACCTTCCCGCAGTGGTGGACAAGGTGATCATGCCGCAGATCACCTCGATCTCCCGCAACAAGGGCTCGGAGTACCGCGCCAAGGACTTCATCGTCGGCGAAGGCCGCGAGATCTTCCAGAACGAACTGACCCGCTCGCTTGCCGCCACGCTGAAGTCGAAAAACATCATTGTGCACAACGCATTGATCCGCCACGTCGGGGTGCCGATGCAGATCCTTGATCCGATCCAGCAGGCGAGTATCGCCATCGAACAGGACCTGACCAACAAGGAGAAGCAGAACACCGCGAAGAAACAGGCGGAACTGAACACCGAGCAGACCTTGATCGAGCAACGCCGCCAGCAGGTCGCGCAGGAGACGAGCAAACTCAAGGCGGAGATTGCCGCCGACCAGCAGAAGCAGGTCGCGGAGATCGAGGCGGCCACGATGAAGAAAGTCGCCGACATCGCCCGTGAAACCGCAGCGATCCGGGCCGACCGCGTCCGTAAACTGGCCGACGCCGAAGCCGCCTCGATCAAGATGGTTGAAGGCGAAAAGGCCGGCGGCCTGAAGCTGAAGGCCGGTGCGTTTGGCGACCCCCAGGCCTTTGCATTGTGGGAATTAGCCTTGAACCTGAACCCGGCCATCACCTTCAACATCCTGCATACCGGACCCGGCACCTTGTGGACCGACCTGCAGAAGGCCAGGTTGAGCGACGTCGGCGGCGCGGAAGCCGTCAGCGGAAAATCCCCGCAATGATGCTGCTGTATGCTGCATGCATCGCGGGGGGATTCGTCCTGCTGTCGATCGGCGCGGATGCGCTGATTCGCGGCAGCGTGCGCCTGTCCCTGCGCTCCGGCATCTCGCCGCTGGTCATCGGCCTGACCGTGGTCGCATTCGGCACCAGCACGCCGGAACTGTTCGTGAGCCTGAAGGCGAACCTCGGCGGCAGCGGCGACATCGCGGTGGGCAACATTGTCGGGTCGAACATCTTCAACATCGCGGTCATCCTCGGTCTGGCCGCACTGATCCAGCCGATCCGCGTTCAGTCGCAACTGATCCGCCAGGATGTGCCGGTGATGATCGCCGCCAGCCTGTTGTTCTACGTGATGGTCTTCGATCGCGAGGTGAGCCGCATCGAAGGCATCGTGCTCTTCACCCTGCTGATCGGCTACATCGTGCTGACCATCCGCCAGGCACGGCAAGGCGGCGAAGACGAACTGGCCGAGGAGATCACCCACCACATGCCCGCGGCAACCACCCGGCCGATCGGCGACTCGGCATGGATCATCGGCGGGATCCTGCTGCTGGTTGGCGGCTCCCAGCTGCTGGTGCAAGGCGCGGTCGGCCTGGCGCGCGAGGCGAAGGTCAGCGAGGCGATCATCGCCCTGACCATCGTCGCCGCCGGAACGGGTTTGCCGGAACTGGCCACCTCCATTGCCGCCGCGCTGAAGAAGGAATCCGACCTGGCGGTCGGCAACGTCATCGGTTCGAACATCTTCAACCTGCTTTGCATCGGTGGTTTTTCGGCATCGATCAAACCCTTGCGCGCGCCGGACATTGAAGCCGTGGACCTGTCCACGATGGCGGTGCTGGCGGTCCTGCTCCTGCCCGTCCTTCGGATCGGGATGCGGGTCGGTCGGATCGAGGGTGTTCTTCTGCTGGCCAGTTACGGCGCGTACCTTTACTACATCTGGCCGGTTCCACACTGATCCGGAACGTCGCTCATGGCGCAACCGGCGGAGGTTCCTCCCACCGGTCAAGCAAGGCATCGAGCGCACCACCTTCGGCCGCCACCTCATGCCGCTGCAGCAAGGCGGACCGGGCCTGGTATTCGGCCAGATAAGTGCGCCACGCCGTATCGGCCTCGGCCCAGGTGCGTTCGAGCCAGCGGGCCGAGCGGGGTTGTACCGGCTTGCCACGGTGACGGGTTTCGCCTGGTGCAGCCAGCGCATCAAAGAACACCAGGTAGGCGCGGATTCGCTCAACGATTTCGGGCGGTTGACCGATACCTTCCTGGCGCAGGCGCCAGGCGACTGCTTTGGCATACCGTTGTACCCACAAGGATGCACGGTGTTGGATCAACAATTCGGCATCAAGGGTTCTTCTCCCGAACGACGCGGGTAGCTCAAGCCCGAACATCTCGGCGGGCAGCGCAACCACCCGGGCGATGGCTTCGGGGTCGGTTGCCTGCACCCCCGGCATGAAACGGCGATCCTGTCGCGCCATCCAGACATCCCACGCCATGTTCACGGATCGCGGATCCGGCAGTCCCGCCAGCTCCTGGATGAATGCCACATCCACCGGAAGTCCGACCACCACCCGTTCCGCACAGGACGCGAGCAACCGCTCAGGCCCGATCGTTTCGGAAAGCCACGCAACCACCAGACCGGCACGCGCTTTCTCCGGCCAACGCCCGGGGGGAAGGAACCGCATATCGAATACCGTGGCGGCGGGATGGTAACTACCGGCCTGCTCCATCGCCACCACCTCCCCGTAGTTCCTCACCCGGAGTTCCGGATAGAGATTTTGGGCAATCCCCACGGTCAACCAGTCGGGCAGCACCGGTACGTTCCGGCTCCGCTCCGCCATGCGCACCACGACCCAGCGATGGGCCAGAAGCCAGCTCAACGCCTCAAGAACATCCTCCTGGTCCATGTCGGCCGGATTGACCATGGTGAGCTCCTGGCGCAGGGAGCCGTCGGAGGCGCGGTCCAGCGCGCGCAGGACACGACCGCCCGGTTCCTCCGCGCGCAGCGAAGCGGTGATCACCACCGGGTACGCGCGGCCGTGGGGAAGCGGCGAACCAACCCAGCCCATGAAGCGTTCGCGCACCGATTCGGCCCACACGGCAATCTCCACCGCATCGCGCTTGGGCATGTCGGCAACGAGGAAATTTCGCTGGTGGGAGGTGACCGTCGGCCATCGGTTCGACGCGACTCGCGGTTCGGCCGCCGCCGTCATCTCGGCTTGGACCGCCGGCAGGAAGGCCATCACGCCGGCGACAAGCAGGAGCGAACGAGCCGCACCAGGGCCGGTTTTCATGCTCCGGCCGCCTGCCGGTCCCGGCTATCCATCAGGATGGTCACCGGTCCGTCATTGACCAGCTCCACCGCCATCATCGTGCGGAAGCGTCCGGTCTGCACGGACAGGCCCTGCACACGCAGGGCGGCCACGTAGGACTCGTACCAGCGCTCGCCATCCGCCGGTCCGGCCGCCTCGATGTAGCTCGGACGGTTTCCCTTGCGGCAGTCGGCGTAGAGGGTGAATTGGCTGACCACGATGATTTCGGCGCCGACCTCTGCCGGACCAAGGTTCATCCGGCCCTCGGCATCATCGAAGACCCGCAGACGGGCGGTTTTCTGGGCAAGATACTCCACATCGGCCGCGGCATCGTCACGGTGCACACCGCAGAGGATCAGAAAGCCGCGGCCGATCGAGGCGACGACCGAACCCTCGACGGAAACCGAGGCGCGGGAGACGCGTTGGATCACCAGCCGCATCGGGTTCCGGCTCCGGTACCCGCGGTTACAGCGCGGCGCGGGCGACGCGCAGCGACGGCAGGCGGTTCAGTGCGGCAGCGATTTCATAGCGGCGGGGACGGGCCAGGTCGCCGCGCAACTCGCGTGTAACCTGCTCCAGCCCTTCCATGCTCAGGTCGCGTTCGACCAGGTCGAGCAACTCGCGCATCGGGCGCGCCTTGTCGAGGTAACGCTGGCGCGCATACTCGATGATCAGGCCAAGGGTGAGCGCTTGCTGCGGATCGGCGATCTGGTGGTTGCTGCCGAGGTCGATCGTGTACCGGCCGAACCGGATCTTCCAGCCATCCTCGATGCCGATGACCCCGTCATGACGGCCGATGCTCGCATCAATGCTCGACGGAACCACCCAGCGGGCGGTCTCGATCAGGCGGGTGAAGTCGTACTCGGGCACGCTGGCGGTGGCCGCACCGTCGAAGGCCTCCTTCGCCTCGCGGGTAATATCGGAGACCACCCCGTCGCGTACGGCAAGGATGGTGTCTGCCACCGGAATGAAGGACGACACCGAGACGTTGCCCGAGACGATGGTGGAAACGCCAAGCTCCTGGGCGAGCTGGCGGACGCGCGCGGACAACGGCGTCATGCCCGGCGTACGGCCGAGCAACCGCTCCACGCGGTCATCCCCGCCGAGGAAACCAGGGCACGAATCCGCCTCATCCAACAGAATGACCCGCGCACCAGCCTCGAGAGCCTCGACCAGCGAGGCAACCTGGGCATGGCACGCGCCGGCGCTGGCCGAGGAATAATCCTCCTCGGCCAGCATGCTGCCGACATCCACCCGGTGCACGCTGCGGCCGGGCTCGGCAGGGATGTACACCGAGTCGGGCATGGTGACGATGTATTCGCGGCCATCACCCGGTACATGGTTGTAGATGCCCGAGGCCAGGGCCCGCATCAATTCGACGCGCCCGGAAAAGGCATCGCCCAGGATCAGGGTGATACCGGAGTGAATGCCGAGCCCCTCGACCGCACCACGGTGGGGCGTATCCAGCGAGATCAGCAGGGAGGGATCAACGGTGATCGCCGTGTCGGCCGCCACATCCGGCTGGTCCGAGCCGGGCAGGCGGGCCACCAGCGAACCGCTGGCCACAAACCCGATCAAGCCGCGGCCCGGCAAGGATTGGCGGAGCTGGTCGGCATCCTCCATCAGTCCGACAAACGCCTCGACCTCCGAAGTGTCCATGTTGCAGTAAATCAACGCGTCCTGCACCACCATGGGCAGGTCGTCAAAGAACACCGTCTGGAAGGCCTGCCCGTCGAGTCGACCGCGCTGGGTCGGGATGAGCACGGACAAGCGGACGTCGGTGAAATCGTCGGTGATCTGCACGGTCGACCGCGGCAGGATCTTCTGGCCGGGCCGCGGGGCGACAAGACGGCGACGCGCCACCCCGTTCGCATCAAAGGTGGCCTGGCCCTCAATCGCCGCCGCCAGTTTCCGGGTAAGCAAATCCTCCAGCGCGGTGCGTCGAATCGGCGTCGAGATCAACCCCTCGGGAAAACCCGCGACCGCATGGGTCACCCGGACCACCACCGACAGGCCCGTCTCCTCGGTGCTTTGCGGCACGTGGCCGATCTTCACGATGTAGCGGTTGAAGTCGTAATCCCCCATCAGACGGGCCAGGTCCGCGTACTCGCGGCCATCGACCTCGCCGAGAATGGTGTAGAACTCAAGTTTGTCTTTCATGCGGATCCGGGGGTTACGGGGCGGCGGTGGCGGTATGAACGGCGCCGTCCACGAGTTCAACCGTGGCGAGGCGCTGGAGCAACAACTGCTCCTCCTGCAGCATCTGGAACATCGAGGCCAGCTGGCCGACCACCCGGTCGCGCAGCGGTCCGGGCAAGGGAAGATGTCCGATCCGGGCGTCTGTGGCACGGAAGGTCTTGCGGCCACCCGCCCCCTCCTCCACGCGGGCCAGGCTGGAGTAGGTGATGGTCAATGGCCCGAGCGAGGAACGAGTCCACGCCTCCACCGCTCCATCGCGCAGATCAATCCGCACCTCACGCAACTGCAGGTTCATCCCGCCGCCGGTTCCGCCGTTGCGGATCACCGCGTTGAGGTGTGCATTCAGGTCCGCTTCGGAAAACGTCTCCCGCTTCTCCACCTTGCGCATGATCGCCACCCGCAACGCGGACATCTGGTCCTTGACGATTCCCGACCCGTTCACCGAAGGAGGATCACCGGCCGGCGCAGCCGGCCAGCACAACAGGCCGAGCACGGCCAGCAGACCGAGGAACAGGGCGAGGCGGACAATCCGGGCCGCCACGGCCGCCGGATTGATCGCGCGGTTCTCGCGTGCCACCTGTTCGGGCGTGAGTTTGCTCAAGTCAAGTTTGGCCCCGCAGGCATGACAAAACAACTGGCCGAGCCGGTTGTCGGCCCCGCATTTCTGGCAACGGACGGTGACAGCCATGGAATTCCTACTTCTTGGCCGATGCGGCCTTGGCGGACGTGGTGGTGCTGGTACTGGACGATGACGGGGTGGTTGCCGGAGCCGCCGCCGGCGCAGACGCAGGCGTGGACGAGGTGGTCGAGTCGGATTTGGCCGCGCTCTTGTACCCCTCGCTGCGGTAATCGGTAATGTAGAAGCCCGAACCCTTGAACAACAGACCCGCCCCCGAGCTGAACTTCTTCACAACCTTGCCCTTGCAGGTCGGACACCGCTTGACCGGTTCGTCCTTGATGCTCTGGAACTTCTCGAATTCGTAGCCGCACTTCTGGCAGGCATACTCATAGGTCGGCATGGCGATTCTCTACCCTTCCGGAAAATAGTGATTACGACACTATAGGCAAACACCCGGAGCGCGTCAAACCCACTGATAACGCGTAATTTCCATTGCCCTGCACGTCGCTGCGCCCTATACGTGGCTTTATGTTCGCCATCACGTCCTATCTGGAGGAACGCACCGCACGGATCGATGCCGCACTGGACCGGATGCTTCCCTCCGCCTCCACCCCACCCGCCCGCCTCCACGAAGCGATGCGCTACAGCGTATTCGGACCCGGAAAACGCCTGCGCCCGATCCTCTGCCTCGCCGCCGCCGAAGCAGTCAGCGGTGACCCCGCCGCCGCCCTGCCCCCTGCCGCCGCCGTGGAAATCCTCCACACCTACACCCTGATCCATGACGACCTGCCCGCCATGGACGACGACGCCCTGCGCCGCGGCCGCGCCACCTGCCACATCGCCTTCGACGAGGCCACCGCCATCCTTGCCGGCGATGCCCTGCTGACCATGGCCTTCGCCTGGTTGGCCGATTCACACCCCGCCCCGCCCTACACCCCCGCCGACCTCGTACGCGAACTCGCCTCCGCCAGTGGCAGCACCGGCGTGATCGGCGGCCAGATGGCCGACATCGCCGGCGAAGGCCAGCACCTGACCATCGAGCAATTGACCTACATCCATACCCACAAGACCGGCGACCTGATCCGCGCCGCCACCCGCCTCGGCGCCATGACCGCCGGAGCAATGCCCGCCGCCCTCGCCGCCCTGACCCTCTATGCAGAGAAGATCGGCCTCGCCTTCCAGATCGCCGACGATGTCCTCAACGCCACCAGCACCGCCGATGTGCTCGGCAAGGCCACCGGCACCGATGCCGCCCTCGGCAAGATGACCTACGTCGCGGCCTACGGCGTGGACGGCGCCCGCACCCGCGCCGCCTCCCTCATTGACGAAGCGAAATCCGCGCTACACCACCTACCCGGGCCCACCGAAGCTCTCGCCGCCCTCGCCGACTATGTCATCATCCGCCGCAAATGAAGCCCCCCGCCCACCGCATCCGCCCGGAGCACGCACCATGAAATGGATTCCACACCTCCGTTTCCGCTACGCCCACAAACTGTTCATCAGCCACATCATCGCCGTGTTCCTCGTCTCCGGCAGCGTCGGCACCTTTTTCTACGTACGCGCCCTCGACAACCTGATGCGCAGCCTGAAGTCACGCCTGCAGAACAGCGCCGCGCTGCTCAGCCACAGCATCGATGCCCGCAACCTCGAGTCCGTCACCGGCCCGGAATCCACGGAAAACCCCGCCTACCGTGCCGCCCTGGACCAGATGCGTCGCATTCGCCGCACCAACCCGGACATCGCCTACCTCTACATCATGCGCAAGGATGCCGACGCCGTGTCGTTCGTCATCGACTCCGACGAGACCGACGCCCAGGCCATGCCCGGCGAGGTGTACGAGGACGTCGTACCCTCCATGCTGATCGGGTTCCACGAAGCCTCCGTGGACGATGACCTGACCGAGGACGAGTGGGGAGTCTTCCTCTCCGGCTACGCCCCGCTGGTGAACGGCGATGGCCGCTACCTGGTCGGCATCGACATGCGCGCCGACGAGGTGAGGAACAAGTTGCGGGAACTGCAGTTGACCGGACTCGCCTCGTTGTTCGCCTCGATCCTGCTCGCCCTGCTCTTCGCCCTGTACCTGTCCCGCGGCCTGACCCGGCGCATCGAGACCCTATCCGCCCACTGCCGCGAATTGTCCCGAGGCCGCCTCGATGTCCGCATCGAAGGCCGGACCTTCGACGAATTCGACGACCTCGCCGGTGCCTTCAACCACATGGGCGAAGTGCTCGGCGAAACCCGCACGAACCTCGAAACCGCGGTGCGCGACCTGCAAACCGCCCGCGATGAATTACAGCAACGCGTGGAGGAACGCACCCGCGAACTGGAGAAGAAGAACCGCCGCCTGGAAGTGATGAGCGGTCTGTTGCCGATCTGCAGCTCGTGCAAGAAGATTCGCGATGACCAGGGCTACTGGAAACAGGTCGAGCAATTCGTCGCCGAACACTCCAGCGCACGCTTTACCCACGGCATCTGCCCCGAATGCATGGTCCGCGTCTACGGCCACCTGCTGAAGGAGGACGAGAAGTCCTGACCGTCCACCGGCCTTACATCACCGCGAGATGATCAGCCACAAGCCGACCACCGCCAGCATCGCGCCACACCCGCGCGTGAGCCAGGCCGCGCGACCGGATGACAACCACGCCGCCGCACGTCCGGCCAACGCGGCATAGACCAGCTTGACTCCGCCGACACAGACCGCCGTGACCGCAACAATCACGGCGATCTCGCCGGCGCCAAGTGCCGGCACGTCGAAAAACGCAGGAAAGAACCCCAGATAGAAAAGGATCGCTTTCTGGTCCGCCAAGGTCAGCACCAGGCCAGCCACGAGGCTCGACCAACACGATCCCGTCCCCTCCTGCTCCACCGGTATCCCGGGCGACGACGCCCGCGCCATGGTCCACCCGAGCCATACCAGGTACAAGCCGCAGCCAACACGCACCCAGGACAACACATCCCCGAACCGGGCCACCAACGCATGCAGGCCGCCGAGGGCCAACAGGATGTACACGAAATCGCCAAGGACCACCCCCGCCGCCGCAGCCGCCCCGTGACGGAATCCACCCGCCACCGACCGCGCCACCACGGTGAGCACACTCGTGCCGGGCAGCGCTGCCAACACCAGCATCGCCCCGGCGAACGCGAACAACGACGCGAGGGTCACGACGCGAACTCGTCCGCCAGCACTCCGGCCACCCGCGCGGCGGCACCACCCGACCCGAGCGAGGCCTTGACCGCACGCAAGCCCTCCACCATGGCCGACCGCTCCGGCGTGTCATCAAGCAGCGGCGCGATTGCCGCCACCAGCGCGTCCGGCGCGACCGCCTGCTGGATCAATTCGGGACACAGCTCCCGACCCGCCAGCAGGTTGACCATCCCGAGGTACGGGACCCGCACCAACCGCTTGCCGATGTGGTAGGTCATCGCCGCCGTGCGGTACACCACGACCATCGGACACTCCATCAACGCCGTCTCCAGCGTGGCCGTGCCCGACGCCACCCACGCCGCCCTGGCCTGGCGCAGGATCTCACGCGTCCGGCCCGCAACGATGGCGAGCTTTTCCGGCCGCTCCTTTGCGTCCGCCAGGATGCGCCGCGCCAACTGCTCCATCTCCGGCGTGGCCGCCGGCAACAGGAAGCCCGCCTCCGGCCGCGCCCGCTCCAACCGCGCCGCCGCCGCCAGCAAATCCGGCAACAACCGCTCCAACTCCTGACGGCGACTGCCCGGCAACAGCGCGACGTTCAAGGACCCCGGCCACGGCAAGGCCTCCGGCGGCCGCGCCAACACCGCCGCCGCCTGCTCGACCAGCGGATGCCCGACAAATTGCACATCCAGCCCGGTGCCCCGGAAAATCTCCACCTCGAACGGAAAGATCACGCACAACCGGTCGATGATCTTCGCCATCTTGGGAATCCGCGACCGGTGCCACGCCCACACCTGCGGACACACGTAGTAGATCACCCGCACCCCGCGCCGCTTGAGTTGCGCAGCGAGGCGGAGGTTGAAGCCGGGATAATCGATCAGCAACGCGGCGGCCGGCCTGCGGCGATCCACCTCGTCGAGCAACGCGCGGAACACCCGCCGGAAAAATCCGTAGCGCTTGAGCACCTCGACCAACCCGAGCACCGCGAGGTCGCGCACATGCTGGCGCAACGAGACCCCCTGCGCGGCGAGTCCATCGCCCCCGAGACCCCACACATCAACCCCGGGCCGAGCCGCACGGAACGCCTCGATCACCCGCGCGGCATGCATGTCGCCGGACAATTCGCCGGCCACCACCAGCAGGTTCGGCGCTGACGCGTCCCCGCTCATCAGTTCTGCTGCCGGCGGCGCATCAACTGGGTGATGTGCGCGGCGAGCTTGAGCGCCTCGGCCGCATGCACGCCGCTGACCTTCGGCGTGCCCTGGGTGGCCACACACTCGACGAACGAACGCAGCTCGTTGGCGAGCGGCTCGCCCTTCTGGATCGGCACATCCTCGCCGGCAATGCCCTGCGCGGTCTTGCGAAACACCTCGCCCGCCTGCTTCTGGTAATCGAGCGAAATGTAGGCGTCCTCGACGAAGACCCGGATCTTGCGCATCCGCTCCGGACTGATCCGGCTCGCCGTGATGTTTGCCACGCACCCGTTCTCGAACTCGAGCCGCACGTTGGCGATGTCCTCGCTGCCGCTCAATACCGGCACCCCGACCGCGCGGACCTCCTTCACCGGGGACCGCACGAGGTGCAGGATGACCTCGATATCATGGATCATCAGGTCGAGCACGACATTGACCTCCGTGCCGCGCGGATGCATCCCCTCGCGCGGCGGCGGGAACGGGGCCAGCCGATGCGCCTCGATGAACTTCGGATGCCGCGCCGCCTTCTCCAGGTACTCCATCACCGGGTTGAACCGCTCGATGTGCCCCACCTGCAACACCACCTTGTGCTCGTCGGCAAGGCGCACCAGCTCCTCCGCCTCCGAGGTGGTCGAGGTGATCGGCTTCTCCACCAGCAGGTGCTTGCCCTGCCGGATCAACTGCGAGGCGACGTCGAAATGCAGGTGTGTCGGCACCACGATGCTCGCCGCATCGACCCGCGCCGACAACTCGTCGAGCGACGCGCAGGCCGTCGTCCCGTACTGCGCCGCCACCTCGCCCGCCCGTTTCACATCGGTGTCGAAAATGCCCGCAAGCTCGCAGCCCGGCAACTCCGCGTAGATGCGCGCGTGGTTGATGCCCAGGCTGCCGACCCCGGCAACACCGACCCTGATCTTCTTGTCATGCATACTCGATTCTCCAGAACGTGTGCGCGCCCGGCCGCGACGCTACGACTCCATCTCCACCGCGAGGAAAGCCACCCCCCGCCGGTCGGCCAGCTTCACCAGGGCCTCGCGGTCGAGCAGGATCGACCGCCGCGCCTCCACGGCCAGCACCGCCGCCCCGCTCTTCTTCATGCTGTCGAACGTGCGCTCGCCGATGACCGGGATATCAAACCGCATGTCATGCCCGCGCTTCGCCACCTTGACCACAACCGAGCCCGGACCGCCCAGCTCGCCGGCGCGGAGGATCGTCGCATCCGTTCCCTCGAACGCCTCGACCGCCAGCACCGTGCCCTCCTTGATGACCACGGTCTGCCCGATGTCGAGCCCGCTGGTCGCCTTGGCCACCCGCAACCCGAGGCGGATGTCGTCCCATTGCTGCGGCGTCGGCGGAAGGTGGCCGATCGGTCCGGGCTCCGGCATCGTCGACTCCATGAACCGGCTGGCCTGCAGCAACTCGATCCCGACCGATTTCAACTCCTCGCCGACCGCGCCAAAAATCGTCTCGGCGTTGCGTTCCTTCAGGCGCGCCAGCAGGTCGAACATCCGCTTGTCCGGCCGGATGTTGAACAGGTGCGTCGGCTTGATCTGCCCGGCCATGACCACGCGCGGGATCCTGAAGGCCACCAGCGCATCCAGCATCGCCTGCAACTGGCCGATGTGCACCCAGGTCACCTCGTCGGCGACCTTCTCGATCACCGCATCGGTCTCCTTCTTGAACGCCACCGCGGCGATGCGCGACACCCCCTGCTTGCGGGCACTCTCGGCCAGCACACGGGGATAGGCGCCGCGACCGGCGATGATACTCAAGCTGTCAGGCGTGGATTCCGTCATAAAGTAGCCATCTTGCCAAAGCTGCGGAAATGACACAAGCTGCGAGCATGACCCGCGCCGCCGACATCCAACGCATCCTCGCCGGCCTGGCGAATCCGGACGACGCCCGCAAGTACCAGCGCTTCTTCAAGACCGGCCCCGGCGAATACGGCGAAGGCGACCGGTTCCGCGGCATCCGCGTTCCCGCCCTCCGCCAACTCACCCGCACCCTCGCCGACCTCCCCCTCGACCAGACCGAGCGCCTCCTGGCCAGCGCGTTCCACGAGGACCGGCTGCTCGCCCTGTTCATCCTCGTGCGCCAGTACCCGCGCGGCGACGAGGCAACCCGGCGCGCCATCTACCGGAGCTACGTGGACCACCGCGACCGGGTGAACAACTGGGATCTCGTGGACGCCTCCGCGCCCTACCTCGCCGGCCCGCACCTCGCCACCCGCGACCGCGGCATTCTCGACCGCTGGGCCGCCTCATCGCACCTCTGGACCCGCCGCATCGCCATCATGGCCACCTTCCACTTCATCCGCCTCGGCCAGTTCGCCGACACCCTGCGCCTCGCCGAACAATTGCTCGACGACCCCGAAGACCTGATGCACAAGGCCACCGGCTGGATGCTGCGCGAAGTCGGCAACCGCGACCGCCCCGCGCTGCGCCACTTCCTCGACGACCACGCCTCCGCCATGCCGCGCACCATGCTCCGCTACGCCATCGAGAAGCTCCCGCCCCCGGAACGCCTTGCCTACCTAAGGGTGCCCAACCGCTTAGGGGTCAGCCCTTGACTTATGACTTTTTGTGCGCGCCATCCCGCCGCGTTAACCGCGCTACGGCAGAATGCATACGGCTGGCCAGGGACGGATCTTTTTCAATTCGGATCATGAGCCGACTGATCGCGCGGCAGACGGCCGAGCCGGTACCCGCATGGAGCAGGTCCGCCACCTCGCGCTGGGTTATCCCTGCATGCTGGATCAACAACCGCATGGCAACGGGGCGGGCAGCCTGATGACGTCCTTTGACCAACATATCAGCCCGCGACACCCCGAACGCGTGGGTCACAGCTTCAAGCACCTCATCAGCGGTGTTCCACGTTCCGGCACGCCGGAAGGATATATCTTCCGGTCGCCGTGCGGACGCGGCGATATGAAGATAAGCATGCTTCATCTTTTCCTGAAAGGCTTCGTCACCAATACCCCACGCGGATCCATGCAATAGATCGGCTACCGTTTCGTCCGGCTTGGTCAATCCCTCCTCAACAAACCGCTGATACGCCGATTGCCGACGCGGTGGCGCACCGGGCATCATCGCCAGCAACGGCTCCCGTTCCAGGCCGACCAAGGGCTTGACCAGCCCGATGAACGACAGGTAACTGCTCCAGGGATAAACGCGCAATGCCGCGCGTCGTGCCGGTAGCGGCTGGCTGATCCAGGCCATCGTGAAAACCGGATTCAGATGGATGTAACGGCTGACCTGCAACAGGTAGGCATCGCCATGAACGGGTTTTGCCGCAAACCGACCCTGCATCAGGTGCCCTACCCGACGGTGCCGCCGATTGAAGTACACGGTATACGCAGTTTGAAGCCGATGCATGAACGCGCTCAGGTTGGCCCTGGGTGTCTCCACCAGCAGGTGCACATGGTTGGGCATCAGACAGAAGCCATACAGTCGGACACCGAAGCGCTCGATGGATTCAGCCAATTGCGCCATAAACCGCTCACGATCCGCATCATGTCGAAAGATCGCCCGGCGCTCCACCCCGCGCATCGTCACATGGTAGATCGCCCCGACAAACTGAATCCGTCGCTTTCGAGCCATGGGATCATGTTCAAACATGAATTGTCATTTGTCAAGGGCTGACCCCATGTGGCCGACCCCATGTGGCGCATGTGGCCCAGGGCTGACCCCATGTGGCGAGTGGCCGCAGCGATGAAAATTCAGACAAAAGGGGTCAAACCTATAATTTTCTCATCACGCCTTTATCGCCCCGGGGCGGGTGGGCCCAAACGGGGGTCAAGGGGTCTGCACGCGGACGCGGAAGATGCGTTCGGTGGTGACGTTGGTGTCCTGCAGCAGTAGCGGCGCACCGGTGCCGGGAATGTTGGTCATGCCGCTGACCGGCCACCAGGCGGGTTGCAGCAGGTTGGTGGAGACGTCGAGGTGGTAGAGGCGACCGGTGATCGACGGGACTTGCACCGGGGATCCTGCGTCGAGCGCGGTGGCACGGAAGAACGAGGCCGCGCTGGTCGGCTGCGTGCCGGCAATCCACTCGGCCCGGTCGGACTGCCCGTCGCCATCGCTATCCACGGCACCCGAGGTGTTGGTGACCGATCCGAAGAACTGCACCTCCCACGCGTCAGGCAGGCCGTCGTTGTCGAGGTCGGAGAGGTCAACCGCATGCGGCTCCAGCACGATGAACCCGAAGCCGTAGTTCCCGAACGGATCGAGACCGGCTGGACTGATGACCGAACGCGCCAGCACGTTGGCGGACAGATAACGATCGGGTCCATTGACCCCGTCACTGGCGATGACCCCGGCGATGGTGAGCGAAGTGAGTGCGGCAGCATTGCTGGCGTTGAGGTTGCTCCACGGGATGGCCAGCTCCCAGCGATCGGTCAGTCGGTTGGCGTCGTCGTTCGAGGTGGTGATGGCCGTCGTTCCCGATCCGTCAAACTGGGTGAGCTTGATGTTCGGCATCGGGAAGAACGTGCCGCCACCCGAGAGGTAGTAGACGCCCTGTCCGAAGTTGTAGCCATTGCCGAGGTTGAAGTTGGTGAAGGTGCCGTCACCGTACTCGTCGCCGAGCACGATGGCGAAATCCATCGGGCCGGTGAAGGATACGTTGTGCAGGTTGTCGAGGCCGAGCGGCAGGCCATTGAGATCCCACAGGTTGAGCCGGTCGTCGGTGAGGGTGTTGACCCCGACGAACAGGATCAACCCGTTGTTGTCCCCGGCCATGTCCACTCCGGTGCCGCCGAGGTAAAGGTTAGTGGCGTCGTGGTTGACATAAACCAGGCCGAAATCCCCGAATCCGCATTGCTCAAGCGTGCCGACCGGGCCACCTGAGGCCGCGAGATCGAAGTTTTCCCCGGGCGTGTTGGGCGATCCGGTGAGGGTCGGGATCACCGGCGAGCCGGGAACGAGCCGGGGGGCAAAGAGTGGCTGGACAAACGTGCAGGTATCACAGGCGTCGCCGAGGCCGTCGCCATCCTGGTCAGCCTGATCGGGATTCGCCACGTCAGGGCAATTGTCATTGGCATTGGCCACGCCGTCACCATCGCGGTCGGGGTCGCACACGTCACCGAGCTGGTCTCCATCGAGATCCTCCTGCCCCGGGTTGAATACGGAGGGACAGTTGTCGCAGGCATCGCCCACGCCATCCCCGTCGATGTCGGCTTGTGCGGCATTGGTGACGGCGGGGCAGTTGTCGCTCCAGTCGGGTACGCCGTCGCCATCGGAATCAACCGGGTTCTGGATGGCCGCGATCGCCGCCTTTAAATCAGGAAAGGGGCCGATGATGTCGCTGCCGGCCTGCGGGGTTCCGGTGGCGCGGATGATCTGACGCACCAACGCGGGTGGTGCGGCATTGGTGAATTTCTGCCGGTAGGCCTGCTGGATCACCGCAGCAGCGCCAGCGACCATTGGCGAGGCGCTCGATGTCCCCGAGAAGGTCGCGGTGAACCAGGCGTTCTTGCCCTCGCTGTTGAAGAGGTCGCCGTACCCGCTGGTCAGCACGGTAAAACCCCAACCTTGTGCATCGACGGTCTGCCCGTAGTTGGAGAAGTCGAGGCGCGAACGCGGATTCGGAAAACTTGGGGGCGCACCGGCCCCGACCAGGATGGCCCCGGAATCATTCTGGGGCAGGAAGGGATAATGCCCGCCGTTGCCGGTACTGTAGATCGGGTCATCGAGGTTCTGCGAGCCGTTGCCGGCTGCCTCGACCACGACCACGCCCTTGGCCACTGCGGCAACGATAGCGTCGTAATACGGCTCATACCACTCGACCGGCACGTAATCGAACGTCCCATTGGGTCCGGAGATCTGCAACTCGAGCAGGATCACATCGCCGGTGCTGAACCGTGCCGCGGCGGCGGCGATGGCGTTGGCTACGTTGAAGCTGTTGGAGACATACGCGCCGGCAAAGTGGAACGATGCGCCGTGGGCGATACCGCGCACGCCGGTGTTGTTGTTCAGCGCGGCCATCTGGCCGAGCACCGCGGTTCCGTGGTCGTCACCGAACCCGGCATCGGTGTGGCCTACCACGATATTGGTCACGAACGGAAGGTCCACATGGTTTTCATTCCAGTCGAATTCGATGTCGCAGACGCGTACGCCCGCCCCATTGTAACCATTCGACCAGGCATGGCGGGCATCGACACCACTCGGAGCGGCATCGACATACCGTTGCCAGACGCCGCTTCCATTGGCGGGATTCAGGTAATCCGGCGCAGCGGGCAGGAACAGGCGGGGAACCCGGTAAACCTTCTCCACCTCGGGCAGGGCCAGTAGCAGCGCCTCCAATTCCTCCACTGGAAGTGCCGGATCAAACGTCACCCGTGCATACCGGTTCAAGTCGGGCACGGCACGCTGCCGGGCCATCACGGCCGGCGCACCCTGACCTCGCCACTTCTCCAAGGTGCGTTCATCGACCGAGGTAATGGATCGCGACCAGGCCACGCCGTGCCGAGACAGCTCGTCTAGGGCGTGGCGAGCCTCGGCGGACTGCAATACCGGGGAACCGGGACTCACCGATGCCGGCTGGCCGTTGCGCACCCGGACCGGCGTTTCCTCGCGGAAACGAACCTCCAGCACGCCATCCACGGTGGCCGCATGGAGTGGCACGGCAACAACACCCAACACAACAACAGTAGCCAACAGGAGACGAATCATGGGTGAACTATACCCCAGCGCCGTCGCTTTGGCGATGCGACAACGAAAATCCGGAGCGCCGCATCACCCGCTGTTCAAGGCCCGGCGCCAAGCGGCGTGCTGGAGGCACCACCGAACTGGATGCGGACTACCTGACCGGGTCCCTTGCCGCTGAATATCCACTCCGCGGTCAGCGGCAGGAACACCACGGCCTCGGCCTTGTTGTTGCCGTTGTAATCCCCGGTGACGGGCAAACCGCCCGCCGCCTGGGGCATGGCGACCTTGAACGAACCCATCCTGCTGCCCGATATCGTCCACCATCCGGTAGGGGCATGGAAGGTGGCGAGGTCGGCCCTGCCGTCGCCATCGTAATCGGTGGCCAGGCCCCTGGCGTTGGTATCGCCAAATACACGGTTGATGACGCCGCCGGCCTGCAACTGGATCTTCCACTTGGCGGAGGACGGCTGGTACACGGCGAAGTCGGCGGCGCGGTCGCCGTCAAAATCGCCTACCACCGGTTGGCCCCCGGGGAGGAAGGCGCGCTTGTAGAATTTGCCTCGGCGGCTGCCGTTCACATAGAAGAGGCCGAGCCGTCCATGGTAAACGGCGAGGTCAGTGCGGCCATCGCCGTCGTAGTCGGCCGGGACGGGCACGGTGCCGCGGAAGCCCCATTGGAGGATGACCGCCTTGCCGGCACTGCCGTTGATGTACCAGACGGCGTTCGCGGGATCGTACACGGCAAGATCGGCCTTGCCGTCGCCATCGTAATCACCGGGCACCGGCGTGGTGCCGAAGAACCCGTACTGGGCGGAGGTGTAGCCGTCGCGGCTGCGCAACAGGTGCCAGGTTCCACTGAGGTGATCGTACACGCCGAGGTCGGAGATGGCGTCACCGTCGAAGTCGTTGCGCACGAAGGTCGGGAACAGGTCCACAACCAGCGGATTGGTGCCGCGCTCGACTTCGAGGCCATCGTTGCGGCCATCGCCGTCGGTATCCGCCTTGTTCGGATTCGTACCGAGGATCTTCTCCTCGCTGTCGAGCAGTCCGTCGCCGTCCGAATCGCGGTCGGGAACCCCGGCCGCCAGGACGGTGATGACCTGGGTCGCGGACACGCTGTTGCCGCACGAATCGGTAGCCGACCATACGCGGGTGATGGTGGCCGGGCAATCGCCATTGCGGGTTTCGGAGAAAACCACCCCCACGCCGGGGCGTGCTGGTAGAGCACACGGACCTCATCCGCGGAAAAGGCTCGCGGATAAATGCGTACATCATCGATGGATCCGACAAAACGCCAGCCTCTCCCGGCGGCGGTATCGCCGATGGCAAAGGTCACCTGGTTGGAGCGGATGGGTTGCGATGCGGTGAAGGTTTCCTGCCCGACGAGCACACCTTGCACAAATAGCCGGATGGTCCGGCCATCGTAGGTGCCGACCAGGTGTTGCCACCTGGCGTGCTCGACCACGTTGGTCGCTTCGGCAATTCGTTCCTCGGCGCGCGAAGTCGGCACGACGTAAGAACGGGTTTTCCCAACTCGTGCATCGTGGACAAGGTACATGCTTTCATTGAACGCTACGGTGTTTCCCATGATGCCGTACAAGCCTGCAGGATCGGGCGACAACTTGATCCAGGCGCTCCAGGTGAGCGCCGTCGCACCCGAGATGCCGACCATGTCCGGGATCGAAATGGAGGCCGAGCCGTCAAAATACGCCGCGCCACCATCGATGCCGTCAGGGTCGAACGACACCCCCGAGGAAACACCGTGCTGAGCCAGGGGACTGCTATCCAACGCCAGATCCTCTTCCACATCAAAGCGGTAGTGCAGCAACGGTGCTTCCGGTTTGCCCATCCCCGCTTGTTCCATGGCATGGAGGCTCGCCACCTCCTCCGGGGTAAGCGCACGGTCATACATGCGGACCTCGTCGATCATGCCGGTAAACGGATGTTGCGAAAAAGCATGCGGCCCGATGCGCAGCAGACCCGACAGCACGGTGTCGAAACCGCCGCCCTCGGAAAACCCTGACGCGTCAATTCCATCCAGGTAGAATTTCTTCCCTCCCTGCCCGTCATAGGTGAACACCGCATGGTACCAGGTGTCGGGTTCGGTGATCGGTGCGCTCATCAGGAACACCCATCCCCAGGGCGAAAAGGCGATCTGCCTGCGGCCATCGCGCCAGTCGATGCCGAAATAGAAGTAGTTCCCCGGCGATTGCGTGCCATACGAGAACAGGTCGCTGCCGCCATCGGCATGAAGGGCCGGCGTGGTGAACCACCAACTGACGGAACGTGCGGCATTGCCGGATGGCAAACCGGCATCGGTCGCACCGATCCAGGCCTCCGCATGATCAAACCGGTAGGCTCCGCCACCTACACCCTCGGGCATCCAGGTCGCACCGTGGACAATCCCCGTGCGTCCGAATCCGGAAAGGTCCATCACCATGCCACCATCATCCCGATCGAACCCGTAATGCAGCACCAGGCCATCCAGAAGCATCGGGTCAACCCCACAGGTCTGGATCGCCACGACCGGGGCGGCGACCGGAACCGGATCATCACACCCGATGGCCCTGTCGGGCGGCACTCCGCTCAGGGTCAACGCGGACACACGGGTCGCAAGAAGCCACACCACGCACACCCCACCCAAAGAACACCCCGTTGATGGCCGCATGCGCATAAACAAATCCTCCATGGGCAAAGCGTGGACCGATCCGGTAGCATTCACAACGCCAATTGTGACCAAACACGCACGCCCAGTTGGCAATGGGGCCAATCTGACGGATGGTATCCCATGAAAACCGTCGTCCGATTGCTCGTTGTTGTGCTTGTGGCGTTACCGTTGCTCGCTCGGGCTCAACCGGCCTCCTATCCGGCCACCCCGGAGGCCCTGACTGCGCTGATTTCCACGCCAGATGTCACCATAACCTCCCTGCGTGACCAGCTTTACACCTTTCGACCGACCTCCGGCGCACCGACCACCGGGATCATCCTGTACCCCGGCGGCTTCGTCGATTTCCGAGCGTATGCCCTGCTCGCCCGCGACCTGGCGCGGGAGGGTTACGTGGCGGTCATCGTCAAAATGCCACTCGATATCGCCTTTCTTGGATACAAGCGGGCTTTGCTCGCCCAGTTCGTCAACCGCGACATCCGTCGTTGGCTGATTGGCGGACATTCACTCGGTGGTGTCGCCTCGTGTACCTATGCCCGGGAGTTCCCGCAATTCGTCGAAGGTGTTGCCCTGCTTGCCGCCTACCCCTCCTCGTCCGACTCGCTTCGTTTCTCCCGGCTCAAGGTTGCCTCCATCTATGGCACGCGCGACGGATTGACCACAGCCACGGATATCTCTCGTTCGGCCAGACTCCTCCCCCCCTCCACGGCCTTTGTCCCGGTGGAGGGCGGTAACCACACCCAATTTGGCGCCTACTGGGATGGAACAACGCCCGGCTTTGTGCAACCCGGCGACCAACCCGCCACCATCACGCCCGAAGCCCAACGCGCGGCGGTGGTTGAAGCCATCGCGGATTTGGCCGATCGACGGTAACGCACCGCCGGTACGTCACATGCGAAGACCGCGTTGTTCAAAACTGTCATGCTTTAAGCAAGAAATGACCTATTCGTGGTATTCCTGACCGTGTAGATTGGGTCAGAATTCGATGAGGTTTATCATGCACACCCGCCTTCTGCTGACCTTGTTCGCCATCACAACCCTTGCATTGTCCGGCACAGCCAGGGGCCAGTTAACCGCAACCGATGATTTCGAAAGTTATACCGGGAGCCCCCTCGGGGTCGCCGGGGGAACCGGTGACTGGATCGGCTTCTGGGGTCCCAACAGCCAGCAGGATGGCGGAGCCTTCCTGAGTAGCGCCTCCAAAATCAGCGGAACCAAGAGCGTCGGCCTGTTCGGCAACGGAGGCAGTTCCGGCACCTCGATCAGCCGCCCGTTTCCGTCCTGCGCCAGCAATATGACGGTCTCGTTCAGCATGCGCGCCGACTTTAACGCAAACAGCACCAACGCCCCGACCCGTCGCATGGCCTTCACCATCCGCGCCGGCAATGATGCCAGCCATTTCAGCAACCAGCGCTTGTCCTTCTTTTTTGCCGCCGGATCCACGAGTTTTCAGTGGTATGACGGCACCGACCGCGCCACCAACGCCGTTACCTTCACCCTCGGCCACATCTACGACATCACGGTCAGCCTCCAACCGGGCAACCGCTCCTACTCATTGCTCGCCAGCAACCGCAACAACGGGGGCTGGTTCAGCTACAACGGCTCGTGGACACTCGGCTCCAACGGAGAAGGCCTGGGCTCGGTGGCCTTCATGATCCGTGGACCGACCGGAGCTGGCAACGATGCCTTCCTCGACAATGTCAGCATCAGCGCGCCCACGTATGTGCCGCCTCCGCCGCCCGGCCCCTCCATCCGCGAAGGCGATACCTGGCGCTACTTCAAGGGAACCTCGACCCCCGCTGTCCAAGGCACCCAGACCTGGTCGAGTATCGCCTACAACGATAGTTCATGGCTCGGTCCCGCGCCATCGGGTTTCGGATTCGGCGATTGCGACGATGGCACCACGCTCGGCGACATGCAGAACAACTACCTGTCCGTCTTCACCCGCAAGACGTTCGTGGTGGACAATCCGGCCAGCATCACCCGGCTATCCATCGCGGTTGATTACGACGACGGAGCCATGGTCTACCTCAACGGCGCGGAAGTGGCCCGCCTGAGCATGCCCGCCGGCACGGTCACCCACAGTACCGCCGGCCTGAATCACGAATCCTCGCGTGGCGAAGGCGCATCCAACCCCAATCCGAAGGAATTTGTCACCATCGACGCCTCGCTGCTGGTCGCCGGCACCAATGTCCTCGCCGCCTCGATGCACAACTCATCCATCGGCAGTTCCGACGCCAGCCTGATCGTCGAGCTCTACACCAACACCGCCCTGACCCGCGGGCCTTTCATCCAGATGCCCAATCCCGGCAACGCCGCCGCCATCGCCTGGCAGACCGCCGCCCCGGGCGACAGCGTGGTGGATTTCGGCCTCGACCTGTCCTACAGCAGCGGCACCGTTTCAAACGGCGGCGCAACCCGGGACCACACCGTATACCTCAACGGGCTCCTCCCCGGAACGACCTACTATTACCGCGTGCGCAGCAACGGCGAAGTCCTGCTGGAAGGCCAACCGTTCCGCACCCGTCCATCCGCCGACCAACCCTTCCGGGTCGTGCTCATCGGCGACCACGGACAGGGCACTGCGGGCATGTACGCCATCGCCAACCGGATCAACGCCCGCCAGGACATCGACGCGATCTTCACGTCCGGCGACAACGTGTACGGCATCGACCCCTGCAACATGGACGGCGCACCGGGGTGGTACGATCCGTTCTTCTTCCGGCTCTATGGACCAAGCATGCGCCGCGTCCCGCTGTTCCCCGCGCTCGGCAACCACGACTGGGACACCGCCTCCGGACAGTACATGGTGGACTACTTCCGCCTCCCGACCAATGGCCCGGCAGACCATATCGGCAAGAATTATTCGTTCGAGTACGGCAACCTGCACGTCTCCGTCATCGACACGGAACCGTACGAGGACAACACCACCGCCACCATGAACCAGATCAACGCCTGGTTGAACGCCGACCTGGCCGCCGCCACCCAGCGTTGGCGCGTGGTCGTCCTGCACCGCCCCCCCTACACCAGCCAGGGCAACCACAACGACAACGTGCGCGTGAAGGACAACATCGTCCCCATCCTGAAAACCCACGGGGTCCACCTCGTCGTGCAGGGTCATAACCACTTCTACGAACGCATCAACGCCATCAACGGCACCCACTACCTGAATACCGCCGGGGGTGGCGCATTCCTCTACCCGCTCACCAACATCAAGGAATATTCCGCCGCCGCCTACAACGCGCGCCACAGCTACGCCATCATCGAGGTGCAGGGAAGCCGCATGAAGGTTCAGGCTTTCAACGACCTCGACGAACTGATCGACAACCACACCATCGACATCGGCCCTCCGTTCAACCTGGACGGCCTGCTCGACAATCCGGCCTGGCAGCGCGCCTCCAACGGACTGAACCTGTTTGCCGCCATCCGCGGCAATACCCTCTACGCCGCCACCCAGGACGCCGGTGAAGGCAACGACCACTTCCTTTACGTCGCCTCCACCACCAGCACCCAGCGCCCGGCCAACTGGGCCAAGTCCGGCACCATCATGCAATGGAGCGCCTTCATGGCCGACGAGAACGATAGCGGCTTCCACGGCTGGTTCGGTCCCACCGGAGCCGCCCAGACGGATCAGGCCACCTACAACACCATGACCGCCGGCCTGAACAACAATGGCACCAACGGCAACGGCGTGCTCGAAGGAACCCTCAACATACCCGCCCACTTCGGATCCTGGCCCACCCAACTCCTGTTCGCCGCCGCTCCCTACGGCAACAACGACGGCGGCGCCCTGTTCTCCGGAGCCCAGGTACCGGCCGGCAACGGCGACGGCGACATCCAGGCCAACGAGTTCTTCGCCATCGCCACCCGCGATCTCGCCCTCGACCTGCCCGTCGCCGAGGCGGGCTCCGCCCAGACCGTCGAGGCCGGCATGTGGGCCGTGGTCAACGGAACCGCCTCCACCAGCCCGGCCAACCTGCCGCTGACCTATCAATGGACGCAGATCGCCGGCCCCGCCACCGCCACCGCCAACCTCGACCAACCCTTCGCCGCCTTCGTGCTGACCAACAATGTCGCCACCAACACCGTGGTGACCTTCCGGTTGACCGTGAACGATGGACGCTTCGACAGCGATGGCGACGATGTGAGCGTGACCTTCACGCCGATGGTGGATACCGATGGCGACGGACTTTCCGACGCGGAGGAGCTGACCGGGTTCGACAACACCCTGACCCCGATCAATCCCGCCGGCCAGACCAGCAACCCGACCCTGCCCGACACCGATGGCGACGGCATGGACGACGGCGACGAGATCCGCGCCGGCACCGACCCCACCAACGCGAACTCGGTTTTCAAGATCCTCGACCAGCAACCGGACGCCGGCAGCGCCATCCGCATCGACTGGTCCACCGTTTCCGGTCGCGCCTACACCGTCAGCTTTGTCAACGGAAGCCTGACCAATCCGTGGTTCGATCTTGTGAACTTTACCGCCACCTCGCCGGTTAGCCGCATCACCGACACCAATACCGCACCATTCACCAACCGGTTCTACCGGATCACCGTCGGGTATTGACCATGCCGCGATGGCTGATCGCGGACCTTCCACCAGCCGCGATCAGCCGCATTGTCTTGCACCGTGCCACGGGCTAAGATGCCCGCATGGCTATTCCTACCCAAAGCGGAACCACCCTGCTGGCCCGCGCCGTGGCGCTGCTGATCCTGATCGGCGGCCTCGGCGCAACCTGGATCGGGTCGCGCATCAGCGGGAACCGGCACCACGAGGAGATCCGCCGGATCTTCACCGCCGAGGCGACATCCATGCGCAACCTCGTCGCCCGCCAGGTTGAAACCTACCAGGAGGTGCTCCAAGCCATCGGCCTGCTGCACGACCTGTCCGCCCAGATCACCGAGCGCGACTTCGAGGAGTTCTCCAGCAAGGGACTGGCCTTCCAGCGCAACATCCTCGGTGCCTACGGCTTTGCCCAGCGCATGCCGCATGCGGTGCGCGCCGAACTCGAACGCACCGGTCAACCGGCCTTGACCGTGCTGGATCCGGCCGGGGACGGCACCTTCCGCCCCGCCGCCACACGCCCGGAATACTTTCCTCTCGTCCATGAACAACCCGCTGAAGCCCTGGGCTTCCCCGTCGGCGCCGACCTCGCCAGCCTCCCCGGATTCGCCGATGCCATCGTACGGCTGTCGAGCCGCGATAGCCCGGTTCTCGTGCACCAGATACGCCTGCAGCAAAACGATGGATCCGTCGGCCACTTCATGCTGTCCCCCTTGTACCAGGACGCCGGCGCCCGCGTCCTCTCCGGCTTTACCCTCGCCGTGCTCTGGCCACAACAGATCCTCGAACGAGCCCTCGCCGACATCGCGGTCAAGGACGTGCTGGTCCGGTTCTACGACCCGGCCATGCACGCCGATCCGGATCCGCACAACCCGTCCGGAATCGCCGTCACGCAAACCATCCCGGTCGCGGATGCGGTATGGCGGTTCGAGGCCCGGGCCGCCGACGAATACCTGCGGGCCCGCTCCACCGCCCTGCCCGGCCTCATCCTCGGCGCCGGATCGGCCATCACCCTGCTGCTCGCCGCTACCATCGCCATCCTCGCCGGCCGGACCCGCCGCATCGAGACCGCAGTTTCCCAGCGAACCCGCGAACTGAAGGAGGCCAACGCGCGCCTGTCCGACGCGATGCACGAACGGATGCGCCTGGAAAGCGAAATCCTGGAAATCAGCGAGCGCGAAAAACAACGCGTCGGCCAGGACCTGCACGACTCCCTCGGCCAGAAACTAACCGGCGCGGTATTCCTCAGCCGCGCCCTCGCCGCGCAGGTGCGCGAGGGCGATGCCGGAGCCGGCGACCAGGCGGCCCGGATCAACGAGATCCTGAAGGAATCCGTCGCCCAGGTTCGCCGCATGGCCCGGGGCCTGTCGCCCGTGGACCTCGGCGAGGACGGCCTGAGCGGCGCCCTCCAACGCCTCGCCGACGAAACCTCGTCGGTGTACGGCATCACCTGCGTGTTCCACCACGGCGATGATCCACCCGCGCCAACCTCGCACCACGCCCACCACCTCTATGCCATCGCCCTGGAAGCCGTCAACAACGCCATCCGCCACGGCCAGGCAAAGGAAATCGTTCTGGAATGTGCGGGCGAAAACGGGCGCGGACGCCTGACCATCGAGGATGACGGCAACGGCTTCGACCCTTCCTCAACCCAACGCGGCGGCATGGGCCTGCGCATCATGAAATACCGGGCCACCATGATCGGCGGCACCTTCGACCTGCAACGACGCCCCAGCGGCGGCATGCACATCTCCTGCTACTACCCGCTCGGCTAAACCGGCGACCGGAAACCGGAAGCCCCGCATCCGCCGCCGGAACCAATCCGAAACTTTGTCTTGCAAAGCACTTCGACCTGTAGTATCCATGGCGGCATGAACGACCCTTCCATCGACGATGCACTGGCGCAATTCCGCAGCGTGCGGGACATCGTGATGCGGCGCCGCCGGTTCCACGGCTACTCGGGCAAGGCGCGCATGGCCTGCGGCGTGGTGGCGCTGGCCGGGGCGCTGGTGATGGCGTTCGGACCCGTCCCCGCGACCACGTCCGCGCACTTGTTGGGCTGGGGTGTGGTCCTCGCCACCGCACTCGTCCTGAACTACGGCGCACTGGCGTGGTGGTTCATCAGCCATCCCGAGGTGCGCGCCGAGCCCGCGCTGGTGAAGCCCGCACTTGATGCCGTGCCGGCCCTGGCCGGCGGCGCGGTGCTGACCGTGGCCCTGATCGCCGCGAAACAATTCCAGTTGTTGTCCGGCGCGTGGATGCTGCTCTACGGCCTGGCCCAGACCACCTACCGCAGCGCCCTGCCCCGCGGCGTGTTCCTCACCGGGCTGGTGTACATGGCCTGCGGTTCCCTGCTCCTGCTCTTCCCGCAACCGTTCACCAACCCCCTGCCCATGGGCACGGTCTTCTGCCTCGGCGAACTCGTCGGCGGTCTGTGCCTGCTCAAGCCGGAGGACGATCTGGTATGAGCGCGCATGGCTTGCGCCTCGCGGAGGCGCTACTACAACGATAGGAAGGATGACCAGAATGCCACCTGTTACCAATCTCGACCGCGTATTCCACGAACCCAACCGGCTGGCCATCCTGTCGGCGCTTTGCGCGTCCGATGAACCGGTGGCCTTCACCGTGCTGCGCGACACCTGCGACCTGACCGACGGCAACCTGAACCGCCACCTGAAGGCGCTGGAGGATGACGGCATCGTCGCCATCCGCAAGGCCTTCGTGGACCGCAAACCGCGCACGACCATCGCCCTCACCACGCGCGGCCTCGCCCGCTTCCAGGCCTACATCGACACCCTCGGCGCGACCCTGAAGCAGGTGCGCCGCCACCTGCCCGACCCCGCACCCTCCCGCGCGAAACCACAAACCGCCTGACCGTTTTGAACAGGCACGCCGACACGCCGTCCAACCCTATACTTTGCATAACAGAGCGCTTTTCCATGAAGACACAAACCCGAACCCATCGACCGACCCGTCGCCGCCCCGTCGTCCGCCGCCGTGCAACCCTGCACCTGCCGCCGCTGCCCGTTCCGGTGGACGTGATGACCCGTTGTCTGCGATACTTCAGGGAGGAGGCGTTGTGATGACGATCCGTTCGTTGCGCTGGTTCGCGGGTCTGGCCTTGCTGCTGGGCCTGCCGTGGGCGGGCATCCTGCTGGCCGACCTTCCGGTGGCGCGGTACCTGGAGTTTCCGCCGCATACGCTGTACATCACCCACGCCCCGTTTTCGTGGCCGGTCTTTGTCGGGTTGGCGGTGGTGGAGGCGGGCGCGATCCTGCTGGCGGTGCGCGCGGCACGGCGCGGTCGCGGCTCGCGACCGGCCGGCACGCGGCACGCCTTCCCGTGGTGGGGCTGGTTGTCGCTCGGCTGGATCGCCTTCTGGTGGTGGATCGCCTGGACGCGCCTGCCGGGGTTCGCATTCATCCAGGGCCACACCTTCACCCCGCTGTGGCTCGGGTACATTGTTGCGGTGAATGCCCTGACCTTCGCGCGCTCCGGTCGCTGCCTGATGACCCACGACCCGCGCCACCTGCTGCGGTTGTTCCCGTGGAGCGCGGGGTTCTGGTGGTTCTTTGAATACCTGAACCGGTTCGTGCAGAACTGGATGTATGAAGGCGTCTCGGCCTGGTCCCCGCTGGAATACTTCGTCCTGGCGACGCTGTCGTTCTCGACCGTGCTTCCGGCCGTGTCGAGTACGGAGGAGTGCCTGCGGGCCTTCGGGGTGGCCCACCGGGCCGATGACCGGCCGGTCGGCATGCCGGGCACGGCGGTCCGTGCGTCCTGGCTGGTGGTGTCGGTAGCCAGCCTCGCGTTCCTCGCCGTCGCCCCCGACCTCCTGTTCCCGTTCCTCTGGCTCGCGCCGCTCGGCCTGCTGGTGCTGCTGCATCCGAAGGAACACATCCACACCGTGTTCCCGTCGGTCGGTGCCCTGCTCCGCTTCTCCGTCGCCGCGCTGGTGTGCGGTTTCTTCTGGGAGCTATGGAACCTGCACAGCCTGGCCAAGTGGGTGTACCACGTGCCCTTCGTCCAGCGTTTCCACCTCTTCGAGATGCCGATGCTCGGCTATTTCGGCTATCTCCCGTTCGGCTGGGAATGCGCGTGGCTGGCCACGATGGCGAGGCGATCATGAGTGCGATCCGAGCGTCCCGCACGGCGGCCGGACTGCTGGTCACGGCCACGCTCCTGCCGTTGCTCGTGGTGCTTCTGGAGTCGATGCCCTCCGTGCAGATCGCGGTCTTTTGTGCGCCGGCGGCGCGGGTCACGGCGGCGTTCATCGGCGCACCGGTCGAGGCCATTCCGGACGGATTCCGCATCCCGACCGCGCTCCCGATCGATGTGACCGCGGCCTGTAGCGGCATCCGGTTCTTCAGCCTGACCGCTGCCGTGCTGGCGGGCCTGGCGGTGGAACAACGGCGCGGTTGGCGGTTCGCACTGGCCGTTCCCGTACTGGCCTACCTCGGCACCCTCGGCGCAAACGCCAGCCGCATCCTCTGCACCTGGTACGCCGACGCCCTCTTCGCACCGCACCTGCCGCTGAAGTTCCAGGCCGGTGCCCACGGACTCATCGGCGCCCTCGTCTTCACCACCATCCTCGCCTTGCTGTACGCAACCCTCTGGAGGACACACCATGAACACCGAAACGAAACGCCTGCTGCCTGACCTCGTTTACCACCCGCTGCTGCTGCTTCTGCTGTGCACGCTGCCGTATGTCGCGCTGCTCGGCCTGCACCTGCACGCGTTCGACCTGGTGCGCGGCGAACTGGACGCGGAGGGACGCGGTGCCCACGTGACCGTATTCGCTTTGCTGGGCGGGCTGATCCTGGTGTCGTCGGCGCTCGGCGGCTGGATCTGGAGGACCGGACGCCGGGTCAACGTTCCGGTGGCCCTGCTGCTGTTCGGCGCGGGGTTCGGGTACCTGTGGATATTCATGCTCTTGGCCGAGGATCTGGTCCCGCGTTCGGTCGGGGCGTGGATGCTCTCGATCGACGAACTCGGCTACAACCACCTGTCCCTGGTCGCACCCTCGTTGTTCTACGCCCTGGTGCTGCTGGCGGGTACGCCGGTCGCGGCGATGGGCAAGCGCGACGCGGTGTTCTCGGCCAGCGTGGTTATCGCCATCCCGCTGTTCTGGGCCGTGATCGCGCAGGCGATCTTCGCCATCAACTGGGATGTCGACCTGCCGGCATGGCTGCTCGCCTTCATGATGTTCATGATGACCGCGATGATGCTGCTCGCGTTCCTGCGCATGCTGCTCCACCTGCACCGATGGCTCGGCGGCATGGCCATCCTGCCCGTGCTGGCCGGTCTGGTGTTCCCGCTCGCCGGACTGGCGCTGAACGCGGCGATCCCGTTCCCGAGCGACCTGCAGGATCCGCGGGTGTATCTGTTCACCGCGATCAACGGCCTCGCCCTGTGCCTGCCCGCCTTCACCCCGGCGTGGATCGTTCCAGTGTGGTTCCTCCGCGTGGCATTGTTTCCGTTCACGATCTACTTCTTCATCCTTTTCCTTCCGTTCCTGCCGCTGTCGATCCCGGCGATGATCGTCATGGGCGCGGGTTTCCTGATCCTCGCCCCGACCCTGCTGTTCGTCGTACAGGCCCAGCGGATCGTCTCCGAGGGCATGGCCATCGCCCTGGCCCGGGGCTTCTGGCGCACCTTCGCCCTGCTGCTGCTCGGACTGGCCATCGTCCCGGCCGGTTACCTGGGCCGGGCCTGGTGGCATCGCCACGCCCTGGAGCAGGCGATCAACGCGGTGTATGCGCCGGATTTCGCGGTGGCCGATCCGGGCATCGACACGCGCAGCGCGCTGGCGGCGCTGGAGCGCTTGCGCGCGATGAAGGAGGGCATCTACACGCCGCTGCTGTCGGAGATCTATGATACGGTGGTGTTCGGGGGCATGGTCCTGCCGGATCACAAGATCGAGGAGATGCAGCGACGTTTCGGTGTCGACCCCAAGCTGGAGCCACCGCGCAGCCGCACCTTTGAATTCTTCAACTTCACCGGCTCCCGCAACCGCCGGGCGAACTGGTCGCAAGTGCGTCCCGTGCCACGCGACGTCGTGCTGGCCGATGTAGCGGTGCAGGCAACCACCAACGCCACGCTGGTGGAAAGCGAGGTGGTGGTGACCATGACCAACCGCGGCGAACGCGATGCGGAATACCTGGCGGCGATCCGGGTGCCGGAAGGGGTCGCGGTCAGCGGGTACTGGCTCGACGTCGAGGGTGAACGTGTCGAGGGACGCATCTTCGATCGCAAGACCGCGCTGTGGGTATTCCACATGATCCGGGACCGGACGCGGCGCGATCCGGGCATGATCCATTACGTGAACAACGACACGCTCGAGTTGCGCGTGTTCCCGTTCGCCTCGGCCCAGACCCGCACCTGTGCGATCCGGTTCCTGTATCCGCGCGGACTGTCGGCGACGGTGACCATCGGCAGCCGCGACGTTCCACTCGGCGAAGGTGAAGGCACGGGCGTTGTCGCCGCGGGCGCGGGCCTGTTGGTGCCACCGGACCACGGAATGCCGGTGACGGTCCGAACCCCCTACCTGCATCTGCTGGTGGATGCCTCGGCGGCGGCGATCGACGTTCTACCCACGGTTGAAGCGCGGATTGCCGAGCTGCTCGAACGTGCACCGGAGGTGAAACACCTGCGCATCGACCTCGTCAACCACGCGACGCGCCCGGTGTCCGCGACGATACTGGACCGCGCGAACTGGCGCGATGCCTGGCGCGCGGCGTTGGCGAAGACCAAACCGTCGGGTGGTTTCTGGCCGCAGCGGGCGATCAACCATACGGTCTTCACCCACGCGCGGTCCGACGAGCGGCTGGCCACCGTGCCGGCCATCGTGGTCATCGGCGCCAAGCCGGCCACGTGGGACGAACACGCCTTGCTGCCCGAACATGCGCCAGACATCACGGTGGCGGCCATCGACGCGGCGACGCCGCCGATGCCTGCGCCAACGGTGGTGTTGCGCCGGGGCGACGCGATGGCGTGGATGGATCACGCCCGCGGCGGCTGGATGGTCCTGCCGGGCGAGGGTGACGTGGAGGTCTATGATCCGGTCGCGGCGGCATGGACCCCGGTGAAGATCGACGTGCGCCTGCTCCCGGATTCGCGGTATGCGCAATGGGCCGGCCTGCGGGCGATGGAACACGCGATGGCATCGCGGCCGGCCGGAGCCGAAGCGCTGCGCGGGCGGGTCCTCGAAACCAGCCGCGAACACGGCCTGCTGTCACACCACACCGCGTTCATCGTGGTCGAGAATTCCGCACAATGGAAGATGCTCGAGCGGAAGGAAAAGGAGGCGCTCAAGGCCAACCAGGCCCTCACCTTCGACGAGTTCCAGGAAACCCACGTCACCCCCGAACCGGCGGTCTGGCTCATGCTCCTCCTGCTCGCGCCACTCGCGGTGTGGCGGTGGCGCGTAAGGAGTTCGGCCACCTAACCGCTACGCGTAACCGGATACGCTTACCCGCTCCACTTCCGCGACATCCCATCGGCGCTATCCGCGGTATCCGCGGTGGATCCATGCTTGTCCAGACCTTGGACGATTCGGCGGGCGGGTTTTCCAGTCCTTGGACAGTTCTAGTAGCCGAGCGCGGTGAGGCCCTGGTAGGTGACGAGGGCGGCGGTGTAGGCGAGTGCGGTCATGTATCCGAGCTGGAAGAGGGGCCATTTCCACGAGTTGGTTTCGCGGCGGGTGGCGGCCTGGGTCGGCAGGCATTGCATGGCGAGGACATAGAAGACGAGCAGGCTGAGGCAGGCCGGCAGGGTGAACACGGGGCGGCCGTCCGGATGGGTGGCGCGGCGCATCGCGTCGTAGAGGCTTTCCGAATTCTCCTCGGCGGTGTCGGCACCGAGGCCATAGACGACGGAGAGGGTGGAGACGATGACCTCGCGGGCGGCGAAGGAGGTGATGATCCCGACGCCGATCTGCCAGTCGAACCCGAGCGGGCGCACGACCGGCTCGATGATCTTGCCGAGGCGTCCGGCAAAGGAGTTTTCCAGGGCATCGCGCGCGGTCAGGTGGTCGGCCGCGGCGTGCCGGGACGCGGCAGCTTCGGTTTCGCCGGCGGCGGCGAGGGCTTCCGCTTGCGCGATCAGCGCGGTTGCGGCGGCGGGCGGGGCGTCGGTCTTCGGGAAGGTGGCGAGCACCCAAAGGCCGATGGAGATGACGAGGATGATGGTGCCGGCCTGGGCGACGAACACGCGGGCGCGGTCGTAGGTGAACAGCAGCGCGGTGCGCAGGCCGGGGATGCGGTAGCCGGGGAGTTCGAGGACGAGCGGTTTGCTTTCGCCGGGCAGGATGGTTTTCTTGAACAGCCAGGCCATGGTGAGGGCGGCGGCGATGCCGAGGCCGTAGGCGCCGGTGAAGAGCAAGGCGGCCTTGGCGGGATCGTCGGGGAACAGCAGCGCGACGACCATGGCGTAGACCGGGATGCGCGCGGAACAGGTCATCAGCGGGGCGACGAGGATGGTGACGAGGCGGTCGCGCGGATCGCGGATGACGCGGGTGGACATGATGGCGGGAATGGCGCAGGCATGCGCGGAGAGCAGCGGCACGAAGGCGGTGCCGGGCAGGCCGATGCGGCGCATCAGGCGGTCCATCACAAAGGCGGCGCGGGCGAGGTAGCCGCTGTCGTCGAGCAGGGCGAGGAAGAAGAACAGGATGCAGATCTGCGGAAGGAAGATCAGGATGCCGCCGACGCCGGCGATCACGCCATCGACCAGGAAGCTCCGGAAGTCGCCCTCCGGCACGTGCGCGGCGACCCAGCCGCCAAGCGAGGCGAACAGCGCATCGATCATGTCCATCGGCACCGAGGCCACGCTGAAGATCAGGTAGAACACCGCGAGCATCACGGCGAGGAAGGCGGCGACGCCGACCACGGGATGGGTCAGCACCGCATCGAGCTTGTCGGTCTTCCGTTCCCTGGCCACCCGCGGGGCCTTCACACAGCCGGCGGAAACGCGGTCCGACCAGTTGTAGCGGGCCTGGAACGGGCAACCGGAGCAGCCGCTGCAGCCGGTCGGCGGCGGGACGAGGGCGACGCGTTCGGCGGGCGGGCGGGCCAGGGCGTCGGCGATGGCGGCCTTGAGTGCATCGATGCCGCGCCCTTCGCTCGCCACGGTGGGAATGACCGGGCAACCGATTTCGCGGGAGAGGCTGGCGGGATCGACGGTGATGCCGTGGCGTTCGGCGAGGTCGATCAGGTTCAGGGCAACGACGACCGGGAGTTCGCGTTCGATGAGCTGGCTGATCACGAACAGGCTGCGCTCGAGGTTGTTCGCGTCGGCGAGGACCACGGCGAGATCGGGGCGTCCGACATCGCGGGCACGACCGGCGAGGACATCGGCGGTCACTTGTTCGTCCGCGGTCGCCGCAGTCAGGCTGTACACGCCGGGGAGGTCGAGGACCTCGACCACGCGGGGGCCGAGCTCGACCAGGCCGAGCTTCAACTCCACGGTGGTTCCGGAAAAGTTGGCGGTGCGGGCGCGCAGTCCGGTCAGCGCGTTGAACAGGGTGGTTTTGCCGGTATTCGGACTGCCGATCAGGGCGACGAGCGGGCGCGGGACGGCGATCATGGCGTGGCTCCGGCCGGATCGAGCGGGCAGTCACGCGGCGGACAGGGGGTGACGAGGATGTTCGCGGCGAGGCGCGCCGAGACCCCGACGCGGGTGCCGTACACCTTCAGGATCAGCGGGTCGCCGACGCGGACCAGCTCGACGGTGCGGCCGCCACACACGCCCATCGCCATCAACCGTTCGAGATCGCTGTCCGGCGCCTCCACACGCACCACGATGCCGCACTGACGCGGAGCGAGCTGGTGGACGTACACCGACTGAAAAGACGAGGCGCAAGGCTTGTTGTTAGACATATCAACCATACGATATACACAACAGACATCTTCGGTCAATAGAGGGGGCGGCCGACATTGCGGGACAGCCATGCATAATGGTTGATAAGGGTTGAGTTGCCTTGATTTGGCGTGAAAGGGCTGATAATCGCGGATATCCCGCGTGGGCGGCGCGAGATACCCGCGGGGGCATGATATGGGTCAGGATGGCCGCTTGGTAAGGGTCGGGTAGTTCGTGATGAATAGCTCGTGGTGCTGCTTGCCCCGGGCGGCCGACCTGCCGTTGACGACGCTGTAGGTCAGGCTGACCCGCTTCTGGTGGAATGCCCCGAATATCCGGCGCACGTCCGGGTGGTCGTTAAGGGTCAGCAGGAACTTCCCCTTCAGGCCGGGCAGGAAGTCCGCCAGCTTCTGGAAGTCCTGGAACTTGTGCTCGTAGGCCTGGACCACATCGTAGTACGGCGGGTCGATGAAAAAGAAGGTCGTCGGGCGGTCGTACCTGGTCATCACGTCGAAGGCGTCCAGGCACTCCACGTTGACCTTTGATAGACGCCAGTGGACCTCCAAAAGGGTTTCCTCAGCCTGGGCGATGTTGAACTTCGGCCCCTTCATGGCGCTGTATCCGTAGGTCCGCTTGGTGGCCCGGCCGCCATACCCGAGGCGCTGGATGTAGTAGTACCGGACCGCCCGCTGCAGGTCAGTCATGGTTTCCGGGCGCTTGGCATTCTCCCACTCGAAGACCTTCCGGCTGGAAACCGCGTATTTGAGCAGTTCCAGAAAGGGGTTCAGGTGGTTCTGCACCACGCGCCAGAAGGTCACCAATTCCTGGTCGAGATCGTTGATGACCTCCACCTGGGATGGGTCCTTGGCGAACAGGACCCATGCGCCACCGGCGAAGGGTTCGCAGTAGCAGACGTGTTCGGGGATGTGTTCGAGGATCTTGGGGGCGAGGCGGGACTTGCCGCCGAAGTAATTTAACGGGCTTTTCATACACTACTCCTATGGTTATGGTTGCGCTGTCTCTACACGGTCCGGGGGCGAAAGCTGACTGCGCTAACAGTCGTGGCGGGGAGTAGTGAATCCGCCGCCCCGGGCCACCTATTTACCCGTCCGATGCCGCCAAGGCCGCGTTGGCGGCATAGGCTCGCAAGGTCCGGGAAATGAGTTCGGCGACGTCGTCGGCCGGTAAATCGGAAAATTGGGCCTGCACCCGGTCCAGGGCCTCATCAGCGCTGGCGCTCGATAGGATGATCTCGCGGAACTTGGCGTGGCGCTCGCGGAGCGCCCGCGCCAGTCCCGCGGATGCCCCGCGGGCCACCTCGTCGGCGGCGATCAGGCCATCCGGAACGGTCGCGTTGTAGATCGAAAGGGTGCGCGGGTTGGGCAACATGGGTTGCGACATCCGCCGCCGCAGACCAATCCCAAGTTGCTCGCTGATGGTGGCGAGGCCTTCGTCGTCGAGTTCCGCCCCCGCCACATACAGATCCCGCATCAAAGCGCCCAGGCGCGCGGCGCTTTCCGAGGTATCCCCCGGCCACAGGATCAGCGGCGAATTGCCCTTGATCGAGTTGATGTCCATCCAGGGTTTCACGAGCTGCATGCGGATCGTGTGACCCAGCATCAGCGCATCGAAGTTGCGAATGTCCTGCCGGACCGTCTCATGCTGCTTCGAGACGCCAGAGCCGAGGCCCGTGGATTGAGCCTCCGCTGAAAGGGTCTGGCCTAAAATGAGTCGGGAAATCTCCCGGCGGCAGATGGTCAGGAACTTCTCGTAGGCATCGCCCGAGCCGCCCATCGCCTCCTTGAGTTCAACCGTTGTGCCCTCGCTGACCACCAGCCCCCCGATCTTCGTCGCCCAGGCCAAGGCGCTTTCGAGCATCACGCGCGAGGCGTCATCGCCGGAGGGGTATTTGGCGACCATAAAGGGCGAGCCATAGCGATCCAGAAAGCGGGCCCACCAGGAACGATCCATCACTGACAGCAGCCACCAGAACAACAACGAACGCATGGGCCCGCCGAAGTTGTCCGGGAAGGAAAGCAGGTGGCCGCGATGCACGATGTACCGGTTCATGTCCGGATCCTGGCTGGAAAGCTGGACGCGTCCGTCGGCATCGGTATCGAAAATCCGCATCCGGCCGCTCCGGTAATCGAGCAGGCGGTGAGGGACGGTGACCAGATCGGCGATGTCGTAACGGATGCCAGCTTGCTGCGAAGGTTGAAAGACCTTTTCGACCAACGAGACCGGATACAGCGTGCCGTCCAGCAGGTGAGAGCAGCACATGAGGAACGGAATCGAATTGGCCAGCACTTTTTCCACCACATCAGCGGCGTTTTTGTCGTCGGTGTTTTTCTTGTCGAACGCCTGGACAACCAGCTTGTCGCCGATCACGGCGAGTTTGCGCTTGGACAATTCGGCCTGGACGTGCGAGTCGCCGATCACCATGTCGCGGTAGATGGTGAACAGGAGTTCGGTGTTGCCCGCCTCGGCCGCGCGTATCGCGGCATGCAGGGTGTCCACGTCCAGGCTGGAACCTACCGATGCTCGTTCGGTGTGCGACGTGACCACAGTGACGCGGTTGGTCGGAGGCTTCTGGCGATGATAGATATCGGATGTTTTCATGGATTACCTCAAAAAAGGTTGGTGGTTGGGTTCCTGCGACCGGCCACCGGCCAGTGAGCAGGTGCTTTGGTGAACGTTCCGACCGGTGCCGCATGGGCCTCGACGGGGCCGCTAGCAGTTCCGATCAAGGCGTGCAGTGCCAGCTTGATGGCGTCGAAGCTGTCCGCGTGGTTTCCTTCCTCGTCGACATCGGCGTCGAACATACCGCGGTCGCGCACCACTTGACGGATATCCTTTTCCAGCCAGGTCTCGGGCGGAAGGGCCAGGCGCCCGTCGTCGATGGTGTTGACGAACAGGTTGCCGAGGTAGGTCTTGAAATTCATTTTCTCGCCGAGATAGGTCGTCGATTCCGACGAGACGACCAGGGCGACTACGGCCGTGCCCATCAACTTGCGGCGGAGATTGGTGGCGAAAAAGCGCTCGTTGGTTGCATCGATACAAGTCTTTCTCGCGCGGAGACCGTGCGGGAGTTCGTGGGCCTTGCGGATTAATGCCTCGGTGATATCGGGATCGCTGGTCTTGAACCGGAGCACCAGGCGGGCGAAGAAGTCGTTGGACACGCGTTGTACGACGGCGATCGCCGAAGGGTTCGACTTCTTTTTCTCCGTAGTGGCCAGGTCAACGCCGATCCCCACCGGATCACCAGGCGTGATCAGATCCTTCCACCCGCGTGGTATTACGTGATCAACGTGGATACTCATCGGGCGATCGCCTCCTTCACGTCCACGCCGAGGCAGAACCCACGCCCCAGTTCCATCGCCCGGGCAAGTGCGGCATACGAAACCGCCGAGATCCCGCCTCGGACAAACTTCAGGCCGTAGTTGCGGTCCCAGGCGATTTTATCGTAGGCGCGTTTCCGGTGTTCTTCGGGAACGCAGGGCTCGCCGGTATCGTCGTCGTATAGCGGCACACCCGCGGCAGACCCATCCCAGGCATCGACGCGATGGCACGGGATCTTCGACTTCGACTCGTACCAGTTGCCCTTCGGGTTGATCTGGAACTCCTCAATGGGCGGCAGGAACATCTCGAAGCTGTAATGGTTGTCGTCGGGCGGCGGGGTCGTGGCCATCCACCAGATGAACTCCGGGTTTGAGGACATGAAGGGCTGGACGGCCTCGATGACGTCCTTCAAGTCGAAGATGCGCCCAACCTCGTCCATGAAGATGTCGCCGGTCCAACCGACGGCCGTGGCCGGATTCGGGGCGACAACGATCGATCTGCTGCAGGTGGTCCGGTCATGCCAGATTTTCGCCTCGAGTTTCTGGTGCTCGAAGATGTCCGCGATTGCGTCGAGGTCAAGGTTGTCGATGTTTGTTTCCAGGCGGAGTTGTTGCGAGGCGCAGATCTCCCGGAATTTGGCCAGTACGGTATTCCAGACCTGCGCCTCCTTGCGCACAAACTCGGAGCCCAGGAGGATGGAGGCGGAGACGAAAATACAGGTGTGGTCGCGGCGCTCCATCATCCGATCCAGCGCCTTCGCGGCCAGGGTAAACGACTTCCCGCGTTGCCGCGCCCACATGAGCAGCACACGCCGGATTTTCTTCCAGAAGACGACTTCCTGGTAGGGCCGGAATTTAATCAGCGGCGCTGGCATCGGGCGGCCTCCCGAAAATGAGCTGACGCAACTGGTCGACCTTCACCGTATTGGTGGCCTTGCCTTCGGCGATTTCCTTCGCCTTTTCGCTGGTGTACCACTTCAGGAACAGCTTGCAGGTCTCGCGTTCGAATTTCTTCTGCTGCAGGGCGAGCGCTTGTTCGGCGAGCTGGGCGCGACGGTCGGCGATGGCGGTTCGCCGCGAACCATCGACGGCGAACTTCAAGGAGCTGATCGCCGAGGCGACCTTGGTCGGTTCCAGGTCGGAGTCGGCGAGTTGAGATGCGACATCAAAGATTGCCTTGTCCAGGATGGAGAACCCACCGGCCTCCAGCTCGCGGCGGATGGTTTCGTGTTTCTCCCGGACGGTGTCGAGGTATGCCTGTTCCTTCAACCAGTCCTTGTAGCCGCCCTTACGCCAGTTGGTCCAATTCTGGTCGTTCAGCTTCTTGAGGCCTTTTGATTCCAGAAAAGCATTGAGATCAGATGCCGGAGCGCCGTCACGGATCATGGCATTGAGCTGCTCGCGGATTTCAAACGGCAGCCGGGCGACGTTCCCCTTCCGGGTGGTGGGTTTATCCGTCTTGTCGTTCATAGAACACAACGCCATCGGAGGTGATCTGGTACTCCCGGATGGATCCCAGCTTGGGCATGATTTCCTTCACGAATCCGAAGCCGGAGAGTACGGCGAGCACCTCGGCGACATCAGCCTCGGAAAACGGGAAATCCACGAGCCTGGCCTTGTTTACCCCGCGCGTCAGCGATGACACGCTGAACTTCATCGTGGACCGATTGGCGAGGTATTCGACAACGGCTTCGCGAAGGTTCTGCTTATGGGCGCTATCCAACATGACTGGTCTCCTGTGTCGCGGTCGGTTTCTGGCGGCGGATCAATTCGCCGGCGAGGTGGTTCATGACGCGTTCGTAGCCTGCGGCTCGCTTCTCGGAGGCATCAGACCGGGCGTGGTTGATGCCGCGTTCGAGCTCATCGGCAGCAGGATGGCTGCGGTAGTCGCGTGAGGCGGCACGGCAAAACCTCGCGAGCATGTCCAGTTCGCGGATGGCGGCGGCTATATCGCCGGGTTGAAGGTCAGTAGGGCCAGACACGATCAAGCTCCTTTCGCGCGTGACGGTAGGCGATACCGATGAGGTCGTGGTTGAATCGCATGGTGCCGGTTTTCCCGTCGACCGGCGGGCGGATGATGGTCACCCGAGGGTCGCCGAACGTTTCCTCGATGATCTTGTCTACCTGGGCCTCCATGAGTTCGTGGACGGAGAGCAGGAAGTTGAAGATCAAGCCGCTTCCCTGGTACGAGGTCGGCTGGGTGGCCACACAGATGATGACATGGTCGAACTCCCGCCAATACACCGGCAACGGAACATTCGCCTTGGTGCCTCCATCCGAATAATACTTGGTGTACTCCGGCATTTCGAAGGCCACGGGCGGGAACATGCCGCGAATGCTGGCGCTGGCCCGGACGGAGCGACGGAGATCCCCGCCGCCGAAGGGAACCAGGCGGCCGCTTCCGCCTTCCACGGCATAGGTGAACAGCTTGCAGGGCAACTCCTCGAAGGTCTCGGGCAGGTGACGCGCAACCAGTGCGGCCATTTTCTTTCCGTGCATCATGTGATTCACATGGCGAAAACGCGACCGGTACAGGAAGCGGGTGTCGCGCGCGTCGTCATCCACCAGATCGTAGATGATGTTCGCCGGTGGGATGCCGGAGAAGGCATGGTGGGCGAACAATCCGCCGTAGATCGCTCCGGCGCTGGTGCCGTGGATCTCGTCGGGGCGGACGCCGAACTCGGACAGAGCCATGCCGATACCGGCATGGATGTCGAGTCCGGGTAGACCACCGCCGCTGAAGACGAGGAGGGTTTTCACGGGAAGGGCGTGTTGCTTTTCAGGACGTTCGTGCGTTGCGTGCCGTCGTTCTTCACGAGGCAAAACCAGACATCGGAACCCGATGGCGGCTTGCGGCCGAGATAGTTCGCGAAAATATTTTCGAGCAGTTTGACGTTCTGGTCCGGTCGCTTCCACTCGAAGTGACCCCCATAGACCTGATTGTCTTCCTTCCAGAAAATATAAATCCGGCTGTCGACACCTTCGGGGTTTTTGTTATCCAACGGCCAGTTCAGTTTTTCGTACTCGAGGGCAAGCTTCCCGTCCGTGATGTCCGACTTGGTCAGGAGCCTGGTGGTATCCGCGATGGCGGGATTTACGTTCGCATGTGTGCCGAGAAGAATGGCGTTGCTGATGTCCAGTGCGTCCAGGCTGGCATCTGGAAGTTCGGGAGTGGTGTTGGTGTCCACCGGATACGGAGGTGGCGGGACAGGCGGCGCGTTGGTTGCCATCACGTTCATGCTGGAGTCGGAAATATTCAACTTGGTATCCATTGTGTAGTTGAACACCGAGCGCTCAGTCCGGGTGGCGAAGAATGCGGCACTTATGGCAGTGGCCGCAGATGCGCTGGGAGTCACGATGATCTGCTCGTGCAGGGCTCGATTTTTGTTGATTAGCGCATCGGCGGTGTCGCGTGGTTTGGCTGACAGGTATTTGAACAGACTAGCGGCATCTCCAGCCTTCGCGGCGGCCATGAAGTTAACGTCGGAGGTTAAGTCGACGTTGCGATCAGCGGCCAGGCTGTCCGAATACCGGTTATACACCATCGTGTGGTTTTCCTTGATTGCGGCTGGATTCAGCATCGAGCCATCCACCGTACCGCTCACCACGGAAAACGCTTTGGTGCTGATCCCGCCATCGTTGCTAGCGCAACCGGAGGTGCAGGCGGCGAGGATGAGCGGGATCAGCAGCAGGGCGAGCAGGTGCAGTAGCTCGAAGGCACGGCGGGCGAGACGGGCTAGGATGTTCATGGTGTGGCTCCTTATTCCTTGTTGATCGCGCCTTCGAGGCGCGAAATTGATGCGATCAGGTCGCGGAAAAGTTGCTGGTTGGTTTTCTGTTCGGCCTTGATCGACTCGGACATGCGATCGAAACGGCGGTCGATGACCTCCGAAAGTTTCTCCATATCGGTCGTGGAGGCGCAGAGGTCGAGGCGTTCGTCGTTCGCCTTCTTGAAGGCATTGAAGGTGATCCAGTCCACGAAGCCGTTCAGGCGCTCGATGACGGATGGCTTCAGGCGGATGCGGTCCCAGACATTGACCGCAGCGGAAAGCAGGTGCACCAGCCAACTCAGGCCGAGCAGCCAGTACAGGATGTGGACGTTATCCGGAGCCATGATGCCGCGAGGATGCGGCAATCAGGTCGCGTCGTCTAAAACGGGTGGGACGCGTGGGACGTGGAAGGGTTGAAACAAATGGTCGCGAAGGCAACAAAGCTCAGGAATTTAGAATTTTGTGGGCAGCTTTATCAACGCGGCTCAGAAAAATCGAGATGTAATAGTTAATCCCACCAGACCCAATCACCGCGATGCTGTATATGAAATCCATCAAGTTGCCCTGCCCGATAGATGCCAACAACCACAAACCACCAAGCCCCATGGTAATCCAGCCGCCCCAGTACAACATCGAAATAATCGCGGCAGGTTTGTAGACCGATGGGTCGTCCACAGCCATAGGTGCAGTTGGCGGTGGAATTGAGGGTGGCTTGCTGGGTGCGGGATCTGAGGTGGAGTCCTTCGCTTGATACGAGGGATTTACAAATTCCGACATGCAGCGCGGGCATACCACATGACGCGATTCAAGGCGCTTGTCGCTGAGCAAGAATGTGTGTTTACACGATATGCAAGTTAATCGCCGCATTCAGCCCCCCCTTTTGTTTTAACGAGCCGACCATGTGACCGACCCAGCGCACCGCCCTGTACCACCCGTCCCGCCTGTGAGTGTCACCGAAGTCTGTTAGGTGTACGGTGTTTGACATGAGCATGATGAAATCTAAAAAAGGTCTTCGATTTTACGTAGATCAACTCGCGCCGCTAGAGCCGGATCCTGCCGCTCTATCCGAAGTAGCTCGGTCTCTAGGTTTGTCTTGGCCCGCTTGGAAATGGTCTTTCGCAACAGGTCGACGTCGACGCCGACCTCCCCGCCAAGGACACAAATAACTTCCATCGCGGCTTTGATGGAGGCCCTCAATTGCAGGATATGCGCCGCCGTCGTAAAGTTCTGATCCTCCAATTCGGCAAGTCGTTCTTCATCGGTCATCGCTTTTGTTCCTTCAACAGCTGATCCAGCTTTAATTCTATCACCGCGCTGCGGGTGTCCAGGCGGTGGACAATGGTGGGCGGTGGTTATCCAGGGATTGGAACGTTGCCGGCATCGCGAAAAGCCCTTATTTCACCGTGCCGGTCACGTGACCGGCACGGTGGTTGACGACTTCTTGCTTTCGAACACCTTTTGGGCCACCTCCGCCTCGGCTTTGCGTAAATCGGCGTAATGGTCTTCACAGTAATCGCTGTATTCGTCGAGTCGGTGGATGATCGCATTTTTTAGACGATCACGCCCTGGCTTGGCCTTGGCCTTCATCCAGCGAAGCCGCTCGGTGATCTCGCCGATAATCTTTTCTTCTTCATCTGCTCCGCCTGATGCTTTCGCCTCTGCGACGGCAATAGCGACGGGAGTTGCGTCGGTGTGCCCAAGTAGCCAGTCAACAGACTTGCCGGTCTTTTGTGCGATTACACTAAGGTAATCGTGTTTTGGAATTTGCCCGTTTTCATATCTGTGATACATCGGTGGCGGGATGCCAAGATGCCGAGCAAAGTCCGCTTTGGAGCGACTTCCGCGCAACATTTTAAGCCGGTCAGAAAAATTACTCACGAGTTATTCTTTTCGTTGACACGATTACACGGGAGTAATAATGTCGCGTACATGTTAGCAACTCCAACAGTCGGAATGAAACGCCCAAAGGCACAAAAACACAAGCCGATATTTGACCCCGTCCGTGTCCGCGCCCTGCTCATGCTGCGCGGGCACACGTTTACCAGCATCGCGCGGATGCATGGGGTGAGTGACGCGATGGTCAATTACGCGATCCGCGGGAAGCGCACCAGCAACACAGCCTTGGCAATCCTGAAGACCATACGCGAGGAGACGGGGTTATGAAAGAAGCAGAAGAAATCATCAAAGCGCTTGAGGTTGCGCAGAATCAAATTGCTGCATCTAGAAGCATGTGTGATGCCGACGAGCAGGAACTTTGGGACACCTACCAGGCGGCAATCGACAAGGTGCGTGTGCTACAGAAAAGCTGCGACGCGACTGCAGGCTTACTGGAGGGATTGGTTGGGCTAACCAAAGCCTGGAGAAAGCGAGCGGCCACCTTTCGAACTCAAACGAAAAAGCAGCTCGAAGCCGCGGGAATATCCGATGCCATGAGAAGCTACGCTGCCGCACGTTACGAAGATAGCGCCGAAGAGGTGGAGCGTGTAATTGGCTTGGCATTGCACCCTTCCGCCGCCCCGAAGTCCGGCGCGGTTAACAACGCGAAAAACACTACGACCCGGAGCGGGTCGGCGGAAGGTTAAATCATGAGCAGGAAAACCGACACCATCGAATTGCTGCGCGGGATGTTTACCGAGGCGATTACCCACGTGAAGCGGATGCCTGACGAGGTCGTGGACGCCATCGCGGACTACGAGTTGAAGGCGGAAGCCGACGACGATTCCATCAAGGCAAAGTTGCTCATCACGTTCAGTGACGCGAAGTCCGGTGAGCATACAGATACGGATAAGGATTTAACCGCAGAGAACGCAGAGAGCGCAGAGGGGGCGGGATGATGAAGGGCTGGAAGTTTCGGAGGGGAAATTGGTGTGACACGAAGACGCATCGAGTCGTTTTCGGAATTGAAGTGCAAACCGAAAAGGGCGGCAAGTGGATGAGCGTAGCGAATAACGGTAAACCTTTTCTGTTTTATGACGAGGCGGAGCGGGAAGCCACACTCAAGAAGCTGCGCGCGGAGGCCCGGCGATGAATTGGTCCGTCTTCTGGTTTCTAATGACCTGTCTTTTCGCCGGAGCATGGATTGGAGCGATGCGCGGCGCCACATCCTCGCACCGCGTGGTGATCGCGACCGGCACGAATAGCCTCGTGATCGTCAACAATGGGTCGGTAACCGTTTTGCCGGAGGTGGAGCCGTGAAAATTAATCCCATGTTCGGAAGGAAATACTACTGGGGGGTCACCAATGCAGGAGGCGTTTTCCCTGACGCAATCGGCATGACCAGAGCACGTGCTATTCGCCGATACATTGATGCGTACCGCTTGCCGTGGGCAGAGGCCCGCGCCGCCGGAATGCGCTGCATCAAGATAACAATCTCAACGCACCAGGAGAAGGCATGAGCACCGCCCTGCGAAGGATACAAGCGGTGAACATCCGCGAGGCCCACTTCTGGTTTGGAAAGCCGATAAAGCTTCCGAGGAATGTTGGCGCAGAAACACGTGCCGTCAGAACGGCATGCGACCACCTGCATGGATTCTTCCAGGTCATCATGGACACCAGCACACACGAGGTCACGCCGGAGTCATACTGCCAGATGTATGAACGTGACCTTTCACCCACGCATCTTCGCGCATTGCTGGATGCCTGGCGAACCGGACGGCTTGAAAAACTGAGGGAGATTGCAAATGAAAATGGATGAATTGGTCGAATATAAAGAGTTCCGCATCATGAGGGCGGGTCAATTGGAACCGCACAAGGACGCTATTTTGCCCACCGGCGATGACGACCGCGAGAGTCTCGATGACAACATCAAGGAAAACGGACCAGCGGTTTGCCTGGTGATCTCTGCTGTACCCGATAAGGCCACCGGCCTGTATCAAATTCACGACGGCATAACCCGGTGGAAGGCCGTCATCGATCAAGAAGGCCCAGAGGGTAAAATCCCCTGCAATCTGGCAGTGGTGAAAGATGCGAAGAAGTTTGCGCTGATCTGTATGTCGATCGGCCGCAAACGCTCGACCGGCCAGCGCATCATGGCCTTCCTGGAGATGCACCGCAAAGAGGTGCTCAAGGTGGCGGCGATGGTGGCTGGACAGGGTCGGATGTCACAGCAGATTCGGAGCCGTGCCGGTCACGTGACCGGCACGGTAATTACAGGGGTTTTGGCCAATTTCACCGCCGAAGCGATCGCGGCGAAGCTGCACGTTTCGGACAAGGATGTGCGCTTGGGCATCGAGTTGCTCCAGTGCATCGAGCAGAAGCTGACGGCCTCCTGGGATCGCGGCGGGATCCACGTCGCGGGCGAGCCGCTGGACATGGAGAAGGATGACGGCAAGGACTACCTGAAGGCGCTGAAGAAAGTCCACCTCGGCCTGCTCGCGGGGTCCACGCCGATCCGGCGCTGGAAGCCCGCGGTGGGCGGCCTGGCAAAAACGGAAGACCGTCAGCGCCCCGAGATCAATTACGGAAAGCTCGGCTACAACGCGATCCTCACGATCAAAAACGCGATCAAGCACTGGGACAAGGTGTCATCCACCGACAAGCAGAGCATTGCCCGCGTGTGGGAAGAACTGCGCGAGGCGGCGGCGAAGGTGCATCTGGATTGATTCGGATGGGTTGAACAGAAGGCACAGAGAACACAGAGATGACCGGACGGAACCTCACAATGATACAGAAACTGAACATGGTAACGGATGCTCTCTCCCGCGTGGGGTCGGGAGAGGATGTGTCAACAATTGCGAGAGAGCATAGTGTTTCACCGGTATCACTGACAGCGTGGATCACGGCTTATAAGGCGAGCGGACAGGCCGGGCTTGAGGCGGGTAAGAGTTCGGGGCGCAAGCCGCTCTGCGACTGGCCCGCGGATGATGTGCAGGCGATCCGCGAGGTGGCGATACGGACGAACCGGGGGGACGAATTGATATCACTCTCACACGCGGTTCGCCGTTGTGTGCACGAGGGTAAGGTGTCCGAGGCGACGGCGGCGGCGCTGAAACGACCGGCGGCATCGAAGCACTACATTCCGAAGTCGCTGAAGGATCAGCTCGCGATCTCGCCATCCGTCGTGCGGCATCACCGCAATCCGCGCAATGCCAGGCTCTCCGGGGTCTATGTGCCTGGAACCACGCGCATGGCGGCGGACGGAACCAGGCGGCTCTATGCAGGCGAGCGGATGTCTTATGACGATGGCAGCCAGAATCAGGTTGTTGTGGTTCCTTGGCCGTATGGCGGATCCAAAGAAGCCGATAAGTTCGGGCACCGCACCTGCCGGGGTCAATGGTTGGTGGCACACGATGACGCAACCGGAATGATTACCGGGTGGGTTTTCACGTTGCGGCCGAGAGATAGTTACCGCGATCAGGATTCGCTTGGCCTAATGTACCGCGTTGCCCGTGATGTATGCCGTCCGGACGAAGCGGTAGTCGAGGGCGGAACATGGCAATCTATACGGGCCAAGGCATTCCTGGATGCATCAGGTATTACGGCTCGTGATGCCAAGGGCCGGCCGCACCTCAAGCTCATCGAAAATTGGTTCGGACGCGCTTGGACCTACCTCTCTGTTTTTGAAGACGGCCAGATCGGGCGTTTTCGGGGCGAGTACGAACGGGAAAACAAACTACTGGTGCGAGCCCACGCCGGCGCGATCGATGGCCGCGAGTACTTCCCATTGCTTCCCCAACTGCTGAAGGAACTGGAAGATTGCGTGACCTTCCTGAACCAGGATCCCATTGAAAGCAAAGAATACGGCAAGTGGACGCCCATCGAACGATGGAACGAAGACATGGCGCAGCGGCCCAGGGCAACCCTCAGCGATGAACTCGCCCCCTATGCCGCACCGGAAAGCCACGTGGTGAAAGTGCGACGCGGTGGGATGGTGGTGTGCGACACCATGTGCCCGCTCGGTATTCCTTCCACGTATAGCTTCGCCCATGAGGATCTGGCGGCGTTCGAAGGCCATAAGGTGCGCGTCATGTACGATCCGTTTGAGGCCGAGGTCCGGGCGGCGATCGTGCATCTGAAGACACGCAAGCCGGTATGCATCGCCACATGCTTAAACCCGCCTCCGGCACCGGTGGCAGATCTCGACTGGGAGATCTTCCGAAGCGACAGCGCGACCTACGAGGCAATCCGCCTCAAGAAGGCGATGGCCAACGCGGTACGCACGGAATACCGTGCGCTCGGTAACGGCCGCCGCGGTGCTCAGGTCAGCGAATTGCGCGGACCGGACGGTGTCCGGCGTATTGAACTTGCAACTTCCACGGGCAGCGAAGCCGCCTCCGGCCGTGTAGAGACCACCGAGCTGACCTCATCGGTTTCGTCTGCCCGTGGTTCCCTATCCCCCGCCGTCGATCCGCTGCAGCGCGGCGCACTTTCTTCCGCCGACGCTGGTAGGGCTTCGGGTCGCGGCGGGGGAGTCAAGCCCTGCGTCGCCCGGCGAGGCGAAGTTGATGCCGACAAACTCGCCGCTGAGGCGGATGCGTTGGAGGCGAAATTGCGGGCGCGCGGGGATCTCGTGCAGATGTGAAAAAAAAGCCCCGGCGGCAACCGGGGCGAGTGAAGCAAACCAGGCGGGTACCAAACCGCCATCGAAAGGGCCAAAGTAAGATGAGCGAGAAGACCAGTCAACAGGAATTGAAATCGCTGGCGCATAATATCCAGCAGTGGCAAGAGGCGAAGCACCTCAGCGACGCCGCCCTGCGGAAACGGTTCCCGGACATCGGCAGCGACCGGACTTACAAGCGCATCCTGGCGGGCGACTTTGACGAACTGGATGTCGAAGTCCAGTTGGCGAAGTACCGGGCGGTGTGGGCGCTGATTGAAACGATCGGCGAAGATGCCGGGGTGAGTGAGGATTTTTACGACGACCTTAGTCCGGTGGTGCAACTCCGCCGCTCGTTGCTGGAGACGTTTCACGAGACCGGGAACGCGCGCTTCATCCTGGTTCAGGGCGACACAGGTAGCGGGAAGACCAGTGCCGCGAAAGCCCTGATTGCAAAATATGGCCAGCGCTTGTTGTTTGTCGAGTTGACCGATGTGATGAGTGACAGCCCTTCGAACTTCCTCGGGCTGATCATGGGGGCGCTGGGCATGAAGAACCTTCCGTCATTGCCGATGCAGCGCTTTGAGTTGGTTGTACGTGGCCTTTCGCAGGGTCGTCGCTGTCTGATCATCGACGAGCTGCATCACGCGGGTCCGCGCATCCTGAACACCATCAAGGCGCTGGTTAACTCGACGCCCGGTGAATTTGTTGGATTGACCATGCCGACGCTGTGGGCCCGCCTGGAACGGGGCAACTACGAGGAATGTCGCCAACTGGTGGGCAACCGGCTGGCCGAGCGCATCAAACTCGCCGCGGTGACGCGGGCAGACATGATGAAGTTTGTGGGGCGGCGATTGCCCGGACTGAACGGAGAAACCGCGAAAGCCATTACGCTGCTGGAGCAATATGCACCGGGTCGCGGCAACCTTGGATTCGTGCGCGATGCCTGCCGCCGGGCCCGCGAGATGTACGACGGCGAAAAGATCACCCTGGAGGACTTCGCCAGGGCGGTGAGCGCCGAGGTCGAGAGCCGATAACCAGAAGGGGACCACCATGAGCGAAAAGAAAACCATGATTGACCCGCAGGGCGCGGCCGTGCCGATGCGGTACATAAAGACATACGACCGGGAGCGCGATCGCATTGCACGCCGGATCCATGCTCGGTTTATCAAGGCGCAGGCACACCTGCGCCAGGTGAAGCGCGAATCCTTCGCCGACATCGAGAAGCTGGTGCAGATGGCGGAGCAGGACGCGGAGGTCTCCCTGGGCGGCGTGAAAGGCAACGTGCAGTTCCGCAGCTTTGACGGATCCATCACCGTTTCCCTGGACATGCAGGCCAAGACCGAGTTCGACGAACGGCTGGCACTGGCCCAGAAACTCATCCTGGAGGCCGTAGCGGAGATGACCGATGGCGCCAATGCGGATCTCGCGGAAATTGCCCGGCGGGCCTTTGAGCCACGCAAGAGCGGCCGGATGGACATGCAACGCATCCGCGACCTGCGCACCTACAAGGTGGAGCATCCCAAGTGGCGGCGGGCCTGCGAGATCATCGGGGAGTGTGAACGGCAAATCGGGACGCGGCAGTATGTGCGCGTGACCGAACGGAAGTCGGCTGATGCCAAGCCGGTCACCATCACGCTGGACATCGCGTCGATCGACGCAGGCGGTGAAGCATGATCACGATCGACGCAGGCAACGAGATTGTAGCGGTGATCTGCCTGTTCCTGATCTGCCTTGGCTTGGCGTTTGTGATCATTGGCGGCCTGGTGACCATCGTTCAGGTGCGCGCCTACGAGCATGAGCGCAAACGCCAACTGGAGATCCGGAAGATGAACCTGAGCGAGGTGGTGCGGTGAAAACGCTCTTGCCCGCCACGTGTCCTCGGCCGATCACGCCGTCGGTGAATCGTGAAGGCGTTAAGCTGGTTGCCAATGACCTGCTCGACGCGTTTGCGCACGTGAAGCTCATTGAGCGAATCGATCCGCGGGACCGGGACAATCTGGAAGCCCTGGCCGAACTGGTGATTCATCGCATCCGCACGGTACGCGAGGTCGGCCGATGAGCGAAAAAAAGATCATGGAGGCAACGCAGCGAAGCACCCACGCCGAACACATGGAGTGGGTTGCTTCGTTCGTGGTGCTGCTGGAAGCGCAGACCACGCGGGCACACGAACTCTACGTTATGACGCACGATTTGCATCACCTGCAGACGTATGGATACCTGCGCGAGGCGCTGAGAACCCAGCGGGCCCTATACGCATCGATGACCAGCCCCATGCTGGCCGCGACGCAGATTACCCGGATCATGGCGGAGGTGGGATGAAGCCTGGCGTCATAGACCGCGCAGTGCGTGGATCCGAGTTGTCGCCTCTGTCCAAAGAACAGAAGGCGACCATCTGCATCCTCGCCCGCGAGGCCTATGACAAGGTTGGGATTCACTCGGGCGATGATTACGAGGCCTGGCGGCATGATCAGCAACAGGAAGCATGTGGGCGGTCTTCGCTCTGTACGGCGACCCAGAAGGATTACCGGGCGTTGCGTGGACACTTCCGGGCGTTGCTCGGGCATAAGCGGGCGGCACTCCGTGACTTCGTGGCCAGCGAGGTGGGCGACCCTGGATTTGTCCTGGCAAAACTGAACCACGAGTGCACTGCGGCGAGCGATGTGATTGCCCGGCCGTTCGACTATGTGCAATCCATCGCGAAGGCGCGCTTCAAGACAGCCGACCTTCGCAGCCTGTCGGCGAAGCAAGTGTGGAACCTGGTGTTTGACCTTCGTCGGGATGCCCAACGCAGGCGGAGGAAAGCCGCATGAAGCCTACCGACTTCCGAGACATGACCTTCGAGGATCTGCAGCAGTCGCTTTCAGGAATGCGCCGTAGCGTTTACGAGGCGTGGTTGTTGCATGGGCCCGGCACCACGGCCGAGGTCGCGCTTCGCGCCCAAATATCCTTACTGACGTTTCGTCCGCGCACCACGGATCTTTACCAGGCGGGCCTCGTCGAGTTGCAGCCGGGACAGAAAGCCGGACACGAGGGCCGGTACCGCGCGGTCACCATGGCGGAGTGGCAACGGAGGAAGGCGTCGGAGCCGGTCAAACCAGAACAAACCTTGATGCCGTGGTGACTATGGCTAAGAAATACAAGGCGATCATCTACGAGCAGGTGGAAGACGGCAAGGGCGGCTACCACCTGCGCCCGGTCACCACGACCTCGACGGGACTTTCGGTTGATCTCGCCGCGCCCATCCTCCATGTCTCGCGCAATACGGTGTACCGACTCTGCGAGATCGGGGCGATAAGGGCGGAGTATCCGAGCCCCGGGCGCATCGTGATCCCTCTCGAGGAGTTGATGCGTTACAAGACGGAGACACAGGACCCCGAGCATTTCGAACGACAGATGGGGCGGCAAATGGATTTTGATTTTGAGGCAAAGGAGGGGTCATGAATTGCCAGGCATGTGATGGAACCGGCGACGGACGAAAGTTCGGCGACCGAAACTGCTCGATCTGCAACGGGTCGGGTTCGGTGTGCGATGTATGCGGGGAAGCGGTGGCCGAGGGCGAGGACGTGTGCGGGGAGTGCGAAGGCGAACGGGAAGAAGATTTAACGACAGAGAACGCAAAGAGCGCAGAGGAAGACGGGCGGTGATTTCACTTTACACAGATTTTGATTTGGGTACGTTGTCTGGCAGTCCTGCAAAGACTTTAGACAATCACTACCGTACCCATCTTGGGCCCGGTGTCGTCCCCTTCGGGGGAACTCTCCTTGTCGAGGGTCTTTGCAGGCGGCACCGGGTCCTCTTTATATCCGCTCTGCAAAGGCGGAGGGGGATTCGGGCAAAGCATCGGAGGACAAGTATGATGCTGAACGACCGAGACATGTCCATAACCGGGAGCATTACGCTCTCGCCCCACGAATCCGCCGCCCTGGCGGATGCTTGCGCGGCCAAAGCCGTCGCAATCGCCCACGAATGCAAATCCGACGCCGATGAAAGGCGGGCATGTTACTACGACCTGCTCGCCGCGTTCTTTCAGTCCATGGCCGTAGCGACGGCACGTGGCATGCACATGCGGCCAGACGACGAAAAGAAAGTCCATGCATCACTCAACAATGCCGAGGTGTGTCATGATTAAGTCCATTCAGGTTGAAATTACCGGAACCGCACCACTGCTGATGCACCGGTTCCCGCTGGTTCCCGAAGATAACATTAAGAACCAGCCCGCCGAGGTGCAGGCCGAAGCGGTGTGTTACCGCGACGAAGCGACGGGAGAACTCTACCTGCCGGGCATGAACCTGTGGCGGGCGTTGATCTCGGCGGCGGCGTTTTCCAAGGGCAAGGGACGGGCCAGCCTGCAAAAGCCGGCCGCCGCCTGCCTGCTCGTGACGCCGGAGCGCTTGCTGCTGGGCACCAAGAAGTTCGTGGTGGACTCGCGGGCGGTGGTGGTGCCCGCGACGAAAGGCCGCGTGGTGCGCCACCGACCCCGGTTAAACGACTGGGGCGTTACGTTCACGGTGGAGTTTGACGATGCCCTGATGTCAATCAACGACGTCCGCCGCATCGTGGACGATGCCGGTATCCGGTGCGGCGTGGGCGACTTCCGCCCGGAGACCAAAGGACCGTTTGGCCGGTTTCATGTGGTAACCTGGAGGCCGGAATGATGTAGACTTGGCACGCAGGGGCGGGGCGTTGCTCGGCCAGGCGAGGCGAGGTTAGGCAAGGCATGGTTCTATTATGACGATGAAAGCCAATTTTAAAAAACCGTCGAGGACAGGCGAGGCGCGGCAAGGCGTGGCCTGGCCGGGCATGGTTTTCATTTTCAGCGGCCACACGTCCGGTTTATTTGCCCTTTACGGGCTTTTGGCGGTAGGCCGGGTGTGTGGTCGTCTTTTGGAAAATAATCGATTCGCCGCATTTCGCGGGCCCCTAAACGCGTTTCTGGAAGGTTGGTGAGGTGATGTTCATAGCGAAACCCATAGCCCATGACGAGGCGGCGGCGGCGATCGCCGGGAAGCCAGCCGTAGTCCGGGCGGTGTTTGACCAGCTTTTGCCGGAGCTGAAGGGGTTGGCGTTTACCGTGACCGGCGTCCAGGACGCGAATGTCCTGCAGCGGATCCGCGACCGGATCGCGGACCTCCCGCGGGGCGGGGATTGGGATGCGATCAAGAAGGACGTGGTCGCGGAGCTTTCGCCGTTCCTGGTGGATGACGCGGCGGAGCCGGAGGTCAAGGATGCCCAGATCAAGGCGGCGGCGCGCCGGGCGGAGCTGCTGCTCCGGACGCATGGCTACCAGGCGTACCAAGCGACGGCCTACCGGCAGATGGTCGAGTCGTCCGCGTACCTGCCCTACTGGAAATATCTCACCGTGCGCGATGACCAGGTCCGGGATAGCCACCGGGCGCTGCACGGTCTCATCCTTCCGTGGGACCACCCGTTCTGGCAGGATCACTTCCCGCCCTGGGACTGGGGATGCCGGTGCCAGGTGATCGCGACAACGGACCGGGAGTACGAGCAGGCGAAGACGTCGCCGACTGACCAGGCATGGACGCTGGGCCCGGAGGCGCAGAAGCGCCTGGCCGATGGTGTTCTGGACAAAGGTGACGGTCACCCGGTCAACGTACCATCACCCCGCCTCAGGGCGATGCGGGCCAGACTGGACCCGAACACGGCGTATGCGTGGAGGCCGGGAGACGTGGGGATTCCCATCGACCAGATCAAGGCCCGGTATGATGATAAGACGTGGGCGGCGGTCGGGAAGATATTTGAACCCTCCTTCGCCAAGGCTTCGGCGGGCAGGCAGAAGGGCACAGAGGACACAGAGACAAGACTTCCGAAAGCGGTGACGGTCGATGGAGGCGATGTGCCGGAGCCGGTGAAGACGGTTAATAAAGATGACGCCATTGATCGCCTGAAGGCGGCGGGCGCATCCAAGGTGTCGGTGGAGATCGGAGAGGTTCTGCCCGAGGCGTCCGTCAAACGACTTGAAGAGGCCATCCGCTGGTTGCGAGAACGGAACCTTCCGATTCCTGTGCAAATCACCTTTGATAGCGCGATGACCAAAGAGCTGGCCAAGAAGGAACTTGAAAAGGCCGTTCTGGTTTACAACCCCGAGGTGGATGTCGTTTACGTGGATGCCATCCACTACCTGCTGATCAACGACGGCGTCATCATCACGGCAAAAAACAAGGGGAATATTTCCACGGACAATCCCCACCATCACTTCCTTCACGAGTCCGCTCATCCATTGCACTGGTTTGCCGCGCGAACATCTTTTAATATGACTCTCACCAATGAACAGAGAGCGATTGCCTATGCGTTCGTCAGCAAGCGCGCGGCCATGAACGCCGCCGAGTTCGTTGCGGAAGTGTACGCGGCACTGAAGTCCGGGCGTACATTCCCGCCAGAAAGTCGCGTCATGGATGTGTATGCCAAATTGGGAGGTCCGCGATGATTACGATACCGAGATGCCTAACCTGCAAGCACTACATCGGAGCGACGGGCCAAGAGTTCGTTTGCAAAGCCTTTCCAAACGGCATTCCCGACGCGATCATCGACGGCGAGTTCGATCACACGCAGCCCTATGAAGGCGACGGCGGCATACGGTTTGAGGAGAAGATCATGACGTTTGCCGATCCCGAAAAAACGAAAGAAGGCGCATGACCCGGATTGAGGGCAAGCTGGATCGGTCATGAAAGTCGTCATCCTAAAAGACACGCTTACTCCGAAGCTGGAAGGCGTGATGGCTCAGCTGCAATACCCGCGTGCCTTGCTGCAGGCGATCGGCCTTCGTGCCGTGGCCTTCGCCCGCGATGCCTTCACGGATCCGTCGAAGCGGCCGACGCCGTGGGCGGCGAAGAAGGATGGCGAGCCAGCAACGCTGAGGTATCGAGGCGCTTTGCAGCAATCGCTCCGCCTGGTGGCCGCCGATAACAACTCGGCAACGATTGGAAGTGATCGCCCGTATGCGGCGATTCACCAACTCGGAGGAAAGACCAAGCCGCATATCATCAAGGCGAAGGATGCGGCCGCGCTGTACTTTCGCGTGGGGGCGCAGAGCTACTATGCGAAGCAGGTGAAGCATCCCGGCAGTTTGATCCCGGCGCGGCCGTACTTCCCGCTGCATCCGGACGGCCGGTTGCAGCCCGAGTTCCAGGCCGAGGTCGAGAGCATGATCCACAAGCACGTAGGCCTCGGCCGATAGCCCCGCCGTCGCGTCCCACTTGCCCCACCTGTTTTAGACGGTTTCATACGCATGGTCTTTAATGGCCAGCGTAATGAGTGACCTGACAAAGCTTGATCTGATTTGCCTGCGCATCTCCAACGGCGCGTCCGCCGTGAAGGGGCTTCCGAAACGCCTGAAGGTTTTGAACTGGGGCGTTAACGAGACCAAGAAGGGCAAGGTCATTGTTGGCGCAAAGACGGTGGCCGAGTTGCCGACGATGCAGGATCGCTTCGGTTTTGATCGCGTCGCCCTGGACTACGAGCACAACACCGTGCCTGGCACCACGGAGTACGAACGGACGAAAGAACCGCGCGAAGTCGCGGCCTACGGCGTACCGCTGGTGATTCCGAACGATGGCCTTTACCTGGATGACCTGATCTACACCCCGTCCGGCGAGAAAAATGCCCTGTCCTACATCGACCTGTCCGCGGCGGTCTCGAAGGATCCAAACGGCGAAGTCGTGTTCATGCATTCCAGCGCCCTCTGCCGCCAGGGCGCGACTCCGGATGTCTCGTACTACTCGATCGATCTCACCCCCAAGCAAAAGGAAACCACCATGGAACTGAAGGACATCATCGCCGGACTGACCGCGCTCAACACGACCGTTGACAGCCAGAAGGCGCAGCTCGGCCAGTTGCTCGCGCTCTCGCAGACCGTCACCACCCAGCAAACAACGATCACCGCCCTCTCGGCCCGCCTTGACAAGTTCGAGCGCCAGGCGCTGGTGGACAAGGCCACCACCGCAGGCAAGGTGATCCCGCTTTCCGCCGAGGAACTGGCCAAGGTCGATCTCGTGACCTTGTCGGCGATGGTCGACAAGTTGCCGGTGACGGTTCCGCTCAGCCGCCGCACTCCGTCATCGAGCGTGGAGACGCCGATCGAGGGCAACGCCCAGGCGCTGAAGGATCGCGCCGCCAAGGTGGACGCCCGCGCCGCCGAGCTGCAGGCCAGCGGGGCCGCGACGAGCCTGATTCAGGCGTACAACATGGCCGACCAGGAGATCCCGCCGGTCACCGTCAAGTAACGATCACCCACAACCCGGAGTAGAGCATCATGGACAACATCCAGACCAACACGCGCCCTGGCGCGATCAAGCTGAAAGCGGGCGAGAATCTCGTCGGCTACGAGGGTTTCCTCGTCAAGATCAAGAACGTCGGCGGCGAAGCCCGCTTCGTGCGGCCGGAGGCGGTCGCCGATGACGGCCTGTTTGTTCTCCAGGAGGGCGCGACCGAGGGCAGCTATGCTTCGGCCATCCCCCTGCACAGCGCCAGCAACTTCCGCGTCCGCCTCAAGGGCGCTTGCAATCCGGGTGCGCGCCTGTGCCTCGCCGGGGCGGGCGACTACGGCAAGATCCGGGCGCTGCCCGGCGATGCCGGCACGTATTTCATCATGGCCGTCGCCGAAGAGATCGGCGTGGATGGACAGAACGTCCGGATCCGCCCGGCGATGATCGGCAACGTCACCGTTTAACCAAGCACCAAGGAGCATCATCATGTCGCGTCTCGCAGCCATCTCGTCGAATCCCACGCTGATCAATTTCGCTCAGCGTTCCGCCCAGCAGGCGGTACAGCCCGTGGCCAACTTCATCGCCCCTCCGGTTGAAGTGGCCGTGCCCTCCGGCTTCTACAAGCGTTACACGGACAAGAGCCGGTTCCGCGTGCCCGACACCCGCCGTCCGCTGCATGGCAAGGCCGCGCAAATCGGGTCGAGCGCCGAGAACGTTCCGTACCTCCTGGAGCCGCATGCGCTCGACTATCCGGTCGACCAGGCGGAGAAGCTGGCCGAGAAGGATCTGCTCAACAGCATGATGGAAGGCGCGATCATCAATGCCGAAGTCGCTGCGCTTTCCCACGAGAAGGCCGTGGTGGATCAGGCCCTCGATGCGGCAGGCGCTGGCGAGGAGAAGGCCTGGGGTGATGCTGAAGATCCGATCTCGGATCTCGACGACGCCATCCTGGAGGTCGTCAAAGCGGCCAAGTACGGCAGCCTCATGGGCATCGGCGTCGTGTTCGGCGCCTACGCCTTCAAGTACTGCAAGAACCACCCGAAGGTGCGGGGCAAGTTTGTCGTCGGCAACCCGAAGGCGGGCAACACGCAGACGCCCACCCTCGAATCGTTCGGCCAGTTGCTGATCGGCAACCCGGATGTGCGGGCCTCCTTCATGGTGTATGACGATGCGGCTGAAGGCGTGTCGGAAGACATCCAGTTCATCCTGGACAACACCATCCTGGTGTTCGCCCGCAAGGAAACGCCGACCCGCAACGACCCCAGCTTCATGAAGACCCTGCGTCTCATGGGCCAGTGGATGGTTCCGGGCAGCTACCAGAAGGAAGACGGCCGCGGCGAGGTCGCCAAGTTCGACTGGTACGAGCAGATCATCCGCGCCAACGACGCCGCCGTCCGCCGCATCAACATCAAACGGTAATCACCACCCCAACCAGGAGCATCCAGTGAAGAAGCTATTCATGTTCGGCATCATGGCGGCGGTCGCGCTCGCGGCCCTCGCCCCGGCGAAGGCGGAAACGCCTTATACCACCAAGCTCGATACGCGCACCACCAACGAGTACCGCGTGACCCGCGACTACGCGTCGGAGAAGCCGCTGATCATCGAGGCCTATCAGGCCAGCGCGGCTACCGGTACGATCACGATCGCGCGGATCCGCGAAGACCGCACCAACACCATGGGCTCCATCACGCTGTCCGGGTCGGCCGGGGTGTGGCGGCAGACCAATGCGATTCCGGTGTGGTTGTTCCGAGGTGACCGCCTGCGGTTCATCTACAGCGGTGGCGCGACGTCGTCGGTGAATGACATCACCGGAGATCTTTCCTCGCCGAACCAGTAACGATATCGATACCCCAAACCCGAAATCCGGCTTGAGGCTGCCATGGCTTACTTGGAGCGATCTGATTTAACGCCAGGGCGAATCAAGCCGGATTTCTTTGCGTCTGCCCTGGATGATAACAAGGACGGCCTGGAGGACACCGGCCTGTTCGATCAGATCAAGGGGCAAGCCTGCCTGGATGTCGATGCCTACCTGATCCGATTCAACCCGCCGATGGCGAATCCGCCCGCGCTGGTCAAGGCGGCGGCGATCGCCTTTGCCGGATTCGAGGTCTACCGCCGGGCCGGGTATGAGGAGAGTCCGCAGAATCCGTTCGCCAAGGACCGGGCCTATTACCGCGACCAGCTTGAGAAGATCGCTGCAGGCACGCTCAGCCTGGGCGTGGCCCACGAGCCGTCTGGCGGGCCGGTGGCGAGCATTACCGAGCCAGCCAAGACCCACAGCACATCGGGCGACCTGCTTTACTGAGGCATCTATGTTGACCATTCAAGAACGTTGGGAGCGAGTGCGAGATCGCTTTCGTGAAATCACCGACTTCCGGCAGGTGGAGATCCTGCCCATCCAACGCCTGATCGACGACAGCTTCTGGACTGGCCTCACCGCGCTGAAGATCCCCGCAGCGTATGTGGTTCTCAAGACCGACGAAGAAGACGGCAATGCCGTCGAGAACAAGTCCACCTGGGCCGTGCTGATCGTAGCTCCAACAAAACCGACGCGGCCGACCGAGGATGTGAACCACCTGATCCAGGCGTGCCGTGAAAAGTTGAACCATCAATGGCCGGACACCTTTTTCCATCTGGAGCCCAAGAACCGGGCGACCTTCCTGCAGGCCATGCCACAGGTGGCGACCGTGGAGCTGGAGATCAACACCACGGAGTATGAATCATGACCATCCGGACGATCCCCATGCGTATCGACCAGATGCGCGGCATCCTGGTTGAATCCACCAACGCGCCGCTGAACCAGAAACTTCGCCTGGTACGGGGCGATGACATCCAGTTCAACATCGACGTCGTGACGGTCGATCCGACGACACAGGCCGCGACGACCTTCGGGTTTGATGACACGACGATGTTCCGCCTGGTGGCCAAGAAGGAAAAGGACTACGGCGGGGCGGAGGTGATCTTGGCCGAGCCGACCTCCTTCAACGTCCCCGGTCATCGCGCGGACCTGAATGTTGCCCAGGGCAAGCTATCGGTGCGGTTCAAGCTCAACCGGAAAGCACTGGCCACGGCACTCGGCTCCAAGGAGCCATCGATCAAGGTCGTGATTGATATCGAGGCGATTACCTTGGCCGGTGAAGTGTCGACCCTGGTGCAACTCAACGAGACCGTCCTCAACGACGCCGCCAAGAACCCCGACCAGGACGACAACACTCCGGTCGAGTACGCCACCCTCGACCAGTTACGAGCGGAACTGCGCCAAGTGACCCACCCCGACGGCGGATTCTACAAGATCGAGGACGGCATGCTGATGGTCTTCGACATCGTGCTGCAGGATTACGCACCCGTTGGCTTGAGTGACGGGGCCTTCGTCGTACTGGAGATCCCGTAATGCTGATCTCCCGCCCCATGATCCAGGCAGCACTCGCGTCGATTACCTCGCCGCGCAGCCAGATCTACAAGCTGCAGGATGGCAAGGTCTGGTTGATGGACAAGAAGACAGGCCAGTTCCAGCCGATCGTTTTGAAGAACCGCGTCATACACGTCATGGAGCCCTTATGAAAAAGATTTCCCTCTTGCTCGCCGTCCTTGGACTTACCGGCTGCCTCGCGCAGGCGCAAGTGGTTACCACGCTTTCTGCCAGCAATGTGACGGCCTGGTCGGCGCAGCTTTATGGTTCCTATGCCGGGTTGGTCACGGGCCGCACGTACAGCGGCAGCATCTTCTACGGCCTGACCAACGGGGGCACGAATGAGCTGGCCTGGAGCAAAGCCAGTTCCGGTTTTGTGATCGAACCTTCGGGCACTGGCGATGTCGCAGGTATCTTCAGTCGTACCGTCGTCGAATTGGTGCCTACCAACACGTACTACTTCCGGGCCAGAATCTTTGACTTTGATACCATGACGACGACCTGGGCAACCCAGTCCCTGACCTTTGTGACCGGCAATCCGGCTCCAACCGTGATGCCCGGCGTCGCCTTCGCGGCCGTCACCGTGGACACCAACGGGGTGCTGCATTCACCTCCGGACTTTTTCGAGAAGAACGGCATTCAACCCACGCAAGGCGTAGACCTGATCAACGCCCGTCTTGGCAGCAACGAGCAGGCGATTACGACGATGCGTGTTGTCGTTACGTCCCGCGTTGTTGTGTTACAGGCTGGCTTTGATGATCTGGATGACCCATCCATCCTGCTTCTTGATGCTTACGGAAACGAAAAGCTGTTCATCGGATACAACACGAACAGCATGAGCACCGATCCGCTCGTTGTGCGATGGAAGTATCCGGACTCACCCGACACCACGTTGACCCGTTCGATGTCCTCAGATGATTTGATTGTCAACAATCGCCGGATCCTGAACGAAATCAATTTTCAGCAATTTTTCGGTTCCGGTCTGACTTCGACGGCCTTTGTCGTTGGCGGCGGCTATTCGTACCGGCTTTTTGGAACCAACCAGCCAGGGTTTTTCAGTCCGATTATCGGAACGGCATTGCCGATATGGTGGTCCGGAAATCAAGGCTCAGGGACGGGAATGGATGCCGACCTGCTTGATGGCATTGATAGTACCAATTTGGTCCGTTGGTCAGGTGGCAATATTACCGCCCGCACGGTTAATGTCCAGGATCGCTTCACCATCAGAACAAATGGACCTGACGTGGTATTGAACTACAGCGGATTCGGCAATCTCGTGATCACCATGGGTTCCAGCACTGCGGCCGTATTCACCGGTTCAGCGGTGACCTTCCCAAGCGCATCGGTTGGCGCGCAATCAGTCGTAGCCACGAACAGCACCTCCTACTTCGGGCCTACCTATGGCAACGGCCTTGGATGGACCAACATCCCGCTGACCGGGCTTCGCCTGGCAAACAATTATACAGGAGGGGTGATGCGGTTGGTGACCACGGACGGCGTGACCTTTTTCCTGCAATGAAATACGTCTACGTCATAGCAGCATTGCTGTTTTGTATCTCGCACGCCTGTCGTGCCGAGGTGTACGTGATGACGAACGAAGTGTCATCCGTCACCAACGCGCAATCGACGATAAGCTTCGACAAGCAGAAGTTGGCCAGGCTATCCGTGTTCAGCCGCCTGGGTTCATTCTCGTTGCCACTGAACCTCACCACCAATTATACGATCCGCTGGGAGTGGCGAGACACCCGCGATCTGGTGGCGTTCACGAATTTTCCCGGCCGCATTCTGGATGGAAGCAACGGGTATGCTTCCGTGGAGGCTCGGCTGATCGCGATCGACGAAGGTGCACATTACGAGGCGGAGCTGTGGGCCTATCTCAACGGGCAGCGGGGTCATCGCCTTGCCTGGCATAGCGTCACCGTCACCAACTCCGGCGCAGGATCCCAGGACCTGAACATAAACGTGTCCGGAGCGCCTGTTGATATAGCAGACCTGACCGCCATTGGACAATCCACCGGCCTCGTTCCGGTCACTCGCGGCGACGGCACCACCGACCTATTGCCGTATGGTGGTGGTGGAGGTGATGGTGGGTCTGGATCGTTTGATGTGTACAGCAACGGAGTGCTGATCGGCACGGCGACGGGAATCAACGTCAACGCCTCCATGTTCCACCATCTACAAAGCGGGGTGTTGGAGATCGGGTTCGTGTCTTCGTTGTTCCCCGGACGCATCGGTAGCAATCGAGTCTATTTCCTTTCAGAAGGCACCAACAGTTGGCAGGTGCCGAGCGGCATCACAAACATCGGCGTCTGGACATGGGGCGGCGGCGGGGCTGGCTCAACGCTTGCGAACGGTGGATTTACCTACGTCGAGGCCGGTGCAACCCCGCTTGAGTTTCTTGAGGTCATGGTGCCGCAGGGCGGTCTTGCCGTCACGGGATCAACGACGACGGCAGCATATACAGATAACGCCATCGGTGGCGGTGGTCGTGGCGTTTCGCGTACAACGGTAGTCGGCGGTGGTGGAGGTGGAGCCGCATGGGTCATACGATCAACAAACGACATACTTGCCATCGCTGGCGGTTCGGGTGGTGGTGCTAGTCCGGGGACGGGCGGCGGTGTGTCTGGTGGTGTAGGTACCGGCGCGGGAAGTTCGACACCGGGTGGTGGTGGAAACCAAACAGAGGGGGGATCAACCGCCGCAACGCCGAGCTTCGTCAATCACTCTGGCACCAACACCGTCGGGTCTTTTTTGTTGGGCGGCAACGGTGCCGTCACCAATGGCTTCGCAGGTTCCGCGCATGGCGGTGGTGGCGGGTATTTTGGAGGCGGCGGCAGCTACACCGTGAACAATAACTCACCCGGAGGCGGCGGTGGATCGGGACACGTTGGCACGAACACGTACTTTGGCGTGACCTATCGCACCCTGATAACTGACATCCCGGAATACGTGTCGGGTCGCGGAGTCGGTGCCGCAGGAACGCACGGCAATCGGGCTGGATCGGGCCTCGTGGTGATCGGGTACTAACTATGAAGACCATTGCCACCATCATCCTGCTTTCCGCGACTTCCGTGCTGGCGCAACGGGTCATCACGTATGACCCGCGATTCGACGCAGCACCGGAACGGACACGAGACATCCCGGTCATCGACATCACCAACACCAACACTGTGGCGCAACCGGACTACGCGCCTTGGATGCGGCGATTCCCAACCCCTGCCATCATCGACACTCGCTACCAGATCGGCGTCACGATCACCGGCACCGTGCAACAGGCCCGTGCCGATCTACGCGCCATCATCCGCGAGCAGTTTCCGGCGCGGGACCGGATGACTGATCGGAACACACGGGACGAACTCCGGGAGTCACGCGAGAAATTGAAGGGCCAGGGTCGAGGCCAGGCACAACGCATCACCGACTTGGAAGCTGAGGTGACCCGTTTGGCGGAGATCGTGGAATACCTCTTCGAGCAATCAGAATCATTCAAGTAAAGGACGGTGGATTATGGGTAAAAATTACGGTGCAGTTGACCATCTGAACATGACCGGATCCGGTCGCCCGCTGGGCACGAACTTTTATTGCGTGCGTTGCGTTCCTACCCGAGCCAAGGAGTCGGCCAACGAGACGAACCAAGTCGGAGAGTATGATCCGGACACCCACCACTCCTTTAACGAGGTGATTCGGTATGAGGCAGAATACGTAAGCAAGGTCCGAACCGAAATTTCAGCGATTGAGATCACCACCGGATCCGGTGACGCCATGGCCGTCGAGAGCGTTGTCCTGCAGCAGGAAAACAAGAAGTATGCCAGAATCCGGATGACGGCCCACGAACATCCGGAACAGAACTTCGGGGAGCATCTCGACAACGAGCGAACGATTACGCTTCCCGCTTTTCTGGGCTTCGGAGCCAACGACCACCTCGGCGTGTTTGAAAGCGAACTGGATGTGCAGCGTTCCGAGTATAACATCACGGTCGGTCATGAGGATGACAGCAACAATGTCGGGGAACATCTGGTCGGCCGCAGCCAGGGAGAAATGCACCGGGTTACGGTTGAAGCGATCACCGACGAGTTGCCCGACGAACCGACCGCTCCTTGGAAAACGGAAGATCGACAGACGCCACGCCTGAACAACGAGCAGTACCGCGCCTCCATCACGGCCAGCAAACTGGTGGCCGGCCCCGTCTGATCATAAGCGGCCATGGACCAACTTCATCCATCCGTGGAGGCGCTGATCCGACGCGTCATCGATGCCGACAAGCCTTTTGACTGGTTTTTCGAATATCATCACGTCGCCGAACTCAATCGTCTGGCCCACGAACAGGACGCCCCGCCTGGTCGTCAGCTCGTAGATCTGCTGGACGCGCCGATCGTGGTTGGGAACACGTCGCTGAGGCGGCTGTCGTGGGCCGCCATCGAGTGGTACAACGACCTCGCTCGTATTTGGTGGGGAGACAACGCCTCCATGCGCGACTTGGCACTGGCCTGGGCACACGCGTTCTCCCGCTCGGCTATAGTCATTCAGCAGGCGTCTTCAGGCGAAGCAAGGACGCGGCGTACGATTCGCTCCTGGGCGAATGGCCTATCGGCTCCCTGGGAGGCCATACAGGCCGCCATTGATGCACTGCTGCCCAGGCGCTCATACCCGCCTATTGAGGCGTCAGGGGTGACGCTACCAGCCAGTGCCCAGCATTCCGTCCTGGCGCATCTGGTTGGATCCACGGGCATGCCCGATACTTATTGGCTCTACGACGTGGCCTACGAGCATGTTGTTGATGTGCTGCGGGATCTCGCGGAGTCTTCCTTTGAGGCACAAGCCCACCAGGCTGCCCTTCTTGGGGTCCGGCTGAGTGAGCCCGAGGATTCGTGGAGCTTTCAGGCGTTCATCCGGTTCCGCAATGCATCACGGGCATTTATGGATCGGCATGGAGTCGATACGTCGTCGAAGGCGCGTCAGAAAAGGAAGGCCGATCAAGCACAAGGCCCGGAGGTCGGATGATGGCCCGGTCAGTGGACAGACTTGCGGGGAGTTGCGCCATACTTCGCGGACCATGCCTCTGGCGTAGCGGGGCGTTTGCCCGAGAAGTGGGCATCAACCAGACGAGCCCCGTGATCCATCGCCGCCAGGTGAACGACCACGGCAACCGGCCAGGGAAGAAAGATCCAACATACCACCGCGCCGACAAAAAAGGCCGCAGCCCATTTCGGGGAAAAATACATCACCTGCGTCCACCCAGGGATGAGCACGCTGGCCAGGTAATCGTTTCGCGAGGGTTCCGTGCGATTCATAAGGAAACCGTACCATGAGCACCGGGGAGTATCGAGGTAAAATCATCATCGAGGCTGATGGCTCGGAAGTCCAGCAGGCGACCAAGCAGGTCAACAACATGGCGGCCGCATTTACCGGAGCCAACGCTGTATTTCTCGGCACCAGAGAGGTCATGCGCGGAAATTACCAGGGATTTTTAGAGCTGGCAGTTGGCGCTCGGGTGCTGTGGACGGCTCTCGGTGCCGTTAACATTTACCTGAAGATCGCTACCGTCGCGCTCTCCGCGCTCGGGCCAATTGTTGGTAAAGTGATTTCAACTTTCCGGGACTCGAAGCCGATCGAAAATTATTCGCAGCGGATAGAGCGACTAGGTCTTGCGATCAGTGACCTGGAAAAGCACAAGCAATCCATTAAGAAAGTCGCCGATGACTTTGGACACATCAAAGAGGCCGCCGATGCTGCTCGCGAAGCGATTGAGAAGGTTGGGCGTGCTCAAGTTGCTTTGAACAGCGCCCAAGGAACATCGCGCCTGGCCGCTCTTGATCTTGAAGAGGCATCGATGCTGGCTGGCGCGACAACCGACACCCAGAGGGCAGATATTCGGAAAGAGTACGCGAATAGACGCGAGGCGATTCAGGTTGAGAATATCGAGTCCGATTACACGCTGAAAAAGAAACAGAGCGCGCAAGGGCTTGAGGGCATCCGGGGCGAATGGGCCGAGGAAGAACGACAACGCAGAATGTTGGAATCCAACGTCACCTCCGCGAAAGAATTGGTTGGCAGCACCGTTCAAAGCATGATCGCCACCATCGTGTCTTCCGAAGACTTCTCCAAGGTGCCGATGAGTGAGCAGTGGCGTGCGAGAATGCGTCGCGAGAAAGAGATCACCGCAGAGTTCAACGCCGATCCGACCAAAGCTTCGATAAAATACCAAAGCCGTATCGGTGACGTTAAGTTCAAAGAGCTAGAACAGCAAATCGCAGATATCTCGATCCAGAAGGACAAATTATCGGAATACGATGCAGGCGCAGGAATGCGAGCCACCGATCGCTCGGGAAGATATGCCGCGGCAGCACTGACCGATTCTGCCCTCGATGAGCAGCGCAAGTCCGCCCTTCTGGCTGTCCGGGAGGGCCGGATGCGCGCCCTGCAAAACATCAACTCTACACCCGAGATCAACCCGACATCGCCACCACCGCTTGACAAGGACGCAGCCAAGGAGAAAGAGCGATTAATCGAAGTGAAGAAGGAGGAGGGTCGCTATCTATTCGATAAGGCCGACCCTGAGCGACAACTGGCTTACCTGGAGCGGGTGCTTCGGAACATGTCCGGAAAGGATCTGACGGCTGAACAGCGCGAAACCAGGCTGGAGATCATCAAGTTGCGCGATCGCGTTGTGGCCAAGCTGGATGAAACGAAAAAGGAGGATCAAAAGGCCGTACCCTCGCAGGTTGAAAACCGAGACCAGGGCTACTCCTATGGGAAGCTCGGGGAGATCGGAAAGTTCAGGACTCAGGAGCAAACCGGACGGTGGGATGCCGCGGTGCTGGAACGGAAGAGGTCTAGCTTTCGTACGTTCGGTGGAATGGATGACCAAAGCACCGGGCGAAGCGTCGATACGTCCGCCTTGTTTGCCGCATACTACGCAGGGGGCGTCAACAAGACCAGCGACGCCCAGCAGCTAATCGCTGACCGTGCACGCGAGCAGGTGCAGTACCTCAAGATCATCGCTACGGCGATGAAGGGGAGTTCTGAATGAGCACCGACAATCATGGTGTAACGGCCGCAAAAATGGAGCCATGGATTCTCGTTGACCTGGACTGTACTGATCGGACCCAGCAGAAGGTCTACAAAACGGGCAAGCAAATCGATGCCTTCGATGATCAAGGCGAGGTTATAAAGGACGATCAGGGCAATCCCATCAAGATTGATGAGGAAAAAATCCTGCTGCAGCGTTCTGAAATATGGACGCTGCTGCGCAAACGAAAAGTTGTTGGCGTGACCAAGTTCAAACCAGAAAACGGAGAGACGAAAAGAACCTTTGATCTGGTCACCGGGCCGGAGTCAAAAATGAGCTGGTCGTCGATCGGTCGTATCGGTGCCGAAAAGAAGTTCCTTTGTACCCGGGACAAGATCGCCCCCGTGAACATCGTGTTGGGTACAGGTGAACAACAGCAGACGTGGATCTATATCGGTCCATGGAAGAACATCCCGGAGGGCAAGTTCAAGTGATATCACTTCCGGTATCGGTGTTCGAAAAATGCCTCGGCACTGCTGGTCGAGGTCGTAGAGGTGAGGTACCCCGCTTGCGTTCGAATCGTCGATCGGCGCTCTCCCGGCAGTGTTGCCTGATTTTGTTCTACCCGCCCAACCCGGCGGCCTTCTACCGTCAGCGTCCATCCGGCGAGGTCACGCTCGGCCGTCATGGTTTTGCCGTCTACTGTGGTAAAGAGCCAGTCCCGACCACGCGGGGTTGCCCTGATGGTTCGACCTGCATGGCTGGTGAGTTGAAAACCGCCCACATTGGTTGTGACAATGGCATTCGGAACTACCAGGGCAAACAGGTTCGCGGGATACCCGCGAGCCTCTTGCGAGGGATCCGCGAGCGCCTCGCGGGACTCGATACCCAGCACCAACAAATAGGTCGCAAGAAGCACTCTCATGGGGTCATTCTACCATGAGCCACCACCTGTTCGACGAAAAAGTGGCCGTCCCGATATTCCTGCGCCCTCTGGGTAAACTTGTCCGGGATATGGCGCGTTGCCTAAACCACATGTATGGCGCAAACGGCGTAGCCGTCTACCCCAACGAGCACGGCGGGCTCGAAATCGATGCATCCCCTGGGTCCGGGGCTTTGGGTTCGTCGACGGTCAATTATCCTGGCTGTTGGGCTCCAGGCGAGATTGATGACACTGCAGGAACGATCGTCATCGGTAGAGGTATCGTGGTCGATACCACGCGAACGTATAAAGTTGGGCCGCGGGCCGTAACGGTAGCGGGGGGAACAACCACCCAACCGACCTACATCTACCTCGAGATACCTCACGAGTCGGGATCGGCCTCGATTGCAAGTACCAGCATCGCCAACCTTCCGACGCCGACCCTGACGGTGTACCGGATACCGCTTCTCGAAGTAGCCAAGATCTCGGGCAGAATCGTGGTGGTGGATCGCTTATGCAAAGACACTGTATCAATACCTGGTTTGCTTGGCTCTTCCTGACCTCGGCGGCTACCGCCGACGAGATAAGCACATGGAACTGGATCGGCCGGGCCACGGTCGAACGGATCGAGGCGCTCAGCTCCGGATACATTACCAGCCAGGTCGTAGAGGCGACCTGCCCGAGCGGCGTAGTGGTGTGGACGACCAACGAGGTTGTCCAGTCGACCGGGGCGAATATCTACCTTTCCAGTCTGCCGCGGCTGCTCATTCCGGATCTCGCTTCAACCAGCCTTGTGGTGGTCGGGCAGCAAACCAGTGTCTGGACCAACGTGGTCGGATCCGGCACGGCGACGGTGACCAACGTGGTGACGGAGGTCTATGACCTGTACGACCTGGACTATGTAAAAAGCACCAACGTGGTGGTGTTCTCCGGAACCTCCAACTGCGCCATGCAGGTGGTGACAGGGCGCTACGTTACCCTGCCGTTGCCGGAGCCGGGGCGGCGAGGCCTCGAGCTGCCGGTGGTGCGGTGGCTGGCGGACGCGCTGACTTTGTTAATCCCACAATATGTCGACATGGAGGCGGTCGCGGCCGGCGTGATGGAGCAACCTTTACCTCCGGCTCCTGGCGACTGGAGTTGGGTCAATTACACAAACCTTTTCGGAGAGGCCTTTTACGGGTGGGAGCTGCTCAGAACAAACTATCCTGCGGCGTTCCCGTCTCTAACCCAATCGCAGGTGTGGGAAAGAACGGGTATCGGAACCAGCGTCGTGTCGGTAACGGTGCTCGATCGCGGCACGAATTTCCCGAGGACGGTCACCAACTGGGTAAATGGTTGGGAGGTCGGGGCGCTACAACAACAGTTCGTCGCGGTCGTTTCGAACGTGCCGCGGTACACGGTGACGACGAACCGGCATTATCACTGGACGGGCTACGCGACGACGGGAGCGGTGGTGACCTTGCGCCGGTTGCAGTCTATAGAAGACACGATCTACAACACCCCTTCTGTCTCCAACCGCCATATCACCGCGTTCGGGTTCGTGCCTGATGAACTTAATGGGCGCTGGGATTGGATGACCAATGGGTGGACGCGCGGCGACTACCTCATTGTGCCCGACACCAATGGGTATGACGCATCGTTCAATGGGCCTTGGGAGTATTTCGGCGATGACCCCTTTTTCCTCGACCTATTGTTCGATCAATGGTTCATCCGTCGTGGCGAAAGTAACCTGTTTAGTATAGCCGACCATCAGGGATACCCGCGCGGATGTGTTGCGTCGTTGCAAGACGGCATGACTGGTGGAGTATTCGTCGCTTCGTCTTCGTGGATGTTAGATTCGACTTACGATTCGCTGGCCGTGTTGGGGGGCGGAAGCGGATGGATGCCTAGTATAGAGCCTGACCGTTACCAAACCTTCGTTGTGCTCGCGGGCAGTAGCAACCTGACGCAGGTGTGCGGTACGGTGACCAACAACCTGCGGCCGGCTGGCGTCTCGATCGATGTGACCATCGTTGGCAGAACTTCCAGCAACGATTCGTTTGGCAGAACGGTATTGGGCACGATTACCAACCAGGTCAGCTTGACCGCATTCGGTGAGATTGAGTTACCCGAACCTTTGTGGATGATCACAGCGCTTACCGCACAAGTGGCGCAAGTGTCGGTGGGGGACATGGAGGTCCGGGTAGAGTCTCGAATAAACGACCGCCTTTATGGTCGCCCAGGCCGGTTGTATTCAGCAACGCTGATGTCGGAGATGACGGCGGTGCTCGATCAGCTAACCCACACGCAGCAGGAATCGGCGTTTTGGGAGGTGCGGCAGCCGGCGGAACCAGGAAGCTACGTCGACAACATCGAATCGTATTTGGCTTACAGCGATCCGGTCTGGCCTGCTTATGGTCCAGTCGTGGCCGATGAGCGTTATGGGTTGAGTGTAGAATCTTGGATCTTTTACAACTCTGGCGACGTATCCCTGACGGGAGGCCGAACGGTTAATGGTGAGCGAACCGAGGATCTTCCATCTGAGTTCGCATCATATACACGATGGACGGAGATGCGGCCTGAGTCTGGAATTGCCGGTGGCCGATTTACGACGAACCTGAGCATGAAAGCAAGCCTGCACGTCCAGATTCATGACCGGGCTGGCTTTCAGGTAACGCATAGGCGCGGGTTCGCCTCGTCCACGTATTGGACCGGGGCAAGGTTCAATGGTATATTCTCACCTTACTTCTGTACTCCAGATGTAGAGATTTTCTATGGTGAATCTTTCTTCGATCGGGTTTGGGAAGTCGGTGGAGCATTTCATCAGGGCTATCGGCACAGGCTTGGATTTTATTCTGAGGTCACAAAACCCCTAGGCGTTTCGGCGGTCGCGGGTCCGCTGGTTGATACAACAAGCTTTGTCCTCTCCACGGGATATGGTGTGGAGACAATCACGACCTCCGGCGGTTTTTCGTGGTCAGGGTCGGCGGTGTGTGACCTCGGCAACGCGAGCTGGGATCAGCGCGGTAGCCAAAAGTATTCTTTCGGGTTTAGCCGGTACCCGATCTCCGGCGACCTGACGGCCCGGTGGTTGGTGGCGTGGGATTTTACCCCGCCGCCGCATTAACCACCCTTATCATCAGGTGGTTACGACCCTTATCATGAATTATGCGTGGTTACCGCGGATCAGCGATTCCCCGACTCGGTGGCGGTTGCTGCGGCAGCTGCGGGGTTGTTATTCGATGGTAATGGTCACATCGCCGGGCCGGGAGGCGCGGGATGTTTGCTGGTCGGGCATGAGTCCGGGCGGGAGTGGCGGCAGGGTGGCAAAAGCGGGCATGCGGTTGCTGCGTTGAAACGCGGCGAGGTCGTTGGCGAGGTCGGCCAGATCGAGGCGGACCAGTGCATCGGCGTCGAGCCGTTGATACCCGACAATGTGCGAGAAGGGTTGTCCCTCTATCATCGCGGGGTTCCGCATCAAGGCGCGGTTGGGATACCTTGCCCCTGCGCCGGCGCGGGCCTCTTCGTTCCAGGCCATGAGTTGGCGCGAGGAGGTTCCATCGGCCCACAGGTGCTCGGTGGGAATCAATTGGCGGGAAATACCGGCCTCTTCGCAGCTCCACTCCAGGCGGCTGACGGCATGCTGGAATACATCGCAGAATGCGTATTTGATGTCATAGGAGCGACCGACCAGCAGCCGGACCTTCACTTCATCGACCTGGCGTTCGCGCTCGACGAACTGATCGAGCACCAACTGTCCGTCAATCCACAACCGGGCCCCGTCATCGGATTGCAGGTAAAAGGTGTACTCACCGGAACGTGGCGGGACGATGCGGCCGGTCCAGATGATGGAGAACCGTTCATCCCGGATTTTCCCCGGCCATGGACTGGCGAGCTCCCATGCGTAATTCAACGTTTCATCAATACGCATGAAGGTCTCGCCGGTGAAGTCGATTCGGTTGAAGTAGGAACCCAGCAACCCGTTGCGGCGGGCCCGGTCGCCATAGCGCGACGTCAGAGAGCCGAGCGACTTCAAATCGGCACCGATGCCCTGGATGGTGAGCGGGGAAAGGTTGTCGAGCATGGACGGCAGGTTGTCCACGATCTCGGAGGGTGCGGCATCCGGAGGGTTGATGGCGGCCAGATCCTCGGCGGTCAGCGGTTCCGGAGCGAGGATTTCGTCCTCCGGCATGTCAACGGGATCAACCGGCATGATGTCGTCAAGCGTCAGGTCCAGCGGCTGCTCAAGGGTAAATCGCACCTCATCCTGTCTCGGTTTGGGCGCAAACCCCAGCGAGTGCAGCAGCAGCCAGACCAGTCCGACATGCAACAGGACGGACAGGACCGGACCAAGGACACGGTTCAGTTGACGGTAATGTTTCATCGTTCCCTCATCATACCCCGCTGCGAACTATTTGTCAGCGAGGAGATCGATCGCGTTCACTCTCCGGCCGAGGCGATGATCGGGATCATCGGCCATGGCGGCGAGGTTGGACCAGCGGCGCATGTCGCGCAGGTCGGTTTCTCCGAGCAGTTCGACATGGCCGTCGAGGTGGGCGACCACGGCGCGGCCTTCGTAACGGAAGTCGACGAAGCCATGGCGTGCCGGGGGCGCGTCGGGATCGAAGGGCGCGGAGGACCACAGGTTGCCGACGACGGCGGGAGCCTGGACCATGAAGTAGCCGGGCACGATTCGGCCCTTGTCGCCGAGCATACGCGCAGAGGCGAAGACGATCTGGCGCGAGGGGTTGACCGCTTGCTCGATCCGGGTGATGCAGAATGTACCGAAGCGGGCGAAATTGGCATCGGTCGGACGGATCCCCTGCCCGCTGTTGCCCGAGTCGTCACCGCCGACAAAGAAGGTGTTCATCCCGAACGAGGGCGACACGCTGACCGCGTAGGCTTCCGACGAGGCATCGGTCAGGTCGGCGGAAACCCGGGTCGCCCACATGATCTTCTTGTCGGTACCGCCGGCATAAGGCAGCAACCGCCACGGATAGCGGGCGCTGGCCGGGAAGGACAACATGCGGCCGTCCGGTCCGGATACCGGTTCGTTGCGGTAGCCGGGCAGGATCGCGCCGTCGTGATCGGCCGCGTAGTTGAACAGGCCGATCATCAGATTGCGGCCGCAGGCCTTCTCGCGGACCATCCGGCCCTTCTGGAGTGCGCCGGTGACGACCGGCACCAGCATGGCGGAAAGGATGCCGAGGATGGCGATGACGACGAGCAGTTCGATCAGGGTGAAAGCGCGGCGGTTGTTCATGGCAGGCGGAGGCGGTGGAATTCGACGGGTTGGTTGGTGGTGGTGATGACGGTCTGGTAGCCGGTGTCGTTGGTGCGGGCCATGATGGTCAGCGGGGACCAGGCGGGCGCGAGCAGGTCGGTGGCGCGTTCGACGAGGGCGGGTGCGCTGGTGCTGGCCCAACGCACGACGCGGAGGTCGCCTGACTGTCCGGCGGCAAGTTCGGGACGCAGCCGGTAGGTGATGGTGAGGGCGGCGGCGGGATCGACCACCGATTCCTTCTGCGCCCAGACCGGGAACACGGCCGGGCCCATGAAGGTGGACGGGTGCAACGTGGCGATGACGAGGCCGAGGATGCCGTCGTCGAGCGCATCCTGCAGGTAGGATTGGATGAGCGGCTCGGATGCGTTCACGTCGAAGGTGAAGGTGGTCGGCAGCGGGATCGCGGCGCCGGGGGTGATGGGTGCAGTGCCGATGGCGAAGGGAGCGGGATCGAATCCGTTGGTGAAGGAGCCGTCGGGCGTGAGGCTGTTCGAGACATCGACGAGCGCGCCGGTGTGGAGGCCGACGGGAAAGACGGTGCGCACGTCGCGGAAGGTGACCGGCGGGAATCCGGCCTGGAAAGGACCGTTTTCACCGAACGAGGCAGGGGTGTTGGTGCCGCGCCAGCCGGCGCCGAAGAGTTCCATCGGGCGTCCGGGGTCGGCGTCAGCGGTGTGGAGGGCCTGGGTGGGATCCAGGTAGGAGGTCCATGCATCGAGGGTCGGATCGTACTCGGTCGCGCCGTCGGACATGGTGGCCTCGAACCGGCAGCTCACAATCTGGTAGGCATCGGGGCCGAGGCCGGAAGGAATGGCGTTGGTGAGAACGAAGCCGAAATAGACCTGGGCATCGCGGTTGTCGAAGTCCGGATCGATCGCCCCGAACGAGGAGGCGCTCGGTCGGCTGCCCAGCGGGTCGCTGCCGTTGAACGGATACATCCAGCGGTCGAAGTCGGGGCGGTTGGTCGCGGCGGTGTCCGCGCCGGAACCGGTGGTGTGGATGGCCGGGTTGTCGATGTCGAGCACGTAGGGTCCGGCAGTGTTGCCGAAGCCGGTCGGTGCATAGAGCAACACCTGGATGTTACCGACCGAAGCGAATACGCTGGTGAAACTTCCGGCACCGAAGGTGATGAAGCCGGGATTGGCGGGATCGATCGGCACGACGAGCCGGCCCCACTCGCCCGAGGGCAGCAGGGTCATCGGCTCAATCGATGCTCCGGGACTGTTGGCGGGCGCGGCGATGCGCAGGCCGATCAACGCGGGCACGCCGAGGTGGTGGCGCACGTTGATGGAGAAGGCGGCCACGCCGGAGGTAAGCCAGTTGCCAACGAACGCGCCGCCGCTGGTGCCGAACGAGGAATGGCCACGGATGGCCAACCGCGACGCGCCATCGGCCAGGCCGGTAAAAGTGACGTTGGTGTTGCGGGCATAGGCGTCGGCGGCGCCGCCGGGACCACCGGAGCTGACCCAGGTGAGCGGCGTCACCGAGTCGGTGATGCGCCAATTCGCGGTGTTCGACGCGAAGGTTTCGGTGAAGGTGGAGACGGCCAGGGCGGTAGATAAGGGAACGAAGGCAAAAGCAAGGACGAAGGTCTTGTTCATGGATGGGATCTCCGGGCGTTCAGGTGGTGACGGTTTTCACGAGGTCGCGCCAGGTTTGGAGTTCGGGCTTGCCGGGTTTGCGTTCACCGAAGAACAGGGCCAGTTCCTCGCCGCGGGCGTCGAAGAATTCGATCGAGGTGACGATGCCATCGAGGGTGGGTTTGCGCACCAGCCAGGCTTCCGCGACGAGTTCGGTGCGGATGTGCAGGTTGAATCCGGGGTCGAGGACGTTGAGCCACTGGTCCATGCGTTCGATGCGCTCGACGGGGCCGGTGTGGATCTGGAGGCAGCCGGGGTTGCCGACAAACACCATGATCGGGACCTTCAGTTCGGCGGCGCGGCGGAGCAGCGGTTCGATGACCATGGGAGACAGCCGGGTCGCGATGTCGTCGCCGACGAGGGCGTTGGCGTCGCGGCGGGTGAGGCCGAGGTCGCGGATCATCGGGAAGAAATCATGGGTGTCCTTCATGGCCTGCCAGCGGGTGCGCAGCATATCGCGGTCGGCGGCGGCTTTCGGCGCGGCCGGCGCGGCAACCGGCGGGGCGGCGGGAAAGTCGGGTGATTGGTCGGAACTCGTGAACCGGGTGACCAGGTCGCGGTAGGCTTCGCGGTTGCTGTCGGAGCGCAGGTAGATTTTATGCACGGCGTTCCCGTGGGCATCGAAGACCTGAAAGCTCGGGATCACCCGGCCGTGGCTGAGCTGTTCGACGGCGAAGAGATGTTGCCAGTGGCGCAGGAAAATGCGGAGGTCGACGTGGTGGTTCACCACCTGGGCCATGGTCGCACCAAAGAACGCGACATGATCGAACACACCGTCCTTCTCGTGTACGAAGGCCTCGTTGCGGGTCAGTATCATGACTTCGCCGAGGGCGGTCAGGGCGGGGATGAATTCGGTCCAGCGCGGATCGAGGCGAACGGATTCGGCGCCGCAGCCACCGGCGACGAGGGCGCCTTCGGACGAACCGAGCAGACGGGCGAGTTCACGCATCGGGGTGTGGGGTTTTTCCGCGCGCAGGGTTTCAAAACGCTGGCGCAGGGAGGCGGGTTCGGTGTGGATGGTTGCGGTCATGGTCTTGTCTCCGGTTCGGGTGGCAGGGCATCGGGAGTCGGCACGAACACCGGCCGTCCTCCTTCGGGGTTTACGCGGGTCAGGTCGATCAACAGGGCTTCGCGCAGCAGCGGGCAAGTCATCACCATCGCGACCGCGCCGACGGCGAGCAGCCTTCCGTCGCGCATCAGCATGACCTCGTCCGCGTAGGCGGCGGCGAGGTTGACGTCGTGCAGCACCACCAGCACGGCGACGCCTTCGGCGGCGACCTCGCGGGCGATCTGCAGGATGCGTTGCTGGTGCACGAGGTCGAGGTGGGCGGTGGGTTCGTCGAGCAGCAGGATGCCCTGCCCGTTCCGGCGCGCCTCGTGCAACTGGGCCAGGGCGCGGGCGACATGCACGCGTTGGCGTTCGCCGCCGGACAAAGTGTCGATGCTGCGTTCGCCGAAACCGACGAGGCCCACCTGCTCCAACGCACGGGTGGCGATGGCCAGGTCGTGCGCATCGGGATGCCGGTTATGCGGCAGGCGACCAAGCAGGACCAGATCGATGGCGCGGAAGGCGAAGGGCGATGGCACGAATTGTGACACCACGGCGCGGCACCGGGCCAACTCGGCCACCGGACAGGTGGTCAGGCACCGTTCGCGCCAGCGGACGCGCCCGGCGTGGGGGCGCGCCTCACCGCTGAGCAGGCGCACCAGGCTGCTCTTGCCCGCCCCGTTCGCGCCGAGCAGGGCGGTCACCCGTCCGGGCGTGAAGGCATGGCACACGTCGCGGACGACGGCGCGGCCGCCGCGCTCATAGGTCACCTGGTCGAGGACCATCATCGCGGCACCTCCCGGCGTTCGCGGAGCAGCAGGAACAGGAAGAACGGTGCGCCGAGCAGGGCGGTGACCAGTCCGATCGGCAACTCCACCGGCGCGGCCACGGTACGGGCAAACAGGTCGGCCAACGGCAGCAACACCGCGCCAAGCAACCCGGCGGCCGGGAGCAGCACGCGGTGGTCGGGCCCGGCAAGCAGGCGCACGATGTGCGGTGCGACCAGGCCGACGAAACCGATCAAGCCGGTGAACGCCACCGTGGCGCCGACGGCGAGACAGGTCACGATGATCGCGCCGCGCTTGATCCGTTCGACCGGAACACCGAGCAGGGCGGCCTCGCCCTCGCCCAGCAGCAGGGCATTCAGCCAAGGGGCGACGAGGCGGTAGAGAGCCAAAGCGGGCAGCAGGGCTACGGCCAGCCAGGCGATGGACGTCCAGTCGGCACGGCCAAGGCTCCCGAAGCTCCAGAACGCCACCTCGCGCAATTGCGCATCGTCGGCGATCAGCATCAGCAGGCCGATCGCCGCGCCGGCCAACGCATTGATGGCGATGCCGGCGAGCAGCACCTGCTCGATGCGGGTGTGGCCGGCGGTACGCGCGAGCCGCAGCGTGAGCAGCACGGTCAGCCATCCGCCGACGAACGCGGCGGCGGGAAGGACAAACGGCGAGGACCAGCCGAGATCCGCAAAGAACGTCGATCCGATCACGGTCACGGTCGCCGCCGCGACGGCGGCGCCGCTCGATACACCGACGAGGGCCGGATCGGCCAGCGGGTTGCGGAACAGCGCCTGCATCAGTACCCCCCCGATGGCCAGGGCCGCGCCGGCCAGCGCACCCATGATCGCACGCGGGGCGCGGATGTGGGCGATGACCAACGCTTCGCGTTCGCTGACGGCCCATGCGGTCTCGATGCCCACGGCGTTGACCAGTGCCGTTACCACGGCCGCCGGAGCGATGGGCATCGCGCCGATCGACAGGGCGGCCACCAGTACCGCGAGCAACGCGACCGACAGCACCGGCACCAGCCACCAGCCACGCGGGCGGAGGCGGTGCCGCCGGTGGATGATCGCCGGAGCGGGCGTTGTCAGGGCGAGCGCGGCGGATTTCACGGCGTCAGCGCCTCGCGCAGCTCGGCAATGGCCGCGGGCAAACGCGGACCAAATCCAAGCAGGTACAGGTCATCCATGGCCACCACGCGGCGATGCTCCCCCGCTTGCGTCGCCGCCACACCCGGAATGGACCACAACGCGTCGGGTCCGCCGATGATGCCCAACCCGGAAGTGGTGGCAAGGATAACGTCGGGATTCGCCGCGACCAGCGCCTCGGCGGTCAATGGCCGGTAGCCGCTGAATCCCTCGATCGCGTTCACACCCCCGGCGAGCCGGATGATTTCATCGGCCGCGGTGCCAAAACCCGACACCTGGAGCGTGCCGGCGCCACGGGCAAATACGAACACGACACGCGGAGTCGATGACGGCGCGGCCGCGGTGATCGCGGCGAGGTCGGCCTCCAGCGACGCCGCCAGGGCTGCGCCCGCCTCGCTGCGTCCCAGCGCCTCGCCCACCGCACGCACACGGGCCAGGAGTCCGGTCACCGTCGCCGACGACGGAATCCGCACCACACGCACCCCGGCCGCCATGAGCTGCTCCATCACCTCCGGCGGCCCGGATTGTTCGTGTGCCAGCACCAACTCGGGGTTCACGGAAAGCAGCCCTTCGGCCGAGACCATCCGGTAATATCCCACGCGGGGCAACGCGGCGTGGCCGGGCGGATATACGCTGGAATCATCGACCGCGACCACGGCATCGCCACGACCAAGCGCCCACACGGTTTCGGTAATCGCGCCACCCAGACATACCACGCGGATCTGCGCGGATGCCGCCGCCGCCACAGCCACCACGCCCAACGCCATCATCCATTTACTGATCTTCATATACTCTCTCCGCGACAAAAAAAGGCGTAACCTGACGCGGACACCGGTCCGCCTCACGTTACGCCTCAACTTGTCCGCCTCGTGCGGACCCGTTAGCCGTCCCTGCTATCGTTGTTCAGTTCGCCGAATCCAGATCGGCCAAGGTGCGCTCCAGTTTGGCGCGTAACTCACCGAGCCGTTTCGACTTGAAAGACTGCTTGGTCTCCTCCAGCACCGCGACCGCCTCCTGCAACGCCTCGCGCAACATCTGTTCGCGGGGTGTCACGGCGGGTGATTTCCCGGCGGCATCGATCCACCGCATCACCACCGAACGCTGCAAGGCCAACCGCTGCTCCACGTCGTCGAACAAGCTCTCCACATACGCCCGCATCATGCCGGGCGGCGGCTCAACCGACGGAGTCATACGACCAACCAATCGCTTTCCATGTTTGCATATTACTACATCGTGTATATATGTCAAACAGATAGATTACATGCACATCTTTTTTGTGTTAACTGCTTGTCCCCTCGCGCATTCCGCTTGTACCTGATCGCGACTTTCGCGCATGCTGCGGATTTTGCGGGAGGAATTGAACGATGAAGCGTCGAGATTTCGTGATGCGGGCCTTGCCCGCCGCGGCGGGTGTGGTGGCGGTGGCGGGGTGCCGGGCGCAGGAAACCGGCCCGGCGGTTTCGACCCAGCCGCGGGTGATGTGGCGGATGGCGTCGAGTTTTCCGCGCAGCCTGGACATCCTGTACGGCGCGGTGGAGTTTTTCGCGGCGCGGGTGGCGGCGTTGACCGAGGACCGTTTCACCATCCGCCCCTACCCCGCCGGCGAGATCGTCCCTGGCAACCAGGTGCTGGACGCGGTGCAGCAGGGCACCGTGCAGTGCGGCCAGACCGCGAGCTACTACTACACCGGAAAACACGAGGCACTGGCCTTTGACACCTGTGTGCCGTTCGGCCTGACCACGCGCCAGCAGTTTGCGTGGATGCAGGCGGGCGGCCTGGAGCTGATCCGCGAGGTGCTGGCTACTTTCAATATCCTGTCGTTCCCCGCCGGCAGCACCGGCACGCAGATGGGCGGCTGGTTCCGTCGCGACATCCGCTCGGTGGCCGACCTGAACGGCCTGAAGATGCGGATTCCCGGACTGGGCGGCGAGGTGATGAGCCGGATGGCGGTGACCGTGCAGCTGATCGCCGGTTCGGATGTGTTCATGGCGCTGGAACGCGGGGCGATTGATGCGGTGGAATGGGTTGGTCCGTACGACGACGAGAAGCTGGGCTTCCACAAGATCATCCAGAACTACTACTTCCCCGGCTGGTGGGAGCCGGGCGCGATGCTGTCGCACTACGTGAACCGCCCGGCCTGGGACAAGCTTCCGTCCGCGTACCAGGAGGCGGTGGCCGCGGCCTCGGCCGAGACCAGCGCCTGGATGACCGCGAAGTACGACACGCTGAACCCCGAGGCGCTCGACCGGCTGGTAGCCGCCGGGGTGCAACTCAAGCGGTTCCCGGTCGACCTGATGGCCGCGGCGGAAAAAATCTCCACCGAACTGATGGAGGAGAAGGCAGCGAAGAATCCGTCCTACGCGAAGGTGTACAACCACTGGAAGACCTTCCGCGCCGCGTCCAACCGCTGGTTCGGCACCGCGGAACTGGCCTACCAGGACTACGTGTTGCGCCCGTTCGCGCCGAAGTAGGAGTGGGATTGGTTTAACCACCCGCTGCGCTGGAGAAAGATGAGTCGGATGAGGGATAGACCTAGCTCCTCTTTCTCGTCTTCCTCCAGCGCAGCGGGTGGTTGAATCCTCATCGCCCGGCGGTCTGGGCGAGAATATCCAGCAATTGATCCCGACCCAGCGCCACCGGATTGCCCTTCATGCTGCTGGAACGCAGGGCGGCCTCGGCGATCGCCTCCGGATGGCCGAGTTCCGGCAAAGCCGGCAGCGGCAAGCTGCGCACGAACTCCTCGATCCATCGCACGCCCTCGTCCTCGCCGGCTGCAGGATTGCCGCAGAGCAAGGCGGCGAGATCGCGGTAGCGGGCTAGCTTGCCATTCGGGTCACCGTCACGGCGTAACGCCGCGATGTTGGCCGCACCGACCGGGGCGAGGAAGCGGGCGCAGACCAGGCCGTGCGGTACGGCGATCCGACCGCCGATGGCCGCAGCGAAACCATGCACCGCACCGAGCCCGGCGTTGGCGAGGGCGAGGCCACTCCACCACGCGGCGAGGGCGAGATCGCCGCGCGCGGCCAGGTCGTCCGGCTGTTCGCAGGCCCGCGCCAGGGAGCGTACGATCAGCGGAATACCCGCGCGGGCCAGGGCATCGGTCATCGGGTTGGCCCGCACCGACACGAAGGGCTCGATCAGTTGCGACAGGGCATCCAGCGCGGTCGCGGCGGTGACGGCGGGCGGCAGCGATACGGCGAGCGCCGGATCGATGACCACCAGCGGCGCGACCATCAGCGGGTTGCGCAGGCTGACCTTGGATGCGCTCGCCGGATCGACCAGCACGGCGTTGCGGGTCGCCTCGGCACCGGCACCGGAGGTGGTCGGAACGGCGGCCCACGGGATGGACGGCTGGGTGATCGGCATGCCGCGGCCGATCACTTCCGCGTAGTCCATCGGATCGCCGCCGTTGGCGAGCAGCATGGCGACGGCCTTCGCGGCATCGATCACGCTGCCACCGCCCACCGCCACCACGAGCTCGGTGCCTTGGGCGAGCGCGCAACCGAGCGCGGCGCGCACTGCGTCAAAGGTCGGTTCGCCGGATACCGGTGCGATGTCCACCGCGAGGCCCGCCCCGCGCAGCGACCCGAGGGCGGCCTCCGCGCGTGACGGATCCGCGCCGGTGAACAGCAGGCAACGTTGGCCCCACGGCGCGACGAGGGCGCCGAGCTCGCGGACGCGACCGGGGCCGAACACCATCCGCGCCGGACAAGACCAGTCAAAAGCCGGTGTCATCGGGATCCAGGTTCTCGTACTTCACGCTGGTGCGCGCCTCGGCCATCAGGTCGGCCACGGCATCGCGCCACGCCGCGTAATGCACGGTTTCCTTGTGCGCGGCGGCCGCAGCGGCATTGCGGTAGATCTCCACCAGCAGGAAGCGATCCGGTTCACCGTGCACCCGGAGGAGGTCGAAGCGCACCACACCCGGCTCCAGGCGGCTGTTGCGGGCGTTGACCCGGGTCGCGGCGATGAAGGCATCCGCCATGCCGGATTTGACATGAACGTTCACATGGACGATGAATAGGCTCATGGAGCCAACCTAGAAGATCACCACGCCCGCCACAAGGAGGAATCCGCCATGTCCCGACGCATCCTGATGCTGGTTGCCGCATGTTTCACCGCCCGCCTGCTGTATGCGGAAACGCCCGGTTCGGCTGCGGCGGTTGCGCCGCTCGACGTGGGGGCGACGATTCCCGACGCCGCGTTGACGAAACTGGACGGCACGCCCGTCCGGTTGTCCGAACTGACGGCGGGGAAGAAGACGGTGCTGGTGTTTTTCCGCGGCGGCTGGTGTCCGTATTGCACCAAACACCTTGCGGCGCTGAAGGACGTGCTGCCCGCACTCGAAGCGGCCGGTGTCCAACTGATCGCGATCAGTCCGGACTCGATTGACGGTGCCCTCGCCGCGGCGCGCGAACACGAACTGATGTTCACGGTGGTCAGCGATACCGCCTACGAGGCGATTGGGGCCTTCGGTCTGGCGTTCCGGCTCGATGCGGCGACGTTGGAGACCTACGCCGGGTACGGGATCCATCTTCCGGTGCGCGAGACAGACGGCGCAACCGTGCTGCCGGTTCCGGCGGTGTACGTGGTCGATGCCGAAGGCGTGATCCGTTTCCGGCACTACGATGCGGACTATACGCAGCGCCTCGACCCGCAGGCCCTGCGTGATGCCGCGCTATCGCTCACCCCGTAACCGCGCCTTCGCCCCGGCGCTGGGCCTCGATCGCCTCGAGCTCCAGCGCCGCCTTCTCCCATGCCGCGTTGGCCTCCTCGATCTCCGAGGGCAGGCTCGACAGACGCTGGTTGATCTCGGAGAACGACAACCCGGCCGCCGCACCTTCCAGCGAATGGGCCAGCGCATGTTGCTCCGCCTCGAGCGCGGCGATGCGCGCCTCCGCTTCCTTCACCGCTTTTTCCAGCACGCGTTTCCGGGCATTGGTTTCCTGGATGCGTTCGGCCCGTTCGCGCTTCGAGGCCTTGGTGCGCGACACCGATGCCGGACCGGTCTCGGTGGCTGGCGCGGCGGCGGTGGCGCTTTTCTCCTCGGCCAGCTTCTGCTTGAAGTAGGCATAGTCGCCGGAGAAACGCCGAATGCCGGGCGGGCGCATCTCGATGATGCTGGTTGCGACCTTGCGCACGAATTCGACGTCGTGGCTGACGAACAGCAACGTGCCTTGGTATTCCTGCAGCGCCTGTTCGAGGGCCTCGCGGGCATGGATGTCGAGGTGGGTAGTCGGCTCGTCGAGCAGCAGCAGGTTCGGCGGCTTCACCAGCAGGCGGGCGAAGGCGAGGCGGATCTTCTCGCCGCCGCTCAACACGCCCACCGTCTTGTCGATCGCCTCGCCGGAGAATCCGAAGCCGCCCAGCGTGCCGCGCAGGTCCTTCTCGGGCACGTCGGGGGCGACCTGGCGGATCGCCTGCAGCACGGTCTCGCGTTCGTTCATCGCCTCGGCGAAGTCCTGGGTCTGGTAACCCGGCACGACCTTGTGGCCGAGCTCGCGGGAACCCTCGTTCAGCGGAAGCGCGCCGGCGAGGATGCGCAGCAACGTGGTCTTGCCGAGGCCGTTGTGGCCGACCAGCGCGGTCTTTTCGCCGCGCTGGATGGCCAGATCGACGCCGCGCAGCACCCAGCGCGCACCGTCGTAGGTCAGGCCGGCGTTCTCGAGGCGGATGACCTCGATGCCGCAGTGCGGCGGGGCGGGCAGCCGGATCCGTCCGCGGGTCTGGATCGCGTCCGGCTCCTCGATGTCCTCCATCTTCTCCAGCATCTTCACGCGGCTCTGCACCTGGGCGGCCTTGCTCGCCTTGGCCCGGAACCGGTTCACGAAATCCTCAATGTCCTTGCGTTTCGCATCCTGGTTCTTCTTGCGGGCGAGCGCCTGCTCGACGCGGATGACGCGGTCGCGCATGTAGGTGTCGTAGTTCCCGGCGTAGGCGGTGGCGCGGCCGGCGTTGATCTCGATGGTGCGCTTGGTCAGCGAGTTCAGCAGGAAGCGGTCGTGCGAGATCAGCACCAGCGTGCCGTCGAAGTCGCGCAGGTAGCGCTGCAGCCACTCCACGGCAGGGAGATCGAGGTAGTTCGACGGTTCATCGAGCAGCAGCGTATCGGGCCGTGCGACCAGCACGCGGGCCAGCTCGGCGCGCATCTGCCAGCCGCCGCTGAACGCGCGCAGCGGCTGCATCAGGGTGTCCGTGGCGAATCCCAACCCGCCGAGCGCCTCCTGCGCGCGGGTACGAAGCTCGTATCCGCCGAGCGACTCATAGCGGTGGTGCAGCTCGCCCATTTCATCGATCAGCCGGGTACGGATGCGTTCGTCCGGCCCGCCGGACGGCGGGGCCTGGAGCTGGTGCTCGACGTCGTGGAGACGGTGATCGATCTCGCGGAGCTCCGGCAGGGCATCGGCCACGTAATCCAGCAGCGGCACCTCGTTGTCGCCGTTGTTCAACACCTGGCGCAGGTAGCCGAGGCGCAGGCCGGCCGTGCGGTGGATCTGTCCGCCATCCGGGGAGATGTCGCCGGTGATCAGGCCGAACACGGTACTTTTGCCGGCGCCGTTCGGTCCGACCAGGCCGATCCGGTCGCCGGGGGCGATCTGGAAACTGGCTGCGGACAGCACATCCTGCGGACCGTAGTGCTTGGAGACCTGGCGGAATTCAATCATGGGTGCCGCTTATACTCCACCCGCACGGGAAAAAGCAAACGATAGGGATCAAACCGCTTCACCGGGAACGAGTGTTTCGTTTCGATTTTGTTTTCCTCGGGATAGGCCTTTCGCCATACTTGCCCGAGCCCGAACCATCCCATCACAGGACCGAAACGCATGATACGTCGTCTGCTTCTATTGCTCGTGCTGGCCGCCGGCCCCTTGTCCGCCCAGGAACCGGTGCTCAGCAAAACCGTGCGGGCCCTGCCCGGAATCAACCCGACCCCGTTCCTTCAGTACGAGGATGCGACGGCCCGCCAGGTCGAGATCTCCGGCATCTGGAACCTGTGGTCGAACCGGGTTCCCCTCACACGCAAGGACGGCGTGTGGCAGCTCGACGTCCGCACCTTGAAGCTCAAGCCCGGTCGCCACGAGTACAAGTTCATTGTCAACGGGGTCTGGGAGCCGGGCGACAACCGTGCGTTCTACATCGACGATAACGGGGTGCTGATTCGGCCGCCCAACGTGGTCGTAAAGGCACTGCACGAGGCCCCGAATGAAATCCTTGTCTTTCTCAACCGGGTGCTGAAGGGGAACGAAAACGTGCGCATCTCCCTCGAATCGGGCATCCCGGTCAAGGAGGTGCTCGTATCCACCGGCAAGGAGGAAGGTCGTTCGCGCGGCCACATGATCACCGCCGGGACGCTGACCTTCCTCTTTGATCCATCGGCCTATGGCATCACGGTGAGACCGACGGATGTCGTTGCCGTGGCTGGAAACTTCAATTACTGGAACGGCAGCGGCGGCCCGAACGATTTATGGCGGTTGCAGGATACGGATGGTGACGGCATCTGGCAGTTGTCAATGACCCTCGACGGGTTGCGCAAGGCCGCGAACGAACCGGACTTCCTCTTTCGCTTCGTCGTCAACGGTTCGCAATGGTTGAACCCGCTTGCGGAAGCGCCTAACGTGGTCGCCGACGGCAGCGGTAACCGCAACTACCGCATCGATCCCGGCGCAACCGGCAGCTCGGTGCTGAAGGTCATCACCGTCGAACCGATCCCGGTGGATACCATCCAGGTGCTGGTCATCGAAGGCCTGGCCGACCGCAAGGCCTGGCACCAGGTGACGCCCGGCGCGGTCATGAACCGCTTCGTTTCCGACAAGGCGCTTGGCGTGACCCTCAACCGTGAACAAAACGCCACGACCTACCGGATCTTCGCCCCGCGCGCCACCCAGGTGGACCTGTGCCTGTTCGACACGCCGGAATTCGAGGTCCACAAACCCGAGTACAAGCGGCTGACCCCGCGTGAACGGTACCCGATGTGGAAGGACGAGACCGACGGGGTGTGGGAAATCACCCTGCTCGGCCTCGACATCGGCGAATACTACTCCTTCACCATCGACGGCCCGGCCGGTCGCGGCGAAGGATTCAACCGTGACGCCTTCGTATCCGACCCGTATGGCCTCGCCTCGGCCCACGCGGAGAACAACACCATTGTCATCGACCCCGACGCGACCAACAAGTGGTTTGCCGGGTGGTCGAACCAGACCTTCCGCGCCCCCGACTTCCAGGACATGGTCATCTACGAAGCGCACCTGCGCGACCTGACCATGCACCCGTCCTCGCTGGTGCCCGCCCACCTGCGGGGCACGTATGCCGGACTTCTCGCCACCGCAGGCACCGGAACCGGACTTGACCACCTGAAGGACATGGGCGTGAACATGATCGAATTCCTGCCCTTGCAGGAGTTCAACAACGGGGTCGGCGAATACAACTGGGGCTACACGACAGTCCACTACTTCGCCCCCGAAGCCTCGTTTGGCCGCGAACCACTGAAGGGATCGCAGTACTACGAACTTAAAAACATGGTGAACGAGCTGCACCGTCACGGCTTCGGCGTGATGCTGGATGTGGTGTACAACCATGTCGGCTGGCCGAACCTGTTTGCCCACATCGACCGCAAGTACTTCTTCCGCCTCACCCCGACCTATGACTACCTGAGCTTCAGCGGCGTCGGCAACGACTTCAAATCCGAGTCGCCCATGGCCCGCAAGTTCATAGTCGAGAACATCAAGTTCCTCGTCCGCGAATTCAAGATCGACGGCTTCCGCTGGGACCTCGCCGAGCTGATCGACATGGAGACCCTGATGGAGGCGAAGCGCGAGGCCGAGAAGATCAATCCGCGCGTGATCATGGTTTCGGAACCGTGGAGCTTCCGCGGCAATCACAAGGATCAACTGCGCGGCACCGGCTGGGCCGCCTGGAACAACGACTTCCGCTACGCCGGCAAGGACTTTGCCCGTGGCCGCGCGAACCGCGACACCATGAAGAAGGTCATCGCCGGCTCGACCGAACTGTGGACGGACAACCCGTTGCAGTCGGTGAACTACGTGGAGAGCCACGACGACATGGCCCTGGCCGACGTGCTCAGCTCGCGCCCCGACAAGGACGGCCGCCACCTCACCGAATTCGACGCGCAGATGAACCGCCTCGCCGCCACCCTCGTCTTCACCTCGCTCGGCATCCCGATGATCAACGAGGGCCAGGAGTTCATGCGCAGCAAACGCGGCATCTCCAACACCTACAACCGGGGCGACGGCGTGAACGCAATCCGCTGGACCGACCGCGAACGCCCGATCGCCGCCGAGACCATGGCCTACTACCGCGGCCTGATCCACCTGCGCAGCAGCGAACAGGGTCGCGCCTTCCGGGTGAAAAGCACCCCGCCGCCCGGCTACCTGAAGTGGATCGAGCCCCCGAATGAACGCCATCTCGGATTCGCCATCAACGCCCCGCGCATCCACCCCGGCCACGGCTTCGTCGTGCTGCTGAACTCGGACGACCGGCCCGCGACCTTCCGCGTGGACCTCCCGGCCGGCAACTGGCGGGTGATCGGTGACGGAAACAAGATCGAGATGGACGGCCTCGACAACTACGAGACCATCACCGGTCCGCGCACCCTGACCATCCGCGTCCCCGACGTGCGCGCCCTGATCATGATGGATGGATTCTGAGCCGGTCGCGGTGACGCGGCGCGATCACATCGTCGCGTGTTCGCGCAGTTGCTCGAGGTTGAGGACCTCGAGAGCCCGCTGGTGGGTGGCCCGGAGGATGACCGGCGGAGCGCACCCGGCCAGGTAGGCCTCACGCCAGCGCGCCGCACATACGCACCAGCGGTCGCCCGGCCGCAACCCCGGAAAACCCCATTCGGGTCGCGGCGTGGAGAGGTCGTTTCCCCGCTCGCATGAAAAGGCGAGGAACGCCTCGGTCATCTCGGCACAGACGGTATGCGACCCGGAATCCTCCTCGCAGGTGTGGCAAACGCCATCGCGGAAGAACCCGGTCATCGGAGCCGTACTGCACGGGATCAACGGACCGCCGAGAACATTGCGTTGTGGGCTGGATTTCATGCCGGATTGTGGTTTCGCTGGTTCTACCCTATCCTGCTCCCCCGTGAACGACAACCGGAACCATGCAGGAAAAATCGCCTCGCCCCTGATCGCCTGCAGCCTGCTCGCCCTCGCGGTGCGCATGACCGCGTGGTGGCTCCTGCAGTCATCGGTCATGCTGACCCCTCCTTCCGGCGGCGGCCACGACCGCTCGCTGTACGTGGCGGCGATGGAACGCGTGGCCGACGGGGTGTGGTGGCCGGACGGATCCTTCGACTACCTGCCGTTGTACCCGTGGCTCGGAGGATTGGCCACCCGGCTGACCGGCAACCCGGTGGCCGCAGCCGCCGCGCTCGGCATTGCCCTCGACACCCTCACCACCGCACTGATCCTGTTGTTCGCCCTGCGCCTCGGTGCTCCGCGCAACCTGGCCGCACTGGCCGCCTGCCTCTATGCCGCCTATCCCCTCGCCACGATCTACAGCCTGCAGCCGATGCCGAACACCCTGAACGCCTTCGGCATAACCGTGTTCGCCGGACTGATCCACGCGCAATGGACGGCGACCCGGCCGCGTCCCATCGTCACGGCACTCACCGGCCTGTTCGGCGGTGTGTTCGCGCTCGGGTTCGCCGGTCTTCTGCCGATGGCCGCCGCCGCGGCAGCCGCGCTCGCGTGGCGTCACCGCTCGATCCTGCCGGCACTGGCCCTGCTCGCCGGGTTTGCCTTGCCCCTGACGCCGGTCGCGGTGCACAACACGCGGGCGGAAGGTCGCCTGACCCTCCTCTCCACCCACGGCGGATTGAACCTCTACATGGGCAATCACCGCGATGCGACCGGGTATCCGCTGCGCATCCGCGATTTCCGCATGACCGCGCGCGACCTGCTGGCCGATGCCCATCGCCATGCCGAGCAGCAGGCCGGACGCACCCTCACCCGCGCGGAAAGCTCGGCCTGGTGGAGTGGCCAGGCCCGCACATTCTGGCGCGAGGAACCGGCGCTCGGGGTGTACCTGACCGCGCGGAAACTCCTGCTGTTCTGGAATCACCGCGAGATGGATGACCTGCGCCTGCTGGAACAGATCCGCCTGACCGATCCCGCGTTCCGCGCCTGGCACGGCACCCCGTTCGCGGTCTTCGCCTGGGCGGGCTTGATCGGCCTGCTCTACGCACGCAACGCCGCCGCCCCGCGCCTGCTGGTGCTGACCGGCCTGATCGGCCTCGTCCTGTTTTTTATCACCGCCCGCTACCGCCTGACCTTCGTCCCGCTGTTGAGTGTGCTCGGCGCCGCCGGGCTCCCGGTCTGGTGGGCCCACGTCACCGCACGCCGGTGGCGGCATCTCGCAACCGGTGCCCTGTGCGCGGCCGTTGTCGCCGTGCCGTTCAAGGTGCGCGACCAGCGGCCGATCGACCACTACAATGCGGCGATCATGCTCAGCCAGGCCGGACGCCAGGAAGAAGCCGGTGCGGTGATCGAACAAGGGTTGGTCCTCGCCCCCGGTTTCGGTGAACTGTATTTCGCGCTCGGCAATGTGCTGTTCCAGCAGGAGCACTTCCTCGAAGCCGCCTCGTCGTTCGAACGCGCCCTCGCCCTGAACCCGAATCAGCCGACCGCCGGCTTCAACCTCGTGCTCAGCCTCGCCAAGGCGGGCGAGGTCTGCGCCGCCCGCGACGCGGCGGCGACGATTGCCGGCATGGGATTGGCGGTGGATGCGCGGCTGGACGGGTTGCGCCGCGAACTCGACGCGGCGTGTCCGCGGTAGCCCGGCGTGTTCAGGTCGCGTCGCGGCCAGCGAGGTGCTCGAGGAACCCGCGCACGAGGCGGCCGCTGACCCACTGCCGGTACTCGGCGGTGGAGCGGATATCCGAGATCGGCTTCACCGACGCGGCGGCCACCTGTTCGGCACGGGCGATGGTCGCCTCGTTCAACGGCTGTCCGATCACGGCGCGTTCGACCTCGGGGAGGCGGATCGCGGTCGGAGCGACGCTTCCGAGCGCGACGGCGAACGAGGCGACGACCCCGTCGCGCACCGAACCGCGGTAGCTGCCCATGATCTTCGAGATGGCCTGCGCGGCGCGCGGGCCGAGCTTTCGGAACAACTCGCGTTCACCCTCGCGGCGCGCGGGCACGAGGAAACGCACGATCAGTTCATCGGGCGCGAGGTCGATCCTGCGGTAGCCGAGGATAAACGATGCGAGCGGCAATTCGCGCTCGCCGCGCACACTGGCCACCACCACGCGGGCCTCGCTGGCCAGCAGGGTCGGGGCGAGATCACCGGCCGGGCTGGCGTTGGCGATGCTGCCCGCGATCGTGCCCATGGCCTGGATCTGCCCCCCGCCCACGGTGGCGGCGGCTTCGGCGAGAGCGGGGATGGCGGTGCGGATCAGCTCCGAGCGGCGCAACGCCGCGTGGGTGATGCCCGCGCCGATGACGACCATGCCGTTCTCCCCGCGCAGGACATGCAGCTCGCACAAATTTTTCACATCGATGGCGCGCACGGGGACCGGGCGCGCACCCGACTCCCATTGCACCATCAAGTCGGTGCCGCCGGCCAGTGGCAAGCCGCGGGTGGCCTCGTTCGCCATCAGGGCCAGCGCTTCGGGCAGGGACGCGGGAAACGCGACGTCGAGTTGTTCCATCGGCGTGGTCATGAGGGCTTCCCTTCATCGGCCGGCCAGCGTTCGGCAGCGGCCTGGACGGCCTCGATGATCTTCACATAGCCGGTGCAGCGGCAGATGTTGCCGGCGTGCGCATCCTTGATCGACTCCTCGTTCACCACCGGATGGCGGCGCAGGAAGGCATAGGACGAGACGAGCATGCCGGGAATGCAGAAGCCGCACTGCGCCGCACCCTTCTCGAGGTACGAGCGCTGGATCAGGCGGCCGCCGGGAGTCTTCTCCAGTCCCTCGACAGTCAGGATCTCCGCGCCATCGCGCACCTGTCCCGCGGCGAGCAGGCACGACACCGCGAGTTCGCCGTTGATCATCACCGTGCACGCGCCGCACTCCCCTTCGCCGCACCCTTCCTTGGTGCCCTTCAGGTCGAGGTCCTCGCGCAACACGTCGAGCAGGCGGCGGGCGGGCGGGAATTGCACCGTGCGGGATTCCCCGTTGATCTTCCAGGTCCGTTGGATCTTTTTCATGGTCGTCATGCGGAGGCGCCGGCGGGTTGGTGCGCGGACAGCGCCTTCAGGATTTTTTCGGGCGTGATGGGCAGGTCGTTGATGCGCACCCCGAGCGCGGCCTTCACCGCGTTGGCGATGGCCGGGGCGAGGCCGTCCATCGGCATCTCGCCGACGCCCTTCGCGCCGGGCGCGGCGTGGCCGTAGGGATATTCGATGAAGGCGATGTCGAACACCGGGATATCGCGCACGGTCGGCACGACATAGGTCTGCATCCGGCTCGCGTCATAGAGCCCGTCCTTGATGTCGATCTTCTCCATGACCGCGTAACCGAGCGCCTGCACGAGGCCGCCCTCGACCTGGCCCATGGCCAGCACCGGGTTGATCAGCCGGCCGATGTCGAAGCAGGCGGTGACCTTCTTGACGGTCAGCTCGAGGGTCAAGGCATCGATCTCCACCTCGGCGATGTTGCAGCCCCACGAATAGGACGGATAGGAGTCGCCCTCGAAGGTCTTCTGGTTCCAGCGCAACGTCTCCGGCAGCTTGAACTGGTTGTACACGCGCAGCGGCCCGTGCTGCTTGAGGTAGGCCGAGGCGACCTCCTGGAAGCCGCGCGTCGTGCCGGAGAGCTTGCCGGTGAAGCGGTTGTCGTCGAGCTCGACCTCCTCGCCGCCGAACAGGGCCGTGGCGGCGAAGGTTTCGAGGGCCTTGCGCAGCTTCTCGGCCGCGCCGAAGACGGTGCCGCCGACCACCATCGCGGTGCGCGAGGCCACGGTGGGTCCGCTGTCGGGCGCGTACTTCGTGTCGGGGAACGGCATGCGGACCTGGTCGATGGCGATGCGCAGGCCGTCGGCGGCGATCTGCGGCATGATGGTCATCGTGCCCTGCCCCATCTCGGTCGAACTGATGCGGATGTTCACGCCGGCGCGGCCATCCTCGAGGTATTCGAGGTCGAGGGCGGCTTTCGACTTCAGGCGGCTTTCACCGTCGCCGGTGAAGCCGGAGCCGTGGCCGAAGAAGGCAAGCCCGACACCGTGGTACTTGCCGTCGCGGGCGATGCCGTGGGAATTGCCGCGCAACAACGCGGCAAAGCGGCTGCGGGCGAGGTTGTTTTCCAGCACGTCGGGCGTGCCCATCGGCTCGGCGATCACCTGGCCGGTCGCCGTGGTGTCGCCGAGGTGCAGCGCGTTCTTCAGCCGGAACGCCTCGGGCGACATGCCCAGCGCGGCGGCCACTTCGTCCATGTGCGACTCGAGGCCCCAGATCGCCTGCGGCGCGCCGAAGCCGCGGAACGCGCCGTTCGGGAAGGTGTTCGTCCGGTACACTTTACCGTTCACCGACACGTGCGGGCAGCGGTAGCCGAGTGTGGTGTGCAGGATGCCGCGGTACATCACCACCGGGCTGAGGGTGGTGTAGGCGCCGCCATCGAGGACGAAGTCCACCTGCATCGCGGTGATCGTGCCGTCGTTCTTCACGCCGGTGCGTTGGCGGGTCCATACCGGATGCCGCTTGGTGGTGAACAGGATGTCCTGGTGTCGGTCGTAGATGATCTTCACCGGCTTGCCGCATTTCAGCGCAAGCAGCGCGCAGTAGCCGGCGATCAGCGTGGGGAATTCCTCCTTCCCGCCGAAGGCCCCGCCGACCGCGGTCTGTTTCACGCGGATCTTCTCGAGGGGAAGGTCCAGGGTGATCATCAGTTCCGGGGCGATATAGTACGGGCACTGCAGGCTGCCCTGGATGAACACGCCGCCGTCGGGCTCGGGAATCGCGACCATGCCCTGCGGTTCGATGTAGAGCTGTTCCTGGTGGCCGGCCCAGTACTCGCCCTCGATGATCCGGTCGGCCGCGGCGAAGCCCTGTTCGATGTCGCCCTTGACGATGGTCTGCGCCGCGAGTTCCTTCAGGTCCTTCGCGCCGTCGAGGTAGCGGCTGATCACCTCGCGCAGGGTCAGCAGCGCGGGCAGGTTTTCGATCTCGGGCTTGATGTGCGCGGCGGCTTCGCGGGCCAGGGCGCGGGTCGGGGCGGCGACGAGGGCCAGCGGTTCGCCGCGGTACTGGATCTCGCCGTCGGCGATGAACGGCATGTCGCGGCCCATCAGGTCCACGATGTTCTGGCCGGGAATGTCGGGCGGGGTTACCACGCAGACGCGGTTGAAGTCGAAGGCGGGATCGAAGTGCAGGCGGATCAGGCGGCCATGGGCCACCGGGGAGCGTACGACTTCGCCGTACCAGGCGTCCGGCACCGGGATGTCGTCGGCATACTGGGCCAACCCCCGGACCTTCTCATCCCCGTCCAACCGCTCAATGCCTTGGCCGACATTGCGGTATGCCACCCGATCTTGTACCGCCATTGTTCACTCCCCATGCTATTCGTGTAAAACTATACGCCCCGTCCACCGATAGGCAACTGGTTTTCGCCCCGACGCGCCGTGCCGGCCTGCAGGTCAGGTCTGTGCCTTGCAGAGGTCCTGCAGGCGCTGGAGTTCGCCGCCGGTTTCGGCGTTGACCGCGAGGTCCTTGAGCAGGCCGTCGGCGATGTCGTACACCCAGCCGTGGATTTCCAGGTTCTGGCCGCGTTTCCAGGCGTCCTGCACAATGGTGGTGCTGCCAACGTTGAGGACCTGTTCGATCACGTTCCACTCGCACAGCCGGTTCATCATCGCCCGGGGCGTGGGCAACTGGTCGAGCTCGTCGCGGTGCCGAAGGTGGATGCGCCGGATGTGCCGGAGCCAGTTGTCCACCAGACCGTGCGGCGTGTCCTCCATGGCCGCCTTGACGCCACCGCAGCCGTAGTGCCCGCAGACGATGATGTGCTTCACCTGGAGGAAGTCCACCGCGTACTGGAGCACCGACAGGCAATTCATGTCGGTGTGGTTGACCAGGTTGGCCACGTTGCGGTGCACGAACAGTTCGCCCGGGGCCAGGCCGACGATCTCGTTGGCCGGTACCCGGCTGTCCGAGCAGCCGATCCACAGGTATTCCGGCGCCTGCTGGGCGGCCAATGCGGGAAAAAAACCGGGATCCTGGCGGTTCATTTCTTCCGCCCAGGCGCGGTTCTTCTCGAACAGGTGGGGTAAGGTCCTCATGGGGCCGCAGTATAGGCGGCACCTCGCCGGGAGTAAAGCGGCACAGTCACCACCGCCACGAAGGCACCGCCTCGCCCGGGAGCGCGCTTGACACCCGCGGCGGCAACGGCAAGGCTTGAACCACGCATGAGCACCTGCATCCTTTCCATGGCCAACCAGAAGGGCGGCGTGGGCAAGACCACGACGTCGGTGAACCTCGCCGCCTGCCTCGCCGAAAAGGGGCGGTCGGTGCTGCTGATCGACTTCGACGCCCAGGCGAACGCGACCAGCGGCCTCGGCGTCGAGAAGACCGAGGGCGTGAGCCTGTACCCGGTGCTGCTCGGGCAGGCCGATCCGCGCGACTTCATCCGGCCGACCGCGTTCAAGCGCCTCGACCTGATCCCCGCCGAGGTGAACCTCGCCGGCGCGGAGATCGAGGTCGCCCGGCTCGACCGCTACCTGCACCGCCTGCGCGATGCCCTGCAGCCGCTGCTCGCCGAGAACCGCTACGATGTCATCCTGATCGACTGCCCGCCCTCCCTCGGCATCCTGACCATGAACGCGTTGTGCGCCTCGCACGGGCTGATCATGCCGATCCAGTGCGAATACTACGCGCTGGAGGGCCTGTCGGTGATGGTGCGGTTGATCGAGCAGTTGCGGGCGAGCGGCGCAAATCCCGACCTGACCGTGGAAGGCATCGTGATGACGATGTTCGACAGCCGCACCAACCTCGCCCAGCAGGTGGTCCAGCAGGTAACCGAGTATTTCGGCGACAAGGTGTATGCGACGGTGATCCCGCGCAGCGTGCGGTTGAGCGAGGCCCCGAGTTTCGGCAAGCCGGTCATCGAATACGACAAGCATTGCACCGGCGCCGTGGCCTACCGGAACCTGGCCAAGGAATTCCTGAAACGGCGCGCCCAGCGCAGTGCAGGGTCCGTTGCGCCGACCGACGAAGGATCCGCCGCAGACGCGCCGATCGCACCGGATGCCGCGCCGGCCTCCTAATCCTCGTCGATCTCGCCGGCGGCCAGCCGGGCCAACCGCCCCTTCAGCATCAGCCGTTTGGCCGCCGACATCCGGTCGATGAACAACACCCCGTTCAGGTGGTCCACCTCGTGCTGGATGACCCGCGCCGTGAAGCCGCGCACGTCGAAGTCGAGCGGCTCGCCCTTCTCGTTCAGCGCGGTGACGTGGATCTTGTGCGGACGGGAGATCGAACCGCGGATACCGGGGAAGCTCAGGCACCCCTCCTCGTGCGAGGTGGTTTTCTTCGACGGCGCGGTGATCACCGGATTGATCAGCACCATCGGCATGGCCAGGCCGGGGTTCAGCGGCTGGCCCGCGTCGTCCTGGTCATAGCCCTCCGGGACCTCGATCACGCAGATCGCACGCGTCTCGCCGATCTGCTGGGCGGCGAGGCCGACCCCCTCCGAGACGCGCATCTGGTCGATCATCGCGGCGGCCAACCGGCGCACCTCGTCGGTCACCTCGGCGATGGGCGTGGCCGCGGTCCTCAGGACCGGATCGCCGTACAATCGAATTTCATGATTCACAACACTTGTTCCCCATGGGTATAGTGCAACGCCATGGAGCCCCGGAACCGGTACCGGGCGGCGGAACGCCATGAACGACACGCTGATTGTCATACCAACCTATAACGAGATTGACAACGCCCGACAAATCGCCGAGGCGATTTTCAAGGAGTTGCCGACCGCGGACATCCTGTTCGTGGACGACAATTCTCCCGACGGCACCGGGCAGTTGATCGACACGATGCGCGCCGCCGACCCGCGCGTGAACGTCCTCCACCGCAAGGAAAAACAGGGGCTCGGCCGCGCCTACATCGCCGGCTTCACCTGGGCGCTGGAGCGGCACTATGAATTCATCTTCGAGATGGATGCCGACTTCTCCCACGCTCCCGCCTCGGTCCCCCACCTGCGCCGCGCCGCCGAACAGGCCGACCTCTGCCTCGGCACCCGCTACAAGGGCGGGGTGCGGGTGATCAACTGGCCGCTGGCCCGGCTGATCCTCAGCAAGGGTGCGGCGGTGTACGTGCAACTGATCACCGGCATGCCGATCACCGATCCGACCGGCGGCTTCAAGTGCTTCCGCCGCGCGGTGCTGGAATCCATCGACCTCGACGGCATCACCTCGAACGGCTACTCGTTCCAGGTCGAGCTGAGCCACAAGGCGTGGATGAAGGGATTCCATATCGAGGAAGTGCCGATCACCTTCGAGGAACGTCGCTCCGGCGCGTCGAAGATGAGCACGGCGATCGTGCGTGAGGCCTTGTGGATGGTGTGGAAACTCTGGCTGTCGTGCGGCATGAAACGCCGCCCGCCGAAACAGCCCCACCCCCGTAGCGTCAAGGCCGCGGCCGCTTCATGAAATCACCGCTCCTGCTGCTGAAGGCCATGCGGCCGCACCAGTGGACGAAAAACGTCCTCGTGCTGGCCGCGCTGGTGTTCGCCGCGGGCGACCGGTCGCAACAGATCGACTGGACGTCCCTGCTCGGAACTTCCCTGCTGGCCATGCTCGCCTTCTGCCTGGCCTCCAGCGCAATCTACCTGCTGAACGACATCCGCGACGCGGCCCACGACCGGCTCCACCCGGTGAAACGCTTCCGACCGATCGCCTCGGGCGAGGTGACCCCCGGCGTGGCGCGGGTGACCGCGGCCGTACTCATCACAGCCGCACTCGGCCTGGCCGCGCGCATCCACGCCGACCTCGCGGCGGTCATCGGTGGCTACCTCGTCCTGCAGCTCGCCTATGTGTACGGCCTGAAGAAGATCGCGCTGGTGGACCTGTTCGTCATCGCCATCGGGTTCGTCCTGCGCGCCCTCGCCGGCGCGGTGGCCATCGCGGTGCCGATCTCGCCGTGGCTGCTCCTGTGCACGCTGATGCTCGCGCTGTTCCTCGCCCTGTGCAAGCGCCGCCAGGAACTGGTGCAGTCGGCCGATGCCTCGACGCGGCCGAGCCTCGAGGCGTACAGCGAGAAGATGCTCGATCAACTGATCGCGATGATCGGCGGCGCGACCATCGTCTGCTACGCCCTCTACACCCAGTGGCCGGAAACGGTGGCGAAGTTCGGCACGCACCGGCTCGGGTTCACCATTCCCTTCGTCATGTTCGGCATCTTCCGCTACATCGACCTCGCCTACCGCCACCAGCGCGGCGAGCGGCCGGAAAAGGTGTTGCTGACCGACGCCCCGCTGCTGGTCACCCTCGCCCTGTACGGCGCGACCGCGCTGTGGGTGCTGGCGTCGCGGTAAACGCGGGATAAGCAACACACTGCCTTCAACAACCAACCGTTGCATGCGGTCTCGCGGGAGCTCGACCCTCCAACACGTCGAAACCGTCTGCGCCGTCACGGGAGGGGCAACCTCCGCGTTGCCCTTTCGTGACGAGCAAGATGTGTCGATTACGTCGAGATCAACGTCGAAACCGAGCCGCGGCGTGTCTGTTGCATTCGGTCTCGCGGGAGCTCGACCCTCCAACACGGCGAAACCGGCTGCGCCGTCATGGGAGGGGCAACCTCCGTGTTGCCCTTCCGCGACGAGAACGAGGTGTCGATGAATATTGTGACAACCAAGGAAGCCGATCCGACCGCGTGTCCGTTGCATGCGGTCTCGCGGGAGCTCGACCCTCCAACACGTCGAAACCGCCTGTGCCTTCATCGGAGGGGCAACCTCCGCGTTGCCCTTCCGCGAGGAGAACGAGGTGTCGATGAATGTTGCGCGTAAGCGCCTCGTCGTCAGAACAGCGCCATCTGGTCCGGATGGTCCTTGTCCTTCTTGACGCGGGCCTGGGCGAGTTTGGGTTTCCCGCCTTCGCCGAACTCGCCTTCCTCGAGGTTCCCGAGGATCTCGTGGGCGCGCTGGATGACCTCGGGCGGGAGGCCGGCCAGCCGGGCGACCTGGATCCCGTAGCTCTTGTCGGCCGCGCCGGGGACGATCTTGCGCAGAAAGGCGATCTTGTCGCCGCTCTCGCGTACCAGCACGTTGTAGTTCTTCACCCCGGCCAGGGTGATGGCGAGGTCGGTGAGCTCGTGGTAGTGGGTGGCGAAGAGCGTGCGGGCCTTGCTGCCGGGATGGTTGTGGAGGTACTCGGCGACCGACCAGGCGATGCTGATGCCGTCGAACGTGCTGGTGCCTCGGCCGATCTCGTCGAGCACGACAAGGCTGCGCGGCGTGGCGTTGTTGAGGATGTTCGCGGTCTCCTGCATCTCGACCATGAAGGTGCTTCGTCCGCGCGCGAGGTCATCGCTGGCCCCGACGCGGGTGAACACCCGGTCGGTCTCGGACAGGTCGGCCGAAGCGGCGGGCACGAACGAGCCGATGTGGGCCATGATGGTGATGACCGCGACCTGGCGGATGTAGGTGGATTTACCCGCCATGTTGGGGCCGGTGATGATGATGACCTGGTTGTTGACCCCGTCGAGCAGGGTATCGTTCGGCACGAACCGTTCGGCCTGGGGCAGCGTCTCGATCACCGGGTGGCGGCCGTCCTTGATGGCGATGCGGCCCTCGTGGTTGAAGGAGGGCCGCACGTAGCGCAGCGCGATGGCGCGGTCGGCGAGCGCGGCGAGCACATCGAGCTGGGCGATGGCCGCGGCGGTCTGCTGGATCGAGGCGGTGTGGGCGACCACGCGGTCGCGCACCTCGTTGAACAGTTCGAGTTCCAGCTCGATCGAACGTTCCTGCGCACCGAGGATCTTGTTCTCGTATTCCTTCAGTTCGGGCGTGATGAACCGCTCGGCGTTGACCAGCGTCTGCTTGCGCTGGTAGTCGGCCGGGGCCTGCTCGGCGTAGGACTTGCTGATCTCGATGTAGTAGCCGAACACCTTGTTGTGGCGCACCTTCAGGGTCTTGATGCCGGTGCGCTCCTGCTCGCGGGCCTGCAGTTCGACCAGCCAGTTGCGACCCTTGGTCGAGGCATCCTTGAGCTCGTCGAGTTCGGGATGGTAGCCGGGGCGGATGACCCCGCCGTCACGCAGCGACACCGGCGGCTCGTCCACGATGGCCCGGTCGATCAGGTCGACCAGCTCGGGCAGCGGCGTGATCTCGCCGAGCAGCGCGGTGAACAACGGGCTGGCCGCTTCGCCGGTGCGGGCAATGACGTCGGGCAGCGCGGCGACGGATCGCCCGAGCGCGCGCACATCGCGGGCGTTGCCGGTGCCGGCATTCAGGCGGGCGATCAGGCGCTCGAGGTCCTTCACCTCGGCGAGCGCGTCGCGCAGCGGATGCAGCACACCGCGGTGGTTCACGAGGGTTTCGACCGCATCGAGCCGTTCCCGGATCGCGGCGGCCTCGACCAGCGGGCGGATCAGCCAGTCGCGCAGCAGCCGCCCGCCCATCGCGGTACGGGTCGCGTCGAGCACGCCGAGCAGGCTGGTCGGCGCACCGCCGGGGGCCCGCGTCGAGCCCTCGACCAGATCGAGGTTCCGGATCGTCGCTTCATCGAGCAGCATGAACGCGGCGGGGTTCTTCACCCGCAGCGACCGGACATGCTCGACCGGGCGGCGCAGTTGCTGGCTGACGTAGTGCAGGACCGCACCGGCGGCACAGACCCCGATCGCCGCGCTGCCGACGCCGAACCCGTCGAGCGAGTGGACCTTGAAGTGGCGGAGCAACTGGTCATGCGCGGCATCGTAGTCGAACGTCCAGTCGTCGTACGGCGTGATCGTCGTCGCGGCGATCGCGCCGAGGATGTCGGCGAGGTGCGCGTCGTCGCGTTTTTCCGACGGCACGATGATTTCCGACGGCTGGTAGCGGGCGAGGTTCTCCCGGATCGCCGCCGCATCGGCCGTCTCCTCCAGCCAGAACGCGCCGGTGGAGAGATCAACGAGGGCGAGCCCGAAGCCGCGCGACCCCGCGCAGAGTCCGGCCAGGTAGTTGTTGCGGCGCGAATCGAGCACCTGGTCCTCGAGCACGGTGCCGGGCGTGACCACGCGGGTCACCTCACGGCGCACGATGCCCTTTGCGGTGGCCGGGTCCTCCATCTGCTCGCAGATCGCGACCTTCTTGCCGGCGCGGATCAACCGGGACAGGTAGTTGTCCGACGAGTGGAACGGCACGCCGCACATCGGGATGCCCTGCCGCTTGGTCAGGGCGATGTCGAGAACCGAGGCGGCGACCTTCGCGTCATCGAAGAACATCTCGTAGAAGTCGCCCATCCGGAAAAAGAGGATCGTGTCCGGCGGCAGTTCGTTGCGGATCCGCCGGTACTGCTGCATCATGGGCGTGCTGGTTTCCGACATGCGCCCGACTATGCACGAGCGGTGTCCGGCGATTCAACCATCAACTTCGGCACGGCGGGGCGCGGCTAGAGGCCGTCGATGATCCGCTCGGGCGGGATGGCGTCGGGGTGGCGGATGAAATCCTGGTGGCGGGTGCCGGCCCGCTCGACCGGCACCGGCATGTACTTGCCGGTGGTGACGGCGATCAACCGGCCTTGGGCATCGAGCACGCGGCCTTCGGTCAGGACCAGGCGGCGCGAGGCGCGGGTGACCGAGGCCTCCACGCGGACCGGGATCCCGGCGGCTACCGAGGCCTGCAGCCGGGTGGTCATTTCCGCCGCCACCGCAACGCCGCGCAGGGCGAGGATGGCCGACCAGGTCATCACCTCGTCGGCCAGGGTCATCAGCACCCCGCCGTGCACGATGTTGCGGTACCCGACATCGTGGACCTGCGGGGTGTAGTCGAGCCACACCAGCGGTCCGTCGACCTTCAGGCGGCAATGGAAACCCTCGGGATTGTGTTCGCCGCAGACCAGGCACCCGCGCGTCCAGGGAAGCGTGCCGCGCAAACGGCCATCGGGGCTGATCGTCCAGGGACTGGAAACAGGCGACGTCGTGGGATCCAAGGACTGGACACTCCGGTTAGCTGCCGGTTTCTTCCGGCGGCAACTCGATGCGCATGGTCGAGGACTTCGATCCTTCCTCCATGCTGACCACACGTTCCGCCAACGCGGCGATGGCGTTGCGCGCGGAGGCGTCCCCGGCGTTGACCGTGACCACCGGGACTTCCTCGGTGAGCATCAGGTACGACGTCACATAGCTCTTCTGGGTCGGGACGAAAAACGTCTTGCGGCATTGCGGGCAATTGCCGCGGCGGCCGGCGTCGCGGTCGCGCACCCAGAGTTTCTGGCCGCAATACGAGCAGGAGATCTTGAACTCGGATTCCTTCTCGTTGCGGAACAACGCGACCGTCTTGGGCAGGAACGCCTCGGCGGCGGCAAGGTGGAACACCTCCTTGATGCGGGTCATCGTCACCTGATCGAGGAAGCGGATCAGCAGCAGGGCGGCATCGGCCTTGGAAATGACCGCATCCGCGCCCTCGGCGGTTTCGGAAAAGCGGAACAGTTCGACCACGGCGGTCCTGGCGCCCAGCGGAACCTCAACCGGTCCGGTGCCCTCGCCCCCGAGCGAGTCGATCAAAGCCTCCCCTGCCCCTTCGGTAAAACCAAGGACGGGGATGTAGATTTTTCCGTCGCGATAGGTAGGTGTCTGGTTCATGACCATAGACTACCAACCGGACCCGACCGCGACAAGCACGACCATGCGAAAAGCGCGGGCGGATCAGGTCGCCGGGGGCAGGTCGAGGAAGTTCTGCAGGATCTGCTTGCCGTTCTGGGTCAGGATCGATTCCGGGTGGAACTGGACCCCGTGTACCGGGAACCGGGCATGCTGCAGGCCCATGATCTCGCCCTCGGCCGTTTCGGCGGTGATGACCAGATCCGCCGGAAGGGTTTCCCGCTCAACGAGCAGGGAATGATACCGGATCGCATCAAACGGGCTCGGCAACCCCTTGAGCAGCGAGGTGCCCCGGTGCAGGATCGGCGACGTCTTGCCGTGCATCAACCGCCCGGCCCGGACCACCCGGCCGCCGTACACCTGCCCCATGCACTGGTGGCCGAGGCACACGCCGAAGATCGGGATGCGTTCGCCGAAGGTCCTGATCACGCCGCACGAGACGCCCGCCTCGTTCGGGGAGCAGGGACCGGGGCTGACCAGGATGCGCGACGGCTTGAGCGCGGCGATCTGGTCGAGGGTGATCTGGTCGTTGCGGAAGATCTTCATCTCCGCGCCCAGTTCGCCGAGGTACTGTACGAGGTTGTAGGTGAACGAATCGTAGTTGTCGATGACGAGCAGCATGTCAGGCTCCTTGGCGCGTACGGGCGCCGGCATAGAGGCGGGACAGCGCGATGGCGTTCATCATGCCCCGCGCCTTGTTGCAGGTTTCCTCGAACTCCATGGCCGGCACGGAGTCGGCCACAATGCCGGCACCGGCCTGCACGTAGGCCTTGCCGCCGTGCAGCATCACCGTGCGGATGGTGATGCACGAGTCGAGGCTCCCGCCGAACCCGTAGTATCCGACCGCGCCGGAATAGGGGCCGCGACGGGTGGTCTCCAACTCGGCGATGATCTCCATCGCGCGGATCTTCGGGGCGCCGCTGACCGTGCCGGCCGGAAAGGTCGCCTTCATGACGTCGAAGGCATCGCTCGGACCGTCCAGCTCGCCGATCACGTCGGACACGATGTGCATGACGTGGCTGTACCGCTCGATGATCATCAGCTCAGGGACCTGCACCGACCGGTAGGCGCAGACGCGGCCAAGGTCGTTGCGGGCGAGATCGACCAGCATGATGTGCTCGGCGCGCTCCTTCGGATCGGCGAGCAAATCCTTCTCCCGGGCGAGATCCTCGGCGGGGTCGTCGGAGCGGGGCCGCGTGCCGGCGATCGGCCGGACCTCGACCTTCCGACCCTCCAGCCGGACATGCACCTCGGGCGAGGCACCCACCAGGCGGCGGTCGCCGAACTCGAGGCAGAACATGTAGGGCGATGGATTGACGCACCGCAGGGCGCGGTACACATCCAAGGCATCGCCATCGTAGTCGGTCTCGAACCGCTGCGACAACACCACCTGGATGATGTCACCGGCCCGGATGTATTCCTGGGCCTTGAGGACCGACTGCTCGAACTGGTCGCGGGTCAGGTTCGACCGGACCTCGACCGGGACAGGTTTTTCATGGATGTCGATGACGGTGTGGTTGGCCGGTTGGGCCAGCGCCTGGCACACGCGGTCGATCTTCGCCATCGCCTCGCGGTAGGCCGCACGCGGATCTCCGTCGATCAGCACATTGGCCACCACCTTGGCGGTGTGGCGCACATGGTCGAAGATCAGGATCGTGTCGGTCAGGATGAACTGCATGTCCGGGAAATCGTGCTCGCGACGGACCGGCAAGCCGACGCGCGGTTCGATCTGCGGGATCACGTCGTACCCCATGAAGCCGACCAGGCCTCCGAAGAACCGCGGCAGCGCCGGGTCCGGCACCGGCCGGTACGGGGCCAGCAGGGCGCGCAAGGCGTCCATCGGATCGACATCGTCCTGTACCTCGACCGCTCCACCGGCGCGACGAATGGTCACGCGGCGGCCCTCGCTCTCGAAGATCACCGACGGGTTCCCGCCCACGAAGGAATAGCGGGCGATCTTCTCGCCGCCCTCGACGCTCTCCAGCAGGAAGGTCGGGGCCTCGGGGTTCTCCCGGCGCAGGAAGGCGCGCAACCGCTCGTAGGCGGACACCGGCGTGTCCTGGTCGGAGAGCAGCTCCCTCCACACCGGCACCAGGTTGCCCTGCTGCGCCTTCTTCAGGAATGTCGATTCATCCGGTAAATAAGCCATACATCACCTTGGGGAATGGTTGATGGTTCATGGTTCATCAACCCTCGTGCTACATGCGTGCGGCAATCAGGGATCCAGGTTCTCCAGCTTGCCGGTCTCCAGGTTCAAGCGGCGGTAGTAACAATTGCGCGGCTGCCCCTGCCGGTTCTTGGTGTGGCAGATGCCGCCGCGCCGTGGCCGCACCACCATCAACAGCGAGTTCTGCTCGCAGTTCACGCGGATCTCGAGCACATCGAAGGTCTCGCCGGAGGTCTTGCCCTTCTCCCACAACTCATTGCGCGACGTGCTCCATAACACCAGTGAACGGGTGGCGATGGTCTTGTCGAGGGCGAGCTGGTTGATGTAGGCGACAAGGATGACCTCGTGCGTGTCGGCATGCTGTACCGCGACCGGCAACACGCCGGGGCATTTGGCCGCCTTGGCCAGCTTGTCAAAATCCAGTTTCAGCTCGAGTCCTTCTTCCAGTTCTTTCATGTCATGTCCTTCTACGTGTTCGCCGCCCGCGACGAGCGCCTTCGTTACAACCGCACTTCGATCCCTTTCGCCCGCATGTGCTCCTTGGCCTGCCGGATCGTATAGGTCCCGAAATGGAAAATCGAGGCGGCCAGCACCGCATCCGCGCCGCCCTGCCGCACCGCATCACACAAATGGTCCAGCGTGCCGGCCCCGCCGGATGCGATCACCGGGACACCCACGGCATCGGACACCGCACGGGTCAGCGCGAGGTCATAGCCGTCCTTGGTGCCGTCGGCATCCATGCTGGTCAGCAGGATCTCCCCGGCCCCGCGGGCCACACCCTCGACCGCCCAGGCCACCGCATCGCGTTCGGTGGCGCGGCGACCGCCGTGGGTGTAAACCGCCCAGCCGCGGCCGTCCTCGCGCCGGCGCGCATCGATCGCCAGCACGATGCACTGGCTGCCGAACTGGGCCGAGGTCTCGTTGAGGATGTCCGGCTGGTTCAACGCGGCGGTGTTCAACGACACCTTGTCGGCCCCGGCCTGCAACATGCGACGGATATCCGCGGCAACCCGGATCCCCCCGCCCACGGTCAGCGGCATGAACACCTGCTCGGCCACCCGGCGGACGACATCGACGATCGTCTCGCGCGCCTCGTGCGACGCCGTGATGTCGAGGAAAGTCAGCTCGTCCGCCCCCTGCGCCTCGTAGGCCCGCGCCGCTTCCACCGGATCCCCGGCGTCGCGCAACTCGACAAACTTCACGCCCTTGACCACCCGGCCCCCGGCAATGTCCAGACACGGTATGATTCTCTTGGTCAGCATCTTAGTCGTAATCTTAATCGTAATCGTAATCGGCCATTCCTATCCGCTTTCGCTCCGCACCCGCGGGACTTCGGCGTGATGGTGTTCACCACCGTGGCGGTGAAAACAAAAAACCCCGGTCTTCAACCGGGGTTTCTCACAGGCAGAGCATGACCATCAGGCTCCCGCGGAAACCCCTTCATCATGCCAATGCCAGCTCGTAACCATGCGTGATACCCTAGCAATCCCGCCGGGGCAGGCAAGCCCGAAATCGGTCCCGTCAATCGATTCACCTTATACACCAACGAGATCAACGGGTATGGTCAGGGGGTTATGCGTTTTACCATTCTTGCACTAATCGGACTGATCGCCGGAGCCTCTGTCCAGGGTACCCAACTCCCGCTCGATCAGGTTTATGTGGAGTCGGGCGGTTTCGTCGGTGGCGAGGCCGAGGATTACCACGCCACGGTCAGCGCCCTGAACGACACCTGGACGTTGATCACCAACGGAACGCCCGGCGCGCTGCTGAATGCGCGCGGTACCGGCTACCTGCAATCGCTGCCCGACGGCGACGGCACGATCAAATCCTTCACCACCGGCGCGTCCGTCGATTACCGGATCCAGATCAACACTCCCGGCCAATACCGGCTCTGGGTTCGCTGGGACGGCGTGAACGACAGCTCGGATTCGCTGTTCGCCGGCATCCTGGAACTGGCCGATGGCAACGGCGGCGTGCCGGACTGGTACGAGCTGAGCGGCAACCTCGACGCAAACTTTTCCACCAAACCGTGGGATGGCCTTGGCGGCGCCGAGGAGAACCAACCGACCGCCTCGCAGAACCCGCTCGTCTGGACCTTCACCAACTCCGGCATTCACACCCTGCGGTTCGTCGTGCGCGAGGATGGCTCGGCCCTCGACACCTGGATCCTCCAACTCGCTTCCCGCCCCGCCCCCACCGGCGACGGCTTCGTCGCGGTCAGCCCCGACACCATCACCCTGCACCATGGCGCCAAGGCCGGCATCCCGGTGCTGCGCAACGACAGCGGCCTGATCCCACCCGCCAGCGTCACCGTGGTCACCCCGCCCGCCTACGGCAGCGCCACCCCCACCCCGACCGGCCGCATCCTCTACACCCACACCAACGGCATCCCGGCCACCGACCTGTTCACCTACCGGGTCAGCGACCTCGTCGGCCTGCCCTCGACCACCGCCGCCGTCACCGTGAACTTCTCCACCGACCTGCGCATCCCGAACACCACCGTGACCATGCCGGCCACCCCGCCGCCAGTGAGCTACAGCGTGGTCGATGCGCTTCCCGGCATTACCTTCAGCGCCCCGACGACGATGGAAAGTCCTCCCGGCGACACCAACCGCGTGTTCGTCGGCGAGCGCGGCGGGCGCATCCAGGTCGTCACCGGCATCAACGGGCCAAACCCGACCAAACTGCAGTTCCTCGACATCAGCAGCCGCGTCCACAACGACAACAACGAACTCGGACTCAAGGGCCTCGCCTTCCACCCGAACTACGCATCCAACGGCACCTTCTACGTGACCTACTGCCATCTCTCCAGTTCAGGACGCTATGTGCGGCTGAGTGCCTTCCAGGTGCAGTCCAACAACGCCGACGCCGCCAACGCGAACTCGGAAGTGATCCTGATCAACCAGCGCAACGACGACACCGTACACAACATCGACGACGCCCTGTTCGGCCCCGATGGCTACATGTATGTCGGATTCGGCGACGAAGGGCCGCAGAGCGATGGCGCCAACAACAGCCAGCGCATCGACCGGGACATCTGGTCAACCATCATCCGCATCGACCCCGACTTCCGCCCCGGCAACCTGTCCCCCCAGGCCCATCCGAGCATCCCCTCGAACCGCTTCCTGATCCCCGCCGACAACCCGTTCATCGGTACCAATCAATTCAACGGCCTCGCCGTGAACCCCGCCCTCGTCCGCACCGAAATGTACGCCGTCGGCTTCCGCAATCCATGGACCTTCAGCTTCGATCCGCTGACCCATGAGCTCTGGGTTGCCGATGTCGGCAACGAACTCTGGGAGGAAGTCACCATCATCCCGCGCGGCGGCAACGGCGGCTGGGTGTTCTTCGAAGGCACCGCCAACGGACCGCGCGGCGACCGCACCCCACCCCCGGGTTTTGTCTGGGAACGCCCGGTATGGACCTACCCGCACGGCATGGGCGCCTTCCAGGGGTACTCGATCACCGGCGGCCTCGTGTACCGCGGCACGCGTTATCCCGCCCTCTACGGGCGCTACCTGTGCGCCGATTACGTCTCCGGCAACATCTGGACCATCACCCGCAGCGAAGGCGCGACCAACGTCGTCCGCATCGCCGGCGAAGCAGGTCTCGTCCAGTTCGGCCTGCACCCCGGCAACGGCGACATCCTGATGCTCGACCACGGCGACGGACGCCTGCGCAAACTTGTCGCCGTGTCCGATCCGGCGGCATTCCCCGAAACCCTGACCGACACCGGGTTCTTCGCCGACCTGACCGACCTCGCCCCGAATCCCGGCGTGATCGCCTACGAACCGAACCTGTCGTTCTGGTCCGACCACGCCATCAAGTCGCGCTGGTTCGTCATCACCAACACCACCGACCGCGTCGGCCCCGTCGCCGAAGGCCCCTGGCACTATCCCGCCGGCATGATGTGGGTGAAACACTTCGACCTCGAGATGGACCGCGGCAACCCCGCCACCGCGAAACGCATCGAGACCCGCGTCCTCGTCCGCACCACCAACGGCGCCTACGGCGTCAGCTACCAGTGGAACACCAACGGCACCGAAGCCACCCTGGTTCCGGATGCCGGCGTGGAATTCGACCTCGCCATCACCAACAACGGCCTCGTCGAGGTGCAACGCTGGCCGATCCCGAGCCGCGCCCAATGCCTCGCCTGCCACCTGCCCTCGGCCGGCCACGCGCTGAGCTTCAACACCCGCCAACTGAACTGCCCCGGCAGCATCGCCGGCGTGACCAACAATGTCATCGCCCTGCTCGACCAGGCCGGCTACACCAGCAACAGCCTCGGCAACCCCGCCCGGCTCCCGCGCCACGTCCGCCCCGACGAGACCGACTACAGCCTCGAAGTCCGCGCCCGCTCCTACCTCGCCGTGAACTGCGGCTACTGCCACACCGGCCCGCAAAGCCCGGTGCCCGGCGCATGGGACGGCCGCGCCTTCGTGAAACTCGACCAGACCGGCACCATCCTCGTGCCCGCCTCGAGCAACGGCGGCGATCCGGACAACCGCCTGATCGTACCCGCCGACGTGAACCACAGCATCATCTGGAACCGCATCGCCGCCACCAACGGCTTTACCCGCATGCCCCCGCTCGGCTCGACCCAGCTCGACACCGCGAACATCCAACTCCTCGCCGACTGGATCTCCGGCGAACTCGCCTCGCGCGAACTGTTCTCGCAATGGCAGATCGTCCACTTCGGCGCGACGAATGCGCTGAACGCCGCGCGCGGCGACGACCCCGACCTCGACGGCCGCACCAACGAGGAGGAATTCCTGACCTATACCGACCCGAACGATCCCGCCAGCTACTGGACCGGGTGGATCGATGCCGCAGGCGTGAACCACGACCTCGCCAACCGCAAGGTCACCGTCGAGGTCAGCACCAACCTGAACGATTGGCTGTTCTGGAACGTACCCGCGAACGACGCCCTGCCGATCGCCGCCAGCCAGACCCGCTCCATCGCCCTGCCCACCAACGAACCAACCGCCGCCTTCCGCTTCGTGGTGGAAGAACCCTGACCGGAACGGATCGCCTCCGCGCCGACGCGCCAGCAACCGGGACAATCAGCCAAGCAGCCGCGCCAACGCCTCCATCGGCAGGCCGACGACGTTGGTGTACGACCCGTCGATGCCCGCGACCATGCCGGCCGCCCCGCCCTGGATCGCATACGAACCGGCCTTGTCCATCGGCTCACCGGTGGCGACATAGGCGCGGATCGCGTCGTCACTCACCGCGTTAAACACCACCTCGGTATGCACCGCCTCGCCCTGCGCGGCAAAGCCGGCGGCATCACGCGTCCAGACACACAGGCCGGTGATGACGTGGTGCCGCTGCCCGGACAGCAAGCGCAGGGTCGCCTCGGCCTCGGCGGCATTGGCCGGCTTGCCGAGGATCATCCGGCCAAGCACCACGATGGTGTCGGCCGCAATCACCCGCACCGGCTCGCGCGTTGGCAATCCAACCACCACCGCCATCGCCTTCTCGTGCGCCATGCGCAACGCGAAATTCGCCGGGGCCTCGTTCGCCCACGGCGTTTCGTCGATGCGCGGCGAGATCACCTCGAACGGACAACCCAACCCGGCGAGCAGCTCGCGGCGACGCGGTGATGCGCTGGCCAGGATCAGGCGCAGTGGTTTCTCGGTTGGTGATGCCGCCATGGTGATGCTAGACTACCGGACCATGGCGAACCTGCAACACAAACATGCCGGCATCGTCCTCGCCGCCGGCGCCTCGTCGCGCATGGGCCGACCCAAGGCGCTGCTCCCCGCACCCTCGGGCAAACCGCTGGCCGCCGACCAGGCCGACCGCCTGCGCACCGCCGGCGCGGCCGATGTCGTGGTCGTGCTCGGCCACCACGCCGAGGAACTCGCCACCGCCCTCGCCGACCACCACCTGCGCTGCGCCTTCAACGCCGGCTGGGAACGCGGACGCCTCGGCTCGCTGCAAACCGGCCTCGCCGCCCTCGCCTCGGAAGTCGCCGGCACCGTCGTCGTCCCGGTCGATGCCGCGTTCATCCGCACCGACACCATCGCCGCCCTGCTCGCCTGCGCCGACACGACCCGCCACGCCGCCGTACGGGCCTGGCACGACGGACAACCCGGCCACCTCGCGTGGATCGCCCGCGACCTCTTCCCCGCCCTGCTCGGTCTCGACCCCGATCCCTCGTTCCGCCTCGACCAATGGCTCGCCCCCCACCCCCACCGCCTCGACGTGGACGACCCGGCCGTGCGCAACAACCTCAACACCCCCGCCGACTGGTCTTCGCCCGGATAAGCGACATGTCCCGTGATCCGTGGCCTGTCCCCAACGCGTCAGGGGCGACGCATTCCACCTTGGCGGTTGCCGCGGGCGCAACGTTCCTGTTGTCCGTCCCCATGCCCTCCGGTACACTGCCCCCGATGAACCACCGACCGAACATCTTCAACCAGGTGAAGCCGATCCCGCGCGCCGAACGCGAGCGGAAACTCGGCGCGCGCGGCGGGGTGTTGTGGTTCACCGGCCTGTCCGGCTCGGGCAAATCGACCGTGGCCCGCGCGCTGGAACACCGGCTGCTGGATCTCGGCCGGATGGCCTACGTGCTCGACGGCGACGAGATCCGCAACGGCTTGAACCGCGACCTCGGATTCACCCAGGGCGACCGCGAGGAGAACATCCGGCGCATCGCCGAGGTCGCCCGCCTGTTTGCCGAATCCGGCGTGGTCTGCATCACCTCGTTCATCTCGCCCCTGCGCCGCCACCGCGACACCGCGCGCGGCATCGTCGGCACCGACCGCTTCGCGGAAATCTTCATCGACGCCGACCTCGCCACCTGCGAAGCGCGCGACCCGAAAGGCCTCTACAAGAAAGCCCGCGCCGGGGAGATCACCCAGTTCACCGGCATCGACTCCGCCTACGAACCGCCCGAACACCCGGCCGTGCGCATCGACACCGGCACCACCGCCCCGGACCAGGCCACCGACCTCCTGCTCACCTACCTGCGCGCCAACGGCATGCTGGCGGGATGAGGGATGGGAATGGAGATGGGGATGGGGATGGTCCGGCCGGGATGCCGGACCCTACCTCCTCGTCGTTCGTAGTGCGCCCGTCAGGGCGCATCCGCACACAGCCATCGCACGTCCAAACGAGAACCCGCGCCGCCATCAAGGCCACTCGCTTTCGGGATCGGGATCGGGGTCGGAATCGCTTCCCGGAACAAAACCCCAAGGGTCCACCGGCCCCGCCCTCGATCGCCAACGCCAACGGTCATTTCGACGCGCGTTCGCGGTAGAGCGACGGATCGACCATCGCCGCCATCTTCGTCGTGTCCAGTTTCCCGCCGAAGAAGGCGTTGATGCGCTCGATCTCGCGCACCGGATTGGTCAGCAGGTCGTGGTGGTCGATGAACAACGTCTCGAAGTTCTTGTTGCGGCCCAGCCATTCGCGGATCTGCTCGAGGTGGCGGTGGAACACGCGCTTCAGTTCCACGTTCGTCACCGGCGCGCCCTCGCGGCCCATCCGGTCGAGCATCGAACTCTGCGACGCGATCACCTCGTCGAGGTTGCGCACCATGAACACCACCTTGTACTGGAGGTGGGTCGGCAGCTCGTAGATCAGGTGCGAGATGACCTTGATCGCCTTGCCCTCGGCCTCGGGCACCCACGAATTGTCCTTCTTCAGTGCCTTGACCTTCTCGAACTCGAGGTACCCGCGCGGATTGTTCTTGTCGGGGGCGCGCACGTCGTCGGTCAGCACCGGAATGCCCCCCTCGCGCAACATCTGCATCATCAACGACGTGCCGGAACGCGGCAGGCCGGAAACCACGGTAATCATTGTTCGTTCTCCATCGTTCTCGCACGCACAGTAAGCCGGGTCGCGCGATTCGGCAAGCGGGACATTTGGCGTTGTGCCGGCCCCTCCGCTTTTGCCATACTGACGGAGCGTCTGCACGCACAAGGAGCCGCATGGAACCTCGCCGCAAGAAACCGACCATCAAGGACATCGCCCGCGAAGCCGGGGTCTCGGCCACCACGGTGATCAACGCGCTGGCCGGACGCGATGCCGAGATGGCGGCGGAGACCGCCGAGCGGGTCCGGATGAAGGCCCGCGAGCTCGGATACGTGCGCAACCTGACCGCCGCCGCCCTGAGTGGCAAGGGCTCGCGCTCGTTCGCCCTGATCATCACCAAAGCCTACCAGCCGGTCACCGAGGCGCACGAGGCCGACATCAATCCGTACTACGGCGAATTCATCCTCCGTCTCGAGCACGAGGCCCGCCGCGCCGGCTTTTCGTTCAGCCTGTTCGGGGGCGACGAGGACGACTACGTGAACTTCGTGCTGGAGCGCAACCTCGATGCCGCCGTTTTGCTCGGCATTCACAAGCCCGACCTCCCCCGTTCGCTGGTGCAGCGCGGCGTGCCGGTGATCCTCGTCGATTCCGCCGTCCACGATCCGCAGTCGGCCAGCGTGAAGACCGACGACCGCCGCGGCGGGGAACTCGCCGCCCGCCACCTGCTCGCCCGCGGCTGCCGCCGCATCGGCTTTCTCGGCGACATCCACCAGCCGCCCGACGCCGCTCCCAGCCTGCGGCGGCTCGGGGCCTACCTCACCTGCCTCGACGCCGGCCTGCCCTTCACCGAGCTGCACCGGATCGCCTCGTTCGAGGAAGGCCGGGCCGCCGCCGCGGACGTCGTGGCGCAGGGACTTGATGGGGTGGTCGCCGCCGCCGACAACCTCGCCGCCGGCCTGGCCGGAGGCCTCGCCGCACGCGGGGTGCGGATCCCGGACGACGTCGCGGTGATCGGCTACGACAACCTGCTCATCGCCCGGCTCGCCACCCCGCCCCTCACCACGATCGACCAGGGCATGGCCGAAAAAGTCCGCATCATCGTCGCCATGATCACCAACGGACAGATCGGCGCCATCCACCACGTCCACCCCACCCTCGTCGTCCGCGCCAGCGCCTGACGACCCGCCGAGGAACCGAGCGCCCCGGTCGTGCCCGCGCGACATACGCCCGATCGCCATCCTCGACTTTTCAGCTCCGCGAGGTTGAATGCCTGCTCGCCCCGCACGGCCAATACGAGGTCGATGGCATCATCCGCAATGCGGTAAAACAGCTGGCAGCGCGCGACCATGACCCGGCGACATGGAAGGCGTTTGACTGCGGGTGCATGTGACCCGGAAGGTGGAAAGCGCCCGAGACGCTGTACGGCGTCATACCCCGTCCCGATCAGCGAACAGCGGCATCCGGCATACGTCGCACCCGACACCGAACACAGGATCTAGCCCGGCGAAGTACGTCGCCCGATCCGTCCATCATTTGTCATGTAAAGGCTGACCCTATGGCATGGGGGGGCAAGCGCTTCAAAGATCAAACGAAAAGCCTCAGTGCGCCAAAGGGTGAACTGGAGGCGCATGTTCGCATCTTTAAACCAATTTGGTTTTGATCCCTTGTTTTTGCGCAGCCTTCACTTGGTTCTTATCTGATGAGACAAATAGATCTGCCCCCCAAGCTTGTGCAGACGCCACATGAAGGGCATCCATGGCCCGAATCGCGTTGTGCTCTAGAATGGATATTGAGTGTGCCACAACATCGTCGGTTAGATTGATGATCTCGGCATCACGGACATCGTCGATTAAGTGAGTTTTCGCGGCATGGTAATCGGATGGAGCAATATGTTTCTCGCGTACTCTACGATTGAGCGCCGAAATAATCTCGGGAATGCATATAACGCACAGGGCCAATTCGTCGGTATCTTGACAAATATCATCGACAACAGATGATCCTTTTTCGTCCATGTATCGCTTTGCAAAAGCGGATGAATCAAAGAACGTCTTCACGTTTTCGTTCCTCGATGATCGCAGTAGAAAGTCGACCTCCTTTGGCAACAAGTCGAATACCAGGGCGCTTCCATGATGGGGTGCGCCTTTCGTTGTCGATTACCGGTGTGATTTCCGCAATGGGGCGACCGTGACGAATAACGAGCAGGGCTTCGCCTTTCTCAACGCGATCAAGCAGGCCTGATGCATTTCGGCGGAATTCGGTGAACGGGATGGTGATCATACAAGTCCTTTCTGTACAGACGTGTACACTATTGTGATCACCGCGTCAATTCCCCGCTTTTAATGCGAACACCTATATGAGGGGCTTTGTGCCGCGCAGCGGTATAACCTCTCTCTTGATATCTTCGTTCGGCAATATTTCGCCGAATACGATCCTGTGCCCATCCGGGGTTACGACAGCAAATTCGCGCATTCCCCATGGCTTGTCCTCGAGCGTGTGCCAAATTTCCACGCCATTTGTGACGATCTCGTCGTAGAGACCTGAAGCATCCTGGACGTGAAGATAGGCGAACCACGAGTGGTCCTGCGTTTTGGACATTGGCAAAGCATCAGGACAATGACCAAGACGCAGCCTGCAAGCTCCACGACTCAAGAAAGCCCATCCGCCGACGCTGAAGTCTTCTGCGAAGCCGAGCTTTTCCAAATAGAACTGCTTTGATGTAGCTAGATCGTTAACCGCCAGAACAAATGTTGACATGAGAATATCAGGCATGTGGTTAGTCTTTCTTCTTTTGCCGAACGTCAGTGGTCACCGGATTCGGAACCCGCCGCGGGTGAGGAATACGGTGAACCATCTTGTCGGGTCAGTTTCCGTATCCGTTTCTCCTTCCGTTGTCTTCCGTGATCCTCGATTGCCGCAGCCAGTAGCTGTGTCTTGCTCGCATCTGCGACGAAGTCGTGTCGCCAAAGGTCGGTGTTCGCTTGTGCGCGTATCAGCCGATTGGATTACGATGCAAGCCCAATTGAGCCGGCCTCCATTATCATGAAGCTGAAAAGCGTGAACCCGTCAAGGATTGTGACGGTCGTCGGCTTATACCTCCTCAAGACCGTTTCCTCCGGCTGACTATTTGGATTGCGTCCGGTATCAAGGTCTCGCCATATCGAGTGAAATATCCGAGCCGATTGTTCACGTCGGTCCTCTGGAATTGGCGCATTGATATTCTTCGCGCAAGAGGTCGCGAGAATTGCCATCACGAGTATGGACCCGATTGCATTCATCTATCGTGTGACCCAACGCCAAGCCGCAGAGCCGCCCGCTTCGGGCGTGCTTCTGGCGGCGCTTGTTCGGCTTTTCACCTTTTCCTACTCCGTTTCAACCAGTAGACACCATGACCACCTTGGGCCTGCATCGTCTGTCTTGGTAACTACTGCATCGTTCGTCAATTCAGACGTCGTCATGACTTCAACACCTTTAGACCCCTTCAAGAGGGCCGCCGTATCGGCGGACCTCTTGTCGTAATTTATCAAAGGGTTCGACTTTTCAAATAACTCTCGCGGATAGATTTTGACGGCGAGACAACATCACCAGTCATAACTAGAGCAACCGCACCAGGCTTAACTAGAGCAACCGCCTGCCGACCCAAGTAATCCACACCGACACGTAGCCTGCCTGACGGCGATCCGCCAAGTTCATAGGGCCCAGCCAATTTGAATAGAGCATCGTCGATTGTGCTCATCGGTCTTCCTGCCGAACAAGTTGTTAGCTTTTTAAAGAATTGTCCTTGCGATTGCACAGCGCATCGTATACTCTTACCAGTAAGAATACACAGGAGCGCACCATGATTGCAGTTGCCACAACCAAAATGTCGTCGAAGGGGCAAGTCGTCATTCCGGAAGACCTTCGGAATCGCTTGAATCTGACAACCGGCTCTCAGTTTGTCGTCGTTGGCGAGGGTGATGTCGTGATTCTTAAAACCTTGACCACACCATCGATGCAACAATTTGACGGGCTTATAAAGAAAGCCAGGTTGCAGGCCAAGACTGCGGGAATGAAAAAAGCCGATATCGCTAGGGCGATCAAATTGGCCCGAGGCCAACGGTGAGGGTCATTTTAGACACAAACGTATTTATCTCCGGTGTGTTTTTCTCTGGTCCACCATCAAAGATACTTGAGGCTTGGAAAAACAGGGCGATAAAACTCGTGATTTCGCCATCGATCTTTGAGGAATACAGAAGGGTAGCAGGTGAACTTTCCAAACAATTCCCTTCTGTTGAAATTTCCTCCATCCTTGAACTAGTTGCGATCAACGCCGACATGGTACCGGACACAACCTTACCGACTCCTGTTTGCACAGATTCTGACGATGACAAGTTTCTTGCTTGTGCAGTTAACGCAAAAGCCAGAATTGTTTGCAGTGGCGACAAGGCCCTGTTGAATACTTCCGGGTACAGGAATATCCAAGTACTTACTCCGACTGTTTTCTGGAAGAATCACATGAAAGAAAGCTAACATGTGGCTCGTGGGGACACTTCGTGCCCCACAGCCTTTTCGTTGGATCGTTTTCTTGTGATCCTGCGATGTTCTACTCGTGCGGTCACAACCTCCTGAAAGACGGGGCGAAGCGTAGCGGGGTTTTCGCGGGGCGTAAAGCGGGAAGCCCAGGCAAGATAGCTTGCGAGAGGCGGAGGTGGTCGCGCATCGCGTGGTTGCTCATCATGATTCGGAGCATGGGTGCAACACCCCCGTGGAGGTACCGGCAAAACCCGCTCATTCCGTGGCGAGACCTGGCTCGAACGATCGGACCGGTGCGCGCGGTGTCGTCCGCAAACAGACGCCCGTATCCATTCGAGGCTAGCCGGACGTTTCTTGGGTTCAGCCTGGTGATGCCCATACCGGACCTCCCCAACCCGTATCTTTTAAATAGTGAGGACTTACCCGTTGGTGCCCTGATGCCTTGGAGCCTGCTGACCCATTGGAGTTTATTGTACAATGTCTAGACGTGACCACTCTCCTTTAGGCGTCGTTAATTAATTATGGGCAGATTCTGCGGTTCCAGATCCTTCGGCTCCAGCAACAAGGCGAAAATGATACTGTGAAAGTTGTTTATATGAATTATAGTCAACTGATTTACAGTACGAGAACCATCCTGAAATAGATCGGGTGGATGGGTACTCTACACAAGGCGAGCCACGCACAATAATTTTATGTAATATTGCCCTCATTTTTCGCTTAGTTTTACGGCCTATCCCAAATTTAGGTTCAGTGCAGTTTTTAACGAGGCCCGTGACGCGACATTGTGCCCGCGGACCCATAAATCTTGTTTTACTGTCATTAATCCGGAATTCTTCGTCTTCGATAATATCACGGACGATCGGCATTACTCGGACAAGCGCATTTCGATTATTCGAGGAAAACGTAAGATCATCTGCGTATCGTGTATATGTGATATTTCTACGCGACAACAAGCCTTGAAGTCTGCGATCAAGTTTTGAAGCTACGAGATTTGATATGGAAGGAGAAGTAACAGCTCCTTGCGGTAAACCTCCATTACATGTGCACAACTCTGTTAAGAATGATGCAACATCTTGAGAGTATCCTAAAGTTTTAAAAACTCTTCGAACTCTATAGTGTGAAATGCTTGGAAAGAAGTCCTCTAAATCGATGCAAATGAAATAACGATTTAGAGAATGCGGCTCAACATTATGAATCAGTCCCTTTTTTATAGAGAAAGCGGTTGCAGAGTCTGATGGTGCAAGATTATTGAGAATACCGTGTAATATCCATCGCTGTATTGCTTTTAATTCTCTTGATGGATGATAAATAACTCTCACTCCGCCAGACTTCTTCGGTATTGAAAACCGCTTATAGAAACTACGCGATTTTGTAGCAAGTGTTATTAGTCTTGCTGGATCCAAATGCATGATATCTGCAAGCTCTGGTAACGAATCGAAGATTGGTAGCCCAAACAGACGAAGTCTTTCTCGATCCGATATCGGCTCCTCGGCAAACTCCTTGAGTGTCTCCCGATATTTCATAATAAAAAGAGTGTTGCGGGAGTAGTTTCAATTGGCTCAATTGTAGCGTACGGTGCCGGGCACCGTACGTTACGATGCTTTTCGAAGAAAAGCATCGTAATACTCATGATGTCAGCTTTAGTTCGGGGTGGCGAAACACCACCTCTGCACGCCTTTCGACGTACAAGACCACAAGTGAATACTAGCTCCACGCAACACTCTTTCGTCTATAAATACAATTCATTGCCTTGATACGCAAACTCCAAATTAATTGACGCGTTTCAATTCTTCGCTTTTCTGTGGGAATAGCACTCACCATCTGCTCAACTGATCGCGGCGGGACATAATACTTTCCAGCTTTAGTGAAAATGAGCCGTTCGTTGACGAGAATATCGAGCACACTATCCGCTACGAGGGCAGCCTTGCATTTATCAGATGGCGAAAGCACTTCAGCAATTTCTATCGCTGCCTTTCTGGTTAGTGGCTCAAGAACAGTTGCGAGAATAAAGAAAAAGTCTTTTGCGTTTAATGGATTTAACAGAGATGGTTCAATAGGGTTTCTTGCTGCAATAGTTCTAGAAGCATCCGCTACAATTTTTGATAGATCATCTACTGTCGAAATGCTGATTGGTTGATACAATATAAGACTTTTTGTTTGAGTGCGTAGATGTCTTATGGGGCCTGTGTTAATAAAACTTTTTACAAACCTATATTTGGGGTCTATTATGACGACGAGCTTGTCGCATAGGCGAGGATGGTTTGAAAATGCGCCCAATTCAGTGAACGTACCTGGACTTTGCAATGGAATGATGACAGCAGAGACACTTTCAGCAAGCAAGTTTTCTAGCTCCAATAAGTTTCGCCTTTTGTGGCCGAGAATTAATTCTGCGAACATCGTTTCGGGGTAGTGCACAACATAAGTATATTTAGATTTTTTGCCCGCTAGTCGGGCACCCAACGTTGCTCGCAATTCAGCATCCTGTTTTGAAGCTCCACCGCACAGAAAGAGAGAGATCTCCATGCCGCGTATGCCTGAAGCAAGATAGTGGCTATGAAGCGCAGTTGCTATAGACATTATGGCTTTACTAATCATTGTTTTATCGATGCCAACGCTGAAGATCGGCAAGATTGTGAGCCATTTCAACCGGCGTCAGGTTGGGTACTCTCATTTCTGCCCAATGTCAGCCTGCCTCCGCCAGTCCGTGAAGCGCGGACCTCTCTGGTAAGTGGTGCCGCCAGTCCGCGTACCCGGCACACGTTCAATCAACTGCCTATCCGAGAGCCTCCTGAACAATTCTTTCACGATATAATCACCCTGAATGTGACACAGTTCGCGAGCTTCCTTGTTGCGAATGGTGTCGTGTGTTTCAAGGTGCTCAAGTATAACGACCTCAGGACTTGCAAGCGCTTCGTGTCGAATTGTCACGAGGACAGCAGCATCAAGATTCTGCACCGTTGGCTCCTTCAGTCCCATCTTGTGCATTGCCGCAAATGCCGTATTGAGGCCTTCGCCAACATCCTTGTTGGGCGGATTAGGGAACTTGTTCACGAGTCGAACGATGGTCCCGTTCCGCGCAAATCGTTCCTCCAGGATGTTCTCCGGCGTAATGTGAGCAGGCAGGCGTCCCGGACTCTGGACTTCAACCCTATTGTCAAAAATGCGGATGTGAATATCGTCGGCGATGCTGTAATCGCGGTGAAGCACAGCATTCGTGATGATTTCGTGGAGTGTTTCAGGGGGATACATTACCGCTTCGACTCCGTCTGCGCCAAGCCGTCCGGTTTCTTCGATTGTTCGCGTCGTGAGGGACACGGCCCCGGCAATCTGCGCGTACATGTGTCCCTCGACGGTTGCGGGGTCGAACGCAAGTGTTTCGCGGGACCCAGCTTTGTCTCGTGTGCGGTAGCGGTAGACTTTGATGCCGCATCTCTTGGGCAGAAGCGCTTGCGGTTCCTCGGCAAATAGTAGAATTCCAGCTACTGTTGGGCGTCCGTCAAGGATAAGCAGTTGCTTCTCCAACCAGGGTCCGGGTTCTGCCGTAGGAATCACGGCGAGCATGAATTCCAGCACCGGGACGGAATTGGCCACGACATCAACTGGAGCGGCTACTGGTTCTGTCTCGAACGACGCTAGTCCTTTCACATACTCAAGTTGCTTCATGGTCTCTCGTGACGTCACAGGCAAGTTCTGGGCACCGCGCCTGACGTAAGGTGTTCCGTCGGATGACTTCCGAATGTCCCGCGTCTTTCGTACTTCGCACTTGAGAAGAAGCCCCGGCTTCGTATCGGAGGAAAGGAATGTATATTGGAAATCTCGGCTAAGTGGAAATAGCGCCTCGAATATCTGTATGTGGCCATTAGCTACCTCTTGATCTCGGAAGCCTCGCCAGGTCCGTGTCTTGGTCGCCGTGTCCTCGTCAACTCCGATGAACAGTTCTCCCCCGTCGGCATTCGCGAAAGCGGCGACTGTCGCCGTCAGTCGGGCTGGCCTCACATCTACGCCCTTCAACTCGTAGAAGTGGCCTTCCTGATAGTTCAGGATGCGGTCTGCCTGTGAATCTGACACTTTCACCACATCAATTGTCATTCAGTTGCCTCCTATGCACCCAACGACAAAATTCGGCGCACGGAATGGCGCGCTCGGCTCGCTATTCCTTATCGACTGCATCCTCTTGTTGGGCATCCAAGTCCTTTGTATCTTCCTTTGGCACTCGTTTCTTAATGCGGTCAATTATAATGGACGTGGTCTCCTTTGACTTCTTCCAGATGGCGAGCAAGACGAGACCACCCACGCCGCCGATCACCGCAACGATTACGAACACGCAGAACGTGCGTGTCGACTTGATCTCGGTCGAGAAAAGGGCCACGAAGAAGGACACCGCGATGGAAAGAAGGAAGATGGCGAAGTTGAGATAAAGATTGCCAGGCGTGCCTCGCTCCAGGTCCTGAAGCTCTGACTCTGTGACATCGTACACAGTCAAGGAGTCAACCCGTCCGCGACGGACGGTCACCGATTCCGTTGCGCTGGATTGTGAAGTCATCTTAGAGATTCTCCTTTAGCCACTGATCTCTGCAGATGACGTTGCGCCACGCGCCAACATTAGCCGACTTGACCACAATCAGGCGGCTTCCCTTCGGAAGTATTCCGCTGATGTGATCCCGCACGGCTTTATGGTCGCTCTCAGTCACGATCGCCCATGTTGATTCAGTGATGTGCGCCCATGTGCCATACGACTTGATAGCTTTGTAGAGGGGCTCGTAGTCCCCTCCCTCGGCCATGTCGTACGAAATGATGTAGCAACTCCTCATGCGTTTGCTCCTATGCTTCGGTATTCATCAGCCCAACGAAGTATTGGCTCGCTTTCTTGCGATGTTCTACTCGTGCGATCACAACCTCCTGAAAGACAGGGTGTAGCGTAGCGGAGTTTTCGCGGGGCGTAAAGCGGGAAGCCCGGGTTGGGTTTCTTGCGAGTGGCGGAGATGGTCGGGCATCGCGTGGTTGCTCATCATGATTCGGAGCATGGGTGCAACACCCCCGTGGAGACACCGGCAAAACCAGCTCGTTCCGTGGTGAGGACTGACCTCTGGGCGTTCGCGGTTCCGGCTTCTGAATTCAGGTTCAATCCGCGGTGGACGGCGGGCCGAGGGTGAAAATGGAGCCAGCAATCGGACTTGAACCGATGACCGCCTGATTACAAATCAGATAACCCGCATTGCTATCATTGGCGATTATTGTTGACGTATCGCATATGTATCGTTACAAACGGCACTAAATCAACCCGTATGGTGCCGAATGAAAACAGGGAAATCGAAGACCGAGAAGCGCGGCCGCAAACATGCATGGCCGAAAATCGGACCGCGAGGCAAGGCCTGGCGCGTGGACTGTGGCACGGTGTTCGGCCGTCGCCTCTTCAAGCAGTTCCCGACGCTCCCCGAGGCCGAGGCGTTCGCCGCGCAAATGCGGACCGCCCGCGAGGAACAGAAGCGCATCCGGCGCATTGAGCACGGCAACCGGGCCGTGAGCCTGTTCAAGCTGACCGACACGCAACGCGCCGATGTGTTGAAGGCCTACGACCTTCTCGGGGGCTCTGGACGGCTCCTAGAGGCCGTGGAGTTCTTTTTGAAGCACAACCCGCATGCGGCGGGGGGCGTCCCCCTTCGTGCCGTCCTCGATGACTACGTGGCGTCCAAGGACCGCGCCAATCGGCGCGAGCGGACCTTGAAGGACATCGAGCACAAGGTAGGCCGGTTCGTCGCCACCGGTCCGAACCGCCCGGTTCACAGCGTGACGACCGACGAAATCGACGCATGGCTCACCCGGCAGGGATACCGGGGGGCATCGTGGAACGCGTACCGCCGCGCCTTTGTTGGCCTGTTCAACTTCGCCATGACCCGCGGGCAGGTAGCCAGCAACCCGGCCAACCGGCTCCCCATCGTGAAGCTTGATGCCCCGGTCCCGGAGATCCACACGCCCGCCCAGGTCCGGGTGATCCTTCAAGCCGCCGCGACGCTTCACCCCGAGTTGGTGCCGTACTTCGCCATCGGGTATTTCACCGGCCTCCGGCCGGCCCGCGAGCTTGGCTTGCTCGACTGGCGCGATGTGGACTTGCGGGAACGGCTGATTCTGGTTTCGGCCCACTCATCGAAGACCCGCGAACAACGGTTCGTGAAAATCGCGGACAACCTTCTCGAATGGCTGACCCCGTACCATGCCGGGGAAGGCCGCATTCCTTCCAGTCGCCGCCACTTCCGGGACATCCTCAAGGCGGCAAAGGTCGAATGGCCCCGCGACGTCATGCGGCACACCTTCGCCAGCTACCACCTTGCCCACCACGAGGACGCCGCCAAGACCGCCCACGAAATGGGACACGCGGACGGCGGCAAGATGCTGTTCACCCACTACCGCAACTTGGTGAAACCGAGCGATGCCGGGGCGTTCTGGAATATCAGCCCCGAGGCCGCGCCGGTGATCCGCATGCCCCGAGCGGTGTCGGCATGAGATTTTCCCGCCGTGTGGCGAGAATAGAAGCGGGGACCGGCTCCGATGCAACCGGGACCGGTCCCCTTGACGGCACAACCCACAGGAGAAACGCCGCCATGAAGACGAAAGTAGAAGGCACAGGCCAAACCCGCAAGGATCGAACCACAAACGCCCAGGGCACCACCCCGCCCGCCGTGCTCGACCTCGACGCCCTCGACCTCACCACGCGCCGTGTGGTCAACTACGTGGTGCACCGGATGCCCGACGCGGTGAAGCGGCAATTCATCATAGCCGCCAACGTGGAGGCCATCCTAGACCTTGCTCCCGGAGGCGAGACCAAACCATCCGGGTACGCCTGCATGAACTGGGAAGGCCGCGCCGATCACAACATCATCGACATCCTTTCGGGGTACGATTGCAACCGGTTCGAGCAACCCGCGCCATGGCAGGAGCGGGCAATCCGCACGATTCTGGAAGCGGGACCGATCACGTAGGCCAGATCACCGCCGCCGCCCCGCGCCGATCCGGCCCGCATACCATCGGGACCGGACCCCGGCGCGAGAGGCGACGACATCCCCGCGCCGATTCGTCATCGGCAAGCCGCGCACCGAGCCGACGCCACCCCCGCCTGTGATTCCCCGAGGGGCGCACGGCCACACACGGCGCACAAGCGAGAAGGCCGACACCTACCCACCCCGGCCGGTACGGCATGGAAGCGGCAGCCTCGACCCCACCATCACCAGCGAGGGGCGACCCCGGCCCGCACCAGAGGGCGAACCACCTACCCGCCCACCCCCACCCCCGGCACCCCGCCGCGCAAGATTCCCTATCGATAAGTCTCACCTACAACCTCGACCGCTTTTTGCGGTGTATAACTCTCATGTGTTGACCGGCAAGGGGCACGATATCAGGATCGATGTAGATGAAGCCGCCAAGTACACCGAGCAACCAGCCGGAGCCGGAACCGGAACCGCAGTTAAACGCGGAAGCCCGGAAACTGCTGGCGATACAGAACGCCATTTTGAGGATGAGATCCCATTTAGTCGAAGAAGGGCTCGACCTGAGGACGGCGCACAACGAGGCGGTGTCGATAGTGGTCCGCAGGATCAGCAAGGCGAGTTCGCCCTCGAATCCCAAACCCCCGACCAAGTAGACGCCGAGCGCGAGGCCATGCTCGACAAGCAGAAGGCCAACCCGAAGGCGAAACCGGTCGCGACAAGAGGCAATGACTTATTGTGCTATCCGGTTAGGATGAATAACCGCCGCGCTTGCCGCATTCGCCCGTGTGAACTTTGCCGATCAAGCCCGCGCCGATGGGATTGCCGAAGTAGCGCGCATCAGAAAGCACTTTATCGCGGAAGGATTCCACCCCCGCGATGCATACAGGAAAGCGGTTCGTATCTTCGTGCGGCGGCCGGAGGCCCAAGACCAGCGTAAGAAGCAGCCCCCGCCCGACCATCCGTGAATGTGCGCGAGAGGCTCACCTACGACCGATCAAGAGCAGGATGGGCATACAGGCAAGCCACGATGCAATGCCGCAAAGCGTGATCGATACGAACCACACAATCACTGTGGCAAGTAGGCCCCTCCCTTCGGAGAAGTGAAGCGCGACCAGCACGCCCGCGACCACTCCGACGACTTGTGAAATCACGTACCCGATCAAGTGAACCGCATCCTCGTTTTTCATGCTCCCGCCTCCCTGATTGCGTGACCGGTGCGACCACCGCGAACCGATCAACAGACGCACCAAGTATTACACCACCCGGCAAGGTGTGTGCCACAAGCCGCTTGTTACAAAAAAAAAGTTCATCGGGTACTTCACAATAGGTTTTTGCCGGTAAACAGTTTGCCTAATTGCTGCATGGTGCAGCGCAAAAGGTGAACGATATGATAAGTACGACACACTTGGGACAATTGCGTGTCCGGCAATTGATGACCGCGCAGGACATGACGGACCGATTGAATCAGCGAGGCGTGAAGACTTCGCGTGTGCGCCTGGTGAAGATCGAGCACAACCGAGCAAAACCCACCCCCGAGGAAAAGAAGGCCATAGCCCGCATCCTCCGCGTGAAGGTCAAGGAGGCGTTCCCGCAATGAACCTACCCACCCGCCTGACCGCCGAACAAGCCGAGCAGTATATCGGCACCACCGCCGAGGGATTGAAACGCCTCCGGCAACGCCGGGCGATCCGGTTCTATCGCCACGGCCACCGGTCCGTTTCCTACGACCGGGAATCCATCGACCAGTATTTGAAATCCATCGCCGTTGAGCCGATGCCGCGGGGAGACTGACTTGAATGAGCACCGACAAAGGAAACGCCCCGCAACCGGGCAGGCATACGGGGCGCAATCAACACGACGCACAACCTACCCCCACCGGCACACATCAACAAGGCTATTTGATCCCGGTTCCCTTGGTCCCCGGTGAATCCAAGGACTTCGCTTTCCGATCCGGCACATTCAGGATTGAAGGCGACGCCGATACCGTCATCAAGCAAATGATCCGGTGCAACGTGTGGGAATCATTCGCGCCTTGCGGCCTCCGGCCCAGGATGGAGAGCGTTGCCCATGGTCAAATCGATGGCAGGTTCTACCTGTTCATCTGGAAGGCGGACGCGCTACGGGGAACACTTCAGAGCGTGTCCGGGCCGGATTCCCCCGCAGGTGTCGCCGTCATCCGTAAAGCATTCGAGAAGCATATCCGCGACGCCGCCACGCAGGGCGCAACCATCGTATGCGGGAAAGGTGAATCGTCATGAGCAGCATATCCACGCAGTTTGAAACGTTGAAACGAAACACGGAAACCATCATGGATCACATTGCGCGTTGCCGCTCTGTGGGCATCGGCCCCGACATCCCGCACGAATTGACGCGCCTCCCTTGCTGGCTGACATGGAGCTTCGACCTACGAAACGGCAAGTTGACGAAGATCCCTTTCACTCCCGACGGTATGTCTTATGCGTCATCGACCGACCGCGAAACGTGGGGCGCATTCGACACCGCGCTCGAATCGTGGAAATCCGACACCGCGCTTGCCGGAATCGGTTTTGCCTTCGACCCGGATCAAGGGATCCTCGGGATCGACATCGACAAGTGTGTCGATCCGATCACCGGCCCGAACGATGAGGCCATGCAGATTGTTCGAAGCCTGAACACCTACACGGAATATTCCCAATCGGGGACCGGATTGCACTTGCTGTGTCGGGCAAAGATGCCGGAAGGGCGAGGGCGCCGAAAGGGGGCGGTCGAATGCTATTCGCAAGGCCGATACTTCACCATGACCGGCCGCCGCCTGGAGGGAACACCGTCGAACATCCGTGATTGTCAGGCCGAGGTTGACGAGCTTCTAGCCCGCTACTTCGAGCCGGGAGGCCCGACAACCGTACCCGAGGACCGCACCCCCTCTGTGAACAACCTCCGAACCCTCCCCGATGACGACCTGTTGAACCGCGCACGGAACGCCAGAGGAGGCGACGAGTTCGCGCGATTGTGGGCTGGCGACTGGAAAGGCCGCTATCCGAGCCAGAGCGAGGCCGATGCCGCCTTGTTGGGCAAACTCCGGTTCTGGACCGGGGGCGATAAGGCCCGATCCTTCGACCTGTTCAACCAATCGGGATTGACCCGCCCGAAGTGGGGGCGCGACGACTACCGGGAAAGCACATGGCGGGCCATCGACCGCGGCCCCGTGTACGACCCGGCCAGCCGCAGCAAGCCCGACCCGATAGACGCCGAGCCGGAAGCACGCGCGGACGTGCCCGAGGAACCCGCCCGACCGACGCCACCGGCCACCCCGGCGAAACAGGCCGGCGCAAGTACCGAGACCCGGGAAAACCCGCCGACCCCCGAGGCCGCAGCCGCCCGAGAGGAACGGGAGGCGCACACCCTGAAGAGCCTCCGGCAAGTTCACCGCGATATGGGCGCAGCACTCGAGCGCGGCGACTTCGCCGACCTTCACGATGTGGCAAGGGGGCTTGCCTCGATCCTCCGCACCCGAAGCGCACCCGCCGTTACGCGGGGGAAGTCGTGGACGGAAATTGCCTTCAGCACCGTGAACGAGGGCGAAACCCTCCTCGGCAATCGCTACCTGTGCAAAGCGGGAGCCATGCTGCTTATCGGCCCGTCCGGCGTCGGGAAATCCTCCGCGTCGTGCCAGCAGGATATGCAATGGGCCCTTGGCCGCGAGGCGTTCGGCATCCGTCCATCCCGGCCGCTCCGCATCATGACAATCCAGGCAGAGAACGATGATGGCGATCAAATCGAAATGGCCCAGGGCGTCATGAAGGGGTTGAAGCTGACCTCCGAGGACATGGACCAGATCGACGCGAACACGCACACCCGGACCAGCTTCAATGTGTCCGACAAGTTCCTCGAAGAGCTTGAAGCCGAGGTTGAGGCATGGAAACCCGACATCGTGCGCGTCGATCCTCTCAATTCCTACTTGGGAACCGACCCCAAGGACGTCAAGGCCGTGAACGAGTTTTGTCGTCAGGGCGTCAGCCCCCTACTGTTCAACCATGGATGCGCGGCCATCTTCGTCCACCACACCCCGAAGACCAACTTTCGAGAGAGCACCGGGAAATGGAGCACGGTTGATTGGGCGTATGCCGGGGGTGGAGCGGCCGACCTGACCAATTGGGCGCGAGCCGTCCTTGTCGTGGATCCCGTGAACATCGACGAAGGCATTTACCGATTCATCGCGGCCAAGCGAGGCCGTCGCATCGGATGGAAAAACGAGGCCGGGGAATCCGTCACAGAGAGGTTTTTCCGGTACGCCAGAGAGCCCGGCTTGATCTATTGGGAGGAGGCCGACGCGCCCGAGGAAGCCACCAAGCCACACAAGAAGACCAAGACCGACCTTCTCGACCTGATACCCGAAACGGGATCGATCGAGAAAGCCGCCCTCATCAGCAAGGCCCAGGATGCCGGTATCGGGATCAAAAAGGCCGAAGGATGGATCAACCAGCTTGTCGCCGATGGCGTCGCGCAGACGGTGAATGTACCACGTCCCGGAACCCGGCCAGCGGTTCACTTGTCCAGACGGACAGCCGGGGATTCCTGATAGATGCAGATGGGTATCAGCATCCCCCATCCAGATCATCGGGAACAGTGAGGGAGATAGATGCACACCCCCCCTACGTATGTACGGGGGGTATGTATCTATCTCACTGTCGCGATCCAGATGCCGACAGGGAGAAAAACCCGAAGGCCAGCCGGTCGAAACATTGACCAGAACGTTACCCCCAGAGCAGTCTGCAGGAGCACACCGGCACGCGCCGTCCCTGTGCTACCCGGACCGGGGAACGGTCAGGCCGACGCATCGACCCGCATCCGCGCCCATGGTTGCGATTGTTGACCAATGACCCCGAAGCAACCCGATCAGACGGCCAAACGTATCGCTTTTGTATCGCCAAAAATGGCCCTAAATCGGCCCTTTTGACGCTTTTTGCCTTTCGGACAAACGACAAGCCGCTTGTTACTTTTGCGTTCACAAGCGGCTTGTATTCAACGTTTTATATTGGAGCCAGCAATCGGACTTGAACCGATGACCGCCTGATTACAAATCAAGTGCTCTACCAACTGAGCTATGCTGGCGTGGTGGCAGGAAGGTTACGGCGCGGCGGGGGTGGCGTCAACCGCGTCCTGCGGGGCTTCGGCGGGAGCGGGTTCCTCGAGGGCCGGGGCGGGAGGCGCTTCCTCGGCGGATTTCTTGGCCTTCTTCTTACGTGGCTTCTTGGGCTTTTCACCGGCCGGTACCGGCTCGGACAGGCCGGGTTCATCCGGGATAACCGGAGCGGCCTCGACCGCCGGAACAGGCTCCACGGCGGGAGCAGCCGGGTCGGCTTCGGGCAGGGCCGCCTCGGGCAGGATCGGGGGATCGTCGAGCGGGACCGGCTTCATGAAGTCGGGGGTGGGTTCGGGTTTGACCGGTTCCGGCTCCGGCGCGGAAGGCGTGGCGGAGACCGTGGACGGATCAACCAGGGCCGGATCGCTCCAGAACGGATCGTCGAGCGGCAAGGTTCCGTCCTCCTCCTCGGCGGCCACCGGCGCGGCTGGAACGACCGGTTCGGCCGGTTCGTCGGCGACCGGTTGTTCGATGACCGGTACCTCCACGATCGGTTCCTCGCCGGCCACCGTCGGTTCCTCTTCAATCGCCACCACAGGTGCCGGCTCGCTCTCCGGGGCGTCGGCCACGGCGTCCAGCGCGACGTCGGCTTCAACCTCGGTCACGGCGTCGGCGTCCAGGGCCGGAGCCTCGTCGCTCACCGGTCCGGTTTCCGTCGCGGGTTCGGTCGCGGGTTCGGACTCGACTTCGGTCGCCGGTTCGGTTTCGGTCGCTGCGGGATCCGCGGACAGGGGCTGGTCGATCAGGTCCCAGTCCGCTTCGCTCACTGCGGGGGCGGCGTCCTCGAGGGCGGCCGGCGTTTCCGGGGCGTCTTGGTCGGGTACGTAGGTGTCGGGTTTCGGTTCGACGTAGCCGTTCTGCATGGCCATCATCGCGACGATCATGCTGACGAGGTATTCCTGGGAGGGGGTGCGCGATTTTTCCTCGGCGCGGCGCAGGGCGGCATGGATCGACGACTGGACCTTGCCCATGTGGCCGGCGGCGGGGTCGAACAGGTCGCGCACCGGGACCTTGCGCGCGGTGGCGTAGGCGAACAGGTCTTTCTGGATATCGGCCATGATGGCTTCGAGGGCGATGAAGACGCGGTTGTAGGGGTTGGTGGTGATGCTGCGGTTGATCTCCTCGATTTGTTGAACGACGGTCGCGACGTCCTTCTTCACCGGTTCGATGGAGCGGATGATGTAGTAATACTGGCGGCCGCGCTGGCTGACCGTTCCGGAGAAGAGGTACGCGTCGCCGGGGGTGGCGGAACGGAGGGACTCGACCGCTTCTTCCGCGGCATAGACGTCACCGAGCTCCTCGGTGACGAACCGGTAGAAGGCGCGGTTGTCGAGGCGCAGGGGGCGGTCGCCGGGTGCTTCCTTGAGCGTGTCCTGGAACACCACGCCGCGGGCCCAGAAGCGCTGGGGCGAGGCCTTCAGCGCGGCGGCTTCGGTGGGAAGGTATTCCTGGGCGGTGGCCGGCAGGACGGCCATTGAAACGACGACCGTCAACCCCAGCGCGCGCAATGAACGTAGCAATCCCGCCATGATGAAATCTCCGCTGATTCGTAGGGTCTAGAGTAAACAGAAAGACCGGGGTGTCAACGTTGGTTAACACCCCGGTCGTGGTTGCGGTGAGGATGAATCAGCGCGGGCGGATCAGCCCTGGTTGTCCATCTCGGCCATGGCGGCCTTGCGGCTCAGGCGGACCTTGCCGGACATCTCGTCAACGGCCAGGCACTTGACCCACATGGTGTCGCCGATCTTGCAGATATCGTCGACGGACTTCACGCGGAAGTCGGCGAGTTCGCTGATGTGGACGAGGCCTTCCTTGCCGGGCATGAACTCGACGAAGGCGCCGAACTCCTTGGCGCCGGTGACGGTGCCCTGGTAGATCTTGCCGACTTCGGGTTCGGCGGTGAGGGCGCCGATCTCGCGCACGGCGATGTCCATCGACTCCTTCTCGCTGGCGAACACGCGCACGGTGCCGTCGTCCTCGATGTCGATCTTCGCGCCGGAGAGGTCGGTGATGCGGCGGATGTTCTTGCCGCCGGGGCCGATGAGGGCGCCGATCTTCTCGGGGTTGATGCGGAGGACCTGGATACGCGGGGCGTAGGGCGAGAGGTCACCGCGCGGGGCGTCGATGACGGTCTGCATGTAGTCGAGGATCTGCTGGCGTCCCTTGTTGGCCATGGTGAAGGCCTTCTCGACGAGGTCCCAGCGCAGGCCGCGGATCTTGAGGTCGACCTGGAAACCGGTGATGCCCTGGCGGGTGCCGGTGACCTTGAAGTCCATCTCGCCGCAATGGTCCTCGGCGCCGAGGATGTCGAGGACCAGCTCGGCCTTGTCGGCTTCGCTGAACAGGCCGACCGAGATGCCCGCGACGGGCTTGGTGATCGGCACGCCGGCATCCATCAGCGCGAGGGTGCCCGCGCAGACGCTGGCCATCGAGGAGGAGCCGTTCGACTCCATGATCTCGGAGACCACGCGGATGCTGTAGGGGTAGTCGTTCGGGATCACCGGGACGAGCGAGCGCTCGGCGAGGTTGCCGTGGCCGGTTTCGCGGCGGCTGGTCATGCCGAGGCGGCCGACTTCGCCGACCGAGTACGGCGGGAAGTTGTAGTGGAGGATGAACCGTTTCTCCTTCGGGCCGCCGGCGACCGCGTCGAGGTCCTGGACGTCGTCGCTGGTGCCGAGGGTGACGGTGGCGAGGGACTGGGTCTCGCCGCGCGCGAACAGCGAGGAGCCGTGGGTGCGCGGGAGCACGGCGACTTCGCCGTAGAGGTCGCGGAGCTGGTCGAAGCCGCGGCCGCCGATGCGGGTCTTCTTCTCGATGACGAGGCGGCGGGTGGATTCGATCTCGAAGGCGTCGAAGAGGTGGAAGTATTCCTCGGAGGTCAGCTCGGGGAACTTCTCCTTGAGCTTGGCCTCGAGGGTGGTCTTCACCTCGGTGACCTTGTCCTGGCGCTCGAGTTTGCCGCGGATGGCCAGGGCGGCCATCATCGCGTCGCCGGCGATCTCGTGGGCGGCGGCGAGCTGGGCGGAGTCGGGCAGGGTTTCGGAGACGACCTTCTCGGGCAGGCCGAGCTGGCGGCGCAGTTCGAGCTGGGCGTCGATGATGGCGGGGATGAACGAGTGGCCGAACTTCATGGCGGCGACCATGTCGGCGTCGCTGATCTCGTTCGCGTTGCCCTCGATCATGATCGGGAAGTCGCGGCTGCCGGCATAGGTCAGCTTGATGTCGCTCTGCTCCATCTCGGCATGGGTCGGGTTGACCACGAACTGGCCGTTGATGCGGCCGACGCGCACGGCGGCGATCGGGCCGAAGAACGGGATCTCGGAGATGGTCAGCGCGGCGCTGGCGGCGATGACGCTGAGGATATCCGGCTCCTGCTCGCCGTCGGCGCTGAGCAGGGCGTTGTTGATCTGGACGTCGTTGCGGTAGCCGGCCGGGAAGAACGGGCGCAGCGGACGGTCGGTCACGCGGGCGGTGAGGATCTCGCGTTCGCTCGGCTTGGCCTCGCGCTTGAAGTAGCCGCCGGGGAACCGGCCGGCCGCGTAGAACTTCTCGCGGTATTCAACCTGCAACGGGAAAAAGTCGACGCCCTCGCGGGGGGTTTTGGTGCAGGTGATGGCGGAGAACACGATGGTGTCCCCGATTCGGGCGGTAACCGCGCCGGCGGCCTGTTTGGCCATCAGACCCGTTTCGAGGGTCAGGATCTTGCCGCCGAGGTTGACCTCGACGCGCTTGCGTAACGAACTGCTACTGCTCATGGTGTTTCCTTGGTTTTACAGCGGGGGGGGACGTGGCAGGGATCTGGGGTGGCCGGGACCCAACAACAAAAGCCGAGTCCGACGTGCGTTTTGGATGCACGCCGGAATCGGCTTGCTGGTGGTTGGGGCAAGAGGATTACCGGCGCAGGCCAAGACGCTGAATCAGGCTCTGATAACGAGCCTCGTCCTTGGAGCGGAGGTAGTCCAGCAGCTTGCGGCGCTTGCTGACCATGATGATCAGACCGCGGCGGGAGCTGTGATCCTTGTTGTGGGCCTGCAGATGACCGGTCAGCTCCTTGATGCGCTGGCTGATCAGGGCCACCTGAACCTCGACGGAACCGGTGTCGGTTTCGTGCGTCCGGAATTCCTGTTTGATAGTCGCTTTCGCGGCGTTTTCCATATCCATACCGAGCCTCCAAGAGGCCCGCCTTTGCTTTCGTTTATGGTTTTTGTTTGGGGCTTCTTATAGTGAGTCGATCCCGGCTTGTAAACCCCAAACTGTCCAAGGATTGGAAAACGGGCGGCGCGGGTTGTCCAGGGTCTGGACAACCGGGGGCGCGGGCTGGGGTCGGGCGACCGGCGGCGGACCCATCTCTGGCCATCCCGTTCCCGTAAAACGTGTTGTGACTACGCCTGGCCGAGCAGGGCATCGACCTTGGCGGCGCAGATGAAGTCGTTTTCGGAGAGGTGGCCGATGCTGTGGGTGGAGAAGCGGACGGTGCAGGTCTTGTAGCCGAAGGTGATGTCGGGGTGGTGGTCTTCGCGGTGGGCGAGCCAGGCGACGGCGTTCACGAAGGCGGTGGTGTGGTAGTAGTTCTTGAAGGAGTAGGTCTTGACGAGGTGGCGGTCGATGACCTCCCACCCCGGCAGGGCGGCGAGGCCGGTGCGGATGGTGTCGGGGTCGAGCGGCGGGGTGCCCGCCTCGCAGGGGCGGCAGTGGCGCGTGCGCAGGAGTTCGGGGTTCATGGACGAGGCTCCTCGGGGTGGCGGTTCAGGGGATCAGGCCGGGCACGAGGCGGCGGACCTGGGCGGCTTGGCTGGTGTCGAGTTCGATGGCGCGGCGGGCTTGTGCTTCGGCGAGGTCGGTGGCCCCGTTGATGAGGGAGAAGGCGGCGAGGGCGGCGAGGGCGCGGGCGCGTTCGGCGGCGGGGATGGCGGTTTGCGCGGCGTAGAATTCGGCGACGCGGACGAGGCTGGCCGGCGGGAGGGAGTCCCACGAGCGGGTGCTGACGGCGCGGCCGTCGAGGGTGACGCGCAGGCCGAGGGTGGTGGCGCTGATGACATCGCCGCCGAGGTCGCTGCCGTCGGCGCGGGTGAAGGGTTGGCGGTCGGCGCTGCGGATGATGAAGGCTTTGAGACCGTCGAGGGTATCGATGAGGTTCTTCGTCCAGGTAGCGGCGGCGCGGCCTTCGCGGGTGGCCATGTCGGAGGGCAGGGTCGAGAGCGAGAGTGCGGCCTTACGGTAGTCGCGGGCGCGCAGGATCATCGGTGAGACGCCGGCGAGGGCGCGGTCGATGGCATCGAGGTCGGCCTGTACGGTGATCCGTTGGGTCCGCGCCTCGATCGCGGCGCGGTCGGCACGGAGGTCGGTTTGAGCGGCCTGCACACGTCGCAACGCGTCGTCGGTCCGGACGAGGAACAGCAACGGCAGTGTGGCGCGGGTGGCTTCGAGGTGGTGGAGGGCGGCATCGGCGCGGCCGGCGGCGATCAAGGTTCCGGTGGCGCGGTTCGCGGTTTCGGTTTCACGGTTGAGATCGCGCCAATGCGCGACGGCCGGGCGCAGGGCATCGACCCAGGCCGGGCCCTGATCGATGCGGCCGAGGAAACGCCCGAAGGCCTGTTCGGCGGCGGCGGGATCACCGGCGCCGACGGCCCGCAACCCGTCCATCGCAGCGGCGAAGTCGGTGTACCAGAGCGGCCAGGTGGCGGAACGGGCGGCGAAGGCGGCGGCATCGATGCGGCCGAGCAGGTAGTCGGCCAGCACCTTGGGCATGTGGATCGGATGGTCGTCCGGTTGCGCGGCCTTGAAGCGGTCGGACAGCCGCTTGAGGTCGGCCTCGACCTGGGTGCGGTCATCGGCAAGCCACAGCGGGATGGCCTGGAGCAGCGGCATCCAGGCGAGGCGCGGACCCTGGCGCGGCAGCTTGCGGGTGAGCTCGACCAACGTGCGGTGCACGGCCATCGGATCACCCAGGACCAGGTCCCCGAACGCGGCGGCGAGGGCGCGTTCCTCGTCGGGTGCAAACAGCGCGACCTGCATGGCCTTGCGCTCGACCCCGTCGGGTCCGGTGAAGGTGGTGAGGGAAAAGAGATCGTCCTTCTCGGCCTGCGGCGGCGGGGTGGCGGGTTTGACCGGGCGGGTCGGCGCGACCGGAGGTGGCGCTCCGAGGTCATCCATCCCGGAAAACAACCAGTACCCGATACCGGCCAACGTGGCGAAGGCGATGGTGGCGATGGCCAGCGAGGAACGGGAGCGGGCGGGTTTGTGTTTGGTGCGCGCGGAGGATTTCCGGGCCTTGGCCGCCTCGAGGGCCGTGGTCATGTCGCTCTTGAGCGAAGCGGAGGTGGGGTAACGCAGGGCCGGATCGGCGGCCATCATGCGGCCGATCAACGCGACGGTGGCATCGGCGAGTTCGGGGCGCAGGGTCTTGAGGTCCGGCGGCGGATGCTTCAGGCGGGCGAGCACGACATCGGCGGCGGTGACGCCGTCGAACGGTGGCTGGCCGGTCAGCGCGTGGAACATCGTCGCGCCGAGGCTGTAGAGGTCGGAGCGGTGGTCGGCCTTGTTGCCGCGGGCGCGTTCGGGCGAGATGTAGTACGGCGTGCCCCAGATCTCGCCGCGGTTCTGCTGGGCGTTGACGAACTGGGCGAGGCCGAAGTCCACGATCTTCGCGGTGCCGGCATGGTCGATCAGCACGTTCTCGGGCTTGATGTCGCCGTGGACGAGGCCGGCCTCGTGTGCGGCCTTCAGGCCTTCGGCGACATCGAGGGAGAGTTTCAGCAGCTTCACCTCGTCCATCGGCTGCTCGCGCGTGAACAACTGGTTCATGCGGCCGCCGCTGACCAGTTCCATGACGATGTAGGGCTGGCCCTGTTCCTGGCCGCACGAATAGATCTGCACGATGTTGCGGTGGTTGAGGGCGGCGGCGGCCTGGGCCTCGCGGATGAAACTGGCGACGAGCTTGGCGTCCTCGCCCATCGCGGCCTTCATGACCTTGATGGCAACGAACCGGTTCAGGGCGGTGTCGAGGCCGCGGTACACCGCACCCATGCCACCGGACCCCATGCGCTCGACGAGCAGGAACGAACCGAGCAGGACCGGCACGCTCAACATCGTGCCACAGTGCGGACAGGCCACGGCGGAGAAGGCGGGGCGTCCGGCCACCTCCACCTCTTTCGCGCAGGAGGAACACACCATGCGGTCCACCGGCGTGGCTTTGAGGTCCTGGTCCATGGTTCAGCAGTTATAGCCGGTGGAACGGGATGGAGGCAACAACCGTCGCGGCCGGATCACGCGGCGGGGGCCACGGGGGGGGGCGCGGCGCGATCAGTGGCTGTTGACCCACTGGCGGATCACCGCGGCCGAGCGGTCGTTCGGGGCGAGGCGCAGGAACTCCTGGTAGTGCTGCTTGGCGCGGGCGTGGGTGTCGGGGTTGGCCGAGTAGATGAGTCCGAGCGCGTAGTGGGCAGCGGCATAGCCGGGTTTGGCGCGGATGATTTCCTCGAGCAGGCGGATGGCGGAGGTGTTGTCCTTGATGTCGCGGTACAGCAGGGCGAGGTTGTACTTGGCGTCGACGAGGTTGCCGTCGAGGCGGATGGCCCGGCGATAGGCATCGCGGGCGAGGTCGTTGTCGCCCTTCATCGCGTAACAGATGCCGAGGTTGTAGAAGACGCCGGGCAACTGGTCGTTGTTCTCGAGGGCGCGGGTGTAGAAGAAGATCGCGCGGTCCCAGTCGCGCTGCTCGTGGTAGAACCCGCCGCGCGCGTAGGCATCGGCGGCGGCGCGGGCGTTGATGACTGTCGGGGGCTTGTACTCGATGCGGCGCGCCGGCGGGGCGTCGGGTGAACGCGGGACGGCGGGGACGGTGGCGACCGGGCGGTTGGTCGGGGTGACTTGAGGTTTCGGGGTCGGGGCGAGGGCCTCGGCGCGTACCAGCGCAGCCTCGCGGCGCGAGTCGTTGGGAAAGTTGCGCGCGAAGGCGCGGTAGGCCTTCGCGGCGTTCTCGGCGAGGCCGAGGTTCTTGTCGAACAGCATCGCAAACTCCCACTGGGCGTCGGATAGGGTCGGATCGGACTCGATGACCTTGCGAAAGTGGACCACTGCGGCATCGTATTCGGCATTGCGCATGGCCAGCCGGGCGAGACCGAGCTGGGCCGGGGCGTAATCGCCGTTAAGCGTGGCGGACTGGCGGAACGAGGTTGCGGCCTTGTCGTACTGGCCGCGCTCAAAGAGGTGCTGGCCGAGAAGCGCATGGGCGCGCGGCTGGTCCGCCGCCACCCGCACCGCTTCGCGGTAAGCCTTTTCCTGGATGTCCACCCGGCCTTCGTTTGCGGCGGTTTCGGCTGCACGGACGTAGGTGTCGATCGCCTGCTGCACCTGGCCGGACCGGGCGCGCTGCTCGGCCTGGCGCAGCATCGCATCCACCGCGGCCAGCGAGGCGGGCGGGGCCGGTGGTGCAGCGGACGGCGAAACCGCGGGCATCGTGACGGCAGGTGGCGTCGGCGGCTCGGGAGTTACCGCTACCGAGGTCGTCCGCTCGTCGGGTGGCGGCGTGGTCTCGCTGACCAGGCTCGTTTCGGGCGGCGGACTGGCGGCATCGACGAGCGTACGCGGGGTCGTGGCCGCGCCGCGTTCGCCGATCCGGCTCATCGCGGAACGGGCCGCTTCGGCCCGTTCGTCACGGGGGGCTGCGGAAAGGAACCGTTTGTAATACGCCCGCGCCTGGTCGGGATCACCGGCCAGCGTGTCGTAGGCGACGGCGAGGTTGAACAGGGCCGGCGCGTACTTCGTGTTGATCTCCAGTGCCATCATCAGCGCCTCGATCGCCTGGGCCGGCTGACCGAGCTGGACATGCACATGGGCGATGTTGTTGTAGATGCGGGCGGACCGCGGTTCGCGGTCGAGGGCGGAATACAAGGTGTTGCGGGCGGCGGCCCATTCACCGCGCTGCATATGCAGTTCGGCCAGGTACTCCAGCGGGCGCGAGTCGGTGCGGTTCAATGTCGCGGCCTCGTTGAGGAAGCGCACCGCATTGCGCGCATCGTCGCGGCCGGCAGCCAGCACACCGAGGTTGTAGATCGGCTCGATCAGGTTCGGGTTGAGGCGGCGGCTGTCCTCGAAGGCCGTGACCGCCTCGTCAAACCGCCCGAGCCGCCACGCCGCGATGCCGAGGTAGTTGTGCACCATCGCGTTGTCCACATGGCCGGGCCGGCGGGCGATCGCCTTCTCGAAGAACGATTTGGCGCGGATGTCATTCCCGCGCCGCAATTCGCGCACCCCGGCCTCGACATCACGTTGCTCATCCGGCCGGGAACAACCGGCCGAGACGGCGATGATCACGCCTGCGGTAAGAATGTGGGCAAACTTCATCATGGTGGATGTGGCGACATTAAGTCAGCCCCACCGGGGGCGCAAGCGAAGAAACACCCGCAGCGGACCTTCCTGCTTGCCCTCGCCACGAAGTCCTGCCTTAATGCCCCCACCTTGAACCTGATCACCGACAAACCCCTTGCCTTCTTCGACATTGAAGCCACCGGCATCAATTTCCGCACCGACCGGATCGTCGAACTCGCCATCGTGAAGCGCCTTCCCGACGGAAGCCGCGAAACCCACACCTTCCGGTTCAACCCGGAACGCCCCATCCCGGCCGAAGCCACCGCTGTCCACGGCATCACCGACCAGGACGTGAAGGACTGCCCGACGTTCAGCCAGACCGCCCCGGCGATCGCCGCGATCCTCGACGGCTGCGACCTCGCCGGCTACAACGTAATCCATTACGACATCCCCCTGCTCCAGTCGGAATTCGAGCGGGTGGCGGTGCCGTTCAACGTCGAGGGACGCCGCATCGTCGATGCGCAGAAGATCTTCCACAAACGCGAGCCGCGCGACCTCTCCGCCGCGCTGCAGTTCTACTGCAACGATACCCACACCGGCGCGCACGGCGCGTTGAGCGATGTCGAGGCGACCATGCGCGTGCTCGATGGCCAGTACCAGCGCTATCCCGACCTGCCGACTGACATCGACACCTTGTCGGAATATTGCGACCAGCGCGACCCGAGCTGGGCCGACCGCAAGGGGCGCTTCAAGTGGGTGAACGGCGACCTGATCATCAACTTCGGCAAGAAGCAGGGCAAGTCGCTGCGCGAGATCGCCCGCTTCGAACCCAGCTTCCTGCGCTGGATGCTGAACAGCAGCTTCCCGCCCGACACCACCGCCATCGCCCGCAACGCCCTCGAGGGCAAGTTCCCCGACCCGCCCGGCCCCACCGGCTCGACCGGCACGGCCGAGTAGCCGCTTCACGTCGCGGCTTCGAGCAGGCGCGGCCAACCGCGTGGCACGCGGAGGCGCTTGAGGGTGCGGCGCGCCGCGTCCCGGCGGTTGACCGACTTGTCCACCGCGTAGGCGGTGTATTCACAATACCACCGGTTGAACTCGACCGTGGCATACCCCCAGTCCTGCGAGTTGAAAAACTGGATATGCGGATTGGCCGCCCGCACCACCGGCTCGAACAGGAACCGCTCGGGCATGCCAGCCAGGCCCGACGCCTCCGCGCCACCCGTGGCCAGGCCGCGCGCGATCTCGACCAGGTTCGACGACGTGACGGCCGGGGTCATGAATTCGACCCCGATCACATTGTCGGGATCATCGTTCGCCGCAACCCGGTAATCCCGCTTCACGTACGACGCGATGTAGCTGTGGAGGTCACCGGTCAGCCAGACGAGGTCGCGCACCCCGGCCGCGTGCACGGCATTGGCGATGCGATGCCGCTCCGCCTCGAATCCATCCCAGGCATCGACCGACAGGAAGGTGCGCCCGGTCTCCGGATCCCCGACCGCCAGCTCGGCGAACAACACCTGGTTGCCAAGCGCCTTCCAGATCGCCGGAGAATGCGTCAGCCCGTCGATCAGCCAGTCCGACTGCGCCGCGCCGAGCATCGTACCCGCCGGATCGGTCCGCCCCGGACAATCCGGCGCGAGCTGCCGTTCGCCGAAGCCACCCTCGCCGCACGGGTGCGGGGTGCGGTACGTGCGTTCATCGAGCATGAACAACTGGAGCAGGTCGCCGAACACGAAGGACCGGTAGATCGCGTAGTAGCCGTGCGGATGCAACGCGGTTTCGTTGATCGCCAACCGCGCCGGCACGTATTCGGCCCACGCCTGCATGGCGTCGCGCTTGAGCCGGCGCAAGCGATCCGGATCGCCCCCGTCCGGCGTGGCGCGGGTGAATGGATGGTCCGGCGCGCCCAGCGTGTCGCGCGCGTAATCCCAGTAGGTGTCGTTCGCCGTCTCGTGGTCGTCCCAGATGACGATCCAGGTGTGGCGCTCCATCGCCTCCTGGAACAACCGGTCGGAACGGTACCGTTGGTAGATGTATCGGAAATCATGGAGATCCACCGCGACCGCCTGCCCGCTCGGCAAGGCCAGGAACCGGTCCGGGTACGGCAATACCTGCCGCGCCGGATCCGCCGCGCCTTCGTAGATGAAGTCGCCGAGGTGAACCACGAAGTCGATGCCTTCGTCGTCGGCGACCCGCGCCAGCGCCCCGTAGTAGCCATTGGCAAAATCCTGGCAGGTCAACACCGCCAGCTTCACCCGCTCGATCGGCGTGCCGGGAACCGGCAAGGTGCGGCAGCGTCCGGTCCGGCTGGCCACCCCGCGGTAGATGAAGCGGTAACAGTACATGCGACCTGACTGCAGTTGCCCATCGAGGTCAATCCGCACGGTGAAGTCCGTGGCAGCGGTGATCCGTTCCGCCTCGACCAGCCCGCGCACCACCGGCACCCGGAAGTCCGGATCGGCCGCGACCTCGAAGGCCAGCGGGCGGTCCGAACGCCACGCACGCGGGTTGATCCGCGTCCAGAGCACCACCCCGGACGGCGACGGATCCCCCGACGCGACCGACAGGCCGAACACCGTCTCGGACGGGATCGCGCGGTTGAACCGGAACCACCGGCGTTCGCGACTGGCGATCTGGCCATGCAACGACGGCGCCAACACGAGGTAAGGAACGGCAACACCCAGTGTGCGAAGGAAATGACGGCGGTTAATGGATCGCTTCATAAGCAACCCCTAGCAAACTCTGCACATCTCCACAAGTTACCCTCGTGCAGGCGGAGCGGCCATAACCAGGCGGACCTTGGCCAGCAGGTCCTGCATCGAGAAGGGCTTCCGGATAAAATTGACCGCGTGATCAAGAATGCCGTGTGCATCCATCACATCACCCGTGTAACCGGACATGTACAGGCAGCGGATGGAAGGATGAATCTCCGCGATGCGCTCGGCCAAGACGCGGCCATTCATGTCCGGCATCACGACATCGGTGAGGAGCAGGTCGATGCCTTCGGCCTGCTCGCGCACGCGCTCAAGCGCCTCGGCCGAAGAAGTCGCCTGAAGCACCCGGTACCCATGCCGCTCCAGCATCCGGCGGACCAGGTGCAGGATGGTGGCCTCATCCTCCACGACCAGGATCGTACCACGGCCGGCAACCACCGCCTCCGGCTCGACCGCCGCAACCGGCTCCGGCGAGTCCTCGCGGCTCGGGCAACGGGGAAGATAGACCTCAAACCGAGACCCCTGATCCAGCGCGCTGGACACCTCGATAAAGCCTCCGTTCTGCTTGACGATGCCATACACGGTGGACAACCCCAGACCGGTCCCCTGCCCCAGGGGCTTGGTGGTGAAAAACGGCTCGAACAAGCGCATCAGGGTTTCCCGGTCCATGCCGCACCCGTTGTCGCTCACCGAAAGAAGGATGTAGGATCCCGGGGTTGCTCCCGCATGATCGAGGCTGGCCCGGTCGTCGAGTTCGACCCGCCTTGTCTCGATGGTGATCGTACCGGTGGTGCGTATCGCATCGCGGGCATTGATGCACAAATTGGTGAGGACCTGGTCGATCTGGGAGGGATCCATTTTCACCAACGCATCTCGCTCCTCCGGATGCCACACCAACGTGGCATGCTCCCCGATCATGCGACGCAGCATCGACAGCAACCCACCCACGGTTTCGTTCAGGTTGAGCACCCGCGGTTCGGTCACCTGCCGGCGGGCAAAAGCGAGCAGCTTGCGGGTGAGGTCTGCGGATCGTTTTCCGGCCTGTTGAATCTCCTGCAGCTCCGTGCGAAGGGTAGGGTCTTCCGGAACCCGCCCAAGCGCCAGCTCGGCATTGCCGAGAATCACCCCCAGCATGTTGTTGAAATCGTGGGCGATGCCGCCGGCCAGCCGCCCGATCGACTCCATCTTCTGCGCCTGCATCAACTGGACCTGCAACCGCTCCCGCTCCTCCTCCAGCCGCTTCTTGTCGCTGATGTCCCGGGCGGTGGCGATCAGCACATCCTCCCCGAAAAACCGCCCCTTGTGCACAACCACTTCCTTGGGAAAGACTTCGCCGTTGGCGCGCTTCGCCCAGAAGTCAAACCGGGCGGGAACCCCGGTGCGCAGCACCTCGAACGACATCCGTTGTGTTTCCTCCAGGTTGTTCAGGCCCGGCGCGGCCAGGGTCAGCGGTGTCTGCCCGATCAGGGATTCGCGTCCGCATCCATAGAAACGGGCGGCGCCTTCATTCACCTCGATGAAGATACCCTCGGCGTTCTGGATGTAGATCGCCTCGGTGATGGCATTGATCACATCGAGGTAACTCTGCTTGGTCATCTCCAGCAGGGCGACCGCCTCGCGCCGCGCGGTAATATCGGCAAGGAAGAAAAGGTTCCGGTCGTCGCCCAGGCGGACGGCGGACACGGCAACCCAGCGGATGCGTTCCTGCTCCACTCGCAACGACAGCTCTGCTTCGGCACGACCATCCGCATGCAAACGCTTCATCAACAGGGACAACGACTCGCGCTGATCCGTTGCAAGCATATCGACAAGATTGCCGCCAACCGAGTGTTCGGTCCTGCTGCCAAGCAATACGCCCACCTGGTCGTTGGCATCCAATACAACACCCTCGCGATCGCACACCAGGATGCCGTACGGTGCCGACTGGATGTAGCTACGCCATTTCTCCTCGCTTTGCTCAATCGCCATCTCGACGCGGAAGCGCACCCGGACATTGACCAGCATCTGGGCGAATACCTGGAGCAACCGGCGCTCATCCTCGCCACAGGCATGGGTGGCGCGCACGAAGTCGAACCCGACGAAACCATAGCAGCGCCCGGCCTCCATCAGCGGCACCATGATGATGCTTCGCACCTCCTGCCGTATCAGTTCGTCACGGAGCGGATCCCCCTCCGCCATGGCCAGCACGTCCGCGATCTCCACGGACGCGCCGTGGCGATGGGTCTCGACCATCCGGCCCAGCGACGTCATCGGCAAGGCCTGCAGCGAGTCGATGACCGGCACGACGCCTTCCGCGCACCACTCGTGGGTGTTGCGGCACACCGACATATCCTCGTTGTACTCGAACAGGTAGGCCCGATCCGCTCCGACAAAGCGCCCGAGCCGCGCCAACGACTGATGAAGGGCGGGATCAACCAGGCCGAGTGGCACGCTGATGTAGGTGGAGGCCAGCTCCATCAGGATCGCCTGCAACTGGGATTGCTGGCGCAACGCATGCTCCACCCGGTCGCGCTCGGTGATGTCGCGGCTGATGCCGAGGATGCCCAGCACCGCGCCATCCGCACCCTGGTACGGAGTCTTCAAGGTATCCAGCAGCACGCGGCGGCCATCCTTGCGGTACGTCACCCATTCGTCATAGCGGTGTGGTGCCAGGCGCGCCAGCATCAGCCGGTCGTTCGCGACAAACCCCGCGGCGATTTCCGGATCAAAGAGGTCGGCATCGGTTCGCCCGATGATCGCCTCGCGCGGATGCCCGGCAAATTCCGCGAAGGCCGGATTGCAGCCCAGGTACACCCCGTGCTGGTCCTTGAAGAAGATCAGGTCCGGCGTCGAATCCAGCAGCGAGGTGATCATCGCTGTCTGCATCCGCACCTGGTCCTGGAACCGCTTGATGTGCGTGATATCGACATCCATGCCGCGATATCCGACCACCTTGCCTGCGGCATCGCGGATGGGCATGCCGCTGGTATCAACCCACACAACCTCTCCGTTGCGGGTGAGCAAGGGATTCTCCAGATTGCTGAAATCCTCACCCCGGTCCGAAATCGCGAAGGCCTTCTGCTTGAACGCCTCGCGACCCTCCTCCGGATGTAGGTCGTAGAAGTGAAGCCGACCCACCACTTCCTCGGGCTTCCACCCCAGCAAGTCCTCGATGACCTCGCTTACGTAGGTGTAGAGCCCATCGATGTCGGCCTCCCACAGGATGGTGCGGCTGCGCTTTGCCAACTGGACAAATCGGGCCTCGCTCTGTGACAGGGCCTGCATCTGCCCCTTCACTGCCGTGCGCATACTATCCAGGGACCGGGCCAGGCTTTTCAACTCGCGGGTCCCGGCCACCGGCAGCGGCGCATCAAGATCCCCCGAGCTCATCCGGTCGGCCACCTCGGTGAGCAGCGCCACCGGCTTGGTCACCCGTCGGGCCAGGACAAACACCGGCACACAGACCAGCGCCATCACCCCCGTTCCAACCGCCAGACCGGCACGCAAGGCGCTGTGCACCAGGGCGGCCCGCCGCTCCGACTGCACGCTGGCCCCGTGGATATAGGCGCGTCCCCGTGCATCACGGTGCGCAACCAACACCATCCGGCCATGGCCCCATTCGTTTTCAAACCCGGAAAAAACCGGCTGACCGACCGCGGCCAACGCCCCGGAAAAGGCCCCGGGATCCTGGTGGGTTTCAAAAAAATGCGCACACGGCGAACTCGGATCCTGGAGGTCCGAATGGGTGGCCGACGTGAACACCAACCGGCCGTCCTCAAGCTGCAGGACACTCCACAGGTACTGGAGATCCAAATCCCGGCACATGGCGTCATTGCGCTCGATCACGCGCTCGAATTCATCTTCCGTCAGGGAATCCGTACCATCCAGGCGGTCATGGAAATCCTCCCCGAGCAACGCCCGCGACATCTCGGCCGCGATCAGCAACCGCTGGTCATCCGCCTGCACCGCATCGTGGATGCGGAAGTAAGCCAGCAAGCCGGTGAACAACGCGGTAGCCAGACCAACCCCGAACAGGGCGATCACCGTCCAGTCAAAAAGAATGCTGCGCGATGACCCGTGGACGTTCACCATGAGCCCCAGCCTAACAACAGATTTGCCACAGCGAGACAACGCAATCGACAACTGAACCTGTTTCGGCTTTTCCCCGATACTTTATGACTGCCGTTGCGTTCTTACAAAGGCCCCCGCTTACCCTTAATCAGGTAAGCCCAGGGTCAACCAGCCACCAGCGCCAACGCATCCCGCGCCGAAAGATACCCGACCAGTTTGTTCCGGTACACCTGGTCGAGCACCGTCGCCGGGTCCGCGTCCACCCGCGCCTCGCGGAACAGCACGCCGAACACCTCATCGCAAAACCGCGCGCGAAACGTGCGGTTCAGCGCGGCGTGCGCCTCGTGGATGGCCCACGGATCCGGCGCGCGTTCAATCATCCGCGCCACCCCGCGCGCCACCTCGTCCGGTTCCGGCGCCACCAGCCACGAGTTGTCCCGCGTGTAAAACACGTCACGTCCGCCCCGCGACGGCGTCGATACCACCGGGATCCCGCACAACAGGTATTCCGACGAGGCGAAACACGCACCCTCCTCGACCGACAGGATCAACCCGACCCGGCTGCTGCCCAGCAACGCGGCGATCCCGCCCTCCGGCAGCTCCCACACGAACCGCGCCCCGGACAACATCGAGGTGTCGACCTCCTTGTGCAGGCTGAACAACGACGCCGGCGCCACCACCAGATCCTCCACCTTCGCCGCCAGGTGCACCCGCTTGTAGGGCGCCAACTGGCTGACCAGGATGGCCCGGTTGGTCTTCGCCACCGGCTGCGGCCGCAATACCCGGTCATCGAGCCACGCATTGTGGTTGACCCATGCCGCACGGAAACCCGCGCGCCGCGCCGCCGCCACCTCCTGCTCGGTGTTCCCCAGCACCCACACCCGCGACGGCGGCACCGGCGACGCCGCATACCATGCCGCCGCCGCCTCGAAGTACCGCTCGTCGGCATGCCAGAAGGTCATCCAGACGATGTGATCCTCCGGCCCCATCGCCGCGACCACCCGCCGCCACGCCCCAACCTCCTGCGCATGATACGGATCGAGCCGCGTCGCGTTGAGAAACACCCGCACCCGCCCCTGCCGGAACAACTCCCGGAACGAAACCATGACGTCCGCCTTCGCCTCGTCGCTCATGGCAGATCCAGCCTCCGCTGCAACCGGATATTCGTCCGCTCGCGCCACCACCACGACGGCCGCTGCCGCAGGATGTCCCACGCGAACCGTCGCAACAAGAACCGCCGCGCCGCATACTCGTGCCCGTTGACCGTGCTGACCCCGTCCGTCTCGTAGTACCGCACGACCGGCTCGGGGATCCGCTCCGCACCAAACCGCCGCGTGAACCGCAGGAAGAATTCGAGGTCCTCGAAACACCGCATCGCTTCGCGGAACATCCCGATCGACTGGAACACCCCGGCTCGCACACAACAGGTCTGGATGCCCAACCCGTAGGCCGCGTATCCCGAACTCCGGTCATCCATCACGCGGCCCCGCACCAGGTCCGGCGCCCGGATGACAAACGGCTCGCCCGCCACCGGCACCCGCTCGAGGTCGCCGTACACCATCGCGACCTCCGGCTTCCGCTCCAACACGTCCACCTGCCGCGCCAGCTTGCCCGGCAACCACGCATCGTCGGAATCCTGGAAGGCGATGAACCGCCCGCGCGCCTGTGCGATCCCGGTGTTGCGCGCCACCGACTGGCCGCGGTTGACGCCGAGCCGTATGACCCGCACCCGCGGATCCCCCACCGCCTCCGCCACCTCCGGTGTCCCGTCGGTGGACCCGTCATCCACCACCAGCAATTCGAGATCCGCAAACGATTGCTCCAGCACGCTACGCAGCGCCCGCGGCAGCAGATCCCGCCGGTTGAAGGCAGGAAGGACGACGGTGACCGCGGGCGTGGGCATGATTGATTCCTGGTTCCTGTTGTGCAATGGTACGCGCCCAAATGGTATCGACGCCCCGGCCAGCAACACAAGAGCGAAGCATCCCGGACCCACCGCAGGTCAGCGTCTGCATCTGCACCTTCCGGCGCCCCGAAGGACTCCGCCTGCTGCTGGAGAGCCTGACCCGCCAGGAAAACGCCCCGCAGTTCGAGGTGATCGTCGTGGACAACGAGCCCGGCGAAACCGCGCGCACCGTGGCCTCGTCGTTCCTCGCGCGCCTCGACCTGACCTACCTCGCCGACGCCTCCCCGTGCCTCGCCCGCGCCCGCAACCGCTCCGTGCAGGCCGCCCGCGGCGATGTCCTCGCCTTCGCCGACGACGACGAGGAAGTCCCGCCCGCATGGCTCGCCACCCACCTCGCCACCCTGCACCGCTTCAACGCCGCCGCGACCTCCGGGCCGGTGCGCTACGTGTTCGATCCGCACATCCCCGACGACATCCGCGGCTGCCGCATCTTCCAGCGCCCCGCCCTCCCCACCTTCGCCAACCTCCCCTGGTTCTGGGCCTTCACCGGCAACGCCTGCATCCGCCGCTCCGCCCTGCCCGATCCCGACCACCCCTTCGCCGAACACTTCGGACGCACCGGCGGCGAGGACGTCGATTGCTTCAAGCGCATCGCCGAGGCCGGCGGCCGCCTCGTCTTCTCCGGCCCGGATACCTGCGTGACCGAACACCGCGACCACGCCCGCGCCAACCATGCCTGGATCCGCCGCCGCGCCCTGCGCAACGGCGGCAACCTCGCCGACATGCAGTGGCAACAGGAAACGCGCCTCCGCCGCGTGCACTATGCGGCCATGTGCGTGAAGCAGGGCCTCGCCCAGACCTGGCGCGCCCGCGGCCTCGCCCGCCACCAACCCGTCGAGGCCCTGAACCAGCGCATCGACGCCTGGATGAATTTCGGCCGCGCCCTCGCCGTCTTCGGCTACCGCTACCCGGAATACGGAGCGCGCCGATGAACCGCCCCGACTGGTCGGTCATGATCCCGGCCCACCAACCCGACCCGCGCCTGCTCGCCTTCACCCTCGCGTCCATCGCCGCCTCGGGCCTCGACCTGCGCACGAACCAGGTCGCCCTCGTCCTCGCCGGTCCGCGTTCCCCCGCGCTTGATGCGCTGATCGCCGACTGGCAACCGCGCGGCCTCGAGGTCCACACCCACCCCGGCACCGGCTCGCTGGCCAACGACTGGAACCACGCCCTTTCCCTCGCCCGCGGCCGCTTCCTCCACCTGCTGCACCAGGACGACGCGGTGCGGCCCGGATTCTACGACGCCCTCGCCGCCGGCTTCGCCGCCGATCCACGCTGCGGCGCCGCCTGCACCCAGACCGAATTCATCGACACGCACCACCAGCACCTCCGCTTCGGCCACCTCGACCAGCGCGACGCCGGTCCGTTGCGCCGCTGGATCGAACACCTCGTCGTCAACCTCGCCCTGCAATGCCCCTGCATCGCCGTGCGCCGCGAGGTGTATGAACGCATCGGACGCTTCGACCCCAGCTACACCTATTGCACCGATGCCGATCAATGGGCGCGCATCGCCACCGAGTATCCCGTCTGGTACGACCCGCGCCCGCTCGCCTGCTACCGCGAACATTCCGCCAGCGCGACCCACATCCTGTTCCCGCTGCCCCGCCGCTGGCGCGAACGGCGACGCTGCCTGCGCGCCGCCGCCGCCCGCCTGTCCCCGGTGATCCGCGCCACCGCCCTCGCCGCCGGCTCGCACTACCAGACCCGCCTCGCCCTCACCGAATGGAACAACGCCTGGCGCACCGCGACCCGCCCGCTCGACCGCATCCGCCTGCTGCTCTGGCACACCCGCCTCGGACCGCGCCGCGACCGCACCGCCATCCGCGAAAACCGCTACCCGGCACCCGTGCCCGGCCGACCGACCGAACGCTCCGCCGATCCCGCCACACCCCGCCATCCACGCGTGATGCTGCTCAGCGAGTTTTTCCCCCACCCGCCCGACCGCGCCGTCTTCGGCGTCTTCCAGCGCCTGTACCGCACCGTCGAAGGCTTGAGCCGCTACGGCCACCTCGACGCCGTGTTCTTCTGGTCGGACAACTACCAGGTCCCGCCCGACCAGGTCGCCGCCTACCACCGCCAACTCTCCGCCACCTGGCCGCTGAACGGCACCCTCCACCTCGTGTCCACCTCGACCGGCCCGACCGCCGAAGCACACCGCCACCCTGTGCGCGCGCTGTACTGGCTGGTGCGCGGCGCGTTGAGCTTCATGCAGAACCGCCCGTCGTTCCGCTGCGGCGGTTCCGCCCAGGCCGACCACCTGCGCACCCTGCTGCTGGAACTCCAACCCGACCTGATCCTCGCCCACCGCACCGGCGTGGCCGGCACGCTGATGCGCCAGCACCTCGACCTCCCTCCCGTGGTGCTCGACCTCGAGGACATCGACCACGTGAAGATCCTGCGCTTCCACCGCGAAGCCGCCACCGCCCCGCCCGCCTGGCGCGTGCACCTGTGGGCGATGATCGCCCGGTGGTCGACCTTCAACGCAACCCGCTTCGCCAACCTGACCCTCGTCTGCTCGGAACGCGACCGCGCCACCTTGCGCCGCGTCGCCCCGTTCGCCCGCATCGCGATCCTCCCGAACACCTCCTTCGCCCGCCCGGCCCTGCCCCCCGCGCCCGGCCGCATCGCCCTGTTCGTCGGCGTCGCCTACTACCCGCCCAACGCCGAGGCCATCCGCTGGCTGGTGACGGACATCTGGCCGCGCGTGCGCGCCCGCTGCCCCGACGCCGTGGCCGTGATCGTCGGCGAAGGCGCCGCCGAAGCCGCCGGCGAAACCGACCCGCCCGGCATCCAGCTCGTCGGCTTCGCCCCCGACCTCGCCCTGCACTACCAGCACGCCTCGGTCTGCCTCTGCCCGATCCGCCGCGGCAGCGGCACCCGCATCAAGATCATCGAGGCCGCCTTCAGCGCCCGCCCGGTCGTCGCCACCACCATCGGCGCCGAAGGCCTGGCCTTCACCCACGGCACCGACATCCTGATCGCCGACACCACCGAGGCCTTCGCCGACGCGATCATCGACCTGTTCGAGCATCCTGCGCGCCGCGCCGAGATCGGCCACGCCGCCCGCCGCCGCGCCGATACCGACTACGCCCCCTCGGTGATCGTCGACCGCCTCGTCACCCTGCTCCGCGACACCGCCGCCGCCCGTCCGGAGGGCCGCGCATGAGCCGCGCCGCCCACCCGCTCGCCTTCATCGGCGGCACCTCCGAACCCGGCGGCCTCCACGTGCACACCGCCGACGTCGCCCTCGCCGCCGCCGCATCCGGCCGCCACGTCACCGTGGTCTGCCCGAGCATCGACCACTTCAGCCCGATGCTGCGCGGCACCCCCGTGCAGGTCCGCGTCGTCCCGCCGCGCGACCTCGCCGAACCCCCGCGCCGCTACTGGCCGCGCGTGCTCGCCGGGCTCCGCGACGCCGTGGCCGTGCTCTGCCGCGGCAAACTCGCCGAAGGCTGCGCCGGCGACCTGCTCGCCATCCGCCGCGCCACCCGCCGCCTCCTCACCATCGAACACCGCGAAGTGGACAACCCCGCCCTCACCGCCCGCGACCTGCTTCTCCACGGACTGGCCATGCGCGTGACCGTGTACCGCAGCATCGCCGTCTCCGAAGCCATCGCCGACCAGGCCCGCCGCGACCTCCGTCTCCCGCGCCGCATGATCGCCTGCTGCCTGAACTGGTACGATCCGGACTTCCGTCCGCCCACCCCCGCCGAACGCGTCGCCGCCCGCACCGCCCTCGGCCTGCCGCTGGACGCCTGCGTGATCGGCTACCACGGACGCCTCGCCCCGGAGAAACGGGTGGATGCCCTGATCGAGGCCTTCGCCGCCGCGCGCACCCGCACCGACCAGCCGCTGCGGCTGGCCTTGATCGGCGACGGATGGAAACGGCGCGAACTCGAATCACGCCTGCACGAGCGCGGCATCGCCGACCTCGCCGTCATCACCGGCTGGCACCCCAACCCGCGCCACGCCCTCGCCGCCCTCGACATCTCCGTGTTGCCCAGCCTCGGCGAAGGCTTCCCGCTCGGCCTGCTCGAAGCCATGGCCACCGGCATTGCCTGCCTCGCCCACCCGATGTCCAGCACCACCCGCATCATCGACCCCGCACGCAACGGACGCCTCGCCGACCTCGCCGATCCGGCCTCGTTCACCCGCGCGCTGCTCGAACTGGTCGCACTCGGTCCCGACGGCCGCGCCGCCCTCGGCCGCGCCGCCGCCGCGGACACGACACGCGACTTCGCGCGGGCCGCCCGCCTGCCCGCCGTGCTGCGCGCCCTCGGCATCGAACTTCCACCCGCAATGTTGCCCGACCGACCGCGCCACCTGGAGTTCGTGCGATGAACCCCTCTATCAGCGTCATCATCCCCGCCTACAACCGGGCGCGCTTCCTCGACGCGGCGCTCGACTCGGTCTTCGCCCAGCAACACGCCCCGCCGTTCGAGGTCATCGCCGTCGATGATGCCAGCACCGACCGCACGCCCGACCTGCTCGCCGCCCGGATCGCACAGCACAACACGCTGCGAGTGGTCACGCGCCGCCGCCGCGACCGCCACGGCCCCGCCGCCGCCCGCAACGCCGGCCTCGCCATCGCCCGCGCCCCGTGGATCGCCTTCCTCGACAGCGACGACACGTGGGAACCGGAAAAACTCGCGCACTTCCACGCCGCCATCGCCGACGGGGTCACGCTGATCGGAAGCAACTACTGGATGATCGGAGACCGGCCCGAAGAGAACCGGACCATGTGGGATTTCCTCGAACAGGTCATGATTCCGTGGTGGCGCGGCGACCCGTTGATCCGGCAGGTCATCCCCGCCGACGCCCTCGCCAACGACCGGTCGCGCCTCACCGACCCCTTCACCATCCGCCGCATGACCCTCGGCGGCTACCTGTGGCCGTCAACCACCTCGGTCATGGTCCGGCGCGATGCCGTGACCGATGCCGGCGGCTTCGATGAGCGCCTCGCCCGCACCGAGGACATGGACCTGTGGCTCAACCTGCTCGACCGCGGAAACTTCGCCTACATCGACCTGCCCCTCGCCCGCTACAACACCACCGGACGCGATGCCGGCCAAGGCCCCCGCTACGACGAACAGGCGCCCGAGCGGAAACACACCGCCTACCTGGAAATGAAAGCCCACCTGGATTTCCTGAAAACCCTGCCGCGCCGGTTCGAACTCGACGCCCCGGCCCGCGCCTTCTGGCACGACCGCATCCGCGCCTACCACGCCTACTGCGCCAAGGCCGCCGAACCCGGCCACCCCTGGCGCGCCCGCTGGCACCATTGGCGCAGCTCCACCCGATAAGTACACATCAGGAACCCGTAACCGCTCGCCGGCGACGCGGTAACCTCAGTCGCGTTCCGCGCTGAAGTGCAGCGCCAGCGACATCACATACATCAGCGGAGGCAGGCAGATCAGGATGGCAAAACTGTTGCCGCCCGCCGGATTCGGATTCAGCCACGCCCGAAAGGCAAACGCCAACACCACCATCCAGACCAGCGATCCACCGACCAGCATAAATCCCGACATCGACGACAGAAAACGCTTCATGATCAACTCCTCACGAGGCCATTACCCTACCATCATCCCACCCAAACACAAGCCGCGAGTTAAACATTTTATCAAACCGCTTGAAGATGCTTACCCGCAACATCTTGTGCGCACTACACAAGCAGACATCCCTTCCGCCCGCCTCTTCGTTTTCCCTCTTCCCTCTTCTGTCTTCTGTCCTCCCTCTTCCGTCTTCACCATTGCCCCGCCGCCGCGCTCCCGGCATGATGCGGTCCCATGTCGAAACTCCCGAACACCGGCACAAGTATTTTCACCGTGATGTCCGCCCTGGCCGCCGAACACGGCGCGCTGAACCTGTCGCAGGGCTTTCCGAATTTCCCGATCGATCCGCGCCTGCGCGATGCCCTGCAGCGCGCCGCCGCCGGCGACACCCACCAGTACCAGCCGATGCCGGGGCACCGCGGCCTCCGCGAAAAAATCGCCACCCTCATCGCCCGCTCCTACCAGCGCATGCTCGATCCCGACCGCGAGGTGCTGATCACCGCCGGGGCCACCCAGGGACTTTTTTCCGCGATCCAGGCGCTGACCGTTCCCGGCGACGACGTGGTGATGCTCGATCCCTGCTACGACAGCTACGATCCGTCGGTATTGATGGCCGGTGCGCGTCCGGTGCACGTCCCGCTGGATGACCAGTTCCTCCCCGACTGGGACCGCATCGCCGACACCCTCACCGAACGCACCCGCCTCCTGGTCATCAACAACCCGCACAACCCGTCCGGCCGCGTCTGGCGCACCAGCGATTTCGAACACCTCGCCGCGCTGCTCGCGCGCCACCCGCGCCTGCTGCTCCTCTCCGACGAGGTGTACGAGTTCATCACCTTCGACCAGCCGCACCGGTCGGCCCACCAGCATCCCGCCCTGCGCGACCGCAGCATCGTCGTGTCGTCGTTCGGCAAGACCTTCCACATCACCGGCTGGAAGATCGGTTACGTGACCGGCCCCGCCGCGCTGGTCGCGGAGATCCGCAAGGTGCACCAGTTCGTCGTGTTCTGCGTCAACAGCGTCGCCCAGGCCGCGCTGCACGAGTACCTCGACCTCGTTGACGTCAACGCGCTCGGCGCGTTCTACCGCGACAAGCGCGACGCGTTCCGCGCCTTGCTCGCCGGCAGCCGCTTCGACCTGTTGCCCAGCGAAGGTTCGTATTTCCAGGTCGCGCGCTACGGGGCGATCTCCGACGAACCGGACACCGATTTCTGCCGCCGCCTGATTCTCGAGCACGGTGTCGCCACCATCCCGCTGTCGGTGTTCCATGCCGACGGGCGCGACGACCGGATGATCCGCTTCTGCTTCGCCAAGGACACCGACACCCTCACCCGTGCCGCGGAGCGACTATGCGCGATCTGACCCTCACCCTCGTCCAGGCCCGCCAGGCCTGGGAAGACAAGGAGGCGAACCTGCGTCGCTACGACACGTTGCTCGCCGGCCTCGGCCCGACCGACCTGATCCTGCTCCCGGAAATGTTCCACACCGGCTTCTCCTCCGCTGCCGACCGCCTCGCCGATCCGTGGCCGGAAGGTCCGGGCCTCGCCTGGCTGCGCGGCACCGCCGCGCGCACCGGGGCCGCCGTGTACACCTCGATGATGGCCCGCGCGGACGGACACGCCCGCAACCGCGGCGTATTCGTCGAGCCGGACGGCACCGTGCACGTGTACGACAAGCGCAAGACCTTCGGCCTCACCGGCGAGGACCGGATCTTCACCGCCGGCGACCGCGAAACCATCGTCGCGTTCCGCGGCTGGCGCATCCAGCTCCAGATCTGCTACGACCTGCGTTTCCCGGAAATCGTGCGCAACCGGCTCGAACCCGACGGCACCCCCGCCTACGACCTGCTCCTCTACGTCGCGAACTGGCCGGCCCGCCGCGCCCTGCATTGGCGCACGCTGCTGCCGGCGCGGGCCATCGAGAACCAGTGCTGGGTCGCCGCGGTCAACCGCGTCGGGGAGGATGGAAACGGACTGGCCTACGCCGGGGATTCGGTGACCATCGATGCGCTCGGACAAGCCGGGTGGTGCGCGGAGCATGAGGAGGTCGTGGTCACGCGGACCTTGTCGCGTGCGGCGCTGGAGCAGACCCGCGCCGCGTTGCCGTTCCTCAAGGACGCGCTGGATTCGCGCGCGCCTCGCGCAGCGCGGTAAAGCCGCCGCCGTTCACGACGTTCGTGTAGCCGCGCGCCAGCAACGCATCCAGTGCGATGCCCGAGCGGCGTCCGGTCCGGCAATACACCACCACGGCCCGGCCCTTGTCCTCCCCGATCAGCGCCACCAGCGCATCGGTCTGTTCGTACGGGATGTTCACCGCGCCGTCGAGATGTCCGGCCTTGAACTCCCCATGGGTGCGCGTATCAATCAGCAGTGCGCCCTCGCGGATCGCCTCCCACGCCACCCCGGTCGGATCCCCGGCCCAGATCTTCCCGCGCACCGCCACCAAGGCCATCAACACAAACCCCGCGAACAATAGATGCTTGCTCATAGGAAAAACCTACTCCACCCCCACCGATCCCGCAAGCCTCCCGCACAAAAAGGGGTCAAACCTATAATTTTCTCATTGTATGAGAACCGTTTCGCTAGCATGGTGAGGACCATGCCTAGAAAATCACGCATTGAGTATCCCGGGGCCGTTTACCACATCTTCAGTCGCGGCAACTACAGGAAGGCTCTCTTTGATGTTCCCGGTAGTGGCGCATCGTTTGAGAGCACCATGTTCGAGGCCGCGGAGCGGTTTCGCTGGCGCATCCTTGCCTACACCATCATGAGCAACCATTACCACATGGCCCTGGAAACACCGGAGGCAAATCTGACCGCGGGCATGCAGTGGCTGCAGAGCACCTTTGCCATGCGCTTCAACCGATTCCACGACGAACGGGGGCATGTGTTCCAAGGTCGTTACAAGGCTATTCTTGTCGAAGCGGGCCGTCCTTTGCTCGGTCTGATCAACTACATTCACCTGAACCCGGTACGTGCAGGCCTGTGCACGATCGAAACGCTCCGCCGGCGACCACTCTCCAGTTATTTCCACTACTGGAGAAAGGATGATCCCGCATGCCTGTGTCGGGAGGCCGTGTTGACGTTGGCTGAGTTGCCGAATACCACGGCGGGAATGCAAGCCTACGAAACCCTTCTCGCATCACGCGATGAAGCCAACCCCAGGAAACGTGCGGAGTTGCATGCCCTCTATCAGCGTGGTTGGTTCCTCGGCTCCAAGGAGTCGAAGCGCCAATTGGTGCGGGACCTGACCGCGATAGACCCGCGCACCGCATGGACCGGGCGCGAGCGAAGGGAAATGAACGAAGAAGCGTGGGACCTCATCGTTCAGAAGGAAATGCGCCGGCTGAAAAAAACCGAGGCGGATATTCAGCGAGACCCGAAGGGTGCTCCGTGGAAAGCAACCGTCGCCGCCGTGTTGCGGCATCTTCACAACGCTAGCAATCCCTGGATTGCCCAACGATTAAACATGGGGCATCCCACGCGGGTCAGCATGGCCACCAGCAAGGCGATGAGAATATTATAGGTTTGACCCCTTTTTGGGATCAGGCACCCGCCGGGTGGTGCGAGAGCAGGTCGTAGAGGCGCTTGTAGTAGCCGTCGGCGGCCATGAGGGCGGCGTGCGGGCCCTGCTCGACGATCTCGCCGTGGCGCATGACCTGGATCCGGTCGACGTGGCGGATGGTGGACAGGCGGTGGGCGATGACGATGCTGGTGCGGTTCTTCATCAGTTTCTTGAGCGCGTCCTGGATCAACCACTCGGTCTCGGTGTCGACGTTGGCGGTGGCCTCGTCGAGGATGAGCAGGATGTCCGGGTCCTGGGCGATGGCCCGGGCGAGGGCGAGCAACTGCTTCTGGCCGGTGGACAGGCCCGCTCCGCGTTCGCGCAGGACCTCGTCGTAGCCGCCCGGCCGCCGCTCGATGAAAGTATGCGCGTTGACGTACTTCGCCGCGGCGACGACCTGCTCGCGGGTGATGGCAGGATTGAACAGGCGGATGTTGTCCTCGATGCTGGCCGAGAACACGAACGGATCCTGCAGCACGATGCCGATGCGCCGCCGCAGGTCACTCTGCCGGTAGTCGCGCACATCCCGCCCGTCCACCCGCACCACGCCGCGCTGCACATCGTAGAAGCGCGAGACGAGGCTGATGATCGAGGACTTGCCCGCGCCGGTGGCCCCGACGATCGCCACCGATTCGCCCGGGGTGATGCGCAGGTCAATGTCCTTGAGCACCCACTGCTCGTCGTTGTAGGCGAACCACACACGCTCGAAGGCGACCTCGCCGCGGAAGGATTCGAGCAGGGCCGGGCGCTCCGGATCGACCACCTCCTCGGGTACGTCGAGCAGATCAAACACGCGTTCGGCCGAGGCCATGGCCGACTGCAACAGGTTGGACTTCTCGGAGAGGTCCTCGAGCGGTCGGAAGAAATCGCGCAGGTAGGCCAGGTAGGCGATCAGCACTCCGATGGTGATGACGCCGTCGCCCGCCAGAAGCGCGAAGCCGCCGATGATCAGCACCAGCGAGAGGGTCAGGGCGTTGAGGATTTCCGTGGCCGGGAAGGAGTAGCTGAACCAGGCGACGGATCGCAGCAACGCCTCGCGCAACCGATGGTTGTAGTCGGCAAACCGGCCGCGCGTGTGCTCCTCGCGGTTGAACAACTGGATGGTCAGCATGCCGGTGATCATTTCCTGCAGGAATGCGTTCATCGCCGAGGTCCGTTTGCGGACCTCGCGGTGCGCCCGCCGCACCTTGACATTCAGGAAAACGAGCAGGCCGAGCAATGCCGGGAACAGGACGATCAGGATCAGGGCGAGCCGCGGGCTCAGGTAGATCATGTAGCCGAGGATGCCGATGATGGTGAAGACATCGGCGGCGAGGCCGACGATGCCGTCGGTCAGCAGGCGCTGGATCGCATCGACGTCCGACCCGACACGGGTCATCAGGCGGCCGACCGGGTTGCGGTCGAAGTAGCGCAACGGCAGGCGCATGATCTTGCCGAAGATGTCGGCGCGCATGTCGTAGATGATGCGCTGGCCGATCCAGGTCATCACGTAGCCATGCAGGAACCGCAGGATGAAGACCAGCAGGGAGATGACCAGGAAGATCCAGGCGAGCCCGGTCAGTCCGTCGATCCGCTCGGCGGCGGGCAGCGCCACGGCGGGGGCCATGTACCGGTCGATCGCCTGCTTGACCAGCAGCGGCAGGCTGTTCATGAGCAGCGACATCGGGATCACCAGCGCAAAGGCGATCAGCATGCGCCGCCGATACGGGCGCACATACTGCACCATACGCCGCAACAACCGCCGGTCGAACAGGCGGCCGGGCACGTCGGACTCGACATGGTCCATCATGGCGCGTCGCCCTCCAGCCGCGCCTCAAGGCGTTGCATCTCGTCCTGCTCGCGGTAGTAGCCCGGACGCGCGGCCAGTTCGGCGTGCGAACCGTCCTGGGTGATGCGGCCGTCCTCGACGACGAGGATGCGGTCGCAGTGCTTCAACGTGGAGACGCGGTGGCTAACCAGGATCGCGGTGCGCTGGCGCAGCACCGGCAGCAGTCCGGCGAGGATGCGGGCCTCGGTCTGGGTGTCGACGGCGGAGAACACGTCATCGAGGATCAGCACGACCGGGTCGAGGGCAAGGGCGCGGCTGATCGCGGTGCGCTGGCGCTGCCCGCCGGACAGGGTCACGCCGCGCTCGCCCAGCATCGTCCCGAATTTCAGCGGGAACCGTTCCACATCCTCGCGCAGGTGGGCGATGCCGGCCGCCCACAGCACCTTCTCCTCGCGGGCGCCGTCGTCCGGCGCGGTTTCGAGCCCGAAGGCGATGTTGTTGGCGAGGGTGTCGGAAAACAGGAAAGCCTCCTGCGGGGCGAGGCCGATGCGCTGACGGAGCACCGACAGCGGGAAGGCCTTGATGTCGTGGCCGCCGAAGGTGATGCGGCCCTCGGCGGGATCGATCAGGCGACAGAGCAGCGAGATCAGCAGGGTCTTGCCGCTGCCGGTCGGCCCGGTAATGCCGAGCACCTGGCCGGCGGGAACGGCGAGATCGATGTCACGGAGCAGGTCGCGGCCGCCGGCCGCGTAGCGCACGCCGGCCATCCGGATCTCGCCGGGCACGAGGTGCAGGCGCGGGTCGGTCAGCACGCCGTCGCGGATGTCCGGCCGCGCATCGAAGATCGTCCGCACGCGCCGCCAGCTGGCGATGCCGCGCTGGAACAGGTTGCTCGTCCAGCCCAGTGCGAGCATCGGCCAGTGCAGGATGACCAGGTACTGGTTGAACTTCACGAAGTCGCCGAGGCTGAGCGACCCCTCGACCACCCGCCGCCCGCCGGCGAGCAGCAGCAGCAGCGTGCCCATGCTGAACATGAACACCATGAACGGCCAGACCGGCTCCTCGACGCGGGTCAGCCGCATGTTCAGCCGGATGAACGTCTCGTTCAGGGCGCGGAAACGGTCCTTCATCCGCTCCTCGATGCCGAAGCCCTTGACGGTGCGGAAGCCGCCGAAGTTCTCCTGGCAGAAGTTCGAGATGGTGGAGAACTGCTCCTGCACCTCGTCGTAGCGGGAGCGGATCATCCGGATCAGGATGAAGAAGACGATGCTGATGACCGGGATGATGGCCATGACGACGAGGGCGAGGCCGGCGTCGAGGGAGAACATGATGCCGAAGGCGACGGGGAATCCAATCACGATGCGCGATCCCTGGAGCAGGCCCTGGCCAATCATGTCCTTCACCGAAAACAGGTCGGACGACATCTTGGTCATGATGTCGCCGGTGCGCTCGCGCTGGTAGAACCCGTGGTCCATCCGGGTCAGGTGCGCGAACACGTCGCGGCGCAGGTCGTGCTCCACCCGCTGGGCGAGGCCGAGCAGGATGCGCCGCATGAAGATCGAGAACAGCGAGGCGAGCAGCGACACCCCGAGCAGCAGCCCGGTCATCCGCAGCAAGCCGGACCGGTCGAGCGTGCCCTGCTCCATCGCATCGACGATGTCGCCGAGCACCTGCGGCGCATACATGGTGGCGGCGATCGCCGCGATCACGCTGAAAAATCCAGCCACCGCCGACCGCGAGTAGCGGAGGACGTAGCGGTACAGGGGCGTGGTCGGTTCGTTCATGGGTCCGCATACCATGGACCAAAAAGGCGTGTTTCGCAACGCCGCGTTCCGTGATTCCAGACCACCGATGCCGGCAGGTCGGCTGGCCGATTGTAAATCACCCGGGTTGGATGTAGGATGGTTCGAGCGGTTATCATGACGGACTCCACCCTCCATATCGGCATCTACAGCATCCCCGAGGCGGCGCAGCTCACCGGGCTGGGCGAAAGCCGGGTGCGGCGCTGGCTGACCGGCTATTCCTACGTCGCGGCCGGGGCGAAGCGGAAGGCGCAGCCGGTGTGGTCGGGCCAACTGGCACCGGTCCGCGGCCGCCGCGCGGTGTCGTTCCGCGACCTGATCGAGATGAAGTTCGTCGATGCCTTCCTGCGCGCCGGCGTGTCGTGGAAGACCATCCGCGATGTCCAGGAACTGGCGCGGGGGCAGTTCCATTTCGACCATCCGTTCTCGACCAACCGGTTCCGCAACGACGGCCGCCACCTGGTGATGACCGTGTTACAGGGCGACCACCAGGCCAGCCTGTTCGACCTGGCCACGCGCCAGCAGTCGTTCCTCGAGGCGGCGGATCCCTTCCGCGAGGAACTGGAGATGAACGAGCACGACGCGGTGTGCCGCTGGTGGCCGATGGGACGGCAACGGTATGTGGTGCTGGACCCGACGCGCATGGGCGGCCGCCCGATCGCCGCGCGGTCCGGCGTGCCGGTGGCCGTGCTGGTTGGCGCGGCCGCGGCGGGCCTGGCCCCGGAGGACGTCGCCGCGACGTATGACTGCCAGATCGAGGAAGTAACCGACGCGCTGGCCTTCGCCGCGCCGGCGGAGGTGGCGCCGTGAACCTGCTGCTCGACGCCTCGCTGCCGCCGCGGATCGCCCGCGCCCTGCACCAGTTGAGTACACCAGCCCACCGGGTGGACCATGTGCGCGACGCACTGGGCAATGACGCCTCGGACCAGCATGTCGCCGACTTCCTGCGTGACCACGATACGACCGCGCTGGTCGGCATCGACCTCGGCATCACCGAGACGCCGCACCGCCTCGAAGCCCTCGCCGCGCTCGGCGGGCGCATCGCCCTGCTCCACCACGACTGGCTCACCCTCCCGCCGTGGGACCAGGCCTGGCAACTCGCCGCGGTCCTGCCCGCGCTGTTCCGCAAGCTGGAGCGCACGCCGCCCCCGTTTGTCCTGCTCACGCCTCGTCCCGTTCAGGGCCGCATCCGGAAGGTCGCATGAACCGACGTGCGTTCATAGCCATGCTGGCCCTGCTTGCAGCGGCAACGACCGGTTGCGGTCGCCGCGAACCGCCCCCCCCCGCCGACACTGCGCAGCGCGACCAGGAACTGCGGATGTTCCAGGAGGGGGTGCGCACGGTGCAGGAACGGTATGTCGATGCCGACCGGGTGCAGCTCGACAACCTGATCTCGAACAGCATCAAGGGCATGGTCGCGGAGATCGACCCGCATGCGACGTTGTTGTTCAACGCCCCACCGGCCACCGGAGGCGCCATCATTCCCGATGATGTGCCGCTGGTGGAGCTGATCGATACCGATGACCGGCGGTTCACCCTCGTGAAGGTGTACGGATTCCAACCGCAAACCCGCAAGCAGGTACGCAACCTCGAATCGGCGGCGCGGGCCCGCAAACCGGCCGGCATCCTGATTGATGCCCGCGGCGCAGCGGGCCTCGACTACCAGGCGGCGGCGGATGTCGCCGCCTGGCTGCTGCCCCGCAACACGACGGTCGGGGCGATCGTGCACAAGCAAGGGGAGGCGCCGAAGGCGGTGACCACCCGCCGGGGCGCGGTGTGGCCCTCGGTTCCGGTGTTGGTGCTGGTGGACCGCGAGACCGCCGGGCCGGCCGAATGGCTTGCCGCCGCGTTGCAGTTCCACCACCGCGCCCAACTGGCTGGCGAACCGTCACGCGGGCGGACCGTGCTGCAAACGCCCGTACCCATTTCCGATCAGTGGACGGTGCTGCTCACCACTGGACGGGCGCTGAACCCGGACGGCCGCGACATCACCGGATCACCACTGACGCCGGACATTCCCCTTTCACCCGATCCGGACAACAAGGAGAACGTGGACTGGCTGTTCCTGCGCGGCATGGAGGCGTTGAAGGCGCTGGTCGGCGGGGATATCGCGCATCAACCGTGACCGAGCCGCCCGCTTCTGGCGTGGTTCCGCCAGGCCCATACGGCGAGCACGAGCCATCCGCCGATCAACAGCAGGCCGCCGATCGGCGTGACCGGGCCAAGGGCACGCGCCCAGGTGAACCCGGTCAGGTCACGGGTGGCGAGCAGGTAGATCGAGCCGGAAAAGAGCAGCACGCCGGCGGCCACCAGCGATGCGCTCCAGGACAGCAGCGCGGACGGCGCGTGGCGCATCCACAGGGCGATGATCAGCAACAACAAGGCGTGGATCAATTGGTAACGGACGCCGGTCTCGAACGAAACCAGCAGGTCGGGCGCGAGTTTACCCTTCAAGCCATGCGCCCCGAACGCACCGAGGATCACGCCGGAGAACCCGTACAGGGTGGCCATGAGAAGAACGAGGCGCATGAGGCTACTCCCTCGGCGCTGAACCTGCCGCCAGCACCGCCTCCACATCCGCGGGTGCATCCAGGAACCTTATCTCGGACAACACCTGTTGCTCATCCAGCACGAACAGCGCGATCTTGCCCTTCTGGTGAGGATAGGTCTGGGCAAAGCTTTTCTCCGTCGCCAGCAGCAGGGTGAAGGGATACTTCTTCATTTTCGGCAGGGCGAACATTTTGGTGATGATACCGGGCATCGGTTCGATGTCCGAAACGTATTCGGTTTTGTGCGCGGCCAGGTACCCCTGCTCCTTCGGCTTGAGCCATTCGTTGAGCTTTTCCGAAATGCCTTTTTCGCTGGCGACCACGACAAACCGGGTCGAGGGAGACAGGGTGTTGGTATGGCCGAACTGATCCTGCAGCGTATACGCGGGAAACGGCTTTCCGACTTCGGCCATCCCGGCATGAGCAGGGACGGACGCCATCAGGACGACAAACAATAGCAGCATTTGCTTCATGGTTTCACTCCTTCGTATCCATGTTTCGCGACACACCGTCGGCCAACGCCCCTCGTTGACGAGGACGAGGTTGCCGCCGGATCGCCACCCCGGGCAAAAGGCGTAGTTCCGGCATCCTAGCACCTGCGATGAAAAGAGCAATCAGGCCAGCAGCTTCTTCTCCACCAGCTTGAGCAGGCGCGGGAGCAGCAACACCGACAACACCAAGGCATAGGCCACGCCGATGACCAGCAGGATGGAAAAGGAGGCCAGGCCGCGATGCCGGGTGAAGGCGAGGCTCGCGAAGGCGGCGATGGTCGTCATGGACGTCAGCACGACACTGCGGCCCGCACCGGCGAAGGTTTTCGCGAGGTCGCCGCGATCATGCATGAACCGATGGACAACATGGACCCCGTCATCCACCGCGATGCCGAGAATGACCGGCAGCGCCATGATGTTGAGCGGGTTGAACGGCAACTGCATGGCCTTCATGATCCCGAACATCCCGGCCACGGTCAGGTAGGTCGGCATAACGGCCAGGACGGTCGGCAACAGACGCCCGAAATTCAACCAGACGCAGAGGAACAGCAGGATCCCGCCGATCAATCCGGCCTTGAGGAGCGCACGGTTCGATGCCTCGGTCATGAAGCGCCCGAGAAACGGCATGCCGGTCACTTCGGGGTTGATCTCCCGCATGCGGTTGACAAAGGCCTCCTGCGTTGCCGGATCCCAGATGTTTCCGGCGGGATACGCATAGACCGCGTAGTGATGGGCGTCGCTGACAAATCCACGGAGGAAATCCGCCGGCCAGGTTCCCGACCCATCCGCGACCGGAGCGAGCAGGTCCAGGTCGGAAATCGACTTCACCTCGGAAACGACCGGCTCGTCGAGCAGGCGGTCGGCCAGGTCCACGGCCTCGCCTTTTGACGCCAGCGTGAAGACGGCGAACTGCGTGGAGAGGGCGGACCGGTCGGCGATGGCGCGCTCAAGCCGCACCGCCTCGGAGTCAACCGGCTGGATGTGGGTGTAGTCGCCATCAAACCCCGGCCCGCCGATGACACACAAGGCCACACTGGCGATCGCGAGCGGAACCGTCACCGCCGGATGCTGGAGCCGCAACAACAGCCGACCCACCCGGCTTTCCCGGCCGCCCGGGAGAACACGGTTCCGCCCCGGAACCAGCACCAGCAACGCAGGCAGCACCGTGGCCATCATGACCATGCAGACCAGGATGCCGACACCGGCGATCAATCCCAATTCGGCGAAGCCCTTGAATTCCGTCGTCATCAACGCGAAAAAGGCCAGGGCGGTCGTCATGGCGCCGGTGGTCAGTTCCGGAGCGATGAGACCCACGCTGGCCGGAATCGCCTCCTTCTCGGTCATGCCAAGCCGGACCGATTCCTCGATGCGGTTGATCAAGTGGATCCCGTAGTCGATCCCGAGGCCGAACAGGATCGAGGCGAAAAAGGCCGACAGCAAGGTCAGGTGCCCGGGATACACGGCAACCGCGCCCAGGATCACGACCACGGAAAGGGCCAGCGTGATCATCGCCAGCAGCGGCCGGCGCATCGAAACGAACCCGGCGACAAAAATGATGCCGATCAACACGAACGAGACGTAGGACAGGTACCGGATGTCGTGCTGGATGACATCGCGGTCGTCGATCGCATATTTCGGGATACCGGTCATTCCGGCCTTGATGCCCGCAGCCTCGAGTCCATACGCGTCGAGCAACTGCTGGACACCGTCGATCAGCGGCGCAAGGGTCTCCGCCTGCGACCGGGCATCCTCCGGCTGCACGAAGATCATGTACATGCCATGGTCGCGGGACGCCAGGTAGGGATCAACGCCGGCCCGCGCGAGGATTTCGTCGTCGAGCGGAACCTTCTCCAGCACGCTGCGCACGCCAGGCAAAACCCGGATGGCCGGACCCAGTGCGCCGGCCGCCTTCTCGAGTTCGGCCGGATCCTTCCCCTCCAGCGCGATCACCAGCAGGTTGGGTGTCCCGAACTCCTGCGCGAAGTCGAGGAACGCCTTCACCGCCGGCAATTCCGGATCGATCAGGTCCAGGTTGGATGTCTTCAGGACCAGCCGATGCCTGGCCACCAGCAACGCGACCACCGACAGCAGCAGGACCGCGGCCAGCACCATCCGGGGACGATGCACGGCCAAGCGGGCCGCTCCCTCAAACCACCGCTGCCGCATCATGGTACCGCATCCTCCGTTGGCATCCTGGTTGATGAAAGATCGGCCGCGGGCCGGCGGCCCTGTCGCGTCATCGTGACCAGGTCCGTGATCCCGCGTTGGTCGAGGAGAACCGGCATCGTCCAGTTGAGGTTCAAGGCCTTCGCCGCCGCAGCGAACCGGGGCAACGCCGAGGACGGCCGGTCAAACGACAAGGTGAATGTCCCGAAATGGCATGGAATGACCTCGCCTGCGCCGAGCAGTTCCGCGACACGGGCGGCCTCCTCCGGATTGAGGTGATGGTACTTCAACGGGATACGCGGCGCGTAGGCGCCGATGGGGAGGATGGCCAGGTCCGGATGGAACCGTTCGCGCAGGTCCTGCCAATCGTTGGCGAACGCCGTATCGCCGGCGACATAGATCGTCTTGCCGTCCGGGCCGCTGATCATGTACCCGACGGCGGCGAAGGTGCTCCGGAGCGGATGAAACCGGTTCCCGTTGTGCGCCGCCCGCACCGGCGTGATCCGCAAGGCCCCTGCGGTATAGGTGGTATCCTTCTCGACCGGAAGAATCACGTCGCGGCCGCCGGAAAAGCGTTCAAGGAAAACCTCGCTTCCCGCCGGAATGAGGATGGACTCGAGTTGCTCGATACCGGCCAAGGTGTCGATGTTCAAATGGTCGTAGTGCGCGTGGCTGATCAGGACCGTCGCCGGACCGATGCCGGCCAGCGGCGGCGGGAGCTCCATCGTCCGCCGGGCAACGGTGCAGCGCCCGCTCAGGTTCGGATCAACCAACAAGGTCTGTCCGTGCCAGTAGATGACGAATCCCGAATGGCCCAGCCACCGGATCCATGGTTCGCCCTCGCCGCGGGCAGCCTCCGCCGGTCGCAGCTCGCCGGGAATCCGGTTCCACCCGGTGGCTTCCGGCCAGGCGCGCCGCGCTCCCCACCATCCCAACCGCATCGAAGCGGCCACCACAAGCACCGCGATAACAACGACCATCATGGTACGTCCATTCAAGAGGTTCATCACTGGCTCCCGGTCGCCAGTGTTTTGACATAAGCCACCACATCCGCGACATCACGGTCATCCATGGTTTCATGTCCGGGCATGTGCAACCCGACCAGCCCGAACGTAACGATACGCGAAAGGGCCAGCGACTGCTCCTGTTCAGGCAGGTTGGCCGGCGCATAGAAAAACGGCCCTTTGGCGAGGTTCATGGCCGGGCGGAAAAACAAGGGGGACAGCGGGCCATCCCCCCGGCCATCCCGGCCGTGGCACATGGTGCAGTTCCGGCTGAAGACCCGGCGTCCGTTTTCCGCGGACGGAACATGTCCTTCGGCATCAGGCGTCCATGCCTGGATCACCGACAGCCGCTCGGTGCGTGCCGCGACGCCGAGCGCGGAGAGGTAGAGCACGAGGGACGGGCCGCGGCGATCGCCGGCCTGGAAGAGATGCGCGTACGAGGGCATCTTCGATCCGGGCGATAACGAGGTCGGTGCGATCAGATGTTGTTGGTGCCACTCCGGGGTGCGGCGCAATCCAACGTTCAGCAGGTCGGGTCCCTGGCGACGGTTTCCCACCATCGGCGGGTGCTCGGTCCGATCGATCGCGCGGTACGGACCCCACCACACGACATCGCGCGGATTGTTCGGGCGGATGTACTGCGAGTGGCAGTGGATGCATCCTTCCTGCCGGTACACCGCCCGTCCAATCTCCAGCGATGGTTCCCCGGTGACGGCAACCCTCCCGGTTTGGTCCACCGTGAAGAACATGACGCCTCCCGTCGCGGCCAGAAGCACCGGAGCATAGCGAAGCAGCGGGCGGAACCGGTCATGGTCCACGGCGGCTCCCAGCAGCACGGGCAACCCGGCCATGACCAGCAACGGCAGCGGAATGCTGTGGAGATGCTGGGCCAGGCCGACACCGAGCCCCGAGCCGATCCAGCCCGCCACCGCGTACAGGATGGCCGCCCGCCATCGCACCGGAACCCGTCCGGCTTGTTCCTTGTGCAGCGACGGGTAGGCGACCAGCGCCGTGGAATAGATCGAGATCCCGATGGCATAGAGGGGCCCGGACGTCCATGCCCCCGGTTCACCGGCCTGCAGCAGGGTGAATGCCGTGGCGAATACCGCAAAGGTCGCCACCAGCAATCCCTTCAAGGTGCCGCGGTCGATCATCCACCCGGCGAACACGGCGGCGCCGAAGTGGAAAACCCCCAGCCCCATTTTCATCGACGGGGTTCCCCAGGTATGGGCACGGAGCTCCCCGGTCAACTGGATGGTGGCGAACGCGGTGGAATCCAGCCAGACCAGGGCGAAGAACATGGCGACAACCGAGGCAAACCCCCACCCGGCATAGTCGCGGGAGGGGCGCAGGTTGGAGCCGGTCGACGCGTTTTCCGTCACGGGCGAGGCGATCACGACAGCCGCACCCAGCAGGCAACCGAGTGCCGACAGGACGGTCTGCGCGAGCGGGCTGGCATCAAAGACCAGCGGGATGTTGCACACCAGATAGGCCAGTCCGGTTCCGAGTCCCGCCAGCAGGCCCAGCCTCGGACCGGACAACCATTGCCGCAAGCTGGATGCCAGGGTCACGGTGGCGGCACCGGTTGCTCCGCCGATCAGGAACGCCGTGAGGTAAAACCAGGCGGCATGGCGGCCGGCCAAGGTGAGCAAGGCCGATGCGGCACACCCGGTTAGCGCAGCCGCAAGCAGGCGCGCGGGTTTCACGCGGCGCAGCAGGAGCGGCGTCAGCAGGCTGGACACCAGGCCGCCGAGGCCCATCGCCCCCATGCTTCGTTCCGTGTAGCCCGGATCGGCAAAAAACAGCTTGAGGTAGGACACAAAGCCGAATTGCGCATACAGCAGGAAGTAGACATACGTGGCGGCGATGGCCGTCACGCCGGCCCATGCGGGAGCCATGCGAAACCGAGGCGGCAGGGTCACGCCTTGTCCTTCCCGGCGAGCATGACCAGCAGCACCGCCTGGATCGCCGCCATCGCGGCATCGCTCATCGGCACGGACATCCAGGTCGGGTCGAGGGCGCCTCGCAGGATCGACCATCCGCTGAACGAGGCGATCACAACGCGCACGATCAGCGTGGTGACCAGGAGGCCGCGCACCATCGCCCGGCGGTCCCGGACGAGGAACGGGGTGAAGTAGGACAATCCCACGCTGAACACGAAGGCCCCGATCCACTGCATGTAGACCGGCTCGACCAGGGTCGATGCGACGCCCATGACCGACAAGGTCCAGACGGGCGCCGCCATCAGCATCACACCCGAAATCGTGTCGCAGCATCCGGCCAGGACCAGGTAGATCAAGGTGGTTTTTTCGAGTCGAATCATGCGGAACTCCCGCGAAGATGGACGTGGCGCAGCCAGAACCAGGATGCGGACAGCATCACCGCTCCCGCCACCCAGCGCAGCGCATACAGCGTGTCGATGACCGGATGCGAGAAGAACAGCCAGCCCGGATGTGCGGCCTCGACCAAACCCGCCGCGAGCAGGGCCCCGGCATGCAGCACCGTGCCGGCCTGCCAGGCGACAAAGGCCTGGCGCGAGACGGGAAAGGAGGACGGGCACAGCACGGACAGCACCAGCATGTTGAAACTGGTGACCATGCCGGCCATGGCGATATGGACATGTGCGACCAGGGCGTTGGTGAATTTCCACTGTTCGAGGATATGCGGCAGGAAGGTCAAGATCCCGTCGAGCACCAGCAGGGCGCCCCAGCAACCGAAGGCGATCAACCAGCCCCGCGAAGCAGCCGGCCAGGTGAAGGACCGCAGGTGGCGGACGAGCAACGGCACCCAGAGGGCGAGGCTGGACAAGGCGATGATCTGCACCGGTTCATGATGGGAGCGATCGCCGTGATCCAGCAAACCAAACGCGCCGAAATGCAGCACCAGCAAGGCCAGGGACGGTGCAAACGAGCGCCATGCGCGGTCGGTGGGAAGACGGAGCAGGAATGGCGTCATCCAGTAGATCAGGATGATCGCCAACGTGCTTCCGAGCAGGCTGCCACCGGTCGCACCGCCGCTGTCCGGATTCACCGGAGGGTACAAGGACGGGTCGGCGGCGAGAACCAGGACGACCGGAACGGAGGACAGGACAACCAGTCCGCCGGTCTTCACCACCACCGAGCATCGCCTCGTCCACCCGGCGGGAAAACCGGCCTCGGCGGCAAGCCGGCGCGCGTGGGAAATCCACAGGGAAAGCGCGAGGAAGGTCATGCCGGCGAAGACCGCGATGCGGGAGGGGCCCGCCCATTCCATGAACAACTTGCCGCTGGTGATCCCCATCAACCAGCCGACGATGGAAAAGGCCAGCATCGCCGACCAGGCCGAAACCGCCGCGGTGGCGATCCGGTTCTCCCCGTACCGCGGCAGGTAGACGAGGTACAGCAGGCCGATCAGCGGGATGCTCGACCAGCCGTAGAGGCTGGCGTTGAGGTGAACCGTCATCCACCGGCCATAGGTCAACGGACCGAGCAACGGGCCCAGCGATGGCACGAGCAGCAGCGTTGCCAGGAGAAGCCCGACGGCGTTGCCGAGGAACAGCCAGAGCAGGCTGTGCCGTGCGATGGCGTCAAACGGCGCCATGTCTGCTGGACAGGACCGGCTCACGCGAAGGTGATGGCCCGGTTGGCGTGGCACGTCCGGAGCCTCGCATGCACGTTCCCCTGTTCGGTCTCGAGCATGGACTGGAGACGGTCCAGGACCTCCGAGCCGGGAATCAGGCGGTAGAGCGCGGCGATCACCCCCCGGCTTTCCTCCAGCTGTCCGGCAAGCACGTCGGCGGCACGCGCCACACCCATGACCCGGGGAAGGTTCGGGTGGTCGAGGTGTTCATCCCGGGCGGTCGTCTTGCCCGTTTCCGCGTCGGACATGACGAGGTCCTTGAAGTCGTCGAGGATCTGGTAGGCCAGGCCCCAGGAGGCGGCCAGGCGTTCGACGAGCTCCACGACCGCGGGTCCGGCGCCGTGAATATGCACGGGAAGGAGCAACGTCAACCGGATCAAGGTGACCGTCTTGCCCTGAGCCACGCGCAGCACGTCCTCCTTCCGGCGATCGCTTTCCGAAAAATGCAGGTCGTACGATTGCCCGTTGAGGATGCCCTTCACACCGAGGCATTGATGGACGAGTTCGGCCGCCTTGTTGCGGTTATCCCGCGATACGCCGTCAAAGACGGACCAGAGCAGGTTGTACGCCCTGGTGATCAGCGCCAGCGCCCCGAGGATGGCTGCGGCCTCCCCGTGCACGATATGGGGGCAGGTGGTTCCGCGGCGCATGGTTGCGTTGTCCATGCAGGGCAGGTCGTCCAACAGCAGCGAAGCGGTGTGGAAGTATTCGATGGCCACGCCCAGGTGCCTCGCCACGTCCGGATCAAACTCGAACGAGCGCATCAGGCTGTAGGCCAGGTGGGCGCGGGCGAGGCTGCCCGGATGGGACAGGGTATCATCGATCACGCCGCGCAGGTGCCGTTCGACACCGGCATCCACCGGCAGCAATCCGGAAAACCCCGCGGCGACAAACTCCTGCCCGGCGGCATCGAGCAGGCCGAGCCTCGATACCGGCGCCTTCTTCATATGGTCTGGTCTGGCGATCATACGTGTTTTCCATTCTTGTCGCGGTGGCTTCGTGTACCGGTGATTAGACGATGCGGGCGCAGGGAACCGCAAAAGAGATCGACTTACCGTTTCGTAAGGATTGGACGGGCGGCAGGCGGAGGTCAGCGAACGGGGGCCGGCGCGGCAGGATCAACGGGTTCCGAACGGTCCTGCCATCCGGCGGCGGTCAGTGCATCCACCGCATCATGCCGGTCCAGGGCGGAGGAGGTCATGACCAGCATGGCCCGGCTCATGTAGTCATCGGAAACATCAACGCGCACAAGCGGGGCATTGGACACGATCGAGAACCCCCCGGGATCACGCGCCACGGTTGCGCTGCCGAGTTCGATGAAGCTCCGTCCGGGTTGGAATACGAAATCCATCACCAGGGTGTAGGGAAGCCCGGCCTGTTCGGCAGTTCGCGGCACGGCCACGACGGCCTGCTTGGCGTGTTCCAGGGCCTCGAGGTACCGCTGCGAGTCGGCGTATCCCTGCCGGTTTTCCGGCCACAGCGCGGCCTCGCGTTCCCTGATCTCCCTGATCCCGCGCCGGATGCTGGGCGAGTGCAGGATGGTTTGCACACAACACGCGCCTTCGCCGGTGCGCTGCACCCTGGTTTCACCGTGGACATTGTCCGCGGAAGGAATGTACGCGCGCGCCAGGATCACTGCCGTGGCATCTCCGGCCACGGCGTCGGCGACGACGGGGAGCAGGGCGAGCGCACATCCGGCCACCAGGCCGCGCACGGAAGGCCTTGTCATCGACGGAACTCCTATTCCTGCGCGGGGGCGCTCGTGTCGAGCGTCACATGCGACAAGACCTGGACGGTGTCATTCACCCGGATGATGCCGATCACGGACGGCGGCTTCAGGCCGAACGCCTTGAGGGACAGCGGGAATTCCATGTCGAAGGAGAGGCGGCCTTCCGAGGAGGTGACGGCCGTCACCTTGCCGGTCACCGAACGGGTCTCGCCGTGCAGGGTGACGGAAACCGGAAGATCGGCCTCGTCACCGGTCTTCAGTTCCAGCAACGGACCGGCCGCGGCCGTCCCGGTGATCAACGGAAACTCGTCGGCGTGGAACATGTGCATCATCTCCTTGTCACGCTTCTTCTTGCCGGTTTCCATCTTCGCGATCTCGAAGGTGACGTTGATGGACGGGTCTTCGGGCTGCACGACCACCGGGTTGCCGACCGCTTTTCCGGTGAAGCTGTCGACCGTCGCCTTCACCTTGAAATCCGAGGACACCGAACCGTACAGCGGCTCGCGTGCGCGGGCGGAGAGGGACAGCAGGGCAAGGACAACAAGGGCCGGTAACAGGTTTTTCATGGAGGAGCCTTTCCTATGCATGAGCCGATCCTGCCGGCACAACCCCGGGGGTGAAATGCAAACATCCTTACAAGTTTGTCAGCAAGGGAGGATGGCGGGCATGCGATGCGGCCGGGTCAGAATGGGTCCGCGAATTTCGGATCCGTGACCAGGGCGGGATCGGTAAGGGTCTTCATGAAGGCGACCAGCGCGGCCTTTTCCTGGGCGGTGAAATTCGGTCGCCGCACGACCGGCGGCTGGCCGGGAGGTCCGGGCTGCAGCAGCGGCGGGCCGAGGTTGGCGTTCTGCACCACGCCGGTGCTGTAATGGTCGACGACGGCCTCGAGCGTGGCGAAGCGGCCATCGTGCATGTAGGGCGCGGTCAGCTCGATGTTGCGCAGCGAGGACATCTTGAACTTGCCCTGGTCGGCGGCCTGGCCGGTGACCCCGCCCACCCCGAGGTCCACGAACGGGAATTCGAGCCCGTTGTTCTCGATGCGGGCGCCGACGAAGTTCGGACCGGCGTGGCAGGCCGCGCAGTTGCCGCGCGGACCGTTGAAGAGCTGCTGGCCCTGTGCCTCGAGGGGCGTAAAGTTGGTGAAGCCGACCGGCACGCCGGCATCGAACTTCGTCTGGTAGGAGACGATGGACCGCACGAACTGCGACAGGGCGTGGGCGACCCGCGTGGTGGTGATGGCCGTGCTGCCGAAGGCGTTGGAGAAGAGCGTCTGGTAATACGTGTAGCCGGCGAGCCGTTCGACCAGGCCGGTGAGGGTCATGCCCATCTCCACCGCGTGCTGGATCGGCTGGAGCACCTGCTCCTCCAAGGTGGCGGCGCGTTCATCCCAGAAGAAACTTCCGCGCTGGTAGTAGCGGGCGCTGGTGAGGCCCATCGAATTGCGGTCGGTCAGGCCGCCGAGGAATCCGGTGCTGAACCGCGCCGGATCACTGAACCCGTGTTGTGGCTGGTGGCAGGAGGCGCAGGAGATCGCATGGTTCGCCGACAGTTTCACGTCGTAGAACAGCACGCGGCCGAGCGTGGCGCCGGCATCGGTGACTGGATTGCCCGGCGGCGTGTTGTCGGTCGCGATGACCGCGGGGGCGAGCAGGTGCGCGGGCAGCGGCGGGTTGGCGTAGGCGTAGGGCGAGACGGGGAGGGAGAGGACATTGGAAATGCTGCTGTCGGCGATGACGCGGAGATACCGGCCCGGCGCAAGCGAGGGTTCGAGATCAGGCAAGGCCGAACGGCCAGAGCCATCAAGCGTGGTCAGGGAACCAGCGGCGAACCACACGACGAGGTCGGACGATTGCTCCACGCGCCAGTGGGACTGGCCAACCGATGCATCAGCGAGGTGCAACAGGAATTCCGGGGCGAAGGGCGACTCCAACTGGAGGGTGGTTTGGGCCGGGGCGTTCAGTACGGCGAGACCCGACCACATGAATCCGGCGAGAACCGATCGTAACTGTTTCATGGCCCTACAACGGACGGCATCGGGGATTATTGTCGGACGGCGTAATCTTTCTGCGCCGATCCGGCGTCCCGCCCGGTGAAGGGGAATCGCGGGTGGTGATCCAGGGACTGGACAATCACCGGGGCCGGATGTCCCATGACTGGAACATCCGGCACGGGCAACGCGGGTTGCCGGACCGGGGCAGTGGCCGTTGCATCCTGCCGGGCTACGGGGACTGGACGCGGTAGAAGAGCCGGGGCGTATTGGTATCGATCGGCAGGGTGGCGCGGAAGAAGGCGGAGCCGGGCGGGGTTTCCGGGACGAGGTTGATCCATTGCCACTGGCTGGCCGGGGTGAACAGGTTGGTGGTGGCGTACACCGAATAGGTCGCGCCGGTAACGCCGCCGGGGAAGTCGAAAGCGAGGGAGCCGGCGGGGCCACCGGTCGGATTCCGCACGAGGCTGGCGAGGGTGACCTCGTTGGTGGAACGAATAAGCTCATAGGCGCCTATATCGCGCAGGGCGTCGCGGAGATATCCACGCTGGTCCCCGGCAGACAAGGCCAGTAGCGAGCGATCGATGGCCGGACTCCATGGCAACAGCGCCCGCGTCGGGGTGCGGCCCCCGTAATCGGCCAGCGGGGCAAGACCGGGATCGGCGACCCCGACCAGGTTGCTGTTCACACCGTCGAGCAGTCCACCCGATCCGCCTGTGCCGACCAGGTTGTAGCTGGAGTCAACCCCGATCGGTACCGGTCCGCCGATATCGGAAGGGTTGCCGTTGCCGTCCACGTTCATGGCGACCAGCGTTGCCTCCATCGTGGTGGACTTGGATCCGTTGCCGTTGAAGATGCCACCGCCGCTGGTCCCCGCGGTATTGCCGGCAATGGTCGAATAAACGGTGTGGTTGGTTCCGAAGTTTGCGATGGCCCCACCCCACTCGCCGGCAGCATTGCCGGAAAGGGTCGAGGAGATCACGCGCAGCGAGGCATTGCTCTCCACGTAGGCCACGCCGCCGGCCTGGATAGCGGTATTGTCCCGGAAGGTGGCAAAACTCATGGTGAGCGCCCCTTGCACGTACACGCATCCGCCGTTGGTGGCTTCACCGCCGGCCAGGGTGAAGCCCTGAAGGACGAGCGTGCTACCCGGCACAACGCGGAAGTGGCGCATCGGCGCGGGTCCGTTGACCTGGAGCGTCACACGCGGTGTCGGTCCGGAGGCCCGGATAAAACGAAACGACTGATTGGTGAAGAGGATTGCGGTGTTGCCGAACAAGGTGTCGCCGATCTGTGTGAGTTCAACCGTCCGTCCGGCAAGGTTCGTGGAGAAATCGACCGTGGCAGCGGTGTAGTGCATCGCCTCGCGCAGACTGGTTCCGGTGCCGAAGCGGGCATCGCTGGTCACGTCGAACTCGTCGTTGGTGGTGGTGACCAGGGAAGATTCAAACACGGTCAGTTCGAAGGCCCCGGCATCGGGGGCGCCGGCGCTGATGCGGGCATTGCCGCGTTGATCGGTCGTGAAGCCGGCCAGCGCGGAGCCGCGGTTGAAGGCGGGGCTGTTCGGCAAGAGTGCAACGGTCGGGGTCGATCCGCCGTTGGTCAGCGAGAGCCCTTCGACGAGCAGCGCGGCCCCGTTGATCCCCGTGATGTTGCCGTTGATGCCGTTGGTGATACCCGCCGAGTTGCCCGTTCCGAACACGTTGCCGGAACTGGTCGGGGCGAAGACGCCGCTGCCAAAGGTTGCCACGCCGTCGCTGGAGTTCCCGGCAACGATGGAGTTGTCGATCGGCACCACGGTGTCATACAGCCACAAGGTTCCGTTGGGACCGCTGTTCGCGGTGACCGTGATGTGTTTCAGCGAGTTGGAAATCGCGCCGGTGCCGATCGCGCTGGCCACATTGGCGGAGGTGTTGCTGACAAAGGTCGCGTTCTCGACAACGAGCAGCGGTGAGCCACCCCATACCTGGATCGCCCCGCCTTCGCCGCCCGCGCTATTGCCGACAAACGTGCACCGGCGAACGGTGAGCGCGCCGAGGTAGTTCCAGATGCTCCCGCCGTAGTCGGGCGAATAACCGCCGGACAGGGTGAGGTCCTGCAGGGTCAGCGCAGCGCCGGGCTCGATCAGGAAGTGGCGTTTCTGCGCGGCTGGCGCGACGGCCAGCGTGATCCCCGGCGCATTGGTCGGACCGTTGAGGGTGATGGCATTCGTCACGCGCAGCGCACTCGCGTCCGAGGCGTTGGTCCACCCGGCGTTCAGGGAGATGGTCTGTCCCGCCAATGCGGGCGCGAAGGTGATGGTCTGCGGCCCGCCAAGCGTCTGTGCATACGCCAGCGCCTCGCGCAGGCTGGTGCCGGTGCCCTGCTCGGAATCCGCGTTGCCGTCATTCTCGTCGATCGCGGTCGAGACGACGAGCGGATCACGCGGGAAGACCTCGAACGCGCCGATGTCCGGGATCGTATGGCGGGCCACGCCGCGTTGATCGGTAGTCAGGCCGGGAATTACCGCGCCTGCCTTGTGCGCGGCGCTGGCGGCCGTGATTGGGAATGTGGGCGTCGGTCCGCCATAAAGTCCGAATGTGCCAAGGCCGGGATTGGAGAACAGGTTGCTGACGCTACCCGCGAGAAGGGTGACATCGGCCGCGTCCGCCACGATGGAGTTCCGCAGGAGGTAATTTTTATTCAACCCGCCGATACCGCCCGGATGGTTGCCTCCATTGCCGAAAACCGTGCAGGCGACGAGTTCGATCTGGCCGCTCGACCAGTTCCAGACCGCCCCGCCCGGATAGTTCCCGGCAACATTGTAGGCGAAGGTGCTGTTGGTCACGGCCAGCGTGCCGTTGTTTAATATGCCACCGCCGCCCGCCGTCATCCCGCGGTTGGCCACCGTGGAGTTGGAAACGATGGTGGACGAGGCCACCGACAAGGTTCCGGTATTAAAGATGCCGCCGCCGGCCGCGTCGGCCGTGCTGGAGGCAAAAATGGTCCGCGCTACCCTGCCCGTACCGGCATTCCGAAGTCCCCCGCCCCGGCCCGCATAGCCACCAGCCAGCACGCTATCCTCGACGACCAACGAACCGTGGTTGTCGATAATACCACCCAAATTCGAGGCTGAAACACGTCCGTTCTGAAGCCGCACGTTGCGCACAACGAGACTGCCGATGGGGCGTACACTGAACAGGCGCATATCCCCGACAGACCCTCGGGCGATGGTCAGCGCGCCCGTGGTGGTGTTCTCGATCACAATGTCCCGGTTCACGACGAGGGCGGTGTTGCCGTCCGCGGAGTCGCCGACCTGCTGGAGGCTGATGGTCGCGCCGGCCAGCGCGGGAGCGAAGCGGATCACCGACGGCCCCGGATAATTATTCGCGGCGGTAAGGGCGTCGCGCAGGGTCACATTAGTCCCGAGCGTGCTGAAGATCAGGTTGGTATTAAAGCCGGCCGGGTCGGAGGCGTCGGTCACGATGACCGTGGATGTGGCGGAGAGCGAGGTAAACGAGAAGTTGCTCACGCGCTGGGTCGCGGTCGCGCCGCCGGTGGCCGCAGTCAGGCCGATCCATGCCTGGTTGGCGAGAACAGCACCCGGAATATCCACGACAAAGTTGGTGGTGAAGGTGGTGTTGGACGTCAGGTTTGTCATGGTGACATTCAAAACGCCGTTCAAGTAGAGCAGGTCGAACCGGATCGGATTGGTGGAGGCGGGGTTGGCCTCCGGCGTGGGGATGTAGGGGTTGTTCGTCGTGATGCCCGCCCCGCCGGTGGAAACCTGGATGCCGGGTCCGCCGGGTGCGCCGTTGAAGATGTTGATCATGAAGGCGAAGCTCGGGCTGATGCCCAAGTAACCGAGCCCGCCGCCTCCGCCGCCCTGTGCGGAAGGGCCGGCCGAGGCATTTTGAATGACAAAGGCCACGCCATCAGCTCCGCCACCACTGGCATTCAGGTACTCGAACGAGGCCTGGAAGGCATTGATATCCTGCTTGAAAAGGTACCAGGCGCTGCGGCTCTGGCCGAAACCGCCATCGGTCAGGGTAAAAACCTGATTGGTGTATTCCGCGCCGTTGTTTAACTGCCACGAAAACCGGTCATCGGTGGTGCCGTCGGTGATGATCAAAGAGAATAGACGATCGGTGAGATTGTACGCATTGAACGCGCGCACCAGGATCTGATACAGCCCGCTGGGCACGGCCGGGTTGCCGGAGAGAAGGCCGACCGGGGTGAAGTTGAGTCCTCCCGGAATCGGCGTGAGGGGTGCGAAGGACAACGGCAACCCACTATCCGCCGTGAACTGGAAGTTGTTGGACTGGCCGATCAAGAAGATCGTCGATGTCGGCGAGGTAAAGACCGGCGCGAAGGTGGGAAGCTCATACGAGCCAAGGTCGGGCGCTTCGTAGCGCGGCTGGCCGCGGGCATCGGTGGTCAGACCGGCCACGGCGAATCCGGCATTCACCGCAGTGCTGCCAATGGGTAGCGCCATGGTTTTTACCGGGCCGCCGTTCGTGGTCAGGACACCGAGCATGACGTTGGTGTTGCCGACGAAGTTGGTGCCAGTGGTGGTCATAACACCCGTGAGATTTGCGGGGACAAAACTGCTCGTGTTCGGATCCCACCGGTCGTTTTCGATCACGAGGTTGTTTTCGAGGGTGTTGACGAACGCGCTACCAACATCCAGTGCGAAGGTTTCCGGCAGGTTCTGGATATTGCGGGCAACGGTACAGTTCACCATCCGCATGGCCACGCCAAACTGATTATCCACCGCCGACCCGTAGCGCGCACTGTTGCCGGCGAAGGTGATGTTGGTGAGGCCGAGCGTTCCATCGTTGAAGATGGCGCCGCCACGGCTTAAAGCTCCGCTGGATTGGTTGCCCTCAAAGGTGGAATCGGCAACCGAAAGGGTGCCGCGATTCTGTACCGCACCGCCCCACTGCGCGGTCAATACGGTGTTGGATGCAAAACTGCTCGCAAAAATCGCGAGGGTGCCGACATTCAGAACCGCCCCACCTCCCGCATATACGGCTGGCGTTGGAAAATTACCGACATATTCCACGCGGTTGCCCTTGAATACGGAATGGGTAATGAGCGAAAGGCCGTTGGTGGATTCCGATCCAATGGCCGGTCCGGAAAATTCCGAAATATTGCTTTCGAAGGTGCAGTTGGTGACATACATGGATGCCTCAACCGTGCTGAAGAGTGTGCCCGAATTCTGGCCGTTATTGAAACCGAAGAAGGAGTTGCGGGCAACGAGCCGCCCCCGATTGAACACGGCGGCGCCATAGCCGAGGTCACTGCCGTTGCTGATGAACAAGGACGATGCGACAAACGAGGTCATGGTGACCTGGTCGAGGGTCAGGTCGCCTTCATTCCAGAAGCCGGCGCCGTTGTTCGCGACGCCGCCGCGCAGGGTCAGGCGCTCGACCCGCACGGTCGCACCCGCCGCGACATCAAACAGGCGCAGTAACCCGCTGGGGCGGATGTCCACGCCGCCCGCCGGCGCAACCAGTTCGATGTTCGAGGTGATGCGGAGCGCGGTCGGCCCGCCGTTGTTGCGCGGCGACCCGTGGGGATCCATCGTCGAAGTGCTCTGGATCAGGCGGATGATCGCACCGTTTAGCGAGGCGTCAAAGACGATGGTGTCATCCCCCGGGGTATTGTTCGCGGCCGTGACCGCATCGCGCAGGGTCACCGTCGGACCGAGCGTGCCCACCGTCAGGTTGGTATTGAACCCGGCCGGATCATTGGTGCTGTTGACGGTGATGGTGGCGGCGTGACCATTGCCAATCATACCCACGACGCCAAGCAGGAAACATACAGAACGAAGCGCAACCCGGATACGGATCATACCAGAACCCCCACGATGACGGACACTGATTAAACAACGGCCCGCACACCGGCGTGCCTTTTAAAAGGTAGGCGAATATCCATCCGCCATCGAACTGTCAATTTCAAACGATGATGCATCCAACCTCTACCGCGGCTGCCGGGACAACCCTTCGTGGATGATGATTTCCTGGTTTCACACCCCCGCCTTTCGGGGTAGGATACCGCAACCGCAGGGCGTTATGGGTTTCTGTCGTTTCCTACTCATGGTGATGGCTGTTACGGGATTGCTTCCCGTCGCGGCTACGACCCGGCTTTATGTGAGCGAATATGCGACCGGCAACCTGCGGGCGTTTGATCCGGCCACCGGCGTCTCGAACGCCTTGCCCCCCCACTACACGCCGGTTGGCGGGAATGCCAGCGGGGCGGACGGCATGGTGACCGATGCGCAGGGACGGCTCTATGTGAACCGCGGTGACGGCACGGTCTACCGGCGTAGTCTCGACGGGATCTCGTTCACCGTATTTGCCGACCTCAACGTGGATTACCTGCTCGACCTGACCCGCAACGACACCCACCTGTTCGCCGCCCAGTTCGGCGAAAACGTGATCCACCGCATCACCCTTGCCGATGCCACGACCTCGACCATCCCCGGGCCTCCAGGAACCGATCGCTTCGACGGCGTGCGTATCGGACCCGACGGACGCCTTTACGCGGTGGAATCCGCCGACGGCGGCATCTACGCCTACGATCTTACCAACGCCACCTGGTCCACCTTCCTCGCCCCCGACAACGCCGGCGATGCGTCGCAGCTCGCCTTCGGTTCCGATGGCCGCGTGTTCCTCAGTCGCACCATCGGTGGCCAGGCCCGCATCAATGCGTACGAACTGAACACGCCCGGCCTGTATGCCTCGGGATTGAATGCGGGCTCCGCCATCCTGATCGGCTCGTTCGGCAACACCACCGCCACCGGCATCCGCATCGGTCCGGACAACCGGCTGTACGCGAATGCCTTCGGCGCCGGGCAGGTGTGGCGTTCGAACGCGGGCATCACCGCGATGGAAGGATCGCCCTTCCTCACCGGCCTGAACGAGCCGGGTTCCCTGTACTTCGAGACCACCGAGGCACCGCCACGCACCGTGTTGATCGATTTCGGCATCACCAACCACCCCGCCCCGTCGCCGGATCAGAACGGACGCTTCTGGAACAACCTCGCCACCGACCTGGCCACCGCACCCACGTCCACCGTAGGCAACCTTGTCACGACCACCAACGGCACGTCCGGCATCTCCGTTTCCGTCATCGGGTTCGGGGCCGGTGCGAACACCAACGGGACCACAAACCCCGCGCCCGCCCTCGGCTCCCTCGCCGCCACCAACGCCACCCGCGACAGCTTCTTCGTCGCCACCGGCACCACCGCCCGCGTGGTGTTCTCCGGACTGGCCACCAACCGCCTGTACCGGCTGGAATGCTTCGGGTCCCGCGATGCCGCCGATGTGCGCGTCACCCTGTATGCCGCACACGGATTCACCACCACCTCGGCCACCCTGCAAACCTCGGGCGCGAATATCGGAGCGCCGCCCCTCACGAACGCCAACCGCTCCGCCCTGGCCGTGCTCGACACCGTGCGCGCCACCGCCAGCGGCGTGGTCACGTTGTCGGTCAGCGTGGCTGCCGGCCCCTTTGGCTACCTCGGCGCGCTGCACCTGACCGAACTGTCGGAAATCGCAACAACGAACGAACCGCCGAACGCCACCGACGTCTTCTGGGTCGGGGCTCCGGTGGCGGGCGAAGCCCTCGCGGCGTACTTCACCTACAGTGACACCGAGGGCGATCCCGAAGCTGGCAGTATCATCGAGTGGCAGGTCGATGTCCCGCCGTTCACCAACACCTTCCTCGCGCTGAACCAGACCAACCGCTCGTTCGTCGTACCGGACCAGGCCGGCGCATTCATCCGCGTCGCCGTCCAGCCGCGCGCGGCATCCGGATCGACCAACGGCACCTGGGTATTATCCGACTGGCGCGGCCCGATCACACCGTCCAACAGCCTCGCCGTGTTCCATGTCGGCAACAGCTTCACCCGCTGGGGGCATATCCCGCTCCAACTCCAGAACCTCGCCACCGACGCCGGATTTTCCCACACCTTCGGCGAACAACTCGCCGACGGCCAGGGCCTCGGGTACCACTGGACCAACGGCCTCGCCGGTGGCGTGTTGACCCGCGGCACACCGTCACGCCTGGAACTGGCCACCGGTGGTTGGGACTGGCTGGTCCTCCAGCCGATGAGCCGCGAATGGCAACCGGCGAACCTTCCCGCGTTGCTCGATTTCGCCGCACGCTTCGCCGCGCTCGCCGCATCGAACAACACCCGCGTCGCGTTGTACCAGTATTGGAATTACCTCGACGAGGGCGCGACCGAGCAGGATGCGATCAACGCGGCGTTCGAGACGGTGCGCACCGCGTTGGCCTCGATCGGGATCGATGCGGTGATCATCCCCGCGGGCATCGCCTTCTCCAACGCGGTCGCGGCGATCCCGTCGCTCGAACGCCCCGAACTCTACCAGGACAACCTGCACCCGACCGATGCCGGCTATTACCTCGGCGCCCTCACCCACTTCGCTACCCTGTACCGCCAATCACCGGTCAGCCTCACCAACGGGGCGATCTCCGCCGATGTGAACCTCGACACTCCGGTCGTGATCGACCCGACCCTCGCCGCCTCGTTGCAGCGGGTTGCCTGGGACAGTGCACGGTACCATCCAGCCTCCGGGGTGACCCGCGGCCGTTTCGATCTTTGGGCCGCCTCGCTGCCCGTCGGTCAACGCGATTGGTTCGATGATCCATACACCAACGGCCTGCTCAACCTGGTGCGGTGGGCCTATGGCATGTCTCCGCTGGCCCCGGATGAACCCGGACGCCACCTGCACATCGGCACCGATGGGAACGATCCGGTCATTCGCTACGAGATCGGCGCCGACGCCGAGGATGCCGGCATCCGGATCACGGAACAAACGACCACCAACCTCGTGGCGTGGACGGATGGCATCCCGGACGGCATGGCCGTGCTGCGGTCGAACCAACAGGTGCGGATCAGCGGAGCCGGCAACCACGACCTCGAGGCGGTGCGCCTGCGCATCCAGCACCCGTAGCGCTGGGCGGGATTGAGCTACGCATCAGGGGCGCGCAGCGGGACGTCCGCCACCGGCCGCCATCATCGCCTCGCGGCCGGACTGACAGCAGTTCGGCGGGCAGACGTCGTGGTTGGGTCCGCGGTCGCCGAGGGCGCGTTTGGGCAGGGACGGGTCCATGCGTTCGCGCATCAGCTCGACCACCATCTGCACAAAGCGCGGATGCACACCCGGTGTCGCGGCCCGCGCCATGGGCATGCCCAGCTCGTCGCAGAGATCCTTCGCCTCGTGGTCGAGGTCGTAGAGGACCTCCATATGGTCGGAGATGAACCCGATCGGCTGGATGACCAGGCCGGGAACGCCCTGTTCGTGCAGGGTGCGGATGTGGTCGCCGATGTCCGGCTCGAGCCACGGCTGGTGGGGTGGGCCGCTGCGGCTCTGGAAGACGAGTTTCCAGTTCGCGATCCCCGCTTCGCGCGCGGTGAGTTCGCAGGCGGTGCGCAACTGGATCTCGTAGTTCGAGCGCTCGGCCATGGCCATCGGGATGCTGTGGGCGGTGAAGGCGGTGTGGGCGCCGTCGCGCGCGGCGGGGGGCAGGGCGGCGAGGGCTTCGCGCCACCGCTCGGCCGAGACGGCGATGAAGTCCGGATGGTTGTAGTACACGCGGATCTTGTCGAATGCGGGGGCGTCGGGACCGACCACCTCGCAGGCGCGCAGGATGTCCTCACGGTACTGGCGGCAGCCGCTGTAACAACTGAAGCCGGAGGTCACAAAGGTCAGGAATTTCTTCACGCCGCGCTCCTGCATGGTGCGGACCACATCGGTGACGAACGGCTTCCAGTTGCGGTTGCCGAGATGGACCGGGATGGTGATGCCGTGGCGGGCGAGTTCCGCCTCGATCGCCGCCTTCAATGCCTCGTTCTGCCGGTTGATCGGGCTGACCCCGCCGAAGAGTTCGTAATGGTGGGCGACTTCGCGCTTGCGCTCGTCAGGGACGTTTTTCCCGCGCAACACATTGTCGAGGAACGGCATGACGTCGTCCATGCCTTCGGGCCCGCCGAAGGACATGATCAGGATGGCATCGTAGGAATTGTTCATGCTCCCAGTATCCGCCATGCCGGACGGACTTTCAACCGCCAAGCACAAGCCGGAGCGGCAAGCCCCGGGCCCGCATCGCTGCCGAACTTGATTCCCGGCAGGCTCCGTGTAGGGTAGCGCCATGGATACACCACCGCCTCCCCGCCGCTCTTCCGCCGGATTCTGGATCGCCATCGTCCTGCTGGTGCTTGCCCTCGGAACCAGCCTGTTCCTCAACCTCGGCATGGGTGTGGCCCTGCTGGCCCTGACGCCTACGTTGCACCAGTCAGGCGACACGCCCGTGGACGAGGAACCCGCCTTCGAGGAGGAGTGGTCGTTCGGTAGCGGCACCACCAAGGTGGTGCGCCTGCAGTTGTCGGGGATCATCACCCGCGAAACCGAAGCCGGCCTGTTCCAGGTGCCGCTGGATCCGATCGAGGAGCTGCTGCGCGCGATCCGCGCCGCCGACCGCGACGAGGAGGTGCGGGCCATCCTGCTCGAGGTCGATTCCCCCGGCGGCGGCATCACCCCGAGCGACGAGGTCTACACCGCGCTGATGCGGTTCAAGGCCGGAGGCGAAGACCGCAAGATCATCGTGCTGATGCGCGACCTCGCCGCCTCGGGCGGGTACTACGTGGCGATGGCCGGTGACTGGCTGATCGCCCAGCCGACCACGGTGATCGGCTCGATCGGCGTGATCATGCAGAGCCTCAACTGGAAGGTGCTCAGCGACAAGATCGGCGTCACCGATACCACCATCAAATCGGGCGACAACAAGGACATGCTCAACCCGTTCCGCGAAACCGACCCCGAGGAGGTCGCCCTGCTGCAGGACATGATCGACCGGATGCACACCCGCTTCCGCGGCATCGTCGCGCAAAGCCGGGGCATCGAACCGACCGCCCTCGCCGAGATCGCCGACGGGCGCATCTTCACCGCCGACCAGGCCATGGAGCTGAGGCTGATCGACCAGGTCGGCTACTGGGACGATGCCGTGGCCAAGACCGCCGAACTGCTCGGCGAGGAGTCGGTCCGCATCGTCCGCTACTACACCACCACGTCGTTCTGGGATATCCTCGCCGGCATCCAGCAACCGTTCCCCGCCCCGTTCGCCCGGCTGAACGAGGCCCCGCGCTTCCAGTACCTGTGGAAGCCGTAGTACGGACACCCGTCAATAGACCGGCACGCTCGGATCTACGTCCATGGACCAGGCGGTAATGCCGCCGACGAGGTTGATCAGCGTGCCGGTGTAGCCGGCCTTGCGCAGGTCGTCGATCGCCTTCGCGCTGCGCGCTCCGCCACGGCACATGACCACGGTTTCGCGCGCGGGGTTGAACTGGCCGCGCTCGGCAACCACGGTGGCGAGCGGGATCAGCCGCGCCCCGGGGATCTTCGCCACGGCGTATTCGTGCGGCTCGCGCACATCCACCAGATCGACCTCGCCCCGGTCGAGGCGACGCTTGAGTTCAACAGCGGTTATCTGCTGCATGGAAACGGACTCCTTCGGTTGACGGTCATTCGGACAGGGTTCGGTTGAAACATCGGATATCCCGGTGATCGTCGGATTGGTTCCGCACACCGGACACGCCGGGTTGCGGGCATGGCGCAACGTGCGGAACTGCATGGTCAACGCATCGACCAGCAGCAACCGGTCAACCAGCGGTTCGCCGATCCCGAGTACCAGCTTCAAGACTTCGTTCGCCTGGATGCACCCCACGATCCCCGGCAACACCCCAAGCACGCCGGCCTCGGCACACGACGGCACCAGCGCGGCCGGTGGCGGCACCGGATAGAGGCAACGGTAACAGGCACCGCGGCGCGCATCAAACACCCCGACCTGTCCCTCGAAGCGGAACACCGAGCCGTACACCATCGGCTTGCCAAGCAGCACGCAGGCATCGTTGATCAGGTACCGCGCCGGAAAATTGTCGGTGCCATCCACCACCACATCGTACGCCGACACCACCGCGCACGCCTCCGCCGCGGTCAACCGGAACGGATGAAGCACGACCTCCACCTCCGGATTGATCGCCGCCAGGCGGTCACGCGCGGAATCCACCTTCAGCCGCCCGACATCGTCCGTACCGTGGATGACCTGGCGCTGCAGGTTCGAGAGCTCCACCACATCGCCATCCACCACCCCCAACACCCCCACACCCGCCGCCGCCAAATACATCGCCACCGGCGATCCCAGACCACCCGCCCCCACGACCAACACCCGGGCCACCTTCAAGCGCCGCTGCCCCGCCTCGCCCACCTGCGGCAACAACATCTGCCGGTGGTAACGCACCCGTTCCGCAACGCTCCAATCGGTGTCCATAGTGCCTGCAGCATACGTCGCACGACCCGCGCCGCGCAACGGCGGATCCGCCGAAAACGCGGACAGGACGACGCGGAAACAAAAAATTGAAAAGACCTGTTGACACGTCCCCGCAAATAGACTACCAATCTAGTATATTAGTCGTATTATGCTCACGAAAAAGACAAAGTATGCCTTGCGGGCATTGATATACCTGGCCAACCAGCGGAATGGGCAGCCGGTGTTGATCAGCCGCTTGGCGGCGGACGAGAAGATCCCGCGCAAGTTCCTGGAGCGGATTTTGCTCGAGTTGAACAACGAGGGGATCCTGCAGAGCAAGAAGGGCAAGGGGGGCGGGTATTCGCTGCTCCGCCATGCCGACGAGATCAAGATCGGCGACGTGGTCCGCCTGATGGACGGCCCGCTCGCCCCGGTGTCCTGCGTGAGTAAAACCGCCTACGCCCGGTGCAAGGAGTGCGGGAATGAAGCCAATTGCCAGATCCGGGCGGTCATGCAGGAAGTGCGCGATGCGATCGCCGAGATCCTGGACAACACATCCCTGGCGGACATGATGAACATGGGGCCCTCCACGGAAAGCGCTTGGTTTTACGTCATTTAGGATTTTTTTACCTTATTAGTATACCGAAATGGTGGATTTATGAACGAGCCGAACAAACAGAAACCGACGGCGCACGACGTGACGGACGCGGACCTTCGTATCCTGCGTGCGGTGCGCGAGGTGGCATACGGTTCCGTGGAGATCACCATCCACAACGGCCGTGTGGTGCAGGTGGAACGCCGCGAGAAGATACGGATGCCGCAGGAGTCCAGTGCTCCGCATTCCGGCCGAGATTAATTTTTGCCGACCAGTTCCCTGGAGGCCCAAACAAACCAAACCGAAACGAATGAATGAAGTGCCGACAGACCGGACCTCCGGACGTTACTCGCACACCAGGAGTAACACCATGCGAACCTTTCGCACCATCGTGACCACCGCCCTTGTGGGCGCTTCGGTTGGCGCGGTTTCCCCGAGCCATGCCGAAGACATCAACAACCAGATCCAGCAACTCGACCAGAAGGTCCGCATTCTCGAGCGCAAGCTCGAGATCGCCGACGAGAACGCCAAGGCGGCCGCCGAGAAAACCCCCGTTGCGAAGGCCGACGCGTCGGGCTTCTCGTTTGCCGCCCCGGACAAGTCCTTCGAAATCAAATTCCGAGGGCTCATCCAGCAGGACGCGCGCTTCTGGTTCAACGACGACGAGAATCCGCAGAGCGACACTTTCCTGCTGCGCCGCGTCCGCCCGACCATCGAAGGCACCGTGGGCAAGAACGGGGAGTTCCGCTTCACGCCGGAATTCGCCGGGAGCAGCACAACCCTGCTCGATGCCTACACGGGGTACAAGTTCTCGGATGCGGTCCGCCTGCGCGCCGGTAAATTCAAGTCCCCGCTGGGCCTCGAGCGCCTGCAGTCGGGTTCGGACATCCGCTTCATCGAGCGGGCCCACCCGACCAGCCTGGCCCCGAACCGCGACGTCGGTCTCCAGCTCTCCGGCGACCTCGTGAAGGACGTGCTGACCTACGAGGCCGGCGTGTTCAACGGCGTGGTCGATGGCGGCAGCGCCGACAGCGACATCTCGGACGACAAGGACTTCGTCGGCCGCCTGTTCGCCACCCCGTTCAAGACGACCGATATCGACGCCCTGCGCGGCCTCGGCCTCGGCATCGCCGGCAGCATCGGCAAGGAAGAGGGCTCCGGCACCACGACCGGCCTCGCCTCGTACCGCACGCCCGGCCAGGTCCGCGTGTTCAGCTACCTGACCTCGACCAATGCCGCCGACAACGTGCTGGCCGACGGCGACCGCACGCGCATCGCGCCGCAACTGACCTACTACTACGGACCGCTGGGCGTGATCGGCGAGTACATCGTCTCCTCCCAGGAGGTCCGCAAGGACGACCAGACGACGACACTGGACAACGACGCCTGGCAGATCGCCACCACCTACGTCCTCACCGGCGAGGAGAATTCGTTCCGCGGCATCAACCCGGCGCGCCCCTTCGACCTGGCCAAGGGCCAGTGGGGCGCCTTCGAACTGGCCGCCCGCTACAGCGAGTTGAATGTGGACGACCAGACCTTCCCGACCTACGCGAATCCGAACCGCTCGGTCGCCGGCATCCAGTCCTGGGCGCTCGGCCTGAACTGGTACCTCACCCGCAACCTGCGGTCCTCGCTCACCTACGAACAGAGCGCCTTCGACGGCGGCGCGGCCAAGGGCGCGGACCGCGAGGACGAGGAAATCCTCTTCGCCCGCTTCCAGGTCTCCTTCTAACCAACCAGGAATCAACCCCATGAAACACACCATTAAAAAAACACTGACTGTTCTGACGGCCGCCCTGCTCGCCGTCAGCGCCACCGCCAAGGACATCACCATCCTGAACGTCTCGTATGATCCGACCCGCGAGTTCTACGATGAGTTCAACCAGGTCTTCGCCGCGAAGTGGAAGGCCGAGACCGGAGAGAACGTGACGATCAAGCAGTCGCATGGCGGCGCGGGCAAGCAGGCCCGCGCGGTCATCGACGGCCTGCAGGCCGACGTGGTGACCCTGGCGCTGGCCTACGACATCGACGCCATCGCCGAGAAGGCCCGGCTGATCCCGAAGGAATGGCAATCCCGCCTTCCCGACAACAGCTCGCCCTACGTCTCGACCATCGTGTTCCTCGTCCGCAAGGGGAACCCGAAGGGCATCAAGGACTGGGGCGACCTCGTGAAGCCGGGCGTTTCCGTGATCACGCCGAACCCGAAGACCTCGGGAGGCGCCCGCTGGAACTACCTGGCGGCGTGGGCGTATGAACTCGGACGCAACGGCGGCGATCAAGCCGGCGCGCAGGAATTCATCCGCAAGCTCTACAAGAATGTTCCGGTACTCGACTCCGGCGCACGCGGATCGACCACGACCTTCGTGCAGCGCGGCATCGGCGACGTGTTCCTCTCGTGGGAAAACGAAGCCTACCTCGCCATCAAGGAGTTCGGGGACGACTACGAGGTCGTTTTCCCCTCCGTGAGCATCCTCGCCGAACCGCCGGTCACCGTGATTGACAAGGTGGTGGACAAACGCGGCACCCGTGCCGTCGCCGAGGCCTACCTGAACTTCCTCTACTCGGAGGAGGGCCAGGAACTCGCGGCGAAGCACTTCTACCGTCCGCGCCTCGCCTCGGTGGCGGCGAAGCACAAGCAGCGCTTTCCCGACATCAACCTGATCACCATCGACGACGTGTTCGGCGGCTGGCAGGAAGCCCAGGCAACGCACTTCAACGACGGAGGCACCTTCGACCAGATCTACGGCAAGTAAACCTGACACCTGACGGCGTCACTACCAACGCACGACACCATCGACGTTCGTAGTGCGCCCGTCAGGGCGCATCTTCATTCCTTATGACCACCATCACCCGCAAATCCAACGTGCTCCCCGGCTTCGGCCTGACCCTGGGCTTCACCCTCTTCTACCTCAGCGTGATCGTGCTGATCCCGCTGTCGGCGACCTTCCTCCGCTCGGCGTCCCTGACCTGGCCGGAGTTCTGGGACACCGTGACGAACGCGCGTGTGGTGGCCTCGTACAAGCTGAGCTTCGGCGCCTCGACCCTCGCCGCCCTGATCAACGGCGTCTTCGGCTTCATCGTGGCCTGGGTGCTGGTGCGGTATTCCTTCCCCGGCAAGAAACTCGTCGATGCCCTGGTCGACCTGCCGTTCGCCCTGCCCACCGCGGTGGCCGGCATCGCACTGACCGCGGTGTACGCGAAAAACGGCTGGATCGGCTCCCTGCTCGAACCGCACGGCATCAAGGTGGCGTTCACGCCACTCGGCGTCCTGCTCGCCCTGATCTTCATCGGCCTGCCCTTCGTCGTGCGCACCATCCAGCCGGTGCTGGAGGACCTGGAGGCCGAGATCGAGGAGGCGGCCGCCAGCCTGGGCGCGAACCGTCTGCAGACGTTTTTCCGGGTGATCCTGCCCACCGTGTTTCCCGCCCTGCTCACCGGCGTGGCGATGGCCTTCGCCCGCGCGCTGGGCGAGTACGGGTCGGTGGTGTTCATCTCCGGCAACATGCCGATGAAGACCGAAATCACCCCGCTGATGATCATCACCAAACTGGAGCAGTACGACTATGCCGGCGCCACCGCGATCGCGGTGGTGATGCTGGTGATCTCGTTCGCGCTGCTGCTCGGCATCAACCTGCTTCAGGCATGGAGCGCACGGCGATGACGAACGGAACGGTAGCCGGCGTAAAGCCGGCTCTACGGATGAACAACGCGGGCGAACAGTAGAGCCGGCTTTATGCCGGCAATGAAAAGGAACGTATGGCTGGAACCATTTCACGTCTTCAACACGCCGGCGGCCACCGCCGCCTGACCGTCACCGAACCGCTGCCGGTGCGCCTCCTGCTCATCGCCGTGGCCCTGCTGTTCCTCGGCCTCGTGCTGGTGGTGCCGCTGGCCGCCGTGTTCAGCGAGGCGCTGCGCAAGGGCGCGGCCGCCTATGGCGCAGCGCTGGTCGATCCCGACGCGATCGCCGCGATCAAGCTGACCCTGCTGACCGCCGTGATCGCGGTCCCGCTGAACCTGGTCTTCGGCGTGGCCGCGTCATGGGCCATCGCCAAGTTCCATTTCCGCGGCAAGAACCTGCTCATCACGCTGATCGACCTGCCCTTCGCGGTCTCGCCGGTGATCTCCGGCCTGATCTATGTGTTGCTGTTCGGCGCGCACGGCTGGATCGGGCCGTGGCTGCAGGAGCGCGACATCCAGATCATCTTCGCCGTGCCGGGCATCGTGCTGGCCACGATCTTCGTCACCTTCCCCTTCGTGGCGCGTGAACTGATCCCGCTGATGGAATCGCAGGGCACCGACGAGGAGGAATCGGCCATGGTGCTCGGGGCGAACGGATGGCAGACCTTCTTCCGCGTCACCCTGCCCAACATCAAGTGGGGCCTGCTGTACGGGGTGATCCTCTGCAACGCCCGCGCGATGGGCGAGTTCGGCGCGGTGTCGGTCGTGTCGGGCCACATCCGCGGCCTGACCAACACCATGCCGCTGCACGTCGAGATCCTCTACAACGAATACAACTTCGTCGCCGCCTTCGCGGTGGCGTCGCTGCTGGCCGCGCTGGCCCTGCTGACCCTCGTCATCAAGAACATCATTGAATGGAAGGCCCACCGCGACGCGGCGCCCCAACCCGAACACGGAGAGAACCCCGCATGAGCATCCAAGCCAAGAACATCACCAAGACCTTCGGGTCCTTCGTCGCCCTGAACAACGTGTCGATCGACTTCCCGTCCGGGCAACTCGTCGCCCTGCTCGGACCGTCCGGCTCGGGCAAGACCACGCTGCTGCGCATCATCTCCGGACTGGAGGCGGCCGACGGCGGATCGATCTACTTCGACGGCGAGGACGCGACCAACCGCAACGCCAAGGACCGCCGCGTCGGCTTCGTGTTCCAGCACTACGCGTTGTTCCGGCATATGAGCGTGTTCGACAACATCGCCTTCGGCCTGACCGTCAAGCCGCGCCGCGACCGCCCGTCGAAGGCCGACATCCGCGACCGTGTATTCAGCCTGCTCAAGCTCGTCCAGCTCGACTGGCTGGCCCACCGCTACCCCTCGCAACTCTCCGGCGGCCAGCGCCAGCGCGTCGCCCTCGCCCGCGCCCTCGCCGTCGAGCCCAAGGTGCTGCTGCTCGACGAACCGTTCGGCGCCCTCGACGCCAAGGTGCGCAAGGAACTGCGCCGCTGGCTGCGTCGCCTGCACGACGAGATCCATGTCACCAGCGTCTTCGTCACCCACGACGTCGAGGAGGCGCTGGAAGTGGCCGACGTGATCGTGGTCATGAACAACGGCGGCATCGAGCAGATCGGGACCCCCGAGGAGGTCTGCTCCCGCCCGGCCACCCCGTTCGTCCGCGATTTCCTGTCCGATGTGGACCTGCCCGCCGTTCAGGACCGCCGCCAACGGGAACTGGCCGCGCCGATTCAACTTGCCTCCCCCGTCTGAACCAATGTATCCAACGGCATCCATCCGAGCGACCGGCACCCCGAAAACCTTGATTTATTGGAATTTTACGCCACTATACGAAACCACGATAAGGAGATCGAGATGAGCAAGATATTCGCTGACAATTCGCAGTCCATCGGCGGCACCCCGCTGGTGCAGTTGAACCATGTGACCAAGGGTGCGAAGGCCCGCGTGCTGGCCAAGATCGAAGGCCGCAACCCGGCCTACTCGGTGAAATGCCGCATCGGTGCGGCGATGATCTGGGACGCCGAGAAGCGCGGCGTGCTCAAGCCCGGCACCGAGATCGTCGAGCCGACCTCCGGCAACACCGGCATCGCCCTCGCCTTCGTCGCGGCCGCCCGTGGCTACAAGCTGACCCTGACCATGCCCGAGACGATGAGCATCGAGCGCCGCCGCGTGCTCGCCGCCTTCGGCGCGAACCTCGTGCTCACCCCCGGCACCGAGGGCATGAAGGGCGCGATCAGGAAGGCCGAGGAGATCGCCAACAGCGAGCCGAACAAGTACTTCATGCCGCAGCAGTTCAAGAACCCGGCCAACCCGGCCATCCACGAGAAGACCACCGGCCCGGAAATCTGGGATGACACCGAAGGCGCGATCGACGTGCTGGTCTCCGGCGTCGGCACCGGCGGCACCATCACCGGCGTCTCCCGCTACATCAAGAACGCGAAGGGCAAGAAGATCGAGTCCGTCGCGGTCGAGCCGAAGGAAAGCCCGGTCATCACCCAGAAACGCGCCGGCCAGGAACTGAAGCCCGGCCCGCACAAGATCCAGGGCATCGGTGCCGGCTTCATCCCCGACACGCTGGACTTGAGCATCGTGGACAAGGTCGAGCAGGTCTCGAGCGAGGAAGCCGTCGAAATGGCCCGCCGCCTCGCCACCGAGGAAGGCATCCTCGTTGGTATCTCCTGCGGCGCCGCCGCCCACGTCGCGGTGAAACTGGCCAACGATCCGGCCTACGCCGGCAAGACCATCGTGGTCGTGCTGCCCGACGCCGGTGAACGTTACCTCTCGACCGTGCTGTTCCAGGGCATCGGCGCGTAGGCGAAGACGCAACTTCCTACAAGCAACAGCCAACATTCAACCCCGCACCAGAGCGATTTGCGCACGGCGCGGGGTCAACTTCCAAGGATTGGAAAATGAATCGCTTCATTGGTCCAATCCTTGGAAGTTTTTTTATCTTCCTGGTCGGCCTCGCAGCCTCCGCCAACACGCTGGCCCTCTTCCGCACCTCGCTCGGCGACATGGCGTTCGAGTTGTACGACGCCGACAAGCCGCGCACGGTCAGCACCTTCATCCAACTCGCGAATCTCGGCTTCTACACCAACCGTCCGCTGTACCGGCTGGAGCCCGGCTTCGTCGTGCAAGGCGGCAACATCGGCGTGGCCGATCCCGCCTCGACCAACCTCGCCCAGAACTTCACCGGCAACAACCTCGGCCTGATCCCGAACGAGTTCGCGGTTGGCGCGCGGCTCAGCAACACCTTCGGCACGTTGGCCATGGCCAAAAGCGCATTCAGCACGAACTCCGCCGCCAACACCTGGTTCATCAACCTCGGCGACAACAGCGCCTCCCTCGATGCGCAGAACGGCGGCTTCACCGTGTTCGGTCGCATCGTGCAGGGCGCGGACATCCTCACCGCCCTGAACACCCGCTCGAACGGGTACGGCATCGTCGACCTCAGCGGCAGCAATGCCCCACCGCTCAACACCGTCCCCGTCATCTACACCGGCACCAACCTGCCGCGTTACGACCAACTCATCTACGCCTCCATCGAACTCCTGCGCACCACCCTCACCGCGCTGCCCGACCAGACCCGCACCGTGCAGTGGAACAGCCCGACCGGGCTGGTTTGCCGGATCGAGGTCAGCGACCTCGGGCCCGACGGCCCTTGGTCATTGCTCCACCAGACCAACGGCAACGGCTTGACCCAATCCCTCCTCGACACCAACACCGCCGCCGAAGCCCGGCTCTACCGGATCCGCATCGCCCCGTGACCCGCCCCGCCCTGCATGCTTGTTCCCCCACCCGCGCCCTGCTAGGATGAACCCATGATTTCCAACCGCTGCCTCTATGCCCTCAAGGCCATGCTTGAACTCAGCCTGCGCCAACGCCAGGGCCCGATCACCATCGGGCAGATCGCCGAGGCCCAGCACATCCCGGTGCGGTTTCTCGAAGCCATCCTGCGCCAGCTCAAGCAGGCCGGCCTCGCCAATTCGGCGCGCGGCAAGGAGGGCGGCTACCAGCTCGCGCGCGAGCCGCACCGGATCACCATGGGCGAGGTCATCCGGTTGTTCGAGGGGCCGCTGGTCGCGGTGAGCAAAGCGGAATCCAGCGAGACCGCCAACGAAGCGCCCGATGTGTTTGCTCCGGTGTGGCAGGAAGCCGAACGCGCCCTCGCCGGGGTGTACGATGAAACGGATTTCGGGATGCTGATCGACCGCGAGCGCAACCGCTCCGAAGCCCAGGCCACCAACTTCACGATCTGACCCGCCACGAGGCCGGCAACCGTGGCGGTATTGCTTGCCCAGCCCAGAGGCTAGGCCGACGATCCCGGCGGCTCTGACGACGCACCCGCGGCCACCTCCGGCACCTCCGCATGCGTGCCCATCAGCAAGGCCAACCCGCGCGTCTCCGGCAAACTCTCCAGCGCCACCTTCAACGCCATCGTCAACGGCACCGCCAGCAGCATGCCCAGCGGACCCAGCACCCACGCCCAGAAGATCAGCGTGATCACGATCACCATCGGCGACAAGCCAAGCCCTCGCCCCATGTAACGCGGCTCGATGACATTGCTAACCCCGACATTGATGACCAGGTAACCCACGGCAACGACCACCGCACGTCCCAGGCCGAATTCAATGAACGCCAGCAGGATGCCCGGCACCGCCGCCATGATCGACCCGATGTTCGGAATGAAGTTCAGCACGAACGCCAGCACACCCAGCAACACCGGATTGTCCACCCCGCACACCCAGGCAAACCCGCCCACCAGCACGCCCGTCAACAGACTCATCACCGTCTTCATGCCCATGTACTTCCGGACATTGTCGATCACCAGGGTCAGCCGCCCGAACGACTCCTCCGACAACCCCGGCAGGCTGCGCAACTTCTTCGGCAGGATCGCCGCCTCCAGCAGGATGAAGATCGCGATCAGCAACACCACGAATGCCCGACCCAGCACATGGGTCGCCGCCGTGATGCCATCGCGAATCACCCGCACCGACGAATTCTCCACGATGGCTCGGCGAATGCCCTGCTCCGGCATCTCCACCCCATGCCCCTCCAACCACACCAGCACCGTACCCACCTGCTGCTGCAAATTCTCCTGGTACCGTGGCAACTGCCGGGCGATGTCCTCCAACGAAATCCGCACGGCATGAACCCCCACCGACACCACCACCGTCAATCCGACAATCAATACCAGCATCGCCACCCACGACGGCATGCCCCGCCGCTGCATCGCCAGGAACATCGGACCCACCAACACCACGATGAACACCGACAACAACAGCAACACCACCAGCGACGAGGCCGCCTTCATGCCCGCGACAATGATGACGAACGCCGCGAGATTGATCAGGATATCCCGCAACGACATGCGCCTTTTCATGGAAACCGGGGCCGTCGGCATGACACCTACGCTACCACCCGAAAGCCCTCCGCGCCACCCTTTCCCGTTATCCAGCAAGAACTCGACGAAAATTAGCCATTGCAATCCCTATCATTTTGATAGATATAGTCGTGTATGAACCTATCCGACCAGCACATCGATCCCGCCATCTGGGCTTCGGTGGACCCGCACGACCCCCGCGCCGTCCTGGCCAAGGCCCTGGAGCTCTGGCACCCGCGCATTGCCCTCGCCTCGAGCTTCAGCCTGGAAGACGCCGTGGTGACCCACCTGCTGATGGAACAGCGCAAGGATGCCGTGGTGTTCGCGCTGGATACCGGTCGCCTGAACCCGGAAACCTACGAATGCGCCGAAGCCCTGCGCCGGCGCTACGGCCTGACCATCCAATGGTACTTCCCGGAACGCGCCTCCGTGGAAACCCTGGAACGCGAAAAGGGCCTGTTTTCCTTCCGCGACAGCATCGACCACCGCAAGGAATGCTGCGGCATCCGCAAGGTCGAACCACTGCGCCGCGCCCTGTCCGGCCTCGACGCCTGGATCACCGGTCTGCGCCGCGAGCAAAGCGTGACCCGCTCGGACCTCCAGGCCGTCGAGATCGACCGGGCGAACGGCGGAATCGTCAAGGTCAACCCGTTGGCGGACTGGACGTTGGAGCAGTTGTGGGCCTTCGTCCACGAACACCGTATCCCTTACAACCGGCTGTATGACCAGGGCTACACCTCGATCGGCTGCGCCCCCTGCACCCGGGCCATCCAGCCCGGCGAAGACCAGCGCGCCGGTCGCTGGTGGTGGGAGAATCCCGAACACAAGGAATGCGGCCTCCACCCCGGCATGCGCGCCTTCAACCCGTCGATCTAATCCGGGCGGGGTGAACGCTTTAACAGTTTGAAATTTCCGGTTTGCTATGACATACAGGTTGTTTTGACAGGAAGGTTTATGAAAGCACACACCTTATCCCACCTCGATGTGCTCGAGGCGGAATCGATCCACATCATGCGGGAAGTGGCCGCGGAATTCGAACGCCCGGTGCTGCTGTTCTCCGGCGGCAAGGATTCGATCTGCATGCTGCGCATCGCCGAGAAGGCGTTCCGCCCGGCGAAGTTCCCGTTCCCGCTGATGCACATCGACACCGGCCACAACTTCCCCGAACTGATCGAGTTCCGCGACAAGCGCGCCGCCGAACTCGGCGAGAAGCTGATCGTCCGCACCGTCGAGGACGCCCTGGCCAAGGGCATCGCCCGCCAGACCCCCGGCGAAACCAGCCGCAACCGCCTGCAAACCCCGACCCTGCTCGCCGCGATTGAGGAGTTCAAGTTCGACTGCGCCCTCGGCGGCGCCCGCCGCGACGAGGAAAAGGCCCGCGCGAAGGAACGCGTGTTCTCGTTCCGCGACGCCTTCGGCCAGTGGGATCCCAAGAACCAGCGCCCCGAACTGTGGAACCTCTACAACGGTCGCATCAACCCCGGCGAACACATGCGCGTGTTCCCGCTGAGCAACTGGACCGAGCTCGACATCTGGGAATACATCGACCGCGAACGCCTCGAAATCCCGAACATCTACTTCAGCCACGACCGTGAAGTGATCCGCCGCGACAACCAGTGGCTGCCGGTCAGCGACCTCCTGCCGAAACGCCCGAACGAAGCCTCGCACGTGCTGAAAGTCCGCGTCCGCACCATCGGCGACATCTCCTGCACCGGCTGCGTGGAATCACCCGCCGTGACCGTCGCCGACATCATCAACGAGATCGCCGCCGCCCGCGTGACCGAACGCGGCAGCCGCGCCGACGACAAGCGCTCGGAAACCGCGATGGAAGACCGCAAGCGCGAAGGCTACTTCTAGCGAAGACGCAACATCCAACTTCCAACATCCAACATTCAACGTTCAAACAAGGAAGGAAGCAATTTTCACTTAAATCCAGCCCGATTCAATCATCCGCCATTGGAAGCTGGATGTTGAATGCTGGAAGTTGGACGTTGCGTCCTCGTATAGCTCATGGAAAACACCGAACTCCTCCGCTTCACCACCGCCGGTTCCGTTGACGACGGCAAGAGCACCCTGATCGGTCGCCTGCTGTATGACACCAAGCTGATCATGGAAGACCAGCTCGAGTCCCTGCAGCGCTCGTCCGACATCACCGGCGACGGCCAGATCAACCTCGCCAACCTGACCGACGGCCTCCGCGCCGAACGCGAACAGGGCATCACCATCGACGTCGCCTACCGCTACTTCGCCACCCCGAAACGGAAGTTCATCGTCGCCGACACCCCCGGCCACGTCCAGTACACCCGCAACATGGTCACCGGCGCCTCGACCGCGAACCTCGCCATCATCCTCGTCGATGCCCGCCAGGGCGTGATCCAGCAGACCCGCCGCCACGCCTACATCGCCTCCCTGCTCCGCATCCCCCACCTCGTCCTCTGCATCAACAAGATGGACCTCGTCGCCTACTCCGAGGACATCTTCAACCGCATCCGCGAGGACTTCTCCAGCTTCGCCGCCGGCCTCGCCATCCGCGACATCACCTTCATCCCGGTCAGCGCCCTGAACGGCGACAACATCGTGGAGAAGTCGGACGCCATGCCCTGGTACTACGGCCCGCCGCTGCTCCGCCACCTCGAGGACGTCTACATCGGCAACGACCGCAACCTGCGCGACGCCCGCTTCCCCGTCCAGTACGTGATCCGCCCCTACAAGGACGAATACCACGACTTCCGCGGCTTCGCCGGCCAGATCGCCGGCGGCGTGTTCCGCAAGGGCGACAAGGTCACCATCCTGCCCTCCGGCAAGACCTCCACCATCACCCAGATCCACACCCACGACGGCGAACTCGACGAGGCCTTCGCCCCCCAGTCCGTCACCCTCCAACTCGCCGATGACATCGACATCAGCCGCGGCGACATGATCGTCAAACCCGACAACGTCCCCTACACCGCCAACGAATTCGAGGCCATGGTCTGCTGGATGCACGACGAACCCATGCGCAAGGGCATGAAATACGGCATCAAGCTCGGCACCAAGAGCGCCCGCTGCATGCCCGCCGACATCCTCCACCGCGTGAACATCGACACCCTCGAACCGGACGTCGGCGCCACCTCGCTCGGCCTGAACGAAATCGGCCGCATCAAGTTCAAGACCACCGTCCCGATGGTCTTCGACCCCTACAACCGCAACCGCGCCACCGGCGGCTTCATCGTCGTCGACGAAGCCACCAACCTGACCCTCGGTGCCGGCATGATCCTCGAACCGAAACGCGCCATCCCCAACACGGACGACGCGGAATTCGTCATCTGATCCGGCCCCTGCGAGCCGACCAGCTCCGCGTCCGTCCCGCCATCCCACCGGAGCGGACCGGCGACGCCAGAGGCGGGTAAACGTCCCGGTCCGGCGTAGCCGTCGCGAATGGACACACCTTGACGCCATCCCTCGACCATGTGATACTGTGAACGTGAAAAATATCACAGTTTCCATTGACGACCACCTCTACCGGCGCGCGCGCATGCGCGCCGCCGAGCAGGACACCTCCGTCTCGGCCCTGGTCCGGTCATTCCTCGCGTCCTACAGCGGCGGCGAAACCGAATTCGAGCGGCGCAAGCGCCTGCAGCAGGAAACCCTCGCGCAGATCCATCAATTCCGGGGCGGCGACCGGCTGACCCGAAGCGAGGTGCACACCCGTCATGCGCTTCGTTGACACCAACATCCTGCTCTACGCCATCAGCAAAGACCGCCGGGATGCGGCGAAATCCCGGCAAGCCCTGACGCTGCTTGACGCCGAAGACCTCGTGCTGTCCACCCAGGTCCTGCAGGAATTCTATGTGCAGGCGACCCGGCCGACCCGCAAGGACGCCCTGCCCCACGAACTCGCCGCAAACCTGATCGAGGCCTGGCGTCGCTTCCCCGTCCAGGAAGTGAATGCCGACATCGTGGTGGCCGCCCTGTCCACCAAACTGCGGTGGAACATCGACTACTGGGACGCCGCCATCGTCGAGGCGGCCCGCGCCGCGCGCTGCTCGGAAATCCTCTCGGAAGACCTGCAGGATGGCATGAACTTCGGCGGCATCCGCGTCCGCAACCCGTTTACCCCGTGAACCCGCTGTACCCATGACGGACACCTTTCCCCCCTATACCACCCCGTACCACCGCGCCCTGCCCATCGGCCTGGTGACGACCTGCCGCACCCTGCTGGTCATCGGCATCGGCCGCGACATCGGTCCGCGCCTCCAGCACGCCCGCCTGTTCGACTGGCACGCCATCCACCTGATGTGGCCCGAACTGCCCCGTGAACTGGTCGAACTGACCGAGGGCGATCCGCGCTTCCACCTCCACCTCCGCCTCCCCACCGAGGATGACATCGCCCGCGCCGACGTCATCATCGAGGACTGCGAGGACCACGAGCTCGCCACCCGGATCACCGCCTGGTCCCGCCAGCACCGCCGCCTGATCAACGCCATCGACAAACCCGAACTGTGCGATCTGTACTACATGTCGCTCGTCTTCCGCGACCCCCTGATTCTCGCCATCACCAGCGGCGGCGACGCCCCCGCCCTGGCCGCCCTCCTGCGCAAACAGTTGGAGCAGAACCTCTCCCCCGGCTGGTCCACCGCCTCCACCCTGATGGCCGAAGCCCGCCAGCAGTTGCCGGGTGGACAAAAACGGAAGGACTTGTTACGTTCTGTAGCTCGGCACCCCGACCTGTTGCGGCTGATTGAAGCCGATGATAAACAGGGGCTTAAGGATTTGATCGAAGATGCAGTTCATCGGTTGTGAATTGGAAATAACGGACCCCGCCCGGCGCGAGGAAGTCGTACAAACCCTGTCCCGCCGCGCCCACGCGCCCCTGCTGGTGCTGAACACCTGCCAACGCCTGGAATGCTTCGGCCACCCGGTCGATGAAGACCCCCGCTGGCGCATCACCACCCGCTACGACAGCCGCGCCGCCTTCGAACGCATGGCCCGTATCGCCGCCGGCCTCGAAAGCCGCGTGATCGGCGAACTGGAAGTGCTCGGCCAAGTCCGCACCGCCTACAAACTGTTCCGCGAAACCACCGGCGGCCAGGCGAAGATCCTCGACCGGATCTTCCAGGACGCCCTCGCCCTCGGCCGCGAAGCCCGCCGCATCAGCGAGGTGGACCGCAACCTGACCTCGCTGAGCGCCCTCGCCGCCACCACCCTGATGAAGCACATCCCCGCCACCGCGCCCGTGGCCGTGGTCGGCGCCGGCTCCCTCGCCGGCTCGGCCGCCCGCTACCTGAACAAGCGCGGCAACCACCCGGTCCGGATCACCAGCCGCTGCCCCGACAACGCCTTCGTGCTCGCCCTCGAACTCGGCGGCTTCAGCACCGGCCTCGACAACATCGGCCACCTGTTCACCGGCGTCGCCGGCATCATCTCCGCCACCGCCGCCCCGCACGCCCTGATCTTCCCGAAACACCTGGAACACGCCGCACGCCCCCTGACCATCATCGACCTCGGCGAACCCTCCGATTGCGACGACGAGGTGAAATCCCTGCCCGGCGTAACCTACATCTCGCTGCTCGATATCGAACGCAAGGCCCATATCAACACCGAAGACCGGGTCCGCCGCGCCGAAATCGCCGCCCAGGTCATCCGGGATGGAGCACTGGCGTGGACCGCCCGAAGCTAGTCATCGCCGCGCGCGAAAGCCCCCTCGCCATCGCCCAGGTGCACGAAGCGCTCGACGCCCTGCGGCCCGTCCTTCCCGCAGCCACCCGGCTCGAGATCAAAACCTGCACCACCCCCGGCGACCGCGACCTCACCACGTCCCTGGCCGACCCGGCCCTCGCCACCGATTTCTTCACCCGCGACCTCGACCGGATGCTGCTGCAGGGTGAGGCCGATCTCACCATCCACTCGGCGAAGGATCTCCCCAACCCGCTGCCCACCGGCCTCGCCCTCGCCGCCCTGCTGCCCGCCCGCGATATCCGCGACGCCCTCGTCCTCCGCCCCGGCCTCGCCTTCGACCAGGTCCGCACCGTCGGCTCCAGCAGCCCGAAACGCAACGAGGAACTGGCCCGCCTGCATCCGTCGTGGGACCTGAAACCGATCCGCGGCACCATCCAGGGCCGCCTCGCCCAACTCGACGCCGGCACCTACGACGCCGTGGTCATCGCCGCCTGCGCCCTCGAACGCCTCGGCCTCGCCAACCGGATCGAGCGCTACCTCCCCTGGGACCCGACCCCGAACCAGGGCCGCCTCGCCCTCGTCGTGCGCGAAACCGACACCGACCTCCGCACCGCACTGCGCCGCCTCGATGTCCGCGAACACGCCGGCCTCGTCGTCCTGCTCGGCTGCCCCGCCGATTTCGCCCTGATCCCCCAACGCGCCCTGCACTACCTGAAGTACGCCGACGTGGTCGTCCATGACCGGCTGATCCCCGACGAAGTGACCGCCCTGATCCGCGGCAAATCCATCCCCGTCGGCAAGACCGGCGGCGCCCCCTCGACCCCGCAGACCGATATCCACCGCCACCTGCTCCACCACGCCGAACAAGGCCAACTCGTCGTCCGCCTGCACGGCGGCGACCCCGGCATCTACGGCCGCCTCAACGAGGAACTCGACTTCCTCACCGCCTGGAACCTCCGCGTCGACATCGTTCCCTCCGTCACCGCCGCCCAGGTCGCCGCCGCCCACGCCGGCGCCCCGCTGACCCACCGCGGCGAAGGCCACCGGCTCACCCTGATCTCCGGCAACCCGCCCGACGGCGCACCCACCCCCGCCATCCCCGGCCCCGACATCGGCAACCTCGCCGTGTACATGGGCGTGGGCAACGCGGCATCCCTCCAGCAACGCTTCGCGGCCGCAGGCTGGCCGGCTTCCGCCCCGGTGATCGTCGGCGAACGCCTCGGCCACGCCGATGAACGCATCCGCCACATCGCCCTCGACCAACTCGGCACCCTCGGCATCCAGTCGCCCGCCGTCTTCATCGTCGGTGCGAAACACCACCCGATCGAGAACCGCCTGCTCTTCACCGGCACCGACCCCGAACACTTCCTGAAATTCGGCCCGCTGTTGCATTGGCCGATGATCGAACTCAAGCCGATCGACCTCGCCACCCGCGCCGCCACCCTCCGCCGCCATCTACCCCACCTGCGCGGCGTGATCTTCCCGTCGCGCTACGCCGTGCACGCCGTCATCGAAGCCCTGCTCGAACTCGACGACACCCGCCTCCTCGCCGGCAAACGCCTGCTCGCCGTCGGCCCCTCCACCCAGGAGGAACTCGCCCGCACCGGCCTGAAGGCCGATGCCTCCGCCCCCAACCTCGGCGGCATCGAATCGCTGGTCAAGGAACTCGACCCCGCCGACCGCGGCACCTACCTGTACCCCTGCTCCAACGAATCACCCAAGACCGACCGCGTCACCCGCATGCGCGACGTCGGTATCGACCTCCTCCCCGAGGAATTCTACCGCAACCAGCCCACCGCGGTCCGCCCCCTCCCGCGCCTCGCCTTCTCCCGCGTGCTCTTCACCAGCAGCAGCACCGTCCACGCCTACTTCGCCCGCTACCCCGACGAACAACAAGCCCCCCGCACCTGGATCGCCGTCGGCCCCTCCACCCTGAAGGCCCTGCAACAACGCAACCTCGCCGCACAGCTGCTGGGATAATCGCCGTAGCCGGGATAAACCCGGCTCTACCGACGCAGGTCACCGCACGGGGACACACCACTCCCATCCGCGCACATCCGCGCAATCCGCGGTTCATCCCTTCAGGTTACCGAATCGACGTACCCCCCCTGCATCTTGATATCATGATGCTTTGATGCAATGATGCACGCATGCGCAAACCCCTCAACATCCTCTTCGTCTGCGGCCGCAACAACCGGCGCAGCCCGACCGCCGAGCAGATCTTCCTCCACGACCGCCGCATGAACGTGCGCGCCGGCGGCATCGCCGACACCAGCCGCCGCCGCGTCACCGAAGCCGACATGCTCTGGGCCGACCTGATCCTCTGCATGGAACGCAAACACGTCAAACGCCTGCAGGTCCAGTTCAGCAACCTCGACTACCGCGCCCCCATCGAGAACCTCGACATCTCCGACGAGTACACCTACATGCACAAGGACCTCATCGAACTCCTCCACACCGCCGTGAACGGCGCCCTCGAGGAATACTACGAGGAACTCGAGAAAAACGCCGACTAATCCCCCGGGTCGCAAGCGTCGTCGAACCCGACAACCCTTTCACACGCCGCCAACACACCCTCATCCCCTTCCCCTCCCCGGAGGGGTGGCCGCAGGCCGGGGTGGGTCGGCAATGCACTCCGCGCCTCCGTGTTCCCGTTCCCCGCCCCCGCTCACGCCAACCTCACTTGCATCATCGCCGTATTCCGGTAAGCTGACCGTGTGAATACCCGTTGCCACCCTTCCGCCGCCGCCCTGCTCACCGCGTTCGCCCTGCTCGCGACCGGATGCGCCTCGATGCGGGATGCCGCCGTACGCGACATGGCCGGCTCGTTGTCCGATGCCGCCGCCCTGTCCTTCGCCACCGAGAACGATCCCGTCCTTGCCGCCGACGCCATGCCGTTCGCGCTGAAGACCCTCGACATGCTCGTCCTCCAGCAACCGAAGAATCCCGACCTCCATCTCGCCGCCGCCCGCGCCTATGTCCAGTACAGCCACGCCTTCCTCGACTGGGAGGCGCGCAAACTCGAAGACGAGGACCCCGCCCGCGCCGCCGCCCTGCGCGCCCGCGCCGCGAACCTGTTCCGCCGCGCCCGCGACTACGCCGCCATCGCCCTGACCCTCCGCCACCCGCACCTGCTGAAACGCCTGCCCGAACACCCCCATGCCGCCCTCGATGCCTGCGACGCCAACGACGTCCCCGCCCTGACCTGGTTCGGCATCGCCTGGGCCTCCCTGATCGCCGCCAATCCGTCCGACATGCAGGAAGTCGCCCGCCTGCCCGTCGTCGAAGCCGTCATGCGCCAAGCCTATTCCCTTGACCCCGATGCCGAGGACGGCACCCTCCACGAATTCTTCATCGCCTTCGACGGCAGCCGCAGCCCGGCCATGGGAGGCGACCCAACCCGCGCCGAGGACCACTTCACCCGCGCCGTGAAAATCACCCGCGGCGCCTCCGCCTCCCCTTACGTTACCCTCGCCACCACCGTGGCCATCCAGCAACAGGATGCCGCCCGCTTCCGCGACCTGCTGAACCAGGCCCTCGCCATCGATCCCGACGCCGCCCCGCAGCTGCGCCTCGCCAATGCCCTCGCGCGCGAGAAGGCAACCTGGTATCTTGCCCGCATCGACGACTTCATCCTTTCCGACGAACCGGCCACCCCATGAAACACCTCCTGCTGCTCGCCACCACCCTGCTCGCCACCGCCCTCGCCGCCCCGGCCCAAACCATCAAACTGGGCTCCCTCGCTCCCGAAGGCACCCCATACCACCAGGCCCTGCTCGACATCGCCCAGGCCTGGAAAACCATCAGCGGCGGCAAGGTACAACTCCGCATCTACCCCGGCGGGGTGGTCGGCGACGATGCCGATATGATCCGCAAAATGCGCATCGGCCAGCTCAACGGCGCCGCCCTGTCGTCGATGAGCGCCATCTCCATCGTGCCCGACATCGAAGCCCTCTCGTTCCCCACCATGGTCCGCACCGACGAGGAATTCGACCGCGCCCTTGCCGAGGTCGCCCCCGAATTCGAGCGGCAATTCAACGAGAAGGGCTTCACCGTGGTCTGCTGGACCCTCGCCGGATGGATCCGCTTTTTCGCCCGCGAACCCGTGATCGCCCCCGCCGACCTGAAACGCCAGAAACAATTCTTCTGGGGCTCGGATGCCGCCTACCTCGAGCTGCTGAAATCGAGCGGCTTCCAACCCGTCCCCCTCCCCGTCGGCGAACTGCTGCCCGCCCTGCAAAGCGGCCTCGTCGACGCCTTCGCCGCCCCGCCCACCGTCGCCCTCGCTTTCCAGTGGTATGCCCGCACCCCGCACATGACCGACCTGCCCTGGCAACCGCTGCCCGGCTGCGTACTGATCGACAACCGCACCTGGAACAAACTCCCCGAAGCCCAGCGCACCGAGATGCTCGCCGCATCGCGCGCGATCGCCACCGACCTGCTCCGCAAGAGCCGCAGCCTCGAGGCCGATGCCATCGCCGCCATGACCGCCCAGGGCCTGACCGTACACACCGTTCCCGATGCCGTGCGCGAGGAATGGATCGCCTTCGTGCGCGAGCAAGGCTACCCTCGCTTCATCGGCCCCCGCTTCTCGACCGCCATCGCCGAACGCATCCAAGCCGCCGTCGCCCCGCTGCGCGCCTCCGCGCCATGACCGCGCGCGACCCAACGCCGGTAGCCCTCACCGCCGCCGGCAAACCGTTCCGCGCCGCGTTCCTCGAGGATGCCGTCATCGCCGTCACCCTGCTCGGCATGGCCCTGCTCCCGGTGATCGAATCGGTCGGCCGCACCTTCTTCAACACCGGCATCCCCGGTGCCACCCACTTCCTGCGCCACGGCACCCTGCTGCTCGGCTTCGTCGCCGCCGTCGCCGCCACCCGCGACGACCGCAACCTGAAGATCTCCGCACTCGAACTGGTCCTGCCCGGATCCTGGAAACGCCCCGCCGGGCGTTTCGCCACCTACATCACCCTCATGGCCTGCACCGCACTCGGTTGGGCCGGCCTGCTGCTGGTCATCGCCGAAGCACCTGCCGCCCCCGAAGCCTGGCGTACCTGGATCCCCGAACGGTTCCTCCCGTTCTGGGAGGACCGCCTGCTCTTCACCGAAGGCAATCCCGAACGCATCGGCAACCTGATCCCGGTATGGATGGCCGAAGCGCTGATGCCACTCGGTTTCCTCGGCATCATGATCCGCCTAATCCAGCGCGAAGCCGCCACCGTGCCCGGCCGCCTCGCCCTGCTCACCGCCCTCCCCGCCACCTGGCTGCTCTCCCTCACCCCGCCCGACGCGATCGGCGCCCTGGTGCTCCCCGGCATTCTCCTGCTGCTCGCCGCCGCCGCGCTCGGCCTGCCCATCTTCGCCCTGCTCGGCGCCATCGCCGCGCTCCTGTTCTGGAACGACGGTGTGACCACCGCCGCCATCCCCGCCGAAACCTACCGCATCGTCACCTCCGAGATCTTCCCCGCCATCCCCATCTTCACCCTGATCGGCTTCATCCTCTCCGAGAGCAATGCCAGCCGCCGCCTCGAACAACTCTTCGTCGCCTGGTTCGGCTGGATGCCCGGCGGCATCGCCGTCGCCGCCACCCTGCTCTGCGCCTTCTTCACCACCTTCACCGGCGCCTCCGGCGCGACCATCCTCGCCCTCGGCGCGCTGCTGCTGCCCATCCTCACCCACCGCGGCTTCAGCGAGTCGTTTTCCGTCGGCCTCCTCACCTCCACCGGCTCCATCGGGCTGCTGCTACCGCCGAGCCTCGTGGTGATCCTCTTCGCCGTCGTCGCCCAGGTGCCGATGGTCGAGGTCTTCCGCGCCGCCATCGTACCCGGCCTGCTGATGATCCTGCCCGTCGTGGTGTGGTGCGTGTGGGTGGCCCGGCGCGACCGCATCCGCCGCGATCCCTTTTCCGCGCCCGCCGCGTGGCGCGCCCTGCGCGGCGCCGCCGGCGAACTGTCGATCCCGGTGGTCGTGCTCGGCCTGATCTTCGCCGGCTGGAGCACCCCGGTCGAGGCCGCCGCCTTCGGCGCGGTGTACGCGCTGGTCATCGAGTCGCTGATCCACCGCGACCTCGGACCGCGCGACCTCTACCGCCTCCTCGTGCGCGGCGGCATCATGGTCGGCAGCATCCTCGTCGTGCTCGGCGTCGCGATGGGCCTGACCAGCTACCTGATCGACGCCGGCATCCCCCAGGACGCCGCTGAATGGGTGCGCACCCACGTCAGCTCGCGCATCGTGTTCCTGATCGTGCTCAACCTCGCCCTGCTGCTCGTCGGCTGCCTGATGGACATCTTCTCCGCCCTGATCGTCGTCGTCCCGCTGCTGCTGCCCATCGCCGCCGTCTTCGGCATCGACCCGGTCCACCTCGGCATCATCGTGCTCGCCAACCTCCAGCTCGGCTACCTCACCCCGCCGGTCGGCATGAACCTCTTCCTTGCCTCCGTCCGCTTCAACCGTCCGTTACTCCGCGTCGCCCGCGAAACCTTCCCCTTCCTCCTCCTCAACGCCCTCGCCGTCCTCCTCATCACCTTCCTCCCCGCCCTCACCCTCTGGGCCGTCGAACGCTGACCCCCGCCGCAACCCACCCGTCACCTTCGTTGCGCTTGTCACGATATACACAGAACCGGCATGCTTTCCACGTTCTCACGAAGTACCGGACGCTTCGGTGAAGACCAGCATGACATCGACAAACTGGAGGCCCCAGATGCCGAACGTTGATATGTCTCCTGATGCCGTATACCGACGACTGCAGCAAGTGAGCGACCTTCGCGATGCATGCCTTCTGCTCGCTGGCCCCCGATGGAAGAAACCGTGGGGCACCGAACGTTTCGACCTCCACAGGCACGTTGCGCACGATCCCCGCGCCACGGTTCCCGGGTATTCCCCGGAACGCCCTACATCCAACCAATCGTCATAGGATCCCTTGGCCCACCTTGGTCGTTAACATCGTCGCCAACCCCGACGAATCCGATCCCGCTCACGACGAAGGAATCCAACCCGATCCCCTCGCCGGAGGTCTGGCCGCAGGCCGGGGTGGGCTCGCCCACTCGTTGTCTCCGCCTTCTCCACACCCCCATGTTCCATCTCCCCATCCGCGCTCTCCGCGTAATCCGCGGTTCATTCCCCCCTGTCGTGAACGTCGTCGCTAACCTTGTCGAATCCGATCCCACCCACGACAACCAATCCCCATCCGTGGGCCGCCCCTGGCATCCGTGGGACATCCTCCGCCCCTCCTCACCCGCAACAACGCAACCGTCCCTCCGACAGGTCCGCGGTTCCTTGCCCCCTGCATAGTTTGCCTATCTTGACCCCCCGGAGGTGATGCGGTAGCATCACGCATCATGAGAACCACCCTCGACATCGAGGACGACGTCCTGCTCGCGGCGAAGGAAATCAGCCGTCGCACCCGGGTCTCCACCGGCAAGGCGCTGTCCGATCTGGCCCGCCAGTCGTTGACGCGGCCTCGCGCCAAGGCCACCCGGGAGGCGAAAGCGGTGTACGGATTTCGCCCGCTTCCCGCCGCGCCGGGCAAGATCGTCACGAACGACCTGATCGACCGGTTGCGCGATGAAGAGGGCGTGTGATGCGGGCGTTGCTCGACATCAATGTCCTGATCGCCTTGTTTGATCCGATCCACCAGCATCATGAACGGGCGCATGCCTGGCTGAAGGCCAACATACGATCCGGTTGGGCCTCCTGCCCGATCACCCAGAACGGCTTTGTCCGCATCATCACCCAACCCCGGTACATCCGACCCGTCACCACATCCGAGGCGATCGAACGCCTGCGTGAAGCCACCCGCACGACCCACCACCAGTTCTGGCCGGACGATCTCAGCATCACCGATGTCCACCGCTTCCGCCCCGACCGCATCCACGGACCGTCCCAACTGACCGACCTCTACCTGCTCGCCCTCGCCATCCGCCACCAAGCCCGCTTCGTCACCTTCGACGCCGCCATCCCCACCAGCGCCATCCCAACAGTCCAACCCAAACACCTGGTCGTCCTCTAATTCCGCATCCGCCCTCCGCGCCATCAGGCTTCGCAAGGCTACGCCCCGACACGTCCGCGGTTCATTCCCCCTTGTCGTTAACGTCGTCGCTAACCTTGTCGAATCCAATCCGCTCACGAACAAGCGCACGACAACCATTCCCCATCCGTGGGCCGCCCCTGGCATCCGTGGGACATCCTCCGCCCTTCGTCACCCGCAACAACGCAACCGCTCCTCCGACATCTCACCACCTCCCCCATCCGCGGATCCGATTTCCTGTAAGGTATCGCGTCGCCCTCCGATTCATCCACGTGCACAACGCACAAGCAACCTATAACCCAGGAGAACAGCCATGCGTACATTCCTCACTGCCACCGTTGCCCTCAGCCTCCTCGCCGCCGCCCCTGCGGTGCGCGCGTACGAAGCCGCCGCGGAAGCCGACGTGAAAACCACACCCGACATCGTTGATACCGCGGTCGCCGCCGGCTCGTTCGGCACGCTGGTCGCCGCCGTCCAGGCCGCCGGACTCGTTGACACGCTGAAGGGCGAAGGTCCGTTCACCGTCTTCGCGCCGACCGATGAAGCGTTCGCGAAGCTGCCCGCAGGCACCGTCGAAAACCTGCTCAAGCCGGAAAACCTCGACCAGCTGAAAGCCGTCCTGACCTACCACGTCGTCGCCGGCAAGGTCATGGCCGCCGATGTGGTCAAACTCACCTCGGCCGATACCGTGCAGGGCAAGCCCGTCACCATCACGGTCACCGACGAAGGCGTCACCATCAACGACGCCAAGGTCGTCAAGACCGACATCGAGACCAGCAACGGCGTGATCCACGTGATCGACACCGTCATCCTCCCGCCCGCCGACTAGCCGGCCCGCACAGGATCATTCCAAACGAGCGGATGGATCACCCGATCCATCCGCTTTTTAGTCATCGGTACTGCCGGGCAACCCCTCATGAATCCTTGGTTGGGATCGGCACCCCTGATGCACGCGCCCGAACTCAACCCATCCGTGAGCCGCCCCCGGCATCCGTGGGACATCCTCCGCCCTTCGTCACCCGCAACAACGCAACCGCCCCGCCGACAGGTCCGCAGTTCATTCCACCTTGTCGTTAACCTCGTCGCTAACCTTGACGAATCCAATCCCCTCCCCGGAGGGGTGGCCGCAGGCCGGGGTGGGTTCGTCCCCTCATCGTTTCCGCGACCTCTGCGCCTCTATGTTCCATCTTCTCCATCCGTGGGCCGCCCTTGGCATCCGTGGGACCATGCATAGTGACCCGTTCCCGGTGCGATGCCGCATCACGGGACCGGCCTCGCTACCAGACAAACCCGCCACGAACCACCCGCACAGCAGCGTGCGCCACCGCGTGCAACAGCCTTCGCTTCTCCCGCCACGGCAGGTTCGTTCGCAGGACCTCCCGGCCGCAGGCCATGACCACCGAGAACCACTTCCGCCTCCCATGCCGCCATGACTCGGACAAACTGTGCTTTCCCCGATTGCGACGGTACAGGACCTCGGGGACCCGCACCCATTCGCCAAGCAAGGCCATGCGAAACAACCACACCCAGTCCGCGCCGAACTCGCCGGCCAGGTGCTTCCGCAATCCGCGAAAAGCGCGGACCGCCTCGGCGCGAAACAAACCACGGTAGGGAATGCACCACCCGGACATGGGTTGATCCAACCAACGGATGGCCCGACGCACCCGGTCCGTCTCGCCTTCCAGCTCCCGGTACACCTGAACCTCGCGGAATTGTCCGCTTTCGTAATAATCGAGATCGCTGTAGGCGAGGACCGCCGCCGGTCGACCAACCAACGCGGCCACCAACTTCTCCACATAGCTCGCCGTTAGCACGTCGTCGTGCGGCATGAAAAAGAAACAGTCACCATTCGCCCACGCGAGCAGGGCATTGATGTTCCCGATCCATCCCCGCCGCCGCGATTGCCGCACCAACCGGATTCGCGGGTCATGCAACGCAGCCTCCGCGATCCTTTCTGACGTCCCATCCGTCGAGGCATCGTCGGAGACCAGGATCTGCAGGTTCGGATAGGTTTGCGCCTGCAACGAACGCAGCGTTTCCTCCAGCCGCTCGCCGGAGTTGTGTGTCGCCAGCAAGGCCACGACGCGCGGTCGCCCCTCCGTCATGACGATGCCCCGGCCAAAACCGCCTCCGCCGCCTCGACGGCGAACCACGGCGCACAGGTATATTTCCCGGTGCTGACACTGTGGTATCCGTCAAACGACCGGACCCCGATCCGTGTGCGGTTGTGCAGGCCACTGGACTGGTCATCCACATCGGTGGTGCCGTATGCGCAAATGACCCCCGCATCCACCTGGTACGGGGTCACCTCGGCCATGCCCGGATACCACGCATCGATGGCGTTCATGATCTCGCGGGCGATCTCCACGGCAAGCTCAGGACTGACCTTCCCCGTCGCGGCCTCGTTCCAGGCCGCCGGCGGTTGCAGGTCATGGCTCCACCCCTTCATCGCCACCGGATACCACGACAGGTACACCGTGCCATCCGGACGTATGACCACATCGCCATAACGCCCGATCACCATCGTCACCGACGGACCCGACCGGAGGCGCGGTGGAAGATGGGCCAGCACCCGGTACTTCAGCCGATGCAGCACGCCGGGCTCCGGCTCGATCCCCATCGATTGATCAAGCGCCTGCCGGTTGGCCCAGGTCGCATTGACCACCTGTTCCGCTTCCAAGGCCCAGACGCCGTCCGACCCTTCGCCCTCCACCCGGAACACATCGCCGCAACGGCTGACGGATCGCACCGCGTGCGACGGCAGGAAGGTGATGGCGGGATGGTTGTGCACGGCCTGCCGGATATGCTGCGCCACCTCCAGGGTATTCAACGCCCGCTCCTCGGTGGCGAACCCGCCCAGCAGGCACGAGGCTCGGAAATGCCGCGCCAGTTCATCGTTGGGGAGACGTTGAACCAGACGATCCGGACGCAAACCGAGGTAGTTCAGCGTACGATCCTCGTCGAGCATACCACGGCAGATGGTTTCGACCTGATGGTAATGCTGCTCCAGTTCGTCCGGCTTCAGCAGCGAATCCTCGGCGACCAGGTAGAGAAACGGGGTTGATGGCGGAAGGCGATACACCGCCTCGCCCAGCCACCGCGAAAGCAGCGGAAAAAAGTGCAGCGCCCCCCGCAGCATCAGGTCCGCGGTATGGCCGAGCGGATCATGGGCATACACCAGTCCGAGGTGGATCTTGCCCTCGTTGCGCACACTCGTCCGGTTCATCGGCTGATCATCCTGATCCACCAACACCACCCGGCAACCCCGCCGCGCAAGCTCCAACGCCACACAGCAGCCCTGTATCCCCGCACCCAGCACGGCTATAGGTAAACGCGACGACATGCCCCCACTCTGCGCACACCATCCACCGGGATCAACCCCTATGTCATCCCATGCCACAAGCCCTGTCGAACCCGACCACCATTACGACATGACGCACGACCAAGGAAGCATCCCCAATCCCCTCCCCGGAGGGGTGGCCGCAGGCCGGGGTGGTTTCGTCCCACTCCGCGCTCCCTGCGACTCCGTGCTCCTCCGCCTCCATCCGTGGGTCGCCCTTGGCATCCGTGGGACATCAACCGCGCTTGATCGCCCACGCAACCGCATATCCGATACGTCACGTGTTCTCTATTCGCGTCCTCCGCGCCTCCGGCCGGTTAGGATTGAGCCCCGCGCGCCGGTTTGCTCTACTAGCGGAACCCGGCACCTCGGCACGGGATGAAGGACGCGGATCATGATGGCAGGACTTGTGGTGGTAATCGCATCGGTGTTGATGCAGTTGGCGTTGGGCGGCGTGTATGCCTGGAGCGCGTTTGTGCCGGCGCTCCGCGAGCACCACGCACTGGCCGGCTGGCAGGCCGGGCTCATTTTCGGAACCTCGATTGCCGCGTTCACCCTGACCATGGTCGCGGCCGGTCGCCACCTGGACCGCGTGGGTCCACGCCGCATGGCCCTGGCCGGCGCGTTGTTCTACGGCGCGGGGTACTACGTCGCCGGCGCATCCGACGGTGAATGGCCGTCCCTGTGGATGGGCATCGGACTACTTTCCGGCGTGGGCATCGGCCTCGGCTATGTCTGCCCGCTCACCGCCTGCGTGCGCTGGTTCCCGGCGCGCAAGGGCCTGGTCACCGGCATCGCGGTGGCGGGCTTTGGCGGCGGTGCGATCATCCTCGCCGAGGTTGCGGAGACGTTGCTGTCCCACGGATGGGAACCGCTGCGCCTGTTCCGGGCACTGGGCATCTTCTTCTGGTGCTGGCTGGCCGCCTGTGCGCTGCTGATGCGTTTTCCTGCGGCGGTGGCCACAACGGCAGCAACCGCGGAGGGTCCATCCGTCTGGCGTGATCCGCGTTTCCTGCGCCTGTTTGCCGGCATGTTCTGCGGAACCTTCGGTGGCCTCCTGGCGATCGGTCACCTCAAGCCCATCGCCCTCGTGGCTGAGCTGTCATCGCAGGCCGGCGCGCTGGCGGTAGCCGGCTTTGCCGCGGGGAATGCGCTGGGGCGGATCGTCTGGGGATCATTGCACGACCGGTTCGGCAGCACCCTGGTTCCGGTCAGCATGGGCTTCCTCGGCTTCGTCCTGCTCGGCTTGCTCGACTCGGGGGTTGCCTGGCGGTTTGTCGGGGCCTCGCTGGTGGCGGGCTTCGGCTTCGGTTCCTGCTTCGTCCTGTACGCCGCCGAGACCGCCGCCGTCTTCGGTGTCGCGCAGGTGCCACGCATCTACCCGAAAATCTTCCTCGCCTACGGCGTCGCCGGCATCACCGGACCGCTGCTCGGCGGCTGGCTTTACGACGTCACCGGCGCCTATGTCTGGCCGGTCGCCACCGCAGCCCTCGTCGCCGCCAGCGGAGCCTTCTTCGCCCGCCGTCCTTAAAAGACGCCGGAGAAACGAGAGTCAGCTTCTACACGTTCTCGCGAACTACTTCGCACGCTTGATCAATCCCGACCAAAATTCCGAGAAAGCATATATTCAGGGAGCCATCCCAATCCCCTCCCCGGAGGGGTGGCCGCCGACCGGGGTGGGTTCGTTCCCTCGTCGTCTCCGTGTCCTCCGCGCCTCCGTACTCTCACGCCCCCATCGGTGGGTCGCCCTTGGCATCCGTGGTACATGAACCACCTTGATCGCCTCCTTTCACCGCCCCTGATGCTCCGTAGGCCACCCGCTCCCGCCCATCGACCACTCCAACCTGCAAAACCGCGCTACCATCGAGCGGCCATCAAGAACCCGATCTTTACCTGTACTTTTTGTTCATCGCGCGCCGGAATGGGGGTATCATGCGACAAGGAGTGATTCCGTCGAGGGAATGCCGTGTGATCCAAACACCACGACCAATCCGTTTCGGCAACCGCAGTCCGGGTTTATTCCGGGCCGCACTTTTCTTGTCCCTTCTGCTCGTCGCACCCGCAGATGCCGCCGACTGGCCGCAACTTCAATGCGATGCCGCCAAATCCGGATTTCAACCCGGCGAGCGCATCACCACCCTGAACCGCCACCGCACCACCACCCCGACTGGCGAGTTCGGCGCCGAATTGTGGGGATTCACCAACCGCTGGCTGGCTGGACAACCCGTGGTCGGCCACGGCCTCGTCGTGATCGGCTCGATGACCGGGCGGGTCTTCGCCCTTGCGGAAACAACCGGGGCACCCGTGTGGAGCACCGACACCGGTGGTGCCATCCTGAACGCCGCCGCGATCCACGCCGGACGCGTCATCATCGCCACCCAGTCCGGCTTGCTGCACGGACTCGACCCCTCCACCGGCACGATCCTCTGGACCTATACCGGAGCACGCAAAGGGTATGCCGCCGCCCCTACCGCCGCCGATGGAGTCGTGTATATCGGGTCGAAGGATGGACGTTTCCATGCGGTGGATGCCGCCACCGGAGCGACCCAATGGATCTTCGAGGTGGGCGGCCACGCCGATACCGGCGTCGTCCGCGCCGCCATCCTCTGCTCGGCCGCCGTGCTCAACGACCGCGTGTTCTTCGGCGCGGAAAACATGCAGGCCTATGCCCTTGACCGTACCACCGGCGCGCGGCTTTGGCGCCGCGCCATCACTGGACAGTCGTTTGTGTTCGGTGCCGAAGTCGGCTCCAACGACGAACGCGCCGGCGTGTCCGTATCCGCCGGATGGGCCGTCGCATCGCACCAGAATGGCGGCGTCGTAATCTTCCGCACGCAACCGGTCTACAACTTCCATGCCATTCTCGACCGCGGCGAAACCATCCTCGAACAAGCGACCGGTACCAACTGGCTCGGCAATCCGCTCGGTGACCCCGCCGCATGGCGCATCGAGCAACGAGGCATCAGCCAGGCCCTCGCCAGCAATACCTTCGAACAGACCTTCTGGGCCCTCGATCCCGCAACCGGCACCGACAAGTACCCGCAACCGATGCCGATCCTCTACACCAGCGGTTCCGGCAACACCCCCGCACCACCCGTGGTGGATGACACCAGCAACCGCGCCTGGTCCGTCACCCGCTCCGTGTATGCCCGATTCGACAGCGGCAGCATCGTGCGACCCTACGGCGAACTGTCGAACCTGCACCTGCATTTCGATCCCGCGATCTACACGAACCCTGCACAAGGCCACCTCGCCATCACCCACGTCGCCTGCCCCGGGTGGCCCGAATGCCAGGAGACCTATGGCGACCTGCACAAGGTGTCCGATGAAGGGGAACTGCTGACCGGTTGCCAGAACGCCATCCTCTCCAGCACCTGGGTGAGCGATGGTGGATGGGACACCGAACGCGAACGAAGCTTCAACGTCCGCTACTACAGCCCCGCCGACCTCGGCGAAGCCCCGCTCTATGGCGCCGCCGCCGGAGCCGTCATTGCCAACGGGCGCATCATCCTGCGCGACACGGAAGGAGTGAAGGCGTATGCGGCGCAGTGAGTCCACCATCCTCGCCTTGCCCCTGCTCGCCCTCGCAGGCCTGCTCGCCGCCGCACCGGCAGCCGCGTTTACAACCAACGACACGGCCCGATTCGTGCGCGAGAAAATGTGGCCGCTGCATCCACTCCATCCCGACACCGCCGACCTCCGCGAGGAGCTCGAGCACGAAATCACCCGGCTGCTCGACCGCTACGACGCCGGTGGCCACCTTGAACCCGCCTACTTCACCATCGGCATCACCGGGAGCTGGATCCTGTATGGTTACCCGGGCGAACAGGCGTATATCCTATCCGACGCCCTGCCCTATCTCTCCACCGGCCTCCAGGCGCGGGTGAAGCACTACCTCGCCGCCGAAATTCGCGCCTACGACCCCACGAGCATCGCCTTCGAACACTGCGACTGGGGATGGGGCTCGTGCGAACTCGCCGGCAACCGCCGCGAACTGTTCACGATTCCCACCTCCCCCAATCCACAACCTGTCACTCCGAACCTGTGGCCACCTCCCACCATCCCGCCGGAAGGCCTGTACATGATCTGGCGGTACTGCGACCGCACCGGCGACTGGCCGTTCATCAGCGCCACCTCCCCCGCCTCCGGCGAGCGCTGGAACCGCATGCTATCCATGTTCCAGTCCATCCCCGATCCACCCACCCGCTACGGCCACATCGCCGCCGCGATCGGCATGGCCCGCATCCTGGAACACTACGGTATGACCAACGGCCACCCCTACACCACCGCCGTATCCCGGGTTCACGTGGGCCTGCTCGCCGGCACGAACTTCAACCTTTTCGCCAACCGGTCCTACACGAACTTCATCGGCGGCACCCACGACTGGGCCTGGACCCCCTTCCACTACCAACGCACCGCGAACGCCATCGGGGCCATGCTCGCACCGGAGATCGGACGTTTCCTGCGCGAGTTCGCCTACACCAGCGTGGTCCGCCGCGTCACCGCCAACCCGCTCGAGGGCCAGCCGGGCGAACCCTATGCGATCGAATCCGTCTGGCAAAGCTGGTACCTCACCCGCGGCGCGTATGTCCCGCTGATCCCGCTGATGGGCTACTATGGAGAAAACCACATGGTCACCCCCGACACCCCGTGGGCGCTGTTCATGACCCATGCCTGGATCTACAACGAATCCGGTCCCGAACTCCGCCGCTGGCTCGACACACCCTACAGCCTCGGCGACCTGTTCCACCTCCAACGCCTCACCGCCACCATCGCCGCCCACGGCGGCATCGCCTGGAGCCCGGCTGAACCTCCGCGTATCCGCACCGTGATGACACCGTCGGGCGACATTCACATCGTGACCTCTGGCTCCTCGAATGCGCTTTACGCCATCGAGCGATCAACCAATCTCGCCACCTGGCACATCGTGATGACCAACGCCGGCCCCGAGTGGAGCATCACCAATCACCTTCACGCGCCATGGCACTTTTACCGGGCCCGCACCGAACCATGAATCACGCAGCCGTCATCGCCGCCAGCACCACCCTCCTGCTGCTCATCGCGCGACCCACCCCCGCCGCCTCGAACCTGCTGGTGAACGGCGACCTCGAATCCGGAACCCTCACCGGCTGGTATGCCCAGGGCGCGGGCATCACCAATGCCGGCGTCCACGCCGGCGCTTACGCCGCCCGCTTCTCCGGCACCGCCTCCATGGACCAATCGTTCGCGACCGTGTCCGGCCGACCCTACAAGGTGACCGGCTGGTTGCGCATCGTCAGCGAAGCCGGCTCCGACTGGGGCGGCTTCTCGTTCTCCGCCTCGGATTACCAATCGTGGCAGACCCTCGGCGGCAGCCCGTTTTTCTCCGCCGCCACCCACGGCACCAACTGGTTCAAATACGCCTTCACCTTCACCGCCATCGGCAACGCCGCGCGCGTCAGCCTCGGCTATTTCGGCGGCACGAACCGACAGATGACCGTACTGGCCGATGACCTCGGCGCGTTTGACCGCACCACGTCGAATGCCCCGCCAATCGTGTCGTTCCTGCTCGACCCCGTCGCTTCCACGAACCTCGTCGATACCCAGGGCTACGCGGTGACCGGCGATGATCCCGATGGCGCGATCGCCCTCGTTGAATGGGTTTTCGGCGACGGCGCGATCGCCCTCGACGCCGCCGGCTCGCGCCGCATCGCCACCCAAGGCGATTTCACCGCACGCGTGCGCGTGGCCGACGACGATGGCCTCGTGGTCGAAACCAACCTCGCCTGGTCGCTGACCCCGCGCTCCGGCTACGGCATCACCATCACCAACATCGCCACCACCGGCTCGAACGCCCTGATCCAGGGCCGCGCCTCCGGGAGCGGTTTGTCCATCCGCTACAGCACCGACCGCAACGCCGTCGGCAACGCCACCGGCACACTGAACTGGACCGCGACCGTCCCGCTCCGCCCCGGCCACAACCGCGTCACCGTCCAGGCCCACACCGCCGATGGCCGCATCGCCACCGATGAAACCTCCATACACCTCAACCCGCCCGAACCGCTAGCTCTCACCACCCCCGTCCCCGACCATCCGGAAGTGGCTCGTCACGACCCCGTCGAGGTCACCTTCAACCTGCTCGGCTCCGCCGCGACCCACCCGCAGTTCCCCTTCGCCACCAACCTGCCGCGCGGCGTGGATTTCATCGACGGCGTGACCGTGGACGCGGTGTTTTCGTCCGATGGCGGCGCGACCGAATTCCGCGTACCCGCCTTCCTGAACCAACGCTACCAGATCGCCGAGAAGGACAACGCGGAATGGATGACCCCGACCGGCGCGCCCGTATGGACCGCCCGCTTCGCCCCGCCACACGACGGCACCTGGTCGGTGCGCGCCGAAGCGACCGAGGCCAAAGGGTCCGCCGTTTCATCGCACGCCGTCTTCTCCGTCGTCGCACCAACCAACCCGCTCAACTGCGGCCCCCTCCGCGTCGCCACCAACGATTGGCGGTTCTACGAATTCGCCGACGGCACCCCCTTTCTCGGCAACGGCTTCGGTCTCGGCTCGTTCGACCGTCACCGCTTTTCCTTCGATGCGCGCGAGAAATTCGACGCCATCGGACTCGGCAACGCCACCTACTTCCGCTTCTGGGCCTCCGGCCTGGTCTGGGGCAATTCGTGGCAACCGTGGAGCTCGCGCACCCGCCCCGCCGAAGGCACCGTGCCCGCATACCTGCTGTCGCTCGACGCCGCCTACGGCGATGCGCTCGGCGCCTTCAAGCTCGACGTGAATCCGGCGAACTGGTCCGACCCCGCGTTCAATCCGCTGATCTTCCAGGGCTTCAACGGTCAGTCGGCCAGCCTCAAACCCGGAGCCACCTACCGCATCCGCATACGCTGGCGCACGGAGCAACTCACCGGCTCCGCCGCGCCCGGCCCGTTCGGCGTGACCGTGAAGTTCACGGGCTGGCCCGAACCGGGCCAGACCACCAACGAACCGGCGATCGTCGCGCATGCCAACGGCGACACCCCGTGGCATGTCGCGTGGGGCGACTTCGTGGCCGACCGCGATATCGCGCGTAACCTTGTCATCGCGCTGGAAAACGTCACCGGCGGACGCGCCTTCATCGACGCCTGTGCCGTGCACGAAGTGTTGTCCGACGGCTCGCTCGGACCCGCCGTGAACGGTCTGCCGGATTTCGCCGGACATCTTCACTTCAATCCGCAACGCGGCGCGGGCATGGATGTGATCTTCCGCGAGGCCCAGGCGCGCGGCCTGTACCTGCGTACCGTGATCAACGAAAAACAGGAGTGGTCGCTGAATCACCTCGCCCCGTCCGGCCTGCGCGATCCGCACGGCAACCATTTCAACGAATACGCCGACGACGCCCCGACGGCCTGGTTGCACGAGGCCCACGCGCGGCATCTCGCCGCGCGCTTCGGCGCGTTTCGCTCCTTCGCCGGGATCGAATTCGTCAACGAGGAGGCACCGGGTCCGACCGCGCACTTCCACCTCACCGACCGCCTTGCCCGCTGGTGGAACGCGCAGGCGAATCCGAAACCCGTTTCATCCTCCACCTGGTTCGGCCTCGCCGAAGACGCATGGAAGGCGTCGTTCGCCACCAACATCCACGCCACCGACTTCCATGCCTACACCGTCGGCAACTGGCTCACACCGGACGGCGATCCATCGGTCCTGTACGACAGTGCGAACTATTACCGCTTGTTCAGCGAGAGCTGGTACGCCGCACAATTTGGCAAACCCGGACACTGGGGCGAGGCCTCGCTCTACACCACCAACTTCCAGGAACATCCGCAACTCGCAGCCGACACCAACGGCGTGTGGTTGCACAAGTGGATCTGGGCGCGGTGCGGCGCGGGGTTCGTGTATCCGACCTACTGGGCCACCGACAACATCTGGAACCACGATCTCCATGCGCTCTTCGGCAACTGGAACCGGTTCATGGCGGGAATTCCGCTCGCCAATTCGCGTTACACCGATGCCGGGGCCACCACGCCGAACGCTCAACTGCGGGTCATCGGCCAGAAGGACATTCCCGCCGGCCATGCCTTCCTGTGGCTCGACAACCGCGAGCATGCCTGGAAACGCGTCGTGGACGGACTCCCCGCCGCGCCGCTCACCGCCTCCGTGCAGATTCCATTGCTCCGACCGCTCGCCAGCTACCGCGCCACCTGGTTCGACACCACCACCGGCCAACCTTTCGCCACCAACGTCATCGTGTCCGATGCCGCCGGGATCGTGGCGCTCGCGATCACCAACCTCCTCACCGACACCGCGGTCCACCTTGCACTTGAAGGAGAGAGCGACTGGGACGGCGATGGCGACGGCATTCCGGACCAGTGGGAGGCGCGGCACGTGCATCACCTTCCGCTCATCGATGCAGCCAGCGACCTCGATGGTGACGATGTTCCGGATTATGCCGAATGGCGTGCCGGCACCGACCCGCGAGATGCCGCCTACTACCTGCGCATCCGGATGGACGACACGCAACCGCCGAGCATTTCCTGGACCATCGGACCCGACCGCACCATCCGCCTCCAAGGCACCGACTCCCTGCTCCCCCCCGCCTGGACCAACCTCACCGCCCCCCTCACCGGCACCAACACCCCCTGGCCCGCATCATCCCACACCCCCTACCTCCGCGTCCGCATCGAGTAGCCTCCCACCCACCGCCGCACCGAAATCCGACTCCCGCTCGTTTGATTCCTAATCCTATATCATAATCCTAATCGTAGTCCCCACCTTCATCGCCCTCGACTAAGCTATCGACAAAGCTCCCGCCAAAGCACCACACCGAGCCCGTACCACCCCGGAGTGGCCCAGCTTCCCGGGCTGGAACACCCCATCATCTCGCCCTTCATACGCCAGTTCATCGCCAACATCACCAACCGCCTGCCCATCCCCGCCCTCGTGCTCGCGCCCATCAACACCCACCTGCTTCTAGCCAAGTGCCAATAGTGCAGAGCGCCCCCTTCAGCCGCCCCATCGACGGCGACCACATAGTTCGACCCAGCGACAGTGCGGCAGGGTGGCCGATGTTAAGATTTTGCGCTTGACCACTTCCGGCCCCAACCATACTTCAGTCAACAGGTAACGCAATATATGGAAGCAATTCGCGCATCAGGCAATAAACCCGGGTTGCATATTCGGGTGGTACGGGCTCATTGGGGGTCGTGTCCAAAAGCTCCGCGCGTCTCACGGCATCGTGAACACCTTTGCGTAGCGCTTCTTCTTCATAGCCTCCCTTCTTGTCGGGCTGGTATCCTGGCAAGATCCCGGCAAGTTTATTTTGGCAATCATGACGCCCCGAAAAGGCGCGCATATTACGCAGATGCAAATAGAGCCATAGTTCAAAACAGGGATTGCTCAATGCCACCCGAAACCCAGCCTTACCAGCATCTGTGCACGCCTCCCGAAGTTCCTGCTCGGGCCAGGCATCACGATCAATCACCATCCAGCCTTGATCACGCTTAAGGTCATAGGATTTCGTGAAACATGTTTTTAACCTTTGCAGTACTTCCTTCGGGTGCGACTTATGGCCTGGATTGTTTACTAGCTTGATCTGCACCTCGCTTTCCCGGGGCGGCCAAAAAGCCTCGAAATAGGTCGGCTCCGTGACCGCACCCTCCATGGCAATGACCAAGAAACGCTTGGTTCTTTCGAAGCCAACCTTACGTGAGAAACCCTTGCGCCGACGGCATGTCATTGGGGGGAGACAACCTCCTCGACCCGACGGGGCAAGGACCGCATGGCGGGTACACCGGCAAAGCGGCCCAACAAGTAGTTTTTGCGAATGTTTTTGTCGTATCGCACGCCTTTGAAATCGCTCAAGGCGGTCAATTTGGAGTGGCCATTCTCCTGTTTGTCCAGAAACCAGACTTCATCACGACGCAATAGGTCTTGATCCAGTAGCAAGGGATCATGCGTTGTGAAAAATAACTGGGTGCGAGACGCCGGCGTGCGCGTGGCGAGATAACTTTCGATCAGCCCGCGTGTCAAATGTGTGTGCAAGCTGCGATCAAGCTCGTCGATAAAAAAGACCCGGTCGGTCTCGGCCGATGTCAGCTCATAAAATGCCGGCAACAAGTCGATCAGCCGCTCCGTGCCGTCCGATTCGCTCGATAATTCGAAACTGACCTTGCCACCATCAACGCCCTGGTGATCGGTCGTAATCCGCAACACCTCGATCACACCCGCCTGCCGACGCACAATGAACCGGGACCGCGATGGCCCCCGCAGCAGCAAAATGCCATCATCCTTGCCCGCCTCAAGATGTTTCAGCATCTTCGCCTTGCTCTCCTCGTCCATAGGAATTGAATCGAGATCAACCGGCGTCGTTTGGATGTGGGAAATTCCCGTTCCCGCCCGCATCAGGGATGCGACGCAATACGACTTGAAGTTATCCGCCTTCAACAGGCCAACTTCAACCGCCCGGAATTCCGATTGCGGATCCAACAACACCAAGCGAGTCCTGAACCAATTGGCCACGGCCTCCAAGACCGGAATCTTACGACCACGAATAGCGGCCAGAAAGAGTTGGTTCGGCAAGGTGTCCCTCGTTTTAAAGCCAAGAAACTCCCGCTCCTCTTTCGGCAATTTCAGGATGTCGAATGAAGTCGATGTCCACCCGTCCTGCCCGCTTTGCCGCTCCCGTTTGAATATGGTGCGCTCACGATCCCCGTTCAAAAAGCAGAGCGACTCGGATTCAACGAATTCGTCGGACACGGAAAAGGCATATCGATAAACCTGATCCCCCAGCAGAATATCGAATCCGAACTCGCTTGGTGCGGTCAGGCAATCAGGATCAAGCCGAAACGGCTCCCGCTCCGTACCATCCTCCGGCTTGTTGGATGCCTGCAACACCATGCGCCGTGCATACTTGAGGGCTTTGAATAAATTGGATTTGCCCGAACCATTCCCGCCGAAGAATGCCGCGACGGGCAAGACCTTCAACCCCAAGGAAGCAGTCGAAAATATTCGCTCCCGGTGTTGACGCTCCAACGTAGCCAGCGCCGTAAACTCCACTTCATCCATGAACGACAGGAAGTTTTTTACTCGGAAATTGATCAGCACGGGAGATTATTCCTCTTGAATCAGAGGCAAATTGCCACAAAGGGCACGAATGTCAACCACGAAAGAGAATATATCTCTTTAATACAGCGGCATGAATTAGCCGCCTCCGCACATCAATCACCATTGCTACGTGGCATATTCGATGCGCAACAACCGCATGATCATGTACCACAAGGGGTTGCGAATGAACCAAGCCAGCGCCCAAGCCCCGCCGCCAACGCCTTCCCGCTATCACCCATATCGCCGTAATTTCTTTCTCCCGCTTTATCTGCGTCATCCGCGCATTCTGCGGTCAAATGGACCTCGTTTTCAGGCCAAAAAGGACTTGGAAGTTATGCGTGACAAATTCTCCGACATCATGATCCTGGCCCACGCGATCCCCTTCGTCCGCGAATTCATCGCCAACATCACCAACCGACTCCCCATCCCCGCCCTCGTGCTCGCGTTCATCAACACCCACCTGCTTCTAACCGAGTGTCTAGAACGCAGCGCGCCCCCCGTTGACCGCCCCAGCTACGGCGACCACATAGTCGAACGCGGTGCCGGAGACGGTGCCGCACATCTCGATCCCAGCTTCTCCTGCTGACAAGCGCGGGAAACGTGGCCGATGTTAAGATATTGCGTTTGACATCTTCCGCCCGACAAGCCAAACAGTCCTTTCGTAACCCGATAGACTGAACCTGAACCCGCCCATCCGCGACCATTCATTTCCCGTCAGATTGTCGACTAATGTCATCGAAGTGACAAAGCCCATTCCAACATGCACCTGCAATGCGGTCGACCAAGATGGGGTTTTTCGTCAACAGATCCAAGACGACTTCTTGATGCGGGTGGTGATCCTTTTTTTCTGGGTCAGCGCAGAATACTGACCAGGAATGAGCAAATTCATTGGATGATCCCACTTCCCAATTATATCTGGAGCCATGGTGTGGAACCTGCAGGATGTGGATGTTTCGCCAGCGATCCTCGGTGAGGAATTTCCTGAGTTCGATCCGATGTGCACTTGGTTGATAATCCGCATCTCCGGAATACAGAATACCTGGTCGCCACACGTGAACATGCTCATAAAAACCAAATTTATCATGCGAACTTGACCCAAGTGGAGGTAAACCATGCCAAACTTGGGCGCAAGAGATATGGGACCATTGAAGATAGTCGGCAAGTGGCCCGGAATACATACACAAGCCCGATGAATTAAACCGTTTGGAATCTGGAAATACGGCCTTATAAACACCCTTGATTTTATCGCGGATTCGCTTGTTTCCCAAGGCATTGGCAAGGGTTGGTAGAAATCCGAATTCGGCCGCCTCAGCATGAAGAATCGAATCGATTCTGCCAATCAATCGTGTAATTCTGTCCGGATGCTCCGGTTTGTGGAAAAACAGGAACTCCCACTCAACCAAATAGTTTTTACCCAATAAATCCACCGCTCGTAGATTGCAGTTTTCACCGACAAATCCGACTATTCCCGGCCATGTAGATAGCGAGTCCTTCAATCCATGTGCGAATCGAGGACTTTCGCCGGGTATTCGCGGCTCCCAAACCTTAACCCCCCAACTCTTGTTTTCAACGTCGTGCTTGTCATGTTGTCGATCACGATTGAATGGCCTGTCCTCAAGCCCCCAAAGCGGTGAATCGGGATCCATCCCATCCCCATATGGCCACGCAGGGTCTTCCGGATGCGTTCGGTACACGAACAGGATTTGTCGAACGCTGGCCGCGCGCTCGATGATGAAAGCGGCGGGATTGCTCAAGAAGTCATGGTACTCACCGTCATCCCCTCCGCCACGACGGCGAGATTCTTGAACCGAGCCGATGACCAACCGTTCAATCGGCGTGTAATACGGAATGACGACGGTATCCACATGCCGACCCGCCAACAACTCGGCCAGGCCAGAGACGTGATCTTTGTCGAAATGGGAAATACACAACAGATTGAGAACATCATCCCGAAGCACCAGATCGCGATACGGTCTTACTTGCGGAATACAATCCCGATCGTTCGCCATCGAACCGCAATCGAACACCCAATGAAACGGCATTTGCCCATCACGCCATGGCAGCAGGATCCCGGACGCAAACAACCCCTGCCCGACCGGGTGAAAATGATAAATGTATCGGATAGTTTCTGGCATTCGTATATTTTGGTCAGTGTTAACTCTAATGTCTAGCCTTGTTCGGCATAATTATTGGCGATTATACTTGATTGGAATGCTAGTGCCATACCTGTAGAACTAAAGCGGACGAAGTGAACATGGACCACAAAGGAGCATACAACCAGTACCTTCATCTTGAGACGATTCTATCGTGCCAGAATGGTGGTGAAGGGAACAAGAGAACGATTCTCCACGATGAGACATTGTTTATTGTGGTTCACCAAGTTCAAGAGCTGTGGTTCAAGGTCATTTTGCACGAATTGAAAGCAATCGTCGACCTGCTGACTTTCCAGAATACCGCGAATGAACGGCTTGTGACCGTCGTGAAGTACCTCGACAGGGTAAAAAGCATCATGCGACTAAGCTTGGACCAGTTGTGCGTGTTGGATTTGCTTTCGCCAAGCGACTTCACTCGAATCCGGTCCGAGTTGGGAACGGCATCTGGCGGCCAGAGTCAGCAATTTCGACAAGTCGAACGGATATTGGGTTATCGAACTGAAGTATCGGATAATCAACGAGGCCCCAATCGTGACTCGACACCATCAACGAAGCAGCCATCCGGATACGACTTATTTGACGGCGTCCAATGCTGGCTTGAAGGACTTCCTCTCGAAGGTAGTGCGGCGAGAAAACTATGGCGAGAACTGCTAAAGCGCTTGTCTCGCGCGGCATCGGAAAAGTTGATGTGCCATGACCGAACACTCGCACCTGGGGCATGGGTCTGTTCCCGGAAGGCGCAACCGGGCCGCCATCTTTCCAGGCGCGCCTTCCGTAGCGCTTTGTTCTTGAGGCTTTTCAATGGCTCGCCGGCGACCTTCCTTGCGGAATCGCTTCTGGATTCAGTTATTGAGATTGATGCATTGTTCGTTCGTTGGCGCGCCCGCCACATTCAGATCGCTCATCGAATGATCGGTTCAAAACGGGGCACCGGCGGTTCATCTGGACTGGATGGATTGAAGTCGAGAATTGGTCTGGAGGGTTCATTTGCTGACTTGTCTTCGGTTTCGACATTCCTCGCTCTTTGGGATAATAAGAAGCCAACTATGCCTTCGTCTGTGGCTGAAGAAATCGAGCGCTATCTGGCGGGAGCGTGCTGAATGTGCGCTGATGGGGTCCAGACGAACGGGCTGTCGCTCACTATTTCTTTAGGCGAGAGGCGCTTCCGCGTTGATATGGACAATCCGTATGACTTATCGATACCGCTGAAGTTTGGTGGTCCCCAGCCAAACGTTTTTGGTGCGCCTCAAGCGGCTACCACCCCCCTGCTATCTGGCGCTTTCATAGGCGATACGCGGGTTGGGGGAAACTGCAATTGCCAATCTATTACACTTACCCCCCACTGCAATGGCACACACACCGAATGTGCGGCCCACATTGTCGATGATGCATACTCAATTAGAGATATGGGAATTGAAGCATTTATGCCGTCAACGCTGGTGACAGTCTCGCCAGAAGTCCGGCCCATCGAAGATGCAGATCGAACCAGGCATCCTGTGATCAGCGACCGGATGATCCGCGCGGCTATACGGAATTCCGACCCCGCCTTCAACAAGGCTCTGATCATTCGCACTTTACCCAATTCTGCATCGAAGCGATTACAGGTTTACGATGCACCCAGCACACCCTTTTTGACCGTAGAAGCTGTGGATTTCATTTGTGGCAAGGGATTTCAGCATCTTCTCGTTGATTTGCCCTCCATTGATCCGCTTGATGACGGCGGCGCGCTTGCAGCGCATCGTTGTTTTTGGGGGCTGAATGACAGAGCAGTCGGCATGTCAAGGACCGGGCGCGGTGGCACGACGATTACGGAACTTATTTATGTGCCGAATGATGTTCCGGAGGGTCTGTACCTTTTGAATCTTCAGATAGCGCCATTCGTGTCGGATGCAACACCGAGCAGACCGGTAATTTTTTCTGTCAAAGAAGCAAATATTCAGCTTTAAATGCTGCTCCAGCGCTTAATCGAATTTCGCCAGTTTGTGCAAGACTATATCGCAAAAACCAATCAATCCGTTACGCCAGCTGCGCCTCACTGATCGCGCTTGAGACGCACGGTTCCGGTGGGACTGAAAGATCATACCTGCGCATTTCCCCCGGCTTGCCAATGGTCCGGGTAATCTCTGAGATACTCGCAGAGAGACGACCTTCCGCCTCCATTCTTGCCAAGTTCCGCTTCGCGCTGGCTCCCGTCAATATCACCACGAGGTGCTTGTTGTGACGCGGAATAGATCGGAAAACAGCTGCGGCAAATGCAGTGCCAGCGGCGGGGTCAACCGCATGTCCGTGCGCATGCAGGTAATTCGTCGCGATCTCGATTTCCACTTCCGTCACTTGACAGAGATCAACGCCCTCCATGGATTCGATAATGGCGAGGATCTCGTCGGGCGTCGTGTCAACATTCAGGGCGGGAGCCGCCAAAGAACGCCCAGCCACTGGGAATGCAACCCCGCCGGACAAGGTCTGAGCCAAGCTGGGACATCTACTCGGTTCTACGCCAATTATATGGTAACGGGCATTGGTTTGCCTTCGATATAGCACTCCGGCCGCCAACAAGCCACCGGAACCGACTGGCACAACAATGTCGGCTCCATCTGGAAACGTCCGCGCAATTTCACTCCAGAGTGACGAATAGCCCACAATCTGGTCGCGTGACCGATAGGGATGAGCCATGAAACCACCCACGTCTGCGCACACATCTAATGCATGTCTTTCACACTCGGACGCCGTCAGCCCAGCCATGATGACATTACATCCGAGTCGTTCCAACAGCAACCGCTTGTCGTGCTCCACCCAATCTGGCACTATAATCGTCGGAGCCTGCCCCCCCCGGCGTGCGTACAAGGCAACGGCCAAACCATGGTTGCCCGACGTGAACGTGATGATCGGTCGCCAGTATTCCAATCTTGCAAAAGCTCGCAACTGGCATGCGACACCGCGCGACTTGAACGAGCCAGCAACCTGGCAGGACTCATCAATCAAACTGACGCCACACAACTGTAAAACCCGAAACATTGCTACTACTCAATCGCCGACTGTTGAGTCATGGTTTCGAACCTTCGAAGCTTATGGTGGGGCATTTTGTGAAACTTCTTCAATGGGTCGCCCTTCGAAAGGTGCGCAATAATTTCATCCTGCCACCGCCTATACAGTCCAGAAATGTGCGTGAGCTTCTTTTGGCCCTTTTGTTTCAGGCCGGATGCATCACATGGCCACCCTGTTGCCACCAGCAGTCTTGACTTATGGAAGAAGCGAACCGCCCTAAGCCAATTGAAGTCGGGATTAACCTGTAGTAGATGCTGATCGGGTTCCTCGAAGAATGTAATATCGTCAATTACCTCAGTCGCTAGGTCGGACTCATGTATCCAGAAAGTCGGAACAACTTCACCAAGGAAATACGTGTACAGAAGGCTCAAGATGTCATCCTCCAGTCTGCGCTCGCCACTCACGACTACAATGCGACTTAGGTAGATAGGTAAAAGCCCCTTGTCGTTGACCAATGGTCCGTCCTGCAATCTTTTGCACGCTTCTTCGCATGCGGCGAAGTGCCAGAATTGTCTCCGTCCAATTTCTGCAATCTGCTTTAGATTTGAAATAACATTCCCCGATGAAGCCGAAGATATGCTTTGCCAAACATTATCCACAAGCTCCCTAGCTTCGCTATTCTTACCAATAATCCTCAAGAGGTCTTTGGGACTGTATGGAAACAAAAAGGCAACTTTTTCAAGTCCCTTCATTTGATTCAATCTCTTTCCAAGAGATGTGGAATAGTCGTTGAATGTGACGTTTTCAAAAGCACCTGTCAGGTGTGCTCTTTGGGCCGAGTCGACATGAATCCCCACATCGACACACTTATATTTCGAGGGGCAGGGAGTAAACACCTTGGGCAACATACATGGAACAGTAGCTCTAATTGGATTCTGATTTAGCTGCTTTATATAATCGACTAGTCCAGGGCTCTCAACCATTGCTTTCACGTATGAAGAAGCCACCAGAGTTGCACAAAGCCGATGAGCATCCTTTTTGTCACCGTCTTTAGATGTTGTTCCGTCATCGCTCACGCCACGCACCGTTAAGAATGGAATCTTATACTTGTCGCATGCAGAAGCCACTGCATACGCCTCCATTTCGAAAAGATACAGCTTGGCCCTAGGATACTCACCCTGCAGGTACTTTTGGTGTGTGTCGCTGGCAATTACCAATTCGCCAGATGCCACATCGGAACTCATCGCGAATAGATTATAATCCGGCCACTCTTGTTCTCTACACCGATATACTTCCGACCAAGTAATGCGCTCTTTGTCGTACCACTCCTTTGCAATCTGAGCCCAGTCATTAGACTTAACATTGTGTGCTGTCGTTCCCAGAAGTGCATCTTGCGGATACGATAAGGCGCGAAGTTCAGGATTCCCATCACCCTTAATTTTTCCGTACGAGCAGTAATAAATGTGATCGTTAAAGCCAACACAACCGAGCTCATATTTGCCTTTAATCCCAGCAGCTATACCGACAAGCATCACTGCTTTCGGGCGATAACGTTCTATGACAGGTGAACTCGATATGGCAGCGGCTACGCTCCCCATGCCATTGAAGTAGTATAATCCGATCGAAAGACCGTTGTCATGCTGCATCCACTCCACGCCCAGAGGAAGACTCTTTTCTGTTGCATGGAACCAACGCTTGCATGCCCAAGCCTCCTCCTCAAGCGGTGCCAGTAGCAGCAGATCAATAGGCTTCATGCATTCCCCTCGTTTGTACTATCAACATATCCGGCGATAAGCGTGCCATCAGCAAAACGTAAACTTATGGCGCGAACATCCGCGACCCAGTCAAGGTCATGGGTGACAGCTAAGGCCGCGCCTTGTTGTTGGCGTACATGACTCGCTAACATTTCGGCGGCAACATTCCGATATTGTGAATCGAGTGAAGCAAGATGCTCGTCGAGAAGCAATACCCGTGGTTGGCCGAGTATAGAGGTGATGATAGCCAGCAGTTGGCGCTGCCCACCGGAAAGCGTTCGCGAAACTAGCCTCATGCGAGGCCCGACAAAATCGGCGGCTCTTTCAGAGAAGCGGCAAACCGTTTCGACAACATCCTGAGTTTTGGGAAAACCGAACAATAAGTGATCATTGCGTCTTGCGGCCAGTGCCAGCGTTTCTTCAACGGTTAAATCTGACGCGAGTGATTTATAGCTTTCTTGGTGGACACGCCCGATAAATCGGGCGCGCTTGTAGGCTGGCATGGAGGAGGCATCCTTGCCACCAAGGTAGACCTTGCCGGAGGTGGGGGCGAGTTCTCCGGCGATAATGCGAAGAAGCGTGGTCTTGCCACAACCATTTTGTCCCATCAAGGCGACGGTGTCGCCGTGTGAAATAGCCATGGATACGCCGTTCAGAACCTTCAACGGGCCGCCTGTCGGCTGGTCGAATTCCATGGTTAGGTCTCGAACCTCAATCAAGTAATTTGTGTCGTTCATCGCGGCTCACAGCTATCATAACAATAACGATTATTCCTGTTCCCAACTTCACATCGGTGGCTGAAATGCCCAGAGAATACGCCACTCCAACCGCGAGTTGATAAACGGAAATCCCGAATAAGGCGGATAATAACTGGGGAAGCAATCCGTCCCGTCCGCATATCCGCTCCCCGATGATTAAGGATGCGATGCCGATGATAATGGTCCCCATTCCCAATGAAACATCGGCAAATCCAAACTTCAAGGCCAGCAGCGCTCCAGATGCCGCGACTGAACCTCCGGCCAGTGCGACAAGGACCAGGCGATAAAGTGCCGGGTTTCGCCCGATTCCTGTTAAATAATCACGGGCAGATCCGGTTGAACGTATCGCTGTTCCAAGTTCCGTTTTGAAGAACAATAAGCACAACAACCAGAAGCATGCGGCAGCAACGATGTATAGCGCTAGTCGGGTTGTGCCGGTCGCAAGGGGCGAATCCAGAACACCGAAAACTGGTAAGTTAGCGCGCCCGAGTATTCGCAGGTTGAGAGAATAAAGCATGGTCAACACTAGCACGCTGGCGAGAAGGGGATTTATATGCAAGCGGTTGGATATGGTCGCCGTAGTGAAGCCAATAGTCATCCCGATCAATACGGCACCCAGAAGCGCCAAAGGAATATTCCAGCCAGCCAGAACCAACCTTGCAAAAGCAACGGCGCCTAGGGCGAATACCCCGTCAACGGATAAATCGGGAAATCCTGCAAACCGGAACGTGAAGACAGCGGCCATTGATACAAAGGAAAGAATGCACGCCACTTCAACTATGGATAGTAATTGGTACATTACCGGGTCACTGAATCATAATACCGTCGCAATGTCCGCAGTTGCACTGGAAGGGGGCGGGTATGGCGCCCTCTGTATCGCGATAGTCACAGACAATCTCTTCCCCGGCGTGAATGGGTCGTGTAGCCATCAAGAGGATGGTGTGCCCTGAAAATTGCAATTCCGTGTTAGGTAAACACGAATGATTCTCCCAGCGGAGGAGGTCCTCCATAATGTGTTCGTCCTGACTTTTTTGAATACTGCCGTAGGCCGCACTTGGGAGCACGGTATAGTCATCAGACTCGTACAGAATTGCACCGGCGGGAATTTCGGATTTCGAGAAGATGCCCTTGCCGTGAACGCGCGAGGATCGCACTTGCATGGGATAGTGTTGTACTTGACATGCCATAGCCATTATTGGCCCCCTTCCTCAGATATTTCATTGTATACATGCTGCGCTGATGAGCGCACACCTTCAGGTATTGCGACCCCCATTCTTTCTGCCGCAGCCACATTTAAGTGGAGATCACCGCCCTTCGTATAGCGTATAGGCAGGCTTGAAATAGGATCTCCGCGATGTATGGCTGCGATTAACTCCGCGGCTTCACGACCGACGTTATAATAGTTTTGTCCAATGGCCGCAATTGCACCTCTTTGAACGGACGAATAATCCCCGGCAAAGAGAGGAATTTTGTTTTCGATTGCGAAGGCCACCAACGCTGGGAGGGCTTTGGTCACGGTTACATCGTTGGCCGTGAACAGAAGATCTACCTGCCCCATGAGTACGGGTAAAGCTGACGCAATCTCGATTGCTGAATGAACAGGTCTCTCGACCAAAGCGAATCCTTTGGCGCTGGCGTATTCTCGAATAAGAGGCATAGTGGCGGCTGAACTCGGATCGTTTGGATCAAAGACGATACCGATCCGGGAAGCTTCAGGTAGTATCTGGTGAATCAGGTCAAACTGTGCACCAATAGGCCAAAGATCACTCACTCCGGTAATGTTTCCTTCCGGAGACTTAGTATCATTTACAAGCCCGGCAGCAACGGGATCTGTGACCGCGACAAAGACAATAGGTTTGTGCCCTACGGAGTTTTTAGTTGCTTGGGACGTTCCCGTAAAGATTGGTACAAATATCCCGACGCCTGCATCTTTGAACTGCGCAATTATTTGCGGGATGACAGTCGAGTCGGCATTCGCATTCTTGACCACGATCGAAAGGTTAATGTCTGACTCCGCATCCAATCCATCCCGTATGCCTTGGGTAACATCAGAAATAGCAGGATGAGCCATCGGTTCGAGGACACCAACTTGGACAACTCCTCTATTCGGCTGGTTGAGCATATAAATGACGCCAACCATCAGGATGATCAGTAAAAGGCCAATTATAATTCGCTTAGTTTTCATCAACCACCTTCTCATTTGTCATTTTTTACTCGTTTTCAAAACATCTGCTTGAAAATACGCTAATCAAGCATCCGGCTATTGTGCCCGATGGGTGAAGGAAAATCCACACCCGCGGTCACCAAGCCTGAGCTTCGTCACTTGTTATTGCACAATTGATAATATGGGTACGCTTTGCTCCTGCAGCATCAATGTTCATTTAGCCGCCTTTGACGGCGGCGAAAATGCGTCGAGGTACATCTGGCTGAAAGCGCTGGGCACTTGGTTGATTGCTCCATTTATAACCTCCAACACTTTGGCGGGTCGCGCTTGAATCCATATCCTTTCGCCATCGACGCTGATGTATCCAGGCGCGAGAACCCGAAGGCTTTCTATTAGCGCCTTGAGATCGGGACGCGAAATGGGTGGCTTAACCTTTTCGTTGAGCTTAATGCGAACACTCGCAATTTCGGGGGCCTCTGTGTCTCTCAATTGAAACTCGTATATCGTTTCAAGCGCATCCTTTATGGGGCCAAGTGATGCCTGTGATGCCGCGATGTCGTTGATCCAATCAGCCACCTGTTTAGGCGTTTTGCAGGACTCGAGTAGTTGCCTTATTTTTAATAGGCTAATTTGTTTCGGTGCAGAAAGAAGCAGCAAGCGCACGAGGTCTGTCACCCTAATCAGCGTAACGCCCTGCTGAACAGCCTCTTTAGATACGGCGCTATCGGGATCATCACCGCCTTCAAAGTCAACGGCCACGACCACAGCAAAGTCGGCTTTATAGTCAGTTTGATGCCGCTTGATTGCGGATAGCTTGGCCGTGCCAGCCTGAATTCTATCCTTGCCGGTGCTCTTGGAATCATATGTGATCGAATAGCTCGCGCTTTTTTCCGTCTCCGTATATCCAAGAATCGCATCCGCTTTCCCGTCAGGCTTTCCTGGCCCTCCGAGTTTGGTCGCCTCAAACCCAAGCGCGAGAAAGGCGCGGTAAACAGCATTTTCCAGACCCGTGGGATCTGCAATCGTGTCTTTCAAGAAGAGCGCTACCGCTGGGGCACTCTCCCTATCCGACAACGATAGTTCCCTAAGCGTGCTATCTCGGCGACGCATTATGCTGTTCACTTGAGACTCTTCAATGCCCAGTTCATAAAGGTGAGCTTCCGTAAGAACTTCCGTGATGGCTATAAACTGAACAGGCAATACGCTTTTGTAGGCATCGTTGTAGTTGGCAATATAAGGATGCATCATGTTCACGAGAAGGCGTCCTGTATTCAGATCGAGTCGCGCAATCGGCTCTCCAGCGCCGAGTATCGCCCATTCTACGCACTTAATAAGTGCTTCCCCATCCAGAAGCTCTGACCGCAATTCAGAGAGAAGTGTGTCCTTGGAGGCAGGATCTGGTTTATTTATCAGCATTGGGCTGAATATCTTACCATCGAAGAAGAGCTCAGCAAAGACAAGCAGAGGACGCTTTGAAACCATGAGCGATGTACGCGACAGTCGATGTAGTACACTAGACTCCCGGTCCTCCCGCGCCTGTTCTTCATAGTGATATTTTTTAATCTCGTTATTGAACTTGGCCTTCAGGTACTCCTTTAGTTGCCGCAGTGGTTCTGAGTCTTTGATTGTTTCGCGCGTTGATGTCAGGTTGTTATCGAGCTCATCGGCATGCACAACGATTCGTGAGCGATTGAACGCACCGTGAGAAAAAGCTTCCATCCCCAACAGGGGGTCATCAAGGTTGACTAGACGGCCACGTACCATGAGAAAAATGCCGTGACTCCTGCCCTGCTCCGACGATTTGCTTGCATCTACCAAAGAGTCATCATAAAGGTCGATTTGGCCGGACACATTAAGAAGTTTATCAAAATCGATGAAATGCTTCCCATCGACCTCGCGACTTTGGGCATAACCAAGCGCATTTGCGGTCTGATCATCTTTGCCTAGAATCCAGGAACGCTTGATTGGTAGCGTCACCTTTGAGGACTCCACCAATTCGCCATTGTAGTGCAACTGAAACGCCGGGCTGTGCGGCAAGGCCGTTCGCAGAACCCACTTCAAGCGACCCTCTTTGATCTCTGCCGCCTTGGGCTTGAGTGCTGTCATGATCGTGAAAGTCCAAACCGGAGCAGCATCGGAGCCAAAAAGCGAAAACGGCACCAAGGCGCGGCCAGTTGAGTGAATAAGCGGACCAATGCTTGCTTCAGCCTCCTCCTCGGTCAGCTCTCTTTCAACAAGCGTCAGGGAATCCGTCGTTTTGGGAATCTCGTCATAATTCATAGTGGCCGCAAGGAAACGACCATCACGCTTGCAGACGTAGGTGAGCTTACGGGCTAGAATGTACGTTGCCAGTTTCCCGATTCCAAAACGACCAATCTGAAGCCGTCGCTTATCGCGCGTTCCACTACGTTTTGTTGACTCCCCGACGCGCCACAACTCCTTGAGCCCGGCCTGATCCATGCTCTCGCCATTATCACACACCCATATTATCGCATTCTCAACAGTCAAGTCGGGCGCGACATAGACCGCCACTTTGTCTGCAAAGGCGTCATACGAGTTGCAGACCAACTCCTCGAATGCCTTATTCGGACTGGAGTACAGGCCAGCAGAAAACAACTCAATAATCCGATAGCTGATATGAACCGGAATCGTGTCAACTTGCGTTCCTGCTGTTTCGATCAGCATGCGCATCTCCCGGTCACAACAAATTCTTCTGAGTACACTTGGCGGCTGGTGGCATCGGCAGTGAATCGGCCAAGGGTGTCACGGTAAGGTGTGAGGTTTTTCGCGGATACTTTGCGGCGAGTCGTTTCGATTTCGGTAAACGACTCTTGGGAAAGGCAATCGCGGAGATAGGCGGCGTTATCGACCTTTACACCCTTGTATTCGGTATTTCCAATCACGAACAGAACCATGCCTCCCGGTCGCAGTGCCTTGCGGCATTGTTTGACGGTGCGGTGCATGTCGACAAAGTAGCGTGCGGTCGCACGGGCTTTGCGGTGTTCGGCATCATACAGCCGAAAAACAATCGCGCTGCCTGCTGCATTGAGTTGTTTCACGTCATTCATGAATTCGGAGTCGTGGTAAAGGCTTCCAATCGTGCCACGCCGAAGCTTGCGGTAGTCGTCCGTATAGTCCAACCAAAGCGTTGAAAGCTGATGGAGGTCGGCATACTCGTAGGATGTGACGTACGGCGGGCTGGTAATAATGAGGTCAACGAATGGCTCGCTGAAAGACATGTCGAGAAAATTGCCGGTAATAATCCGGCGGTCGGCCATGGCGTGGTGGTTCACATCCTTGGCCGCCTTGATCATGAACCCAACCTGTATTTCGAAGGCCTCGCGCACATTGGCCGCAACCTTGTTGGGATCCACCTGAGGCTTGATGGATTTGGTCAGCCAGCGGGAGGTGGGTTTTAGAATATTGGAGAACGCACACAAGAAAAAATCACGATACTTCCCCTCGGGTAGGGTCTCGATCGCCGATTTCAACCGTGCGAGGGAGCGGATGCGCTCTTCATCGTACCAGTAGCGCATTCTTTCATCATCCAGTTGCCGCGGCTTATTGGGCGCTTTGCGGCGATCATAAGTACGAATGACGCGCTCGGCGTACTTCACAAGCCGGGATGGTTGGTAGTCCTCACTCTTGACTCGTGCAATAAGCGTCGCCACGGGGTTGATGTCGCACCCCCAGAAGGGCGTACCCAGTCGCTTCGCTTCAAGGGCGGTGGTGCCACATCCGCAGAAGATGTCCGCGATGCGATTTACGGTGACCCCCCTCTCTTGAGCATAGGTGACGGCCTTCGGTGTGATGAAGGCGGGGAACTTGGCGGGATAGGCGTGAATCCGGTGCATCAGCGGCTCACGCTCGCCGCCAAAATCCCAATAAGTCTCAGGGTTAATCTGATTGCTGTCGGCAAGATTGCCGCTATGTCGATTACCTCCAGCCATCACGCACACCTTTCGTCACCTGCTCCTACCAGTTTTAAGGTACCTGCATTATCATTAGACGGGCAATATAGTCGAGCAACATGCTCATCAACCTCCCGGTCCAGGGCGGCGGCGGTGGGGTGGTCGCCGGATTGTTTGGCGGCGAGGAGGCGGTCTACGAGGGTGGTGATTTGGGATTGGGTTTTGGTGTCCACATCGGGGATGGGGAGGGTTTTCCAGTCTTCGGGGTAGAGGTGGATGTTGCTGCGGCGGTTGCGCATGAGGTAGTCGCGGGCAAAGGATGAGTTCATTCCGAAGACCAGGAACTTGCGCTCAGGGAAGCTGAATACATGGCCCATGGGCAAGATATACCAAAGAATAACAGGCTTTGCCAAGAATCGGGAGAGCCAGTTACCCAATTGCTTTTCAGGCACACACTTTCCCCGGATGAACTATCAAATCACCCATCACAAACGGATGCCTACGATGATCATGGCCAGTGATCTGGACCTCGTTGGTCGCGACCATCGTAGTCGATAAGGGTGGGCACGCCAGCAGGGGAATGTAGACGGGACGGGGACGGGTTCGAATCCGCCACAGATCCAAGATGCCTATCCGAAACGGACGGCGTTTCGGGTGTGCATCCTGTCGCCGGGTGTTCTAACCTGGTACACCACGCGAACCGTAATCCCGGTTACATCAGCCAACACGAACAGCGAATCGCCACCGGCCTTCCCATCCGTGGGCCGCCCTTGGCATCCATGGGACATCGTTCTACCTTGATCGCCCACGCAACCGCACCTGCGACACGTCACATGTTCTCTATTCGCGTCCTCCGTGCCTCCGGCCGGTTAGGATTGAGCCCCGTGCGCCGGTTTGCTCTACTAGCGGAACCCGGCGCCTTGGCACGGGATGAAGGACGCGGATCATGATGGCAGGACTTGTGGTGGTCATCGCATCGGTGTTGATGCAGTTGGCGTTGGGCGGCGTGTATGCCTGGAGCGCGT
>CALMUP010000020.1 GCA_937872895.1 uncultured Verrucomicrobiota bacterium
ATACTCCCATCTCGCCCTCCCTCATGAAGGCGTTTGATGGGGACATTTCTAACGAATCCGCAAGGGGACATTTTCATAGAGTCACGACACTTGACCCTGCTCGAGTTGCGCGGGTAGCGTGACCAGAGACCAGGATGCTTTCCTGGTCCATCAAGGAGGCGTTATGAGGAAGTTTCTTGTAGGGTGCGGCATCGTGGGGTGGATCGTGTCGATGGCGGAGGGCGCAGTGCCGGGTCGGATGATCCAGATGAATTTTCGTGAGTCCCCGATCGAGCATGTGGCTGATTTGTACCAGGACCTCAAGCAGGTGCCGGTAACACTAGCCGCCGGGACCTATGCGACGATTACGTTGGAGACGTTGCGGGTCACTGATGCGGAGGCGATCGACTTGATCGAGGGGGTCTTCACGTCCAACGGCGTGCAGGTGGTGGTGTCGGGTGACGGGGTCATGCTGTCGCCGGATCCGGCCTGGCGTCCATCGGGAACGGGTTCGGTGTCGGTTGTGGAAGCAGATAAGGCTTTTGTCGATTCAGCAGAGAAGAAGTCCGCTAATTCCTCCAACATGATGACGGAAGAAGCGTTAAAGGCGCATCTGCTCGAATACCACATGGAGGTCAAGCGGCAGGGCTTGCCATCGATGCCCTTGACCGAATTTGAGCGCTCGGTGGGGATCACCGAGGACGACTTGAAATAGGGGGACGCAGGTTGCGTGCGCGGATCAGTTGACGTTGAACCACGGGGTGATGACGAATTCGAGGGGGGTCTGGAAGACGAGCACGTGGACGGGTTGGGGGTGGATGAAGTCGCGCCAGACGGTGGTGTCGCGCAGGGTGACGTGGTTCGGGGGGATGGAGAGCAGGGGGGTATCGACGAGGAGGCCGTCGTAGTACACGCGGTCGGCGACGCCGTTGGGCCAGTAGATGCGGTCGTTGCAGGCGGCCCAGTGCGGGGAGGCGAAGACCTGGGTGGCGTTCGGGCGGCCGGAGGGGGCGATGGTGGATTCAAAGACGCGGCCGTTGTCGGAGGCGACCACGCTGCGGATGCCGTTGGCGTCGTCGGTGTGGGTCAGCGGGGTGCCGCGGGTGAACCAGTTGACGGGGTCGAGGGAGAAGTTGCTGTTGCGGGCTTCGACGACCATGAACGAGGGGCGGCCGCCCTTGTACGAAACGTAGGCGGACCATTCGGCGCGGAGGCCGGCGAGGGCACCGCCGAGGCCGGAGACCTCGTAGATGTTCAGGCTCAGGAAGTGGCGCGGGGTTTCGCCGTCGATGATCGCCACCGGCACGAGCTGGAAGCCGGGCGGCAGTTTCAGGTGCTGGGTGTAGGCAGCGAGGCGGTCGGGACGGATCTCGAAGTTCAGGAAGATCGAGGCCGGATTGCCTTTCACGATGAACGGCAGCAGGGGTTGTTCCTGGCCGGCGCGGATTTTTTCGGCGGTTTGTGCGGTGATGGACGAATAGCTGATCTGCTTGAACAGGCGGTGGCGGCGAAAGGCCGGGTCGGTGGCCGGATCGGCATAAGCCGGAAGGGTGGCGACGGTCAGTCCGATGGCGGTGATCAGCAGGCTCAAGGTGCGCAAGGTCATGGCTACTCCCGGGTGGTGTACGTGGCCACGATACCACCGGGAGGCCTCGACCCCAAGAAAATCCCCGATTTTCGCCGGATTTCGGGTCGTGGTCGGGCGTGAAGGTTTAGGATTGTGTCAGGTTTACGGTAATCCGGGGGGAGATTCCGCCTCACGGCTTTACTTCCCGGTGGGTGGTCGGTAGCATGCGCGGTATGTTTTGCCGTGAGGTCCATCTGATACCGTGAAGAAGCGCCGTTCAACCGATACGGCTCCGGAGGCGGGCGCCGAGCAACTGCGCACCGCGTTGGAGCAGGTGAGCCGCGAGCAGGCGCTCCCTTCATCCGGCAACGAACTCATTCTCCTGGAGATCGATCCGCACCGCGCGCATGTCTGCTGGAACATCGATCCCGCCCAGGCCCGGGGAGGCCAGCCCTTGGTCCTGCGGGTGTTTGACGTGACGGAATCGGGCGATGCCGGACAGGCGTCGCAGGCGTTTGACGTCGAGGTGCAAGGCTTGCAGGGGCGCTGGTACCTGGATCTGTGGCGCGACAACCGGACGTTTGTTACCCAGTTGGGGTACCGGGAGGCGGATGGATCGCTGGTGGTGCTCGCGCAATCGAACGAAGTTTCCACGCCCCCCGCGGAACCGGCGGAAGCGGTTGCGTCCGGCGGCCATACCGATCCGAACGGCAACCCGTTGCACACCGATTGGCCGGGTGACCGGGTGGAGGTTGCGTCCGCCGCGACGCCCGCCGCAACGGAGGCGGTTGCCGCGCCGGTACCTTCAGTGCCTGCGCCGGAACCGATGGTCATCGAGCCGCCGGTGACGTTGCTGGATCCCGAGTTTCCGCTGACCGATTGGGCGGCGCGTTCGGCGACGCCGTCGGTGGCGTCCGCGCCGGAAGAACCGGAGTCTGTGCCGGTGACGGTGGCACCTGCCGCGGGTGCGGTCGATGCGGCCGGATCTGATGAAGCGCGCGTGGAGGTCTCCACGGAAACGCAACCGGCGGTGTTGGCGGCCGGGGATGCGGCGGTCGCGTTTGACGACGATGTGATGAGCGGTCCGGCGGCGGCTTTTCCCGACGCCGAGGCCTTGGCTTCTGCGGTGCAGGAAAACCGCGGGGCGATTGATGCGTTTTATGAAGCGATGGAAACCCGGGCCGAGGCGGCCGGGGTGCCCGTTTCCGAATCCACCGGGCCTGCGCCTGTTCACCCTCCCGCTCCGGTCCAGGAGGCGGCTCGTTCGGAGCCTGCCATCGGGACACCCGCACCGCTTGAGCAGGTGCTGGGCTTGTCCAGCCTGGAACATCCCGGCCGGGATGTGCTGTTGGAAGTGAATGCCGAACTGCACATCTACGGGCGCAGCAAACCCAATACCGAATTAACCCTGTACGGCCAGATCGTGAAGACGCGTCCCGACGGAAGTTTTTCCGTGCGGCGGCCGCTTCCGCACGGCGCCGTGATCCTGCCCCTCCTGTACACCCAACAAGGAAACGGGCAGGCGGAGGTTTGACAGGTGCCGAACGGTTACCTTTGCCTGGTTCTTCACGCCCACCTTCCCTTCATTCGCCACCCGGAGTTTCCGGAATTCATCGAGGAGCGCTGGCTCTACGAGGCGGTGCGGGAGTGTTACCTGCCGTTGGTGCGCGTATTGCAGGCGCGGCGGGCGCATCCGGCGGCGAGCCGCCTGACCGTCTCGCTGTCGCCGACGCTGATCGCGATGCTCGACGATCCGATGTTGCGGTCGCGGGTGCGGCGTCACCTGGAGCGGGTGGTCCGGTTTGCCGAACGCGAGGTAAAGCGCACCGGGGCGGATCCGGCCTCGGCGTGGCATCCCCTGGCGCGCTTTTATGCGGTGCTGGCCGAGCAGAACCTCGCGACGTGGGACGGGTTGGGCGAGGGCGGGATTGTCGATGCGCTGGTCGAGCTGGAGCAGCGCGGGCACCTCGAGCTGATCACCACCTGTGCGACGCATGCATTCCTGCCGATCTGGAAGCGGCATCCGGAGATCACGCGGCGGCAGATCATGCTCGGTGCGCGGATGTTCGAACGGCGGGTGGGACATCCGTCCGCCGGGTTCTGGCTGCCGGAGTGCGGCTATTATCCCGGGCTCGAGAAATTCCTCGAGGAGTGGGGCATCCGGTACTTCTTTCTCGAATCGCACGGCGTGTTGCATGCGCGGCCGAAGCCGCCCGACGGGGTGTTTGCGCCGGTGTACTGCCCGAACGGCGTGGCGGCGTTCGCGCGCGATCCGGCGTCGTCGCAGCAGGTGTGGAGTGCGCGGACCGGGTATCCCGGTGATCCCGAGTACCGCGAATACTACCGCGATGTCGGGACGGAGTTGCCGCTCGAGGCCTTGATCGATCTGTTCCCCGACGCGGACCTCACGCCGGCCACCGGGTTCAAGTACCACCGGATCACCGGATCGGGCGAGCAGAAGGCGCCGTACCATCCGGGGCGCGCGGCCGAGCGGGCGGCGGAACATGCGCGCGATTTCCTGGCGAAGAAGGCGGCGCAGGTCGCGCCGTCGTTGCACGCGATGGACCGGCCCCCGGTGGTGGTCGCGCCGTACGATGCCGAATTGTTCGGGCACTGGTGGTTCGAGGGTCCGTTGTTCATCGAGGCGTTGCTGCGGCAGGCCGATGTGCAGCGCGAGGTCGCGATGATCACGCCGTCGGATTACCTCGCGCTGCATCCGTCGGGGTTCGAGGGGGTGCCTTCGGCGTCGAGCTGGGGAGCGCGCGGGTACCACGAAGTGTGGCTCAACGATGCGACGGCGTGGATGTATCCGCATTTGTTGCGGGCGGCCGAGCGGTCGGCGCGGCTGGAGGCGTCGGCTTCGGACAAACTGCCGTTGGTCATGAAGCGCCGGTTGCTCGCCCAGGCGCGGCGCGAGTTGTTGCTCGGTCAGTCCTCCGACTGGCCGTTCATGATGAACGCGAACCGGCACACCGAATACGCGGAGAAGCGGGTGCGCGACCACCTGACCCGGTTCTACTGGCTGGCCGACGCCCTTGAGCAGGGCGTGGTGCAGGAGGACAAGCTCCGGGCGATCGAGGCGGCGGACAATGTGTTCGACGCGGAGTTGCTCGGGTAGGCGCGGACAACAGCGGCGACGTGGTGACGTGGCACGGAGGTTGTAACCACGGATGAACACGGATCAACACGGATGCGGCGTGTGGTGCGGTGCGTGGATGCGTGAATTGAAGCGGAAAACAGGCATGTTTTAACCGCGGATGGCGCGGATATCGCGGATGGGGAAGATGATTGGCGTGTCCAGGGTATCGGCTTCGATGGGATCTGCTGATTGAACCGAAGCGTGAGCAGGGTGAAGCCGTCCGTGTTTATCCGTGGTGCATTCCAAATCGGACGATGTAACCACGGATGGACACGGATCAATACGGATAGGGAATTTGGTGCGAGACGGTTCATGCATGGAGTTCGAGTTCTGGAAACAGAACCTCGGACGCAACATGGCGAAGCTACACCAAGCCTGACTGGACGGATGGTTGGGCGTAATGCTCGCGCCGGATCGTACAGTCGGTTCTAACGGAATCAGACAAGCCGAAGTGCGTTACCTCTTTCCCCTTCGCGTTATCCGTGTTCATCCGTGTTTATCTGTGGTTCATTCCAAATCGGACGATGTAACCACGGATGGACACGGATCAACACGGATGCGGCGTGTGGTGCGGTGCGTGGATGCGTGAATTGAAGCGGAAAACAGGCATGTTTTAACCGCGGATGGCGCGGATATCGCGGATGGGGAAGATGATTGGCGTGTCCAGGGTATCGGCTTCGATGGGATCTGCTGATTGAACCGAAGCGTGAGCAGGGTGAAGCCGTCCGTGTTCATCCGTGTTTATCCGTGGTTCATTCCAAATCGGACGATGTAACCACGGATGGACACGGATCAACACGGATGCGGCGTGTGGTGCGGTGCGTGGATGCGTGAATTGAAGCGGAAAACAAGCATGGGTGAACCGCGGATGGCGCGGATATCGCGGATGGGGTAAGCGTTTGGCGTATCAAGGCCATCGGCATTCGGCGGAATCTGCTGAATGAATCAGGGTGCGGCTTCGCGGTGAATCTAATCTGCTGACAGGGTGCGGGCGAGCAGGTCGCGGGCTTTCTGGAGGATCGCGGCGGCGCCGTGGTCGTTGCGCAGGGTGTATTCGCGTTGGAATTCCTCGAGGGCCTTGGGCAGGCGGGCGAGGTCCCGGCGGAACGCGCGGATTTCCTTGGCGGCCAGCTCGGGGCGGCGGGTCAGGCGGTTGCCGGTCTGGCCGACGCGGATGGCGAGGCGTTCCTCGGGGTGGACGGGGTGGGGGGGTGACACGAGGTTGGCCAGCGCGCCGACCTTGCGGAGGCGGCGCATCAGGCCGGACCATCCGCGGTCGAAGCGCGGTGCGCCGGCGGGGAGTTCGATGACGATCGTGGTGGTGGTGGCGAGGTCCACGGTGCCGAGGGCGATCTCCACGAAACCGTCATCGCCGTTGAAGCGCCAGGCCGGGCGGGTGCGTCCGGAGGTCACTGCGGCCGGAGGCGGGCAGCCGTGCAGGCGCAGGGTCACCGGGCGTTTGCGCTTGAAGCCGCGGAAGGTTCCCTGGGCCGGGCCGATCACCACGGTGCGGCGGCGCGCGGTCGTGTGGTGGCGCAGCGGGATGGTCACGCTGGCGCCATCGAGGTAGTCCTTGCTGAGGCCATCGTCCTCGTAGAGGTCGTAGGATCCTTCGCCGCCGGGGTAGGCGGCGAGCACGAGGTGCGGGCACGAGCCGCCGGTCAGGCGGGTGGTGTCGGCTTGTTCGGGGATGATCGCGCCGGCCTTCACGAACACCGGGATTTCCTCCAGCAGGGCGTGGCGGGTCACAATGCGGTTGCCGCGTTCGAGGGTGCCGAGGGTGGTGTCGTACCAGCGGCCGGGCGGAAGCCAGATCGAGGTGGTGGCGGTTCCGGTGGATTCCTCGACGGGGGCGGTGATCGGGGCGGCGATCATGGCGTCGCCGAAATAGTATTGATGGCGGGCGGTGTAGGCCTCGGGGGCGCGCGGTGATTCGTAGTACATCGGGCGCAGCAGGGCGATGGCGGTGTCGGTGGCGCGGCGCATCTCGGTGTAGATGTACGGGGCGAGGCGGTAGCGGAGGCGGAGGGCCTCGGCCATCACGTCGCGGAACGGTTCGGGGTAGAGCCAGACGCGGCGTTCGGCCTCGCGGTTTTTCGAGGTGTGGGTGCGCAGGATCGGGGAGAACACGCCGAACTGGATCCAGCGGGTGTAGAGTTCGCCGGAGATCGGGCCGGGTTGGTGGCCGCCGATGTCGTGGCTCCAGGTTCCGTAGAGGATGTTCGAGGCGGTGGCGGTAAAGTGGGGTTGGTAGGCGAGCGACTCCCAGGTCGAGTGGGTGTCGCCGGAGAAGCCCACGGGGTAGCGGCCGGAGCCGGGGCCGCCGTAGCGGCTGAAGTTCAGCGGGCGGCGGGCGGGGCGGTTTTTTTCCTGGTCGGTCCAGTGCAGGTGGTTCAGCCAGGGCAGCGGATCGAGGCCTTCGATCGAGGTGGTGTGTCCCTGTTGCCAGTCCATCCACCAGAAATCCACGCCGCGTTTTTCCTCCGGGTGGTGAAGGTGTTTGAAATAGGCGGCGATGAACGCGGGGTTGGTGCAGTCGAACGGGATGCGTTTGGTGGTGGCGGGTTCGAGGCCGAGGTCGCGGCACATCGCGGGGAAGGCGGCTTCGTGTTTGCCCACGCCGTCGGCGGGGTGGAGGTTCAGGGTGATCTTGATACCGCGGCGGCGGAGGTCGCGCAGCAGGGCGGTCGGATCGGGGAAGTAGTCGGGATCCCACGTGTAGCCGGTCCAGCCCTGGAGGTGCCAGTCCATGTCGATGACCATCACATCGATCGGCAGTTTCATCCGGTCGAACTGGTCGATCATGTCCTCGATCTCGCGGTCGGTGTAGGCCCAATAGCGCGAGTACCAGTAGCCGAGGGTATAGCGCGGCGGCAGGGGCATGCGGCCGAAGACGCGGGCGGCTGCGGCGAGGGCCTGCTTGTAGTCGCGGCCATAACCGAAGAAAAAGAAGTCCTGGTGCTGTGCGGAGCGACGCGGGGTCGCCCACGGGGTAAAGGCGTCGGGGCGCGGGGTCAGGAGTACGCTGCGATCCTCGATCACCGCCCAGCCGTCGCGCGAGAGAACGCCGTGGCCGAGGTCGATGGGCACCTTGCGGTCGGGGGACCAGTGGCCCTGTTCGTTTTGCTTCCAAAGCCAGAGTTGGTCGCCGATTGCGCCGTCGAGGGTGCGGATGGTGCCGCCGAGGTTGCCGCGATCGGTCTGGCCATAGCGCCAGGTGGACCAGCCGCCGAGATGGCGGAAACGGATGGACAGGGTGTGGGCGGTGAAGCCGGCGGGGGTATCGCGGTAGGTCAGCACCAGGCGGTCGGTGCGAAGGGTCAGGGTGTTGCCGCGGCGCTGCACGCGGAGGTTGATCGGAGGGGGCTCGGGTCGCCGGGCGGTCAGGCTCGGGGCATCCGCAAAGGTGAGATCCGGTGCGAATTCCAGACGGACCAGGCCGGTGTCGAGGACGGTGAAGCGGGCGGAGCCCTGCACAATCGTAGAGGCTGTGCGCCTCCTTAACAGCCGGGATGCGGTACGTGATGTCATGGGTGGAGTATTATCCATTCGTGTGTCAATGCCATGCAAAAGGTTGTCAGTAAAGCGCAATACCGGTTTTCCATTTTTGAACAAGTTGTTTTCGAGGTTGAGACCGTCAACGCACAAATTAGCACAACAGGGCGTGCAAAATTGTACAAGTAGAGCCAATACCAGTAAAAAAGCAGCTCACGGATATCTAAACATACGGTTATTGCATGTTGGCATTGCCCTTGCTGATAATAAATCCAGGCGATGAGACTACACACCACAACGTGGGGTAAGGGTTGGGGTCTGGCTGCGAAAGTTCTGCTGGCATGGGTTCTGGGGTTTGTGCTGGTGACTGGTAAAGCCGAGGCCCTGATTGTCGATTTGGATGCCTACGTCGACATGGCGATCGTGCAGGAGGATCTGACCACGCCGTTGGCGGATGGGTCGTGGGTGTACATCGTAGGTTCGGGCGATAACATCAACGACGGGTTGATCACGTATGGCGGAACGAACCTGATTGCCGACTCCGTTCAGGGTGACGATGTCATCCTCGCCCGCATCCAGATCCCGTTGAATTCGATCACCAACTCCGGCACCTTTTTCGTCACCGTTCCTTACGAGTCGGACAACATCAACTACGTTTACATCCGTTACTTCAATACCAACAGCGACCCGGTTACCGGTATGGTCCGTTGGGGCACGTCGTCGATGTTCCAGTTGGGGGTGACGCTGGGTGTGGCCACGGTGCAGTTCGATCAGAACCAGCAGCTCGCGGCGACGAACTACAACAATTTCGTGGTGATTCCGGAACCCAGCTCGTTGAACCTGTTTGTCATGGTGGCGGGTTTGTTGTGGGCGATGCGATCGCGCATGCGGTTGGCCTCCGATCCGGGGGATGGTTCCGATGACGGGTCTCCGGCGGGGGTGTAAGCGGGCGCGGGTGGCGTTTGCGCTACTCGGGTTGGTGGTGTTTCCGCTGCGGAGCGAAGCCCAATCGCTGACCGGTTTGAGCGATGAGTTCGATGATCCGGACTCGTTGGCCGCCTGGTCCCGGGTGGTCGTGACCGAGGGGTGGAGCAACGATGTGCTCGAGGTGTTCGATGCCGATACGACCCGGCCCGGGCATCTGGTCATGGTTCCGTATTCCAGTTCATGGTTTGCCGAGTGGCGGGGCGAGTTGACCTACAAGCTGGTGGACGGCGATTTCGTCATCACTACCCACGTCGAGCCTCGCAACCGCGCCGGGACGGGCCGGCCGGAGCGCGATTATTCCCTGGCCGGCATCATGGTGCGGACGCCGCGTGCGATGACCGCGCCGGCCCAGTGGACGCCCAATGGCCAGAACTACGTGTTCCTGTCGATGGGGGCGGCGAACCGCACCACCGCACTGTTCCAGTTCGAGGTCAAGACGACCATCAACAGCAGTTCCATCCTCGATGTGACCGATACTCCGGCTACCCGTGCGGCGATCCAGGTGGCGCGGATCGGTCCGCACATCATCACCTTGCGGTGCGAGGAAGGTCAGGAGTGGGTGGTGCACCGGCGGTACTACCGCGAGGACTTTCCCGATACGCTACAGGCCGGACTGACGGTCTATACCGACTGGGATACCTGCTTCGCCGCCGGGTATCCGAACAACAACCTGCTGGTGTTGACCAACGGGGCGGTGCTGCTGAACAGTTCGGTGTTGAGCGGGGCGCAACCGGACCTGGTGGCGGTCTTCGACTATGTGCGCTATGCGCGGCCGCAGGTGCCGGCGGGGTTGGTCGGGGCGAACCTGTCCGACCCGGCCAGTGTGTCGGATGCGCAGTTGCTGGCCTTCCTCGGCGAGGCGGCGAATGTTCCGGGCGGTGCGACCGAGCCTCCGTTTTTCGTGGCGGACAACCTGGCCGGGGTGGTCAGCCAGCGCAGCTACCGGGTGCAGGTGGCGGACGGGGTGGGCGGGCCGTGGACCGACTGGTCGGCGTGGGTTTCCACGGGTGCGGTGGTGGCGGTGGATACGCAGCCGGTGGCGACCAACGATCAGCGGTACTTCCGGTTGATCACGCCGTAGACGTGGTCAGCAGACCAGGTCGTCGAAGGCCGAGAAGTCGGCGCGGAAACCGCCGGGTACGCCTTTCGCGATGACCGACACGGCGTCGTGCGAGTGCAGCGACTCGAGGTGGGCGCAGGCGATCTCGAAATCCTTGATGCGCGGATCGCGGTTCAGTTGCTCGTAGAGCAGGCGTGCGGCATCCTCGACGAATTTGATCGCGGCTCCGTTCAGCTCGGCGAAGGCCTGTTCGTCCTCGCGTTTCACCATCACCTGCGTTTCGGTCTTCAGCGCGGCCAGGCAGTGCTGCTGGATGTCCTCGATGGGCAGGATCTCGCCGTCGCGCACCTCGATGAACAGGCGGGCCTTGCTGCGCTGGGAGTGCGGGATGGCGTAGACGCCACGCACGTCGCGGGCGTGCTCGGACAGCTCGGCCGAGCAGGGGCACGCCGACGAGTAGACGAAATCGAACTCCATGAACGAGCGCACCTTGCCCTGCTCATTCATCCGGCTTTCGTAGGCCACGCGGTAGTACTGGTAGCCCTCGAGACCGCTGCGCAGGCTGGTCTGGATCATCGGGTAGGAAAAGACCAGACGGATGCTGGCGGCAAGTCCGCCGATGTCGCGGCGGTAGGCGGCGAGGATATCGGTCAGCGTGGCGGGGGTGAAGACGGCGTCCTTGAAATCGTAGAAGGTTCGCATGACCCGGGACATGTTGATGCCCTTGATGCCGGGGGCCAGCGAGACGTTGCCGGTCACGGCGGTTTCCAGGTGGAGCAAGGCGCCGTCGCGGGTCGGAAAGGCCAGCGGGAGGCGGAAATTCGCGATGCCGACCTTCTGGATGGCCACGTTCGCACCTTGGATGGCATTCGCGGCGTTCTGCATGTCCGGCAGGTCGGCACGGTAGGCGTCGGTCACGACGAAATCCTTGTCGTACTGTTGGCGGATGCCCGCGGCCCCGGGGGCGCGGTTGTGCAGGTACATGTTTGATGTGTCGGCCGAGTTCATGGTCACCCCGTATCTTCGCATGATTTCAGGTCTGGTCAATCCTAACGGAATGCGAACGGGTTAACATCGCACAGGTCGGGGCGACATCAAGCGGGACGGCGGTGATTTTCCAGGGATTGGACAAACCGCGCGGCGGATGGTCCAGTCAATGGACAACGTTACCTGTTGCGGTGGAGTCGAATGCGGTCCTGATCGGGCCGGTGCCGCTCGTGTAAATCCCTCGTTGCCTGACATGCCCTTTCCGGGTATGGTCGGGCAACTTTATGACCATCGGTTTCTACAACACCTTGACCCGGCGTCTGGATCCGTTCGTGCCGCGCGAGCCGGGGAAGGTCAGCATGTATACTTGCGGCCCAACGGTTTACAACTACGCGCACATCGGAAACCTACGCTGCTACATGTTCGAGGACCTGTTGCGGCGGTTTCTCGAGTTTTCCGGGTTTGCGGTGTACCACGTGATGAACCTGACCGATGTCGATGACAAGACGATCCGGTCGAGCCGCGAGAAGGGGATTCCGCTCAAGCAATACACGAAGACCTACATCGACGCGTTTTACGAGGACCTCGGCACGCTGAACATCCAGAAGGCGCACCTCTATCCGGCGGCCACCGACCATGTGCCGGAGATGATCGCGCTGATTGCCACGCTGATCGAGAAGGGGTTTGCCTACCGGTCCGAGGACGGCTCGGTGTATTTCAGCATCGACAAGTTTCCGCATTACGGCTGCCTGTGCCAGCTCGACATTTCCGGGTTGCGTCCGGGGGCGCGGGTGGCGCAGGACGAGTACGAGAAGGAGAATGTCGGCGACTTCGCGTTGTGGAAGGCGTGGGACGAGGCGGATGGTGACGTGGCCTGGGATTCGCCGTGGGGGCGTGGTCGGCCGGGGTGGCACATCGAATGTTCGGCAATGAGCATGAAGTACCTGGGCGCGTCGTTCGACCTCCATTGTGGCGGCGTGGACAACATCTTTCCGCACCACGACGACGAGATCGCGCAGAGCGAGGCGGCGACCGGCCAGAAGTTCGTCAACTACTGGCTGCATTGCGCGCACCTGATCGTCGAGGGCAAGAAGATGTCCAAGTCGGCCGGGAACTTCTTCACCCTGCGCGACCTGCTGGCGCGCGGCTACAGCGGCCGGGAGATCCGCTACGAACTGATTTCCACCCATTACCGGCAATCGTTGAATTTCACCTTCGACGGCCTGGACGGCGCGAAGGCGGCGTTGGCGCGGCTTGACGAGTTCCGGTTGCGCCTGGTTGAAACCGCCGGTGGTGCCGCCGCGGCGACCGCTCCCGCGTGGGCGGACGAGGCGGCCAAGCAGTTCCGGGCCGCGCTGGGCGACGACCTCAACATCTCCGGCGCGATGGCATCGGTGTTTGAATTGCTGCGTGCGGGCAACCGGGCGCTGGATGGCGGCGCGGTTTCCGCCGGCGAGGCGGCGGCGGTGCTCGAGGTCTGGCGTTCGTTCGACCGGGTGCTCGGCTTCCTCTTTCCCGCCAGCGAGGAGATTCCTGTCGCGGTGCAGCAGTTGGTGACCGAGCGGACCGCCGCGCGGGCGGCGAAGAACTGGGCCGAGTCGGACCGGTTGCGGGCGGCGATCGAGGCGGCCGGCTATCAGGTCAAGGACACGCCGCAGGGTCCGAAGGTGAGGCGGGCATGAGCAACCAGCGCGGCAAGTTCATCACCTTCGAGGGGCCGGAGGGCGGGGGCAAGACCACGCAGGCCAAACGGCTGCTGGCGAGGCTCACCGCCGAGGGACACGAGGTCATCTACACCCGCGAGCCGGGCGGTACGCCCACCGGCGAGGCAATCCGGGAGATTCTCCAGTACGACAAGGCGGGGGAGCCGTTGTGCAATGAGGCCGAGGTGTTCCTGTTCGCGGCCAGCCGTTCGCAGTTGGTCCGCACGGTCATCATCCCGGCGCTTGAGCGCGGCAGCCACGTGATCTGCGACCGGTTTGCCGATTCCACCACGGTGTACCAGGGGTATGGCCGCGGGTTCGACATCGACCAGATGATCGCGATCAACACCTTCGCCATCAACGGCGCCACGCCCGACCTGACCTTGCTGATGGATGTCGAGGTTGCGACGGGTTTCGACCGGATTGCCACCCGCCAGCGCGAGCTGTTCCAGAAATCGGACCGGATCGAGCGCGAGGCCCGTGCCTTCCACGAGCGGGTGCGGCGCGGGTATCTGGAGCTGGCCGCGCGGTGGCCCGCGCGTTTCCGTACGATCAATGCCGCCCGGGAGCCGGGGGAGGTGGAGGCCGATGTCTGGAAGTGGGTTCAGCAGCTCGTTGGCTGAGCCGGTCCGCGACGCCTTCGCGGTCCTGCGCGGCAGCGCCGAGGCCGGACGGCTTGCGCACGGCTATATCGTCTCCTGCGACCGCATGGAGTGGGGCGTGGCCTTCACCACCCTGCTGCTCCAATGGTTGTTCTGCCGGGAAGCGCAACGGCCGTGCGGCCAGTGCCGGGCCTGCCGCCAGGTCGAGGCGCGCACCCATCCGGACACTGTGTGGGTCGAACCGGCCAACAAGAGCCGCCAGATCGATGCCGACCAGGTCCGCGAGCAGGTCAATCCGCTCATCCAGCAAACGTCGTTCGAGGGCGGATGGAAGGCGGCGGTGCTGCTCGATGCCGACCGGATCACCGAGGCGGCGGCCAATGCCTTCCTCAAGACGCTTGAGGAGCCGCCCGCGCAATCGATCATGCTGCTGGTCACGATGAATCCCGGCGGGCTGCTGCCGACCATCCTCTCCCGTTGCCAGCGCATCCACATCGGCGACGCCCGGACCGGGGCTTCCCTCTCGCGGGTCGAGGAGGCGATGCTCGACTGGTTGCGGCGGCGCACCCGCAAGGATTCCCCGTTGGTGCAGGCCGGCTGGATGGCCGCGATCCTTGCCGAGGTGCGCGCCCAGGCTGAAGCCCGCGAAAAGGAGGCGGCGGGGGAGGACGGGATCGACAGGGAGATTCTCGATGCCCGCATCCAGGCCCGGGTGGTCGAGGCGCGCCTGCAGATCGTGCGGCTGATCTACCGATGGGAGCGGGACCTGCTGGTCCTCGCCGGCGGGGGTGACAAAAAAACCCTTCAATTCCCGGATGAATGGGCTACATTGGCCCGGCAATCCGAAGGCCTCACCGTCGCCGCCTGCCTGCGCCGTCTGGCCCGGGTGGATGAAGCGGTCCGGTTGCTGGATCGCAACCTGCCGGAGAACCTGGTCTGGGAAACCTCGCTGCCGGTATAGGACAGGGTCGCTTCCGTGGATGTCTCATGGACAAGTCGGGTGCGCATTGATACAAATGGACCGCGGTCGGTGAAAGCCGACGGCAAGAGACGCTAGGTCGAGCCGTGTGAACATGGGGAGTTGAACCTTATGGACATCAAAGAAATAAAGAAAATCATTGAGCTGATGAAGGAAAACGAACTCTCCGAGTTCGAACTTGCCGAGGAAGGGTTCCGGATCACGGTGCGCCGCCCGTATGCGAGCGCGACGCCCCAGGTGATGATCGGTCAGGCGCCTTCCTACATGCCGGCCTTTTCCGCACCCCCGGCCGCTCCGGCCGCCGCCCCCGGGGCCGCGGCTGCTCCCGCCGCTCCAGCCAAGGAGGCCCTGCCCAGCAATTTGATCGAGATCAAGTCCCCGATGGTCGGCACCTTCTACCGTTCCGCCTCGCCGGAAGCGGAACCCTACTGCTCCGTCGGCTCGACCATCGAAGGCGAGTCGGTCGTCTGCATCATCGAGGCGATGAAGGTCATGAACGAGATCAAGGCCGAGGTCAAGGGCGTGATCCGCAAGGTGCTGGTCGAGAACGCCACGGCGGTCCAGTACGGCGAACCCCTGTTCCTGGTCGAACCGAGCTGATCCCATGTTTGAGCGCATCCTCATCGCCAACCGGGGCGAAATCGCCCTGCGCATCATCCGCGCCTGCCGCGAGATGGGCATCAAATCGATCGCGGTGTACTCCACCGCCGACCAGAAGTCCCTGCATGTCCAGATGGCCGACGAAGCGGTATGCATCGGTCCGCCGGCCGGACGTGACAGTTACCTGAAGATCGCCAACATCATCAGCGCGGCCGAGGTCGCCGATGTCGACGCGATCCATCCCGGTTACGGTTTCCTCGCGGAAAACGCCCATTTCGCCGAGATCTGCAACAATTGCAACATCACCTTCATCGGGCCGAGCCCGGACAACATCCGGATGATGGGCAACAAGTCGATTGCCCGCGATACGATGAAAAAGGCCGGTGTTCCGATCGCTCCGGGCAGCGAGGGCGTGGTGAAGTCGCAGGAGGAGGCCCTCAAGGTCGCCCACAAGATCGGTTACCCGGTTCTGGTCAAGGCCGTGGCCGGTGGCGGTGGCAAGGGCATGCGCGTGGCCCGCAACGACGTGAGCCTCGTGCAGGGCTTCATGACCGCGAGCAACGAGGCCGAGCGCGCGTTCTCCAATGCCGAAGTGTACATCGAGAAGTTCATCGACCAGGCGCGCCACATCGAGGTGCAGGTGATCGCCGATCACCATGGCAATGCCTGCCACCTGTTCGAGCGCGATTGCAGCATCCAGCGCCGTCACCAGAAACTGGTGGAGGAAGCCCCGTCTCCGGTCATTGACGAGGACACGCGCAAGCGCCTCGGCAAGGCGGCGATGAAGGCGGTCGAGGCCGTCGGCTACCGCAATGCCGGCACGATCGAGTTCCTCTACGACCGGCAGTCGGGTGACTTCTACTTCATGGAGATGAACACCCGCATCCAGGTCGAGCATCCGGTGACCGAGGAAATCACCGGCGTCGACCTGATCAAGGAGCAGATCCGCGTGGCCGCCGGCGAAAAGCTGTCGTTCGCGCAGAAGGACCTGCAGATCAAGGGCCACGCCATCGAGTTCCGCGTCAATGCCGAGAACCCGTACCGCGACTTCATCCCGTCCCCCGGCAAGATCCATTTCGTCAACATGCCCGGCGGCATCGGCCTGCGCGTCGATTCGCACGCCTACTCCGGGTACGAGATCCCGCCGTACTACGACAGCATGATCGGCAAGATCATCGTCAAGGCCCCGACCCGCGCCGAGGCCATCACCCGCATGACCCGCGCCCTCGGCGAATTCATGATCGAGGGTCCGCACACCACCGTCCCGCTCGGGTTGGCCCTGATGGCCGACGCCCGGTTCGCCCAGGGTGAATACACGACCACCTTCCTCGAGGGCTTCATCAAGGAAGGCTTCCTGACCGGGGAAACGAAAGCGCAATAACGAGGTGCACCATGGCCAAGACCGATACCAGCAATGCCGGACTTCCGGTTGATCCCTCCGCCGATCACCACGACATCGGTGCCGACCACATCGAGAACGATACCGAACTTGGTGCGGTACAGATCCACAACAACGTCATCGCCACCATCGCCCGCCTTGCCGCGGTAAAGGTGCCGGGTGTGGCCGACATGAGCGGGGGCATCGTGGATGACCTCGCCGGCATGATCCGCAAGAAATCGGGCGACCGCGGCATCCGCGTCGAGATCGACGAAAGCGGCGTGGTCATTACCCTCCACGTTATCCTCGAATACGGGATTCGCATCCCGCACGTCGCCTGGCAACTCCAGACCGAGGTCCGTCAGGCCGTCGAGCAGATGACCGGCAAGCACGTCAAGGCCGTCCAGGTGATCGTGCAGGGCGTGAAGATGCCGGATGGTGAAAAAGCCGACCTTCAGGAACCGGTTGGATGATGAAGGGTCTGCACCGCCTGCTCGGCGTGGTCCTTGTTGCCGCAGCCGTCGGGGCCAGTCTGTACATCCTGCTTCCGGCCTTCCAGGGCGGTGCCGCATGGACGGATTTCCTGACCGCGCTGGGTGATCGCCGCGCCATGGTGATCGTCGGCGCAGTCCTCGTCGTTCTTGCCGCCACCGTGTACCTGATCAGTGGCTTGTCCGGCACGCCGCGCGCCGCCTACCTGACCTACGAAACCGAACACGGCAACATCAGCATCAGCCTCAAGGCGCTGCAGGAGTTCCTCGGCCACCTGCGGGGCGACTTCCCGGCCATCCTCCAGTTGTCCCCGAAGGTCCGCGTACTTGACGAAAGCCTCGATGTCACGCTGGCCGTGCGTGTCCGGGCCGGCGCACCGATCCCGGAAATCTGCCGGATGCTCCAGGAGCGCGCCCGCGCGCTGATCCAGGAGAAGATCGGCGTCGCGGCGATCCGTGACGTCGAGGTCAAGGTTGAAGAGATCATCAAGAATGATGAGGCCAAACCGTTGGAAATCACCCCCAAACCCCCGCCTGCGGGAGAGGTTCCCTGAGCATGAACACCAACTTGATCGCCGAAGAATACCTGGCCGTGGCCGATGAGATCTTTCGTGAAAAACTACCGCAGGTGGAGGCGGTCGCGCAGGCCATCGTGGCCAGCCTGATTGCTGGCGGCAAGGTCATGATTTGCGGCAACGGTGGCAGCGCCGCCGATGCCCAGCACATCGCCGGCGAGTTCCTCAACCGGTTCCTGAAGGAGCGCCGCCCGTATGCGGCCATTGCGCTGTCAACCGACACCTCGACGATGACCGCGATCGGCAACGACTATCATTTCGACCAGGTCTTCGAAAAGCAGATCCAGGCCCTCGGCCGCCCCGGCGACCTGCTATGGGCGATCTCGACCAGTGGCAATGCCGGCAACGTCATGAAGGCCGTCGCCGCCGCGCGCGCCAACGGCATCAAGGTCATCGGCATGACCGGCGGCCTCGGTGGCAGCCTCGCCCAGGCCTCCGACCTCCTGCTCTGCATCCAATCCACCCGCAGCACCCCGCGTATCCAGGAAGGCCACCAGTTGCTGTTCCACCTGATCTGCGAGCGCATCGAAGAACTGATGGTCGAACACGACCGCAAGGCCTGAAAGGACCCCGTTCCGCCATGAGCAAACGCCCTGCCTCCTGTGATGTTGTCATCGTCGGTTCCGTCGGCATCGACACCATCGAAACCCCGCGCGAGAAGCGCGAGAGCATCCTCGGCGGGTCAGCCAGCTACGCCTGCGCCGCCGCCTCGTTCTTCGTGAAGACCGGCATGGTCGGCATCGTGGGCACCGATTTTCCGCGCCGGTTCATCAAGCAGTACCACGGCTTCGGCATCGATACCGAGGGTCTCCAGGTCAAGGAGGGGCTTACCTTCCGCTGGTCCGGCGTGTACGAGCAGAACATGGACCACCGCCGCACCCTTTCGACCGACCTCAACGTGTTCGCCACCTTCAGCCCGGAACTGCCGGCCTCGTACCGCGGTGCCCCGTACCTGTTCCTCGCCAACATTTCGCCGGAACTCCAGTTGCACGTGCTCGACCAGGTGAAGAAGCCGAAGTTCGTCCTGCTCGACACGATGGACTTGTGGATCAACGTCGCCCTCGACAACCTGAAGAAGGTGATCGGCAAGGTGACCATGCTGACCCTGAACGAACACGAGGCGCGCCACCTGACCGGCGAACACGGCCTGATCCGTGCCGCCCGCGCCCTGCTCAAACTGGGACCGAAATACATCTGCATCAAGAAGGGCGAACACGGCAGCATCCTGTTCAGCAAAAACTCGATTGCGTTGATGCCCGCGTTCCCGCTCGAGGACGTGCAGGATCCGACCGGGGCGGGCGACACCTTCGCCGGCGGGTTCATCGGCGCGCTGGCCCGCAGCGGCCAGACCTCCGAGGCGGCGATCCGCAAGGCGATGACCTACGGTTCCGTGGTGGCCTCGTTCGGCGTGGAGAAATTCAGCCTCGACCGCCTCGCCAAACTGACCCCGCGCGAGATCGAGCAACGCGCAACCCAATTCCGCAGGATGGGCCGCATCGCCTGACCGGCGCGCCCGCGCGTCAGCGCCAGGCCATGACGGTGATCTCGCGCCGGTCGTGGTACAGTTGCCGCATGATCCATGTATAGCGCGTCTGTCCCGCCAGCAAGGCCTCCACCGGTTTGATCGCCGCATAGGGTTGCTCCTGCGGCAGCTTGATGTTGCAGACGATACGCCGCGCCAACGCCGGTTCCAGCCAGCGCCGCAACAGGCCGAGCGCCACGCCGGGCGCGATCAGCATGTCGCCGACCAGCCAGTCCACCGCCGGTCCGTCGCGCGGCGGCATGAAGGTGATGCCATTCTCCCGCCGGTGTTCGACCGTGCCCCATCCCGGTTGCGCCGGCGGCAGCTTCATCGGACCGTGGTCCACCGCGATGACCGGACACCCGCGCTTGACGAAGGCATAGGTCCAGCCACCCGGCGCCGCGCCGAGGTCGATCACCCGTTCACCGGCCACCGGGGCCACCGGCATCACCGCGAATGCCTCTTCCATCTTCAGGTACGAACGCGAGGGTGCCGCGTCATCCCACTTCATGCGCAGGATGCCACCCGGCACGGTTTGTACCATCGCACCGGCCCGTTCGTGGCTGATGCGGCAGCCGTCGCGGCCGAGCAGGACCTGGATGACCGTGCCGTCGGGTTTGATCCGGTGCGGGGGCCGGTAGCGCTTCTCGAGGTCCGGCGCGGTCTTTCGGGCCAGCCGAACCGCTGCGCCCCAGATGCCCTCGAGCCGCTTGGGCAGCGACGTGCCGGCGGCGGCCTCGTTGTCGTCGTCCACGGTCAGCAGGTGCGCGGTCCACAACGGCTTTTCGGTGGCGGCGGTCCCAAGCATCCGCACCGCCGTCGCGTCACTCAGCGGTTTCAGTTCGTCCATCGGGACGAGGAACGGCGCCATCAGCCGTTGCCGCTCGAACACCAGTTGGCGGGCCGGAGGAGCCACGCCGCACAACTCGACCAGGCCGGGGGCCGGTGCCGACCAGTGTCCGGACGGTCCGCACTTGTCGCGGCCCTCCTCGATCAGCGCATCGGTGAATTCCGGGCGGCAGACGAACGTGCAAGCAGGCTTTGTCGCGGGATGGGACATGGGTTCAGTCCAGATCGCGGTCGGCGAGGGCGTCCTCATCGAGGCCGAGGTAGTGGCCGAGTTCATGCAGGTAGGTGCGGCGCACTTCCTCGCGGAAGGTCGGGCCGTCGCCGCGGGCATACTCCCAGATGTTCTCCATGAACAACGTGATGACCGTCGGATAAGCGGAGGTCACGCCGTGGCCATCGGCCAGCGAAACCCCGGTGAACAGGCCAAGGGTGTCGGAAGCGATGCCGGCCTGCTCGTCCGAACGCCGGGGCAGCATCTCGTACAACACCGGCAACGCGGCCGCGTGACGGCGCACCGGCGGCGGCAACGCCTTGATCGTCGCCTCCACCTCCTGGTGGGCGGCGAGATAAAGGCGCTTGCGTAATTGTTCACGGATTCCGGGAGCACGCATACCCATCACCGTAGCAAGTGAAGTTCCGAGCGGCTATTCCTATTCAAGCGCTTTTGTCGCGCAGAGGCTTCTTTTGGCGTGTCAAAATCGATGACGAGTCCTATACTGTGGCTCGCACGCAGCGACGTAATTCGCTGTTGTTTGTAAAGGAGCTTGTCGGTGGGAAAGTACGAACTGGATGTGCAGGTAAAGTCGGAGGCAGGCGTTGATCTGGTCGAGCTCGACGGCCCGGTGGACTCTGCCACGATCGAGGTATTCAAGTCCCGCTTGGATCCGGTGTGCAACAGGCAGGGTGCCAAGGTCCTGCTCGACTGCCAGCAATTAACCTACCTGAACAGCCGGGCCATCGGCCTCCTGGTCAACTACCACCGGCACCTGTTGCAATCTCGCGGTCGCCTGGCCCTGTGCCGGCTCAATACGAAGTTGGTGCGTTCACTTGATTTGCTGCAGTTGGGTAAAACCCTGTTTACGTACGAAACCCGCGAGCTTGGCCTGGAGTCGTTCTAGGTTCATTTGGTTGATTGACCGGACACGCTTGGATGCCGACCGGACTGAAATTCATCCACAAGATCATCCTGCTGATGGTGGGATGTATCGCCTTCACCGGCGCGATCATCGCGGTGACCTTCGCCGCCCGTTTCCGGACGGAACTTATCCGTCAGGAGGAAGGATCCTCGTTTACCGTCTATCAGGCTGCGGCGAACTACCTCACGGGTCACTATTTCTCCAAGAATGAACATTTCGTGCCGCGCAGTCTTGGCTACGTCTTCAGCAACCGGTTCCTGGTCGCCGAGGGCGAAGGTTCGCTCAGTGTGACGCACCGGCCATCCCGTGTCGCGCTGTACGAGCCGGATGGATCACTGATCTATGCCTACAGCATCGACGGCAAGCCCCATGCTCCGACGAATGTTCCGGCTTCCTCGCTGTCATCGAATGTCTCCGTTGTGTTCAATCGCCCGCTCGACCTGATCGTCGTCTCGGGTCCGATCGATCCGTTCGGCGCGGTGCCGGGCTATGTGACCATCGACCTCCCGACCGATATCGGCGAGCGGCTGCGTGCCCTCTACCGCACGGCTGCGGTGATGCTGCTCGGTGGCACCTTGCTGACCACCTTGCTCGGCTTCCTGCTCACCCGGCGGTTCCTCGCGCCGGTGCAGGCCCTGACCGACGCCGCCCGGCGGGTGCATGCCGGCGACTATTCGTTCCGCATCCAGCATGCGGCCAACGATGAAATCGGCCTGCTCACCTCGACCTTCAACGAAATGGTGTCGTCGTGGGTGCGCCGCCTCTCGCTGATGCACCGGATCCAGGAATGGACCCTGAAGGTCGGCAACGAGTTTGACCGTCATCGCCTCTATGCCCGGCTGCTCGACATGTTCCACAATGTGGCGTCTTCGAAGATGTGCGCGTTGTTCTTGCGGACCGACGGCGGGCGTGACATCGATCCGGTGGCGGTGCGGGGTGAGGAAATCCCGCCCGATGTGACCGGGCCGATCCGTTTTGCCCTCGAGAAAAACGAACCGGTCCTGATGGAACGTGCCGCCAGCGAGACCGGCGCCTCGCTGGGCCGGGTGAAGTCGATGGTGTTGCCGCTGGTCAGCGGGGAGCGGCCGATCGGTGCGGTGTACATCGGTCCCCCGGATGGCGCACCCGCCTACGATGATGAAATGGTGGCGACCCTGCAGACCCTGGCCCAGCATGCGGGCATCGCGGTGGAGAACGCGCGCCTGCTCAACGAGGTCGCGGAAAAGCGGCGCATCGAGCAGGAAATGGGTTGGGCGCGCGACATCCAGCGCACGTTGTTGCCAAACCAGGCGGTGAACATCCCCGGGTACAGCCTGCACGGCTTCAGCCTGCCGGCGACCGAGGTCGGGGGCGACTACTTCGACTACCTCGCCCGCGATGCCGGACGGTTTCACATCATCGTGAGCGATGTCTCCGGCAAGGGTGTCGCCGCCGGATTGATCATGAGCGTGTTGCGCTCGCTGGTCCATACCTACAGTGAATTCACCGAGGCGCCGCAGGACATCCTGCGCCACGTCAACCGTGTGCTCACCCGCGACCTCGATGAATACATGTTCATCACCGCGAACATGTTGACCCTGCAAGCCGATACCCACGTGCTGCGCATCGCGAGGGCCGGGCATGAGCCGGTGCTGATCATTGGTGCCGATGGATCGATTCAATGGATCAAGCCGAACGGGACGGCGCTGGGCCTGCTCGATGTCGGGAGCTTTGAGGCGAATTTCGAGATCGCCGAATACCGCATGCAGCCGGGCGATACCGTGTTGCTCTATACGGATGGCATTACCGAGGCCCAGGATGTCGAGGGTGAGGAGTATGGACTCGATCAACTGGTGAAGGATGCCGCCACGTTGAGGCACCTGCCGGTTACGGCCATGCTGGAAGGATTGCTGGAGCGGGTCCGGCGATTTGCCAGCGACCGGATCCAGCTTGACGATATTACGCTGGTGGCGTTGCGCCGAGATCGATGACGGATTCGCCGTCCGGACGGCGAAGCTGGATCCGCGACTCCGGCCGGCATCCGGAAGGTGTGCATACACTGAAGGACATCGTCACCTCGGACACCGCGAGGTCAAAGCTCCATCCCGCCGGGGCATTCGGGTCAGCCTTCCATGACGGGATCGCCCAACCATCCTGATCCAGCGCTGCCATCGACGTGAGGCTCCATCCGGCGGGCAGCCGGACGGACACGCGCCAATCCTGCCCGGTGCGTTGCGTGCGCCAGGCAAGCAGCCGCGCGGGGTCCTGCAGTTCCAGCGCCGCGGTGGCCAGGGTCGGAGCGGCTGATGGGATGCGGGTGAGCACCCCCTGATGGGCGGTGATGATCCGGCCGGCCAGATCCAGCAGATCCGGCCGGTCAGCCAGCCAGCCGAAGCGTGTCAGGGCCTGCACGGCGAGGCCAAGGCTGGACGGTGCGCCCTGGTCAAAGATATCGCAGGCGGGCAGAATCAGGCTCGGTTCGCGGTTGCTGGTCATGCGGAAACGCGCGGTTTCCCGGTCGAGGTAGTGGTCGAGCAGGGTTTCGATGCCGCGGGCGGCCTGTTGACGGAAGGAGTCCTCGCCGGTCGCGCCGTGAAGCGCGAGGTCGGCAAGGACCAGCGCGGCCACATCCTCCAGCACCGCTTCGCGTCCGGCGACTCCGGCGCACCAACTGCGGCGCAGGATGCCGTCCACGACGAGGTGGTGCGCGATGAACGCGCGGGCGTGGCGGGCGCGCTCCAGCAGCGCCGGATCGTCGAGTACGGCGGAAGCCTCGGCGAGGGCGCGGATGGCCAGGGCGTTCCAGCCGGTGATGACCTTGTCGTCGCGGGAGGGGGCGGGACGCTGCGCGCGGGCCCTCAACAGGCGATCGCGGGCCGGAGCCAGCGAGGCCAGGTCGGCTTCGGTGACATTGTCGCCGAGCGCAGGCAGGTTGGTTCCGGTGGGAGCACCGGTTGTTTCGTCAGCGATGGTGCCGCCGGGCCGGATGCCGTAGGCCGCGAAGAAGCGCGTGCGGAGGTCATCGGGGAGCCGCGCACTCAGTTCGTCGTGCGTCCAGGTGTAATACGCGCCTTCTCCGTCGGGGCTGTCGGCGTCGAGCGCGGCGAAAAAGCCGCCGTCCGGATGTGACAGTTCGCGATCGAGCCATGCGGCAGTCTCGCGCACGATCCGCCGGTAACGCGGGCGGTGGTAGGTGGCCAGGGCGCGGGCATAGACTCCGAGGAGAAGGGCATTGTCGCACAACATCTTCTCGAAGTGCGGCAGGAACCAGCGTTCGTCGGTGGCATATCGGTGGAATCCACCGCCGATCTGGTCGTAGAGGCCGCCGCGGGCCATCGCATCGAGGGTGCGTTCGATCATCAGGTCCAGCGGATGGTCGCGGTGCAAGGCGCGGACTTGAAGGAGCAGGTGGAGCCCGGTGTGTTGGGGGAATTTCGGGGCGTCGCCGAAGCCGCCAAAGCGCGCGTCAAACCGTTCGAGGTAATGGCTCACCAGCGTTGCGGGGTCGAGCTGGTGACCGGGAAGGAGGTTCTCGGTCGCGCGTTGCTGTTCCTTGCGGAGCGCCGCGGTGAGGGCGTCGGCTTGTTTCTCCACCTCCTCGCGCCGGGAGGTCCAGAGGTCGGCGAGACGACGGAGCAGGGAGATGAAGCCGATGCGGCCGGGGCGGTCGTCACGCGGAAAATAGGTGCCGGCGTACCATGGCCGGGCATCCGGGGTCAGCCACACGGAGTTCGGCCAGCCGCCGCGCTGGGTCATCAGTTGGGTGGCGGTCATGTACAAGGTATCGACATCGGGGTGTTCCTCGCGGTCGACCTTGATGGCGATGAAGTGCCGGTTGAGGAGATCCGCCACGGTCGGGTCGTCGAACGATTCGTGAGCCATGACATGGCACCAGTGGCAGGAGGAGTAACCGATGGAAAGGAAGATGGGTTTGTCGGCGCTTCGGGCTTCGGCGAAAGCCTCCTCGCCCCAGGGAAACCAGTGCACCGGCTGGTGTGCGTGCTGGTGCAGGTAGGGGCTGGTCGCGTGGGCGAGGCGGTTGGTCATGCCGGGCCCGGTTGGGTGCCGGACTTCTCGAGCACGCCGGCGATCTTCTTGGTGTGGCGCACGATCCGGTCCATCTCGCTGATGTATTCGGTCAGCACGAATCCGGATAGGGGTTTCAGCGAGCCCTCGGCGATACGGCGCACGAGTTCGGCCTGCAGGTTCTCGGATTCGGGTAGGTAGCGGGAACGTTGCTCGCGCAGGGTCCTGGCCCGCGAGGAAAAGTCGTGAGGATGATCGGGCGACCACGAGGCCTCCACCGAGGCGAGCAACGGCTCCACCGAACGGTACAGGTCATCGCCGACGCGCTTGGCGAAGGCGCGGTCGTCGCTGGACAGACGGTGATGCACATCCATGGAGAGGTCGGCGAGGTTGTCGTTGTGATCGCTGATCCGCTCCACGTAGATCAGGCTCAGGTTCAGCCATTGAATTTCCGCACCGAGGCGGGTGTCCTGAACACGCGCGGACAGCCGGAGCAGGTAGTCGCGCATCACGGCATAAATCAGATCCATGGAGGCTTCGGTGCGCTTCACCTCCTGATGCAACGCGCGCTCGGGCTCGGCGAGCAATTTCCGGTTCAGGGTGAATCCGCGGCGGACGATCCGTGCCGCACGGACCAGTTCGCGGCGGGCGCAGAGCAACGCGGCGGGCGGGTCGTCGAGGGCCGCTTCGTCAAGATGGCTGCGGTCCGACTCGCGTTCCGGGAACCGGGCGATCCAGGTCAGGAGTCGGGCCAGCGGGCCGGTCAGCGGCACGAGCACCACACCGCCACCGAGCAGCATCAAGGAATGGGCATGGGCGATCTGGCGGGTCAGCGAGCCGTCGAGGTGCTGGATCGCGGCGATCAACCAGGGAAGCATGGCGATCGAGAGGCCGGCGGTGATCAGGTTAAAGAACAGGTGGGCAAGGGCACCGCGCCGCGCGTCAGCGTTGGTGCCGACCGAGCTGATCAGTGCGGTCGTGCAGGTGCCGATCTGGGCGCCGATGATGAACGGGATGGCCTGGCGGATATCGGTCAGTACGCCGGCGGCGGCGAGGGCGAACAGCAGGCCGATGGTGGCACCGCTGCTCTGGATCAAGGCGGTGAAGGCGATCGCGCCGAGCAGGGCGATCAGGAAGCCGGAGCCGTCATCGCGGGTCGTATGGTCCATCCAGGCGGCGAGGTCGGCGCGGAAGGGGTGGACCGACTGGCTCATCAACTGCATGCCGAGGAACAACAGGCCCATGCCGATCATCGCGGTGCCGAGGCCGCGGCGCGCCGTCGATCCGGGCAGCAGGCGCAACAGGAGCCCGAGCGAGGCCAGCGCAGCCCACAGCCAGCCGATGTCGAAGGCGAATAGCTGCATGGCCAGGCTGGTGCCGAAGTTTGCGCCGGCAATGACCGGGATCGCGCCGGGTAAGGTCAGCAAGCCGGCGTTAAGCAGGCCGATGGTCATGACCGTGGTTGCGCTGGAGTGGATCGCGGTACCCATGGCTGTGCCAAGGGCATATCCCCGCCTACGGCTCTTGTTCAACCCGCTCATGGCGCGGCGGAAGCGCTCGCCGGCGGCGGCCTTCAGGCTGTCCGACATCTGCATCATGCCGAACAGGAAGAGCGACAGGCCACCGGCACCCATCCACAGCGCGTTGGCGGTCTGACTCATGGCGGTGATGCGGTGTTCGGCGTACAGCGCAGGTCGTACCCGAGCATCGTGTCATCCTTGAAGAGGAAGCGCCCGGTGAAGGAGTGGTCGGCCAGCATGAACGGCAGCCAGTACCGGTCATCGGCCCACATCTCGTGGTACGGGATCCGGTCGAGCGGGGTCCAGATCGGCAGGGCCTCGTCGGTTTCGGTGGGTGTCCCCTCGAAGGCATGCGCGAGGAAGACATAGCCGTGCAGCTTGAAGCCGTCGGCGAACTGGAAGAACAGTTCGCCGCACGGTTTGACATCCAATGGGGTGATGTGCAGCTCTTCCTGGGCCTCGCGCACGGCGCACTGGGCGGGGGTTTCCCCGGGGTCGATCCGTCCGCCCGGGCCGTTGATCTTGCCGGCCCCGAGGCCTCGTTTCTTCCGGATTAACAGGATTTCTCCATCGCGGATCACAAAGATCAGCGTGGCAGTCTGGTCGGGGGTCCAGCGGTTCCAGTTGATGTGCTCGAACGAGGTGACGGCCAGCGGGTTTGAGGTCATGGATGCTGCTACTCTGCCAGACCTTGACGCGTAGTCAAGGTCACCGTAAATTGGGTGGTCATGAAACTCTTCCTCATCGTCCTCGGTTCCTTCGCCTTCTGCATGGTCGCCATGGCGGTCGGTATCATCATCCGCAACCGCGGGTTCACCACGTGTGGCCGGGCGGCAGCTGCGGCCATGGAGGGGGGCGACGGCACCTGCTCGGTGTGCGGAGTCGGTTCCGGCGAATGCCGCAACAAGAAGAAGGATCAGGTCGCGTCCTGACCCGTACGCGGTCCAGTTAGCGCACCAGCAAGGCTTCGAAACCTGGGCTGAAGCGGGTCGAGAATCCGCCTCGATCGTCGTGCTCGATGAAGGCCGCCTCGATCCCGGGCCTTTCGGCGAGAAAGGCGAGTCCATCCTCCGTTCCCATGACAAACAGTGCGGTGGCCAGGGCATCGGCCGTGGCGGTGTCGGGGGCGATCACGGTGACGCTGGCGAGGCGGGAGGTGGCCGGCTCTCCGGAGCGCGGATCGAGGATGTGGGAGATCTTGCGGCCTTCGGCATCGAGGGTGAATTTTCGATAATTGCCGGAGGTCGCGAGGCCGTGGCGATCAAGGGCGACTATCAGGTCGTAGGCTTCGCCAGGTTGCGCACCATCGACGGGACGGTCAATCCCCACCCGCCAGGGACGCATCTTCTCGCTCTGGCCGCGCGCGAAGACCTCACCGCCGATCTCGACGAAATAATTCGTGACGCTGCGTTGTTCCAGCAGGGAGACCACGGCATCCACGGCCCACCCCTCGACGAGGGCGTTGACATTGAGTGCCGTGCCGGGAACCGACTTCCGCAAGGCCCCCTCGGTGGTGACCTCCACGGCATCGCACCCGGCATGCCGCATCGCCTCGGCCCGTTCCGTGGCATCCGGCTCGCGGCGGGGACCCAGGTGGCCGAACCCCCATGCGTTGATCAAGCGGTCGAGGCCGGGGGTGAACACCCCGCCGGTTTCCTCGCACAACGCGATGGCTCTGCGTACCACGGCAGCGAATTCGGACGAAACCGGCATGGGTTCGGTGGAGGTGTGGGCATTGAACCGGCTGATCTCGCTGTCCGGCTGGTAGGTGGACATCTGGGCGTTGATCCGGGAGAGCAGCGCATCGATCTCGGCTTTTAGCTGCACCACGGCAGCCTGATCCATCCGGGTGTCGGTGAATTTCACCGAATACGAACTCCACGCTTCGCCGGATACTTTCCAGAACTGGAGCGGTGGCGGACGCTGGTAATAGAAATACAGGGCGATCAGGACCACCGATCCGGCGGTGATGGTCTTGCGCAGGTTGAACGGACGGGGCTGGATGATCACGTGTGGGGCGAGGATTTCAGCAGGCGGTCGATCAGGACGAAAGCGAGCGAGGCGCGTTCATTCCGCGACAACCGCTCCTCGAGGGCTGCGATTTCCGCCTGGATTTTCGGTGCGGTGGCGGGATCATCAAAAGCCAGGCGTTTGGCATTGGCCAGCTGGCTCTGGTTGATGCAATAGACGGACTCGCCGCCGAGCAGTTCAATGGGTTTGACGGTCATGGCCGGATCAGACCGCGAAGCTCGAGCCGCAACCGCAACCCTTATTGGCCTTCGGGTTCTTGAAGCGAAAACCGGAGGCGATGAGGTCGTCGGAGAAATCGATTTCGAGTCCGTCGAGGAACATCGAGCTGCCGGAGTCGGCCACCACGCGCAGGCCGCCCTCCTCGAAGATGACCTGGTCGCTGTCCGACAGGACGTTGTCGATGCAGGCCGAATAGGTCATGCCCGAGCAACCGCCGGGAACGACGGAAATGCGCAGGAAACTTTCACCCGTTGCCTCGAGCTTGACCAACTCCTGTAGCGCAACCGGTGTGATCTTGATCAAATTATTCTGCGAAGACTGAATCATACGACATCCCTTTGACCCGTGAGTGGATTACCAACGCGTAGGGGAAAATAGGGCGGGTGGGTGCATCTGTCAAGGAGGGCCGGTGATCGGCACGGCCCCGGCTCCGGATCGGGGTGCCAGCCGCCTCCCGGTTGCGTCATTGTGGCGACCGGGGGTTCGAGGTAGAGTAGGGGCATGGCGGCAATGACCAATGTGGAGATGGCGGAGCAGTTCGAGGCGCTGGCCGACCTGCTGGAAATCAAGGGCGAGAACCCGTTCAAGATCAGGGCCTACCGCAACGCGGCCCGGGTGCTGGGCGACCATCCGGCGGAGATGGGTGCGGAGCTGGCGGCGGGGCGGGATTTGACCGGAATCCCCGGCATCGGCAAGGAAATAGCCGCGAAGATCGCGACCATGACCGAAACCGGTGCGCTTCCCGCCCTGGAGAAGGTGCGCGCGGAATTTCCACCTGCCTTGCCGGATCTGCTGAAGCTGCCGGGACTGGGCCCGAAGCGGGTGCGAACCCTGCTGGACCAGTGCGGGGTGAAGACCCTTGATGATCTGGCCGCGGCGGCGCGTGAAGGGCGGATCCAGGCACTTCCCGGATTCGGTGCGAAGCTGGAGGCCGCGCTGCTGGAGGCGGTGACCAAGCGCCTCGACACCACGGTGCGCCATCTGCGTGCGGCGGCCGAACCGGTGGTCGGCCGGATCGTCGAGACCCTCGCCGCCGTGCCGGGCGTGCACAAGGTCACTCCGGCCGGAAGTTACCGGCGCGGCCGCGACACGGTGGGCGACCTCGACCTGCTGGTGGTTGCCGACGATCCCGCCGCCGTGATGGCCGCGTTTACGGCGCAACCCGGGATCGCCCGCGTGCTGGCCCAGGGTGAGACGAAGGGCAGCGTGCTGTTCGAGCGGGGCATCCAGGCGGATCTCCGCCTAGTCCCGGCGGCGAGCTATGGCGCGGCCCTGCATTACTTCACCGGCAGCCAGGCCCACAACATCGCGATGCGCCGCCGGGCCCAGCAGCAGGGGCTGAAACTGAACGAGTACGGCGTATTCCGCGAAGAAACGCCCGTGGCCGGCGCGGACGAGGAGGGTATTTTCGCCGCGTTGGGTTTACCATGGATCCCGCCGGAGCAACGCGAGGACGCCGGCGAGATCGAGGCGGCGGAACAGGGGAAGCTGCCGAGGCTGATCGAGGAGTCGGACCTGCGGGGCGACCTCCACAACCACACCATCTGGTCCGACGGTGCGCTGTCCATCGAGGCGATGGCCCGGCAGGCTGCCGCGCTGGGTTGGTCGTACATCGCGATCACCGACCATTCCAAGCGCCTGACCGTGGCCAACGGACTGGACGAGCGCCGCCTGGATGAACAGCTCGAAGACGTCGCACGCGTCAATACCCTCGGCCTCGGCGTGCAGGTACTTTCCGGTTCGGAAGTGGACATCCTCGAGGACGGCTCGCTTGATTTTTCCGACGACGTGCTCGCCCGGCTCGACGTGGTGGTCGTCGCGGTGCACAGCCGGTTCAAGCTCAACCGCGAGGCGCAGACCACCCGCATCCTCCGCGCGCTGGAACGGCCGCAGGTCTCGTTCCTCGCCCATCCCACCGGCCGCCTGTTGCTCGAGCGCGATCCGTACGAGGTCGACCTCGACCGCATCCTCGAGGCGATCCACGCCCGCGGTTGCTTCGTGGAAATCAATGCCCATCCGATGCGGCTCGACCTGAACGAGGTCTATGCCCGCCGCGCCCGCGAACGCGGCATTCCGGTGGTCATCAACAACGACGCGCACAGCCTTGCCGACTTCGCCCACCACCGCCACGGGATCCTGCAGGCCCGCCGCGCCTGGCTCGGCCGCGACGATGTGCTCAACACGCTGCCGCTGGACGCCCTGATGGCCCGGTTGCGCGCCACGCGCCGGTAGCGTCGTTCCGGATCCGGGGTTGCACATCACCGGCTGAACCGGTACACAGGCGGGCATGACGATGCTCCGAAAAGGTGATGTGATCGAACTGCCGGTGCTCGACACGGCCGAGGAGGATGCCTGCATGGGCCGCCTGCCCGAGGGCATGGTGGTGTTCGTGCGCGGGCCGGTGATGCCGGGCGATACGGTCCGTGCGGTGGTCACCAAGATCAAGAAGAACTACCTCGAGGCGCGCCTCGAAACGGTGCTCGTTCCCTCGCCCGACCGCGTCGCTCCGGTGTGTGCGCACTACGGGATCTGCGGCGGCTGCAAATGGCAGCATGTCGCCTACCCGCGGCAGGCGGCGTTCAAGCAGAAGCTGGTGCAGGATGCGTTGCAGCGGATCGGCGGATTCAACGAGGTCGTGGTCGCTCCGCCCCGGGCCGCCACCGCCCCGTACCATTACCGCAACAAGGTGGACTTCACCTTCTCCAACGAACGGTTCATCCTTGAGGAGGAGTTGGGCATCGCCCCGGAGCAACGGACCAAGCCGTCCGACTTCGCGCTCGGCTTCCACCGTCCCCGCTGCTTCAACAAGATCATCGACATCGACCGCTGCCACATCGCCACCGACCTCTCGAGCGGGGTGCTGGAGCAGACGCGCCGCTTTTTCCTCGCCCATCCGCGCCCGGCCTATTCCACCTTCACCCATGAAGGCTTCCTGCGCAACCTGGTGGTCCGGCATGCCGGGATCACCGGCCAGTGCATGGTCAACCTGATCACCAGTTGGCACGAACCGGAGTTGATGCGCGCCTATGCGGAGACCTTGCTCGCCGCGTTCCCGGATCAGCTCACGACCATCCTCAACAGCACGACCACGCGCAAGAACCTGGTCGCCTACGGCGAGGCCTCGGTGGTGCTGCACGGCTCCGGGGTGATCACCGAGGAGCTCGACGGCTTGTCGTTCGTCATCTCGCCGAATTCGTTTTTCCAGACCAACAGCGCGCAGGCGCTGGTGCTTTACCGCACCGTCGCGGAGATGGCCGGGCTGCGGCCGGACGATGTCCTGTTCGACCTCTATTGCGGCACCGGATCCATCACCCTGTTTGCCGGCCGGCACTGCCGTGCCGCGATCGGTTTTGAACTGGAAGCCTCGGCGGTGGCCGATGCGGGGATCAATGCCGCGCGCAACGGGATGGCGCACTGTTCGTTCATCGCCACCGACATGAAACACCTGCAGGCCGCGATGAACGGGACCGGGCACCGGCCCGACGTGGTCATCACCGATCCGCCGCGCGCCGGCATGCACGAGGACGCGGTGGCCACGTTGCGGGGGCTCGCGCCGCGCCGCATCATCTATGTCAGTTGCCATCCCGGAAGCCTGGCCCGCGACGCCAAGGCCTTGTGCGAGGGCGGGCTCTACCGGTTAGCCGCGGTGCAGCCGGTGGACCTGTTCCCGCAGACCTTCCATATCGAGAGCGTGGCCTGCCTCGAGCGAACATCCGGCGGGTGAAGCGGCCGGTGGGTGTGCGCTCAGCCGGGTTGCACGAGCAACGCGCGCAGGAAACGCTCCGGGTCAAACGACCGCCCTTGTTCGTCGAAGAACTCCAGGTGCAGGTGCGGGGCGATGGCCATCCAGGTGCGCGCGTCGGCGGAGGAACTGGTCATGCCCATCGCACCGATGACCTGCCCGGCGGTGACCGGTGTTCCTTCCGCGACGACCGATGCCTCCAGGTGCGCGTACAATGAATAGAAGTGCGCGGTCGTTCCGGGCCAGCGATGGCGCAGGATCAGGTGACGGCCGAGGGTCGAGGTGGAGGCGTCATCGTGCCGTTCCGCGACCACGCCATCGGCCACGGCGTACAGGCGATCGCGCGGGATCCAGCCCGGCTCGTCCGATGGAATCTCCGTGCCGCGGGCGCAGTCGCTGAAGACCACCCGGTGCAGGCGTCCATCTGGCTCGACATGGACCGGGGCGATGTCCAGGCCCCGGTGGAAACGCCGGCCGCAGTCACGGGTGAAGCCGGGACGTCCGTAGTCGGGATTCACGCGGGTGCGGGCGATGAAGCGGGCGGGGTCGGTAAACAAGGTTTGATTATCGGTCGGCCAGGCCAGGAACGGCGGTACGCCGTCCGGTAGCGCGATGAATACGGGGTCGGTTGTTCGCGCGGGTGCGGGCATGTCGGTCACGGGGCGATCATATCGAGGTTCGCCTCGATCAGGCGGCCCATGCCTTCGACTTCCCCGGTGAGCATCAGGCGCCAGGCGTCGTTGAAGGATTTCAATGAAATGGCGGTCACCTGGCTGATCCGCGAGCCGAGCACGTCCACTTCCATCCGGTACACCACGTGGGCCAGGTCGCCTTCGCGGACGTGGCCGATCGGGGTCACCTCGGCCCCGGCCATCGACGTTTGCAGCATCGGGTTCTGTTCAAACAGCCAGCCCATGAACCGGGCGAAAAAGGCCTCGTCGGTCATCGCCCGCAGCCCGTCGATGCCGTCTTCGCCGGCGATCTGGCGCAGGTTCATCAGGTCGGCGCGCGGATCCTTGATGGCCATGCCTTTTTCGATGACCGGGAGCATTGTCGCCTTGAAGGCGGCCAACTCGTCCGGGTGCATGCTGGCCGCGACGGCGTTCAAATCCCCGTTGCGGAATGCGGCGAAATAGTCGGCAGCGGCCTGTTCCGGGGTCGTGGCGAACGCGTTCAGGTTGCATAGCGCGACCACGGCAAGGCCGGCGAACAGGCGGTGAAGGGCATTCATGGGTCTTCGTTCCTTGGATCAGGCGATTCGGGCGGCGGTTTGGGCAGCAGGGCATCGAGTCCGGAAAAGGGCGAGAAAATGGATGTGGAGGGCTCGAACGACTCGGCGTGTCCGCCGTCGCGGTGGCGCGCGGTGAGTGACTTCTCGTGCTCGTGGTCGTGGCAATAGACGCACAACAGTTCCCAGTTGCTTCCGTCCGGCGGGTTGTTGTCGTGGTTGTGGTCGCGGTGGTGGACGGTCAGTTCCTTCAGGCGTTTGCCCGAGAACGAGCGGGCGCAGCGTGCACACACATGCGGGAACAGGGCGAGTGCGCGTTCGCGGTAACCGGCCCGGCGGGCGGCCGCATCGCGGCGCAATTCGGCGACCAGTTGGGCTTGGCGCTGGGGATCGGTCGGGGGACGGGGTTTCATGGCGACGGGATCAAAACACCTTGAAGCCCTTGCTTTCGCTGTACTCGGCGATGCGGCGGTTGGTCAGTGCATCACGGAGGTCCACCCAGTACAGGCGCGATCCGCGCTGGTGGCCGCAGTAATACGCCAGCAGCCGGCACTGGCCCTCGATTGCGGCAGGATCGGCTATGCGCCACTCGTACATATCCACCAACACCTCGTTCTTGGATGGATCGATGGCGACCACGAAGCCGGTGTCCATCAATGCTTCCGTCTCGCGTTCGATGATCGCCTTGCTTTCAGGTTTCAGCGTAAACGAGGCGAACTTCGGGATCCAGCCGAACACCTTCGCATTCATGTCGCCGACCTTGATGCAGACCCATGCGTTGGTTTCGGCAACGACATGCACCAATTGCCCGCGGTAGAGATCGGCACCGGGAATCGTGGCAAAATGGCGACCCGGGCCGTAGCGGGCGGTCAGTCGGTCGGACGAGAAGCGGCGTGTTTCCTGCACCTGGGTCGAGGGCGGGGTGAGGAGGACGCGTTCGAGGGTGGGTGGGGCGTCCTTCACATGTCCCGCTCGTACGGCGTTCTCGGCGATGGTGCTGCTGAACGCATCCGGGAACAAGGTGGCCTGCGAGGCCTCGTCGATCTCGTCGCGCTGAATGGTGATCAGTCCGTCCGGCGTGGACAACACAAGCCCGGTCGCGGTAAAACGGAGCAGTTCGCCTTCGGCGCGGCCACCGCGCTTCTTGATCACGCGCAGCGGTGACCCGGGAGTCGGTGCTGCAAAGACAGATTGCACCGTTTTATAGACCGCCTCAAACTGGTCCTGCTCACGCGGGTCGTCAAAGACCTCGGGGATCGCCGGGGCTTTCGGGATGACGGCTTCCGTCGATACGGTGGCCGGTTGGTTGGTCGGTGCGGTTTCCGGGGTGGATTCCGCGGTCTTTTTCCCGCCGCCCTGCTGGAGGAGGATGAACCCGATGGCCGCGACAACCACCAGCGCCCCGACGATCATCGGGGTGTTGTCCTTCTTTTTTTTCCTTACCGTTCGGTAAACGACCATGGAAGACCTCGTTAGCGCGGATTTTTGCTGGCTTGACGATTACCCGCAAACGTTGACACTGATAGGTTCATTATCCGGAGAACGTCGCGTGAGTAAAACCAAAAAAACATCTGTCCGTCCTTGTTCCCTTGACCGCTGCCACTCCTGCCAGCTCGTGGAGGGGGCCGAGCGCGCTCCCAGCCGTGCCATGCTGCACGCGGTGGGATTCACCGACAAGGATTTTAAGAAGAACCAGGTGGGTATTGCTTCTACTTGGAGCATGGTAACCCCGTGCAACATGCATATCGACAAACTGGCCCGCGAAGCGGCCAAGGGCGTCGACAACGCGGGCGGGAAGGCGGTGATCTTCAACACCATCACCATCTCCGACGGCATCTCGATGGGCACCGAGGGCATGAAATATTCGCTGGTGTCGCGCGAGGTGATCGCCGACTCGATCGAGGCGGTGGTCGGTTGCGAGGGCTTTGACGGATTCGTGGCCATCGGCGGCTGCGACAAGAACATGCCGGGCTGCATGATGGCCATGGCCCGCCTGAACCGCCCTTCGGTGTTTGTCTACGGCGGCACCATCCTGCCCGGCAAGCACAAGGGCAAGAACGTGGACATCGTCTCGGTCTTCGAGGCGGTGGGGGCGCATGCCCGCGGCGACATCGACGACCGCGAACTGAAACAGATCGAGGCGACGGCCATCCCGGGCGCCGGTTCCTGCGGCGGCATGTACACCGCGAACACGATGGCCTCGGCCATCGAGGCGCTGGGCATGAGCCTGCCGAACAGTTCCGCGCAGGCCGCGATTTCCCCGGCCAAGCGGCTCGATTGCCGCAACGCCGGCCAGGCCGTGCTGAACCTGATCAAGCGCGGCATCACCCCGCGCGACATCCTGAGCCGCGAGGCCTTCGAGAATGCCATCGCCCTGATCATGGCGCTCGGCGGCTCGACCAACGCGGTCATGCACCTGCTGGCCATCGCGCACAGTGCGAAGGTGCCGCTCCACATCGATGACTTCACCCGCATCGGGCGCAAGGTGCCGGTGCTGGCCGACCTGAAGCCGAGCGGCCGTTTCGTCATGGCCGAACTGGTGAAGATCGGCGGCACGGTTCCGCTGATGAAAACCCTGGTCGAGGAAGGACTGATGCACGGCGACTGCCTGACCGTGACCGGCAAGACCTTGAAGGAAAACCTGAAGGGCGCGAAGCCGTATCCGAAGAAGCAGGAAATCATTCGCCCGATGAACAACCCGATCAAGAAGGACGGCCACCTGGTCATCCTGTACGGCAACCTTGCGACGACCGGTGCGGTGGCCAAGATCTCGGGCAAGGAAGGGCTTCGCTTCACCGGCCGCGCCCGCGTGTTCCACTCCGAGGAGACGGCGTTGAAGGCGATCCTCGACGGCACGGTGGTGAAGGGCGACGTGATCGTGATCCGGTACGAGGGTCCGCGCGGCGGTCCGGGCATGCGCGAAATGCTCGCGCCCACCTCGGCGGTCATGGGCAAGGGTCTCGGCAAGGACGTGGCGCTCATCACCGACGGTCGGTTCTCGGGCGGCAGCCATGGATTCGTGGTGGGCCACATCACACCGGAAGCCTACGTCGGTGGTCCGCTGGCCATCGTGAAGGACGGCGATGCGATCACCATCGATGCGGAGAAGCGCGAGCTGAACCTCGAGGTGTCCGCTGCGGAAATCAAGAAGCGGCTGAAGGCATGGAAACGCCCGGCCCCCCGTTACACCGATGGTTTGCTGGCGAAGTATGCCTCCCATGTGACGTCGGCGTCGCTCGGTGCGGTGACCGACATGAACCTGGATCTGTAACGCCCGCGGGCCTAGCGCCGGATCACGCCGCCCTGTTTGAACAGGGCGCGCGCCTGTTCCAGTTGGTCGAGCAAGGCCGGGTCGGCCCGGTTGGCCGGGTCGGCCAAGGCCCGGGTCACTTCCGCCACCGCCTCGCCATGGCGTCCTGACGCGGCCAATGCCGCTGCGCGCACGAGATGGGTGTATCCCTGCGCCTCACCCGTATCCATGGGCACGGCCTGCAGCAGGGCCAGCGCCCGCTCCGTATCCAGCACCAAAGGGTCGGTTGCCAACAGCCAGGCGAGGGCGCGCCGGGTGGCTGCGGGCTCGGTGAGCAGCGGCAGGGCCCTGGTGTAGGCGTCGACCGCGTCGCGTGTGCGGTTCACCTCGTCGTACCAGTCCCCGAGCTGGCCCCAGCCTTCGCCCTGCCACGGCTCAACGGCGAGCCAGCGTTCCGCGAAGGCGATGGCGCTGATCAGGTCGCCGTTGCGCTGGCTGAGCAGGGCGAGTTGGCGCAGGACCGGTCCGTGGTTCGGATGCCGGTCGGCCAGCGCGCGCAGGGTCGATCCCGCCTCATCCCAGCGGCGCTGGAACATCAGCAGGTTCACCCACTTGAGTTGCTGCTCCGGGTCCGGCGAGGAGCGCAGGTGGTCGAGCAACCGGTCCGCCTCCGCGCTGTTGCCGTCGAGGGCGAGCAGGATGCCGTATTCCTCGGCGATCCACGTTTCGCCCGGATGGCTGCGCACCAGCTGTTCGAAGCGTTCGGCGGCCTCGGCGCGTTGTCCGTTCTGGGCGAGGCGTGACGCGAGCAGGACCTGCAGGCGGGTGCGCTCCGGATAACGCGCGGCGGTTCGTTGCAGGAGGTCGAGTGACTCGGCCCGGTAGCCGGCGGCGAGCAGGGTTTCCGAGGCGCTGATCAGTAAGTCTGCGGGCAGTTCACCCAGCGCGGGGGCGTCGCGGGTCATCGTGTCCCATGCGTTGTCGGTACGCCCGTGGATGGCTTCGAGGATGACCAGCCAGCTCCGCACATCGGCGCGGTGCGGGATCAGGGTATGCAAACGACGCAGCCACGTCTCGGCCTCGTGGAGGCGGTTGCCGGCGAGCAAGGCGCGGGCCGCTTGCTGGGGCAGGTGCAGGTCGTCGGGGAAGCGTTCCGCCGTGTCCCGGTAAGTGGCCATCAGGTCGTCGAGCGGAAGGGCGCGGGTGGCGGCCATCCATTCCGCGCGCTGGTGGGTCCAGCGGACCATGCGGGCGGTGTGATCGGCCGTGCCGGAGAAGGGGGGGCGGGCCGCGCGTTCAAGCATGATCTCGGCGAGGTCGAGGGCGTTGTAGGGATTCCAGAGCAGGCGCTGCTTGATGTCGTCGAGGGTGGGCGTGCCGGCGCGGACCGGCGGGAGGGCGCGATCGATGGCCGACGCCCAAGTGACGGCCAGGTGGTAACCGCCGTCGAGCGAAACATGGACGTGATCGATGAAGGTCTCGTTGCCGGTGAGGCCGCGCGCGGCGAAGTCGGCCTCGGCATCGACCAGCACGACGCCGGGGCGCGTTGCCGCGTGGCGGCGGATGATGGCGTTGATGGCGGCATCGGCCCGGAAGCGGAGCGTATCGGCCTCGTTCGCGGCCCGCCAGGCCTCGATTGATGACTCGGTAGGCGCGGGCGAGCCGTCGAGCGGAGCCTGGTCGGTCAGGTTCACCGCGACCGTGCTGAGCACCGGGATTGCACCGGAACGAAACACCGCGTCGAGGATGGCGCCGAGATTTCGGTCAAAGCCCGTGCGGACCGACTCGAGGCGCGGGTCGTCCGCGGCCACCCGGTGTTCCAGGAACATTTCCATGCCCTGCCAGACCTGGCGGTCGCCGCCGTGGATCGAATGGCCCGCTGCCCGCAGGGCTCCGGCCAGGCGCAGGCGCGAGGCCAGCACGCGGGCGCGGTTCCACCAGGGGGCGGCATGGTCGGAAAACACGGTGCCGGGTCCGAACGGTCCGACCACTTCGTTGTTGCCGATGTAGAGCACGACGATGTCGGGCTGCAGGCGGGGCAGTTCGCGGGCGATCTCGCGGATGACATGGGCGTTGATCGCGGTCATGGCGGCGTTGATGACCCGGACCTTCCGGCCGGGATGGCGGGCGGCGAGCAGCAGTTCGAGTTGGCGGGCCGGGCCGTAGGCGGGCTCCGGTTCACCCATCGCAGCGGATTCGCCGAGCACGACAACGCGCAACTCGTCGGCGGATTTGGTGCGCGGCACGAGGATCGGCGCGGGGGCGCGCGACACCGCCGGATCGAAAAACCGGTAACCGAAGACCTGGTTGTCGATCCACACCGGCTGATCACCGTGGTGCGCGGCGAGCAGGAACCGGGTCGGGGTACCCCAACCGGCCAGATGGCAAAGGCCCTCGAGCAGGGCCAGCGCGAGGACCGGCGCGCCCAGCGCCAGGGCAAGGCGGCGGAGATGGAGAAGACGGCGGGACGCAGGACGCGTAGAGGCGGGCGAGGTCATGTCAGCGGCGGGACCGCTGCAGCGCGGTCTTGATGATCCGGTCGATCAACGCGGCGTGATCGAGGCCGGCCTTCTTCGCCGCCTCGGCCAGGTCCTCGTCGGCGGCAAGGTTCGGGTTCGGGTTGGCCTCGATGAACACCACCTCGCCGGAGGCGGTCAGGCGGAGGTCGATCCGCCCGTAGTCGCGGATGTTCAGGATGCGGTAGATGCGTTTGCTGGCGCGGGCGACCAGGCGTTCGAGCGGCGCGGGCAGGTCGGCATGCACGTACTCGATCGCCCATTTCTTCCGGTACTCCTCGTCCCACTTCACCTTGCGGGTGGCGATCTGCGGGCCCCCTTCCTCGGTTTTCCCGAAGCGGATTTCGCGGGCGGGGTAGGCGGTGAGCCGGTCGTTGCCGGTGATGCCGACATAGATCTCGCGGCCTTCGATGTATTCCTCGCACAGGGCGGGCTGGTTCATGCGCTCGTGGATCATCGCGATGCGCGCCTTCAGCTCGTCGGCGTCGCGCACGATGGAGGCGAGGCTGATGCCGTCGGAGCCGTCCTCCAGCGCCGGCTTCACCATCATCGGGAAATGCAGGCGCGCCGGGATCTTGCTGCTGCTCTGCGGGACGGAGAAGAAGTGGGGCAGGCGGATGCGGTGGTAGCCGAGCAGGCGTTTCGCGGTGATCTTGTCACGGCAGAGCAGCAGGCCTTCCGCGCCGGAGCCGGTGAAGGGGATGTCCAGCAGCTCCAGCAGGCCGGCGATGTGCGCGTCCAGCCGCCGGTTCCCCTTGTAGTGTTCGGTCAGGTTGAACACGAGGTCGGGCCGGTGGTCGAGCAGGGCGCGCGCGGTGGCCAGCGGGTCGGGGCCGAAGGGCAGGATGATGGTTTCGTGGCCGAGGCTGCGGATCGAGCGGATGATGTGGAACTCCATGGTGGCCATGACGTCCGGATGCGATCCGGTGAAGTCCGGGTCCTCCGCGAACACGGTTTCCTGGTCGATCAGTACGGCGAGTTTCATGCGGTTTCGTTCTCCCGGGTGGACCGGTAATCGGTTTGTTCGGCCAGCAACTGCGCCGTGAGGCTAATGCCGATGGTAAAGAGGGCGTGATGCGGTTCCTCCTTCACGAACAGGTTCATCTCGCGCGCGCGCTGGCTAAGGCGGGCGACCAGTTCCTGCACCGAGTACTTGGGAAGGCGGGCCGAATCGGAAATCGCGTTGACCAGGTGCTTGCGGTGGGTGGCGAGGAACTTGTCGGCGCGCACCGCCGGCGTGGTACCGGCCTGCGGGGCGAACAGCTTGAGCAACAGCGGGTCGTAGAAGCCTATGTAGCCTTCGCCAAACACACGGCGCTTGTTTCGGTAGTAGGTTTCCAGAGTCGCGCGCGCCTTGGCCGCGGCGAAGTAGCGCGGGCCGCCGGTGACCGGTGGCGGTTTGTGGGCGATCTGGGTCATTAGGTGATCGACGTATTCGAGTTTCTTCAGCGCGCCCCAGCCCTGGTAGCGCTTGCGCCAGTCCAGTCCGGGGGTCAGCCAGACCGCGAAGGTCTCGGTGAAGTCCTCGTCGGGATGGGCCTGCGCGTAGTTACCCTTCAGGTGCACGACATACTGTTTGCTGTAGGGCCGCATGACGTACCGGTGCGGATCGTAGGGGAGGGACATGCGACCGAACAGTTCGCGCCAGCGGCTGCGGGTGTACAGCTTGTAGGCGTAATTGATCGCGTGGCCGGTCTCGTGGCGCAGCAGCCGCATGCACTCGGACTCGGATTCGCCTTCCGCCTCGAGCATCATCAGGCGCTCGAGTTTGATCAGCCGCGGATGGGCGAGGTAGAACGGGATGCCCACGGCGGGGATCCGGTCGGGGGTCAGCCATTCCGTGCTCAGGTAGCAGGGCGGTCGGAATTGAAGTCCGCGTGCGGCCAGCTCGGCATACAGTTGCTGCACGCGCGCCTCCACCGGCGATCCTTCGAGCTTCAGTTTGAAATCGCAGAGGCGGCGGCGGAGCAACTCGCTGTCGCTCAGTGCCTCCCAGTGGACGGGGACCGGCGGGGGTGTTTCCGGTGCGGGGATTGCCGGGGCGGGTTCCGGTGGCGGCGTGCTGGTTGAATCGGTGCTATCCATGTGTTCAATCCCGCTTCAACAGGGCATCCAATTCCGCATCGGTCACGATGCGGAGGTTCAGCTTGCGCGCCTTGTCCAGCTTGGAGCCCGCGGCCTCGCCGGCGATCAGCAGGTCGGTCTTCTTGCTCACGCTGTCGGTCACGACCGCGCCGAGGGCGCGGAGCGCATCCTTGATGCCGTCGCGCGAGTAGTTCGACAGGGTTCCGGTGACCACGACGGTTTTTCCACGCAGCGGGTGGTCGACGGCGGCGGCAGGGGCCTCGGAGTCTTCCATCACAACGCCGGCCGCGGCCAGGGCATCGATCAGGGCGAGGTTGCGCGGATGCTGGAAGAAGTGATGGATGGCGGTGGCCATGATGGCCCCGACATCGGGAACGGCCTCCAGTTGTTCAGGCGAGGCGGCGCGCAGGGCCGCCATCGAGCGGAAGGCGGTGGCGAGGCGGCGTGCCGCGCCTTCGCCGACGTGCGGGATGCCGATGCCGTGGAGCAGGCGCCACAGCGGGCGTTGGCGGCTATCGCCGAGCGCGGCCACGACGTTCGCCGCCGATTTCGCGCCCATCCGTTCGAGTCCGGCCAGTTGATCCACGGTCAGCGCGAACAGGTCGGCCGCGGTCGCCACCAGCCCGGCATCGACCAGTTGGTTCACGAGGACCTCGCCGAGGCCTTCGATGTCCATGGCGGCCTTCGAGGCGAAGTGGCGCAGGGTGCGTTTCAGTTGGGCGGGGCAGGAGGCGTTTTCGCAGCGCCAGGCGACGAACTCCGGGTCGCGTTCGATCGGTCCGCCGCAGGAGGGGCAGCGGCCTTCCACGTGCGCATGGAGGTCGAACGGGGCGGCTTCGGCGGGGCGTCGGGCGAGGTCCACCGCTACCACGGCGGGAATGACCTGGCCGGCCTTTTCGATGATGACCGTGTCGCCGATCCGGATGTCCTTGCGCTTGATCTCGTCCTCGTTGTGCAGGGTGGCGCGGGCGATGGTCGAGCCGGCGAGGAACACCGGTTCCAGTTCCGCCACCGGGGTCAGGATGCCGGTCCTGCCGACCTGCACGGTGATGGCGCGCAGCACGGTGGTGGCCTGCTCGTGGGCGTACTTGAAGGCGATGGCGTAGCGCGGGGCCTTGGCGGTCGTGCCGAGCGGCTTCCACGCGTCGCGTTCGTTCACCTTGATCACGCAGCCGTCGATCTGGTAGGGCAGGTCCTTCTCGCGGGCCTGCAGTTCGGCCGCGTGCCGTATGACCTCGTCGATGTCGCGCGACGTCCACCAGTCCGACGGGATCGGCAGGCCGAGGCGCTTCAGCAGGTGCAGTTCGTCGGCGTGGGTGGCCGGACGTTCACCGGTCAGGTCGCCGATGGCATAGCATACGGCGCTGAGGGGGCGGGTCGCGGTGATGGACGGATCGAGTTGCTTGAGCGAACCGGCGGTGGCGTTGCGCGGGTTGGCGAAGAGGGGTTCACCGGCCTGTTCGCGCTGGGCGTTCAGCCGGGTGAAACCGTCGACGGGCAGGTAGGCTTCGCCGCGCACCTCGATGAAATCGGGGATGTTGTCGCCGGTCAGCTTCAACGGGATGGTGCGGATGGTTTTCAGGTTCGCAGTGATGTCGTCGCCGGTCGTGCCGTCGCCGCGGGTTGCGCCGAGGACCAGCGAGCCGCGCTCGTAGTGCAGCGAGATGGACACCCCGTCCACCTTCGGTTCGAGGACATAGGTCACGGTGCGGCCGGGGAGCAGCTTGTGCACGCGGGCATCGAACTCGCGCAGCTCCGCTTCGTCGTAGGTGTTATCCAGCGACATCATCGGTTCGCGGTGGGTCACGCTCGCGAACTCCTTGCGGGGCGCGCCGCCGACCCGGTGGGTGGGGGACGTCGGGTCGTCGAACGCGGGGAACTGTCGCTCCAGATCCGCCAGCTCCTTCAGCAGCGCATCGAACTCCCGGTCGCTGATCACCGGCGCCGCCTCGGCATAGTAGAGGTGGTTGTGCCGGTGCAGGTCGGCGCGCAGGGTTTCGATGCGTTGGCGGGCTTGGTTCGGGTCCATACGTCCATGGAACCATACCGTTGAATGCCGATAAGGGGGAATGGAAAAATCGAGGGGAATCAGCCTTCGACCGGCACCCAACCGCGCGGCGGGGACTGGGCGGGGCAAGCGGGGTGGCCGGAGCAAGCGAAGCCGGCCGAGGTGATGGCATGAATGTAGTTCATCCGGGCGGCCGACCGTTGGTTTTGACCTTGAATGGTTACCGATCCGTCGGCGGGATTCACAGAAAGACTGGGTGGTCGGCCACCGTAACGGGCCCATGCCAAGGCGTCCGCGATGCGGTTGGCATCCCTCGTCGTCATCATGCTTGGAACCTGTAAGCGCACGGTGTGGCGGTCTGGCCACTGGACCAGATCGATCCTGTTTCCCAGCAGGTCCGCAGGTCGGGACGGATCAGCCTTCAGGTCGACCACCGTGGCAGGGTAGCCGGCGTGTCTCAAGGCGTTCAGGATGGACTCCCGGTAGCGCGGGTCGCTCAGTCGACCCCCTTCACTGTACAGCACCGTCTGACTGGCGAGGTCGATTCGGCACTGGTGCCGGAGATCGCCCCATTCGCCCATCAGTTCGCGCTGCGCCGCATTGGTGACCAGGATGACGTCCTGGCTTCCGGTCATGCCCTGCACGGAAAGGTCCAGTTGGCGGTGTTCAATCCTGAAGCAGGAGGTTACAACCAGGACCAAGGCAAACAGTGACCACGTAATCTGACGCATGCGGAAATGGACACCGCATTCCCGTTGGGCGTTCATTTCGTAGCCGAGGCGTGCATTCCTAATGACAGGTCGAAGCAGGAACGCTATAGGGGCATTGTCATGAACGGCGTATCCTTTCTTCAAGACCTCGCGATCGTGATGATCGTCTCCGGTATGGTCACCCTGCTGTTTCACCGGCTGAAACAGCCGGTGATTCTTGGCTACCTGCTGGCTGGCTTCATCATTGGCCCGAACACACCGCCGTTCTCGTTTATCCGCGATACGGTGACCATCCAGACCATGGCCGACCTCGGCGTGGTTTTCCTGATGTTCTCCCTCGGCCTCGACTTCAGTCTGCGCAAGTTGCGGCAGGTCGGTCTGGTGGCCCTGTTGATTGCGGCCTTCGAGATCCTGATCATGATCCTGGCGGGATACCTGCTCGGTTCGGCATTCGGTTGGGGCAAGGCCGATGCCCTGTTTCTGGGCATTATGCTCTCCCTGACTTCGACCATGATCGTGGTGAAGAGCTTGCGCGACCGCGGGGAGCTGGGCACCCGACATGCCGAGCTGGTGTCGGGAGTAAGCCTCTTTGACGACATGTTCGTAATCCTGCTAATGGTGGCCCTGCCCGGATTTGCCCGCACCGGCAGCCTGCCGACCCTCGACCTGATTCTCCTGCTGTCCGGCCTGTTCGTTTTTCTGGTTGCGGCCGTGGTCATCGGCTTGCTCGTTGTGCCGCGCCTGCTCAAGTACATCTCCCGTCACGCCACCGACGAGACCCTGTTGATTGTCTCGCTTGGCCTGTGTTTCGGCCTTGCCCTGTTCGCTGTGCGGCTTCAGTTCAGCGCCGCCCTCGGAGCCTTCCTGATCGGCGCGGTGGTGGCGGAGGCGCGCGAAGTCGGCCGGGTAGCGAAGCTGATGGAACCCCTGCGCGATATGTTCTGCGCGGTGTTCTTCGTCGCCATCGGCATGCAGATCGATCCCCGCTACCTGATTCCTACCCTGATCCCGGCTGTGGTGATCACCGTGGTTTACCTCGCCATCAAGATCGCGGCCTGTTCACTCGGTGCCTTCCTGACCGGCAGCGATGCCCGGACGGCGATGAAGTTCGGAACGAACATGGCCCAGATCGGCGAGTTCGCCTTCATCCTCGCCACCCTTGGGTTCCACTTCAACCTGACCAGCGATTTCCTGTATCCGCTGATCGTCACCGTCGCCTCGCTCAACGCGCTGTTACGCCCCTACCTGGTGGACAACGCCGAGGCCCTTTCACTGCGGATCGCCCGCTATCTTCCGACTCCGCTGGCCAGCCAGTTCATGGTCTTCCGTCGCCAGGCCCGCCTGATGGCCGAACGCCCCCAGAAGCGTTCCGCCATGCGTCTGGTCTGGAACCTGCTTTTTCAGATTGCCTTGAACCTGGCCCTGATTGCCGGCGGTTTCCTGACCGCCGGGTACCTGAGCCGAACCATGCCCCGGATTTTCGAGGGAATTCCCTGGTTGTCCGAAAACCACCAAAGCATCTGGTGGCTTGGTTCGGTCATTTTCTTGTTGCCGGTGTACATCGCGACCTTCCGCAAGATGCAAGCAATGGCCATGATGGTGTCGGAATTGATGACGGCCGGCTTGACCGAACGGCGCCGTTTGTCCGTGCTTCGTACGGCGATCAGCGGAATCGTCCTGTTCGTCCAACTGTTCGTGTTGGCCATCCTTACCTTGATTGTCAGCGCGGCGCTGTTGCCGCCTGCTTTGACCTTGGCTGTGCTGTTGTTGGTTATCGGTTTACTCGTGTACCGCTATGGCCGATCGTTTAACCGGTGGTATACCCAGGGGAAATTTGCCTTGGTGTCCACCCTGTCCGAGCCGCCCCCTCGCCCGGAGCCACCCCCGCGCAACCTTCCGGTGCAATTGTGCGATGCGCACATGGAAACAGTTGTCATTGTGGCGAATACGCACGAGGGGCGCCTGATCCGCGAGCTGATGTTGCGCACCGAAACCGGGGCCAGCATCGTTGCCCTGGAAAGAGAGGGAAAAACCGTAGTCAATCCCGGTCCTGACCTCGAGCTGCGGGTGGGCGACCAATTGTTGCTGCTCGGCGACGGGACTCAGCTGGCCGCCGCCGCTGCGCTGTTGTCGCGCCCATCGGAAGGGTTGAGGCCTCCTCTTTCGTCGTAACCTTTTTCTGTTCAAAGGGTAAGGACGCCATTGTTCAGGCCGTTTTGTCTTCCGGCTATTTCTGTGTATAGGGATTGGCAACGGGGCCGTTCTCGCGTATCCTGATCGTTTTGAATTCAGTGTAAGGAGTAGATCGTTTGAAAATTGCGCGTGGTGGTTGGTCTCATATTGCGGTGGGTGTGGTCGTCGGCGGAATTGGCGCGGCCGCGCTGAACCGCGGTTTTGATGTGGGCTGGCTGCTGCTGGCACTCGGCCTGGCTCTCGTGGCTTTCATGGTCTATTTCTTCCGGGACCCGGAGCGCGCCGCGCCGCAGGATGCCTCGGTGGTCGTTTCGGGTGCCGACGGGTGGGTTCGCTCGGTGGAACGGATTCCGGAGAACCGGTATTTAAAGACCGACACGATTCGCATCAGCACCTACCTGACGCCATGGGATGTCCATGTGAACCGGGTGCCCATGGCTGGCAAGGTGGTCGGCCTGAACTACACGCCGGGCAAGCATATCCTTACCCGTAATCCGATGTCTTCCGAGGTCAATGAACACAGCACGATCCTGATCAGCGGTGAACACATGACCTGCATGGTGCGTCAAATCGTCGGTCCGCTGGTCCGGCGGGTGAAGTACTGGCTGCACCAGGATCAGGTGGTCGGCCAAGGGGACCGTTTAGGCATTATGAAATTTGGTTCACGTCTGGATATCTACCTGCCTGCCGGGTCCGTGATTCCGGTAGTGAAGGCGGGGGATCGGGTGTTTGCCGGGCTGACGGTGATTGCCCGGATCAACAAGGGGGAATGACCATGACCTGGCGCAAAATTGTTCCGAATCTGATTACGCTCGCGGCGTTGCTCGCATCCTTTTTCTGTCTGGTCTTTGCCGCGAGTGGAAAATTTTATGAAGCCGCCCAGCTCATCATGGTGGTGCTCATTCTCGATGGGCTCGACGGCATTCTGGCCCGCTTGTTGCGCGGAACTACCAAACTCGGCGCGGAACTCGACACCTTTGTCGATATGACCGGCTACGGCATCGCCCCGGCGATGATCCTGTATTACCTGATCGTTCCCGATGCCGGGGTCTGGGCGTTGGCCCTCGTGGTGATCACCTTGTTTTCCGGCGCGATCCGCCTCTCCCGTTTCCGGATCGTCGATCCCTTCCGCGGTCAGCACGGCTACCTCGGCTTGCCGATCACCGTGAACGCCGGCTGGGTGGCCATGGTGGTGATGCTGAGCCACTCCTCCAATGGCCGGTTTGATGCGGCCTCCCTGACCGAGGGTCTTCCCGCCCTGCTGATCTGGAGCGTGTCCGCCGCGATGGTATTCCTTCAGGTCTCACGTGTTCGCTACGGCAAGCCGGTGAAGAACCCTGCCGTGTTCATCCTTGGCGCCGTCATGGTCATCCTGCTGTTCGTTGAGCAATATGCCCATGTCTCCGCGATGGCGTTCCTGTTCGGCATCCTCTACTACGCCTTCATCTCGCCGTTCCTGCTGAAGCATGAGCGGATGGAGGAGGCAAGCGAAGACCAGGAAGAACTGGATGCCCGTCGTTCGTAGCCGGATCCACGCCGTCCATTCACGGACGGCACATCACGACAACCGGTGAATCCTGATTTTCCCGCACGCGTGTTCTAAACGCGCCGATGCGCTTACGCGTGGTAGTCCTGCAGCGCTCGCACATCCCAATCCAACTCGCGGACCTTCGCGATTGCACTGACCGTGGCGATGGCTCCATCCTGTGTGGTGATGATTGGAATGCCGCGGGAGATCGCCTCGGTGCGGATCTTGATCTCGTCGGCCCGGGCCACCAGGCTGCTCGGCGTGTTGATGACCATCTGGATGCCGCTCTCGCGCATCAGGTCGAGCACGTTCGGACTCTGGTGCTCGACCAGCTTGTGGACCACGCTCGAATGGATGCCGGCCGCCTCCAGGGCGTGAGCTGTTCCCTCGGTCGCGACCAGTTTGAAGCCCATCCCGGCCAGTTGCTTGCCGATCTCCACCATCCAGACCTTGTCCGAATCGCGTGCGCTCAGGAACACCGATCCGGTCTTGGGCAGTTTCTGGCCGGCGGCGATTTGGCTCTTCCAGTAAGCCAGTTCGAAACTCATGTCGATACCCATGACTTCGCCCGTGGATTTCATTTCCGGGCCGAGGATCGGATCGACCCCGGGGAACCGGTTGAAGGGCAGTACCGCCTCCTTGACCGCGCACCACGGGACATCCTTGTGCGTCCCGGAAAGGCCCAGATCCTTCAGCGTCTTGCCGAGGGAGATCTTCGCCGCCATCTTGGCGAGCTGTACGCCGGTAGCCTTGCTGACGTACGGAACAGTACGTGAGGCGCGTGGATTGATCTCGATGACATAGATCTCCCCGTCCTTTACCGCCATCTGTACGTTCATCAGACCTTTGACTTTCAGCGCGAGGGCCATCTTGCGGCAGGCAGCCTTGATCTGGTCCACGATGGACGTCGGCAGGGTGTGCGGCGGCGTGGCGCAGGCGCTGTCGCCGGAGTGGATGCCCGCCACCTCGATGTGCTGCATGACCCCGCCAATGTACACCTCGGTGCCGTCGCACAACAGGTCCACATCCACCTCGGTGGCACGTTCCAGGTAGCGGTCGATCAACACTGGAAAGCCGGGGCTGGCCATGAAGGCCGCCTCGACAAACGGGCCGAGTTCATGGTCGCCGTAGGCCACCATCATCGCCCGGCCCCCCAACACATAGGAGGGGCGGATCATGACCGGATACCCGATGCGCTTGGCCGCGACGGCCGCTTCCTGCACCGAGGTAACCGTATCGCTTTCCGGTTGGCGCAACCCGAGCTGGTTCAACAGTTCGCGGCACCGCTTGCGGTCCTCGGCGATGTCGATGCTGTCGGGCGATGTCCCCAGCACGTTGCAACCGGCGTTCATCAGGGGCACGGCGAGGTTCAGCGGGGTCTGGCCGCCCATCTGGACGACGACGCCGATGGGCTTCTCGTTCTCATAGATGTTCATCACATCCTCGAAGGTCAGCGGCTCGAAGTAGAGCTTGTCCGACGTGTCGTAGTCGGTGGACACGGTTTCCGGGTTGCTGTTGACCATGATCGCCTCGTAGCCGAGTTCGCGCGCGGCCTTGACGGTGTGCACGCAGCAGTAGTCGAATTCGATGCCCTGGCCGATGCGGTTCGGGCCGCTGCTCAGGATGATGACCTTCTTGCGCTCGGTCACCCGCGATTGGTCGAGGGTCTGGTAGCTTGAATAGAAGTATGGCGTATAGGCCTCGAACTCGGCGGCACAGGTATCAACCAGCCGGTACACCGGCTTGATGCCGGCCTGCAGGCGGGCGGTCCGCACCTGGTGTTCCTGCTCCCCGCGCAACGCGGCGATCTGGCGGTCGGAGAATCCGATTTTCTTGGCGGCCTTGAGCAGGTCGAATGGTAACGCCTGGCCGGCCGGATGGGCCAGCAACCGGTGCTCCATCTCGATGATCTGCATGAAGTTGTCGATGAACCACGGATCGAACTTCGTCAGCTCGGCCACGCGTCCGGGCGGAATGCCCATCTTCAGCGCCCGCTTGATGATGAAGTGTCGGTCGGCCCGTTGCTTGCGCAACTCCTTCTCGATGTCCTCGATGTTCGCGACCTTGGCCTCGAGCTTGAGGTCATAGCCGTCCACGCCGATTTCCAGGCCACGCAACGCCTTCTGGTAGGCCTCCTTGAAGTTCGTGCCGATGGCCATGGTCTCGCCAACGGACTTCATGCTCACGCCGAGGATGGGCTCGGCCCCGGCAAATTTCTCGAAGGCGAAACGCGGGAACTTGACCACGCAGTAGTCGAGGGTCGGCTCGAACGAGGCCGGCGTCTCGCGGGTGATGTCGTTCGGGATTTCATCGAGCGTGTAGCCGACGGCAAGTTTGGCCGCGATCTTGGCGATGGGGAACCCGGTGGCCTTCGATGCGAGTGCCGAACTGCGCGACACGCGCGGGTTCATCTCGATCACCACCATGCGGCCGTTCGCCGGATTCAGCGCGAACTGCACATTGGAGCCGCCGGTCTCGACGCCGATCACCCGCATGACCCGGATCGCCGCGTCGCGCATCAGCTGGTATTCGCGGTCGGTCAGGGTCTGCACCGGCGCCACCGTCACGCTGTCGCCGGTGTGGATGCCCATCGGGTCGACATTCTCGATCGAGCAGACGATCACCACATTGTCCTTGCGGTCGCGCATGACCTCGAGTTCGTATTCCTTCCAGCCGAGGATCGATTCCTCGATCAGGACCGTATGGTTCAGGCTCGCCTTCAGGCCGCCGTAGGAAATCCGCTTCAATTCCTCAAGGTCGTATGCGGTGCCGCCGCCGGTGCCGCCAAGGGTAAAACTGGGGCGGATGATGACCGGAAAGCCGATCTCTTCCGCCGCCGCCACCGCCTCCTCAACGGTATGCACGAGCTTGCTCTTCAGGCATTCCACCTTCGCCTCGACCATCGCCTCCTTGAACAGGATGCGGTCCTCGGCGCGCTTGATCACATCGACTTTCGCGCCGATCAGCTCGACCCCGTATTGCTCCAGCGCCCCGGTCGCCGCGACTTCCAGCGCGGTGTTCAGCGCGGTCTGGCCGCCCAGCGTGGGCAGCAACGCGTCGGGACGCTCCTTGGCGATGATCTTGATCACCGCCTCGGCGGTGATCGGCTCGACGTAGGTGCGGTCTGCGGTCTCCGGATCGGTCATGATTGTCGCCGGATTGCTGTTGATCAGCACGACCTCATAACCCTCCTCGCGGAGCGCCTTGCAGGCCTGGGTGCCGGAGTAGTCGAATTCACAGGCTTGACCGATGACGATCGGCCCGGAGCCGATGATCATGATTTTCTTGATGTCAGTCCGTTTGGGCATCGTTTTACCCTTTGAATGTTGGCGGTTGGATGCTGGCTGTTGAATGTTGCGTCATCGCGTCACTCCCACTCGATGGTCGCCGGGGGTTTGGAGCTGATGTCGTAAACGACGCGGTTGACGCCGCGCACTTCGTTGATGATCCGGGTGGCGATCCGGTCCAGCGTATCGTAGGGCAACCGGTACCATTCGGCGGTCATGCCGTCGAGGCTGCGCACCGCGCGCACGGCAATCACGTTCTCGTAGGTGCGGTCGTCGCCCATGACCCCGACCGACTGTACCGGCAGCAGCACGGCAAATGACTGCCAGATGTCGCGGTAGTTCGGCAACTTGACCACTTCCTCCTGCACGCGCAGGTCGGCCTGCTGCAGGATCGATACGCGGTCCGAAGTGACTTCGCCGAGGATGCGCACGGCCAGGCCGGGCCCGGGGAACGGCTGGCGGTCGACCACGCTGTCGGGCAGGCCCAGCTCGCGACCGAGCGCCCGCACCTCGTCCTTGAACAGTTCGCGCAGCGGCTCGACCAACTGGAACTTCAGGTCGGGAGGCAATCCCCCCACATTGTGGTGGCTCTTGATCGTGACCGAAGGGCCACCGATCGGGGAAATGCTCTCGATCACGTCCGGGTAGAGGGTGCCTTGCGCGAGGTACTTGATCTCGCCCATGCGCCGTGCTTCCTCGGAAAACACGTCGATGAAGGTCTTGCCGATGATCTTCCTTTTCTGCTCCGGATCGGTCACGCCGCGCAAGTTGTCGAAGAACAGCGCACCGGCCCGCGAAACGCGCAGGTCGATGCCGAGGGCCTCGCCGAACAGGCGCTGCACCTGCTCGACCTCCCCGAAACGGCAGACTCCGTTGTCCACGAACACGCAGTGCAGCTGGTGGCCGATCGCGCGGTGGAGCAGGGCGGCCACCACCGATGAATCCACGCCGCCGCTCAACCCGCACAGCACGTGGTCGGTCCCGACCTTGGCGCGGATGGCCTGGATGCTCTCCTCGATGAAGCTCGACATCTTCCAGTCGCCCTTGCAGCCGCATACGTCGAATAGAAAGTGGCGCAGCAGGTGCGCGCCCTTTGGGGTGTGGACGACTTCCGGGTGGAACTGCAGGCCGAACCGGCGGTTGGCCGCATCGGCCATCGCCGCCACCGGGCAGGAACCGGTCTTCGCGGTGGCGCGGAAACCCTCCGGCAATACGCCGACCTGGTCGCCGTGGCTCATCCACACCTGGAGGCGCGGGTCGAGGCCGTCGAACAGCGGCCGGGCATCCACCACGTCGATCTCCGCATAGCCGAATTCGCGGTGCTGGCCCTTGTCCACCCGGCCGCCCAGCTCCTGGGCCATCAGTTGCATGCCGTAGCAGATGCCGAAGAGCGGCAGGTCGAGCTGGAAGATCGCGGGGTCGGGCCGGGGCGCCTTGGCGTCGTACACGCTGGCGGGCCCGCCCGAGAGCACGACGCCGCGCGGTTTGCGCGCGGCGATGGTCGCGGCCGGGGTATCGAAGCGCAGGATCTCGCAATACACCTGCTGCTCGCGGATGCGCCGGGCGATCAATTGGGTGTATTGCGACCCGAAGTCGAGAATGGCAATCCAGTCGTGCGCCATGATCAACCCTTCCGGTCCACGAGGTGGATGAATCGTTCAAACAGGTGTGCCGCATCATTCGGGCCGGGAGCCGCCTCGGGATGGTATTGCACGGAGAACACCGGCAGCTTCTTGTGGCGCTGGCCTTCCGAGGTCTTGTCGTTCAGGTTGATGTGGGTCGTTTCCACCTCGGCGGGCAGGGAATCCTTGTCCACCGCGAACCCGTGGTTCTGCGAGGTGATGTCCACCCGGCCGGTGGCGAGTTCGATCACCGGCTGGTTGCCGCCGCGGTGCCCGAACTTGAGCTTGAAGGTCTTGCCGCCCATGGCGAGGCCGAGCAACTGGTGGCCGAAGCAGATGCCGAAGGTCGGCAGGCCGGTCTCGATGATCCGGCGCAGTTGGCGCACCGTGTCCGGCACCCCTTCCGGATCGCCCGGGCCGTTCGAGATGAAAAAGCCGTGCGGCTTCAGGTTCAGGATGTCATCGGCCTTGAACCGGTTCGGGAAAACATGCAGCCGGCAACCGAGCGCCGACAGGATGCGCAACTGGTTGGTCTTGATGCCGCAGTCGATCACCGCGATCACGCGCGCGTTGCCTTCGGATCCGGGGAACACATAAGGATTCTTCGTGCTGACTTCGCTGCAGAGGTCGCGGCCGACCAGTCCCTGCGAGGCGCGGGCCTTGGCCACCAGGCTGGACGGGTCGGTGTCGATCGACGACATCACGCATTTCATCGCGCCCCGCGAGCGGATGTGGAAGGTCACCGCGCGCGTATCCACCTGGTGGATGCCGAGGATGTGGTGGCGTTTCAGGTATTCGGGCAGGGTCAGGTCGGCCCGCCAGTTGCTGGCGATGCGGCTCGCTTCCCCGATGACCAGGCCGCGCGCATGGGGCTGATACGACTCGTTGTCCTCCGGATTAACCCCGTAATTGCCGATCAACGGGTAGGTCAGGGTCACGATCTGGCCATTGTACGAGGGATCGGTCAGGATTTCCTGGTACCCGGTCATCGAGGTGTTGAACACCAGTTCGCCATGGACCTCGCCGGGACCGGTAAACGACTCGCCCTCGAAGGTAGTGCCATCTTCCAATGCAATCAGTGCTTTCATAGGTGTCATGCGATCCCTTCCCGTTCATCAACCGCAGCGGAGGAGCAGGAGCTGTTACACGCCTGCCGGGTCATACGTTTTCAAACTCCACCGCAGCGCCAATGAAGTCGCGGAAAAGCGGGTGGGGGGCCAGTGGTTGAGATTTCAATTCCGGATGAAACTGCGTGGCTACGAACCAGGGGTGATCCGCCAGCTCCACCACCTCGACGAGGTGACCATCCGGCGAAAGACCCGATAGGATCAGGCCGGCCTTTTCCAGCTGGTCACGGTATGCATTGTTGACCTCGAACCGGTGGCGGTGACGTTCATTGATCGCCATGGATTGGTAGGCGGCATGGGCCTTCGAGCCTTCCCTGAGCGCGCAGGGCCAGGCCCCGAGGCGCATGGTGGCCCCGAGATCCACCACTTTTTCCTGTTCTTCCATCAGGCAGACCACCGGATGGGGCGCATCCTTGTTGATCTCGGTGGTGTGCGCATCCTTCAAGCCGCACACATTGCGCGCAAACTCGATGACCGCGCACTGCAGGCCATAGCAGATGCCGAAAAACGGAACCTGGTTTTCCCGCGCGTAGCGGATGGCCTGGATCTTGCCCTCGACGCCGCGCGAGCCGAAACCGCCCGGGACAAGGATGCCCGCGACATCCTTCAGTTGCTGGTTGGCCCGCCCGGCTTCGATGTCCTCGGCCGCGATCTTCACGATCTCCACCTCGACCTGGTGGGCAATACCGCCGTGGCTGATCGCCTCGTACAGCGACTTGTAGGCATCCTGCAGTTCCGAATACTTGCCGACCACCCCGATCCGGATGGTCGCCCGCGGATTCTTGATGATCTCGACCATGCGACGCCACGGATTCATCTTCGGCGGTGGCTTGGCCATCCGGAAGTGCACCATCACCAGCTCGTCCAGACCCTGCTCGGAAAGCACCAGCGGCACCTCGTAGATCGTGTGCTGCACGTCCTGCTCCTCGATCACCGCGTCGTACGGGACATTGCAGAAGAGGGAGATCTTGCGGCGCACTTCCTCGGAGAGTGGCACCTCGGAACGGCAGATCAACGCGTCGGGCAGGATGCCGATCTCGCGCAGCTTGGCCACACTCTGCTGGCTTGGCTTGGTCTTCACCTCGCCGGCCGCCTTGATGTACGGGACGTAGGTCATGTGGATGTACATGACATTGTCCTTGCCTTCCTCGAGGCCGATCTGGCGGATCGCCTCCATGAAGGTCAGGCCCTCGATGTCGCCCACCGTGCCACCGATCTCGGCCACCACGATGTCCACACCCTTTTCATCCACCGCACGGATCGAGGCGATGATCTCGTCGGTGATGTGCGGGATCATCTGGATCGTATGGCCCAGGTAATCGCCGCGACGTTCCTTGCGCAACACCTCCCAGTAGATCCGTCCGGCCGTGAAGTTCGATTTCCGGCTGGTTGCCTGCCCGGTATAACGTTCGTAGTGACCAAGGTCCAGATCGGTCTCCGCCCCGTCATCGGTGACATACACTTCGCCGTGCTGGTACGGGCTCATCGTGCCCGGATCCACGTTCAGGTACGGGTCCATCTTGAGCATGCGGATGGACAAGCCCCGGTTGATCAGCAAGCGCCCCAGTGAAGCAGCAGTGATCCCTTTGCCCAGCGAAGAAACCACGCCGCCGGTGATGAAGATGTATTTTGCCATAAAATTGCCACGAGAATACCGAGTGAGCCCCGAATACCAAGACATTTTTGGGCGGAACACCGGTGGCGTTCACAGGGCTTGATTCAAGCGGTTCGAACGCGGGGAAAAGCTGTGAAAAAGCGCGCCGAAACCTCAGGGCGAGGTGCGTGCTACATCCGTCTTGCTGCCCGATTCGGGGGCTTGGCTGAGTTGGTCGATTTCCACCGGGTGAAGAATCCGGTCGTAGATGCGGACCTCGTCGATCTGCCCGATCCAGCCGCGCCCCGGTCGGGAACGCCCATCGCGCACCGCGCCAATCAGCAATCCATAACCGCCGTGGTTGGCCCCGGTCTCGCGTGACGCGCCCACCAGCCGCCCGTTGACATAGAGGCGGGTCGAAGGCGCGGCGTACTCATCGACGACCAACAGCACATGCCGCCATGCGCTCGGCGATCCTTCAAGTGGTGATGTAACCACCGGCTCACCGACGCAACAGTCCGTAAAGTTCCCGGCATGGCTGGTCAGCACCGGCTGTCCGCCCGAAAGTCCCGCCGCAACCTGGTAACGACGGTTGTCACCAAGGATCGGGCGCGCTTCTTGAAAATTGGCCAGCGATTCCGAACGAACCCACAAGGATACCGAATACTGGTGCTTTTCCCAGGGCTCAATCACATAAGGATTCAGAACTTCGATCCAGTCATCCACGCCATCAAAGGCCATCGCCCCGCCAAACAGGCCCGCCCCTTGATGCGTGGCCCCCCGTACCATCCCGTCATTCCCGCCCCCGCTTTCATCCTGGATCCGACCTGCCACCGGAGCCTTATCGAAACTGTAATATACCACCAACCCCTGGTCTGAACCCCATGCCAAGCCTCCAGCACCCAGTAGCGCACCTGCCAGCCACCATGACGGAATAATCTTCATTCAATAGCGTAAAAAGCACCCAGCGTGCCAGTTCACCTGAAATCAGCCCGTCCGCGCTCATCCAGCATGGGAAACCGTGTAATCAGCATCAGTTTCGCGGGTTGACGAGCTCAAAACACCACAGAATAACCGGATTTCTCGCCGCGACCTTCTCGCTATTGCAAAAGTGAAATACCTTTTCTGGCCAGAGCGTGCCACTTAGGCGATGGCGAAACGATAAACCGGGGGTGTGTTCTTAAAATGGTAGGCGATTTACCCCTGGAGAGGGTGGTCTTTGGGGGTTCTGGCATACGACCTGCTATTCAAAATCGCCGTTACGCAAAACCGATAAATCGCGCCAGCAAGACAACATGGCGTTGGTTGGGGTGGTTGGGCGTACGTCGGTTCATGAATGAATAACGAAACGAATACACGCAGGGGGATGCTATGAAGCGAATCGGGAGGTTGCCAGAGGGGACAGTGGGTCGGAGCGATACGTTCCGGCGTCATGTATCGTGCTTGGGCATGGTGGCGCTGTTTGGTGCGGCGATGATGGGTGGTGCGGGTCCCGCATCGGCTGCGGGGTTTGATCGTGCCGCCGATCCGGTTTATGCCGATGGAATCCTGGATGTTAACGGTGGCTCCGGTTTCGGGGCCTGGCAATTGAATCCGGTGGAAAATTCGGAAGACCAGGGTGTCGTCCTGGGTGATTCCAATACCAATGGTGATGCCGGAGGCCCAGGCATCAATACCGATGATCTGGCTTTCGGCCTGTATGCCCGCAACGGCATGGTAACCGAGGCGATCCGTCCATTCGCTTCTCCGCTGGCCATCGGTCAAAGCTTTTCCATCTCGTTCGATAATGGATGGGTTGAAGGCGATGACTCTGCCCAAGGCGTTGTTCTGGAAGATGTGGACGGCGTCGGCCGGGCCACCTTCGTGATCCGCGCCGGTTCCTCCACCTACCTCATCGAGGACGGTGACGGGGTGCTCGATACCGGCATCGGCTTTACCGATGGCGGGCTGGACCTGACCTTCCTCATCACCTCGCAGGACACCTACGATCTGACCGTCCATGCATTGGCCGAGGACTTCATCACGGTATTCGAAGGCCGTGTGCTCGGCGGCAACCCCGACGCCCCGATGGTGGCCGTCCGGGCGTTTAACGCGAACAATTTCGAGGAAGGCAGTCCCGGCCGCGACCTCTTCATCAACAACCTTGAACTCGGTTGCCCCGATGCCTCCGAATGCGGCATCACGATCGCTGAAGGATCCGATTTTGTGACCCCCGGCTCGCAAAATGTCTTCGCCGGTCCGGAAAACGGCGAGGAATTCCGTTGGACCCTCGAAAGCAACAGCAGCGGCGCTTCGATTGTCGGACCCGATAACCAACAGGTTGTCGTCATCGACAACGGCGGCGAACCCGGCTTCTACGATCTCTCCCTGGAAGTGGTCGTGGATGGCTGCCCCCAGGCCTGTCTTGTTGGTGTGACCGTTGATTCGCTGCCCGCCCCCGAAGCCGGCAACAATAGCCCGATCTGTGAAGGCGAGGATCTGGTGCTGACCGCTTCCGAAATCGAAAATGCCACCTATACCTGGGTCGGTCCCAACCTCTTCCTCTCCACCGAACAGAACCCGGTCGTCGTTTCCGCCGAACTGGCCGCCGCCGGCGAGTACAGCGTGTCCGCCTCGGTGAACGGCTCCCCGTCGGCCATTGCCACAACCTTCGTGGACATCAATCCCGCTCCGGAGTGCCTGATCAGTGGCGAAGAGGTGATCTGCCCCGGAACCGAGCAGGTCGTGTACTACGCGCCCAACGATCTCGTCCTGTATGAGTGGACCCTCGAAGGTGACGCCACCTATGAAAATGATCCCGTCGGCGGCGTGGTCCGCATCATTCCCGCCGAGTCCGGCACCTTCACCCTGACCTTGACCATCCAGGATAACAACGGCTGCGCCGTTACCTGCACCCGTACCGTACACATCGGCGACAATGTACCGCCGGAAATCACCTGCCCCGATGAAGCAGCCGTCGCTCCCGGCGAGGATTACAGCCCTGACGCGCTGGGTTATGCCGTCGCCGTGGACTCCTGCGACGGCGATCCGGTCATCTCCTATTCGGATGAGGAAGTGCCCGGCTCGTGTGCCGGTTCCACCATGGTCATCCGCACCTGGCGCGCCGAGGACATGTATGGCAACGTCGCCACCTGCGAACAGGTCATCCACATCCAGGATGTCAATGGCCCGACCCTCGAAATCCCACCCAGCGTAAACCTGACCTGCGGCGCCGACACCTCGCCGGAAGCCCTCGGTTTCGCTTCCGCCCTCGATGATGTCGATGGTGCCGTGGCGGTTACCTACCAAGACGAGGTGTATGTCCTCGATTGCGAAAATTTCGTCGTCATCGAACGGGTGTGGACCGCCGTCGATTCCTGCGGCAACGTCAGCGAGGATCTGCAGACCATCACCATCGAAGATACCGAAGCCCCGGTCATGGTCGTCCCGGCCAGTGTCCAGCTCCCGTCCGATGCCGACACCTCCCCTGAAGCCATCGGCTTCGCCGTCGCCTCCGACAATTGCGACGGGGAGATCGACATCGCCTTCTTCGACGAGATCGTCGAGGGTGCCTGCGAACAGGAATACACCATCAACCGTTTCTGGTTTGCCACCGACCCCTGCGGCAATCAAGCCGAAGGCCTCCAGGTCATCCAAGTCGGGAACGGCCCCGTCACCATCACCGTCCCGGATGAGGCCGTTTTCCAATGCACCGATGACCTCGCCCCCGAATCAATCGGCTTCGCCGAAGCCATCGACGGCCTCGGCCTGGCTGTCGAGCTGGCTTATGTGGATGAACTGATCCCGGGCGATTGCGGCGGACGCTTCATCGTCCTGCGCCACTGGCAGGCCGTTGACGCCTGCGGGAACCCGGTCGAGGCGACCCAGACGATCATCATCGACGACGCGGTCGCGCCGGTCATTACCCCACCCGCCGATGCCACCGTCGATTGCAACGCCGACATCAGCACCGAAGCCCTCGGTGTTGCCACCGTGGAGGATGCCTGCGACGAGGCCCCCGCGCTGAGCTATTCCGATACCATTACCCCGGGTGAGATCGCCGGCGTCTTCACCGTCGAGCGCGTATGGAGCGCCGTGGATGCCTGCGGCAACTTCAGCGAGGCCGTTCAGGTGATCACCGTCAGCGATGCCACCGCGCCGGAACTGGTTGTTCCCGCCGATGCCACCCTGGCCTGTGGCGATGACACCAGCGTGGAAGCGCTCGGTTCAGCCTCCGCCACCGACGCCTGCGACGAAAGCCCGGTCGTGTCCTACAGCGATGCCGTGGTCCCTGGCGCCTGCGCCGCGAGCCTGACCATTGAACGCACCTGGACCGCCGTTGACGCCAACGGTAATGCCGCCGAAGCCGTGCAGACCATCACCGTCACCGATGAAACCGCGCCGGTCTTGACGCTTCCCGCCGATGCCAGCATCGCCTGCGGTGCCTCGTCCGATCCCTCCGCCACCGGAACCGCCACCGCCACCGACGGATGCGGCGGCGATGTGATCATCACCTATTCCGATGATGCGACCGAATCGGGAATCCTCCGTACCTGGACCGCCACCGATGCCTGCGGCAACGCCGCCTCCGGCGTGCAGACCATCACCGGTAGCGCCGACACCATCGCCCCGGTCCTGACCGTCCCGGCCGACGCCACCGTCGCCTGCGGCGCTGACACCAGCGTCGACGTGCTCGGTTCCGCCACCGCCTCGGATGGGTGCGACCTCGATCCGGCCGTGTCGTTCAGCGATGCCGTCATCGCCGGCCCCTGCGCCGGTTCCTACCTGATCGAACGCACCTGGACCGCCGAAGACGACAACGGCAACACCGCCAGCGCCGTGCAGGTCATCACCGTGCTCGACGAAACCGCCCCGGTCCTTACCGTACCGGCGGATGTCGTGCTCGGCTGCGGCGCCTCCACCGCCCCGGCCAACACCGGCTTCGCCACCGCGACCGATGCCTGCTCCGCGCCGGTCGCCGTGACCTATGCGGATGAGCACGTGGACGGTTCGATCATCCGCACCTGGACCGCGACCGACGCCTGTGGCAACGCCAGTTCGGCAGAGCAAGTCATAGCAGCGAGCGGTGGTGGCGGTGGTGCACCGGTCATCCATGTGAATCCCATCGTGGCCACCAGCGCCTTCGTCGGCCAGCCGGTGAACTACCCCATGCCGACCGCGACCTCCGCGTGCGACTCGAATGTCACCGTGGTCTGCTCGCCAGCTCCCGGCTCCATCAAAGGACCCGGTCTGTACCAGATCACCTGCACTGCCATCGACTCGGCGGGAAATACCTCCACCAAGAAGTTCACCCTCGTGGTGCTGGAGTCCCTCCGCGTGGTCGTTGATTCACCGCTGAAGGACGACAACAAGGCCGACAACATCGAGACGGACGCCGACAAGGAAAACAGCTTCCAGGTCGGTTCCACCCTCCCGGTGAAAGTCCGCCTGCTCGACTCCAAGGATCGCGACATGACCCTCCTGTACGGCCTGACCGTCAGCGTGAAGCTCGACGTATCCCACCGCCAGCCCGCAGCGAATGGATCGGCCTTGATCGCCAACCTGCCGGTCTCCTTCAGCGGTGTCGGCTGGTCCAATGGTCAGATGGCCTACAAGTTGTGTGACTTCCAATACAACCTGAAGACCGCCGGTTATCCCAAAGGCACGGAGAAGAACAACACCTTCATCCGCGCCCGGATCTCCGTCGAGTCGCTGCTCTTCCCCGGCGTGACCATCGGTGAGGAAGATGTTCTCCTTGAGAGCAAAAAATAAATAGTGGTCCATCGCCCGGATGGGAGCCGGCAACGGCTCCCATCCACTTCTTGGCCGCGGGTGGGACCACCCGCGGCCTTTTTGTATCCTGTGTTCAGAATCGAACACCCGACTCCCTGATTTCGGGTAGGAATGATCAAGTTTGTTTATCGAAAATTGGAAAAACCGACCGCTTCTTCCTCCGACATCTCCCTCAACCCTACGAGTGTCGTCCTGTCAGATGATATCGAAATAGAGTATAACTACCTTATTTATAGCAGGTTGTGTGCTGTTTTGCGGGATGATGCGCCTGATATAACGAGGGCGACCGGGCACATGGCACGGCACCTGCTTTTTGAGAATTAGGGGAAATACTGATGATGCAGCGATTGGACATGACAAACGTGAGAAGCGGTGGGGGTGCGCGCTGGCGCAGCCTGGCCGCCGTCCTCCTGTTTGTCCCGGGCTTGGTGTTGGCGTCATCCGCGGTTCCCGTCATCTCCCAGATGGTGACCGTTTCCAGTCCCGTGGTGGATGAATTCGGTCTGCGCCTGTTGGGCACCGATCCCGCTGCCGATTATTTTGGCCATGAGGTGGTGGAAGGGGATCTTGTGCAGATTTTCACCGCGACCGATGGCGTTGCCTACCCGCCCTCCATCGAAGGGATGGCGGATCCCCGCAATACGCTCCTGCTGGAAACCCGCATCGGACGTGGTGCCTCGGTGGATCAGGCGAACCCCGGGATCTTTTCGGTGCACCTCTCGCCGCGCCCTCCCGCCAACACCCGCCTGTTTGTCCGGATTTTCAATGCCCCGACGGTCGGTGAATCCTCCTACTATGCCGACTCGCAGGTGTTCACCGTCAGTTGGACGGTGGACTCGGTCTTTGTGGCCCAGATTACCTCGACGTCCAATCCCTTGGATGATGCGGATGATGACGGCGACTCCATCATCAACTCCATGGAAAAGAGCATCGGCAGCGATCCGGGCCTGATCGATACCGATGGCGATGGCTTTACCGATGTCGAGGAAATGCTCGCCGGCACCAACCCGTCCGATTCCGAATCGATGTTTGTCGTCGCCTCCGTGACCCCGGTCCCGCCGGAACACGTGCGCATTCGCTGGGCAACCGAAGCGGGACGCACCTATGCCATTGAACGCCAGGATGGACTGATCGGGGAACATCCGGTTACCGTGGTCCGCACCCTCAAGGGCACCGGCGATGAAGCCGATGTCACCCTCGAAGTGACGGGCGACGCGACCGCCTTCTACCGGGTGAAAGTATCGTTGAGTGAGGCATCCGAATAATCATGGTTGAACACCCCGTCATCTCGTCGCGATCCCGAACCGGCACCCTGCGGCGTGCCCGCCTGCTTGTCGCCGCATGGGCCCTCGGCGGATGGGCCGCCGTCGCGCCCGCCCAGACCGTGGTGCAAACATTCTTCATGCCCTTCGACGAGGCTGAAGTGAACGTCGCCCTGAATACCATCGACAACTTCGGCGGCGCGATCGGAAGCACCATCCGCAGCACCATCTCCATCGTCGGTGGTATCACCAATACCGTGATCTACTGGGATCACTGGGAAGATGGCTACGAGGACAACATCCTCGCACCCACCCAGGCTACCACCCAGGTATGGGGTGACAACAACCCGGCCAACGGCATCCCACCCAGCTTCGGCGTTGACCGGGTCAACGAGGGTAGCATCATCTCCCTGATCAACGACATTCCCATCCCCCGCATCGCCACCAACATCTACTTCGATGCCCGTGACAAGATGTCGGTCACCCGCTGGGTCGCGGTATCCCGCTACCTGTATGCTCCGAATCCCGGCGAAGTGCTGGCCGATTCCGCCCAGGTGTATGACCGCAGTAAATACGGCTTCAACTTCCGCGCCCCGGTTGGCATCAATACCGGCACCAACCAGATGTTCGAGTACACCGCGATGCATGTCTCCGCCGGGTACAATTCAACCGTGGTACAGATCGATACCGACGCCGACGGAAACTTCGACGAGACCGTGTTCCTGAATGAAGGGGAAAACTATGTCACCCGCTTCACCTTCCAGGGCGCCCAGATTCAGGCGTCCAAGCCGGTACAGGCCCACCTGATCACCGGCGACATCGGCTCGAACTACGAAATGCGCTTTTTCGAGCTCTTTCCGAGCGGACAGTGGGACAACAATTACTACACCCCGGTGCACAGCATCGGAACCATCGCCACCGAAATCTACTTGTTCAATCCGAACCAGACCAACATCGATGTCGTTTGTGCCACCCAATTCGCGACCAGCACGGTCAACATCGCCGCGAACAGCACGGCCATCTATCGGATGCCGACCAACCGGACCGGCGGCAACTTCTACAGCGTCGACGGCAGCCCGTTCGTCCCGGTATCGGCGACCGATGCCGGTCAACAGATCAGCGGCAACCAGGCTTACGACTGGGGCGCCGCCCTGGTGCCGGTACGCGCCCTGACCACCGTCAGCATCGTGCCGTGGGCGCCGGGCGCGGGCGGCAATCCGCTCTCCTCCAACAACGGCAACCCGATCTGGCTGACCGCGGAAAGCAACACCACCGTGTACGTGGATTACGATGGCGACCCCCTGACCGGTCCGCTGATCGATCCGTTCGGTCGCCGCTACAACTTCAGCACCAACCTGGTCCGCCTGCAATCCATCAGGATCTCGGACAATACCGACAACGACCAGACCGGTATCCGGTTGTATACCCTGGATGGCATCCGGTTCTCCACCGTATGGGGACAGGACCCGGCCATTGCCCTTCCCGGCAATCCCTACCTCGACATGGGTGCCGCAGTATTTCCGTTCCCCACCGTGCCGGCCGTCAAGGAGTGGGCACTCATCGATGACTTGAACGAGGATGGTGTCGTCAATCCGGGCGATGCCATTCAATTCACCATTTTCGTGGTCAATGTCGGATACTCCGACGCCAACAATGTCGTGGTCTATGATTCCGGTGCCTCGAATACCACCTATACCCTCGGTTCCTCCTTCGTGAATGGCACGAACATCCTCGACGATGCCGTACCACCTTTCCTGACCGAATTTCCCTTCGATGAAATCGGGTACAACGTCGGGTACATCGCGATGGGTCGGACCGCCACCGTGTCCTACATCGTGCGTATCAACGATCCGTTCCCGACCAACACCGATGGCGTCGTCAACGGCGTCTATGTCGATAACGAAACGGAAGTGTTCGTGCCCGTTCCGATCCCCGGCTTCACGATGTCCAAGACCTCGCCGACCAACCTGTTTTATCCCGGCGATACCATTTCCTACACCCTGGACATCGTCAGTACCGCGAACGTGTTCCAGACGGGTGTTCAATTGATTGACCAGCTTCCTTCGACGGTTACCTACGTGCCGGGCAGCACCCGCGTCGTGGTCTTCGGCCCGTTTACCGGAAATTTTCTCGACCGCTTCGACCTGCTCAATGAGTACAACGGCAACAACGGGGCGTTGCGATGGAACTCAGACTGGCAGGAAATCGGCGAGGCCAACGGTGCCGGTGCCGGCAGCATCCAGGTTATCGTTGATTCCGGCGACCCATCGGAGCAACACATGCTCCGCATCCAGGGAAGCGATTCCTCGATCAGCATCGGTGCGATGCGCCGGGCTGACCTCGCCCGTTTCACCAATGTCACGTTGCGCTTCTCCTACCGGCGCGACAGCATGGACTCCAGCAGCGAAGTCGTCTCGGTCTCGGCTTCCGGCAATGGCGGTTCGTCGTGGACCGTGCTTCAGAACATTGCCGGAACCGGCGTGGATGATGCCACCTACATCACCGTGTCAAACCTCAGCCTGAACGCTTTCCGCACCACGAATTTCGCCCTGCGTTTCCTGGCCAACAGCACCATGAACACGGGTGACCGGCTCTGGATCGACAATGTCGAGATCCTTGCCTCCGGCAACACCGTGACCAATGTGGGCGGAGCCCCCCCGTTGCTGTTCTCCAATTACGGCGTAGCCTCCGGCCAGGCCTTGCGCGTCACCTTCAACGCCACCATCAACGGCAACATCGCGGTATCCCAGATCGTCAACCGCGCCTTCATCAACAGCTTCGCCAGTCCGGCGCCGCTGGAGGCCGCCGCGACGAACTACGCCATCCTTCCCCAGCGCTCCCTGATCGCCGGCTGGGTTCGCAACGATTTGAATGCCGATGGCAATGTCGGCAATACCAACTATCCTGGCATCAACGGCGTGCCCATCACCCTCTACACCGATCCGAACCGCGACGGCAATCCGGCCGACGGCGTGATCGTGGCCTCCACCTATTCAACCTCGAACGGCTACTTCGAACTTGGGTATTTCCTCTCCAACAGTTATGTCATCCTCCAGACCGACCTGCTGAACTGGCGCAGCACCGGCGATAGTGATGGTGGCAATTCCAACCTGATCGCCCTCGTGACCGCCAGTGGGGTGAATTTCACCAACAACATCTTTCTCGATACCCGCCTCGCCAACATCCGCGGTAAGGTCGGTTTCGATGCCGATGCCGATGGTGACCTGCTTGAAACCAATGCCGGCATTGCCGGGGTCACCGTCCGGCTCTTTACCGACCCGAATCAGGACGGGGGACCGGCGGATGGCGTACTGGTGACCTCCGTGGTGACCGACGTGAACGGCAATTTCCAGTTCTCGAACATCAACACCGGGTACTATGTCCTCGTGGAGGTTGATCCGCCCGGCATGTTCAGCACGGCCGACAGTGACGGTATCAACGATAACCTGATCGGATTGTACCTCGCCGGTGGCATCGATAGCGAAAACCACCTGTTCCTTGATGCCAGCAGCGGCCTTCATATCACCAAGACCGCCAGCCCTCCCGGCATCTGGTTCCCCGGCTTGCTCGCCCGTTATGCCATCACCGTGGTCAACACCGGAAGTTACACCCATACCGGCCTGACCATCGAGGACCACCTGGGCATTGGATTGATCTATTCCCCGGGTAGTGCCTACCTGACCTTTGTTACCAATGTGGCAAACTATACCGGCTTTACCGTGCGGGACAATTTCAGTTCAGCCAGCTTCTCGGCCAACAACGGCACCGCCGTCTGGTCCAGCAACTGGGTGGAGGAAAACGACAACAACTCTGCCTCGTCCGGATTGTCATTGATTACCGGTGGGCGGTTGCGCATCAACAATCTTTCCAACAACTTCCCGCGCCTTTACCGTGATGTGGACCTGGGCAATGCCGCTTGGGCCGCCATCAATTTCCGCTACGAAGCCAGCAACAGCCTGGTCACTACCGACTCGGCGGTGATCGAAGTGTCGGCCGACGGCGGAGAAAACTACACGATCATCACGAACATCACCGGCTTTAGCGGATCACGCAGCGGAACGGAAACGTTTGATATCACCCCCTGGGCATCGGCGGAAACCAGGGTGCGGGTTCGCATCAACAACGGCTACACCAACTCTACGCGATTCTTCCGCCTGGATCACATAGAAGTAGCCTATTCGAATGTAAGTTACCAGACCCTGACCAATGTCGTTCCGGTTGCTCCACCGCCGGTAATGTTGAGCAATTACTCCCTCGCCCCGGGCCAAACCATCAGCATCGTGTTCACGTCCGAGGTGGACATCGTATACGGCGTGACCAACCGCGCCTGTGTCACGTCCACCATCCTGACCAATCCCCTGTGCACGGCCGTGACCAACAGCGTGGATCCGCAAGCAACCCCGGACCGCATCAGTGGCCAGGTCCGGTACGATTTCGATGGCGATGGCAACCTGCTGGATGCCGATGTCGGACTTCGCGGCGTAACCATTGAGCTGTTTACCGATCCCAACGCCGATGGAAATCCCGCCGATGGTGTACTGTTGAGCACGACGGTGACCGATATGCAGGGTTATTACATCTTCGGCGATCTCGTCTCCGGTCGTTACGTCGTCGTGCAAACGGATCTCAGCGGCTATTTGAGCACAGCGGACTCACAGGGCGCAAACGACAACCGCATTGCCGTGCACCTGACCGGTGGCGTGGACTCCCGCGACAACGACTTCCTCGACTGGGCCATCTCCGGGTTGAGCATCGAAAAGCTGACCTCCGGTGGTGACATCGTCATTCCCGGCGAATTGATCACCTACAGCATCATCGTCTCGAATGTACGCAACACCACGGCCAGCGGCGTAAGCATCAAGGATCAACTTCCCGCCGGCATGAGTTATGTCCCGGCCAGCGGCTGGGCAATCATTAACGGTATCATCTCGACCAACTCCACCCGGGATCTCTTCAATGCCCGGGCCTATACCAACAGCGATGGCAATGTCACCTGGCTCGCGCCCTGGACGGAAACCAACGATACCGGTGGCGCAACCTCTGGATCGATATTGGTCACCAATGACTTCGGTCCGTTGCGGTTACGCCTATCCAACCTCAACCGCTGGGTTCAGCGACAGGCGAACATTTCCGGCGGGCAGTCTGTCACCTTAAGCTATTTCTATCGTCGCCAATCGCTGGAAACGGGAGAGTTTGCCACCGTTGAAATTTCAACCAACGGCCTAAACTGGGTGGAATTGGCCCGGCACGGCTTCGAAAGTGGCGGTTCCAGTTCCCAATCCGATGCATCCTATCAGTTCGTCTCCACCAACATTACGCCGTATGCCAGTACCAATACCTTCATCCGGTTCAGAACAGCGCCATCGGGCAACATGAATACCGCGGACTTTGTCTGGTTTGATGACATCAGTTTCGATTTTGGCACCACCGGCAGCGGGTCCATCCCCACCTTTTCTCCGCCCTTCCTTGTGACCAACCAGACCCTGGCGGCTGGTGGAAGTATCCGCGTCACCTTTACCGCCGCGGTCACCTTTGCCGACACCATCGTGAATACCGCCATCGTATTTACCGCCGTGGACACCAACGGGCTGCGTGCCTATGCCAGCAACCTGGTCGGTAACCTCAGCCTGACCCAGGGTTACGCCGTCGTCCAGGGCAACCAGATGGGCGTCCGGGTCGGCTGGTCCCACTACAAGGACGACAACGGACAGGTCATCAAGGATTACGATGTATTGTATGTGGACGATCCCTGGACCGGATTCAATCCTGCCATGACCAGTCAATGGGCTTGGGCCGGCACGGTGCGCGATGGCGTGTTCAGTGATTTCGGGGGTACGAACCGCCTGCCGCCGATGGAAATGGGGAACCGGATGCGCTTCTACCGCGCCGCTTTCAAGGGCACCTGGGGCATGAACAAGTCGCCCCGCTATGCCTCCAAGGAGATCTATGTGGCCAAATGCGTGATGCTGAACGAGGGCGAGAACTTCATCTCCCTGTTCATGATCCCCGACAAGAACAACATGGCCTGGATCTTCGGCACCAACATGCTGCCCCGCGGCTCCTCCATGGCCAACTCCACGCGCATCGAATGGTACGCCCCGAATTCGTTCAGCGAGGCGACCAACGTGGTATGGTTGTCCAACGCCGGGGTCTGGCAATATGCTACCGGCGGCATTGCCAATACCATGCCCGTCCCGTTGCACCAAGGGTTCAACCTGATCGTTCCTCCCGGCGCAGGTCCGCAGGAACTCATCCTGGTCGGCCGGGTGCCGACCAACACCTCGGCTGCCTTCGGCCATCAGGTCTCCATCGTGGCCAGCGGCAACTACAACGTCGTCAGCTACAACATCCCGTACCGTGTCCGCCTGATCGATTCCGGCCTGAAGCAGGCGGGTTTCGCCGGCGTGGCTGCCAACCGGCCGTTCAACCCGAATTATTCCGACGAGATCCGCATCCTCCGCCGCGGCGGCGGTTCGCTCCAGACCCCCGAATACCGCATCCTGATGAATTCCAGCGGCCAATTCCAGTTCTGGAGCGGCGGCAACGGTGTTGCCGACAACTTCCAACTCGACCCCGATGACGCCCTGATCATCTACACCCGCAAGTCCACCACCAATTTCAACTGGAACATCACCCTCCCGTACCCGACCCCCACCGAATTCATGTCGCCGTAGGTTGAGTCCCCTCCCTGCGACATCGCCCCCCCCGCCGTTTCAGGGTTTCCTCTATGGATTCCCCCCGTCCGCTCGTGGTATAAGCGAACAACCACAACAACGGTTTTCCGAAGGATGGAGCCCATGAACGAAGCAGCCCGCCCCGAATCGTCCCGAACGGTCCTGATCGCCCTGTTGGTGGTCTGCTTGATCGCCGTTGCCGCCGTCCTCTTCCTGGTTCTCCGGCCTGAACCTACCCCGCCGGAAACCGTGGTGGAAGTGGTGGAGGCGGCCACCCCGGCCGAGGCGGCATTGAACGTGGCCCAGGTGGTGGACACGTTGGCGAACCCCGAGGCGACCGCCGAGGAAGGATCCCGTTACAAGGTATTGATCGTGGACGAAGCCCGCGAAGGCGCGTCCGGCATCGCCCGCATCGGCGGGTTGGTGACCTTCGTTCCCGATACCCGGCGCGGCGACCTGGTGATCGTCGAAGTGTCCCGCCTGAAACGCAGCACCGCCGATGCCCGCCTGGTCGAACGCCTGGCCAGCGGCCAGCCCATCCCCGGCCGCGAAGCCTCCGATCGCCCCTCCCGTTTGCCGCGCCGAGAGGAAACGCCCGCCTCGCTGATGGTCGGCCAGGAATTCCGCGGCACCGTCGAGGACCTGGGCCGCGAAGGCGATGGCATCGTGAAGGTGGACGGCAAGGTCGTGTTCGTCAAGGGTGCCGCCATGGGCGAACATGTCGTGTTCCGGGTGACCGAGGACGCCGGCCGCTTCGCCCGCGGCGAAGTCGTTTCGAAATCCGAGACCCCGTTTGCCACCGCGCCGTCCGCCACCCCGATCGCGAAACCGGCATCCGATGACCACGGCGATATCCCGGTTGCGGTCGGCGATGAACTGGACGTCGAGGTGGTCGAGGGTGACCGCCGCAATCCATCCGTGGACGGCGTGGCCCGCATCGACCGTTTCGTGGTGTTCGTGCCCGGTACCCAACCCGGCGACCGCGCCCGCATCCGCATCACCGACGTCCGCTCCCGCGCCGCCCAGGCCGAGGTCATCGAACGGCTGCCCGCCACGCCCTGATCCCGTCATGGCGCGGTTGCTGACAGAGGAGACCTCGCTGACCCGCAAACGGCAGGCCGTGCTAGCCGAGACCGGCGTGTTGGGCAAGCTGGTCTGGGTCGAAGCCGCCGTCGTGGCCCTGCTGGCCGCCGCCGGGTTGATCCGGTGGTGGCGGCAGGACACCACCACCCTGCTGATCCTCGCCGCCGTCGGCGCCCTGTTCGTCCTCGCCCACGCCCTGAAATTGCGCGACAATGACCGCGAAGCGAAACGGGTCCAGGCCGGTCTGAAAGGGGAGGCGGAAGTCACCCGCCTGCTCGATGCGAAACTGGATACCACCCACTACCTGTTGAATGATTGCACGATCAAGGTCGGGCGAACCTCGGCCCAGATCGACCACCTCGTCGTGGCACCCAACGGGATCTTCCTGCTCGAGACGAAGAACTGGCGCGGCCACATCGAGGGCGATGCCGCCGCCGCGCAGTGGTCGCAGGTCCGCGCCCCTGGCGAGGTCCCGGCCCCCGTCCACAACCCGGTGATCCAGGTACGCCGCCAGATCGATACCCTGAACGCCTTGCTCCGCCGCCATGCGATCGATTGGCCCGACGTGCGCGGCATGGTGCTGTTCACCTCCCCGCGCACCACCTGGTCGATCGCCGAGGACGGTATCCCCGTGTTGCGGCCCGACCAGGCCGTCGAGGCGATCCTGCGCTTCCGAGGTACTCGTTCCTACGCCGAGTCGGATATCACCCCGGTCGTGAACGCCCTGATGAGGTCGCGGTGACCGGCCCGGCGCCCGCAGGTGAGCGGCTACGCCGCCTCGTGCTGCTGGTGAATACCGTCGGCCTGCTGCTTTTCCTTGCCTGGCTGGCCTGGGGCGGCCAACGTATTTTCCATACCCAGAATGGCGTGGTGTACCTGCTGCCCTGCCTGCCGTTCTTCTTTGTCTATGTGTTCCTGGCCCGTCGCGCGGGTGAGGGAGAAAACGATGATGATTCCGGAGGGTGATGTATGGAACGCGGTGTAAAAGCGCTGTTGCGGATCCTGTTTGCCGCGCTGTTGCTGGGGCTGCTGGTGATCGCCTTTCATCCCGCTTACCGGGTCACCGCACAAGCGCTCTGGCGTGGTGATGTGTCCGCCTCGCCGATCGCCGGGAGCAACCAGGCCTACTATCCCGATGTCGTGGTCGGGGAGGGCACCCGGTGAAAGCGACAACCGCCATCATCACCTTCTGCTACCTGTACATCGTCGGCATCGCCGTCGCCCTGCTGGTTCCGGTCGATCCCGGTTTTACCAGCTACCCGCTCGCCGCCAGCGCCCTTGCCCTGCTGGCCGCCGGTCTCCTCTATGTCGCCCCCGCCATCATGCCAGGGTGGCCCCGGCGTCCGCGTCGCATCGCTGCACTGCTCCTGTTCGCGGGCCTGATGTTGGGGTATGGCCGCTACCTCGGCGCGAATGTCCAGCCGGACATGCGGCTTGGTGAAATCCGCGCCGACGCCACGAGCCGCACCCTGGTTATCGAGCGCCCGTTGTCCGACACCAGCCGGATCCGCCTTGTCCCCGCATCCGCCCCGGACACATCCATCCGCCTCCGCCTGCACGGCGAACTCGATGCCCGCCAGGCCGTGACCAATGCCAGCGGCCAGGCTGTGCTGGATGCCGACGGACGCTGGACCTTCCGCATCACCCGCCTGCCCATCGCGAGCGAAGAGGTTGTTCTGCCCGCCGGTGCCACCGACAGCGTCGTGGTCGAACAACCCTTCACCCGCATCACCCGTGTGGAGTGGATCGACGGACCCGCCTCCGCGCGGATCCGCGTGTTCCGCATCTCGAACCACATCGGCTCGTTCGTGCAGGGTGGCCGCAACCCGCCGCCGGTCACCGTGCTCGGCCGGATCAGCAGCGATCCCCGCGTGTACGATTTCAAGACCGTGCTGATCATCACCCCCGACTACATCCAGTTCCCGGCCGGCGGCCCGTACTACCGGGTCGAGGGCGGCGACATGCAGGTGACGGTTCCGACCAACCTCGTCGGCTATACCGACGTCGCCGCCACCCGCGCCTACGGGGCCGATGTCCAGATCCGCGGCGGACTCTCCGTCGCCCGTGCCGAAGCCAATCCCGGCGGATTCGATGCCCGCACCTTCATGCGCAACTACAACATCCATGCGCTGATGAACCTGCGCCAGGAACGCGGGGAAGCGCCGCCCCTCGCGATGATCGGCCCGGCCGGCGGCCCGCCGCGCACCGGCGACCCGCTGGTCGCCTTTTCCCTGCAATTGCGCGATGACATGCTGCGGCAGTTCAAGCACTCGATGCCGTATCCGCAATCCGCGTTCCTCGGCGGTGTGACCCTCGGCCTGCGCTATGGCCTGCAAGGCGTGGCCTGGCCTGGTGATGGCCTCGACCATCCGTGGGCCCCGGCCCTCGGCCTCGGTCCGAGCGAGGCGCTGATCGCCGACGATTTCCGTGCCTCCGGCGTGAACCACGTCCTCGCCGTCTCCGGACTGCACGTCACCATCATCACCGCCATGTTCATCGGCGTGTTCGGCCTGCTGCGGTTCCCGCGCACCGTGTTCGTCCCGCTGGTCATCCTCGCCCTCGTCGTGTTCGCCATCATCACCGGCGCGCGCCCGTCCACCCTGCGCGCGGTGATCATGAACAGCCTGTTCCTGCTGACCTGGGCCTACCTCGACCGCAGCCTGCTGTCGTCGGTGATGCTCGGCGTCCCGGTCGCCGCCTTCCTGATCCTGCTGCACAACCCGCTGGTCGTGGTCGATCCGTCATTCACCCTGTCGTTCGGCGCGATCCTGTCGCTCGCCCTGCTGACCATGCCGGTGCACGAGCAACTGGCCCGCTTGCGCGGCAACCGGCTGGCCGCGGTGATCCTGTTCGTCACCGCGAGCACGTTGATCGGCGTGGCCCGCTGGGCGCTGATCACCGAGCCGACGTTCCTCGTCCCGTGGCTGGCCCTCGGCGTGGCCGTCTTCGCACTGGCCGCCGCGCTGGACCGGCAAGGGATCGGCATCCCGCCACGCTTCGCCTTCTCCGCGATGCCGGAATCGGTCAGCACCTTCCTCGCCGCGCAGGTGGCGATCCAGGTCGGCATGATGATCCCGCTGTCCGCCTACTACTTCTGCCGGTGGCCGTTCGGCGGTGCTTACGCCAACCTGATCGCCATCCCGCTGATCGGTGTGGTGGTGCAGCTCGGGGCGATCGCCGGCCTGCTCGGCCTGATCCCGGTCATCGGCCCGTGGCTGGCCCTGGTCCTGAATGCCGCCAACTGGTTGTTCACCACGTTTTTCCTCTGGTTGGCCCATGTATTCGCCCTCGCGTTTCCGTATCCGGTGGTGACGCGTCCGCGGGTCATCGACGTTGTGGTGTACTATGCCTTGCTGGCGATGTGGATCTGGCGCAAACCACTCGGTGTCTGGCTCGGACGCCTGGCCATGCGCGCCGGATGGGAGCACCCGCGGGCGACCGTTTCGTTGTGGTCGCTGCTGATCGGGCTCACGCTGGTCCCGCTGGCCGTGGCCCCGCCGCGCGTGGACCGGCCGGACGGCCTGCAGGTCACCGTGTTGTCGGTCGGCTATGGCAGTTCCGTGCTGATCGAATCGCCCGGCGGCCGGAACATCCTGGTCGATTCCGGATTCGTCGAGCACGACCGCGCGCGCCGCAATGAAGCGGACCGCACGATCCTGCCCTTCCTCGCCTCCCATGGCGCGCTGCGCCTCGACGGGCTGATCCTGACCTCGCCGCTGCCCGAACGCTCGGCCGGTATGGCGACCCTGCTTGATCACCTGCGTATTGATGCCCTGGTCCTGCCGCCCGCGCTGGAGGGCCTCTCCACCGCATGGACCAGCCGGATGCTGGAAGAACGCCTGGGAACCCGCCACGAGCGCCATGCCGCCATCCAGGCGGCCTTGGTGGGTAATCCGCAATGGCCGCGCCGTGGATCCCTGGCTGCGTCCCTGGCCGACCGCAGAGCGACCACGGTGAACCGCTGGGCCGGCTGGTACGCCCCGGTCCAGGTGGCGCGACCCGGCACCGTGCTGTTCGAGGAACAACACGGAGGGAACCGGTTTGCCGTGGAAGTGCTCGGTCCCGAAGCGCCGGTGGTGTCCGACCGTCCCGTGGAGGATGCCAGCGTCGCCCTGCGCGTGGTGTACGGCGAGGTGGCCCTGCTGCTGCCCGGAATGCGCCATTATGCCGGACAAGCCGCGCTGGCGACCTCCGCCGCACCGGATGCGCTGCGTGCACAGGTCCTGCTCGCCCCGCATCACGGTGCGGCCGTGCCGGGCCGGGCCGACCGGCCGGCCCGTGCCGATGTCGAGGCCGCGCTGGCGCGAGCGACCGGGCCGCTGCTCGATGTGGTCCGCCCCGAGCGGGTCGTGTTCGAATTCGGCAATCCACGCCCGGTGCTCGGCGATGCCGGCCGCTCCGTGCCCGGCGTGTTCGACATCACCCGCGCCTGGTACGCGGCCCGCCTCGGCGAGGAGGCGATCCTTTCCACCGATCGCGATCTCGCGGTGATCATCCGGACAGATGGTGTAACCTACACGATCGACACCCAGGCCCTGCGCAACCGTGCCGAAGGCGGCGAAGAGGATGCCGTCTCCGACCTCGCCGTCGGGCTGTAAGTGCGACGCCCCCGCCCGCGTTGCACGGCGGTCACAGCCGCAACTGCTGCCCCTCAACCATGTCGCGGAACAGGCCTTCCTGCGCGACCAGGCCGTCGTAGGTGCCGTCCTGCACGACCCGGCCCTGCTGGATGACGAGGATTCGGTCGCAGCATTTCACCGTGGCGAGGCGGTGGGCGATGAAAATGGCGGTGCGGCCCTTGCTCTCCTCCTCGAGGCTGGCCTGGATCAGCTTCTCGCTGACCGTGTCGAGCGCACTGGTCGCCTCGTCGAAGACCAGGAACGACGGATTCATCAGCAACACCCGGGCGATGGCGAGGCGTTGCCGCTGGCCGCCGCTCAAGGTCGAGCCGCCTTCGCCGACCACTTCGTCGAGCTGTTGCGGCAGGTCGCGGATGAACTCCCAGGCATGGGCGCGTTCGGCCGCGCGGATGATTTCCGAGTCGGTCGCGTCCGGTTTGGAGACCCGGATGTTGTCGCGGATGCTGGCCCGGAAGATGAACGGATCCTGCGGCACGACCCCGATGCGGCGGCGCAGATCCGAGCCGCGGCAGCGGCGCAGGTCGATGCCGTTGATCTCGATCGATCCGGTCATCGGATCATACAGCCGCAGCAGCAACTGGATGATCGTGCTCTTGCCCGCGCCGGACGGACCGACCAGCGCGATCCGCTGCCCGGCGGGAATCACCACGTTGAGGTCGCGCAATGCCGGGTCTCGAACCGACTCGTAGCGGAAGGTCATGTCGCGGAACACGATGTCCCCACCGGTCGGTGCCTCGGCCAAGGTTTCCGCCGCGGGGTCCGGTGTGGAACTTGCGGTCTTCAGCACATGGCCGATGCGTTCGAGCGAGGCCTGCGCGCCGCCGTAGAGGGTGATCGAGGTGAAGATGGCCGACATCGGGCCGGTGATGCCGTTGAAGGCGTTGAGATAGGCTGCGATGATGCCTTCGTCGGCATGGCCGGTCATGTACCGCCAGCCCGCCGTCACCAGCAGGATCGAGTAGGCGATGTAGGTGACGGTTTCCTGCTTCATGTACTGGATGTGCGATTTGATGTCGCGCTCGTAGCTCTTCTTGCCGATCAGGGTGGCGTCGCGTTCGAATTCCTCGGCCACCCGTTCCTCCATCGCGTACATCTTTACCGCGCGGTTGCCACGCAGCAGGTCGGCGGTATGGCCAGCCACGTCGCCCTCGGCGGCCTGGTAGTCGCGGTTGAGTTCGCGCACCCGCCGCCGCGCCTGTTTCATCACCACCACATTGCCAAACGCGGTCAGGAACATCACCGCGGTCAGCACCGGATCCCACAGGCCGAGCAAGATCAACGTCGAGGCCAGCGTGAATACTGCACCCGGTACGCTCATCGAGGTGTGCTGGTAGAACTGGATCACGTTGGCCAGCGGCGAGCCGAACAGGTAGTTGAACAGCTCGCCCGACGGATGCTGGCCGTGGAAGCGCAGGCACAGGTGGTTCACATGGCGGAAGAAATAACTGCGCATGGTGAAGACCACCCGCTCACGCACGTGGGTAAAGAAACGGTAGCCGGTATGCCACATCAACATGCGGCCGAAGGTCGAGACAATGAAATACACGGCGGCGAGCAGGAACAGCCGCACCAGTTTTTCATCCCACGTCAGGTCGGCCGGCTTCAGGATGTCGCTGATCAGCCACTTCGGGGTCAGGTTCTGGAACGCGACCGCGAGGCCGTGCAAGCTATTGAGTGCGATGGCCAGCAGGATGTAGGGCATCCAGGGACGCAGCAGCGGATAGGCGAGCGTGCCGGCGGTGACGGTGTCGGCGGCGGCGATCGATTTCTCGATACGTGCCTCGGCGGAACGAACCCGTGGATGATCCCTCATGAGGCGACCTGGCGGTGGCGCTTGAACGTGGACGATGTCGCAATGGCTAACATGGAAACCCACCTTCAGTTGTACTTCATCATGCCGCGCGTGTATATCCGCGAAAACGGGATGGTTGCGTGCGTGGCATCCGGATGAGCCCTCACGGGCTCACTGCGAACACGGCGGTTGCCTTGTCGAACCCGTGCCGCTCACGGAGCGGCGACTGCACCACCGTCAGGCGCGCGGCAGGTCGTGGCCGACCTTGGTGGGCAATTCGGTCTTGCCCATCAGGTGCAGATCGACGCAGCGGGCGGCCTCGCGGCCTTCGGAAATCGCCCAGACGATCAGCGACTGGCCGCGGCGCGCGTCACCGGCGGTGAACACGCCGGGCACGGTGGTCATGTAGTTCGCATCGGCCTTGATGTTGCCGGTCTTGTCGAGCTCGCAGCCGAGCTGGGTGATGAAGTGGTCCGCTTCCGGTCCGACGAAGCCCATGGCGAGCAGCACGAGATCGGCCTTCCAGACCTTCTCGCTGCCGGGGACTTCCTCGAGTTTCGGCGGGCCGCCGGCCGGGTTCGGGGCGAAGCGCACTTCGACCGTCTTGAGCTGTTCGACCTGGCCGTTGCTGCCGGTGAACTCCTTGGTCAGCACGCTGAACACGCGTTCGCAGCCTTCCTCGTGGGAGGTGCTGGTGCGCAGGCGCATCGGCCAGTAGGGCCAGGGCTGGTTTTCCGGGCGGTCCTTGGACGGCATGGGCAGCAGTTCGAAGTTGGTCACCGAGGCGGCACCGTGGCGGCGCGAGGTGCCGATGCAATCGCTGCCGGTATCGCCGCCGCCGATCACGATCACGTGCTTGCCGGTGGCCTTGATGCCGTCCAGCGTGTCGCCGGCGTTGCGGCGGTTCTGCTGGGGCAGGAATTCCATGGCCAGGTGGATGCCCTTCAGGTCGCGGCCGGGGGCGTTCAGGTCACGGCCCTTGGTCGAACCGATGCAGATCACCACCGCGTCGAACTCCTTCTTGAGCTGGTCGGCCGGGATGTCCTTGCCGATCGCGGTCCTGGTTTTGAACGTGATGCCTTCCGCCTGCATGATCTCCAGGCGGCGGTCGATCACCGACTTCTCCATCTTGAAGTCCGGGATGCCGTAGCGGAGCAGGCCGCCGATCCGGTCCTCGCGTTCGAAGACCGTGACGGTGTGGCCGGCGCGGTTGAGCTGCTGGGCGGCGGCCAGGCCGGCCGGGCCGGAGCCGATCACCGCGACCTTCTTGCCGGTGCGGGTCTTCGGCGGTTCGGGTTTGATCCAGCCGTTGGCGAAGGCGTTCTCGACGATTTCCTTCTCGATCTGCTCGATGGTCACCGGCGGCTCGTTGATGCCGAGCACGCAGGCTTCCTCGCACGGGGCGGGGCAGAGGCGGCCGGTGAACTCCGGGAAGTTGTTCGTCGCGTGCAGGCGCTCGATGGCCTCCTGCCAGTTGCCGCGGTACACCAGGTCGTTCCAGTCCGGGATGATGTTGCCCAGCGGGCAGCCGGTGTGGCAGAACGGGACACCGCAGTCCATGCAGCGCCCGGCCTGGTCGCGGACCTTGTCCTTCGGGAACGGGATGTAGAACTCCCGGTAATCCTTGAGGCGGTCCTCCACCGGACGCTTCTTCGGCAACTCGCGCGTAAACTCTTTGAAACCTGTGATCTTACCCATATACCAATACCTCTACTGATGATCTAACCGCGGATTACGCGGATATCGCGGATAAAGAACGGACAACGCGTTTCCATTGCAAACGAGCGTATTTGAAATTCAACAGCAGCGCCAATTCATGCTGCGTTATGGCGAGATAGCCCGTCATTTGAGCCAAGTGATGGTCATTGAAGGTGACCACCACTTTCGGGTCAACAATCACAAGGTTGTCTACGACCATGTCGGGTATGAGCAGGCCCACCTCAACGCCCCGGTAATAAACGGGATATCGTTGCTGTTGATCAATGTGGTGACCACGAGCCTCCAGTTCTATTCGCAATGCGTTCTCATATACTTTTTCATCCAACCCTGGTTTTAATTCATTCAGGACGGTCATGGCGGCATGGATGATCTGGCCACTCAGCTCCTTATGAATCATGTTTTCCAACATATCCGCGCCATCCGCGTAATCCGCGGTTAAATCTCCTACGTCTTCGCGGTTTCCAGTTCGCCGGCGGCGCTGCCGGCCTCGACGGCGATCTTTTCCCTGGCGAGGCGTTCCAGCGCCTTCTTGTAGTCGTGCGGCATGACCTTGACGAATTTGGCCCGCATCGCGTCCCACTGCTCGAGCACGCGCTTGGCCACCGTGCTGCCGGTCAGGTCGGCCTGGCGCTGGACCAGGTCCTTGAGCAGCTTGACATCGGCGTCGGTCTCGACCTTCTCGAGGCCGACGAGCTCGTGGTTGCAGCGCGCGGTGGCGAAGTCGCCCTGCTCGTCGAGCACGAAGGCGATGCCGCCGCTCATGCCCGCCGCGAAGTTGCGGCCGGTCGGGCCGAGCACGACCACCACGCCGCCGGTCATGTATTCGCAGCCGTGGTCGCCCACGCCCTCGACGACCGCCTTCGCGCCGCTGTTGCGGACGGCGAAGCGTTCGCCGGCCAGGCCGCGGATGTAGGCGTCGCCCTTGATCGCGCCGTAGAACGCCACGTTGCCGATCAGGATGTTCTGCTCGGGAACAAACGTCGCGTTTGTCGGGGGCTTGATGATCAGGCGGGCGCCGGAGAGGCCCTTGCCGAAGTAGTCGTTCGCGTCACCGGTGACGTTGAAGGTGATGCCGTGCGCGCCGAACGCGGCGAAACTCTGGCCGCCGGACCCGGTGGCATTGATGGTGATCGTGCCATCGGGCAGGCCGGCCTCGCCGTAGCGCTTCGAGACGTGGTAGCTCAGCATCGTGCCGAAGGTGCGGTTGATGTTGCGGACCGGGATGTCGATGACGACCTTCTCGCCGCGCTCGAGGGCCGGGGCGGCGCGCTTGACCAGCTCGTTGTCGAGGGCCTTGTCGATGCCGTGGTCCTGCTTCTGCGAATTGAAGATGCCGACCGTCGGTGGAACCTCCGGCTTGTGCAGGATCATCGAGAAATCGAGGCCCTGCGCCTTCCAGTGGTCCACCGCCTTGTTCACATTCAGGCGATCGACCTGGCCGACCATCTCGTTGATGGTGCGGAAGCCGAGGCTGGCCATGATCGTGCGCAGTTCCTCGGCGACGAAGCGGAAGTAGTTCACCACGTACTCCGGCTTGCCGGTGTATTTCTTGCGCAGCTCGGGATCCTGGGTGGCGATGCCGACCGGGCAGGTGTTCAGGTGGCAGACGCGCATCATGATGCAGCCGACCGTCACCAGCGGCGCGGTCGAGAAGCCGAACTCCTCGGCACCGAGCAGGCAGGCGATGGCCACGTCGCGGCCGGTCAGCAGCTTGCCGTCGCACTCGACGACGATGCGGCTGCGCAGGTCGTTCAAGACGAGGGTCTGGTGGGTCTCGGCGAGGCCGAGTTCCCACGGCAGGCCGGTATGCTTCAATGATGTTTCCGGCGAAGCACCGGTGCCGCCGTCGTAGCCGCTGATCAGCACCACGTCGGCCTTGCCCTTCGAGACGCCGGCGGCGACGGTGCCGACGCCGACCTCGGAGACCAGCTTCACGTTCACGCGGGCCTCGGGGTTCGCGTTCTTCAGGTCGTGGATGAGCTGGGCCAGGTCCTCGATCGAATAGATGTCGTGGTGCGGCGGGGGCGAGATGAGCTGCACGTACGGGGTCGAGTGCCGGGTCTTGGCGATCGGCGGATACACCTTTTCGGCCGGGAGCTGGCCGCCTTCGCCGGGCTTCGCGCCCTGGGCCATCTTGATCTGCAGTTCGGAGGCGTTGGCCAGGTAGTTGCTGGTCACGCCGAACCGGCCGGAGGCGACCTGCTTGATCGCGCTGTTGCGCCAGTCGCCGTTCGCGTCGGGCGTGAAGCGCTCCACGTCCTCGCCGCCTTCGCCGCTGTTGCTCTTGCCGCCGATGCGGTTCATCGCGATGGCCAGCGTCTCATGCGCCTCCTTGCTGATCGAGCCGTACGACATCGCGCCGGTCTTGAACCGTTTCACGATGTCCGTCCACGGCTCGACCTCGTCGAGGGGAACCGGGGCGCGTTCGCCGGTCTTGAATTCAAACAGGCCGCGCAGGGTGCAGAGTTCCCTGGTCTGGTTGTTCACCAGGCTGGAGAACTGGTCGTAGGCGGCCTGCTTCTCGAAGCGGGTCGCCTCCTGCAGCTTCGCGATGACGATCGGGTTCAGGATGTGGCGTTCGCCGGTGCGCCGCCACTGGTACACGCCGCCGACGTCGAGTTCGAGCTTCTCCGGGATGTCGCGGGTCGGGAAGGCGCGCTCGTGGCGCATCTGCACTTCCTTGGCCAGGATGTCGATGCCGACGCCCTGGATGCGGCTCGGGGTTCCGGTGAAGTAGTTGTTCACCACGTTCTGGTTCAGGCCGACGCACTCGAAGATCTGGGCGCCGCGGTAGCTGTGCAGGGTCGAGATGCCCATCTTGGACATGACCTTGAGCAGCCCCTTGTTCACCGCCTTGATGTAGTTGTAGATGGCCTTGTCGAGGTCGACCTTCAGCTGGCCGTCGCGGATCATGTCCTCGAACACCTCGAACACCATGTACGGGTTCACCGCACCCGCGCCGTAGCCGAACAGCACGGCGAAGTGGTGGACCTCGCGGACCTCGCCCGATTCGACCACCAGGCCGCACTGGGTGCGGCGCTTGTTGCGGATCAGGTAGTGGTGGATGCCGGCGAGGGCCAGCGCGGCTGGGATCGGGGCCAGTTCCTTCGTGCTGCCGCGGTCGGACAGGATCAGGATGGAATAGCCGTCATCGACCGCCTTCACCGCCTCGCGGCACAGCTCGGCCATCGCCCGCTCCAGCCCGGCGCCGCCGTCGGCCACCTTGAACAGGGTGGGCAGGGTGGTCGCGCGGATGTCGCCTTCCTTGAACGAACGGATGCGCTCGAGCGCGTCGTTGGTCAGCACCGGCTGCTCGATGCGCAACTGGTGGGCGTGGTAGTCGGTCTCCTCGAAGAGGTTCAGTTCGTTGCCGATGTTCGCCTGCAGCGAGGTCACGAGTTCCTCGCGGATCGCGTCGAGCGGCGGATTGGTCACCTGCGCGAACAACTGCTTGAAGTAGTTGTACACGAGCTGCGGGCGGTCGGAGAGGACGGCGATCGGCACGTCCACGCCCATCGAGCCGGTGGCCTCGATGCCGGTGTTGGCCATCGGGGTCAGCACGATCTTCAGGTCCTCGATGGTGTAGCCGAAGATCTGCTCGCGCTGGATGCGGGTGGTGGCTTCCGGCTTGGGCTGGGTGGTCGGGGCCGGGAGGTCCTTCAGGCTGTACAGGTTCTTGTTCAGCCAGGTGCGGTACGGCTTGCGCGCGGCGATCTCGTGCTTGATCTCCTCGTCGTCGATGATCCGGCCCTGTTCGGTATCGACCAGGAACATGCGGCCCGGTTCGAGGCGGCCCTTCTTGAGCACGTTCGCGGGATCGACCTCGAGCACGCCGGTTTCCGATGCCATGATGACGAAGCCGTCCTTGGTCACGGTGTAGCGCGAGGGGCGCAGGCCGTTGCGGTCGAGCAGCGCGCCGACGCACTGGCCGTCGGTGAACGGGATCGACGCCGGTCCGTCCCACGGCTCCATGAAGGTCGAGTGGTATTCGTAGAACGCCTTCTTCTCGTCGCTCATGGTCTGGTGGTTCTGCCAGGCTTCGGGGATCAGCATCATCATCGCGTGGGGCAGCGAGCGGCCGGTGTGGTAGAGCAGTTCCACCGCGTTGTCGAGAGCGGCCGAGTCGCTCGCGCCGGGGGCGATGATCGGGAGGATCTTGTGCATGTCGTCGCCGAACAGCGGCGACTTGAACAGGGCCTCGCGGGCGTTCATGAAGTTCGCGTTGCCGCGCACGGTATTGATTTCGCCGTTGTGGCAGAGGAAGCGGAAGGGGTGGGCGAGGTCCCAGGTCGGGAAGGTGTTCGTGCTGTAGCGCTGGTGGACGAGGGCCAGGCCGCTCATCATGTCCGGATCGGTCAGGTCCGGCAGGAACGGGCGGATCTGGTCGGCCAGCATCAGGCCCTTGTACACGAAGGTCTGGCAGGACAGGCTGCAGACGTAGTAGAACCGCTTTTCGGTCAGGTTCGACAGGCGCACCGCGTTGGCCATGACCTTGCGGATGACGTAGAGCTTGCGTTCGAAGTGGCGGTTGTCCTTGATGCCCGCGCCGCGGCCGATGAAGATCTGGGACAGGAACGGTTCGGCCGCGCGGGCGATGTCGCCCAGTACCTCGTTGTTCACCGGCACGTCGCGCCAGCCGAGGAACTGCTGCCCCTCGGCACGGACCACGTCGGCGAACATCTGCTTGCATTCCTCGCGCTCGATCGAGTTGCGGGGCAGGAACACCAGGCCCGAGGCGAACTCGTGCGAGCCGGACGGCAGCTTGATGCCGATCTCGCCGGCCTTCTTGCGCAAAAACTTCTCCGGCAACTGCATCATGATGCCGGCGCCGTCGCCGGTCTTCTCGTCGCAGCCGCAGGCGCCGCGGTGGGACAGGTTGACCAGGATTTCCAGGGCCTTGTGGATGACGTCGTGCGATTTCTCGCCCTTCAGGTTCACCACGCAGCCGACACCGCAGGCGTCGTGCTCAAAGCGCGGATCGTACAAACCCTGGGCGGCGGGCAACCCGCCGTTCGTCAACTGCTTGCGGTAATTCGTCATAATGCTGTTCCCTGCGTTCCGTCCCAAAAAAGGCGGGTCAATGTAAGACCATCACCCTGTTTTCGCAATGCTAATTTGTGCTCTCCGTGGTCAGTTCCAGCGCGTGTTTATCGAGCTCCCCGGCCACCGCGTAGGGATAGGTTCCGGTGAAGCAGCCGTTGCAGAAGTCGGAGGGGTGCTCCACCGAGGCGCGCAGCCCCTCCACGCTGAGGTAGGCGAGGGAGTCGGCCCCGATGAATTTGCAGATTTCCTCGACGGTATGATCGGCCGCGACCAGCTCGGACCGGGAGGGGAAGTCGATGCCGAAATAGCAGGGATGGCGGGTCGGGGGACAGGAGATGCGCAGGTGGATCTCCTTCGCCCCGGCCTCGCGCAGAGCGGCCACGCGGCGGCGGGAGGTGGTTCCGCGGATCAGCGAGTCGTCCACCACGACGATGCGTTTGCCGCGCACGACCCCGGGAACCACCGCCAGCTTCATGTCGGCGCTCTGGTTGCGCTGGCCGACGCTGGGCATGATGAAGGTGCGGCCGACGTAGTGGTTGCGGATGAACCCGTAATCGAGCGGAATCCCGCTGGCCTGCGAAAACCCGAGAGCGGCCACGTTCCCGCTGTCCGGGATCGGAATGACGATGTCCGCCTTGGCCGGGGCTTCCTTCGCCAGGTTCACCCCGAGCTTCATCCGGACGTCGTGCACGTTCTGGCCGAATACCGTGCTGTCCGGGCGGGCGAAATAGACGTGTTCGAAGATGCACTGGCCGAGCGATCCAGAAATCGGCTCGCAGAAGGTCGTGCTGCGGATGCCTTTTTCGTCCACCGTGACCAGTTCGCCAGGCAGGACGTCGCGGATGTAGTCGGCTCCAACCTGTTCCAGCGCACAGGTTTCGCTCGCGAACACATACCCGGAGCCGAGTTTGCCGATCGACAGCGGGCGGAAGCCGTAGGGATCGCGCGCGGCCATGACGCTGTCCTTGGTCATGACCAGGAAGGAAAAGGCGCCCTGCAGCTCGGCCAATGCCCGCTCCACCCGGCGCGGCCGGGTCCGGAACATCGGATCGGCAATCAGATGCACCAGCACCTCGCTGTCGGTGCTGGTCTGGAAGATCGCCCCGGCCTCCTGGTAACTCCGGCGCAACTGGCTGGCATTGGTCAGGTTGCCGTTGTGGGCAATCGCCCAGATCCCGTCGATACACTCCACCACCAGCGGCTGCACGTTCTGCGGGCGCGGCGAGCCGGTCGTGGAGTAGCGCACATGCCCGATGCCCAGATGCCCCTGCAACTCGGAAAACTCCTTGCGGGCCACCAGGTCCTGCACCAGCCCCATCCCCTTCACCGAACGGACCTTACGCCCGTCGCTGACCACGATACCCGCACCCTCCTGCCCCCGGTGCTGCAACGCAAACAACCCGTGGTGCATCACCCGGGCCGGATCGGCGACCCCGAAAACCCCAAAAATTCCACAATAATGTCGCGGTTGACCATGCATGACGAAAAAACTCCAGCGCGGCCGCGTTTCACCAGAAAACACCCGCCGCCCCATCATCCTACGAAGAACTGGAAGGGAATGAAGCTAGAAATGTGCCGAAGTGCTAAAAACCCATAAGTTATTGCTATAGAACACAAAGCCACCGTGAAGGCGCGTCAAAATAGTACATTAATGTAATGCGAATATGGTGTAGCGATACATTTGTGTATTGTCTTGGTGGTTGCGGCGACCTGGTAGGTGGTGATCCTGCGCTGCCTCACCCAATGGTGAGGCAAGGGTGTAGTAGCCGCTCCGCGAGCGGCAGGGGAAACGCCGGGCTCTGAAAACCGAGGAGAGAAACCGCGGATGGCGCTGATGGACGCGGATGAGGGGGGTACGACGTTGGGGTTGGATTCTGACGACCAAATCCGTGGGACGCCTTTGGCATCCGTGGGTTTCCTGGCGTCGGTTGCTGTTGACGAAGGGTTTAAAATGAAATCGAGGATCGTGTGCTGAATGGGTGAGGAATGAATTCTCGGGCTTTCCGTATGGACGTCCCACGAAGCTTTCGCTTTACTTCTCATAGGAGGGGTCCGGCGAATTGAATGATGGAAGGGCATTCATTGTGGGGGATGACGAAGATGGTTGTTGGGGAGCCTATGCGCCGTGGACAGCTTGGTATACCGCCAGCAACCTGACCTATACGTTGACACCCTCGGCGGGCGATTCAATCCGGTTTGCCCTTCCTGGCGGTCTGCCTAACGGCGTGATCGATAACGTCAGGATCACTCGAATATCCTACGCGGACACCCTGTTCGTCTGGGGACTCGACCTGTCGCAATCCTGGCAAGGCGCCGGGGGCGTCGGCGGGTTGGTGGCGCAGGTGTCGGGCGGATCCGGTACAGCGGCCTACTACCCGACCTATGACGGGAACGGGAACATCTCCGAATACCTCGACGACACCGGCTCCATCCACGCCCACTATCGCTACGACCCCTTCGGCAACACCACCACGTCAACCGGCGCCATGGCCAACCACTTCGCCTACCGCTTCTCCACCAAGCCTTGGGATGAGGTGGTGGAGGGGTATTATTACGGCTACAGATTCTACAATCCGGAATTGGGCAAGTGGCTAAGTAGAGATCCAATCGGGGAAGATGGTGGAATTAACTTAGCATCATTCCTCTCAAATGACACAGTTAATAGTATTGATCTGTTGGGCTTAAATAAAATCAAGGTGGACTGCTGCCCTAAAGAGAAAATTGATAAAATGGCATTAGAAGCGATTAATAGATCGTTACGTAGAGGTGACTCTGATCGGATTGAATATTGTGGATTATTATGTTGTGATCAATCGACTGGAGAAGTAATTTATACGGGACCGCACAAAGGTTGGAATGCCACGGGTTGGGTTGAAGATGCAGTTGGTAATTGGGTCACGCAAATATCAAACCATTGTAATCCTGAGAAAATGGGTCAGACAGAAGATTCTCCTGGTGTGTCAAGTCCATGTCCAAAAGGGACTATACAAGTAGGTGACTATCATACTCACCCGATGCAAAGTGTGCCTTCAGAGGATGATAGAAAGTGGTGTAGAAAACGTCAAAACGCCTCACAGTGTAAATATAGGTGTTATCTCGGCAATCATGGTCAACCAGTTTGCCAAGAAGTTATACCTTAAACGATTTGATAAATAATATATATTCCATGTGTTATAATTTCAAACTACGAATCATTAAATATTACTTCTTTGTTTTTATGTTTTTGTGTCTGATGTCCAGCTGCATAAATACTCGAAGTCATTCTTCGGGAAAACCACTAAAGTCGTTAATGGTGAAGATTGTAAGCTGCGCCGACTCCAGTGCTTTAGGGGTAAGTGACTGGTTCTTCGAACATTACTTGAGAGTTGAGGCGGTGGGGCCTGAAAAAGTAAACATTATATTTGCTATTCAAAAAGTTAAATCTGACTACAGCGATTCGGGAATTTATATTCCTGTTGCGTGGTATAGCTTTGTGACTAATTCTGATTCGAAGCAACTACACTTACTAATTAACAAGTTGAATCATTTAAAACCTGCACCTGATAGCGCTGTACCTCCTTTTCATGGCGATGTAATTTTTAAAAAACCGTGTCATGATGTTAACTATACTTTAGAGTGCGAACTCGATATCGAAGGAGATCCCTTTGCGTCGTGGAAAATATCCGAGTCTTCCGATCAATCAAAAATGATTGAGATATACGCTGCAGAATTACTGAGAACTTTGTTGCCGCCGCAGTTTCCTTTTAGTTTGAATACATTACCAGCCGACGAGGTGTCGGGTTCGAAGCCCAGGTGGGGTCGGGGTCAGCCTTTAAATAAAGATTAATCGAAGGCATCGGGGTCAGACATTCAATGGAAGGCGTCGAAGTTTGTTGGGGTCACGTCTAGACATAATACAAATCGCTTGCCCTGGGGATGGTGTTCATGCCGTTACAGCTCGCAATTGCGCGCGATGATGAGGGCGTCCTTCTGCTTCTTCAGCTAGGCTATCTGTTGCAGTGAGGCATCGGGGTCAGACATTCACTATTAACTATTGACTTGGTTTTCGGCTTGGGGTATTTCGTTGCGTCATGCCGAGGAAACCGAGAATCCAGTTTGATGGGGCGTTGTACCATGTGACGAGTCGGGGGAATGCCCGGCAGGTGATCTTTCATGGAGACGATGACCGGGAGCGGTTTTTGGAGCAGGTGGGGGAGCGGGTGGTTTCGTACGGGGTGGTGGTACATGCCTTTGTCCTGATGGACAATCATTATCACCTGCTGGTCCGCACGCCGTCGGGCAACCTGGATCGGTTCATGCAGCGACTGAACACGAGTTACGCCCTGTATTACCGGTACAAACACGGTCGACCGGGTCATGTCTTTCAGGGTCGCTACAAGGGATTGTTGGTGACCGATGACGACTATCTACTGGCGTTGACCCGGTATATTCACCTGAATCCGATCAAGACCCGAAAGTGGCGCGACGAGGAGGCGAAGGCCAAACTGGCCGGGTTGAAGGCCTACCGTTGGAGCAGTTATCCGTCCTATGCCGAAGGCCGACCCCGTTACCCTTGGCTCAACCTGGATGTGCTCCATCATTACGGTGCCTCACCAAAACGAGCGGCGGCCCGCTACCGGGCTTACACCCAGGCCATGGTCACGGAGCATGATGAAGATCTGACCGAGGCGCTTAAGGCGGCAGGTACCCAGCTTGGTCCGGCGATCGAACCGTCTCGCCTTCCGGTCGCCTCCGCGCCCGCCGCGTGGTCGTTTGATCAGGTGGATCGCATCGTCGCCGAGCACTTCGACGTGGACACCGAAATTTTCAAACGCCATGGTCAATCGGCCGGCGAAGCGAAGCGGGTGGCCATCGCACTGGCCCACCGAAAAACCGGCGCCCATCTAGAAGCAATCGGCAACCATTACGGCGGCATCAGCGCCGCCGCAGTGAGCATGAATCAGAAACGCCTTCGCCCGTTGGATGTACGCACCCTGGATGCACTGATCAGGGCTAATAGTTAATCGTGAATGTCTGACCCCGATTCCGGTGACCCCGATTCCGGAAAAGGCGGATGCGTCTTGTCATGCGTTGTGATTTACGATTCGCTCGCGGTGAATTTGGTTGGGCGGTCAACGGAAGACAAGGACGAAAAGGTGTATGAAACAGTTTGAGGATTTGCCGGTTTGGCAGGCGGGGCGGGAGTTGGTGAGGAAGGTGTATGCGGCAGCGCGGGTGCGGCCGTTTGCGGAGGATGCCGGGCTGCGTGATCAGATCCAGCGTGCGGCGGTTTCGATTACGTCGAACATTGCCGAAGGCCATGAGCGCAGCTCGACCCCGGACCTGATCCAGTTCCTGTTCTATGCCAAAGGCAGCGCCGGTGAAGTCCGCTCCCAGTTGTACCATGCCGAGGATGTCGGCTACCTGTCGGCGGACAAGGCGCAGGCCCTGCGCGCGGAATGCCTGGACGTTAGCCGTCAGTTGTCGGCGTGGATCCAGTCGATGCAGACCCCCGGATTCAAGCGAGGACCGAAATACCACAAGGAACCGGATACCGCGTGGGAACAATTCGCCGCGAAGGCCGGTCTGCAGCGGCAACCCAACGGCAGCTACAAGAAGGTGAAGGAAAGCCGGGGGCGGTATGGGAGTGGGAGGGAAGACGGAAGATCGTGAACGGGGAAACGTAGAATGATGTTCCGTCTTCCGTTTTCCGTTCTGCTCACGTGCGGATGCAGAGGACTTTTTGTTCCAGGGTGTTGGCGCTGAGGGTGAGGGGGGCGGGGTGGTCGGTGACGTGGACGAGGTCGGACCAGGTGGCGTAGGCCGGCAGCAGGGTGGCGAGCTGGTTGGGGGTGGCGAGCAGTTCGGCGTCGTGGAGCCGGTTGCGGGGATGGTTGGGGAACAGGGCGAGGTAGAGCATGTCCATCTCGACGAGTTCGTTGAGGAAGTGGGTGCCGAGCGAGACGTCGGGGATGAGGTGGCTGTGCATCGCGACGATCTCGACGACGACGGACATCCGGTTGATGTTGGTGAAGGGGACCGGGATGCCGAGTTCGGGACTGGATGTGCCCCAGCGGCCGGGGCCGAGGATCATCACGTTCATCGACCCGTCGTGCGGAGTGAGCCGGTTGATCGCGCCGATGACCCGGGCGAGTTCGTGGCGCTGGGCGGTGGCGAGGGTGCTGTAGCGTTCGGGCCGGACGTAGACGACACGGTGGAGGTGCTGGATGCGGCTCGGGCCGATCACTGCGCCGTGAGCCTCGAGCAGGACGGTTGCGTGGTCGAGGTCGAGGTCGGGAAGGTGGATGATCTCCGCGCCCTTCACCTGGAGCGGGCGGCACTGGAGCAGGTTGATGGTGCAGCGTCCGTCGTCGAGGAAGTTCGCGGCGAATTCGATGTCCACCGGATGTTCGTAGGCCTCGTGCAGGATGCGCAGCATGTCGCGCAGGTCTTGCACGAACGCGGTGCGGGCGAGCAATTGCTCGAAGGTGAGGACCCAGTGGGTGGCGGCGCCGGCACCGAGCGAGGTGCAGTCGGCGGAGGCAAAACGCTCGAGCGCGGCGGGCGACCAATCGCTGATCAGGTCATCAAACGATCCGGAGGTCAGGCGGTTCGTCTCGAGGTCGAGGTAGTCCACCCTTCGCTGGGAATAGTGGCAGACCTTGTCGAAGTTGGCCTCGGGCCGGCGCATCGGCGCGTTCAGGGCGACGAGGCGGGTGTAGTCGTCGTCGGACCGGTCCACCGCGCGGGTGCCGAGGCCGAAGACGAGGCGGACCACCCCGGCCTTGGGGTCGATGTGTTCATTCCAGGTGTAGGGATTGAAGGAGAAGCCGACGCCGGCGACCTGCGGGTAGAAGTGCCGGCCGCGGATCTCGCCGGAGACGCGCATGACCAGCAGGGCCATCTGTTCATCGCGCTCGAGCAGGCCGCGCCGGGCGCGGTAGCGCAGCGCCTCCTCGCTCATCGTGCTGGCGTAGATGGTGCGGACGGCCTGCAGGAAATCCGCGAGGCGTTTCTCGCGCGAGCCCTGGTTCACGCAGAACACGCTTTCGTACTTGCCGGCGAAGGCATTGCCGTAGTTGTCCTCGAGCAGCGAGCTGGAGCGCACGATGAACGGGGATTCGCCGAAGTAGTCGAGCATCTCGCGGAACTGCTCGACGGTGTAGTCGGGGAAGTCGCCGCGCAGGATGCGTTCGCGCGCCTCCTCCACGTCATCGAGGAAGGTGTCGGGGTTGCGCTGTTTCTGGCGGATCCACCAGGCCTTGTTGCGGACGAGGAAGGTGTAGAAGACGTCGGCGCCGATGAAGAACGAGTCGTGGGTTTCCAGCAGGCGGCCGAAACGCGGGTCGGCGTTGCGGAGGATGGCGCGGGCGAGCAGCATGCCGACGGCCTTGCCGCCGATCAGGCCGATGCCGATCATGCGGTCGCGGATGGCGAAGATGTCGTCGATGGTCAGGTGGCGTTCGACCAGCCGCAGCATGCCTTCGTCGCGCGAGAGCACCATGCGGCTCAACTGGCGGAACAGTGCGTCGCGGTCGGCCGGGGGGCGGGTGCCGGCGGCCACCTGGTCGCAGACGGTCTGGGCCTCGTTGAAGATGCGCCGCCAGAAGCCCATGCGGGTATCCATGCGCAGGCCGGGCCATTTCGAGGCGACGAGCAGGTCGGCGACGATCGCGCTGGCGGTGATCGGGATGAAGTCCTCGCCGCGCCAGGCGTGCAGGGTGTTCATGACCGAGGTGGAGCGGTACTGCACCTTGATCGGGCGGATGTAGAGCTGGTCCTCGTGGCGGAAGATGTCGAGCAGGTACTGGGTGGTGTCGGTGATGGGGCGGGTGGCGAACGAGGCGTGGACGTGGCGCTGGATGGCGAAGTAGGTCACGGTTTCGAGGTCGAGCAGGCGCGGGCAGGTCAGCATGAAGAAGTTGCCGAGCATCTGGTCGGCGCGCCAGATGGCGGCGAGGTCGGACAGGCAGTCGAAGACGTAGATCGCGCCGAGGCCGGCTTCGCCGATGACCTCGTGGACATCGGTGGTGAACTGCTCGAAGCCGAGTTCGGGGCGCGGGCGGTGGATCTCCGCGCCGAAGTCGTCGGGGAGCAGTTGTTCGTGTGCGGCGAAGCGGAAGTAGATCAGCCGCTGGCCCTGGCGGCGCGCGGCTTCGGCATAGGGGAGGACCAGGGCGCGGTAGTCCTCGATGTGGTCGATCTGCCAGACGATGTTGTCGCCGGGCATCACGCCTTTCAGCACGCGGTCCAGGCCGGGCAGGCCGGTGGTCATGTTGCGCGGATCGCGGTTTGGGTTTTCAGTCATCGCGTGGCTCCAGTATCACGCCGGCGACCATCCGTCGCAAGCGAAAGCGTGGGGGCGGGAAGCGGCGCATGCCGTCCGCCGTGATGGCCGAGGCGTGCGAAAAAATGAACCGCGGATTTCGCGGATATGCGCGGATGGTTTTCTGCCGCAACAGGCAGAATGAATCGTGCAACCATCGGCGGTATCCGTGTTATCCGCAGTTCAGTATTGGTCGGCGCTTGGTCTTACACCACGCCCTGGTCGAGCATGCAGTCGGCGACCTTGGTGAAGCCGGCGATGTTGGCACCGATCACGTAGTTGCCGGGGTGGCCGTATTCCTTGGCGGTGTCGTGGCAGTTGCGGTGGATGTTGACCATGATGGCGTGGAGTTTCTGGTCCACTTCCTCGCGGGTCCAGGCGAGGCGCATCGAGTTCTGGCTCATTTCGAGGCCGGAGGTCGAGACGCCGCCGGCGTTGGCGGCCTTGCCGGGTCCGTAGAGGATCTTCGCTTCGAGGAAGGCATCCACCGCGGCGGGGGTGCTCGGCATGTTCGCGCCTTCGCTGACCAGGGTGCAGCCGTTCTTCAGCAGCGCTTTCGCGTCTTCGCCGGAGATCTCGTTCTGGGTTGCGCTGGGGAAGGCGCAATCGCAGGGGACGTTCCACGGGCGTTCGCCTTCGAGGTAGGCGCACTTGAAGTGGTCGGCATATTCCTTGATCCGGCCGCGTTTGACGTTCTTCAGGTTCATGGCCCAGGCAAGTTTTTCCGGGGTGATGCCGTCGGTGTCGTAGACGGTGCCGGCGGAGTCGGAAAGGGTCACCGCCTTCGCGCCGAACTGGTTGAGTTTCTCCACGGTGTACTGGGCGACGTTGCCGGAGCCGGAGACGGCGCAGACCTTGCCGGCGAGGTGTTCGCCGCGGGTCTTCAGCATTTCCTCGGCGAAGTACACGGCGCCGTAGCCGGTGGCTTCGGGACGGATCAGCGAGCCGCCCCACTTCAGGCCCTTGCCGGTCAGCACGCCGGTGAACTCGTTGCGGAGGCGTTTGTACTGGCCGAACATGTAGCCGATTTCCCGTCCGCCGACGCCGATGTCGCCGGCCGGGACGTCGGTATCGGGGCCGATGTGGCGTTGCAGTTCGGTCATGAAGCTCTGGCAGAAGCGCATCACTTCGCCGTCGGACTTGCCTTTCGGATCGAAGTCCGAGCCGCCCTTGCCGCCGCCCATGGGCAGGGTGGTCAGGGAGTTCTTGAACACCTGCTCGAAGCCGAGGAACTTCAGGATGCTCAGGTTCACGCTCGGGTGGAACCGTAGGCCGCCCTTGTACGGGCCGATCGCGCTGTTGAACTCGATGCGGAAGCCGCGGTTCACCTGCACCTGGCCCTGGTCGTCGGTCCAGGGGACGCGGAAGATGATCTGCCGTTCGGGTTCGACGATCCGCTCGAGGATACGGCCGTCGCGGTACTTCCGGTTGCGCTCGATTACCACCTCCAGCGACTCCAGCACTTCGCGCACGGCTTGCAGGAATTCCGGCTCGCCGGCGTTGCGGCGGGCCACCAAATCAATCACGTCGTGAATCACACTCATGGTCCTACTCCTATCGGTGGATGGTCGATGCTTTCCCTGTTCATCAGGTGGGCCTATTGATAGCAAGTGGGTTGCGCGGGCGGATAGCAGATAGAAACGGCAATCTTGCCGTATAAGCCGGTTCCGGTATGCTGGCGGGTGGGCGATGCCCATCGAAAGGAATGGATGATGCGGGAGGCGGTTGACATTCGGGATTCGGTTTTGCGGGTCTTGGCGGAGGCGGGGCGGCCGATGGGGGCAGCGGCGGTGGCCGAGCGGTTGGCGGGGGCGGGGATTCAGCCGCGCACGGTCCGTTATCATTTATTGCGGCTGGACCGGGAGGGGTTCACGCGGCGGGTGAGTCGTCGGCTGGGCCGGGAGATTACCGAGGCGGGGGGGGGGGGGGGGGGGGGGGGGGGGGGGGGGGGGGGGGGGGGGGGGG
>CALMUP010000021.1 GCA_937872895.1 uncultured Verrucomicrobiota bacterium
AAGGGGACATTTCAATTGAGTTAACGATGGGGACATTTCTAAAGAGCTTTGACACCGGAGCCTGCCGATCGGAAATGCCGGCGGGCGAACGCACGACCGAAGCCGGATTTGAGGTGGTGTGCGAAGGCGGTGGCTTTGTCCCTTGATGCGAACGCGCGGGTTATTTCCAGCAATCAGGGTTTGCACTTGCTGGTGTGCGGAACGGAACCGGCCTTGTGTTTCTTGATGCGGGAGTCGAGGTCAGCCGTGATCCCCGTGTAAACCTGATTCGGATGGCTTTGACTGCGGAGACGGCATACGTGCGTGAAGTTGTTCCTTTCCGATGATCCCGTGTTTGCCAGGCCCTCCTACGTGCCGCCTGCGCGGCGACTCCGGCGGGCAGCCTTTGGCTCTTCACCTAAAAACGGGACGCGCGGTTCATGGCGAGGCATCGCGTACCCGGCATTGCCCCCGGCAGGACTCGAACCTGCTACCTACAGTTTAGGAAACTGTCGCTCTGTCCTGGTGAGCTACGGGGGCGTCGGGTCGGGTAAATACCATAAGGAACCTGGATGTGGTTGGCGACTGAAAACAGGAGTGGTTTGCCGTGCGGGGTTGGCTTGGCTCAGTCGCCGAACCCGGTGCCGACGGCTTTGGCGGTGGCGATCCACGGGTGGTCGATCGGGACGAGTTTCAGGGCGCCGGCGACCTGTTCGAGCTTGACCGGTTCGGTTCGGTCCCCGCGCGCGGCGATCATGACCCCGTCGCGTCCCTTCACAATCGCCTCGATGCAGGCGGTACCGAGGCGGGTGGCGAGCAGCCGGTCGGCGGCGGAAGGGGTGCCGCCGCGTTGCAGGTGACCGAGAATGGTCAGGCGGGATTCGAGGCCGGTCAGCCGCTCCAGGTTGCGGGTCAATTCCAAGGTGTGGTTGACGTGGGCGTCGTAGAAGGTCTGGAGTCGCTGGTTGGCCTTCGACAGGGCGGATTTCGACGCGGCCGACTTCTTGGCTTCGACCAGGCGCGCCACGGTTTTGGCCTGTTGTTTCGACATGGCACCCTCGGCGACGGCGACGATGCTGAAATTCTTTCCCTCCCGTGATCGGCGCAGGATGGTTTTCGCCACCAGTTCCTCGTCGTACGGGATTTCCGGGAGCAGGATCACATCGGCACCTCCGGCGATGCCCGCGCCCAGGGCCAGCCATCCGGCGCGGTGGCCCATGATCTCGACCACGATCACCCGGCCATGGCTCATCGCCGTCGAGTGCAGGCGGTCGATCGCCTCGGTGGCGATTTCCAGCGCGGTGTCGAACCCGAACGAGATGTCGGTGCCGGCCACGTCGTTGTCGATGGTCTTGGGCAGGGTCAGCACGCGGAGCCCGGCTTTCCGCAGGCGCAGGGCATTCTTCTGGGTGCCGCCCCCGCCGATGCAGACGAGGGCGTCGAGGTGGTGCTTGCGGTAGGTTTCCACCGCGACATCGATCATGTTCTGGGTCTTGCCGCCGACCGGCATGCGGTGCGGTTTGTCACGGCTGGTGCCGAGGATCGTGCCGCCGTCGGTCAGGATGCCCGACAGCAACCGCCGGTCGATCGGCATCGTGCGGTTCTGCACGAGGCCGCGGAATCCGTCGCGGAAGCCGATCACGTTCATGTCGTGCAGTTCGATGCCGGCGCGTGCGACGCCCCGGATGGCTGCGTTCAATCCCGGACAATCGCCCCCGCTGGTCAGAATCCCGATTTGCATCATCCGTCTCCTGTTTCGGCCAACTAGAGCACAGCGGCGAGCCGATGCCGATCAAAACCTTGAACTACTTCAATGTCACGTACAGGACGGTCGTTTTTCCTTCCTGGTGAACGGTGATGCGGAAACAGTCCGGCCCGTCGCAGCGGTAATACAGGTCATCAAACGAGGTGAACGCCATCTGGGGTTGGCCCCGGTCCATGACGGTCCAGGTTTCCCCGAGGACCTGGCCGGACGGGTCGGTGGTGATGTCGACGCGCACGTCCACCGGGTCGCACCAGGGGGGTGGTTCGGAAGTGATCCGGATGTCGTAGGGAATGCATGTTTCCAGGTCGGTCACGGAGATGGAACCCGGCGAGGGCCATGCCGCGGCGCGGCGGGTGGTCCAGACCAGGACCGAGGCGGCGAGGGTGCCGATGAGCAGGATGGTTAAGGCGAGGGTCATCGGGGATCCTTTCATGGGGCCACCTTCCGGGTGGCGGCACGGTCGCGCAGCAGGCCGGGGAAGGTTACGAAGAACAGGCCGGTCTGGAGCAGGCAGCGCAGGCCGGTGGCTTCGGCATCGCTCAGGGTGATGGCCAGTTTGTGCGGCGTGGTATCGCCGTTGCGCTTGATCGACAGGGCGAGGAAGTAGGTCCCGGTGTCGGGATTGCGCTGGAACGCGATCAGCGTGTTGCTGCCCGCGCTGGCGTGGTAGAGCCCGTTGCGTTCGCCGCCGACTTTCGGGGCGCGGCCCTCCATGACGGTCAGCAGTTCGGCGATGTCGAGGAAGCCGAGTTTCACGGTGATCTTCTTCGTCCAGTCGAACGTCGCCGGGGTTGTTCCGTCCGCGCCGCGCGCGGCGAGGCTCTTCTGCGGGGCCATCTCGATGAAAAAGCAGTTGTACCGGTCCTGGTCGTCGCGGTTGATGCGCGGCTCCAGGCGCAGGGCGCTGCCGGAACCTTTGCTGTTCGGGTGGTAAAAGCCGAGGGCGCGGCCTTTGTAGTCGGTCGATGATTCAGGGTTCATGTGGATTCCTTGGGTTGATGATGCGAAGAGGGTTGAACCACCCGCTTCGCTAGAGGGCACAGAGGACACGGAGGTTTAGAGGACCAACCGTTTGATGCCGTCCTTTAGTTTGAGGCTGTTGAAGTTAATGAGCAGTCCAATACGAAGACCGGACAGTTTTAAGTAAGTGAGGAGTTGTGCTTCGTGAATGGGATCCAGTTCGCTTACCGATTTAATCTCAACAATCACCTTGTTTTGCACAATAAGGTCCATGCGAAAATCATGACGCAGGTGCAGATCCTTGTATGTAAGGTGCAGGGGTACTTGAGTTGCCAGTTCAACCCCCCGACATTTCAATTCATGAATCAAGCTTTCCTCGTAGATTCTTTCCAGCAGGCCTGGTCCCCAATGCCGGTGAACCTCTATGGCTGCCCCAATGATTGTTTCCGTTATGATACGATCCATTTCATACCTCGGTGTTCTCTGTGTCCTCTAGCGAAGCGGGTGGTGAAAGACCTTCCTTAAAACGGCGAGGGTTCGTATTCGTCCTCGGCATCAATCGGAGTTTTGGTCTTGGGTGTGGCTTCCGCCCCGGGAGCTTTGCCGACGAACTGGACGCGTTGGGCGGATACCCGCAGTTTGTTTCTCTTTTCCCCGCCGTCCGTCGTCCACTGGTCGAATTGCAATCGCCCCTCGATCAAGGCCTGGGCACCCTTGCGAAGGAACTTCTGGCAGGACTCGGCCTGCTTGCCCCAAACGGTGATGTCGACGAAGCAGGCTTTTTCGACCTGCTTCCCCTCCTTGTCCCGGTAGGACTCATTGGTGGCCAGACCGAAGTCGGTCACGGTCTGCCCGGCGGGGAGGGTGCGTGTTGCGGGGTCCCGGGTCAGGTTGCCCAGCAGGATGACGTGGTTCAGGGAACTCATGGTGTACTCGCTTTCTCGTGTTTTGTTGTTGCATCTGTGACGGAGCTTCGGCTCCATGTCCTTGCTTCAAGGAGACAAAGCGGCGAGGAGGGACGCTTTCCGGAATTATTTTCGGCCGGAGGTGTAATCGGTTATGGCGGAAGAAGATAAAAATGTTGGTGGCGGCGGGGTGATGACCCGTGCCGAGGACTGGCGGGCGTGGAAAAAAGCCTGTGCGGCGGACTTGTGTCCGGCCGAAACGGCGGCGTCCCTGCGTCGTTTCGGTGCCGCGCGTTTTGCCGGCTGTGTCCGGCGTGCGGGGTATGCCTCGTTGACGACCCGTGATCCGTGGCACCTGCTGGAGACGTTTTGCCAGGTAAGCCGTACGCGAACCGGCAAACGCTACAAGGACTGGCTGTTCGCCCGGGCCAAAGGGACGGGGAATGAGTGGACGTCGTGCGTGGAGGGAGGCGCCTCGCTGCTGATGCGATCGGCGGTGCGGGATTTCCTCCGAGGCGAGGTCGCGCCTTCCTTTATGACCTCGCTCGACAAGCCGATTGGAAACGGTGCGTTCTCGCTGGTCGACCTGTTGCCGGATCCGGCGATTCGCCAGGGTGGCTTGGATGAGGCGGAAATCGAATCCCTGGCCGTTCGCATGGCTGATACAATTTCTCTGTCCCTGTCCAAGGTTGATCTCGTGCTCCTGTGGGCCCGCACCCATGGGGTTTCCTTTGCCGATCCGAAGGTCGTGACGATGACCCGGCAGGGGAAGACGGTGCTGTACGAGCGGTTCCAGGAAGTGATCGAGGGCGTGTCGCGCGATCTTCGCAAGGAACTGCCGCGGGAGGAAGCTTGTGTTTTGAGGGATTTGCTTTTGAAAACAGTCATGACGCTGGGGGTTGTTGCCCGCACCAAACTTTTTTCCGGAAAACCCGCCCTCTCGTTGCTTTAGGATGGTATGAACCCGACTCCCATCGAACATCACCGCCGGCACCTCGCGGAATGGCTGGCCGAGCGAGCGCTGGATCATCAGCTGGCGGAGCCCCCGGTACCATCAACGTCCGCACCTCCCTTGCGGTACGATGGCGCGCAAAGCGCACCCCGGCCGGGCGGGATCCACCTCGCGCGACCCTCCGGCCCGGCATGGGGTCCGGTCTACGTGCTGGTGCTGGAGATTGCAGAATCCGGCGTGCTCGTCGTTCCGTTCGGTCGTTACGCGACGCCGGCCGTGCCGGGTGAGTGGCACAGCGGGATCGATGCCGCGCCGTTGCGGGTCCTGTGCGGATGGAACAGCCGCGCCGTGGCCGCAGCACGCTTGCTGCCGGGCGCGGTGAAACGCGTGGGCGTGAAAGCATTGGCCGAACACCGCCTCCTGTGTGAGGCTGTTGGTGCGGGCGTTCCGCCCGCCGCGCACCTGGCCGAACGCCTCGGTCCGCCGCTGGTCCACCCTGCCGACCCGCGCTACGCATACCTCGACGAGGAGCGCGAGCGGCTCGATGACCACTTCCCCGTTGTGCGCGAACAGGATGATTCTGCAACACCGTCGCGCTGGCTCCTCGCCGCGGAGGGCCGTCCGCGATACGGAAGCGGGCACGGCCTATGAACAATCATGCGGGGCCGAGGATCAGGGGCAGGCCTTGTTCTAGTGTATCGAGCACATGGTGGGCGCCGGCGTTTTCGAGCTGGTGGCGTGGGTAGTGGCCGGTGGTCACGGCGATCGAGGTGGCGCCGATGTGGTGGGCGGCGGTGATGTCGGAAGGTGTGTCGCCGACCAGGAAGGTGCGGGTGAATTCATGTCCGCCCGGCAGCGAGGCGATCGCGCGGCTCTTTGCCATGCGCGCGATCTCGCGCCGGTCGCCGTGTTCGTGGCCGAAGGCGCCGAGGGTGAAATGACCGTGCAAACCGGCTTTTTCGAGTTTGATGCGGGCGCAATCCTCGATGTTGCCGGTGACGAGGCCGATGGTCACCTCGGGATGTTTGGAAAGCGCGGCGACCAGATCCACCGCGCCCGGGTAGATGGTCACGTCGGCGTCGGCCGAGGTCTCGCGCAGGCGGGCCGGCATCATCGAGAAAAACCGCTCGGCGTCGGTGGCGGTCAGCGTGCGGCCGTGGCGGCGGAACACCTGGTCGAGCACATCGAGGTCGGTGGCGCCGGCGAACTGGATGTAGGCAATTTCGTCGCGCCAACCGAACGCATCCTCCAGCGCGAGGGCGAACGCCTTGCGCCCGGCCCCGTGCAGGTCAAGCAAGGTTCCGTCGATGTCGAATAAAACCAAGAGGCAACGTCCAACGTCCAACACTCAACTTTCAAGGGCGGTTATCTTCTTCACTGAACACTGAACACCTTGCATCCTACACCGCGCGTGCGTTGAAGATCCGGTCGCCGGCATCGCCGAGGCCCGGCACGATGTAGCCGTGTTCGTTGAGGTGGCTGTCCACGGCGCACACGTAGATCTTGGTGTCGGGGAAGTGTTGGTGCACGACCCGCAGGCCTTCGGGGGCGGCGATCATGGACAGGAGTTTGATCTCCTTGCAGCCCCAGTCCTTGATCGCTTCCAGCGCGGCGATGGCCGATCCGCCGGTGGCGAGCATCGGGTCGAGGATCAGGGCTACGTCCACCGCATTGCCGGGCGGTAGCTTCTTGTAGTACTCCACCGGTTTCAGGGTCTGCTCGTCGCGGTAGAAGCCCAGGTGCCAGACCTCGGCCTCGGGAATCAGGTTCAGCACCGGGTCCACCATGCCCAGGCCGGCGCGCAGAATCGGGATCAGGCCGATCCGCTGGCTCAGGGTCTGGCCGGTGGTCTCGCAGAGTGGTGTTTTGATTGAAGCGGTTTTCAGGGCGAGATCCTTGGTCGCCTCGTAGGTCAGCAGGATGGATAGGCGGTGAACCAGGCGACGGAAATCCTGTGGTTGGGTCTGTTCGTCGCGCAGTTGCTTGAGGTGGTGGCGGACGAGCGGGTGGTCGATGCTGAAGACATTGTCCATGGCGTGTTTCCTTCGTCGCACGGTAGCCAAACCCGGCAACAATCGTCCACGAAAAAACCGATCCCGGTTGAGGGTCGCCCAAAGCTGGGTTAGTCTGTTAACGCGTCGTTAGAACCGGGGTAGGATTTCTTCAGGGTGTTTGTTCCTGCCGCGGATTCTCGCGGGTTAACTTTGTTGTCAAACGTGTTGAGGGTGGCCATGAGTTTAAAACGTTTTCTCGTTCTGGTTTCCATCGGGGCCTTTGCGCAAGCCTTGCCGGTGCGAGCCGAGGTCATGCTCCAGTACTTCAACTTGTCATGGCGCGAGTTGGCAGAGAAGATGCCGGAACTGGCCGAAGTGGGATACGGGTCCTTGTGGTTGCCGCCCCCGACGAAGGCCAGCGGTGGATTGTCCGTCGGGTACGACCTGTGGGATCCGTTTGATCTCGGCGGCAAGGACCAGCGCAATACCGTTCGCACCCGCTACGGCACCGAAAGCGAACTTCAGCACATGATGGAGGTTGCCCACCGCTTCGGGATCAAGGTGTACTGGGACAACATCATGAACCACCGGGCGTTCGACATCCCGGGATTCAACGAGACGACGCCGATCGACATCTATCCTGGCATGGTGCCGGAGGACTTCCACCTGCGCGTGACCGAGGATGGCTTTTACCGCAAATGGGACAACACCCGAGACTGGAACGATGCCTGGCAGGTGCAGAACCTCGGCCTGTCGGACCTGATTGATATCGCCCACGAAAATCCCAACACGAACTTCGGCCCCAACGAGGGCGACGATCATCCGAAGATCACCTTCATCCGCCAGCCGAACAATCCGGAATACTACCTCGATCTCGACCTGCCCTTCAGCGTGTCGAATCCCGGCGGTTCCTTCAACGTGTATACCTTTGCCAACAAGGAGCCGTTCCAGGACATCGGTTATGGCACCAATTTCGTCGGCGCCGGCAACGGCCGTTTTGACTGGCTCGATGCCAATGCCAATGGCCAGCACGATGCCGGCGAGGTCAGCGAGCCCTTCACCGACACCGGGCTCGATCCGAACCGGGTCGGCTGGCAGACCGCCGCGCACGGATTCGGCGACGGCAAGTACAACATGGGCAATCCCATTCCCGAGGACGTCAACGCGCTGTTGATCCGCGCGGCGCGCTGGTTGATGGACCGCACCGCCGCCGACGGTCTCCGGCTTGATGCGGTGAAGCATGTCCCCGATTACTTCTTCGGCAAGCAGTTCGGGAGCGACAAGGACTACAGCGGCGACGGTTACACCGGCGGCGCGCAGGTGCAGTTCAACCTCACCCGCGGGTTCAGCGACTGGAACAACCACCGCGACTCGTTCTTCAACACCGCGCAAGCCCGCGACGATGCCTTCATCTTCGGCGAACACCTCGGCACGCCCCCGCCGTTCAGTGGCTACATCGATGCCGGCATGCGCCTGAAGGATGCGCCGCTGCGGGACCGGCTGAACGGCATCCTCGGCCAGCCCTGGGGCGATCTCTCCGGGCTCGACCAGGTCAACGGCGGCAGCAGCTTCGGCGGCGGCGTCCAGTTTGCCAACAGCCATGACAGCGATTTCTCGGCCGCCCGCGAACTCCAGCACATCTTCTACCTGACCCGCATCGGCTACCCGAACATTTACACCGACGGCAACTACAAGGCCGGCACCCTCGGGGCCAGCGGTGGCGCCTTCCCCCGCCACGCCAACACGCGCTTCCTCGGCCAGTTCAACGACAGCCGCCTGCCCAACGGCGTCTACATCAACGAGCATTTTGCCCGCGGTGACCAGGTTCCCCGCTGGGCGGACAACGATGTCGTTGCCTATGAGCGCGTGGACAAGCGCCAGAACGGCGCGATGACCGACAGCGACGGCGTTGTGCTCCTGTTCATGATGAACGACAATTTCGCTTCCGGCCAGTACCGCGAGATCTCCACCCACTTCTCGCCCGGGTCGCGTCTCTGGCAATACAGCACCGGCGGGGGCAATTTCTACGCCACCGTGGCGGGTGATGGAAAGATCAAGACCATCATCCCGCCCGGCGGTTACTTCGCCTTCTCGTGGCGCAGTCCCGAGGAAAGCACCCTATGGTCCGGGTTTGGCGGCCGCCCGGTCTCCATCCTGCAAAACGGCCAACCTGTCGGTACGATGTCGTATGTGCGCAAGGACGGACCCGATGGTGATCCAGCCTTCAATCCCTACGGCGTGGCCGACGCCAACACCACCGATTTTTCCTACACCTGGACCATTCCGCGGGTGACCAGCGCGACCAACCTGCGTTTCGTCGCCCGCACCGATGGATCGGCCATCAATGTGATGTTCAAGCTGAACGGCGGCATCGACATCAACTCCCAGATGGGTATTGCCGGGTACGGCGGTGATACCTTCTTCAAGCGCGACAACCCGCCCGGCATCAACGACCCGCTGCAAGGCACCGACTTGTTCCTCGGTTTCGAGCAGAGCCGCTTCGTGAAGCGGCAATTCCGCGAGAAATTCGCCGCCATCGATACCGGCACCCGCAATGTGATCGGTTCGGCCGGGGCCGAGACCTATATTGCGACCATTGGTGTATCCACCAACTTCACCGTCAACAATGGTGCCACCGGCCGCAACAGCAACATCGACACCGCGCAGTTCGTCTATCACGACCCGGCCGACAACATTACCGCCAGCGCCCAACCGGTGACCAAGCAGTTCCACCCCGCTCCGAACCTCGCCGCCGGCACCAACATCACGGTGTGGATCAAGGTCGGCTTCGGCTGCCAGGTGAGCCGTGGCTACCTCTACTACACCACCGATGGCCTGACCTTTCCCGAGGGTGCCGGCGGCGAACCGGGCAACCCTGCAACCCGCGTGGTGGAGATGAACTATGTCGCCGGCGACACCGGTGATCCGTCGATCGACTGGTGGCGCGCCATCATTCCGGCCCAGACCAACGGCACCATTCTTCGCTACAAGACCAGCGTGGCCAAACAGCAGGGTGACGGATGCGGCGGGGGCTTTTTCACCCTGTTCCCCAACGACGATTTTTCGATCAACAACAAGCGCAGCATGATGGGGGTCTGGGAGATCACCAACTTCAACGCTCGCACCGCGGTTTACGCCATCCACAACGATTACGCCACCTACCGCACCGGCCTGGTCGAGGGTTTCAATTTTCTGCAGGCCCGGGCCTACCTCCAGCGCGACGGTTCCGGAAACGGCAACGGCCAACGCTCCGCCATCTACAACACCTTCAAGCAGACCTTCTATTTCGACGCCTCGACCCCGACCGGCCAGGTGGTGTTCCCGGTTCAGAACGAGGTCCTCGGCTCGCAGGAGTACGGTGTGGTCGTGCGAACCGATCCGACGGTGCGCGAGGTCTGGTACAACATCCTCGACAACTCGGTGTTGAACGACGACGGCAGCACCACCGCCACCAACGGCAACGGCACCAACGCGGTCGGCCAGCTTTCCTGGGCGCGCGCCACCCGCGTGACCGCCTCGCTGAACATCAACAACCCGCACCCCGACGAATGGCGCTTCACCTACCGCAACATCCCGTCGAGCGGCAATGTGACCATGCAGGTGCGCCTGGTCGAATGGACCTCGTCGACGAACTTCACCCTTTCCGACGCGCAGGGCCACTACACCACGCTGCAGCGGCTGGTCACTGCCGCCGCGCCGACCCAGGCCCTGTTCGTGGCCTTCCCGTCAACCGACGGCGACATCGTCGATTCGAACTACGTGATGAAGATCTACTTCAGCAACTACCTTGCCGACAACATCAGCTCGAACGACCTGAAGAACCGTTTCCTGATCCGCATCAACGGCTCGGCCCAGAACCGCGACGACTACCACATCATCTACTCGAACATCAGTGGCCAGTTCCACGAGCTGGCCTTCCGCCTGCCCAACCTGTTCAACGGCCAGACGAACTTCCTCCACAACATCGAGGTGACCCATACCACCGGGAGCGGGGTCATCCTGCAGGCCAGCCGCTTCGTGCGCGCCGCGCCCGCCGCGGTCGGGCCGTACGTGGCGATCATCGACCCGCTGGAGTTCGACCTGAACGGAACGCCCCAGGTCATCATCTTGAACGATATTCCATCCCCGGCGCCGGAAGACCGCTCGTACACCATCCAGGTCGAGACCGACCTGAATGCATCGAACGTGTGGATCCAGTTCACCGGCACCCCCGGCGGAAACGCCATCCGCCTCCCGTCCGTGCAGACCCCGCTGCCCGGCCTGGTCAACGTGAGCAGCGGCAGCACCAACCTTGCCGGCGTCGAACGCACCCTGTCCGGCACGGTCGCGGTCACCTTCAGCAACAACACGGTGACCGGCACCGGCACCGACTTCGCCAGCCAGGTGCGGGTCGGGAACCAGCTCCGCATCAGCACCAATGTGGTTACGGTCACGCAGGTGGTCAGCGCCACCTCGGTGCGCCTCGCCGAACCCTATCCGGGATCCACCGCCTCGGGCCAGGCGGCGTTCCAGCGCCCGGCGTTTGATGTCTCGGTGGCGAATGGTTCGGTGCTCAGCATCAGCAACACCCTCGTCACCGTGGCGGCCATCCAGACGGCCTCGAACCTCAGCTTCGCCCCGGCATTTCCCGCCGCCTCGCGCACCAATGCGCACGCCTTCCGCGTCGATGCCAACCCGTCGCTGAATGGCAACCGCCTCCTCTGGCAGTTCCTCTGGACGAACATGACCGCCGGGCAGTTCACCTTCGTGGCCAATGTGGACACCGACGGCGTGACCAATACCATCGAGAACAGCGCGACCCGCAACATCCGGGTCATCCTGCGCCAGCGGGTTGCCGCCAATCCGGCCGACTTTGATGATGACGACGACGGGATCTACGACACCGATGAAACCACCGCGAAACCGCTGCCCACCTCGAATTCCGAGACCTGGGTCAACGGCGATGTCCATGTCTGGCAGATCTACGGGCGTTCCGATCCACTGTCACCCGACACCGACGGCGACGGCCTGCCCGACGGCCTCGAGCTCGGCTGGTCGGTTCCGATCGATCCGGCCATGACCGACACCAACGCCGACACCAATGCCGACGGCTGGAAGAATTTCCGCGCCGACCTCGATCCGCCGTTCTACAACACCGTGCCCGACAACAGTTGCGTGCCCGGCTGGAACTTCAATGCCAGCCGCACCATGCTCCTGCGCGGCAGCATCACCGATCCGGGCAACCCCGACACCGATGGCGACGGCATTCCCGACGGCATCGAGGATTGGAACCGCAACGGCTGGGTCGATGGCGATGGGTCGCCGCTCACCCCCGGTTCCGACAAGTGCAGCCGCGGCTCCTGGCCCAACGGGCAGTGGAACACCGGCTGGACCGAGACCGACCCGAACAATCCCGACACCGACGGCGATGGACTCTCCGACGGATTCGGCGAGGATACCGATTTCAATGGTCGGATCGCCGGCGATATCAATTCGAACCGGGTCTGGGATGCCGGTGAATTGTGGACCGAGACCAATCCGCTGCGCCCCGACACCGATGGGGACGGGCTGCCCGATGGCTGGGAAGTCCAGTACGGCTTCGACCCGCTGGACAGCGGCATCATCGGCTTCACCAATATGCGCACCGGCCTGATCATCACCAATACCCTCAACGGCGCCGCCGGCAATCCCGATGGCGATGTGATCGTGGTCGGCGGTGTGACCAACGAGTACACCAACCTGCTCGAGTTCCAGAACGGCACGAATCCGCGTTTCGCCGATACCGGAAGCGGTCCGCCCGCCGGATCGATCACCATCGGCCGCGGCCCGGTCCTCGGCGTGGTTGGTGGCGTCACCAACTTCCAGGAATTCACCGACTGGACCTGGGATGACCTGATCCTGCTCGACGAATACGAAGGTGGCGGTTTCAACAACCAGGGCGGCGACCTCTTCCTCGCCTTTGACGGCTTCGATTCCTCGCGCGACATGGTCGCCTTCTATGCCCGCGACGGCGGCGACATCGGTCTCGGCGGCGACGGCAACTTCTACTTCCGCGTCGACTTCCACGACCTCCAGGCCTTTGCCGAGGACGGTTTCCTCGACCTCTATGTGGTCATTGATACCGGAAACCCGAATGCCGGCGAGTCGGCCCTGCCCAACGAGGTGGACTTCCGCACCAGCAACCGCTGGGAAGCCGTCGTGTATGTGGACCGCGGCAACACCGGCAAGGTGTACGTGGATACCGATCCGAACAACAACTCCAGCACCATCAACGCCCCGCTGGCCTCGTTCGGTGTGGTTGCCCGCGACCAGAACACGCCCAACGGCTTCAAGTTCGCCTACTTCAACTCCGAGCTCGACGCCGTGGAGTTCTCGATCAGCCGCCAGGCCCTGATCGATGCCGGCTGGAACGGCATCAATGCCGACGACCTGAACTACCAGGTCTTCAGCACCAAGGACAACAACTGCAACACCTGCGGCGCCAACGGCTCGGCCGGACCCGGCGATATCGGCGGCCGCAATGACATCCGCGATACCTTCTACGACGACTACATGGCCGAGGATTACGGTGATGCGCAGGCCGGCATCCCGGGCACGCTGAACTCGTACTTCAGCGGTGGACTCAAGAGCGGCGCGGCCAAGGTTTCCACGATCATCCACGGCAACCAGGCCATCCAGCCCGGCAGCTTCATCCAGAACCTCATCAACAACGGCCAGGCCGGCGGCTACTTCCGTCCGCTCGCCGTGCACGAGGTGTACCGCGCCCCGCTGAACCTGCACATCACCCCGACCCTCGCCTCGGCCATCCAGTGGGCTCGCGTGGACACCAACCAGAGTCCGCCGTGGCGCGACGGCCCGGGCTTCAACAACTGGATCCGCCAGCTGATCCAGACCAACGTCGTGTACCTGATGGCCAGCACCTTCTCCGACCACATGCTGCCGTACTTCACGCCGTCGTTCATCGCCGACAACGACGCGCTGGCCCGGCAATTCCTGAAGGAGATCTACGGCGTCACCATCACCTCGAATCACGTGTTCTGGACGCCGGAACGGCTGGCTGACGACGACGTGCTGAACAAGATCCGCACCGTGATGGGCTACCGCGCCACCGTACTCGACCAGATGGAGCATGCCTTCACCTGGTTCGGCCGCACGGCGGCGCTGGGCGACGACGGCTACAAGATCAACCGCATCAACGGGGTCGAGACGTTCTTCATCAACAACGGCGCGTCCGACTTCCGCTTCACCAATACCGACAACGGCCTCGGCCTGTCGTTGCGCGCGCTGTTCAACCGCAAGGCCCGCGGCGCGCAGGACCAGGTCATCACCTGGTTCGGCAACTGGGAGGAGTACGGCAGCGCGACCAAATCGACCGCCTACGACCGCAACATCCGGTGGATCGCCAACCGTCCGTGGATCCGGATCGTCGCGCTTGAGCAGATCCTGCGCGGCGAGGTTGACGCCTCGGCCGATGGAATCGGCGATCCATGGTTCAAGGTCGATCGCGGATTCGCCGCGCGTCCGAAGATCGCCCAGAACTATGTCAATTACGCCAGCCAGGGCAACTACGACAACTGGTACCTCGGCTCCCCGCAGGAGGAGGGCCTGTTCAACAAGATCTTCCAGGTGCGGCCCGGTGTGAACGTCAGCACCAACTACGGGATGATGTTCTTCCCCGGCCTGATCACCAACACCTGGGACCAGGTCGTCGCCACGGCGGACTCGAACCTGTCATTCCTCGCCCGCAGCGTGCTCCACGCCTCGGTGTTCCAGACGGCATTCCATAACCAGCCGAACGTGGACCTGCGCAAGTTCAGCATCGGCACCTACATCAATCCCGATAACTCGAGCAACACCCTGGCCAACTTCGCCGCCTATGCACAGTCGCAGACCCGCTTCGCCGCGATGTACGAACGCGTCGATGACTGGGCCGCGCTGGCCGCCTCGGTAACCACGCCGCAGGTGGCGGCCGAGGACATCGACCTCGACGGCGAGGATGAATACCTGGTGTACAACGACCGGATCTTCGGCGTGTTCGAACGCACCGGCGGCCGCCTCGTCGCGGCCTGGGTGCGCGACATCCTCGACGGCACCGTGTACCAGGCCCTCGGCAATCCGGTCGGCTATTCCGGCAGCGCCACCGAACTCGAAGGCACCTTCAGCGCCGACGGCAGCGGCAACGTGAATGCCTACCGGACCTCCGGGCTGAAGGACTGGTTCACCACCAAGGGTGGAGGCACGAACTACGTCAACCACGTGTTCTCGTTCACCAACTGGACGAACGGATGGCGCATCGTCTCGGCGGACGGGCAGGTGGCCAAGACGGTCACGCTGCAGCCGAAGCACTGGGCCTTCCGCGTGGCCTACAACCTGACCGGCGCGATGTCGAACCAGGTCTTGTACATTCGCAACGGCCTGTCGCCGAACCTCGGCGACCTGCTGCTGCGCGGCCAGCAGACCCTCGGCCTGGCCCAGGATGCGGGCGGGATCGTCGCGGTGATCAACACCAACTACGGCACCACCGTGTCGGCGTTCGTGCAGTATGCGGGCGACGGCCACACCACCGGGTACAACGCGCTCGCCACCGACGAGAACGACCTCGCGCCGTTCTTTACCTTCACCATGCGCAACCAGGCCCAGACCCACCAGATCGAGCTGGTGGGTACCAACAGCTTCTCGTTCGCCCTCGGTTTCCGCGCGCGGGCGTCCGACTGGGATGGCGACGGCCTGCCGAACGTGTACGAGGACGGGTATCCGTTCCTCGATCCGGCCAATGCCGGGGACGGGGCGCTCGACCAGGACGGCGACGGGGTGTCCAATGCCGACGAGTACGTCATGGGTACGATCCCCAACAACGGCGCGAGCTACCTGCGGGTCGACCAGCAAATGGCCACGCCGACCGGCATCGTGGTGCGGTTCCCGTCGGCCCTCAACCGCGAGTACTTCATCCGCTACGGCAGCAACCTGCTCACCACGGTGTGGCTGCCCGCCAACACCAACGCGATCGCCGGCACCGGCGGCACGGTAACCTGGGTTGACGACGGCACGTTGACCACGCCGTCACCGCTCGCCGTCAGCAACCGCAACTACCGCATCGACGTGCAGCTCCCGCCGTAATGGCTGCCTCGGTGAGGTGGAGTGGCTTGCCCTCCTGACCGGACAAGTCAAGCCGCCGGGGAGGATGGTGCGTTTCGTGCCGTGCTGATTCGGTATGCCCCGGCGGCGGTGATGACCAGTGCCGCTGCGATCAGCGTGGCCATCGCGCCGGGGGTGGAGCCGGTCGCGGCGCCGCCCACCGCCCCGACCAGCGGACCGAGCAGGATGCCGAGGCCGATCAGCGCCTCGTGCCGTCCGCCCTGCGCTCCCTTGTGTTCGCTCGCGTCGAGCGTGTAGTAGATCGACATGTAGTAGCTCAGTCCCAGTGAAAAACCGAGCAGGGTGCAGGCGGTCGCGGTGACGGCGAGGTGGTCCGCGAAGAACACCACGGCGAGGTATATCGGAGCCGACCACAGGGCGTAGTGGCTCCAGGCCGGGTGGTAGTGCCAGCCGCTCCACCGGTACAGCACGATGAAGCTCACGGCGCGGGCGAACAGCAGCAGGCAGCCGAGCCAGATTGACCAGGCCGGGGAGAGGCCGAGGCGTTCGCCGATGAACGGGGTCAGCGCGGAGAAGCCACCCACGAGAAAGTAGCCGGTGCTGTTCGACAGCCAGGACATCCGGGTCAGTTGCTGCTTGCGCGCGGGCGGGGTGTGGTCGCCGAGGTGCGGAAGGGCCATGGCCGCTTCGCCGTGGATCGGATGGCGTCCGCGCTGCAGGCCGATCCAGATCAGTTGGGCGAGGTGGATCAGGCCGGGGATCCAGAAAATCGCATTCACGCTGTGCTCGAACAACCAGCCGCTCAGGGCGAAGCCGGCGGTGCCGGTGAACGACCAGACCAGGTTGTAGATGCCGAGGCGTTGCGGCATGTTGATCGTGCCGGGGAGGTGCATCGCGCCGCCTTCCAGCGCGGGCCAGGTCAGGCCGATGGCGGCGGAATAGGCGGCGATGACCAGGAACGGCAGCAGGCGCAGATCGGGCAGCCAGGCGGTCAGGGTGAGGACGGCGATGACCGCGATGCCGGTGACCACGGTGCGGTTGTAGCCCCAGCGGTCGCTGAGGGGTCCGCCGATGTGCGAGCCGATCATGTGGCCGAGCCCCTGCAGTGCGCCGAGGGCGAGGCTCTCGGTGGCGGTGTAGTCGAACCGCACGCGCGCCCAGAAGAAGATGCCGAGCAGGAAGGTCGTTGCGGCGAACGCATTCAGGCCCTCGATCACGTAGTAGTCGAGCAGGCGGAGGGTCGGGGCGCGCGGGGAGGCGTTCATGGGGAGGCGGGGGCTGGAGGCGGCTCGTCGCCGCGGGTGCATCAATACGCGTTGGTGTGCGTGAAGAAGGTGCGGGCGAGGATCTTGAAGTCGAGGGCGAGCGACCAGTTTTCCAGGTAATACAGGTCGTACTTGATGCGCTCGTGGATGCTGGTGTTGCCGCGGAGGCCGTTCACCTGCGCCCAGCCGGTCATGCCGGGGCGGTGGAAGTGCCGCCACATGTAGCGGCTGATGTCCTCCTTGAACTGCTCGACGAAGTGCGGGCGTTCGGGGCGCGGGCCGACCAGGCTCATGTCGCCCTTGAGCACGTTCCAGAATTGCGGGAGCTCGTCGATGTTGGTCGAGCGCAGGAAGGTGCCGATGCGGGTGCGGCGCGGATCATTCTCCACCGCCCACACCGGTCCGGTCCGGTCCTCGGCGTCGGGGCGCATCGTGCGGAGCTTGTAGATGGTGAAGGTGTCGCCCTTGCGGCCGCAGCGTTCCTGGCGGTAGAAGACGGGTCCGGGCGAGCTGCGTTTGATGAGCAGGGCGGCGACGAGGATGATCGGTGCGGAGAGCAGCAGGCCGACGAGCGCGCCGACGATGTCCTCGGTGCGTTTGGCAAACCGGTTCCAGAAATAATCGAGCGGCCACTTCGCGGTGCCGAGGATCGGGATGCCGTCCACCGACTGGATGTCCATGGTGATGGTCAGCAGGCGGAACAGGTCGGGCACGAAGTTGAAGGCGACCATCGCGCGTTCGCAGTCGAGGATGATGTCGGCCATGCGCGCGTGGGGCAGGGTGGCCGGGGTGGCGAGGATGACCTGGTCCACCTGGCCGGCGTCGAGGAAGCGGTTCAGGTCGTCCACCGTGCCCTTGATCAACGCGGGGTCGATGCCGGGATCGGGCGGTTCCGTGCCGACGGTCAGGTAGGCGACCAGGGCGGTGCGCAGGCGCGGTTCGCGTTCGAGGGCTTTCTTCAGGCGGGCGGCCACGGCGTCGGTGCCGATCACGATCACGCGGTTCGAGACGTGCTTGCGCCGGGCCATGACCAGTTCGGCGCGGAACAGGATGAAGCGGATCACGAGCACCATGGTCGAGATGCTGACCAGGGCGACGGCGATGGTGATACGCGAGAGGGGCGGGTCGGTGCGGATGGCGAAGGCGAGGGCGGTGGTCAGCAGGATGCCGAGGCCGGTGGCGCGCACCAGGCGCGGGATGCGTTCGCTGAACGAGCCGAGTTGCGGGCGTTTGTAGAGGCCGAGGGTCTGGTAGATGAAGCAGAACAGCAGGGTCACCACCAGGCCGGCCTGGGTGTAGAGGCCCGCCGGGGGCAGGCCCTCGTGCAGCATCGGGATCAGGCCGCTGTGGAAGCGGATCCATACGGCCAGCTCGAAGCCGAAAAACACCGCGACGGCATCGCCGAGCAGGCCCAGCAATCCGCACATGACATCAAAGGTATCGCGTCGTTTCATCCGGTGCGCATCCTAATCGCAGCGGGTCCCGTGTACAAGCCGCGGTTCGGTCATGCCGTATCCATGACACGCTGAAGGTTGGATCGATCGTGAGGACGGACCCCTTTTCGGGGGCGAATCGTTTTGACCCGGCGGGTAAACCCGGTACCGTGTGGGGCAAGGTCATGTTCCGTTCCCCTTCAGATTTCCCGGTGGCGGGTGATGATGCGTCCTCGGCATGGTTGCGCTGGTACGATGCCTGGGTGGCTGGCGTGGGATGGGCCAGCATCGCGGGACTCGGCATGGTTACCGCCGGGGTGTTCCGCGGGTGGATCATGGTGGCGATCCTGCTGGGCGTTCCGCTGGTGGCGGCCTGGCGTTTGCGTCGGCCGCTCCTGTTTGCCCGTGTGCCTGCCGGCCAGGCGGTGTTGCTGGTCATGACCCTCGCGCTGGCCTGGTGGTTGCGCACGCCACCGTATCCGAACCAGTCGGGCGGGTACGATCCCGGCCTGTATGTGAACATGGCGTCGTTGATCCGCCACGGCGGAGGGTTGTCGGCCGAGGATGGCTTGCGGGCCTTGCTGGATCCGGCCCAACGGGCGTTGTACGACGCCCATGGAGGTGCGATCTATCCCGGGGTCGAATTGATCGATGAGGACCGTTCCCTCATGCACATGCCGTTTTATCCGATGCACCCGGTCTGGATGGCCGCCGCCGGATCGCTGGTGCCGGGTCTGGCCACGGGATCCCTGGTCGTGTTCGGCCTTTTCGCGGTGATCGGCCTGTTCCGGTTGTACGGCGAGATCACCGGCCGGCACGGTCAGTCATCGGCCTACCTGGTCCTGCTCATTGCCGCGCTTCATCCCGGCCTGGTGTTGCTTTCCAAGTATCCGGTAGGGGAAATGCTCGCCCTGGCGTTTACCGCCAACGGGTTTTACTACCTGGCCCGCGCCTATCGCGCCGGTATGGAACAGCGGCCGGCATGGACGGCCTGGCTGCTCGCCTGGCTGTGCTTCAACGCTTTTTTCTACGTCCGCATGACCGGATTCGTGTACATGCCGGTTTTTGCCGGGTTGTTGCTTGGCGGATTGATCGCGCTCCCGGACCTGCGGTCGCGTCTGGGGTGGACCATCGGCATCGCCGGGTTGGTGGTATGGTGGCTGTTGTCGTGTGTATGGTACCACGAGGCGATGCCGCGCCTGTTCCTGCCGGTGGTGACGTTTATCCAGCGCAGCAGCGAGGGCCTGGGTCTCGTGGTTGCGGCGGGATTGGTCGTGTTGCTGCCGGCGACGTGGTGGATCTGCGCCCGACGTGCCGTGGTCGCCCGGTGGGCGGATCGAGGGGCGCCCTGGCTGGTGGTGGCCCTGCCGGTTTTGCTGCTGGTAGCCTTGTTCATGCAGGTCGCCATCATGCGGACCTCGGTCATTCCTGATTATCCGGATTATCCCGGCGCGCCGGTCGAGTCCGACTCGGCGTTCACGCGCGGCTTTCTGTACCGGTATGCCGTGTACCTGTTTCCTCCGTCCTTGCTGCTGCTCATCCTGCTGCCGTGGCTGATGCGGGGGCAGGGTTGGACGTTGCGCACCGTGTTGGCGTTGTTCGTGGCATGGATGATGGCGTTGGTGTTGTTCAGTCCCTATGCCTACAGCCGATTTTATCAGTTCTACTACGACCGGTATTACCTGAGCGAAGTGGTGCCGTACAGCCTGTTGCTGCTGGTGGCGGTGACCGCCGGGCCGGTGCGCTCCCGGGTGCTGCGCTGGTCGCGCGGGATGCTGTTCGGTGCGATGGTGGTGTATTTCGGATGGTTCTCCGTGGTGGCGCGGGGCAAGACCTTTTCCGAGCCGAAGGGCCAGCGCGCCGCCCTCGAGCAGGCCTTGGGGCGGGATGCCCTGGTCCTGATGGTGATCCCGCAGGACGATCCGGCGCGAAGCCTCGTCGGCACGCCGCTGGTCTATTCCAGCCGGATGGCGGTCTTTCCCCTCGCGTCGGTTGATGATGCCTGGCGGCCGGAGATCGTGGCGTTGACCAAGCGTTTTCCTCGCACCGCCCTGGTGACCAGTGCGCCGGTACGGCTCGTGGATATGCCGCCTGGCGTCCCGGAGTTAACCCTGACCGATCGATTCACCTACACCTATCAATTCTTCACTCCGCTCGCATTGCCCGAGGCGCTCGCCCGCCAGCCGGCCCGCGGCCTGTACCGGTGGATCGACCTGCCTTGGCGGGTGCACCCGCATTCCGTGCGCTTGTTCATCTACGATGTTCACTGAGCCGGGAACGGTTCCTGTTGTCAGGATTCGTCATTCCGGTATATAGGTCCGCAATCATGGACGCGCATGCCATCACCCTGATCATTCCCGCCCTGAACGAAGTGGCTTCGATCGCCGACGTGGTGCGCGGCTTGCGTGCGGCGTTGCCGGCAGCCGAGGTCATCGTCGTGGATGATGGATCCACCGACGGGACCGGCGACGCGGCACGGGAGGCCGGGGCCCGGGTGATCCGGCACGAGGTCTGCCGCGGCTATGGCTCCTCGTTGAAGTCGGGGGTGCTCGCCTCGGGCCGCGAGTTCGTGTTGTTCTGCGACGCGGACGGGCAGCATCGTGTCGAGGATGTGGTGCGGATCGCCTCGTTCGGTGACGCCTACGACATGGTGGTTGGCGCACGGACGCGGGACTCCCATGCCCCGACGGTCCGCCGGCCCGGCAAGTGGATCCTCCGCAACGTGGCCAATTACCTGGCCCGACAGGAACTGCCCGACTTCAATTCCGGATTGCGGATGATCCGCCGTTCCGTCCTGCTCCGGTACCTGCACCTGATGCCCGAGGGTTTTTCCTTTTCCACCACCAGCACCTTCGCCTTGATCAAGGCCGGGTATTCGATCCATTGGGAGCCGATCACCGTCCTGGCCCGCAAGGGCACCAGTTCGGTGCGGCAATGGAAACACGGGCCGCAGACGGTCTTGCTGATCCTGCGCCTCACCGTGTTGTTCGAGCCGTTGCGGGTGTTCCTGCAGCTCAGCGCGGCGCTGGGCATCGCGACGCTCGCGAGTTTCGCGAAGGATGTCCTGAAGTCGCCGTGGGACGGACTGGGCGCGGTGACCACGATCCTCGCCCTCGCGACGCTGCTGGTGTTCCTCTTCGGTCTGCTGTGCGACCAGGTTTCCGCGGTGCGGAGGGAAATGCATGACTTCCACAACCGCTGACGCCCGGTGCGCCTGCTGCGGTTCGCCGCTATCGGCCACTCCGGTGCACATCAAGAACGGGTATGCCATCCATGCCTGCTCCGGGTGCGGGGTGCGCGCGGTGTGGCCGACGCCTGGCGCGGATGAACTGGCCGCCGTGTACTCGGCGGCGTATTTCCAGCGCGGTGACAAGTACAGTGCGGCGGCGCGCCAGGCGGCCATGCGCAACGATGCCATCAAGCTGGATTGGATCCGGGCGCAGCGATCCGGCGGCTCGTTGCTGGATGTCGGGTGTGCGACCGGGAGTTTTCTCGCCGCCGCCCGGGAGGCGGGCTTTACCATTTCCGGAGTCGAGCCGGCCGCCAGCGCGGCGGCAACCGCGTCCGAACGCCTCGGCATTCCGGTGCATGCCGGTGATCTCGCCTCGGCGGCCTTCCCGCCGGCCGAGTTCGCGGTAGCGACCTTGTGGGATGTGATCGAACATGTCACCGATCCATCCGCGGTCATCGCGGAAACGGCGCGGGTGCTGGCACCCGGCGGCGTGCTCGTGGTCAGCACCGGCGATATCGCTTCACCCTGGGCGCGGTTGACCGGGGCGCGCTGGCCATTGCTGACGCCACCGCAACACCTGTTCTACTTCACGAAGGCTTCGCTGTGCGCGCTGCTCGAGCGGCACGGATTCTCCGTGGTTTCGGTCCGTCATCCGGGCAAGTGGGTGACCCTCGGGTTTGCGTTGTTCAAGGCGGTCGAGTCGTGGGGACGATGGGCGCGTCCTCTCGCCGCGTTGATCCGCCGGTGCGGCCTGGATGGATGGCGCCTGTACCTGAACTTCGGCGACATCATGACGGTGGTCGCGGTGAAGCGGGGGGAGGGTTGATCGGATGTGCGGGATCTTTGGCGCGGCGTTCACGGCGGGGGCTCCGGGCGGAACCGGCTCGGCCCGCGATGTCCTGCGCCGGTTGTTCATGCTGTCCGAATCGCGCGGGCGCGAAGCCTCCGGACTGATGGTGTCGGCCCGCGACCGGATCCGCGTGTTGCGGAGCGGTGTGCCGGCCTCGACGATGGTACGGAGCGCGGCCTACCGCAGTTTCCTGGACGGGGCCGGATTGGATCCCTCGGGTGGCCCGGTGGCGGTGGTCGGCCATTCGCGCCTGGTCACGACCGGAACCCATCTCGACAACCGCAACAACCAGCCGGTCGCCGCGCCGGGCGTGGTCGGGGTGCACAACGGCATCGTGGTGAACCACGACCGGTTGTGGGCGGAGAACCCCGGCCTGGTGCGCACGCGCGACGTGGACACCGAGATCATCATGGCCCTGCTGCGGCAGGGATTGGATGGCGGGGCCGGGCTGGAGCCGGCGGTGAACCGTACATTTGCCCGGCTGGATGGCACGGCATCGATCGCGGTGTTCATGAGCGACGTGCCGGCGCTGTTGCTGGCTACCAACAACGGGTCGTTGTACCTCGCGGAGGAGGTGGATCGCCGTGCGCTGATCTTTGCATCGGAGCGCTTCATCCTCGAAAAAGTATGTGCCGCGTCGCCCTTCGGCGTGCCGGCCGCGGCGTGGCGGATTACCCCGGTGGCCGCCGGCGAGGCCCGCGCGGCGAACCTCGATACGCTGGCGGTGACCCGGTGGCGGCTGGATGACCCCGCGCCGACGCCGTCCGTGGTCGTGCGTGGCGGACCGCGGCGCGTGATCGAGGAGGCCCCGGGTATTTCCGCGCCACCGCCCCGGCGGGCGGTGCACCGGCATGTCGGATTGCTCGGGGTGGATGATCCGGAGGCGGTGCGGGAACGTGACGAGGTCGCGGCGACGTATCCGCACGACCGTGCGTGGGCCGAGTCGCTGCGCCGGTGCAGCCGGTGCCTGTTGCCCGAGACGATGCCGTATATCACCTTCGACCACGAAGGGGTTTGTTCCTACTGCCACCGCTACCAGCCGCGGGTGCACCTCGGCCTCGAGGCGCTGCGCGGCGTGGTGGATCCGGCGATCGCCCGGAAACCCGCAAACGCGCCGGATTGTGTGATGGGGGTCAGCGGCGGGCGTGACAGCCTGTATGCGCTGCATCTCGCCTGCGCGGAACTCAAGCTCAAGCCGGTGGCGTACACCTACGACTGGGGCATGGTGACCGATCTGGCCCGTCGCAACATCTCGCGCATCTGCGCGCGACTCGGGGTGGAGCATATCGTGGTCTCGGCGGACATCACCCGCAAGCGGGAGAACATCCGCCGCAATGTCGAGGCCTGGTTGCGGCGTCCGCGGCTCGGGGTCATCCCGCTCTTCATGGCTGGCGATAAACAATACTTCTACTACCTGCAGCAGGTGCGCAAACAAACCGGGGCACCGTTGGCGGTGATGGGCGAGAACCTCTTGGAGCGGACCGATTTCAAGACCGGGTATGCCGGTGTGCGCCCGCATCCGGATCCCCGCCACGTGTACACCCTGCCCTGGTCGAGCAAACTCGGCCTGGTTGGATACTACGCCAGGGAATACCTGCTCAATCCGGCCTACCTGAACCGCTCGCTGTTCGACACGGCTTTTGCCTCGGTCTGTTACTACGGAATCGAGCGCGACTACGTGAACCTGTTCAGGTACCTGCCCTGGGAGGAAAACGCGGTGGTGGGCACGTTGCGTGAACAGTATGACTTTGAGTTGGCCACCGACACCTCATCGACGTGGCGCATCGGCGATGGCACCGCCGCCTTCTACAATTACATTTACTACCAGGTCGCCGGCTTTACCGAGAACGACACATTCCGCAGCAACCAGATCCGCGAGGGGTTGATCGATCGCGCCACCGCGCTGGAGAAGGTGCACGAGGAAAACCGGCCCCGCTGGGAGACCATCCAGTGGTACCTGCGGACCATCGGGGTCACCCGGCCGATGCGCGAGGTGGTGTCGATCATCCACCGGATGCCCAGGCGATGACAGGAGTGCGGCGATTTTCCGTCGATGTCGCCTGGAACGTGGCCGGGCTGGCCGTGGCCGGGGCCGGGGGCATCCTCGCCAATGTGCTGGTGTTGTCGGTCTGCGGGGCGGAGGCGTTGGGGCTGTTCAACCTGGTATTCGCCATCTACCTGGTCGTGTCGCAGTTGGCGGTGGGTGGGGTTCAGTATTCGGTGATCAGCCACTATGCGCGTTCCGTGGACCCGGAACGCGAGGGGCCGGCACTGGTGTCATCGGCGGTGGCGTTGGTGTTCCTGCTGGGTGTGGTCATCGCGGCGGCCGTCCATGCCGCCGCGCCGGTGATCGCTGCGGCCATGGACAAGCCGGAGGTGGTGGCGGGCCTGCGGTGGGCGGCACCGGGCTTGTTGTTCTTCGCCGTGAACAAGACCTTGTTGATGGCGGTGAATGCACGCCGCCACATGCGGATGTTTGCGGTATTCCAGTCGGTGCGTTGCCTGTTGCTGATCGCCAGCCTGGCCGTGCTGGCGGCGGTGGCTTCGCCGGAGCACTTGGCGGCGGCGTTGACCATGGCCGAGGCCGTGCTGCTGGTCCTGTTGCTGGTCTATACGCGCATGCGGGTTTGTCCGCTTTCCTGGCGCGTGGTGGATCGCGCCTGGCTGCGCCGCCATGCCGGGTTCGGCATGCGCGGGTTCCTCACCGGTGTGCTGGGCGAGATGAATACACGGGTGGATGTGATCATGCTCGGATTTTTCGCGGACAACGCGATGATCGGGGTGTACAGTTTTTCGGCGATGCTGGCCGAGGGGTTTGCCCAGTTGTCGGTCGTGGTGCGCCAGAACATGGATCCGCTGATCGGCCGCCATGTTGCCCGGGGAACGCTGGCGGAGTTGCCGGTCTTGACCCGGCGGGTGCGCCGGATCTTCGCGCCGGCGATGGTGGCGCTGGCGGTGCTGTTCAGCGCGGGCTATGTGGCGGTCTTGTGGTGGTTTGATGTGCCGGCCCAATGGCAGACCGGCGCTCTTGTCCTGGCCATCCTGCTCGGCGCGTTGGCCGCCAACGCCACCTACCGGCCGTTCCTGGGCATCCTGATCCAGGGCGGTCGTCCCGGCGTGAACACCATCTTGGTGGCGGCGCTGGTGGTGATGAACATCCTGCTGAACGCGGTGTTGATTCCGTGGTTCGGTTTGCCCGGCGCGGCAGTGGCCACGGGTTTGGTGTTCATCGCGGAGGCGGTGGCGATTCGCATGCTGGCGCGCCGCTTGTGGGGCGTGGCCCTATAGGCGGAGCGAATCGAACCGGCCGGCTTACGGAGCGTCGTCCACCAGGGCGATGCGGAAACCGTAGAGGGTGATGCGGACCTGGTCGCCGCATTGGCCACGGGCTTGAACGCCCACGTAACGCTCGTGCCAGTTCTGCCAACTCCCGCCGCGGATCACGCGGAAGGGTTGGGATTCGTTGGCGTAATCGAGACAGTATTCCCACACATTCCCGGCCATGTCGTAAAAACCGTGCGGATTGGGCGGGAAGCTGCCGACCGGGGCGGTGACCTCAAACGGATCGCTGTTCAGCACCGGATGATAATTCGCGGCATTGGTCAGGGTGAGCGGATTGGGCGTTCCGGCGGCGGCAGCCGACCACTCGGCCTCGGTCGGGAGGCGGTAGCGCTGGCGGTCCGAGATGATCCCGCGGGCGCGTTCGGTCAGGGTCAGCCAATCGCAAAAGGCCATGGCATCCGCCCAGCTCACCCCGACCACGGGGTGATCGACGGTCTGTGGAAAACCGGGACTGCGCCAGTCGTTGGTATCCATACGCCATGCGCGATCGCGGTAATAGAAGAAGCGGTCGCTGGCCGAATGACCGGTGGCTTCGGTGAAGGCGGTGAAATCGCGGACACGGGTCTCCCAGATCGACAACAATTCCCCGCGGCCGGGGATGGGGCGGAACGCCATGCCGAGGCTGTTGCTCCAGATGGTTTGTGCTTCAGCAGTCGCGGTGCAGGCCATGGCCATGAAGCAAACAACGAGGATAAACCCCTTGCGTTGTCGAAACGTTTTATGGCGCGGAACGTGCATCACAACCAGACCTCCCGGTTACTATAAACCGCTTCACGGGAAAATGACACGCCGAATTGGAAAATTAGCCCAATTATCTGGCTATGAGGCGGATGGAGAGGTCGTGAATGGTGAACGCGCCGGCTCCGCGCACGAGTTCGAGGTGGAGGGGGCCGCTGGCGTCGGGATCGAGGAGCGGCAGATAGACCGAGTGGCGGCCAGCGGGGAGCGGACCCTTCACGTCGCGGACGGGATTTCCGTCGCGTCCGGTCCAGCCGAGCATCAGTTCGCTGGCGGTTTCGACGGTGGCTTCGATGCGGAGCACGGGGAGGTGGTTGGTGGTGGCGTCGGGGAGGGGTAGCGTGAAGGCCGGGGCGCGGCGTTGGCCGGTGAGGGTGAAGCCGTCGGGGGTGGTTGCTGCGGTGACGTCCGGGGCGGTGGCGAGGGCGTCGAAGCCGGAGGACGGATTCCAAGACGCGGCGGTGGTGGTGGCGCGGTGGAAGCGGTCGCGGTTGCCGTGTTGTTGCACGGACATCTCGTAGCGTTGGCCCATGCGGATGCGGCGTTCGGCCATCAGGTGGATGACCCACTCCGGTTCGCTGGCGGCGATGACGCTGGTATCGATGCCGGCGTTGCTCCAGCGGAAACGCAGCCAGCGGAAGTACTCGCCGAACCACGGCTTGAGGTAGTGGCCAAACGAGTCGTGGAAGAGCACGGCGCGCGGGCGGCGTTCGTCGGGCGTGGTGGTGACGATGTCGCCGAGCGGATGATCGGTCAGCGGGAACACGGTGAGTTCGCTGGCGGTGCGGCGGATCTCGACGAGGCGTTCGAAGGTCTCGCCGGGGAGTCCGAGCATGTTGCCCATGTCGCCTTCACGGTAATCGACGACGCGGAAGGAAAGATCGGCCGGTGTGATGCGCGGCACCACCGGCGCGAGCAGGCGGAGCGTATCGGTCAGGGCGAACGCGGCGGCCCAGGCCCCGGCATCGTTCCAGTGGGTGTCGGTCTTGCGGTAGAGCAGGCTGTGTGGTGCGGCGGCGGCGAGGGTTGGTTCAAGGGGAACAAACGGATAGGTGGCGCGCGGGGCGATGTGGGCGACGAACTGGTCGTAGGCGCCGGGGTTGACCGGTGCGTAGCCGGCGGGCAGGTGCGCGCGGTTCATGCGTTCCTTGCCGGGGATCACCGCGTAGAGGAAGCCGATGCCGCGGTCGCGCAGCCAGGCGTGCTGGTCTTCGAGTTGCCAGCGCCAGCGCTCCAGCTCGTAGGGGGAAAGCGGGGCCGTGCCGCGCAGGTCGGCGATCGGGTCGCCATCCTCCGCAGGTGTGCCCTTCAGGAAGACGAAGCCGTCGCGACCGCGGAAGACCTTGGGGGAGGGTGAGGTATGGAGGGCGAAGAAGGAGAAGCGGGCGTGGGCCTTGATGAGGGAGGAGCGGAAGCCGAAGTGGTCGGCGAACCAGGCGTCGAAGGCTTCGGGGAAGGCGGCGAGGGCCTTCGCGTCGCGGGGCAGGCTCGGGGCGGGGGCGAGGGTGCGTTTCTCGCCGGCGGCGGCCTCGAGGTCGGGCTTGAGGAAGAGCGCGGGCAGGACCAGCGCGAGGGCGAAGAGCCCGGCGAGCAGTCGGTCGAGCCAGGGTGTGGAGGGTGCGGCATTCATGGGTGTTGTGTCGTAGCCGCTCCGCGAGCGGCATAACGAAGCGTGCGCCTCACGGAGGCGCTCCTACACCGGATGGAATGGGGGTCGTGCATGCCTAGAACCGGAAGTAGATGAAAGGGTTGTGGGTGCCGGCGGCGAGTTTCATGACCGACCAGGCGAAGACGGCGAGCAGGCCGAGGGTGGCGAGGAGCTGGCGCTGGGCGGTCCAGCCACGGCGGTCGAACCAGCCGGCCAGCCAGGGCATCAGCGGCATCGAGCCGAGCGCCGCGGCGATCAGGGTCAGCACCAGCTCCGGGTTGAGGAACAGCGGGATGGTGTACTGGCCGGACAGGGGATCGGCCAGGCCGAAGAGGGCGCGGAAGTAGCCGGCCGAGTGGGCGAGGTCGCTGGCCCGGAAGAACACCATCGTGGTCAGGATGATGAACAGCAGGTAGGCGTGGCCGAAGGCGGTCTGGAAGAGGGGGATCTTCTTGATGCGGACGAGGCGTTCGATGACCAGGAAGACGGCCTGGTAGAGGCCGAAGAGCAGGAAGTTCCAGCTCGCGCCGTGCCAGAGGCCGCAGAGGATGAACACGGCCATGAGGTTGATATAGGCGCGGACCTTGTGGCAGCGGTAGCCGCCGAGGGGGGTGAAGAGGTAGTCGCGGAACCAGGTGGAGAGGGAGATGTGCCAGCGCTGCCAGAACTCGGTGAGGGACTTGGCGATGTAGGGGTAGTGGAAGTTGGGGAGGAAGTGGAAACCGACCATGCGGCCGAGGCCGATGGCCATGTCGGAGTAGCCGGAGAAGTCGAAGTAGAGCTGGAACATGAAGAAGATGAGGCCCATCCAGGCGACCGGGGCGGGAAGACCGGCCGGGTCGAGGGCGAAGACGGCGTCGGCCTGGGCACCCATGGGGTTGGCGATGAGGACCTTCTTGCCGAGGCCGGTGAGGAAGAGGCGGACGCCGTCGGCGAAGTCCGGGATGGATTCGCGGCGGTGCTTGATCTCGTGGGCGATGTCGGCGTAGCGGACGATGGGTCCGGCGATGAGCTGGGGGAAGAGGGCGATGTAGAGGGCGACGTCGAAGGGGTTGCGGTTGGCCTGGACGTGGCCGCGGTGGACGTCGACGACGTAGGAGAGGGCCTGGAAGGTGAAGAAGGAGATGCCGAGGGGCAGGTGGACCTTGCCGAGGGGGATCTGGAGGTCGGCCAAGGCGAGCAGCACGTTGAGGTTGTCGACGAGGAAGTTCGCGTACTTGAAGTAGAGGAGCAGGGCGAGGTTGGCCGAGACGGCCAGCGAGGTGCGCAGGAAACGCGCGCGGGACTTCTTCGGGGCGGCTTCGACCCAGAGGCCGAAGGCGTAGTTGGCGGTGATGGAGGCGAGCATGACCGCGACGTAGCCGAGTTCGCCCCAGGCGTAGAAGAGCAGGCTGGCCCCCAGCAGGAAGGCGTTGCGGGCGGTGCGGGGCAGCAGGAAGTAGCCGGCCAGCACCGCGGGCAGGAAGGCGAACAGGAAGATGACCGAGCTGAACACCATCGGGGGGCGACTATACGGAAGAGCCCCCGCGCGGGCAATGCCGTTCACGGACCCTGCTCCCAATCTTAATCGTAATCCTGCTCGTCATCGTACTCGGTCGATGAGGACTAGGATGAACGAGTACGATGCAGAATCATCCCGCAAACGAGCGGCCACCGGGGAACAGGGGAATCGATCGCGACGGCGACAGCGAACGCGAATTCTTCGCTGTCGGTATCGGTATCGAAATCAATCCCGTTGTCTCCTGGGGAATCGATAGCGATACCGATCCCGACGGATTGTTGGTGGGGGTCGGAATCCTTATGTTGGGGAAACATCAGGCGACCGCTTCCTGACACCCGACACCCGAAACCCTCTTCCACCCGAAACCCTCCTCGCCTTGGGCAAAAAACAGGCGGGTGAAACCGCGTAGGGCTTCACCCGCCTGGCCGAATCTCGGGGGGAAGGGTTAGGGACGGACGGGGATTTTCCAGTCCTTGCCGCCGTGGTTGTCCCACGAGCCGGCCTTGTCGGTGAACACCACGTTGATTTCGGTGGCGTCGGCCGGGACGTTGATGGTGACTTCGAAGCGGCCGGTCTGGCCGTTGGAAGTCAGTTGCGCGGTCTGGTAGACGTTCTTCCAACCGTTGTGGCCGACGTGGGCATAGATGGGTTTGCCGAACAGGGGGTTGCCCTGGTTGCCCATGCCGTAGGAAAGGGTGACGGTGCCGCCCTTGCTCGGATAGGCGTTGGCCCAGATCAGGCGGACGCCGCGGCCGCTGGTGTCTTCGCCGACGTTCGGGTTGGTGCCGTTGGCCATCTCGATGATGTTGGCCATCGGGAAGCCGATTTGTCCGTCGCCGTCCGGATTGTCGGTGGCGGATTGGCCGAGGTTGCCGAAGTATTCCATTTCCCAGCTGTCGAGCAGTCCGTCGTTGTCGGTGTCGTTCGGGTTCACCGGATTGCCGATAGTCAGGCGGTAGTCCTTGCCGCCGTTGTTGTCCCAGTACCAGGTGCCGTTGACGCGGTAGAAGATGGCGTAGGTGAGGTCGACGCGGCCGCTGGTCACGTTCATGACATTGGTCGAGTCGACGGGGAACCAGCGGATGAAGCCGAGGCTGCGGTGGTTGTACTCGAAGCCGGCGGGAGTGAGGTTTACACCCCACTGTTCAAAGCCGTTGCCGAGGTCGGATTCGTAGGTGGCGGAGGCGAAACGGTGGTCGGCCCAGTTGTTCCAGGTCCAGACGATGCCGATGGCTTCGGGTGCGCCGAGGTTCTTGATCTTGATGTCGAGGGCCATGTTCCACGGGCGCATCCAGGTGATGCCGGTGGCGTTGGTGTAGTCGCCGGGGGCGATGCTGTCGCCGATGCGGGAAACCGGGAGCTCCGGGGTCGGGGAGGTGGTGAACTCGTAGTTCAGTCCGTTGCGCGAGTCCCAGATGTGGCCGCCCCACCGGTCAAAGCCGTGGAAGAAGTACTTCACGGTCGCGCCGCCGGGGAACTGGAAGGACGGCATGAAGGTCCACAGCGAGTTGCCGTCGATGTTCGCGACGTACTTCATCGGATACATGACCCAGTTGCCGCCGTTCACCTGGATGCCGACTTCGGCCTGCAGGCCCACGTAGTCCTGGTTCATCATGATCGAGAACAGGCCGGGGTTCGCCCGGTCGTCGTGCTTCTTGTAGATTCCGTACGTGCCCATCCAGGTCGGGAACGCCATCGCGGCCTGACCCACCAACAAACTCAACGCCACCCACCATGCTTTTTTCATCGAAGAATCCTTTGCTGTACCGGCTACTCCATTCCGGATTTGTTGGAGCGGTTTAACGAATGAGGGAGCCTCTGTCAAGTATAACGTTTTACTTTTGTCGCCGTGTGGTTCTTTTCGCACGAATCCCGGGGTTTTCATGGATTGCCGGGTTGCCGTGGCGGTGGATTGTGTCAGGATGGGGGGATGGAAACCAACGATCAGCAGGAGCGGCCGGGAACCCCGGCGGAGGCGATTGAGCAGTCGGGGATTTGCGAGGTGGAGGGGATCCTCGAGGCGGACCTGTGTCCGGTGTCGCACCAGCTCCATGTCGCGTTTGATCCGGCGCGCATTTCCGAGCGGGAGGTGGCGCGGCGGCTGGAGCGGATGGAGCCCTACCTGCGGCAGCGGTTTGAGCGGTGTCTGTTCCAGGTCGGGAGCAAGGCGTGCGAGGCGTGTGCGGTCCGGTTGGAGAAGCGGGCGGAGGCGATTCCCGGGGTGCGTCGGGCGAGTGCGTCGTTCATCGGCGGGGTGATGAGTGTGCAGTTTGACGAGGCGCAGGTGCGGGAGCAGGAGGTACTCGACCGGCTGCTGAACGAGGGGGTGAAGGTGGCGCCGTGGCGGATGCCGGAGGCGGCGGGTGGTGCGGGGCGGTGGTGGTCGTCGTTGCTGGCGAGTCCGGCCGAGGCGTGGCTGACGGTGGCGACGCTGGTGTTCCTGGTGGTCGGGGCGGTGACGCCGGGAGCGGGATGGCCGCCGGTGGTGGCGACGGTGGCGTTTGCGGCGGCCTATGTCGCGGGTGGCTGGTTCGGGGTGCAGTCGGCCTGGGCGTCGTTGCGCGAAGGCACGGTGGATGTCGATCTCCTGATGATCCTGGCGGCGATGGGCGCGGCCTATGTCGGGGCACCGCTGGAGGGCGGGACGTTGCTGTTCCTGTTCGCGTTGTCGAATGTGTTGCAGCAGGCGGCGATGGAGCGGGCGCGCACCGCGATCCATGCGTTGATGAAACTGCGGCCGACCGAGGCGTTGGTGCGGCGGGACGGGAAGCTGGTGACGCTGGGCATTGATGCGCTGGTGGTGGGGGACCGGGTGCTGGTGCGGCCCGGCGAGCGGGTGCCGCTGGACGGCGAGATCGTGCTGGGGGAAAGTGCGCTGGACGAGGCGTCGTTGACCGGCGAGTCGATGCCGGTGACCAAGCGGGTGGGGGATCCGGTCTTCGCGGGCACGATCAACACCTCGGGCGGGTTGGAGGTGGCGGTGACGCGGTTGGCGCGGGATTCGGCGATCGCCCGGTTGATCCAGATGGTCGAGCATGCGCAGAGCGAGAAGGCCGAGACGCAGCGGTTTCTCGACAAGGCGGAGCAGGTGTATGCGGCGGGGGTGATCCTGTTCGTGATCGGGTTGATCGTGGTGCCGCTGGTGGTGGGCGACGCGTCGTTCCGCGAGGTCTTTTACCGGGCGATGACGGTGATGGTGGTCGCGTCGCCGTGCGCGCTGGTGATCAGCACGCCGGCCTCGATCCTGTCGGCGATCGGCGGGGCGGCGCGGCAGGGGGTCTTGTTCAAGGGCGGGTTGCACCTGGAGCGGGCGGCGGGGATTTCCGTGGTGGCCTTCGACAAGACGGGGACCTTGACCTCGGGCAAGCCGGCGGTGACCGATGTGCTGGCTGGCGTCGAGGCGGAGGTGCTGGCGTTGGCGGCGGCGGTGGAGGTGCGTTCGGAGCATCCGCTGGCCAAGGCCATCGTGGCGTATGCCCACGCGCGCGGGGTTGCGGTTTCGGAGTGTGCGGGATTCCAGTCGCTGGCCGGGCAGGGGGTGCGGGGCCGGGTCGGTACGGACTGGGTGCATGTGGGCGACCCGCGCATGTTCGCGCGCGAGCAGGTGGAGGGTCTGGCTGAGCGGATGCCGGAGATCGAGCGGCTGCAGGGGCAGGGCAAGTCGTGCATCGTGGTCACGGTGCAGGGGGCGCGGGAGGTGCGGGCGCGGGTGGCGGGGATCATCGCCTTGGCGGATGTGATCCGGCCGGATGCGGCGGCGGTGGTGGCGGGGTTGAAACGGATCGGGATCAAGCGGGTGGTCATGCTGACGGGCGATCACCGGCGGGTGGCCGAGGCGATCGGGCGGGAGGCGGGGGTCGACGAGGTGCATGCGGAGTTGATGCCCGAGGATAAGTGGCGGATCGTGCAATCGCTCAAGGCGGCGGGGCCGGTGGCGATGGTGGGGGACGGGGTCAACGACGCGCCGGCCTTGGCCAGCGCCGACATCGGGATTGCCATGGGGGCGGCGGGCACGGATGTGGCGATGGAGACAGCGGACATCGTGTTGATGGGCGAGCGGCTGCGGCCGATCGTGTATGCCCTGGCGATCAGCCGGGCGGCGCGGCGGGTGGTGGCGCAGAACCTGACCTTCTCGCTGGCGGTGATCGTGGTGCTGGTCATCGCGGCGCTGGGGTATGCCCTGCCGTTGCCGGTCGGGGTGATCGGGCACGAGGGCAGCACGGTGCTGGTCTGTCTCAACGGGTTGCGGCTGCTGCGGTTCAAGGCGCCGCACTGAACCCGGAAACCGGAGTTGAGTCACTGCGGATTACGCTGATAACACGGATGGGAAAGGTCACAGGATCGTCAGGCAGTGGGTTTCCGGCGAAACCTTCTGTACCAACAGGCGTGAACAGATCGACCGATCATCCGCGTAATTCGCGTAATTCGCGGTTCCTCCTGCTGCATCCGGGCTAAACCCGAAAAACGACATGGAAACCACGGATGAACACGGATGGACACAGATACACGGGGGTGGACCCTGAATACCTCGGTACTGAAAAGGGCAGGGTTCCTTCTTATGATGAAACCGGCCTGATGCCATTATCCGTGTGAATCTGTGTTCATTGGTGGTTCCTTCAACTTCGGTTTTCAGGCTAAACGCAAAACGCCGCACCGGGGCGGGCCCGGGGCGGCGTTGGTGCGGTCACCCGTGCGGGTGATTACTGCGGCTCGGGCGTGCGGATGTTCTGCATTGTCTTCTCGGCCTGTTCGAATGCCTGTTGTGCTTCTTCGCGGGCGGCTTCGGCGGCCTCGCTGGCCTGTTGCGCGATGTCCTCGGCGGCTTTGGCGGCGCTGGCTTCGACGTCTGCCGTGGCGCTGGCGGTTTCAGCCACGGCTTCGCTGGCGACGGCTTCGGTACTGGCGGCGATGCCTCCGACGGATTCCTTCACGTCCGCAACGGCCTGCTGGGCGGCCTCGGCCGCGTCGGCGGCGGCGTCCTTCACCTGCTCGGACAAATCTGCGGCGACGTCTTTGGTGGCCTCTACGGCGGCGGCAGCAGCCTCCTGGGTTGCTTCGACCGCGTCGGCGGCAGCGCTCTTCGCGGCTTCCATGGCTTCCGTGGTTGCTTCCTTGGTGGCTTCGGCGGCGCTGTTGACGGCTTCCTTGGCGGCATCAACTGCTTCGCTGGCGGCTTCGGCGGCCTTGGCGGCGGCAGCGTCGGTGGCGGCGCGGGCCTTTTCGATCATCGAGGTGGTTTCCTCGGTCGTTGCCGGGGCGGCTTCCTTCTTGCCGCACGCGCTCATTGCCAATGCACCCGCCACCATCACGGTGGTCATACCCAACCATTTGTTCATAGGGACTCCTTTTCTTGGATTTTCGTAACTGTCCCGGAAATAAAATCCTATGCCTGCGTTGATGGCAAGCGATTTGCGCTCAGTGGCCGGAGCGTTGGCGGGAGGCCCAGGCGGCGTGCTTGCGGATTTCGGGATCGGCCTGGAGGGCTTCGAGGGAGGCGAAGCGGCGGGCCAGGGTCATCTCGTCGTAATGGTCGTGTAGGCCGTCGTGGCAGGCGCGGCAGATATCGATGCCGCGGTTCAGGTCATCCCGCGTGTAGGTCTTCCGGAAGAAGGCGCGGCGGTGCAGTTTCTTCGGGATCAGGTGGTGGAAGGTCAGCCGGCAGACGCGTCCGCACAACGCGCAGGGTCCGTGCTGGGGGCGGGTCGGCATATGGGAAACGGTGCGGTGTGGGGGTCATGCCTGTCAAGAGGCGGGCGGGGCGGTCTTGTCCGGGCGGGTGTCCGGCGGCGCGGGTCTATCCCGGCCCGAGGGTGTGCGTCGCGTGTTTCTGCGCGGGGTCAAGAAGGCACCGCGATGCGCACCTCATACTTTGTATTGCAAAGTGATTTGCCGTTGGTGTATCGTGCCGTCCATTCCAGGAGGTGTCGGATGCAGGATGATGATCGCGGGTGTTCGTTGGTGGCGGCGTTGCGGCATTGGGGTTTTCATGCGCTTTGGTGTGCCTCGCCCAGTTTCCTGTTGGCGTACCGGGTGGGGGGCTTCCGTTCGGGGGAGGCGGTGGCCGGGATGCTGGCCGGCATCGCCACGGTGGTGCTGGTGCTGGCGGTGGTCACGTCCTCGCGGGTTTTCCAGCGCCGGGATGGCGATGGGTTGTTGCGCCGGTCGGTGCGGATCGGTTCGCGCATCCGGTCGGGCGTGTCCGCGGTGGGGTTGATCGGGATGGTGGCGCCGGTCCCGCTGGTGTTCCTGGTGCTGCCCGACATGATCGCCGGGGTGATCGCGTTGGCGGTGGTGGAAGGGGCCGGGCAGTTGCTGCTGGGATCGCGCGTTTCCGTGACGGACAATCCGGGCTTCGTGACGGCGTACGCCGCCACGGTGATCGAGGGCGGCTTGATCGCCGGCACGTTGGTGGTCATCGTGGCGATCGCCCTGGTCATCCTGCGCGCGGTGCATCCTTCGGCCGCGCGCAGGTCATCCGCGGTGCGGCGGGTTACGAGCGCATCGTGACTTCGACGAGGTGGTAGCCGAACTGGGTCTTCACCGGGCCGTGGACCTTGCCGACTTCCTCGTTGAAGACGACGCGATCGAATTCGGGGACCATCTGGCCGCGGGAGAAGGTGCCGAGGGCGCCGCCCTGGCGGCCGGAAGGACAGAGGGAGTGTTTCTTGGCGAGGTCCTCGAATTTCTCGCCGGCGGCGATTTTCGCCTTGAGGTCGTTGCACTCGGTTTCGGTCTTCACGAGGATATGGCGGGCGGCGGCTTTGGACATCGGGATCCCTTTCCGTTGGTTTCGTTCCACTGGTAGCGCTGGACGGTATCACCGGGAAAGGTGATGTCAACCCATCCGTAGCGGTGGGCGGATGACCCTTTTCGACCTGCCGTGTGTCGAGTGACGGCGTTTGACGCATCCCACCGGTTCCGTTATTGTTCGACCCCTAACCAGATACCAGCCGGCGCGTGGCGACGGCGGGAAGGAACGCATGGCGAAAGTCGTCCTCGAAAATGTCCAGAAGGTCTACCCTGGCGGGGTGGTGGCGGTGAAGGATGTCAACCTGGTCATCGAAGATCAGGAATTCGTCGTGCTGGTGGGTCCGTCGGGGTGCGGCAAGTCGACGACGCTGCGCATGGTGGCGGGGCTGGAGGAGATTTCGTCGGGGAGCATCTACATCGACGGCAAGCGGGTGAACGACGTGCCGCCGAAGGACCGCGACATCGCGATGGTGTTCCAGAACTACGCGTTGTATCCGCACATGACGGTGGCGGAGAACATGGCCTTCGGGTTGAAGTTGCGCCGGTTCCCGAAGGACGAGATCCAACGCCGGGTGCGCGAGGCGGCGGAGATCCTGAGCATCGAGAGCTACCTGGACCGCAAGCCGAAGGCGTTATCGGGCGGGCAGCGGCAGCGGGTGGCGGTGGGCCGGGCGATCGTGCGCAAGCCGAAGGCCTTCCTGTTCGACGAGCCGTTGTCGAACCTCGACGCGAAGATGCGGGTGCAGATGCGGATGGAGATCAGCAAGCTGCACACGCGGTTGTCGTCGACGATGATCTACGTGACCCACGACCAGGTCGAGGCGATGACGATGGGCGACCGCATCGTGGTCATGAAGGACGGAGTGATCCAGCAGGTGGCTGCGCCGATGGAGTTGTATGACCGGCCGGCCAACCAGTTCGTCGCCGGCTTCATCGGCTCGCCCCCGATGAATTTTTTCCGTGGCCGGATCGAGACGAAGGCCGGTGGACTGTGGTTTTCCGAGAGCAGTTTCTCTGTTCGGGTGGACGATGCGAAGGCAACCCGCCTGGCCGCATTGGCCGGCAAGGAGGTTGTGTTCGGGATCCGTCCGGAAGACATCGCGGATGCGCTGTACGTGACCCAGCCGAATCCGGATCACCAGGTGATGGCGAAGGTCGAGGTGGTCGAGCCGATGGGCGCGGAGGTGTTCGTTTACCTCGGGAGCGGGGCCCACTCCTTCGTTGCGCGGATGAACACGGCGCAGATTGCCGAGGTCAACCAGGCGCTGAGTCTGGTGTTCAACATGAAGAAGGCGCACTTCTTCGACGCGCAAAGCGGCGCGGTGGTGGGTTAATGGTTTCGCTCAGCCTGCCGCGGCCGGGTTCGGTGTCGCGGCCCTGATGGTTTCCTTATGGACATGACGATTACGGATTGGATGGGTGCCTTGGGCCAGACGGCGGTGGTCGTGGTGATTGCCTTCGTCCTGCTTTGCGCGGTGACCAGTTGGGTGCGGTTCCAGTTGATGTCGGAATCGGCGCGCGAGGCGGAGGAGCTTGGTGTCGGCGAGGACAAGGCTTTCCGCATGGCGGTGCTCAACGGGATCGCCGCAGCCCGGCGGGCCAGGGCTCCGATCTCGGTTGCCTTGCTGCGCCTGCCCGCCCAATCGGCACCGATGGATGCGGTCGAGGCGTTGTTGGGTCGGACCCTGCGGGCGACTGATGTAGTGCAGTCATGCGGTGATGGAGTGGTGGGGTTGTTGCTGCAATGCGGATCGGAACGTGTGCCGGTGGTGGTTGATCGGCTGGTGCGCGAAGCAGTTGGTGCGGGTCTGACTGGCGCGGCGGCCTGGCGGTTCGGGGTGGCGGGTTATCCGGAACACGGTTTCAAAACCTCGGTACTGTATCCGCGGGCGCAGGCGATGCTCGCGGAAGCTGCTGAACGCGGCGTCAAGGTGGCTGGCATGGCCGATCCCGAAGCGGTGGCCGAGGCAAAAACGGCTGATCCCGGACTGCTGGATCCGGTTACCGGTGTGGTGAACGAGGAGCGGATGATCGGGGTCATGCGCCGCTATATCGCGCAGGAACGGCGGGCGGAGCGCGCGGTTTCGATGATCTACCTGGAGATCGACCAGATGGATCGGCTGACCGCCGTGCATACCGAGCCGACCATGCAGGCCATGCTGAAGGAATTGGCAGGTATGATCGCGCGTTCGACACGCGAGTCCGACATGCTGGCCCGGTTTGGCGCGGGTGGTTTCGTTTTGGCCATGGCGACCACGCCCGTCGCGGCGATGGCCATCGCCCAACGCCTGGTCACCGAGGTGCGCAAGCACGCCTTTGCCGCAGGCAGCGGCATGAAGGTGACCATCAGCGCCGGTCTTGCCGGCTATCCGGACGTGGTCGGAAGCGCCGTGCATTATTTCGTGGCCGCTGAGGCGGCGCTCAAGCAGGCACGGGTGCGCGGTCGCAGCCAGTGCGTGGCCTACGACCCGAGCATGGTTACACGCTCCATGCAGGATGCCGAGACACCCCATCTATGAATGCATCATTGAAGCTGGGCGTTAACATCGATCATGTGGCCACGGTGCGGCAGGCTCGCCGCACCGTGTATCCCGACCCGGTCGAGGCGGCGCGGCGGTGCGCGGCGGCCGGAGCACATGGAATTACCGTGCACCTGCGCGAGGACCGCCGCCACATCCAGGACCACGACGTCGAGCGCCTGGCCGCAGAGCGCCTGCTTCCGCTGAACCTCGAAATGGGCAATCACCCGGAGATCGTGGCGATCGCGCTGGCCCTGAAGCCCGACGAGGTATGCCTGGTCCCGGAGAAACGCCAGGAGCTGACCACCGAGGGTGGCCTCGATGTCGATGGCCAGTTCGATGCGGTCAACGAAACGGTATCCCGCCTGTCCGAGGCCGGCATCGCGGTGAGCCTGTTCATCGATCCCGACCCTCGCCAGATCAAGGCTGCCGCGTTGAGCGGCGCGCCATTCATCGAATTGCACACCGGTACATACTGCGACCATGGCGCGGCGGCGGAACTGGATCGGTTGATCGCCGGGGCGCGGCTGGCCCACCGCCACGGTTTGCGCGTCAATGCCGGCCACGGCATCAACTTGGACAACCTCGCCGGCATCCTGCGCCTTCCGCATCTCGAGGTGCTGAACATCGGCCACAGCATCGTGGCCCGCGCGGTGTTGGTCGGCATGGAGGCCGCGGTGCGCGAAATGCTGGATGCCATGGCCGCTTACCGCGGCGGGGAACCCGCCACATGATGATCGTGACCACCGAGCAGATGCGGGAACTGGACCGGCGCTGCATCGACGAATTCGAGATCAAGGGCGAGGTGCTGATGGAGCGCGCCGGCCAGGGGGTGGTCATGGTGGTGCGGCGCATGGCCGAGATCGCCGGCTTCATGAACCCGGTCATTCACCTGATCGCCGGGCGCGGGCAGAACGGCGGCGACGCGTTTGTCGCGGCGCGCCTGCTCAAGGAGTCCGGTTACCAGGTCGAGGTGTGGCTGGCTGCGCGAGCCAACCAGATCGGCGGCGATGCGCTGATCCATTACGGGCGCATGAAGGCTGCGGGCATCGAGGCCTATGAGTTGCCGCTGGTCGAGGATTGGCAGGCGGTGATGCAGGATTCGTTTTTCGCCGAGATCATTGTTGATGGCGTGCTCGGCACCGGCCTCGTCGGTCCGGCGCGTGGCCCGGCCGCCGCCGCGATCCAGTACATCCGCGACCGCGCTGCGGAGTCGCTGGTCGTCTCGATCGACATCCCGTCCGGGCTCAACGGTGATACCGGCCTTGCCGAGGGCGATGCGGTGGTGGCCGACCTGACCGCCACCATCAGCCTGCCCAAGCTCGGTTTGCTCGCCCCGAGTGCGGTCGATCATGTCGGCACCCTTGACGTGGTGGATATCGGCATGCCCGACGAATGCCTCGAGGATGTCACCCCGCCCCGCGACCTCGAGTTCCTGCACCTCGCCGACCTCAAGCCGCTGTTCACCCGCCGCCGTCGCGACGCGCACAAGGGCGACTTCGGCCACGTGCTGGTCATCGGCGGGTCGCGCCTGCTCACCGGCGCCGCCGCGCTGGCCGCGCGGGCCGCCTTACGCAGCGGGGCCGGACTGGTCACCGCGCTGGTGCCGCGCTCGTTGCAGAGCGCGATGATCAGCGATACGCCGGAGCTGATGGTCTGGCCGGGCGAGGAGGCCGCCGATGGTTCGCTGTCCCGCGCGAACACCGACTGGTTGGCTGCGAGCCGCGAGCGCTTTAACGCTTTCGTGATCGGTCCCGGCCTGACCGGTTCAGCCGATGCACGTGCGGTGGTGGAATGGTTGCTCGCCCACAGCCATGCCCCGGTCGTGCTGGATGCCGATGCGATCAATGCCTTTGCCGGCCGCGCCGATGTACTCCGCCAGTCCTCCGCGCCCCTCGTCCTCACCCCGCACCCCGGCGAACTGGCCCGCCTGCTCGGCACATCTGCGTCGCAGGTCCAGTCCGATCGCCATGTCGCCATCGAACAGGCGGTCCGTCTCACCGGCGCCACCGTTGTGCTCAAGGGCGCAGGCACGCTGGTTGCCGCGCCCGACCAGCCGGTCCAGGTCAACCTCAACGGCAATCCCGGCATGGCCACCGCGGGCAGCGGCGATGTGCTCGCCGGTATCCTCGGCGGACTGCTCGCCCAGCACTTCTCGCCCTACAACGCTGCCCGCGCCGCGGTGTTCGCCCATGGCCGCGCCGGCGACTACGGGGCGTGGCGGCGTTGCCAGGCCGGCCTGCTCGCCGGTGACATCGTCGAGGAATTGCCCTACGCCCTGCGGGACCTCGCCCTGCGCTGAACCGGTGTGCCTCCCCTCGGTCGTTGCGCCAACCACATGCCCTGCAACCGTATCGGACTTTTCCGGAAAACAGTGTTGACCGGCGAGCTTCCGGTGCCCGATTCTACATCCGTTCGTTGCATGAATATCAAGGATGGTTGACTAACGGAAGTCCGTGAAAACCGGACGCGGTCGCGCCGCTGTAAATCCGTTCCCGTTCGCGGGAAACCTCCAGCACGATACGCCACTGTCCGCTCGCGCGGTTGGGAAGGCGGCTGGAAGGGCGGATGAGCCAGAAGACGAGTCAGCCTTCCTCCAGCCGGCTTTCGCGGAAGGAGCAGGGCGTCCCGTTGACGATCTTGTTTTTCCCTCGCGGCCGTCGGCCCAACGCCCTCGCTGAAAGGGCAGAAAAGGTCCGCATGTTGTTCGTCCGCCGTCTTCGCTGGCTCGCCGCCGGCCTTGCCTGTGTTCACGCCTCGGTCACCGCCGCCATCGCACCCGCCACGGGTTATGCCACCCGCCCGCTGACCCAAACCTCGGGTGCACTACTCGAAGGCCTCGACCTCGCCGGGAATTCCGCCTTGCTCGGGGCCGGCACCCAGGTCCGTTCGTTCGATCTCGACACCTTTGCCACCAACAGCATCGGGACCCTGCCCGCCAACGTCACCGTCGCGTTCGTGAAGCAACGCGACGCCACGGTGCACGCCGCGATCGGCACCAGCTTCAACTTCCCGTTCCCGGTGACCCACGGCGCGTTCAATGCCGGAACCTTCACCGCATTCGGTTCGCTCGATGGGATCTACGACGCCGCCGTCGATGCCTCGAACACCCTCTACCTCGTCGCCAATCCGTCGGCGGCCGGATCGCGTGTGTACCGTTATGTCCCGGCGACGACCACGCTGGTCGAGGTGATCAACGTCGGCGGATTCTCCGGCGGCATCGCCTTCGACAGCCAGTCGCGCCTCTACGTCGCCGAGCAGAACACCGGCACGATCCTCCGCTATACCCCGGCCCAGCTCGCCGCCGGCAACCTGACGGCCGCGCACGGCGAACCCGTTGTTTCAATCTTCGCCAGCTACCTCTGCCTCGATGCCTTCGATCGCCTGTATGTCGTGTCCGGCTTCGGCAACCGGCTCACCCTGCACGATTCGACCACCGGCTCGCTGCTGCGCGAGATCGCCGTCGACGGCCTCAACGGCTTCGGCATCGGCCGCATCGCCTGGGACGCCGCACGCGGCCAGCTCCTCGCCGTGCACTCCGACTACGGCCTGTTCGGCAGCACCCTCGAGGCGATCACCTTTGCCCCGTCCGATGCCGGCCTGTCCGGCACCTCGTCGGTCTTCAAGGGGTGGGCCGCCGCCGTCCACGCCTTCGTCCGCCCCAATCCCTACAGCGGCGGGTACGCCCTCGACAACAACGGCACCAACAGCGGCGTCGCCGGTGCCGTGCTCGGCGCCCCGCTGGAATTCGATCCCGAGGTCTTCCCCCTCGGCCACATCCTCTCGCTCGGCAACGGCGGCTCGATCACCCTCTCCTTCGACGCCCCGATCTACGACGGCCCCGGCCCCGACTTCGCCGTCTTCGAAAACGGCTTCGACTTCGGCGACCTGACCTTTTCCGAGTTCGCCTTTGTCGAGGTCGCCACCCGCACCAACGCCTGGGCGCGGTTCCCGGTGACCTTCCTCGACACCAACGCCCCCGGCATCTTCAAGGTCACCGACGCGACCCGCGTGGACGGCCTTGCCGGCAAACACACGCTCGCCTATGGAACGCCCTTCGATCTCGCCTGGCTGGCCCGCGATACCAACGTGCTCAGCGGCGCGGTCGATCTCCAGCAGATCGCCTATGTCCGCATCACCGACGTCATTGGCGACGGCTCAACCACCGACGCCCTCGGCCACCCGATCCGCGATCCCCACAACCCTGATGGCGTCGCGGCCACCGATGGCTTCGAGTTGCGCGGTGTTGGCGTCATCCATCTCGGCGGTGACACCGCAGTCCCCGCCTCCGTGCCCGAAGCTTCACCCGTCTATGCCTGGTTTGGTTATCCCGGCCGCACGTACCAGCTTCAGCGCGGCAATGGCGTTACCTGGACCGACCACGGTGCACCGATCGCCGGCACCGGTGGCGTAATGCGCATCGACATGCCCGTCGATCAACCGGCCTCCCTGTTCCGCATGATCCAGCAGATTCCCGTCGGCCCCTGATGAACACCCGATCGTCCAATCCCTGGAAGCCGCGCCGCGGCGATCGTCCAATCCCTGGACACTCTGCCGCGTGCGCCGTTGTCGTCCGCGCCCGCGCGCACGGCTTCACCCTCGTCGAACTGCTCGTCGTCGTCGCCATCCTCGCCCTGCTGGCCGGCCTCATCGCGCCTTCGCTCGCCGGAGCGCGCCGCGCTGCCGCCACCGCCGCCTGTGCCAGCAACCTCCGCCAGCTCGCCCTCGCCAACCACACCTATGCCGCCGGAAACGGGACCTTCGTCGCCGCCGCGTCCGACATCTGGAGCAGCAACCTCCAGCGCTGGCATGGTGCGCGCAGCAAGGCCAACCAGGCCTTCGACGCCGCGCGCGGCCCGCTCGCCGCCTACGTGGACGAGCGCGGCTGGATCAAGCAGTGTCCCGCCTTCCGCAATCCCGCCCCCGGCTTCGAGGCCGGATGCGGCGGCTATGGCTACAATGCCGCCGGTGTCGGCTCGCAAGCCTACCTGCTCGGCACCTACCAGGGTGCACACGCCGGCATGGCCCCGGAACAGATCGCCGATCCGGCCGGCACCGTGATGTTCGCCGACACCGCCTTTGCCGAGACGAAACGCGGCATCACCCGGCTGCTCGAATACTCCTTCGCCGAGCCCTACCTGCTCATTGCCGACAACCGGCCGGTTGAGTCGTATCCCGCCATGCCCTCGCTGCACTTCCGCCACGACGGCCACGCCAACATTGCCTGGGCCGACGGCCACGTCTCCCGAGAACCGCTCGCCCATTCGCGCTCCACCACCCACCAGCGGCACCAGCTCGGCTGGTTCGGCCCTGCCGACAATTCGCGCTTCGATCCGTACTGAACCCGGCCGGCGCACCACAAAAATCGACGTCCTTTCAAGCTTGCCCCCAACCGGTCGGATGCCTACATTGTCGGAGATTTTTCAACCAAACCGCACCTCCGGGTGTCGGTATAACGTATTACATCATGTTTTCAGGGAGACCGGGCCGTGGACGATTTAATCATGAGCGATCGTATTCAGATCGAGCGCAAGCAGTTCTTTTTTGATCTCAAGGAAAACCCGCGTGGCCGCTTCCTGCGGATCACCGAGGATGTCGGCGGCCGGCGTGACACCATCATCATCCCGTCAACCGGGCTGGAACAGTTCCTGGAAGTGATCAGCCGGGCGATCAAGGTCAACCAGGAAGCCGGCGAAGTCATCGCTGCGGAATAAGGGATCGCCGATCCGGTGGGCGGTGGCGTGTCCGGGGAATGACGGGAGCATCATGACACAACGGGAGCCTACACCGCCGGATCAGGCGGAGGACGCCAGCGACCGGGAGCTGGTTGCCCGCGCCCAGCAGCGGGATGCCGCCGCCTACGACGAGCTCGTCCGCCGCTACTACAAACGCATCTACGCGCTGCTCTACAACATGACCTCCAACAAGGAGGATGCCGAGGACCTCATTCAGGACGTCTTCGTCAAGGCGTACGATGCCCTGCAGCGGTTCAAGGGCGACTCCTCGTTCTACACCTGGGTGTACCGCATCGCCGTCAACCGCGCGATCAACTACGTCAAGCGCCGCAACAAGCGCGCCGGCCTCAGCCTCGACGACATGGACGGCGGGGTCGAGCGCGACAAGGCCTATGTCGAGCTTTCCTCGAAGGAATCCCCGTTCCGCGATGCCACCTTGTCGGAGCTGCAGGAAAAATTGAACGAAGCCCTGCAGAAGCTGTCCGATAAACATCGAGCGGTCGTCGTCCTGCACGACATCCAGGGCGTCCCGCACGAGGAGATCTCGAAGATGCTCGGGGTTTCCTCGGGAACCGTGCGGTCGCGGTTGTTTTACGCACGGCAGCTCCTGCAGTCGGAACTAGCGGAATATGCGCCATGAATGAGAGTGAACTGAAGGTCTATTGCCTCGAACACGCCGGAGAAACCCTCCCCCCCGAAGCGCAGGCCCTCCTGCAACGCGACCCTGCCCTCCAGGCTGACGTCGCCCGCCTCGTCGCCGTGCGAAACCTCATCTCCCTGAAACGCTACGAGCAACCCGCCGATATCGCCATGGAGCGATGCCTGCGCGCGGTGAGCCAGCAGATCCGCCAGGAACCTGAAGGCTGGGTCTCCCGCCTCCGCACCTGGTTCACCATCGAGCATCCGGCCTTGGCCTACAGCACCGCCGCACTGGCCCTGGTCGCCGTCACCGCCCTCGTCTTCCCTCGTTCACCCGCAACGGCGCCGCTGGCCGCGCTGGATGAAAACGCCCCGGCTGAGGTGCTGCCCGAACCGGTGCTGCTCGCCGTGGAGGAATCGGACGTGGCCGACATCGCCCCGACCATGGCCGCCGCCGAGGCCGCTTTCCCGAATTTCGACAAGCCGATCATTTTCCTGCGTAGCGAAAGCACGAACCTCCAACCCTCCGTACCGCGTATGCAGATTGGCCCTGGCCAGGTGGTCCCGGTCAACTTCGAGTATTGATAACGCAATCGCGCAATCGCGATACCTCATTCAGGGTAGTTGCTGGTGTTGACGTTTTCCCGCCCGCCGCCGCATCGTGCATCCGTCGGCTGAACCAAGGGGGTGGTCCTGCATCCCTGTAGCAGGACGCAAGGGGGATGGAATGATGGAACGAACAATCTGGTTGTTGCGCCACGGGATGCGCCAGGACTTTGAGCAGGCGGACTGGTTTGACACCGCCGTGCGGCCGCACGATCCCCCGCTCTCCGCCAACGGCCGCCAGCAAGCGCGCGATACCGGATGGTTCCTCAAGGCGCATGGCATCGAACGCATCTATTGCTCCCCGTTCCTGCGCACCGTCGATACCGCCGGCATCATCGCCGCAGAGCTGGACGTTCCGGTGTTCGTCGAGCACGGCTTGTGCGAAGTGCTCAAGGAGGGATGGTTTTCCGGCCCGCCCGATTACCTGGCTTCCCGCACCCTGCAACGCCGGTATGCCCATATTGACCCTCGTTACGAACCGTTGATCATGCCTTGTTATCCCGAGGATGAAGATGCGGGCGAACTCGATGAACGTTGCCGCTGCGTCACGGAGTCACTGCTCGGGGAAACCTGGCAAACCACCCTGCTTGTTGGTCACGGCGCCTCCGTCGGCGGAATCGCCAAGGCCCTCGCTCCCGGCGTCGAACCCCTGCAGGTTGCCATGTGCGGCCTGCACCAGTTCGTTCTTCGTGACGGTGCATGGCAACTCGGTTACTCCGGCACCGGGCACCTTAGCATCACCGAAACCATCGAGCGGTTTCACTGATCCATCGCCACGCATACCCCTCGTTTGCTCGCCGCGTGAACCGTCATCGCGCGGCGATCCGCCGGGCGGCACGGCCAGCCAGCGCAGCCGGCGCCTTCCACCAGTAGCGGCGGATAAACGCGGCCAGCTCCTCCGGCATGTGCCGGGTCAGTGCGGCAAGCAGGGCTCCCGGATTGCTCCGCCCGGTCGCCCCGATCAATTCCGCAGCATGATCGGCCAGCCACTGCGCGGTCAACGGATCGTGCGAAAGATCACGCGCCAACGCATCGGCGTGCGGCGGTGAAGTCCCGGCCTGGCAACGCGCCAGCGCCTGTGCCCAGGCCCGGATGATCGGATGGTCCGCCCGCCCGAGCGCCTGCGCCCGCTCGATGTTCTCGGTCGCGAACCACGCATGCAGCGGATTCAAGGGCTCGCTGGCGATACCCTCCGGCGACAGCGGTGAAGGGAAGGTCGGCGACCGGTCCAGCGCATCGGCCAGCCACAACGCGGTCATCGTGCGCAGGCACTTGTTGCAGCGACCGCAATTCAGTCCCGTCCGCGGCATGCGCCAGCACACCCGCAACCGCTCGCGCGCATAATCCCAGCGGGCCAGCTCGAAGATCTTGTCGATGCGCGGCGTGGTGGCCCCGTCGACCACGACCTCCATCGCCTCGGTGGACAACAGCGGATCGGTCAGCACGTTCGTGCCGCACGGAACGAAATCCGAGTAGGTGTTGCTCGACGCGACCAGCATGCGGCCGACCGATCCCTCGAGCAGGTACGCCGCCGCGCCAAGGGCGGCTCCGCACTGGTTGCCCCACCACACATACCGGTCGGTGAAGCAACGCAGGTTGGTCTGGAGCACCGCCAGCTCGCGGCGCAGTTCGGTGGCGATCGTTCGCAGGTAGTCCTCGACGACGAACCGGTGGTCGGTGCGCTCGAGATCGAGGTCATACCCGTGCAGCATGACCAGCGTGGAAAGGTCGTTCAGGTGGTGACGCAGGGTGTGGAAACCGTCCACGCCGCCGGAGAAGAACGCCGCCGTACCGGGCGCGGCGACGATCGGCGATTCGGCCGCGCATGGTGCATCGATCGGAATAACCCGAAGCGAAGGGAACCAGGTGTGGAAGATCGATTGAAAGTCAACGAGGTTGTGCAGCAGGCGCCGCGATACCGGCGCCTCGACGCGCAGCGGCAGCCCCATCGCCATCGCCGGCAGCAGCACCGAGACCAGCGCGGTGTTGCCTTCGCCCGAGCGCAGGTGGATCGGCAACGAACTCGTCCAGGTGATGGTTTGCAGCAGGCTGTCGCGGCCGCCCGGCCGCTTGAGCCAGACGTCGAACCGGTAGCCGTGATCGCCCCCCGGCGTCCGGTACAACGACGGGCCGGGAAGGAACAGGGAGCACCCCGGATCGGTCGGCGGGTGGAAGGTCGCGCTCACGTGGCCGGCCTCCGGAAACCGGACCGGCGCGCGATGGATTGCCGTACCAGCTTCGGCCACAGGTCGAGCACCGCCGCGTCGAGGCCGCCGCGGACCTCGCGCGGATCGGCCAGCGGCAAGGCCTGGTCGAGCAGGGCTTCGGCGTGATCGTGCACGAAGGCCGGCCAGGCCGGGGATGCCTTCCAGCGCGGGTAGGCGTCGGTGATCGATGGCAGCGGGCCCTTCGGCCAGACCGCGCGTGAGCGGAGGATCAGGGCCGTCAGCGCCTGTTGCAACACCGGATCGTCGCCACGTTCCTTCAGCGCTTGCAGCATGGCCAGGTGGTACAGCACCCGGAATTCGCCCGCGCCGCTGCGTGGAATCGTCGTCGCGGCCAGCCGTGCGGGATCGAACGGCGTGTCGAAGGCGCATTGCGCGAGTTCGAGTGCCCCGCAGACCCGGAAGGCCGCCAGCGTGCGCAGGCATTTCTCGCACATCCCGCAATTGCGCCCGCCGCGGAAGCCCGACACCAGGCGGGCGGAACAGACCTGCAGCAGCGGCAGCACCCAGGGATGGTGGCGGGCCAGCCACGCCGCCTTCTCGTGGCGAACCGTGTCCATGCCTTCATGGGTGATGCACATGGCGGCCGACCGCAGCAGGGGCTTCAGCAGAGGATGGTTCTTGGTCGTGACCAGGCACTGTTGCAGTTCCGTGTAAGTCAAGTCCGACCCCATCCTCAGTCCGGCGCACACCGGCTGGAGCAGGTGCGCCATGCCGTAGGGCGCGAAGGCATAAGTCTCATCCCACCGCCCACCGAGGTCGCGCACCAGCACCTGGCGCAGGTTCGTGTCGACCTCGATCAGGTCCACGCCTGCGCGGATGGCAGCCTCATGCAGCCATCCGCTGACCAAGGACCGGTAGTTCGGATCCGGTGTGATTTGGTCGATGCCGTGGAGGTGCACGATGTACCGCGTCGTGTCCCGGTATTGCAGCAGCGTATACCACCCATCGATACCGCCGCCGAACGCCGCCGCCCATGGATGATCCGGCGGAGCGGGCGGAAGCGGTGGTTCCACCCGATTCGCACGGATGCGGATCGGGCGTAATCCTTCGAAGACCGGAAGAGTCGCGATGATCTGCTGGGCTTGATCGAGCCGGGCCAGCAGGTCCGAAGACACCGGGTCGCGCAGGTGCAGGTCTGAGCCGAGGCGCATCGCCTGCAGCAGGAACCACAGCGCGTGGGCGTCGCCGCAACGTGGCGGGGGCGTGGCCATCGGGAAGGCCACACGCAGCTCGGTGCGCACCGTGCTGTATTCCACCGGTGTGGTCAGGGAGACGCGCCCGGCTGCGGTGGTGATCCGCGTCGGGCCGATCTCCAGTGCCGGCGTGGTCACGGTGACCGGCAGCGGCGGGATCGCCGCCTCGGCGGCGAAGAGGGCGCGGGCCACGCGGTCGTCGGTGCGGCCGGCCGCGCGGAAGGCCGCAGTCAATTCCGGGATGAAGATGCGGTCGGGCGATTCCGGGGCGAGGCGCGAGGTCAACTCGATCAGCCGTTCCGGTTCAAACGGGCTGGCGAACGGCGCGGCGTCGGGCGGTGCGCCGGCCAGGTCCAGCGCGAACCGGGTGCGCAGGCATTTCGCGCAGTAGCCGCAATTGTAGGCGTTGCCGGTGTTCTGCCAGCAGACCCGGAGGTGGCGCAGCACGAACGGGTCGGCGGCGATTTCGCGGATCTTGTCCACCCGGCCGGTCTCGGCGTGGCGGTGGTGGACCTGCATCGTGCGGGTGCTCCAGAGCGGATCCAGTTCGGGGTGGGTGCCCCACGGGAATACCTGGTCGGTGCGGAACGACGAGGCGATGAAGGCGCGGCCCAACGACGGCGCGAGCAGGTGGCTGACCGCCGCGAGGGCGGCCCCGTGGGTCTTTCCCCAGCCGAGGCAGGTATCGAACAACGGACGCAGGTTCGAGGTCACCACCACCGCCTGCTTGCCGAAGTGATCCGCCACCTCGTGAAGCATGTCGATGGTCTGGCGGCACAGGTCCGTCTGTTCGGGTAACAGGTCGAACCCGATCACCAGCACCAGCGCATCGATCGCATCGCGGTCCCGCACCAGTGCGTGGAACGAGTCCACCCCGCCGGTGAAGAACAAGGCGGTGCGGGTGGAGGCGGGTCGGGGTGCGACGGCGGCCGTGGCGGCCGCCGGTTCGACCGACATGGGGGAAAGGGTCGGGAACCACGAGGCCAACGTGGCCATGATTCGTTCCGTGTTCGCGGCCAGGGGCGTGTCCAGCGGCGCGCTGAGCTGGAGCGGCAGCCGCTGGGCCATCGCCGGATACAGGAAGCAGCAGAACTCCACCGCCGGCGAGGGCGCGGCCTCCGCACCCTCCACCGTGAACGTGATCGCCTCGACCGGCCGGTTCAGCGGGTGGGGGATGGGCAGGATCACGCGGTGCGGTGCGCTCATGGGAACCACAACACTGCCCGTCCCCGCCCACCGCGTCAAGCCATCCGCCACCCGCGTCGCGTGCGGTTCCTTACGGCACCGGGAAGCGGTCGGTCAGGGCGATGACCTTGGCGCGGACGTCGTGGATCAGCGCGGTGTTGCCGGGGTTCTTCAGCAGGTCCACGATGAAGCCGCCGATCGTGCGCATCTCCGCCTCCTTCATGCCGCGGGTGGTCACCGCGGGGGTGCCGATGCGGATGCCGGAGGTGACGAACGGGCTCTTGGTGTCGAACGGGATCGCGTTCTTGTTCACCGTGATCAGCGCCTCGTCGAGTTGCACCGAGGCGTCCTTGCCGGTGCCGTTGACCGGGGTCAGGTCGACCAGCATGACGTGGTTGTCGGTGCCGCCGGAGACGATGCGCAGGCCGGCGCTGCTGAGCGTCTCGGCCATGACCTTCGCGTTGGCCACGATCTGCTTCGCGTAGTCCTTGAACGCCGGTTGCAGCGCCTCGTGGAAGCAGATGGCCTTCGCCGCGACGATGTGCATCAGCGGGCCGCCCTGGATGCCGGGGAACACCTGCTTGTCGATGTCCTTCGCGAACTGCTCCTTGCACAGGATCAGGCCGCTGCGCGGGCCGCGCAGGGTCTTGTGGGTCGTGGTGGTCACGAAGTCGGCATAGGGCACCGGGTTCGGGTGCACGCCACCCGCGACCAGGCCGGCGATGTGGGCCATGTCCACCATCAGCAGCGCGCCGACCTTGTCGGCGATGGCGCGCAGGCGGGGGAAGTCGATGATGCGCGAGTAGGCGCTGGCGCCGGCGCAGATCAGCTTCGGCTTGTTCGCCTCGGCGAGTTGTTCGACCTCGTCGTAGTTGATGTACTCGGTCTTCGGGTCGACGCCGTAGGGGACGATGTTGTAGTAGCGGCCGGAGAAGTTCATCTTGTGGCCGTGGGTGAGGTGGCCGCCGTGGGCGAGGTTCATCGCGAGGATGGTGTCGCCCGGTTCGAGCATGGCGAAGTACACGCCCATGTTCGCGGTGCTGCCGCTGTGCGGCTGCACGTTCGCGTGTTCGGCGCCGAACAGTTGCTTGGCGCGGTCGATGGCGAGGTTCTCGGCGTCGTCCACGCATTCACAGCCGCCGTACCAGCGCTTGGCCGGATAGCCCTCGGCGTACTTGTTGGTCAGCACCGAGCCGCAGGCCTGGCGCACCGCGCGCGACGTGTAGTTCTCGGAGGCGATCAGCTCGATGTTGCGCCGCTGGCGGGTTTCCTCGTGGCGGATTGCCGCGAAGATCGCCGGGTCGGTGGCGGCGATGGCGTCGAGCGCCTGCAGGTCGGCGGCGGCGCGTTCCACCTTGTTCACGCGGCGTTCATGGCGTCCGCCCTCGAAGGTGTTCGAGAACCAGGCGTCGAGGATCGCGTCGACCTGCCCGGCCGCGTTGGCCCCGAAGACCAGCACATTCGCGTTGTTGTGGGTACGGGCGCGGGTCGCGGTGTCGGCGTCGTGCACCAGCGCGGCGTACACGTGCGGGAATCGGTTGGCGGTGATGCTCATGCCGATGCCGGTGGTGCAGATCAGCAGGCCCTGGTCGGCCTGGCCGAGGGAGACGCGGCGGGCGACCTCGCTGGCGAAGTCGGGGTAGTCCACCGAGGCCGTGCCGGAGGCGCCGAGGTCCTCCACCGCGATGCCGCGCGCGGCCAGTTTGGCCTTCACTTGTTCCTTCAGCTCGAATCCGCCGTGGTCGGCACCGATCGCCATCTTCATCTTCGTTGACCTTTCCGTTGCGGCCGATGGCCGCGCTTGTTCCATCAGGGTAAGAATCACATCCGCCATCGCGCTGTCCAGTACATCGCGCGTGAACCGGTAGACGTCCATCGACTGCCCGACCGGGTCCGGGATGTCGCGCAGCCGAGGGGTCAGCCCGAACGAGGTCATCAGCCGCGTCTTGCCGGCCGCGCCGGGGCATAGCCGGAGCACCTCGTCGCGGTGCCGGCTCGTCATTGTGATAACCAGGTCCGCAGCCTCGACCAGTTCCCTGGTCAGCGGCTGGCTGGCGTGGTTGCGGGCCTCGATGCCTTTCTCGCGCAAGGCCTGCACGGCCTCCTCGCTGGCCGGCCAGCCGGGGAGTGCGGCGGTGCCCGCTGAGGCCGCGCGCCAGCCGTGCTCCTCACCGAGCCGGGCGCGGAACAGGTATTCCGCCATCGGGCTGCGGCAGCTATTGCCGGTACAGACAAAAAGAACGTGTTTCATGGTGTTGCGGGAGATCGCCGGGCCCGGCGCGTCTACGGTGACGAAGATACCGTTCCGCCGTCGTTATTCAAGGATTTCAATCCGACGATCATGTCCACCGCCCGCTCGAGGGCGCCGTCGCCCCGGACTCGACGGCGTACCGCGGCATCGCGGAGTTCCACATCGAGCTGGCCGCGGCGGTCCAGCAGGTCGGGCGGGGGCTCGTAATCACGGGTATCCAGCTCGGCCGGGGTCAGCGGGATGGCGGGCTCGACCCCGGCCTGGCCCGTGTAGCGAAGCCCGTCCGCGGTATCGAGTACCTTGGTAGCGAAGAACATACGTTCGTTGCCGAACGCGACCGGTTCACGCAGCAGGAAATCGCCCCGGGTGGCGGTGCCGATCAGCAGGGCCCTGCGGTTTGCCCCGTTGATCACGGCGGCCAGTACCTCGGAGGCCCCGCGGGTATCGCCATCCACCAGCACCATGACCGGCTGGCTGACCGGGTACCCCTCGGTGGCGCGGTAGCTGGCGACGTCCTGCTGGTGGTGGTCGCGGAAGGCGAAGAGGAACTGGCCGCCGCGGGCGAACAGGCTGGCGATCTGGGTGACGGCGGCCAGGTCGTCGCCACCCGCGCCGCGCAGGTCGAGGATCATACCGACTCGCTGGCCTTCCGACCAGGCGCGGATCCGGCTCACCACGTCGCGGCCGCTGCCGGGGTACAGTCCGTTGATCTTGATGTAGCCGATGTCGTTGGGAAGCAGGTCGATGGTCTCGACCGGTGGCTCATCGATCCAGCCGCGCGCGACCGAGACCGTCGCGGTGCGTTCGCCGCGCACGGTGCGCAGGGTGATCGAGGTTGCTGCGCCGGTCCCGAGCTGGCGCAGTGCCTCGGGCAGGGCGATGCGGGTGAAGGTTTGGGTGGCGATGCCGGTGATCCGGTCGCCGGGCGCGAGGTCGGTCGCGGCGGTGGTTCCGTTGGTCGGTAGGGAGGCAATGACCGGCAGCCCGTTGGTCATGGCCAGGCGGAAGTCCGGACGCCAGCGCTTACCGGCGCGGTCGGCCTGCTCGCGGGCCCAGTCCTCGTCGCTGATCCAGTCGGCGCGCGGATCGATCGTGCGCACCGCCGCCAGCCGTGCGGCACGGGAGGTTGCCGCCTCGTCCAGCGCCACCCCGAACGAGGCGAGGGTGGCCCGTACATCGTCCAGCGCGCCGGTTGTGGATTGGGCGTGGAGGCCGGTGGTGGCCAGCAGCAACGCGAACGCGGTTAGGGTGGATCGTTTCATGGCGGTTCAGGTGCGGTTCAAGGCTCTCCAGCCAATATCGCGGCGAAGATGGTGTTTGGCAAATGCGATGTGATCCGCGGCGGCGTAGGCCCGCTGGATCGCCGCGGCGAGGTCCGGACCCGTGGCGGTGATGCCGAGCACGCGCCCGCCCGCGGTCACGACCTGTCCGTTACGCTCCGCCGTGCCGGCGTGGAAGACCACGACCCCGGGGACCCGGCCCGCGGCGTCGAGGCCGGTGATCGCATCGCCGGTCGGGTAGGGGCCGGGATACCCCCCGGCGGTCATGACCACGCAGACCGACGGATCGGGCTTCCAGTTCACCAGCGCCGGATCGAGGGTCCCCGCCGCGCACGCCTTCAGCGCGGGCAAAAGGTCTCCGTCCCAGCGGGCCAGCACGGCCTGGCATTCGGGATCGCCGAACCGGCAGTTGAACTCCAGCACCTTGATGCCGCGCGGGGAGATCATCAGGCCGGCATACAAGACGCCACGGTAGGTGATGCCGCGACGCCGCAGCGCGGCCACGGTGTTTTCGAAAACCTGCGCGCGGATGACCGGCCACAGGTCCTCGGTGACCACCGGGGCGGGGGAATAGGCGCCCATGCCGCCGGTGTTCGGCCCCTCATCGTGGTCAAAGATGCGCTTGTGGTCTTGCGACGAGGCGAGCATCACGATCCGTTCGCCGTCCACCAGGGCGAGGATCGACGCCTCCTCGCCGTCGAGGAACTCCTCGATCACCACGCGCGATCCGGCCGATCCGAACGCCTTGCTCACCAACGCCTCGTCGATCGCCGCCTCGGCCTGCTCCACCGTCGTGCACACGGTCACGCCCTTGCCCGCGGCCAGGCCGTCGGCCTTCACCACGATCGGCGCCCCGGCCTTGCGGACGTAGGCGCGCGCGGCGGCCGCTTCGGTGAACGAGGCCGACTCCGCGGTCGGCACCCCGGCCTCGCCCATGATCACCTTCGAGAAGAACTTGCTGCCCTCCATCTGGGCGGCTTCGGCGGTCGGACCGAACACCGCCAACCCCTCCGCGATCAACCGGTCGGTCAACCCCGCGCACAACGGGGCCTCCGGACCGATCACCGTCAAGGCCGGACGGTGTTCCTTTGCCCACGCCACCAGGCCGTCGAGGTCGGTCGCGGCGATCGGCAGGTTCGTCGCCACCGTCGCCGTGCCGGCATTGCCCGGCGCACAGAACACCGCCGGACGGCTGCGGTCCTGGCTGATTTTCCACGCGAGGGCGTGCTCGCGGCCGCCTCCGCCCACCAACAAGATTGATTCGCTCATCGCTCTCCGGAAAAGGGGTTATGCGCACGCAGGGTAACGGCTCCCCGCGCCGGCGGCACGCCTTTTTTACCACCCGGAACACCGTCCACTTGACCGGGCCCGATGTTATAACGTAGATTATAACACCATGAAGACGAAAATCCGCAAGATCGGCAATTCCTACGGCATCATCCTCCCCCGCAAGACCCTCGACCACCTGATGGTCAAGGAGGGCGACGCCGTCTACATCACCGAGGCTCCGGACCAGGCGGTGCGGGTGACCGGGGGCGAGGATTCCGTAAGCCAGATGATGACGATTGCTCGGCATGGGATGATCAAATACCGGAATGCCTTGCGTGAGTTGGCGAAATGAAGGAACCGATTTGGATTTCGCGTTCCGTGATCGAAACGATTCAGGATGAGTTGTTGATCCGATTTGGTGGATTGCCCGGTTTGCGCGATGCGGGATTGCTCGAATCCGCACTCCACAAGCCCCAACAAGCCTACTGTTATGGGAATCCGGATCTGTTTGATCTGGCCGCGTTGTATGCGTTCGGGATTGTCAAGAATCACCCCTTCCTGGACGGAAACAAACGAGCCGGGTTCATGGCCGCCTATACCTTTCTTGGTGCCAACGGGTGTGTGATCGAGGCTACCGAAGCCGATGTGGTCGCCCACACCCTCGCCCTGGCCTCGGGCGAGATCGATGAGCGGGTCTATGCCGTGTTCCTGCGGGCCACCTGTCCGGCCAAACGCCGTCCGGTCCGCCGCAAGGCCCGCCCGGCCGCGTCCCGGTAGCGTCGGGGATTCCACGATTTCCCGGCCCCGGTGAAAAAACCGCTCGAATCCCCCGGCCCCGGTCTCTAGCATCGGGCATCACTGGACTTCCGGACGATTCCGATGATCTACAAAGAAAACAAACTGAAGACCGTGCCCTGGGACGCGTTCAAGGGCCTTCCTTCCGAACAGAAGGCGGAGTACCTCTGCCGCGGCGGCAAACCCTACCACGCGTTGATCGCGCAGCAGTTCGACCGGGCCCTGCTCGACCGGATCTGCGACCTCGCCACCAAGACCCGCAAGATCGCCAAGACCCGCGGCGGCATGAATTTCCTGCAGGGCCTGCTGTCGGAAAAGCGCGTGATGCTCTACTTCGCCCAGCCCTCGACCCGCACCTTCCTGTCCTTCTATGCGGCCTGCCAGATCCTCGGTATCAAACCCGCCGAAGTGCGCGACGCCTCGACCTCGAGCGAGATCAAGGGCGAGTCGCAGGAGGACTCGGTCCGCACCTTCAGTTCGTACTTCGACATGATCATCATGCGCCACCCGGAAGGCGGCTTCGCCGAGCGCATCGCCTGGCTGCTCTCCCAGACCGACCGCCCCGTCCCGGTGGTGAATGCCGGCTCCGGCAAGGACCAGCACCCGACCCAGTCCCTGCTCGATGTCTACACCTTGCAGCGCAGCCTCGAGAAACGGCGCGGCGGCCTCGAAGGCGCACGCATCGCTTTCGTCGGCGACCTCGCCCGCGGCCGCACCGTGCGTTCACTGTCGATGCTGCTCCGCCACTTCCCCCGTGTCCACCAGGTCTTCGTCGCCCCCGAGCCGCTGCAGATCGGCCGCGACATCCTCGAGAAACTCGATGCCGCCGGCATGACCTACGACGTGACCGGCGATTTCGAGTCGGTCATCCCCGCCGTCGATGCCATCTACATGACGCGCATCCAGGACGAGTGGGACAAGGCCGACGGCAGCGCCCCGGTGGATGTCTCGCGGTTCTGCCTCACCGCCGACCACCTGAAGATCCTCCAGCAGCACGCCATCATCATGCACCCGCTGCCCCGCCGCCACGAGATCGCCCCCGAGGTCGATGCCGACCCCCGCGCGAAGTACTGGCGCCAGGTCCGCAACGGCATGTGGGTGCGCGCCGTGCTGATCCTGATGATCTTCGACCGCGACCACGAAATCGACCGCTACTACGACGACCTGATGAGCTGACGCCCCGCGCGATGGAGAGAACGATGAAACACCTGATCTCGCTGCAAGACTGGCCGACCGACTTCATTCACGACGTGCTGACCCTCGCCGCCGAAGTGAAGCGCAATCCCGCCGCCTACGCGTCCGCCATGCACCGCAAGACGCTGATGATGATGTTCGAGAAACCCAGCCTGCGCACCCGCGTCTCGTTCGAGACCGGCTTCACCCAGATGGGCGGCCACGCGATCTACTACGATCTCGCCACCTCGCCGCTCAGCTCCGGCAAGGAGAACGTCGCCGACATGGTCCGCGTGGTCAGCCGCTACGTGGACATCATCATGGGTCGCCTCTACGAGCAGAAGCACATCGAGGAAATGGCCGCCCTGTCGCGCGTCCCCGTCATCAACGGCCTGACCAACTACGACCATCCCTGCCAGATCCTCGCCGACCTGCAGACCATCCAGGAACACAAGGGCCGCCTGAAGGGACTGAAGCTGGCCTACCTCGGCGATGGCCACAACAACGTCACCCACGCGCTGATGTTCGGCTGCACGAAGATGGGCATGGACATCAGCGTTGGCTGCCCGCCCGGCGCCGAGTACTCGCCGCTGGACCAGGTCGTCGCCTTCGCGAAGGCCAACGCCGCGGAGAACGGCTGCTCGCTCGTCGTCACCCACGACGCCGCCGAGGCCGCCCGCGGCGCCGACATCGTCTACACCGACACCTGGATGAGCTACCACATCCCCGCCCACAAGGCCGAGGCGCGGGTGAAGGTCTTCCGGCCCTACCAGGTGAACGAGGAACTGATGGCCCACGCCAAGCCCGATGCCATCTTCATGAACTGCCTGCCCGCCGTGCGCGGCTACGAGCAGACCGAAGGCGTGATCGACGGCCCGCAATCCGTCGTCTTCGACGAGGCCGAAAACCGCCTCCACATCCAGAAAGCCGTGATGCTGCGGCTGCTGGGCCTGGCGTAGAAACCGTCTACGCGAACTTTCAACGTCCAACATTCAACATCCAACACGCAAATAGCGCGACGGTGGGTTCTGGTTATTGTAGGTTGTTCGCTGAATGTTGCTTGTTGGCTGTTGAGCGTTGAAAGTTGAACGCACGGGTTTTCTGTTATGCGCATCCTCGTCGTCAAATTGAGTTCCCTCGGCGATCTGTTCCACGCGCTGCCCGCCGTGGCGCAGGTGAAGGCCGCGACCGGGGCGGAGGTCGACTGGGTGGTGAACACCGGGTACGCCCCGCTGGTCAGCCGCTTCGCGCCGGTGCGCCGGGTGATCGGTTTTCCCCGCCAGGCGTTCCTCGCCCGCGCCCCCGCCTTCCTGCGCGACCTGCGCGCCGAACGCTACGACCTGGTCCTCGACCTGCAAGGGTTGATGAAAAGCGCGCTGGTCGCCAGGGCCGCGCGCGGCGACAAGGTGATCGGTCCGTCGTTCCACCGCGAGGGTTCCCGCTGGCTGTACGACGCGGTGACCGGTCCGCGCAACAAGGAACGCCACGCGATTGACGAGAACTTCGACCTGCTCGACCACCTCGGCATTGCCCGCGGCCCGGTGATCTTCCCGGTGCGGTTCGACCCGCCCGCCGCGCTGCCGCCCGGCCCGCGCGTGGCCCTGTTGCCCCGCTCGCGCTGGGAGACCAAGAACTGGCCACCCGCCCATTTCGCCGCTGTCGCCCGCGAGCTGCTCCCCAACGCATCGGTCTACCTGTTCGGCGCACCGGAAGACCGCGCGACCTGTGCCGGCATCGCCACCGCCGCGCCCGGCGTGACCGACCTGTGCGCGCAGACGTCGTTGTTGGAGTTGGGCGGTTGGCTCGGCGCGATGGACCTCGTCATTACCGTCGATTCCGGCCCGATGCACATCGCCGCCGCCGCCGGCACCCGCGTGCTGGCCGTGTTCGGCGCGACCGAACACCGTCGCACCGGACCGTACGGCGACCGCCACCGCGTGCTCACCCGCGACGATCTGGCCTGCCGCCCGTGCCTGTCGCGCACCTGCCGCCTGCCCGAACGTGACCGCCGCTGCCTGACCGGCCTCGCTCCCGGGCGGGTCATCGCCGAGGCACGTGAACTGCTCGCCTTGTCCACCGCGGATCGCTAGACTGGAACGCATGGGTGTTGTCACTGCCAGAATCGGAATCGCCGCCGCGCTGTGGTGTGCGGGTGTTGCCAGCCTATCGGCCGCCTCCTGGCCCCCCGATCTTGAACGCTACGACTGGCGCAGCACGATCAATGGTTCATTCAAGACCGGCATGGTTTACCGCGCCCGCCTCACCCCGGAGATCTTCGACGGCTTCCGTTCATTTCCCCTGGATCTGCGCGTGATCGACCGCCGCGGTGTCGAGTGGCCGAGTGTGGTCTGGTCACGCACGGACCGCAGCAGCATCACCCCGCTTCGCCATGCCGACATTACGCCGGCGGATCAGCCGACCGTCACCGATTTCACTGTCCGTGTTTTCCAGTTGCAGCCGGACCGCGACGGGACAATCCCGCTGCACAACCGGGTGATCGTGAACACCGGCGCCCGCGAGCAGGCCCGCCGCGTCGAGGTCTGGGGCGGCCCTTCGCGCGAGAAGCTGGTCCTGCTCGGTGCCGGATTCGTGGTCGAGCAGAAAACCCCCGCGCCGGTGCGCAACCGCAGCGTGGACTATCCCGACGCCCGCTGGCCGGTCATTGCCGTGCGCGTCTATGCCGATCCGCGTGCCACCGATCAGGCGCTCGAATGGCGCAGCACGGAAATCGCCCGGGTGGATCGCGACGATTCCGATCACGAGATCATCCCCCTCAAGCGGATGGAAGCGCCTGCTGACGAACCACCCGCCGAGGGCGTGACCGTGTTCCACCTCGATGCCGGCGCGCGCAACCGTCCGCTGGTCGCCATGACCTTCGCCTCCGATGCCACCGACTTCGCGTTACCGGTCCGTTTGTTCGGCCGCAACGAGGCGACCAACAAGTGGCGCTGGATCGCCGACAGCGGCATCCATCACCTCGAAGGCCACGAACAGAACCGCATCCCGCTCGCCAAGGCCGATTTCCGCTACCTCAAGCTCGAACTCTACCACTACGGCCAATCCGTGCCAAAGCTCAAGCACCTCGCCGCCTCGGCCATACCGCACTTCGTGATCTTCGAGGCCAGAAGCGACGACAAGCCGTACCTGTTCTTCGGCGCAGCCCAGTACGATCTCGACATGGCCAACCCGCTCCGTCGCGTTGATGCCTCGCTCTTTGCCCGGGAGCAGGAAGCCGAATTGTCCAAGCGCCACACCAATCCGATGCGGGTCGCCGGGTCGCTGTCCGACTACCGCAACACCCTCATCCGTTTCGGCCTCGGCATCGTCGCCCTGCTCGTTGCCCTGGTCGGCATCCGCCTGATCCGCCGCCGGTATTTGTAGTGCGGATTGATCCATTGCGGCTCGCCGGCCTGCCCTGGCCAGGCAGGCCGCCGAGCCGCAGGGGCCATCGTCACGAAGCCGGATTCGCACGGCGCAACCGCCGGTCGCGTTTCGTGCCGTCGTAGAGATCGAACACCAGCAGGCGGCATTCGATCGGGCCGTTGAAGAGCGGCAGCTTGACGCGCGGCTTGAGGCCGATCGGCTTGACCATCTCGGCATTCCCGGTGAAGACCACGCCGGTGTAGCCCTGCGCCTTCTGCTTCATGAAGTCGCCGATCGCCTGGTAGTGCTCGGCCAGCGCCTTGTCCTGCCCGAGCCGTTCGCCGTACTCGGGATTGAACACGAGCAGGCCGGGGGGCGGGGGCAGGGGGGTGGCACGGAAGTCGCAGGTCGAGAACTGGATCCACGCCGAGAGCCCCGCGCGTTCGGCGTTCGCGCGCGCGGCCTGGATCGCCCGCGGATCGAGGTCGTTGGCGATGATGCGCGGACGCGGCGGCTTGACCACGCGGTCACGCGCGGCCGGATCGCGGATGCTTCGCCAGAACGCGGCCTCGTAGCCGTTGAGGTGCATGAAACCGAAATTCCCGCGCAGGAAACCGGCAGGCGTGTGCGAGGCGATCATCGCCGCCTCGATGGCCACCGTGCCGCTGCCGCACATCGGGTTCACCAGCGGCGTCTCGGGATCCCATCCCGAACCGAGCAGGCAGGCCGCGGCCAGGGTCTCGCGCATCGGGGCCTGGTGCGGTTGGATCCGGTAGCCGCGGTGCGAGAGCGGCTCGCCCGAGGTGTCGAGGTAGGCGGTGAACGACCGGCTTTCCCAGTGCAGGTGCACCACGGTGCGGTCGCGCGCCGGTCCCGAATCCGGCCGCCGCCCCCGCACCTCGTTCATCCGGTCCATGATCGCATCCTTGGTGCGCAGCGCCACGAACCGCGGATCATCGCCCGAGGCGGTCTGCCCCGACGCGGTCACGCAGACGTAGCCCGATTCCGGGATCCACGTCTCCCACGGCCACGCGGCCAGCTTCTTGTGCAGCTCGCTCGGATGGTTCGCCGTGCCGTCGCCGAGTTTCCACAAGACCCGGTGCGCGGTGCGCAGGAACAGGTTCAGCCGCATCGCCTCGGCCATGTTGATGGTCACGGAGACGCCGGTCTCGGTCGCCCCGCCGATCTCCACCCCCAGCGCGGCCAGTTCGTCGGTCAGCATCGGCACCATGCCCTTGGCGGTGGTGATGATCACCAGCGAGCGGTGGTCGTGGTGCCAGATAGGTCGGGTCGTCGGGGTCATGCGTGGGTTCTCCGGAAATGGTCCAATGGTTGGACGGTAGCACGGAACGGTTGTCCAATCATCGGAAAAATCCGGGCATTGCCAGAAACCATCCGGCTGGGCTATGAAACGGCCATGAACAAGAAGGAACTGGTCGAGGCGATCGTGGCGGAATTGCGCGGCAAGGTGGAACGGCACCTGACCGCGGCGCGTGCCGCCCACGCGGAAGCCACCCACGAGGAGAGCAAGGCCGAGGACAAGTACGACACCCGCGGCCTGGAAGCCTCCTACCTCGCCGCCGGCCAGGCCCGCCAGACCGCGGAGGCCGCGGCCGCGCTGACCGATTTCGCCGCGCTGTTCCTGAAAAAGTTTCCCGGGGGCGAGCCGATCGACGTGTCCGCGCTGGTCGAACTCGAGACCCGCAAGCAGCGCCTGTACTACTTCATCGGCCCCTCGGCCGGCGGCCTCGAGGTCGAACACGACGGCCACACCGTCATCGTCCTTACCCCCCAGGCCCCGCTCGGCCAGCAACTGGTCGGAAAGAAGGCGGGCGACCGATTCAAGTTCAAGGTTGGCCCGTTCACCGATGACTACCGGATCGTGTCGGTCGTTTAGTGCTTCTTGATCGTACTCGTACTCGTAATCCTAATCGGGGAGAGATTACGATTAGGATTACGATTACGAACAAGAAGGGTTGATGGGAAAGACCATCGAATCTTGGATTCGACACCCGTCCCGCGGTTTGTTATACGCCACGCCTTGTTTTACCGGAGATTCCAGCATGAAGATCAAAGCCTTTGAAGCCATCCGCCCGCCCGCCGCCCTCGCCCGCGAGGTCGCCAGCCTGCCCTACGACGTCGGCGACCTCGAGGACGCCCGCGCCCTCGCCGACGCCAACCCGCGCAGCTTCCTCCACGTCGAGCGCCCCGAGGTCGATCTGCCCGACGCCTTCGACCAGACCTCCGGCATCGACCACCAGACCGCCGCGAAGAACCTCGAGTTGTTCCTGCGCGAAGGCTGGCTGGTCCGCGAGACCGCCCCGGCCCTCTATATCTACCGCATCACCCTCGGCCAGCACGCCCAGACCGGCATCGTCGCCTGCTGCCACATCGAGGACTACGAGAACAACATTATCCGCAAGCACGAGAAGACCAAGAAGCCGGTCGAGGACCAGCGCACCCTGCACGTCCAGGTCACCGGCGCCCACACCGGCCCGATCTTCCTGCTGTTCCGCGATGACGCGAAGATCGCCGCGATGCTCGACGCCGCGGTGCGCGGCGCCCCGCTGCTCGACTTCACCGCGATCGACGGCATCCGCCACGAGGTCTGGAAACTCGACGCCCCCGAGGCCTTCGTGAAGGCCTTCGCCGCGGTGCCGCTCGCCTACGTCGCCGACGGCCACCACCGCACCGCCGCCGCCACCCGCGCCGGCATCGAGCGCCGCGCCGCGAACCCGGCCCACCGCGGCGACGAGGAGTACAACTGGTTTCCCGCCGTGCTGTTCCCGGCCAGCCACCTCAAGGTGCTCGCCTACAACCGCACCCTCAAGGACCTCAACGGCCTCACCCCCGCCGCGTTCCTCGACCGGGTGAAGTCCATCTTCACCGTCACCGAAAACGCCCCGAGCTCGCCGAAGCGGCAGGGCGAAATCTCGATGTACCTCGGCGGGAGCTGGTATTCGCTGACCTGGACCCCCGACCCGAAAGCCGATCCGGTCTCCGCCCTCGATGTCAGCGTGCTGCAGGCGCGCCTGCTCGGTCCGGTGCTCGGCATCGACGACCCGCGCACGAACAGCCGCATCGAGTACGCGGGCGGCTTCGACAGCGTCGAGCGCATCCGGAAGAAGGTCGATACCGGCCGCGCCGCCGTGGCGTTTTCGGTTTATCCGACCACGGTGGACGAGCTGATGGCCATCGCCGACGCCGACCAGATCATGCCGCCCAAGAGCACCTGGTTCGAGCCGAAGCTGCGCTCCGGCCTGTTCGTCCACGCGCTGGATTAGAGGATTTCAAGAAGTAGCAGCGTCGGGATGTTTTCTAGCCGGCATAAAGCCGGCTCCTGGTGTTTGGCTCATTTAACGTGCATTGGCGCTAGCCGGCATAAAGCCGGCTCTACCGAGAACGTAGAGCCGGCTTTATGCCGGCTAGAACCTGCGTTGACATCCTTTAACGCCGTGGAAGGTGGAGCGGCTTGCCCTCAAGCCGCTGCGGTGGGCCTACGCCCGCGCCATCCACCAGAACAACACGCCGGCCAGGGCCAGCCGGTAAAGCGCGAACGGCGTGAAGGTGTGGCGCGACACGAAACCGATGAAGAACCGGATCGCCACCAGCGCGCTGGCGAAGGCCGCGACGAAGCCGACCGCGAACAGGCCCAGCGCTTCCGGCCGCAACACCTCCCAGCCCTTGTACAGGTCGTAGGACACGGCGGCCATCATCATCGGGATCGCCGCGAAGAACGAATACTCGGCGGCGGCCCGGCGGTTCAACCCGAGGAACATCGCGCCGAGGATCGTGCTCGCCGAGCGCGACATGCCCGGCCACATCGCCAGGCACTGGAACAGACCGATGCCGAGGGCCATGACCCAGTCCACCCGCTCGATCTCCTTCGGATCGGAGTGGCGGTGGAACTTCTCGGTCAGCAGGATCCACACCGCGCCGGCGGCCAGGCCGATCGCCACCGTCTTCGTCGAGAACAGGTGCTCCTTGATGAAACCGTGGCCGAAGTAGCCCGCCAGCAGCGCGGGCAAGGTGGTCAGGAACAGGAAGGTCAGGCCGCGCCGTCCCGAAAACCCCGGGGTGTCGCGCCAGGTCAGCAGGCTGACGAAGCGCGTGCGGAACTGCCAGATCACCGCGAGGATCGCCCCGAGCTGGATGAACACGTTGAAGGTGTCCGCCTCCGGGCCGGTATAGTCCAGCAGGTCCGCGGCAATGATCAGGTGCCCGGTCGAGGACACCGGGAGGAACTCGGTGATCCCCTCCACCAGGCCGAGAATCAGGACTTTGAGCAGTTCGGGCATCCGGAAAGGAAACGCCATTCCCGCCAAATGGTCAACGGAGAACGCATCCCGCCGCGCCAGAAGTCCGGGAGGGCGAGCCGCTGTCCATCGCGGCAAGACGCAGCTACTTGGTATGCTGCTCGGCGTACGCATCCAGCAGGTTGCGGATCATCTTCTGATACGCCGTATGGTGCCTGCTGGCATGCGCCTTGAAAAAGTCGAGGCTGGTTCGACTGAGCGAAATCGTCACCTTGACCTTCTCCTCCTTGAATGCCAGTTGATCCGGCGTTGGCAGGAAATCCTTGACCGCGCGGACCTTACCCATCGGTTCATTCGTGTAGTTGATTTTGCTCGTCATACAGTTTCTTCCCTTTTCGCCAGTACCCCGCGCCAAAGATCCGAATAACATGGCCACGTAGCGTGAACCGAACCGTCATGATGCCGGGCCCCACGCAACCGATGCAGTAGTATCGCCGCTCCTCGGCGCTATGTTCCATATCCAACAGGACAACACGCTTCGGGTCGGCAAAGGCACGTTGAGCAAGCGAGAATGAAATGCCATGTTTTTGCTGGTTTCTCCGGTCTTTTGCCGTGTCCCAGTCAAACGTTGTCTTTTCCATCGCCCCAACCGTACCCTATTGTGCAGCCATCAAGCAATACAATCATATGTATGGTTATATGGCACAGTCAGGGCATCATACGCGGATGGACCACGCATCATGGCACGCGTCGCGGAATCCGGCCCGGGAGGCGAGCCGTTCCGCCATCCGACCACAGACCACCGAAACCCGGACGCTTCCCGTCCGCGGCTACTTCGCCGCGTAGGCCAGCACGAAGCCGGCGTAGAAGGCGCAGGCCCGGGTCAGGTGTTCGATCTCCACGCATTCATTGGGGGCGTGGGCGAAGTGCTCATGGCCGGGGCCGAAGCCGATGGTGGGGATGTCGTGCATGCCGGCGGTGGCGATGCCGTTGGTGCTGAAGGTCCAGTGTCCGACCACCGGTATGTCGGCGAACACCGCCTCGAAGGCCTCGCGCGCCTTCTTCACCTCGCGGGTGGACTCGGGCATTTCCCAGGTCGGGAAATACTTCTTGGTCGGGTACGAAAGCCCGGTGTAGCTCGGGGTGTCGTAGTCGAGCACGCGCACGATTGCCTTGGCCTTCTTGACCGAGGGCAGGGCCTTGATCTGGCGGACCACGACGTCCTCGGTCTCGCCGATGGTGAGGCGGCGGTCGAGGTGGATGACGCAACCGTCGGCGACCGCGCACAGGCTGGGGGAGCGCGAGCGGATGTGGCTGATGGTGACCGTGCCCTTGCCGAGCGGCTTGCGCGGCTTGAGGCGCTCGTTGAGCTTCTCGATGTCGGCGATGATCGGGGCCATCTTGTAGACCGCGTTGACGCCGCGTTCGGGGGCGGAGCCGTGGCAGGAGATGCCGGTGGTTTCGACCTCGAGTTCCATGCGGCCGCGGTGCCCGCGGTAGATGCGCAGGCTGGTCGGTTCGGTGATGACCACGACGTTCGGGCGGATCTTCTCCTCGCGCACGAGGTACTGCCAGCACAGGCCGTCGCAATCCTCCTCCTGCACCGTGCCGGTGACCAGCAGGGTGACGTTCTTCGGCATCAGGCCGGCCTTCTTCAGCAGCGCGCCGGAATAGACTGCCGCCGCCACGCCGCCCTTCATGTCGCTGGTGCCGCGGCCGTAGAGCACGCCCTTCTTGATGACCGGGTCGAAGGGGTCGGTCTTCCACGCGGCGAGATCGCCGACGTCCACCGTGTCGATGTGGCCGTCGATGGCGATCTGCACCGGACCCTTGCCGATGCGGCCGATCACGTTGCCCATCTTGTCGGTGCGGACCTGGTCGTAGCCGAGGGCCTTCATCTCGGCGGCGATACGTTTGGCCACCTTGCCTTCCTGGCTGCTCAGCGATTTGATCGCGATGATGTCCTGCATGAATTTCACCAGGCGCGGTTCCATGGCCCGGGCCAATGCCAGTATGTCGTTCTTCATGTTGTGTCCTTGGTTGATGGGGGTGGGCGGTGCCGGTGTCAGGTTACAGGGTGGGCAGCACGCCGGTGGCTTCGTTGAAGGCCGCGATGCGGCGGTCCAGTTCCTCGATGTGTTCGACCGAGAAGGTCTCCTGCCAGAACGATTCGTCCCACAGGCGGCGCAGGTCTTCCGAGGTCCGGCCCTGCTGCTCGACCCAGGTGAAGTACTTGAAGTGGTGCAGCGCCTTGCGGTCGGCGTAGGACAACTCGCGCAGGTAGTCGACCGAGGCGCCGTCGAGGTATCGCGCCTTGACCTGCAGGGCCTTGGTCGCGGTGAAGGGTCCGTGCTCGTCGGTCATCTCCTCGACGCGCGAGGCGTAGAGGTCCATCGAGTCGGTCATCGGCAGGAACAGCACGTCGTCGGACGTGAGGTCGTAGTATTTCGCCGTCTTGATCGCGGCGATCAGGTTGCAGATGCAGGAGATGCCGGGCAGGCTCAACCGGCCGAGGACCGCGGCATCGACGCCCGCTTCGGCGAGCAGCTTCAGCCCCTCCGGTTCGTTGAACAGGCGCATGACCTGCATGACCGCCTCGTCGTCGATTGCCGCGACCATGTCGGTGTTGCGCACGTTGTGGATCCACGGGATGTGCTTGTCGCCGATGCCCTCGATCCGGTGCGCGCCGAAGCCGAACTGGTAGAGGGTGGGGCACTGCAGGGCCTCGGTGGCCACCACGCGCAGGTGCGGGTGCTTGGTGCGCAGGAAATCGCCGGCGGCGATGGTGCCGGCCGACCCGGTGGCGCTGACGTAGCCGGCGAGGCGCGAGGTCTCGGTGCGGATATGGTTCTCGTAGGTGTCCTGGATGAACGAGCCGGTGACGTGGTAGTGCCAGATCGCGTTGCCGAACTCCTCGAACTGGTTGAAGATGACGATGCCGTCGCCGCGGGTGCGCCGCAGCTCCCAGCACTTGTCGTAGATCTCCTTCACGTTCGATTCGGTGCCGGGCGTGGCGATGATCTCGTCGGTGCCGATCTCGCGCAGCCATTCAAAGCGCTCGCGGCTCATGCCCTCGGGCAGGATCGCGATGGCCGGGCAACCGAGCAATGCGCAGTCGTAGGCCCCGCCGCGGCAGTAGTTGCCGGTCGAGGGCCAGACCGCCTTCTGGCGGGTCGGGTCGAACTGGCCGGAGACCAGGCGCGGTACCAGGCAGCCGTAGGCCGCGCCGACCTTGTGCGCCCCGGTGGGGAACCATTTGCCGACGATGCCGATGATGCGCGCGTTGACGCCGGTGAGCGAGGACGGGAACTCGAGCCAGTTGCCCTCGCCGAACCCGCCGCCGTGCTGCTTCGCCTCGTTCTTCCAGGTGATGCGGAACAGGTTCAGCGGGTTCACGTCCCACAGGCCGATCCCGCGCAACTTCTCGCGGATCTTCAGCGGGATCCGGCCGGGGTCCTTCTGCTGGGCGATGGTCGGCAGGACGACACGGCGGTCGCGGGCGCGCTTGATGGCGAATTGAAGAACCGTCTCGTTGATCGAACCCATGCTGCTCATAATGAAACCCCTGTGATGCGTACATCCAGCGTCCCGCCGATGACGCGCGGATTCAATGGGATTGCGCGCTCCGCGCCCCTGATTGCGGTATCGGAAAAACCATTACAACCGCGTCGCGGTTGCGTATGATCCCGGTCATGGAGATCGTGTTGGATTACGTGGCGGTGCTGGATTTGCCCGGGCAGGTGCGGGGGGCGTTGGTGCATGTGCCGGAAGGCTTGACCGCGGCCGGCCTGCTGGCGCACCTCGGCTTGCCGGAGCGTCACCGTCCCTCGGTAACGGTATTTGTCAACGACCAGCGGGTCGCACCGTCGCACCGGCTTGCCGCCGGCGACCGTATTTTCCTCTCGATCCCTTTTGGTGGCGGATAAAGCAGACCGTAGGCCGAGGGTAAACAACCGGAAGATCCGGAGGAGGGTGGTATGCAGCGCTGGGTACTTTGCATTGGATGGATGATGGCATGGATGGTGGCGGTGGCCCGGGCGGAGGCACCGGGCGGGTCGGTGTGGCAGGCGCTGGACAGCGCGGCCGGATCGTTGGTGGTGGCGGTGGATACCTTTGTCGCCTCGCCGGATGCTGTAACGTGGCAGGGCGTCCATGACCGGCTCGATGCCGTGGCGTCGGCCTGGCAGGCGGCGGCACCCGCGCAGACCGAAGCGATGCTGGCCCGGCGGGCCGAACGCGAGATCGATTCCGGGGAGATCGGCAAGGTTGACCTGAATGACCTGATCCAGGCCTCGCGCTGCCCGGTGCCGTTTTCCCGCGATCTGATCCGCAAGCTGAACGTGGACATGCAGGGGATCGGGGTGTTGCGGTACCTGGTTGGCGAAACGCCCGACGGCGCGACCGATGCCGCCGCGCTGGTTGCCCTGTACCAAGCCCAGCCGCGACGGGCCGCCTACCTCGCGTCGGCGACCGCGTTGCTCAAGGAGAAGACGGCGGCACTGGTGGTGGAAGCGGGGCCGACCGCAGGTCCATGACGACCTCGACCTTCTTGCCGTGGCCGAGTTCCACGGTTTGCCGGTGGCGTCGGTTCGCCGACAGCGTGGTGAGCCGGTAGGGTCCGGCGGGGAGCCGGGTGATCCGGAACATCCCGTTCGAATCGACCAGGGCCACCGCCGGTGTGATCGCCCCCCACCGGTGCTCCACCTGCACGGAATCCACCAGCAGTTCCGCCCGGTCGCGCAACACCTGCCCGGTGATCGTCGCCCCGCGCGCGGAGGTGGTCAGGATGACCTCGTCCTCGCCCTCCGGCGCGATCCACGGGGATAGCTGGTCGCCGGTGCGGGCCATGACCTCGATGGGCCCGTCGGGCAGGTGGCGCAGGGTGTAGCGGCCGAGGTCGTCGGTGCTGCCGATGGCGAGCAGGCTGCCCACCGCATCGGTGCGCACCGCCTGCACCGTGGCGGCGGAAATCGGCTGGTTGTTGCGGTCGAGCACGACTCCGGCGACCGATCCGGTGCCGCCGAGCGCGATGTACAAGCCCTCCTGCGTGTCCACCGGGACCACCACGGAGGTGCGCCGGTAGATGCGGCCGGGACTGTTGACCTGGAGTTCGTAGGTTCCGGCACCCAGGTTGGATGCGCAGGCGCGCCCTTCGGCATCGGTCAGCACCGCCACCACCAGTTCGTCGTTCGGCCCCGGATCGTGCGGGCGCCATTGCACCAAAGCCCCGGCCAGCGGCGCGCCCTCCGGTCCGAGCACGGTGCAGCAGGCGGAGAGCAGGCCGGGGGTGAGGAGCAGGTCGCCGGTGACCGCGCCGTTCGTCACCATGACCTGATCGTAGAGGATGCGCGGATGGTTGGCATACACCACCATCAGGTCGTACGCACCGTCCGGCATGCCGCCGAGGCGGAACCAACCGGTCTCGTCGGTGGTGGCCCATCCTTTCCATCCGCCCTCGCGCGCAGTGGCGAACACGGTCGCGCGGTAGGCGGGAAAATTGTCGAGGTTGCGGACCTCGCCCTCGATACCGCCGCCCGGTTCGGCGGACACGGAGGGCATCACGCCGAGGGCCAGCAGCAACGCGAACGGCAACAGGACGCAGGATCGGAACATGCGCCCACGATAACCGCACCCGCACGGATGGCAACGGCAAACCGGTGTTATCCGGCCTTGTCCTGCAGCGCCCGCCAGACCTTCTCCGACGTGAACGGGGAGGTCCGCATCCGGACGCCTACCGCGTTGTAGATCGCGTTGGCGATGGCGGGCAGCGGGCCGTTGATGCAGATCTCGGACACGCTTTTCGCGCCGTACGGTCCGGTCTTCTCGTAGCTCGGCACGAGGATCGTGGTGATGGCGGGCTTGTCGCGCATCGAGAAGATCTTGTAGTGCGAGAACCCGGCGTTGAGCATCTTGCCCTTCGGGCTGAACAGGTACTGCTCGGTCAGCGCGTAGCTGATGCCGTTCAGCACGCCGCCCTCGGTCTGGCCTTCGGCTAGTTTCGGGTTGATCGCGGTGCCGCAATCGACCGCAGCGACGTAGCGCAGGACCTTCACGCGGCCGGTCTCGGTATCGACCTCGACCTCGGCGAAATGCGCCGAGAAGGGCGGGGGCGACTTGTGCGAGATGCGCGACGAGACCGCGCCGATCTGGTGCTGGTCGGTGCCGTACAGGGCGCGCAGGGCGATCTCGCCGAAGCCGACGGATTTCCCGTCGCGGCGGACCGCGCGGTTGTTCTCCAGCCGGATCTCGCGGGCCTTGCATTCCAGCATGGCCGAGGCAACCTCGAGCATCTGTTTCGCCACCTTTTCGGCGACGTTCTTCACCGCCATGCCGCTCAGGTAGGTCGTGCTGGACGCGTAGGCCCCGACATCAAACGGGGTCATGTCGGTGTCGGACGAATAGACGATGATCTTGTCCATGTCGCAGCCGAGGGTTTCGGCGGCGATCTGCGCGAGCACGGTGTCGCTGCCGGTGCCGAGGTCGGTCGCGCCCATCAGCAGGTTGAACGAGCCGTCGTCGTTGATCTTCAGCGACGCCGCACCCATGTCGATTTCCGGGATGCTCGATCCCTGCATCAGCGCGGCCATGCCGATGCCGCGGCGGAAGCGTCCGGTCTTGTCCTGCCAGCGGCCGCGTTTCCTCCAGCCGATGGCACGGGCGCCGAGGGTGATGCAGCGGTCGAGTTCGCAGCTGCCGATCGACTGCTCGACGCCGGCCTTGCCTTCGCCGAGGGCGCGGAACACCGGGGAGGTTTCGCCCGAGGTGATCGCGTTGCGGCGGCGGAACTCGAGCGAGTCCACCCCCAGCAGTTCCGCGAGCTCATCCATCGTGCAGTCCACCGCGAACGACGACTGCGTCGCGCCGTAACCGCGGTAGGCCCCGCCGACCGGCAGGTTGGTGTAGCAGGACTCGCCGACGAAGTGGATGTTCGCCGCGCGGTACAGGGGAAGGATCTTGCTGCCGCTGTTGCAGACCACGGTCAGCGCGTGCGATCCGTAGGCCCCGGTGTTGGTGATGCAGTCCAGGCCCATCGCGGTGATCGTGCCGTCCTTCTTCACGCCGGTGCGCACGCGCATCTTCTCCGGATGCCGGGTGCGGCTGGACACGAATTCCTCCTCGCGCGTGTATTTCCAGAACACGCAGCGGCCGGTGCGCAGGGCGAACAGCGCGACCACGTCCTCGAGCAGCACCTCCTGCTTCACGCCGAAACCGCCGCCGATGCGCGGCTTGATCACGCGGATGCGGCGGACCGGGATGTCGAGGGTCTGGGCGACGATGCGGCGGACGTGGAACGGCACCTGCGTGCTGGTGGTGATGACCACGCGGCCGTCGGCGGCGAGGTGGGCCATCGCGACATGCGGCTCGATCGGGCAGTGCTGCGCGTAGTCGGTATAGTACTCGAGATCGAGCGCGTGATCGGCCTCCTTCAGGCCGGCCTCGAAATCGCCCACCTCCATGGCCACCCGCGCGGCCAGGTTGCGCTGGGGTTCGTAGGGCACCGGGATGGGGACGTGGGCTTCCGGTTCGTCGTGGATGACCGGGGCGCCCGGGGTGAGCGCGGCCTCGATCGACAGCACGGCGGGCAGTTCCTCGTACACCACCTTGATCGCCTTCACCGCGGCCATCGCCTGTTCGGCGGTTTCGGCGGCCACGGCGGCCACCCGGTCGCCGACGTGACGGACCTTGTGGTCGAACATGAAGGTGTCGTAGGGCGACGGCTCGGGGAAGCCCTGCCCGGCGGTGGTGTGCACGATGCGCGGCACGTTGCCGTGGTGGAGGATGGCGTGGACGCCGGGCAGTTGCTCGGCTGCGCTGGTGTCGATCGAGACGATGCGTGCGTGGGCGTGCGGGCTCCACAGCATCTTGACGATCAGCGCGTCGGCCGGCTTGAAATCGCCGACATACATCGGCTTGCCGGTGGCGAGGGACAGGGAGTCGATCTTCCTGACCGACTTGTTCACGACGTTGAAATTCCGCTTCATGACCGGCCTCCCTTCGTGCTGCTCCCCGGTGAGGGCACCGGGGCTCCATGTGCTGCCACGCGCCGCAGCGCCGACTGGATCTTCTCGTACCCGGTGCACCGGCAGAGCTGGCCGTCGAGGTGGATGGCCAGTTCGGCATCGGTCGGCGACGGGTTTTTGTCGAACAACGCCTTCGCGGCCATGATCATGCCGGGCATGCAGAAGCCGCACTGCACGGCACCTTCCTCGACCAGGGCGGCCTGGATCGGGTGGGGATGGTCGAGCGAGCCGATCGACTCGACGGTTTCCACCGTGCCGCCGTCGGCCTGGGCGGCGTAGGCGAGGCAGGAGTTGATGACGCGGCCGTTCACGCTCACCGCGCAGGAGCCGCAGGCGCCTTCGTTGCAGCCCATCTTCACGCTCGCGCACCCGAGTTGGCGCAACACGTCGGAGAGCTTCGCGTTGGGGTGGATGTCCGCGGTGCGGCGTTTTCCGTTCAGGGTCAAGGTGATGTTCATACGGCTCCTCCTGCGGCGTCGTTCCACGCGGCGTGCAGAGCGTCCTCGAGGTGGGTCAGGGCGAGTTGGCGGATGTAGTCGGCGCTGAAGCCGTCGCCCCCTTTCCAGCTTACCGCTTCGGCGTGGGCGATCACCGCGGCCCGAACGGTATCGCGGGAGAAGGCTTTGCCGGTCAGCGCGTCCTCGAGGGCGATCAGGCGCTGGGGCAGGGGAACACCGGCGCCGACCGCGATGCGGACCTCGGCGAGGGAACGCTTGTCGCGGCGGACCCAGGCCGCGGCGGTGAACAGGCTGAAGTCCATGTTCACCACGGTCTCCTTGTGGTAGCCGAAGCCGCAGCCGGGACCGACGGCCGGGACGTGGATGGCGGTCAGCAGGTCGCCGGGCTTGAACAGGCGGGCCGGTTGGCCCTTGAAGAACGTGGCGGCGGGGTGGGTGGTCACGGTGTCGCCGGCGATGTCCAGGGTGGCATCGAGGGCGAGCAGCGCGACGGGAAAGTCGTTCCACGGAAAGACGCGGGCGAGGTTGCCGCCGAGGGTGGTCATGTTGCGCATCGGCTGGCTGACGAAGCGCAGGGCCACGCGGTCGAGCACCCAGCCGGGCGCGGCGAAGGCCTGGAGGTCGGCGATGCGGGCCATCGCGCCGATCGCGAAGCCCTGCGGGGTCGCGGTGATGGTGTCGATGCCGAGCGCGGCGAGGTCCACCGCGGTCTTCTCGTCGTCGCCCTTCATGAACGCATGCGACGTCGCGCCGGCGAGCGGGATGCCGGCCGGACCGAGGTCCCGGAGCAAGGACCTGGCCTTGTCCAGTGTCTCGGGTCGATGGTAAGCAGTTATCTTCATGGTGGTATCTCCCCGCTGCGGTGGTTGTATGGAGCCGCGACGCCCTCGTCGCGGTTCCGGGTCATCCCGTTATGCCAGCCTTTTTCAGTAAGTTTGCGGTCACATCGTTCGCGTGGTGGAACAGGCGTTGTTCGTCGACGCCGAGCAGTTCGCCCTTGGCGACGCGGATGATGCCGTTGACGATGGTGTAGTCGGCGCGCGCGCCGGCCCCGCAGTACAGGATCGCGGCGGCGGGATCGGTCATCGCGCCGGCGTATTCGATCCGGTCGAGGCGGAACAGGGCGAGGTCGGCGAGGGCGCCGGGGCCGATCCAGCCGGCGTCGGGCCAGCCGAGCAGGTCGGCGCCGCCGCGAGTGGCCATGCGCACCACGGTCGGGGCGGGCATCGCATCGACCGCCGTGCCGACGCGGTGCACGAGCAGGGCCATCTGCAGTTCGCGCGACAGGCTGGAGCTGTCGTTGCTGGCGCTGCCATCGACGGCCAGGCCGACGCGGACCCCGGCCTTGAGCATGGCCGGGACCGGCGCGATGCCGGAGCCGAGGCGCAGGTTCGAGGTCGGGCAATGGGCGATGCCGGTACGGGTGGCGGCGAGGCGGGCGATCTCGCCCTCGTTGAAGTAGATGCCGTGGGCGAACCAGACGTCGGGACCGAGCCAGCCGGTCTTCTCCATGTACTCCAGCGGGCGCAGGCCGTGGGTGGCGAGGCAGTAGTCCTCCTCGTCGACGGTCTCGCACAGGTGGGTGTGGCAGATGACGCCGCGGTCGCGCGCGAACCGGATGGTCTCGGCGAGCAGGTCGGTGGTGACGGAAAAGGGCGAGCAGGGGGCGAGGGCGATGCGGCACATCGCGTCGGGTGCGGGATCGTGGTACGCGTCGATCACCCGCGCGCAGTCGCGGAGGATGTCCTCGTGGTGCTGCACGACATCGTCGGGAGGGAGTCCGCCCTGCGAGCGGCCGCGGCTCATGCTGCCGCGGGTGGGATGGAAGCGGATGCCCATCTCGCGGGCGGCGGCGATTTCGACATCGAGCAGTTCGGCGGTCTGGCCGCGCGGGAAGACGTAGAAGTGGTCGGTGGTGGTGGTGCAGCCGGAGAGCAGCAATTCGCCGACGCCGACGCGGGTGCTGGTGTCCACCGCGTCCGGAGTCAGGCCGCGCCAGATCTCGTAGAGGCCGACCAGCCAGTCAAACAGTTTCGCGTTCTGCACCGACGGGATGTTGCGGGTCAGCGTCTGGTACAGGTGGTGGTGGGTGTTGACGAAACCGGGATAGACGACGTGGCGGCTGGCCTCGATGACCTCCGCGCCGGGCGGCGGCAGCGGTTTGACCGGACCGGGATGGAGGGCGGTGATGCGGTTGCCCTCGATCACGACGTCGACGTTGTGGAGCGGCGGCCGGCCCTCGACCTGGGTGACCAGGGTGTGGATGTTCTGGAGGACGAGGGTCATGCGATGCGCTTCCACAGGGCCCGGGCGCGTTCGACGGCGCGGCGGCGGATGGCGGTTTCGTCGAGGTGCGGGATCACGCCGTCGCGCATCAGCACGCGGCCGCGGGCGATGGTGGTGGTCACCGGCGCGTTGACCAGGCCGAAGAGCAGGTGGCCGAGGAACGTCGAGGCATCGAACGGCGTGAACGGGGTGTAGTCGAGGATGATCACGTCGGCGAGGTGGCCCTCGGCGAGACGTCCGCGCCGTTCCGGGAACACCCGCCCGGCGATGGTTCGGTTGTGCTGGAGCAGCATCGTGCAGGCCTCCACGAAGGCGACGCGCGGATCGCGGCGGCTGGCGCGCTGGATCAGGTAAGCGGCGCGGGCCTGGGCGATCATGGTGTTCGACATTCCGTCGGTGCCGAGACCGACCGGCACGCCGAGGCGGAGCAGTTCGAGCAGCGGGGTTACCGCGAGGCCGTTGTTCATGTTCGACTCGGGGTTCGTGGCCATCATCGCGCCGGATTCGGCGATGATCTTCTGGCCGCGGTCGTCGAGGTGGATGCCGTGGGCGAGCAGCGAGCCGGGGCCGAGCAGGCCGGCGCGGGCGAACCGGTCGACGGGGCGCGCGCCGAAATCGCGCAGCGAGGCCTTCGCGTCGCATTCCGCCTCGTCGATGTGCACATGGAAACCGGCGCCGAGGGCGCGCCCTTCCGCGGCGCAGCGTTCGAGGGTGGCATCGCCCAGGGTCATCGACGCGTGCAGGCCGAACAGCGCGGTGATCTGCGGGTCCATCGCGGCGCGGCATTTCCTGATGAAGCGGATGTTCTCCTCGATGCCCTCGCCGGGGCGGTTGCGGTCGGTCACCTCGTAGCAGAGGCAACCGCTGAGGCCGGCTTCGCGGAAGGCCTTCTCGATCAGGTCGAGGCTGCCGTCGGCGCAGGATGGCGAGGCGTGGTGGTCGATGATCGTGGTGCACCCGGCGCGGATCGCCTCGGTCATCGGGAGCAATGCCGACAGGTAAACATCCTCCGGTTGCAGCGCGCGGTCGAGTTTCCACCACAGGCGCTCGAGGATCTCCTGGAAATTGCGGGCCGGTTCACCCGGTGCGGCGAAGCCGCGGGCGAAGGTCGAGTAGAGGTGATGGTGGACGTTGATCAGGCCGGGCATGACGATGCGGCCGCCGGCATCGATGACCGTATCGGCGCGCACGGCATCGAGCATGCCTGCGGCGGCGATGGTGGTGCCGTCGATCAGCACGGAGCCGCCGGGGATGATCGAACCCTCGGCGTTCAGCGTGACCAGGGTGGCGTTGGTGATCAGGGTCGTGCTCATGATTCAACCTTCGGCAGGGGGAAGAACGGCATCGACTCGCGCAGGCCGAGGGCGATGGCGGCGAGTTCGACCACCGGGGCGAGGTCCACGGTGATGGCGTCGGCTTGTTGCGGATCGCGCCCGGCGATGGCCAGCAGTTCCCAGCGTTCCGACCAGGCCGCTTCGATCAGCGGCGTGGTGTAGCGGAAGACCGAACCGAGGAGCAGGCGGTGGGTGGTGCCCTGGTAGCGGCCGCGGATTTCGCGGTCGGCGTTGGGCAGGCGGACCATCATGAAGGCGTTGTCGGACTGCTGTTCGAATTCGTGCGCGGTGCGGTACAGGCGCGGCTTGTCGCGGTAGGGACGACCGGCCGACGGGCAGAAGGTGGTGCAGTTCCCGCACTCGTTGCAGAAATCGGCGAGGACCGCGACCTGATGCGGTTGGCGGATCGCGATGGTGGTGCCGCCGGTGGTCATCCAGCGACCGGCTTTCACGAAGCCGGTCGGCAGGGTGACTTCGAGCGGATCGAGGTCGTAGGTGAAGAGGGCGAGGTTCGGGCAGACGCCGACGCAGTAGCTGCAGAGCTGGTCGCAGTCGAGGCAGCGGGCGGCTTCGGCGCGGGCATCAGTAATGTCCAGCGTTTGTACCACTTCGTCGAAGTCGCGGCGTCGATCGGCCGGGCGTTCGGGGATTTGAACAGGCGCGATGCGTTGGGCACGGCGCACCTGAAGGTCGAACCGGCCTGCGGGGGGGAGGTCGCTCACCGGAGGTTCGGGTTCGATGGTTCCTTCGAATTGGCGGCGGATGGCCTGGGCGATGCGTTTGCCGTCACCGAGGGCCTTCACGATGGTGGCGGGACCGTCACCGATGGCATCGCCGCCGGCATAGACCCCGGGACGTGAGGTGGCGAGCGTTTCCGGATCGGTGAGGATGTAGCCGTGGTCGTTCAAGGCGATGCCGGCGCGGGTCAGCCAGTCGAAGTCGCCGGACTGGTTGATCGCGACGATCACGGTGTCGAGCGGGATATCCTCGGTCTGTCCGGGCACGGGGCGTGGGCGTCGGCGGCCGCTGGCGTCGGGTTCGCCCAGTTCCATCACCGCGCAGCGCAAGCCGGTGAGCACACCCTCCTTGTCGAGCGGGGCCAGCGGCGCGCGCAGTTCGCGCACCGGGATGTTCTCCGCGATCAAGCCGTGCACCTCGTCGTACTGCGCGGGCATCTCGTCGCGGGTGCGGCGGTAGATCACCGCGACGTCTTCCGCACCGAGCCGCCACGCGGTGCGGGCGCAGTCCATGGCGACGTCGCCGCCACCGACGATACCGACGCGGTTGCCGATCTCCGGGGCGCGGCCTTCGCGGCAGGCGCGCAGGAAGGACAGGGAGTCCCAGAGTCCGTGCACGCTGCGCCCGCCGGTGTCGAGGGTTCCGGCTTGTTGCGCGCCAACGGCGAGCACGATGGCGGCAAAGCCGTCGCGGCGCAGGCTGTCGAGGTCGAAGTCCACGCCGCCGCGCTGGTGGTGACGGACTTCGATCCCGCGTTCCTGGAGGAACGCGAGGTCCTTGTCGAGCGCGGCGTCGGAGGCGCGGTAGCCGGGGATGGAGTTGGCGACCATGCCACCCTCGCGGTCGCGGGCATCGAACACCGTGACGGGGTAACCGGCGCGGCTGAGGAAATCGGCGGCAGCCAGGCCGCAGGGACCGGATCCGACGATGGCGATGCGTTCCGGGTGCAGGAAGGCGGGCATGCTGGACACGGTGGCCTGGTCCATGATGAAGCGTTTGATCTCGCGGATCGCCACCGGCTGGTCGAGGTGGGTGCGCACGCAGCGTGGCTGGCACGGGTGGTGGCAGGCGCGGCCGAGGATGCAGGGCATCGTGTTGTCGCGGCGCACCACGCGGGCCGCGTCGTCAAACCGGCCGGCCTTCACGAAGCGCATGTAGTGGGGCACATCCTGCTCGACCGGGCAGGCTTCGGTGCAGGGGGCCTTGATGCAGTCGAACCGGCCGAGCGGGCGCATCGATTTGGTGTGGGCCCGGTCGTAGGTCGCAGCGTGGTAGGCGGGTTCGCGGGACACGCGTTCCGCGTAGGTGGCGAGGTTGGCCCGGGCGGCCTGGCGCAACGGGACGGAGCCGAGGCCGGCGCGGGCGAGGATGAAGTCGTCCAGGTTGTCCGCGCCGGTTTGTTCGATCGCCTCGCGGAGCAGGTGCAGGTACTGGGCCTGCCGGGTGTACCCGCCGGAGCGCAGGAGGTCGGAGCACACGGTCACGCTATTCATGCCGCAGGCCATCAGGTCGGGCAGGTTGAAGGCATCCGCGCCGCCGGCGAAGGAGACGTCGAGTTCGCCGTCGAAGGCCTCCTGCAGGCGATGGGCAACATGCACCGTGATGGCATGCAGCGGGCGGCCGGACAGGTACATCTGTTTCTCGTGGGCGGCGAAGACCCGGCGGTGGTTGCGTACTTCAAGGGTATTGGAGAGCTTGATGCCGAAGCGCAAGCCGCACCGGGCGGCCACCTCGCGGAGTTCACGGATCAAGCCGACCGCGTCCTCGAAGCGGATGTCATGGCCGAAGGCCTCGTCGGGCACGACGATGTCGCGGTAACCCAGGGTGTCGTTCAGCAGGGCGCGCAGCCGGTCGGGGCCGAGCAGGGTCGGGTTCAGCTTCACGTAGGTATGGAGGCCCTGTTCTTCGAGCAGGTAGCGGGAGATCGTGCCGATTTCCGCGGGCGGACACCCGTGCATGGTCGAGAGCGTGACGTTGTCGGAGATGCGGTTCGGGATGGTCCAGCCGGCGCTGTCGGACCATACCTCGTCCAGCACGGCGCGGGCGGCGGCGATGTCCGTGCTGGCATCGCGCATGGTGGCGAGGAAGGCCTGCACGTTCGGTTTGCGGATGCCCTCCAGGTTGTAGCCGACACTCAGGTTGAATACCGTGCCCGGGCGTTCGCCGGGATGGCCCAGCAGGTGGTGGAGGGCGTGGATCAGCACCCAGGCGTGCACGTATTCGCGGGTGGATTCAGGCAGGCGGAGTTCCTGCGACCACTCCACGTTGTAGCCGGTATCCTGCATGTCGATGCAGGGTTTCGACACCTCGAGCTGGTCCAGGGTCTGCACGGTCTTGAGTTCGATGAACCGCGAGCCGCACAACCAGGCGGCGATAATGTTCGGGGCCAGTTGCGTGTGCGGGCCGGCGGCGACGCCGATCGGCGTGTCGAGCAGGTGGCCGAACTGGGCGGTGCGGAACGGATCCGATTCGCTGGGGGTGAAAAACAGCGCATGGCCGATGCCGAAGATCGATTGCCGCATCGACCATTCGTCACGGATCCAGCGGGCCAATGCGTCAAGTTCCATCGGATACAGTCGGTCGCTCATGGTTGTGGTGTCCCCATGTGGTCGATTCTCCGGAGGGTGGCGATGGTGGACGAGCAGAAAGGAGAACAAATCGCCCCGATTGCGGTATCGGGGAAGTGCGGAGGGGGCGGTGAGAAATCAGCCGCAACCGGAGGGTGGTGGAGGCGTTGTCGTGGTTCCGTTGGCGATCGTGGAGGCGGCTTGGCGTTTGCGCCAGAGGGCGGCCAGTCCGCCACGCGCCGTTTCGCGGTAGGCGCTTTGGATGTCGAGCCCGGTGCGGTACATCACCTCGATTACGTCATCGAAGCTGACCAGGTGCCGGCCATCGGTCAGCAGCGAAAACGAGGCGCACTCAAAGGCACGCAGGCAGGCGGTCATGTTACGCTCGATGCACGGGATCTGCACGTAGCCTTCAACCGGGTCACAAGTCAGACCCAGATGGTGCTCCATGCCGATCTCGGCAGCGTATTCGATCTGATGCAGGGTCCCGCCGAGCAGATAGGAACCCGCGGCAGCGGCCATTGAACAGGCTGAACCGATCTCTCCTTGGCATCCTACTTCAGCGCCCGAGACCGACGCATTGGCACGGATCACCGCACCGAAAAGGCCGGCGGTAGCGAGAGCGCGGAGGATCTCGGCGCGCGGCAGGCCGCGTGCCGTCTCGAAGTAATAGAGCAGGCCGGGCACCACACCGGCCGGGCCGCAGGTCGGGGCGGTGACAATCTCCCCGGCATCGGCGTTCTCCTCGGCTACGGCGAGTGCGAACGCGGCCAGTTGCGCGAGGTCCTGGTGCGGGCTTTGCACCTGCCGGGCGCGCAACCAGGTGGTGCGGGCGCGGCGGGCCAGGCGGAGGGAGCCGGGGAGCAGGGGCTGCGTGCTGGCCAACCCGCGCTCCACGCTTGCCCGCATCGCGGACCATACGGTTTCCAGGCGCGGCCACAGGTCGGTTTCGTGCGCCTCGACGAATTGCCAGAACGACAGGTTGCGGGCTTCACACCAGGCGAGGGCGTCGGCCAGCGAACGGATGGGATAGGTGACCACGAGGTCGACGGCAACCGGTCCATGTTCGTCGCGCAACGCGCCACCCCCGATGCTGCACACCGTCCAGGTGTCCTGCACTGCCCCGTCCGCATCCAGCGCCTCCCATCGCAGGGTGTTGGGGTGGGGGATGTCCGTGGTGTGGGTGTCCCAGATGATTTCGCAGGAACTCGTATGCACTGCGGTCAGGATGGTCCGGTCGGTCAGATGCCCGCGTCCTGTTTCAGACAGGCTGCCGAACAAGGTTACCCGGATCCGGGCCGGCGGACACTTCTGGCGGGCGAGGAAAAACCGGGCTGCACGTTGCGGGCCGATGCTGTGCGAGCTGGACGGCCCGGCACCGATCCGGAACGTCTCAAAGATGGATTCAACTGCCGGTGTCATGGCACGGTTTCCTCATCGTACGCTAGCATGCTCGCGCTGCTATGCACAGGTTTGATGCGTCTGCCGCACCCCGATGCAGTATTCAGCATTCCCCTGATTGTGCGTGTTTGATGGTTCGGAGGATAGTCAGCGTCGAAGCCGCCGGTCCGGGTGTTGATTCGGCGCGAAAGGAACCACGTGCAAACGATAACGTCGATACTGAACAACCTGAAGAACCTGCCCACCGCCCTCTACCAGAAGGATTTCCTGCTGACCTGGGACCGCAGCGTCGAGGAGCTGCGCATGGTCCTCGGCCTGGCTGAGGCCCTGCGTTTGCTGCATCGCGAAGGTTTGTCCGCACGGGTATTCGACTCCGGCCTGGCCGTCTCGAATTTCCGCGACAACTCGACGCGCACGCGGTTTTCCTTCGCCTCCGCCTCGAACCTGCTCGGCCTGGCCGTGCAGGACCTCGATGAGGGCAAGTCCCAGATCGCCCACGGCGAGACCGTGCGCGAGACCGCCACGATGATCTCCTTCCTTACGGAAATGATCGGTATTCGCGACGACATGTTCCTCGGTGCCGGCCACACCTACATGCTGGAAGTCGCCGCAGCGCTGGACGAGAGCTACCAGGCCGGCGTGCTGCCCCAGCGTCCCGGCATCGTGAACCTGCAGTGCGATGTCGACCACCCGACCCAGTCGATGGCCGACCTCCTGTGGCTGGAGAAGCAGTTCGGCTCCCTCGACAACCTGCGCGGCAAGAAGATCGCCATGACCTGGGCCTACTCGCCGAGTTACGGCAAGCCGCTCTCCGTCCCGCAAGGCATCATCGGCCTGATGAGCCGCTTCGGCATGCATGTCGCGCTGGCCCATCCCAAGGGCTACGACCTGATCCCCGACGTGGTGGCGCTTTCGGCCAAACAGGCGGCCGCGTCCGGCGGAACCTTTACCCATACCCATTCGATGGACGAGGCCTTCGAGGGCGCCGACATCGTGTATCCTAAATCCTGGGCCTCGTACTCGGTGATGCAGAAACGCACCGTGCTGCTGCAGAACAACGACCGCGATGGCCTGAAGGATCTCGAGAAGTCCTGCCTGGCCGAGAATGCCTCGCACCAGGACTGGGAATGCACCGCGGCCAAGATGAAACGTACGAAGGACGGCTCGGCCCTCTATATGCACTGCCTGCCCGCCGACATCACCGGGGTCTCCTGCAAGCAGGGTGAGGTCCAGGCCGACGTGTTTGAGCAGTACCGCTTGCGCACCTACCATGAGGCCGGCGGCAAGCCGTTTGTCATCGCGGCGATGATGCTGGCCAACCGGTTCAAGGATCCGGTCGGGGTGATTTCCGATCTGGTCAAACGCCACACGTTGCGCCGGTAGGAACAGATGCCCCGCCGGTTCGGGGCGGACGGGATCGGGTCATGAACGCACGCAAACGAAAGCAGGTCGCGGTGATCGCGATTGGCGGGAACTCGCTGATCAAGGACGCCCGCCATATGTCCGTGCTCGACCAGTACCGGGCCGCCGGCCAGACCAGCCACCACATCGCCGCGCTCGTCAAGGCCGGCTACCGCGTCGTGGTGACGCACGGCAATGGTCCGCAGGTCGGCTTCATCCTTCTGCGCTCGGAACTGGCGAAGGACCAGTTGCACCAGGTCCCGCTTGAAAGCTGCGTCGCCGATACCCAGGGTGCCATCGGCTACCAGATCCAGCAGACCCTTGAGAACGAACTGCGCCGCCTGCGCATCTGGCGGCCGGTGGCGACCGTCGTAACCCAGTGCGTGGTCGATCGCGACGACCCCGCGTTCCGTGATCCGACCAAACCGATCGGGCCGTTTTACACCGAAGCCGACGCCCGCGCCCATGCGGCGAACGACGGCTGGGAGGTACGCGAGGATGCCGGCCGCGGCTGGCGGCGCGTCGTCCCCTCCCCGGTGCCGCGCGCCATCATCGAGGAACCGGTTATCCGCGCGCTCCTGGAGAAGGACATCGTGGTCATCGCCGTGGGCGGCGGCGGCATCCCGGTCGTGCGCGAACGCGGTGGCCGGCTCCGCGGCTGCGCCGCCGTGATCGACAAGGATGCCGCATCAAGCCTGCTCGCCCGCCATCTCGCCGCCGATGTGTTCATCATCTCCACCGGGGTCGACCATGTTTGCCTGAACTACGGGAAACCCAACCAGCAAACGATCAGGTCGATGACCCTGCGCGAGGCGCGCCGCTACCTGAAAGAGGGACATTTCGCATCCGGCAGCATGCGCCCGAAAATCGAGGCCGCCATCCGCTACCTGGCCGCTGGAGGCCAACGGGTGATTATCACCCAGCCACACCTGCTCGGCAAAGCGGTCGCCGGCAAGGCCGGAACCCACATCACGCCATGAACGGAATTTCCCCAGCCAGCGGTTTCACCTGCATCGCCTGCGCGGCGCAACAACCCGCCTCGTTCACCGGCATGACCTGTCCGGTGTGCGGCGGCAACCTCGACGTGCAGTACGACTACCGGGCGGTGGACCCCGCGCGATGGATGATCGAACGCGACGACATCTTCCGTTATGCCGCCCTGCTGCCGCTGCGCGATCTTGCCTTCATCCCGCCCCAGCGGGTCGGCCGCACCCCGCTTTATCCTGCGCGCCGCGCCGGGGCGTCGCTCGGACTCGATCACCTCTACATCAAGGACGATGGCCTCAACCCGAGCGCTTCGTTCAAGGACCGCGCCAGCGCGGTGGCCCTTGCCGTGGCCCGCGAACGCGGCGCGACGGTGATCGCCGGCGCCACCACCGGGAATGCCGGCAGCTCGATGGCCTGCCTGGCCGGTGGCGCGGGATTCCCCTGCGTGATCTTTGTGCCCGCCGCCGCACCGCCCGCCAAGATCGCCCAGTTGCTGGTGTTCGGCGCCACCGTCATCGCCGTGCGCGGCAGCTACGACCAGGCCTATGACCTGTGCGCCGAGGTGTGCCGCCGCAAGGGATGGTTCAACCGCAACACCGGCTCCAATCCCTTCACCCGCGAAGGCAAGAAGACCTGCTCCTACGAACTGTGGGAACAACTCGGCCGCCGCGCCCCCGACCACGTGCTCGTCTGCACCGGCGACGGCAACATCATCAGCGGCATCTGGAAGGGCTTTCGCGACCTGCAGGCGCTCGGTCTGATCGAACGGCTGCCGCGGCTCCACGCCGTGCAGTCGGAAAAAAGTGCCTCCATCGCGATGGCCGTGCGCGAGCTCAACGGACGGCGTCCGTGCGCCTGGGCCGACGTGGTGATTCCGAAGGTCGACGCCACGACCATCGCCGATTCCATCTCGGTCGATGTCCCGCGCGACGGCCTCGCCGCCGTGCGCGCGGTGGTTGAAACCGGGGGCGACGCCATCACCGTATCCGACGAGGAGATCATCGCCGCCATTCCCGAACTCGCCCGCGCCACCGGGGTCTTCGCCGAGCCGGCCGCCGCCGCCGCGTGGGCCGGCCTGGTCCAGATGGTGTCCGAGGGCCGCATCGCCCGCGACGAGCGGGTGGTCTGCCTGGTCAGCGGCAACGGACTCAAGGACATCGCCCGCGCCCGCGAAGCCGCCGGATCCCCGATCACCGTCGAGGCCGATGTCGATGCCGTCATGAAGCGGCTATGACCGCAGCCCGCAGCGTCACGTGGCCAAACCGGCCAGCTCGCGCGCCCGGCGCAACGCATGCTCGCGCGTATCGGTGAATTGCACCCCCGCGCTGTCACCCAACTCCAATTTCTCCAGCCGGTGCCGCACCGTCGGATTGCCGCCCGTCACGATCGTCCGGCATCCCGCGGCAAACGCATCCCGGATCAGGTTCTCGATGGCCAGCGCCACCGTCACCGAAAGGTAGGGCACATCGTGCAGGTCCACCACCAGCGCCTTCGCCCCCTTCAGCACCGACTGTTCCTGGGCGATCGCATTCGCCACCCCGAAGATCATCGGGCCGCTGAGGTGGAACATCTGGATCGCCCCGCCGGCATCACGCAACAACGCACGCTCCGCCGGTTTCAACGGGAGGTCGTGATCGGAAGGATCCAGCGTGCGCACCTGCGCCGCCTGCAGGCGTGACAGCCGGTCGATGGTCAGCAGGTTCGCGATGAACACCCCGATGCCCACGGCCACCATGATGTCGACGAGCACGGTCAACACCAGCACGCCGTACATGATCACCGTCGAGGTTCGGGAAACGTGGTGGATGCGACGCAGGAACGACCAGTCAAGGATGTCCACGCCGACCTTGAAGGTGATGGCGGCGAGGATGACCATCGGCACGTCCTCCATGAGCGGTGCCGCGACCAGCACGACCAGCAGCAGCACCAGCGCCCGGATCATTCCGGCGCGCGGCGTGGTGCCGCCGGTCTGGATGTTCACCACCGTGCCCATCGTCGCGCCGGCTCCCGGCAGGCCGCCGAACAGGCCCGAAAACATGTTGGCGAATCCCTGGCCGACCAGCTCCCGGTTCGAGTCGTGGCGACTGCGCGTCAGGCTGTCCGAGATCACCGCCGTCAACAACGTGTCGATGCACCCCAGCATGGCCAGCAACAGCGCATCCACGATGATCTGCCCCGCCAGCAATGCGCTGAACTCCGGGAACCGCAAACTCGGCAGGCCCGCCGGAATCGCCCCGATCGTGCGCAGGTCCTCGCCGTTGAAAAACGTCCACGCGTACACCACGCCCACCACCAGCACCACCAGTTGCGCCGGCACCACCCGCCGCCACGCGGCCGGCTGCAGGAACAGGATCAACAAGGAAAGCCCACCCAGCATCAACTCGGGCAGCTTCGCCTGCTCCAGCATCACCGGCAACGCCTTCAATACCCCGATGCTTCCGCCTGCCGGGGTGGGTTGCCCGAGCAGCGGACCCAGTTGCAGCACGATCAGCAGCACCCCGATGCCCGACATGAATCCGGATACCACGGCGTAGGGCATCAACGTGATGTAGCGGCCCAGCTTCATCAAACCAAGCAGCACCTGGAAAAAGCCTGCCAGTACCACCACCGTGAACCCGATAGCCAACCCGTGCTCCGGGTTCGCCGCCACCAGTCCGGTCAGGATCGTGGTCATCATCAGGGTCATTGGGCCGGTCGGCTCCGAGATCAAGGTGTTCGTGCCGCCCAGCAACGCCGCCCAGAATCCGACCAGCACCGCTCCGTACAGCCCGGCCTCCGCCCCGGCCCCCGAGGCCACCCCAAACGCCAGCGCCAAAGGCAGCGAGACGATCGCCGTCGTAACACCCCCCAGAATGTCACCCTTCAGATTCTTCGCCGTCACCAGTTGCCGCAGCCGATCCATCAACCAATCCTCCCGTATAAAGCCTCCAGCTAACCACGAGCGAATCCCCGCTGTCAAAGGGTAATACGAACTGCATTTCGCGAATAATTTTCCATTTCAGGTGTAACTCGTTGCCCGGCAACGGTCGGGCTCGGCCGTATCAGGTTGTTGTGAACGGATCGTTGACAGGGTGGAGGTGGTTGGCTACATTCCACCCTCTTTTTGTAAGGACAACAGGTTATGAAGACGACGCTAGTACAAGCTGACAAGATAAAGCGCGAGTGGCACCTGGTGGACGCCACCGGCCAGTCCACCGGCCGTTTGGCCGCGAAGATTACGTTCCTGCTGCGCGGCAAGAACAAGCCCACCTTTGCCAACCACATTGACGGCGGCGATTTCGTCTGTGTCATCAATGCGGACAAGGTCAAGCTGACCGGCAGCAAGGAAGAGCAGAAGATCTACGAGCATTTCACCGGCTATCCGAGCGGCCGCAAGACCTTCACCGCCGCCGAAGTCCGCAAGCGCAACCCGACCCGCATCCTGATGGACGCGGTGGAGGGCATGATGCCGAACAACCACCAGAGCAAGGCGCAGGTGAAGCGCCTCAAGATCTATGCCGGAGCCGAGCACCCGCACGTGGCCCAGCAGCCGAAACCCCTTGCCGTCTAAGAAAGGTAACACACCGTGGCTACGAAAGTTCATCAGTATTCCGCTACCGGCCGCCGCAAGACCTCCACCGCCCGCGTTCGTTTGGTGAACGGCGTCGGCAAGGTCATGGTCAACGACCGTCCCTTCGACCAGTATTTCCCGCTGGAGACGCTCCGCAAGATCGTCGAGCAGCCTTTCGAGGCCACCGGTACCCAGCAGCGTTTCGACGTCTTGGCGATCTGCGATGGTGGCGGCCAGACCGGCCAGGCCGGTGCGCTCCGCCACGGCATCTCCCGCGCCCTGCTGCTGGTCGATCCGTCGTACCGCGCCGTCCTCAAGGCCGCCGGTTACCTGACCCGCGATCCGCGCATGAAGGAACGCAAGAAGCCCGGTCAGCCCGGCGCCCGCAAGCGCTTCCAGTTCTCGAAGCGCTAAGCCGAGAACAGCTTGTTCCCAAAACCCCGGGCGCCGATTTCGGCACCGGGGTTTTTTTATTGCAACTGCCCGCGCCTGTGTTTGAATGCCAGCCTTTGTCAACACCATGAAAAAACCGATCGTCCTCGACGAGATCCTGCTCCCGCGCGGTTTCCGCGCGGCCGGCGTGCACGCCGGCATCAAGAAGTCCGGCGCCCCCGACATGGCGCTGCTTGTGTCCGACATCCCCGGCACCCGCATCGCCGGCACCTTCACCACCAACCAGGTGAAGGCCGCCTCGGTGAAGGTCTGCATGAAGCGCATCCGCTCCGGCAAGGGCCGCGCCGTGGTGATCAACAGCGGCAACGCGAATGCCTGCACCGGCCTGCAGGGCGAGGCCGATGCCGAGGCCATGGCCGCCGCCACCGCCGCCGCCGTGGGACTCCCCGCCGGACAGGTGTATGTCAGCTCGACCGGGCACATCGGCGCGCGGTTGCCGATGGACAAGATCCTTCCCGGCATCACGTCCCTCGCGAACAGCCTCTCCGCCTCCGACGCCATGCCCGCCGTGCGCGGCATCATGACCACCGATAACGGACCGAAGTTCGGCTCGGTGAAGCTGAAGGTCGACGGCAAACCCGTGGTCGTCTCCGTGCTGTGCAAGGGCGCCGGCATGATCGAGCCCAACATGGCCACCATGCTCTGCTATCTGATGACCGACGCCGCCGTCGACGGCAAGGCCCTCGCCGCCACCCTCAAGGAAGCCGTGCGCGAGAGCTTCAACCGCATCTCCGTCGATGGCGACATGAGCACGAACGATACCGTCCTGCTCTTCGCCAACGGCGCCGCCGGCAACCGGCCCCTCAAGCCCGGCCATCCCGCGTGGCCGTCCTTTTCCGCTGCCGTGCTCGCCCTCTGCCAGAAGATGGCCTGGAAGATCATCCGCGACGGCGAAGGGGCCCGCAAGGTCATCCGCGTCGAGGTCGTCGGCGCCCGCACCGCCAAGGACGCGGATATCGCCGCCCGCTCGGTCGCCAACTCCCTGCTCGTGAAGACCTCGTGGTACAACGACTACCCGAACTTCGGCCGCGTGATGGATGCCCTCGGCTACAGCGCCGCCAAGGTCGTCGAGGACAAGGTGGACATCGCCTACGACGGCAAGCTGCTCGTCAAGGGCGGCCTGCGCACGAAGATCGATGTCGAGGAGATCAAGGCCGTCCAGCGCCAGGAACTCTTCACCATCCGCATCAACCTGCACCTCGGCCAGGGCGCCGCGCACGTCTACGGCTGCGATTGCGCACACGCCTACATCGACATCAACATCTGAGGCCCTTCTATGCAACCACTCATTGAGAAAGCCGCGGTGCTGATCGAGGCGCTGCCCTACATCCAGAAGTTCCGCAACGACATCGTCGTGGTGAAGTTCGGAGGCAGCTCGATGGAGGAGAAGGCCGGCGTCGAGGCGATCCTGAAGGACGTCGCCTTCATGGCCTGCGTCGGCCTGCGCCCCGTGGTCGTCCACGGCGGCGGCAAGGCGATCTCCGCGAAGATGAAGGCCGCCGGCATCTCCTCCGGCTTCGTGAAGGGCCTCCGCGTGACCGATGAGGCCTCGATCGAGGTCGTCGAACAGGTCCTGAACCGCGAAGTGAACCCGATGCTGGTGAAAACCCTGTCGTCGATGGGCTGCAAGGCCCGCGGCATTTTCGGCGAGGACATCCTCGACGTGGTGAAGCACACCGAGAAGGATCCGCACACCGGCGAACTCCTCGACTGGGGGTATGTCGGCAACGTGGTGGATGTGGATGTCGAACCGATCCTCGCCTTCAGCAACTCCCACATCGTCCCCATCATCACCCCGCTCGGCTGGGGCGCCGATGACAAGCTCTACAACATCAACGCCGACGATGCCGCCGCGGCCATCGCCGTCGCCCTCAAGGCGCGCAAGATCGTGTTCATGTCCGACGTGCCCGGCCTGATGCGCGACCCGAAGGATCCCTCCTCGCTGATCTCCACCCTCGACGCGAAGGACGTCGATGAGCTGATCCGCCGCAAGGTCATCGACGGCGGCATGATCCCGAAGGTCACCGGTGCCGTCCGCGCCCTCCGCTCCGGCGTCCGCAAGGTCCACTTCGTCCACGCGGGCCTCGCGCACTCGCTGCTCCTCGAACTCTTCACCGACCAGGGCGTCGGCACCGAGATCGTGGAGTAGGACCGAACACCATGGAACAGGAGATCGCAGAGAACGCGGAGATGAAAGGAATCAGGGAGCTGTTGCCGGTCACCATCTACGTTGCGTCTTCTCAGTGATCTCCGCGGCCTCCTGTTTATAGTCCGATGAATATGACCATCCCGTCCGACCAGGTTAAACACGACTACGCGACCTACCTCATCCCGAACTACGCCCCGAACCTGGTGTTCACACGCGGCGAAGGGGTGCGGTTGTGGGATGCCGACGGCAAGTCCTACCTCGACTTCCTCGCCGGCATCGCCGTGCTCGCCCTCGGCCATGCCCATCCCGCCTGGGTCGCCGCCGTGCGCGACCAGGCCGCCACCCTGACCCACGTCTCGAACCTGCACTTCCACCCGCTGCAGGCCGAGCTCGCCCGCTCGCTGGTCGCGAAATTCGTGCCCGGCAGCAAGGCCTTCTTCTGCAACTCCGGCGCCGAAGCCAACGAAGCCCTGATCAAGATCGCCCGCAAGTGGGGCCACGACCACGGCCGCTTCGAGGTCATCTCGTGCTGCAATTCCTTCCACGGCCGTACCCTCGCCACCCTCACCGCCACCGGACAGGACAAGGTGCAGAAAGGCTTCGAGCCGCTCCCTTCCGGGTTCCGCTACGCCGAGTTCAACAACCTCGATTCCTTCCGCCGCGCCATCACCCCCCAGACCGTTGCCGTCCTCGTCGAGGCCGTGCAGGCCGAGGGCGGCGTGCTCCCGGCCACCCGCGAATTCCTGCAGGGCCTGCGCGCCCTGTGCGATGAACACGGCTTGCTGCTGCTGATGGACGAGGTCCAGTGCGGCATCGGCCGCACCGGCCACTGGTTCGGCTTCCAGGCCTACGACGTCGTGCCCGACGCGTTTTCGCTCGCCAAGGGGCTCGGCGGCGGCTTCCCCGTCGGGGCCATGCTCGCCCGCGCCCCCCTCTGCGATGTGCTCCAGCCCGGCACCCACGGCACCACCTACGGCGGCAACCCGCTCGCCTGCGCCGCCGCCCTTGCCGTGCTCCGCACCATCGAACAGGACGGCCTGCTCGCCTCCGTGCGCGCGAACGGCGCGCGCTTCGGTGACGGCCTCAAGGCCCTCGCCGCCCGGTACCCCTGGATCAAGGAAGCCCGCGGCCTCGGCCTGATCTGGGGCCTCGTCCTCGACCGCCCGGCCAAGCCGCTCGAACTGCTGCTGATCGAAGAGGGATTGCTCACCGTCGCCACCTCGGTTAGCGTCATCCGTTTCGTGCCCCCGCTGATCGTCAGCGAGGCCGATGTGCGTGAAGCGCTGGCCGCGCTCGACCGGGCCTGCGCGCGTTTTGATGGACAGATTCAACAAGCGGCCGCCCACGCGGCCGGTGAAGGAGTGAAGACATGAAGATCGTATTGGCGTATTCGGGAGGCCTCGACACCTCCGTGTTGTGCAAGTGGCTCAAGGACACCTACTCGGCCGAAATCATCTGCTTCGCCGCCGACATCGGCCAGCAGGAGGAGCTCAACGGCCTCGACAAGAAGGCCAAGGCCACCGGCGCCTCGAAGATCTACATCGACGACCTCCGCGCCGAATTCGCGCGCGACTTCGTGTTCCCGATGCTCCGCGCCGGCGCGGTCTACGAGAGCGGCTACCTGCTCGGCACCTCCATCGCCCGCCCGCTGATCGCCAAGCGCCAGGTCGAGATCGCCATCAAGGAGAAGGCCCAGGCCATCGCCCACGGCGCCACCGGCAAGGGCAACGACCAGGTCCGCTTCGAACTCACCGCCTTCGCCCTCAAGCCCGACATCCAGATCATCGCGCCCTGGCGCATCGACGCATTCCAGAAGGAATTCACCGGCCGCGTCGCCATGCTCGACTACTGCAGGAAACACAAGATTCCCGTCGAGGCCTCGGCCAAGAAGCCCTATTCGATGGATCGCAACCTCCTGCACATCAGCTACGAGGGCGGCATTCTCGAGGATGCGTGGAACGAGCCGACCGAGGACATCTTCAAGCTCTCCGTCTCCCCGGAAAAGGCCCCGAACAAACCCGAGTACGTCGAGATCGATTTCGTCAAGGGCGACGCCGTCGCCGTGAACGGCAAGAAACTCGACCCGCTCGGCGTCATGCTCGCGCTGAATGAACTCGGCGGCAAACACGGCGTCGGCCGCATCGACCTCGTCGAGAACCGCTTTGTCGGCATGAAGAGCCGCGGCGTCTACGAGACCCCCGGCGGCACCATCCTGCACCGCGCCCGCGAGGCGGTCGAGCAGCTGACCATGGACCGCGAAGTCCTCCACCTCCGCAACGGCCTGATCCCGCAGTACGCCAAGCTCGTCTACAACGGCTTCTGGTACGCGCCGGAACGCGAGATGCTGCAGACCGCGATGGACGAGGCCGCCGCCCCGGTCACCGGCACCGCGCGCATCAAGCTCTTCAAGGGCACCGCCTCCATCGTCGGCCGCAAGGCCCCGAAGTCGCTCTACGACCCCCACATGGCCTCCTTCGAAGGCAATGTCGGCTACGACCAGAAGGACGCCACCGGCTTCATCCGCCTCAACGCCCTGCGCCTGCGCGTCCGCGCCAAGGCCCGCGGCAGGAAGTAGGCTCGTTGCCAGCACCCATCCAGTCCTTCCGGCGCACCATGCCGGAAGGGCTGGATCATCTTGAGGATGCTTCTGTAGTTCCGGCGTTATACGCCGGAAGGGAGTCGCGTCAAATTCCGCATCGGCTTTTAACGTTGCGCCTTCGCGTTCAACCCGCGTCCTGGTTTCGCCCCGTCTGGACGCGGCCGCGTCGCAGCGCCTCGGTCATTTTCTCCTGCACCCGCCTCCGCAGGTGCAGGGGGGCCAGCACCTCCATGTCCGGTTGCCATGACAAAACCCACCGCACCACCTCCTTGCGGCCCCGCGTGGTGAAGGCAATCTCCGCGCTGCCATCCTGGTTGTGACGTACCTGTTGGTGCGCGTGCCAGATCCGTTCCGTCATGTACGCGGCGATCGCCGGCGAAACCCGCACCCGCACCCGGATCGGCTTCTCCCCGCCCACGATGCCATATGCCTGCGCCATGTAGGTCTCCGGGTCGAACCGTCGCGGTGCCCACCCCGGCTCCTCCAGCACCTCCACCCGGTTCACCCGGGAGAAGGCAAAGGTGGCCACCATGCGCTTGCCGCGCGGAAACGCTGCCAGGTACCAGTTCCCGTGGTAGGCAAAGACATGGACCGGCATCACCTCGTAGGCCCCCGCCTTGTTGGCAAACGTGGTGTAGTCCATGCGGACCGGTTGCCGGTTCCGCACCACCGCCAGCAAGCGCTTCCAGATCTCCGGATCGATCGGCGCGTAATCATCGGCGATGAAACTGACCGGCTCCCGGCCACCTACCGGAAGTCCCGCGGGGCCGGTCACCGCCGCCCCGATTTTCGCCACCACGGTGTCCAGGTCCGATACCAGGGGGGTTCCGCGAAAGGATTGCAGCATCGGCAAGGTCATGGCCAGGGCATCCGCTTCGCGTGCCGTAAGAGTCAACGGGGCCAGCGTCCACCCCGCGCGGGTGAGGTAATAGCCCTTGCGTGACGCATCGTATTCGATCGGTGCACCCTCGTCATCCCGCAGGTAATCCAGGTCGCGCAGGATGGTCCGCCACGAGACCCCGAGCTCTTCCGCCATCCGGGTTGCGCTTGGATACGGTGGAAGGCTCCCGTTGCCGCGGATCATTTCCAGGATCCGGCGGGCCCGGTACGTGCGGTGACGGTGAAGATTTTTCATGATTTTGGTAACCTATGACAAAAGATGACAGGGGTCGCATGGTAGGATGCGCGCCATGAACCCGCAATCCGTAAACGAAGAAACCGGTGTGGAGCACACGACCGGCGCTCCGATGACCCGTTCGTCGCGACCTCCTCGCCGGTTGTCGGACATCGTGCGGGAACAATTGCGCATGGAGCATTACGCCTACCGCACCGAGCGAACCTACCTCATGTGGATGAAGCGGTTTGTGCATTTTCATGATCGGCGCGATCCGCGGGAGATGGGGGCGGCCGAAGTCCGGGCGTTTCTTGGGTACCTTGCCGACCAGCGTAATGTCGCCGCCGCCACCCAGAACCAGGCCTTGTGTGCCCTGGTGTATCTGTATCACCGGGTGTTGGAAGTGGATCTGGGTGATCTTGGCGAGGTTGCCTGGGTCAAGCGTCCTGCGCGTTTGCCGGATGTCCTGACCGCGTCCGAGGTGTACGACCTGCTTGGCAAGTTGACCGGGGTGCAGCAGGTGATTGGCCGTCTCATGTATGGGACGGGCATGCGGTTGGCCGAGGCGTTGCGGTTGCGGGTCAAGGACATCGATTTCGAGCGGAACCAGATCCTCATCCGGGACAGCAAGGGCGGCAAGGACCGGGTGGCGGCGTTGCCCATGATGTTGGTGGAGGAGTTGCGCGCCCAGTTGGTGCACGCCAAGGCCTTGCACGACCAGGACCTCAAGGACGGGTACGGTTCGGTCGAGTTGCCATACGCGTTGGCGCGGAAGTATCCGCGGCTGCCGTGGAGTTGGCATTGGCAGTACGTATTTCCCTCGGTGAAGCTGTCACAGTGTCCGCGTACGGGGGTCGTGCGGCGTCATCATCTGTATCCCAACATCATGCAGCGGTCCGTAAGGGAAGCGGCGAGGGTTTGTGGTATCAAGAAGCATGTAAAGACCCATACCTTGCGGCATTCGTTTGCCACCCATCTACTGGAAGGCGGAACGGACATACGGACCATCCAGGACATGCTCGGGCATGACGATCTCAACACGACGATGATCTACACCCATGTCGTCAAGAATGGTCCGTACGGGGTAATGAGTCCGTTGGATCGGCTGCCGGTGTCTCCGTTCGTGGAAAATGTTGCCGCTGAGCAGGTTGATCCGGTTGTGGTCCCTGGCGACGGTGCGGGGGTGGGGGTGGATGTTGCTGTGGTGGATGCACCTGAAATCGAACCCCCTTCGGTTGGTGTGTCGGAGGGCGTTTCGCTGATGGCTTCATCCGGACCTGCGGGTCGGTTGGTCCGTTTGTGGCGTGGTTTGCGCAAGGCGACTTCGTTGGTGGTCGCCACCGTCTTGGCGACGTCCTCGGGAGGGATACAACGATGAGCATCATGGCGGTTCAGGTGAACAAACGGTTGAGGGCCCGGACACCGGTACATGCGGTCACCAAGCCGGTGCGGTCGATCTCCTTGTCCCGAGAAACCTGGCCATCCTTGTGGAGGGAATTGGATATAGCCTTGCACCGCAACGGGTATACGGCGGTTACCATCCGGTTTTACCGTCAGATCCTCCGGGCGTTTTCGCGTCATGTCGGGAAGGCGCCTTGCGAGGTGGGGCCGGCGGATCTCCATGCATACCTGGGGACCTTGCCGCGAGACCGGTGTTCGTGGCATTGGACGGCGATGAACCTATCCGTGTTGCGGACGATTTTCGACAAGTTGGGTGGTCTCCGGGCCTTGACGCAAGTTCGTGGTCCGCGGCGCAAGCGTCCTTTGCCGGAATATCTTGGGCGGGAACAGGTCGGTCGCATGCTGGACGTGGCGGAGAATCCGCGGGATCGGATGTTGGTTGGGTTGATCTATGGGTGCGGGCTCAAGACCGGGGAGATAAGGAAACTTCGGTGGTCCGATGTCGATCTGCAGGCCGGAACGATCCGTGTTCCCTCGCGGTGGGGGCGGGCGGATCGTAACTTGCCGATTCCGGCCCGTATGATAGAGAGCCTCAGGGGGCATAAAGAGCGGCAAGCGCCTGATGCCGTTGTGTTTGCGTCATCGCACAAGGCGGCAGCCATCACCGGTCGTCGGATTCAGGTGATCATTCGTTCCTTGGCGGAACGGGCGGGAATTCGCGAAACTGTCTTGCCTGTGACGTTGAGGAACAGTTATGCCGTTCACTTCCTCGAGGATGGTGGCACGATCAGGCAGCTTCAGCTCAATCTAGATCATCAATTCATGGCTTCCACGGCTCGTTACCTGGATCTTCTTCCCAAGGTATCCAACCTGTCGCAACCTGCGGGGCCGGACACATGGCTTGATTTGCTAACGAGGCCATTCCGAATGTCTATTCCTGGAGTGCGCCTTTTCGAAAGCACCGCGTAGTAGGCCTCTTGTGGCCTCAGCCGTCCGAATGCTCCATTCGGATCTGCACCATTCTGTCCGCCCCTCGAAACAAACGTCTTTTCGTTTGCCTCACCACGAATCCGACCATACTATTGATCCTAAGGAGATACCAAGTGGCTCATACCGCAGCCCGAAAAAGCAGCCAACTGAACAGACCGCTCTGCCTCAATCAGTATAACACAACAACTAGCTGTTATAAGCGAACAAATCACTCAAGATTCCCGCCGGAACTCGTTGTCTAATAAATATGTTAGGTGAAGACAGAATGGAACATCTCCAAATAGCATTGACGATCGTAATTGCC
>CALMUP010000022.1 GCA_937872895.1 uncultured Verrucomicrobiota bacterium
ACCTACAACCTTGGCGTTAACAGCGCCCTGCTCTACCATTGAGCTACTCCGGAATGAGCAAACTGACAACAAGGCGTACAGAGTATGAAAATAACGCACCGTGTCAAGCGGTCAGTCGGATAAAATCGCCGGGTCGGGGAGGCAACGATGGGAATAAAAAAGGCCGCCCGGAGGCGGCCTTTTGTTCCGTGCGTTGAAGCTATTTACTTCAGCACGTACTGGCCACGGGCGGCTTTCTTGAAGCGCTTGTCCTTGCCCAAGGCTTGGAAAATGATGGTCTTGAAGTTGGACGATCCGGACTGGTAGCCCTTCTTCAGGACAGCCTTTTCGATGTCGCTTGCGCTCATCGGCTGTTCCTTCGACATCACCGAGGCCATGGCGTCCACCAGCGACATCTCGTTGCGGGGGCGCTTCGCACCGGCCCGGGGAGCCTTCGTTGCACCACCGACCGCCGCACCACCGTTGGCCTTGATCTCGGCATCCACCGCGGCAAGCTTCTTCAGCAGGGCATCCCGCTTGCGGTTCAGTTTCGCAATCGTCTTCCGGCGGCGTTTGATCTCCGCCAGCATTTCATCCAGAGTTAGTTTCGTAATGACACGTGCCATGATGGCTCCTTTCGTTAAGCCGGCCATACTAGATATAATAGGTCTTTGTGCCAACAATTATTATAGGAAAAATTCTTATAAGAATATTCCGGGATCAACCTTATTCGTGTGAAGCGGTTTTATCGAGCAATTCCTTGGCTGCACGTTGCTCGGCGGCCCGTTTGGAAGATCCCGAACCTGAAGCATTTACTCCATTATCTAATGATGCGGTGACGGTGAAGGATCGTTGATGCGCCGGGCCTTCGGCCTGGATCACCCGGTAGGTAGGGCAGGCATGGCCGTGGCGTTGAGCCCATTCCTGGAGGATTCCCTTGTAATTGGTGGATTCGGTGGCGGTGTCCGGGGCGAGGTGCGGGGCGATGGTTATGTCGAAGATGGCCCGCACGGCGTCGAGACCGCCGTCGAGGTAGGCGGCGCCGAGGATGGCTTCGATGGCATCGGCCAGGTTGTTGGGTTTGTCGCGACCGCCGGATTGTTCTTCGCCGCGGCCGAGGATCAGGGCGGGTCCGAGGTCAATGGCGCGGGCGACGGTGGCGAGGGCGGTGGTGCTGGTGACCTGGCTTCGGCGCACGGTGAGTTCACCTTCGTCGAGGTGGGGGTGGTCGAGATAGAGTTGGGCGGCGGTGACGAGGCCAAGAGCGGCATCACCAAGGTATTCCAGGCGTTGGTTGTCGTCGGGCAGGTTGTGTTCGTAGCGGGCGGAGGTGTGGGTCAGGGCGAGCGTGAGCAGCAGCGGGTCGTGGAAGGTGTAGCCGAGGCGGTGCATCAGGTCGTTGTACATGGTATCAGGCCCGGGGGTGGAATTGTTTGTGGACGGATTTCAGGCGTCGGCTGTCCACGTGGGTGTAGATCTGGGTGGTGGCGATGTCGGCATGGCCAAGCATTTCCTGGATGGCCCGCAGCGGGGCCTCGTTGGCCAGCAGGTGGGTGGCGAAGGAATGGCGGATGGTGTGGGGCGAGATGCCGGTGCGGATACCGGCGCGCGCGGCGTAGCGTTTGATCAGCGCCCAGAAGGTTTTGCGGCTCATCGGTTCATCGCGACGGGTGAGGAACAGGTGGCGTTGCTCGGGCCGTTTGTTCCAGCGTGGTCGGACCTCGTCGAGGTAGCGTTGGATATGGACACGGGCGGAGGCGCCGTAGGGAATCACCCGTTCCTTGCGGCCCTTCCCGATGCAACGAACGTATTGTTCGTCGGGGTGGAGGTCGTCGAGGGTCAGGCCGACCAACTCGGATACGCGCAGTCCGGTACTGTAGAGCAATTCGAGCATGGCCTTGTCGCGAAGGCCTTGCGGACGTTTGAGATCGGGCGTGGCGAGCAGGGCTTCGATCTCCGCCGGGGAGAGGCTGTCGGGCAATTCCTTCCAGAGGCGGGGTGCGTCCATCGCATCGGTCACGTTGGTGCTGAGCAGTCCCTCCTGATGGAGGAACCGGAAGAAGACACGGATGGCGACAAGGTGGCGGGCGATGGTCGCCGGGGCACGGTCGAGGTCGCGCAACGCCATGAGGTAGTCCATGACATGGCGGCGGGTTACATCGTTGATGCCCTGGATCCGCTGCTGCTGGAGCCAGCCGAGGAAATGCTCGAGGTCGCGCCGGTAGGCTTCGCCGGTGTTCGGGGTAAGCCCCTTTTCGAGATGCAGGTGGTCCAGGAACTGGTCCAGCAGGCCGTTCATGCCGTGAACACATCGGCGACCAGGGTTTCGCCGGTCAGCCGGTGATAGGCCTCCAGGTACAAGGCACGGGTCCGGATGATGACATCGTCGGGCAGGGCGGGGGCGGGTGGCGTCTTGTCCCAGTGGGCCGCTTCCAGGTAATCACGGACGAATTGCTTGTCGAACGACGGGGGATTCATGCCGGGCTGGTAGCCATCGGCGGGCCAATAGCGGGAGCTGTCGGGCGTGAGGGCTTCGTCGATCAGGATGATATGACCGTCGGTATCGACCCCGAATTCGAACTTGGTATCGGCGAGGATGATCCCGCAGCGGGAGGCGTGGCGGGCGGCTTCCCGGTACAGGACGAGGGTGGTTTGGCGTACGTGATGGGCGGCATCGGGGCCTATTGTGCGAATCACCGCCTCGAAGTCGATGTTCTCGTCGTGTCCGTGGTCGGCCTTGGCCGCAGGGGTGAAGATCGGTTCGTCGAGTTGGTCGGCCAACCGGTAACCGGGACGCAGGGCTATGCCGCATACGGAGCCGGTGGCCTGGTATTCTTTCCAGCCGGAACCGATCAGGTAACCCCGGGCCACGCATTCGATGGGAAGGACCCGCGTTTTGCGGACGATCATTGAGCGGCCTTCCAGCTGGTCGCGGAACGGTTGGAGCGATGCGGGGAAGTCCGCGAAACGGGTGGTGACCACATGGTTCGGGGTCAGGGCGCGCAAGTGGTTGAACCACCAGGCGGAGAGCTGGTTGAGCAGGACGCCTTTCTGCGGGATTCCATTCGGCATGACGCAGTCAAACGCGGAGATGCGGTCGGTCGCGACGAGCAGGTAGTGCTCGCCGAGATCGAAAACTTCGCGCACCTTGCCGGATTTTACGTGGGGAATGCCCGGCAGCGTGATCGCGGTCTGGGCGACGCGGCCGGCCATGTCAGCGGCATCCGGCGGGTAGCGTAGCTTTCGCCTCGGGGGCACCCGGGGTGTCATTCACATCAAATCCGGTTCCCGCGATCACGAACTCGATGTTCTTCAGGGCGGCCTTCAAACCGTCAAACGTGACATAGACTGTTCCGGTGGCGAAGTCGGCTTTTACATCCTGCACACCCTCAACGGCCTTCAGTCGCGCCGTCAGTACGTCCAGACAGGGCTGCGCCGTCATGTTCGGCACCCGGTATTCGCCGATCCGGATGTCGTTTCGGAAGCAGGCGGTACACAGAAGGGCTGTGAAGATACCAGTACAGATAAAGAGTATTTTTTTCATGGATTTCTTCTTGTTTGTTGGCGAAGTTGCGGTACGTTGTACTTGTAGAAAATAAATGGTGAGAAGGTCAATTTCGACGCACCTTTTATTTTTTGAACACGGGGGCTAGAGCAGCGTCAAACCCCCAGACAATTTAATCTTGAAGGGCGTAGTTGCGTTTATCCCTATGGGGTTCCTCACCCCGACCTCCTTGGCGCGCTACGCCCTTCTCTTATTCTCCATCAGCGGTTGCCTTACCGCGTATTGTTCCCTGATAGAACCGGCTGATTTCCTCCGCTTTGGCTGCGCGTGAAGCCATGGCCGGGTGTGAGCGGGCAAACTGTTCGGCCATGGCTTCAAATACCGCGATGGCTTGCCCGATGTGTCCTGCGTGAAACAAGCTCAGTCCATAGTTGAAATGTGCGACCGGAAGGTTCGGGGCCACGTCCATCAGGGTGGCGAACGTAGCGCTGGCTTTGTCGAACTGCTTGGCGCGGAAGTAGGTTTTACCCAGGGCCATCAGGTTGATGGGGTTGCGGGCATGACCGCGGCTCTCGATATCAGTGAGCTTTTCCACGGCGGCGGCATAGCGGCCCAGTTGGTAATCCTGAAGGACCAGACCCATTTGTGTTTCATACACGGTGGTGGGCATGGTTGTGCGGAATTGCACGGTCAGCAGGAAACCGATCAAGCCGGCAATCAGTAAACCGGCGATTACGCTCACGGTCCTGCGGTGATGGTTCAGCCAACGTGAAACGGCCCCTTTTCCGGGAGAACCATCGATCGGCTCCGCCATGCGTTCGCACCAACCGGCGATGGCGACTCCGTCAGGGTGTCTGCCACCTTCCTGAAGTACGGCCTGCCATGCGGTGGCCGCGGCTTCCTTGACCGTGGAGTGAACGGCGAAAGCGCGTCGGGGGTGCCACCTTTTCCATGTATCCATGGCCAGCGTGATCAGGGCGATCTTGCCGGAATCCATTGCGCCGTAAGTTCCGGTAAGGGTGTCGGTGATACATGTTGTTGCGGCGTCGGTGGGGGCGTCGTCATCGTTGCGCGCATTCAGCAGGGGGGCCCAGGCGGATGTTCCGCCATCGTTCGCGGCGATCCTTTCTCGTGTGGATTGTTCGTATATCGGCGCGCCCAGACCGGAGTCCGATGTTATGCGCGTCCAAGCTGCGTGTTCAAAGGGCCAGATCAACAACCCTTCAGGTTGGAGGGATTCCTGGTTGGCGAATGCATGCAGGTAGCGTTCTAGACGCGTGATGTGGTTCTCCAAGGGAACGGGCCACGTGCCGTGCCGGGTGAAATACGCGAGGATCAGTTGTATCAATAGGGGGTGGGTGACATCCGCGTGAAACAGAGGGCTGGCATTGCCGCCGGCCACGGGTAACTGGCCATCCGGATGCATTGTTTCCAGGAGATTGCCGATCAATCCTGCGGCAATCTCCGGGTAGGGTGTCATCAAAGCGGTCAAGGCCGGATAGAGGGCGGTTAATCGCCATTCAGGCTCTTCCTCATCATTGGCCAGCCATGGGAAGGGCAGGGTGGGTGACGCGGGTCGAAGGCGGGTTACCAGCCAATCACGTGGTTCCACCACGAAACGACCCGAGGTTCTTTCGGTGTGCTGTGCCAGAAGGGTGTTGAGCAACCGGTGCGCGCTTTGGTGGACCAATCCGCGTGCGCGGGCCATGAGCATGGTCTGGTCGCCGGTTCCGGAAACGATGGCCAGACGGGCTTGCTGTTCAATGCGGTGCATATGCCATGCGAGTGCATAACGACCAACCGTCACCAGGTGGTGCGCACCGGAGGCTTCACGGATCGAATCGGGATCCATCCAGCGATCCAGCACGGAGGGTTCCCCTTCGACAAGGAGGGTGGATGCATCATACCGTATCACGGACAGTACCTCATCCTCGTCTCCGCGTTCTTCCAGCAAGCGGATTCCGTGCGGAGTCAAGCGGCACTCGGTGCGATCCGTAGCTGGCCAGCGAACCGTCTCCTGGTATCCCGGTATGTCCAGGGAGAGTGAGCCCGGTTTATCGCCACAACGCACCAACAGGGGAATAACGGTCTCGTTGAACAGCGTTTCCGGTTCGGAAACGAGGCACCAGCCTGGAATCCATCCTTCGCGGACGGGCGAGGATGTTTTCGCGTGATCGGCGTCTGCTTGTGCCTTTTCCTGGTCTGGTATAGAATGTGGCATTGCGGTGGCCAAGTGTAATTCGCCCCGCACTGGATTGGAAAGGATAACCATGAGGATTTATGTTACCTGGCTGATGATCACCTTGATTGCGGTGGTCGGTGCCTTGGCCGATACGCAGGTCACAGCACGGGTGAAAACCGACCGGGTCAATGTTCGCGCCAAACCGAATACGGAATCCGAAACAGTGATCCAGGTGGCCATGGATGACCGTCTGGCTGTGCGCGGGGTTGAGGAGAAGTGGGTGCAAGTGGTCCCGCCCGTTTCGACCGACGTCTGGGTGCATAAGGACTTCCTGAAGGAGAACCGGGTGGTCGTAAACCGCCTGAACGCCCGTTCCGGAGCCGGCATCAATTACACGGTGGTTGGCCATTTCGCTGAAGGTGAAGAGGTGGAACGCCGCGGCAGTTTTGGTGAATGGGTGAAAGTAGCCCCGCCGTCCAATGCCTCGCTCTGGGTGAGCCGTGATCTGGTCGAGCTGGTGTATCCGGCTCCGGACCTGCCTCCACCGGCCATAGCCCCCGCTGCACAGGACTTCATGCAAATGGAGGCGACCACCGCTCCGCTGACGGCCAGCGAACCGGTGGTCGCGCCGAGTGCCTTTGACGAGAATCCGGTTCGACCGCCCAATCAGATCACTTCCGCTTCCCCGCCCAGCGCACCATCCGACTTGAAGATCATCCCCCTGGATGGGCAGGGCCGGGAGACGGTGCGTGAGGGACAGCTCAAACGCTCACCCTCGCTGTTGTTCAAGGCTCCGGGCAGCCATCGCCTGGTTCGTCGGGAAGGGAATAAATTGATTACCACCGCCTACTTGCGCGGAAACGTCAACCAGCTTGAAGGACTACTTGATGAATACCTGGTAATCCGCGGCAAGGAGTATTGGATCGAAAAGGTACGCGTGCCGGTGATTGTGATCCAGACGATCGAGAAACGATCGTTCTTCTGATCTCGTTCAATTTGCCTGTTCGTCGCCAGGTCGTTCAGCATCCAGTTCCTCCGCGACGCGGCGTTTCTGCGCCGTTTCGCGTTTGTGCCGGAAGAAATCCTGCATCACCTCCCGGCATTCCGCCTCGAGCACACCGGTGATGCAATCGACTTGGTGGTTCAACTGTTCGTCCTGAAGGATGCGGAAGTGGGAGATCGCCCCGCCGCGTTGCGGATCGCTCATTCCCCAGATCACCAGCGGGAGCCGGGCGAGCACGATGGCCCCGGCACACATCGGGCACGGCTCCTTGGTGACGTAGAGCACACAATCGGTCAGGCGCCAATCGCCGACGGCGTTGGCGGCCTGGGTGATGGCGATCATCTCGGCGTGGGCGGTGGGATCCTTCAGCAGTTCAACCTGGTTGTAGGCCTGGGCGATGACCGAAGTGCCGCGGACGATGACCGCGCCAACCGGCACTTCGTCGGCTGCCGCCGCCTTGCGGGCAAGCTGCAGTGCCTTGCGCATGTGCCAGCGGTGCAGGTCGAACAGGTCGCTGGCCTCTTCCCGGATGTCCTTCGGTTCATTCATCCTGCGCATCCTGCCCGGAATCATGCGGCGCGGCAAGTCTGCGGGGTTAAATGGATTGACAACCCGTCCGTCGCATCTATGTTGCGAAGATGCCTCGAATACCCGATTGGATACGTCTGAAGTGGAAGGTGGATAGCGATTTCGCGAAGGTCCACAACCTGGTGGGCGGGCTAGGCTTGCACACGGTGTGCCAGAGCGCGAAATGCCCGAACATCCACGAATGCTGGGGGGCCGGTACCGCGACGATCATGTTGCTCGGAAACCTGTGCACCCGGCATTGCAAGTTCTGCTCCGTGCCGCATGGCCGTCCGATGGCGGTTGATCGCGACGAACCGCGCCGTGTGGCCGAGGCCGCGCAGGGCATGAAGCTGAACCACATCGTGTTGACCAGTGTGAACCGCGATGACCTGCCGGATGGTGGTGCGGAGATCTTTGCCGAGACGATCCAGCGGTTGCGCAAGGCCATCCCCGGCCTGGCCATCGAGGTATTGACGCCTGATTTCGAGGGCAATGAGCGCGCCATGCAGACCGTGTTCGAGGCCTGGCCGGACGTTTTCAGCCACAACGTGGAGACGGTGGCCCGGTTGCAGGCGGTAATCCGTCCGCAGGCCTCCTACGGTCGTTCGCTGGCGGTGTTGAAGGCCGGCGCGGCCTGGCGTCCGAAAATGGCGATCAAGAGTGGCATCATGCTGGGCATGGGGGAACTTGACGAGGAGGTCGAACAGACCATGGTCGACCTTTACGAGGCGGGTTGCCGCATCCTGACCCTGGGCCAGTACCTGCAGCCCACCCGGCACAACCGGCCGGTGGAGCGGTATGTCATGCCGCGGGCATTCGATGCCTTCGCCGAGACTGCGCGCAAGATCGGATACGCCGGGGTGGCCGCTGGACCGATGGTCCGATCGTCCTACAAGGCCGAGGAGTTGCTGAAAAGTGCCCTCGAACAGGATCCGGAACTGGTATCGGGCCGGTTCGCAGCCTCCTGAGGATTTCCGTCATGGCGAATGCGCCTACCCGTGAAACCGCACCGTGCATCGTGATCCCCGCTTTCAACGAGGCGCACCGGATCGGACCGGTCGTTACCGGCGCCTTGGCTCATGGGTATCCGGTGGTGGTCATTGATGACGGGTCAACGGATGAAACCGGAGCACTCGTCCGCTCGCTTGGAGCGGAAGTGATCCGCCACGAACACAACCACGGCAAGGGTGCCTCGCTCGTATCCGGTTTTGCTTATGCCCGGGAGCGCGGTCACCCGGTGGTGATCACCCTGGATGCCGATGGCCAGCATGACCCGGTGGAGATCACCCGCTTTGTAGATGCATACCGGCGCACCGGCATCCCGGTGCTTATCGGCAACCGGATGTGGAACGATGCGGAGATGCCGATGGTGCGGCGCTGGACCAACCGGGCGATGAGCCGCTTGCTGTGCCGGATCATGAAGTCCTATATTCCGGACACGCAGTGCGGATTCCGCCTGTACCGGACCGATGTCCTGTCCTTCGCTCCGGCGGTATCGCGCCACTTTGCGATGGAGTCGGAGGTGTTGCTTCACCTCGCCATGAGGGGATTCCGGATGGACTCGGTGCGGGTATCGACGATCTACCGGGGTTCCAAAAGCCGCATCAATCCGCTGGTGGATACGATGCGGTTTGTCATGATGCTGGTACAGTTCCACCACGATCGCCAGATGCGGCGCTCCCGGCCGGGGTAGGCATCAACCGCCGATGGTGTGGCCGGGTGCAAGTTTGCGCTGCAAGCGGTCCATCGCATACACCAGCATGAAGCCGGCAACCGCGAGCAGGACCGGAATGACCCAAGCCGCGATATCGGCTGGAAATGCGAGGGCTTCACGCACCGGCACCAGCTCGCCGTGCGAACCCTCCATGGTTTCCAGCACGGTGCGGAACGGCCAGATCTTCCAGAGCGAACCGACCATGAACCCGACCAGGAAACTGATCATCACCTGGTGGAAACGGTCCAGCAACCAGCTAAGGATACGGGCGAAGCCCAGCAAGCCAACCGCACATCCAAACGCGAACGGGAGGAGTGTGACCACATCGAGTGATTTGACCGCTTTCATCACGAAGTGGTACTGGCCGAGGATAAGCAGGATGAACGAACCGGAAATTCCCGGCAGGATCATCGCCATGATCGCCACTGCACCGCACCAGAAGATGGTCAATGGATCCTTTGGTGTTTCCACCGGGACCAGCCGCACGATCAGGTAGGCGATGATGGTGCCGGCGACAAGCGACATCGCCGTCTTCCCGTTCCACCGGACATGGGTCGCGATCACCACGATGGAGGCGAGGATCAGGCCGAAGAAGAACGCAAACAGGTTCGATTGCTGGTGCTCATACAGCCAGGTCACGATACGAGCCAGCGAAAGGATCGAGATGGCCAGACCGGCGGCCAGCGAGACCAGGAATTTCCAGTTGATGTGATCCAGTGCCTCCTTGATCCGCAGCGACAGCACCAGGCGCAGGAAGGTTATGTTGACCTGCTTGATCGTGCCGAGCAGCTCCTCGTAAATTCCGAGGATGAAGGCCATGGTCCCGCCGGATACGCCCGGAACGACATCGGCTGCGCCCATGGCCATGCCGACTCCGGTGATCCCGAGGCAGTCACGTAACGTTCGCTGTTTTCCGGGATGTTTCATGCGAAAAACTCCTTGTCGTATCGAGTGACCATGGCGCGGGAAACTAGCACGGCGGGGATTCGGGAGCAAACAGCAATTGGATCAGTCGGAAGCACCGGACGGGCCGGGAGCACAAGATCGGCGGCAGCCAGGCTTCGGCGGACAGGCTGGATTTGAACCAGCGGCCTTCACGATCACGCAGCGCATCGGGACGCACGCGCATGTACGCAACGGACATCGGATAAAAAATGGTCGGGGCGACTGGATTTGAACCAGCGACCTCTTGGTCCCGAACCAAGCGCTCTAGCCAGGCTGAGCCACGCCCCGAAACATTTTCGGAAACTCCCGGATGGGAATGTTCCGAGCGGTGAAAGGTGGCAAAACCCCGTGACGGAATCAAGCATGGATGTTGTTGGTGAAGAAAAAAACGGACGCCCTTGTTCGGGCGTCCGTTTCTGCTCGCTATGTCAGGTCCTGGTTCAGGGCAGGCCGGCGAGGTCCTCGGCGATTTCCTGGGCGGCTTCGACCGCGAACTGCTTGCGCTCGGCGCTGTCCGTGTAGACCTGGCTGTTCTGGCCGTCGGCCCAGGCGACTTCGATGTCGGTGACGCCGATGTTGCCGAAGGCGTTGTGGATCACCGGGGTAATGCCATCGCGGCTGTCGCCTTCCTTGTAGATGTCACCCGAGGCGACCAGCAGGACGACCTTGCGGAGCTGGTGCAGCGGCTTGATGCCCTCCGGCGTTTGCTCGAAGGCGATGCCGGGGTTGATCATCTGGTCGAGCCAGGCCTTCAGGATGGCCGGCGGACCGCCGTTCCACATCGGCATGGTCAGCACCAGCACGTCGGCGGCACGGAACTGTTCAGCCTGCTTGTTGGCGTAGTGGATGGCCATTTCCTCCTTCTTGCTCGGCTCGTAGGCGGGGTCCTGGATGGGCATCCAGAAACGGCGGTAGCCGTCGAGCGACAAGTAGGGCGGCGGGGAATCCTGGTAGAGGTCCACGTTCTCCACGGTGATCTCCGGGTTCAGCGAGATCAGCTTCGAGAAGAAGGCCGCGGCGAGTTGTTTCGACGCGGATTCCTCGATCGGCCGGGGATTCGCGCAAATATGCAGTATGTTCATCCAATCTATCCTTACGTTGCTGTTTGATCAGGTAGCCCGGCACTATACATGGGTTCCCTTCAGGTTTCCAAGCTCCCATTGAGGGGATTCACCAATTTTTCGAGGTATTTTTCCAGTTCGCGGCCGTATTCGGTGTCTTTTCCGGCCATGGCGAGCTGTTTGTGCACCAGAATCAGTCCCTGTGTCCCTGATTCCGCCTCTTGCGCGTTTGCATAGCGACGGGCGGGGTCCGGGTCAAGAAATCTTCGCAGGACGCCGACGAAGACCTCGTTGCGCTTGACGTGCTCGGGCAGCAGGTCGGGCAGCCGGGCGGCCAGGCCCATCTTGAGTTTCATCAGATCGTTCTCCGGCATGCCCGGCTTGGGCACGAGGGGCTCGCCACGCAGCATTTCGAGGATGACCAGGCCGACGGTGTAGATGTCGGAGGCGATCATGGCCGGCTCGCGCCGGTGCATTTCCGGGGCCATGTAGACCGGGGTGCCGAGCAGGAAGGAGACTTTTTCGTTGTTGAGGGTGGCCCGTCCGTAGTCGATCAGCTTCACATACCCCATGTGGTCGATCATGATGTTGGCGGGCTTGACGTCGCAATGGATGAAGCCGGCCTCGTGCAGCCCCTCCAGCGCGCGCAGGACGCGGCGGATGATGTAGATGACCACGCCGGGCTGGATGGCCACGCGGCCGTCCTTGAGCCGGAAGATGACATCGGTGAAGTTGGCCCATTCCTCCGGTTTGCTGTTCTGGCGGGCCCGTTCGAGGTGCGCGCCGTCGAGCAGGTACCGCATGCCGACCCCGTTGATCGACTCCATCTGCACGTATCCGATGCCGTTGTATTCCTCGTAGATGTCGGGGGCGACCAGGTTGGGGCTCTTGACCGTCTGGAGCTTGGAGGTTTGGACGGCGATGCGGCCCATGTCGGTCCAGTACTTCTTGGCGTTGGGGTAGATGCTGGGATCGAACACCTTGATGGCGTGGCGGGTGACCGAACCCCGCGCTCCCTGTCGCAACCCGAGGTACACCACGCCCTGCCGGCCGCGGCCGAGTTCCTTGACAAACCGGTAGGCCACCGGGTAGTAGATGGCGTTCGCCTCGAGGATGGAACGGTAGTTGGCGACCAGCTGGGACATGCCTTTGCTGTTGGCGGTCGACTCGTCGGCCACCGGAAGTTCCTGGGTGGTAAACCCCTGCTGGCGGTCATCGACCTTGGTTGTTCCATCCCATATGGATCCGTCCTGGTTCATGACCGGAAAGTGTAGTCGGACCCGGCCCGCTGAAGCAAGCGGGAGTTGCGGTCCGGGCCTGCGCCGGCGATGACGCGGACATTGACAGAACGGGCGGGCTGTCGGAGATTAGCCCGCCTTGATGAGTACAACCTATGACATCGTGGTGGTCGGTGGCGGTATCGTCGGTGCGGCGACGGCGTGGACCCTGTCGCGACGCCCCGGCTTGAAACTGGCCGTGCTTGAGGCCGAGTCCTCCCTGGCCGCGCACCAGACCGGCAACAACAGCGGCGTGATCCACTCCGGCCTCTACTACAAGCCCGGATCCCTGAAGGCGGCCAACTGCACGCGCGGCCGTGCCATGCTCCTTGATTTCTGCCGTGATCACGGGGTGAAACACGAGATCTGCGGGAAAGTGGTTGTGGCGACCCGCGAGGATGAACTGCCCGCACTCGCCACCCTGGAGGAACGTGGACACGCCAACGGCCTCGCGGGCATCCGCCGCCTCGATCCCGGTGGCATCCGTGCGATCGAACCCGCCTGCGCGGGCATCGCCGGACTCTGGGTGCCGCAAACCGGGATCATCGACTTCAAGGAGGTGACCGCGAAGCTGGCTGACCTTTTCCGCCAGCAGGGCGGCGAGGTCCACACAGGTTCCCGCGTGACCGCCATCACGGCGTCCTCCGATGCCATCACCGTGCGTTGCTCCACCGGTGCCGAGTATCGCACCCGTCACCTGATCAACTGCGCCGGCCTGCAGTCCGACCGCATCGCGCGCCTCGCGGGGATCGATCCCAGGCTGCGGATCATCCCGTTCCGCGGCGAGTACTACGAGTTGAAGCCAGACCGCCACAGCCTCGTGCGTAACCTGATCTATCCGGTGCCCGATCCCCGGTTCCCGTTCCTCGGCGTGCATTTCACGCGCATGGTCCACGGCGGGATCGAATGCGGTCCGAACGCCGTGCTGGCCTTCCGGCGCGAGGGCTACACGCGCTCGTCCTTCTCGTGGCGCGATGCCGGCGAGATGGCCGGTTATTCCGGATTCTGGCGCATGGCCCGGAAGTACTGGAAGACCGGGATGGGCGAGTTCCACCGCTCGTTCAGCAAGCCCGCGTTTGTCCGCGCCCTGCAGCGCCTGCTGCCGGCCCTGCAGGAGGAGGACCTTGTTCCCGGAGGTGCAGGGGTGCGCGCACAGGCGGTGACCCCCGAAGGCGCGCTGGTTGATGACTTCCGCATCGAGAAAAGCGCCCGCATGATCCATGTGCTGAACGCACCGTCGCCCGCAGCCACGTCGTCGCTCAGCATCGGCGATACCATCGCGTCGATCGCCACCCACCATTTCGATCTTGCTGCGGGGCGCTGATGGCGCGACGTTCCGCCATGGATCCGCTCAGCCGGGCATTCCTGCGCCAGCACTTTCCCGGTGCGTCCGCGAAGGACTGGCACGACTGGCGCTGGCAGGTGAAGCACCGGATGCGCGATGCCGAGTCGCTGCGGCGGGTGTTCACATTGACCCCGGACGAGGAGGCGGCCCTGGCGCGCATCGGCGATCGGCTGCCGGTAGGGCTTTCGCCGTATTACGCCAGCCGTCTGGGCGCCGACCCGGCACGCCACCCGTTGCGCGCGACGGTGATTCCCGCCACGGCCGAGTTTACCGTGTCGCCCGGCGAATACACCGATCCGCTCGGAGAGGACAGCCACAACCCGGTGCCCGGACTCGTCCACACCTATCCCGACAAGGCGCTGTTCCTGGTGACCGATTTCTGCGCGACCTACTGCCGCTACTGCATGCGCTCCCGCCTGGTCGGGCAGGGGACCTTCCTGCCCGATGCCACGATGTGGGAAAAGGCGTTCGACTACCTGCGCGCCCATCCGGAGATCCGCGACGTCCTGTTGTCCGGCGGCGATCCGCTGATCCTCGCCGACGACCGCCTCGACTACCTGTTGAAGCGGCTACGGGCGATCCCGCACATCGAGTTCGTGCGCATCGGCAGCAAGGTCCCGATCGTCCTGCCGCAACGCATCACCCCGGCCCTGACCCGCACGCTCAAGCGGTACCATCCGCTGTTCATGAGCATCCACCTCATCCATCCCGACGAGCTGGCCCCGGAATCGGTCGCCGCCTGCGAACGCCTCGCCGACGCCGGTATCCCGCTCGGCGGACAGATGGTTCTGCTCAAGGGCGTGAACGACGAGCCCGCCACGATGAAGCGTCTCATGCTGGCCCAGCTCAAGGCCCGCGTGAAGCCGTATTACCTCCACCAGTGCGACGCGATCGCCGGATCGATGCAGTTCCGCACCCCGATCCAGACCGGGCTCGACCTGATCCGCTCCCTGCACGGCCACACCACCGGCTACGCGGTGCCGCACTACATGGTCGATGCGCCCGGAGGGGGCGGCAAGGTGCCGCTCAGTCCGGAATACCGTGCCGGGCGCGAGGGCGACGATGTGCTCTTCACCAACTACGCCGGCCGGACCTACCGCTACCGCGATCCCGCCTGAATCGCGACCGCGAGCATTTGTCCAGTGTCTGGAAAACGATCGGCGGGAAGTGTCCAGTCCCTGGACACGGTAGGGTCGGAGCGGGCGTGGTTCAAATCCCGAGGTCCGCGCGTTGGACCAGCCCTTCCATGTCCTGTTCGCCCGCCTTGAACTGGATGCGGATCAAGGTCGGCGTTTCCGCGCCCAGCAGCTCCACTGATGCGCCCGCCCGTAAAACACCGATGGCCTTGGACATGTCTTCCACGTCGAGCACGGTCACCGAGCGGTTGAGCACGCGGGTTCCAGCGATGGTGTCGCCCTGGCCGCGCCCTTGAGACCAGGCTCCGCGTCGCTCCTTCTTTGCCTCGGCCTCTGCGCTCTTGATCCGCATGCGCATGGTGGTGGCCGCGGGCATTTCGTCGGAAACCTCCTGGAAACCATGGATTCGCGCCAAGCCGGCCCGGACCAGTTCAATGTGGAGGAATTTTCCGTCCTTTTCGATGATCGCATAATCACGATCCCGTGCACTGCGGCCCATCGCGTCGGCAAATTTTGTGTGGACGGTGAAGCCATCCTTCATGAAATCCGCAGCGAACTTGCTCGCCAGCTTCCCGTACTTGATCGCGTCCTGCGTGCTGATCCCGAAATAGGCGGCCTGCTCGATGACACGTTCCGGCACGCTGTTGTCGGTTTCGGGTGCATCAACCCAGTACAGCCGGAAGAGATACCGCCGTTTGTTGACCCGTACATGGAAACTGTCACCGTCGTTGGCATTGTGCTCGATGATGGTACAGCCGTCGTAACGCCGCCAACGCTTGGCGGCCTCGGCCGGTTCGACCGCAACAAAGCTCGCGATCATCCCGGCCAGGACTACCCCATACACCATGCCCTTCATGCCGGAACCTTACGGACCCGTTCCGGGGGAGCGCAATGATAATCGGTCCCGCATGGATGACAAAACATTCAAGCATTCAACCGCTTCCGCATGAAATCCTTGTTGCCGATGCCGGAGGCTTGTGGTGTGATGCAGGCCGCATGGACGGACCCCGAACAGCATGTTGGCGTTTCCCGTGGTTGATCTGGCTGGCCTTGGTGGCCGGTCTGATCGCGTTGAACGCCGCGACCCAGCCTTACGAGGACGAACTGTCGCTGGTCCCGCCGACCAAGGCCTACTACCTTGATCTGATCTGGTACCTCGATGACCTCATCGGCCCCTCCTTTTTCGGATTGGCCGGCATTCTCCTGCTGTGCCAGAGCGGTTTTCGCCGCCGGAACTGGCCGATTACCGGCCTCGGCCTCGCCTGCCTGTTCTTCTGCTTCGGCGACAGCATGGACATCCACTGGGTGTTGCCGAGCGGCATCGAGCGGGAGAGCTACGCGGTGTCGTTCTCGAGCTGGATGAGCAAGGTGATGGTGGTGATCACCTTCTGCTTTTTCCTGATCCATGCCTACGACCTGTTGTCGCGACCGGCCCAGAAGAACCTGATCTTCGCCTTCATGCTGCTCTACATCGACCAGATCCAGATGTCGATCAGCTTTGATTTCGCCGGCTACATGTTCCACGTGTTCGAGGAAAGCCTCGAGGTCGTGACCGCGCTGGTCCTGACCTTCGGCGTGGCGCGCTTGCCGATCAAGGCGTGATTGCCGCCGGCGGCGCGGGCAGCGTCGACAGGGGGATCGCCAGCATACCACCATCCGCAGGCAACCGGTGTCCGGGGATTTCCTCCGCGCGGTCGTCCGTTCCGTACAGCGAGGTCCAGACATGGATCGTACCCGGATGATCGGCCGGCACTTCGAACGCCGCCTCGAGCACGCCGTGTTGATCGGCGATCGACCAGTGCGGCCGGGTGGTTCCGCGCACGCTGGTGTAGTCGGAGTCACCCTCGTCGCTGATGATCACCTGATAGGCCGGCACATCGCCGCGTTTCTGCCATGGCGCGGCGTACCGGTTCGTGGACGCATCGAACTGGACGAGGATGAACCGGTCGTATCCGACCGGTGCCGGATCGACCGCCACATACGCCAGCCGCGTGGCCGGATCGTAGGCCGCATGCAGGGTCGTGATGGACCCGGTGGCCACCGGATGCGCGACCGCGTCCAGCCATCCATCGGCGGTGAAGGGGATGTTGAGGGACGGCGCGGTGGAAACGAGGGTGGTTGTTTCGACGACGGGCTCCGGCGCGAGCGGTTGGTGTTCGGATGGTCGCACCAGCAGCAGCGTGGTGTCCGCCGGAATCACACCGTTGTAGGGTGTCCCGGTTAGCGCATCGACCAACGTTTCCCCGGTAGCGTGCGGAACTGCCGTGGTCGAATTGTTCATCGCGACCACGATCTGCTGGCCATCGAGCGAACGGGTGAACACGAAACGGCCCGCCTGCGGTTCATCCGCGATGACCGTCAGGTCGCCGCGCGACAGGGCCGGATAAAGGTCCCGCACCCGGTTCAGCTGTTGGATCAACCGATAATGGGCGTGGTTGCGGTTGAAGTGTACGGGCGAAGGGGACGCCCCGGCCTCGAACATCGGCTCCCGCGCGCGGTGTCCCTTGCTCCCGCTGAAGCCCTGCTCCGTCCCGTAATACACGCACGGGATGGCCGGGCTCGCATACAGCAAGGTCAGGACCGCGCGGAGCCGGTTGGTGTCGCCATCCAGGTAGGAATCGTTGAGCAGACGCGCCCGGTCATGGTTGTCGGCAAAACCGACGAGCAGGTTGTCGCCCGCAGGTCCGTACTCGGGAAGGCGGGACCACCGATCGGTGATCTGGCGGGTCGGCCCGCGGTTGCGCCATACTTCGATCAGCGTGAAATAGTAGGGGTAATACAACGCCGAGGGAAAGGCCGCCTCGCGGGTCAGCCGCGATACATCCTCGTCGCGTCCGCGCAGGGCCTCGGCGAAAATCAGGAAATTGGTTTTGCCGAGCAAGGCCGCACCGTCGCGCAGTGCCGGCAGCACTTCGCGCCAGAAGTCCATCTCCACATGGTGCGCGGTGTCGACCCGGAATCCATCGCAGTCGGTGGCGGCGATCAGCGCGAGGTGGCTGTCCAGCAGCCAACGCCGTATCCGCGGATCCTCGGTGCGCAGGTCGGCCAGGCCCTGCAGGTCGCCGATGACATTCTGGCGGTCGTTTTCCCAGTCGTTGATCGAACCATGTCCATGGAACAATGAGATGTCGTTGAAGGGTGGGGGAAACACCGCCTGGGGATCGCCCCAGCGCATCGCGTAGGGCGTTTCGGAGAAGGTCGGAAATCCCGGATCGTCGGAGGTGAGCACCCGCGCCATGTGGTTGAACACGACATCGATGATGACATACAGCCCGCGTGCGTGGGCTTCATCGACCAGTAGGCGTAGCTCGTCGAGCGAACCCCAGTGCGGGTCGATCCGGTTGAAATCACTGATGTGGTAGCCGTGGTACGCGCCGCGGTGGTTGAGGAACACCGGCGAGATCCAGATCGCCTTGAATCCGAGTTCCGCCACGTAATCCAGTTGATCGCGCAATCCGGCGAAGTCCCCCCCGTGCCGGCTGTCGAAGCTGTACGGATTGAACACGCTATCGGCCGCCATCTGGTTGTTGGATGGGTCCCCGTCGAAAAACCGGTCGGTGATAATCTGGTAGATCGGTACCGAACGCCAGTCGGCCGGGGAGGGGTGGTAGCGATAACCCGGCTCATCCGCGGTGCGTGCCGGGAGCCGCGGGATCGTTCCGTCGCTTGGCCCGGCTGCCAGCGCGAGCCCGCCCAGGATGGCGATACCTGCGGCGAATACATGGAACCTGGTTTTCATCGCTTGCGGCACGGTCGTGAACCTAGCACTATGGGACGCGAGATGCACCTGAAACCGTATTTTCTCGGTTGGACACGCACGCTGGCCGACGCGGTGGCTGAGCGGGTGATGGCCGCGGCCACGGAGCCGTGGTCGCTCCGTGACACCATGGTTATCGTTCCGACCGCCCAGGCTGGCCGCCGGCTCCGACGCGCTTTGGCCCTGCGCGCCGATGCACACGGAGCCGGCGTGCTGACCGGTCCCGTGGTTACGCCGTTCCAGGTATTTCATCTGCTGGCCGGCGAACGGCGATTGGTGGATGAAACGGACCTTCGCGCCATCTGGATGGAGGCCTTGACGACGGAACGAATCCGGCAACTGTCCGGCTTGTATCCGCAATCACCCGTCCAACCCGATATCGCCTGGCGGCGCGTGGCCGTCGACCGTTTGCTGGAGGTGCGCGCTCAGGTCGCCGAGGCCGGCCTGACCCTCGATGACATCGCCGCATCCGATGATGTGCACGCCGCCGAGAAACCACGGTGGCGCGATATCGCCCTGCTTGAATCCGTGGTGAAGCTACGACTCGCCGAAACAGGCTGGACCGACCCGGTGGCCTTCCAGCTGGAAGCAGCGCGCACCGCTCCTCCTCCGGATGGCATCCGCCGCGTGGTGCTCGCCGCCTGTCCGGATCTCGCACCGCTGGTCCGGACCCTGTTGTCCCGGTGGTCCGACTCCGTCGCAATCGAAATCCTGATCCATGGCACACCCGATCTCGCCGACACCGCGCTCGATGCCTGGGGTTGTCCGCAATCCGCTTACTGGAAAAACGACGCGTTGCTGGATCTGGAGGCGGCCCACGTTACGATCCGTATCGTCGACCAGCCGCGCGAACAGGCTGCCGCGGTGGGCGAAGCCCTGGCCGCCTATTCCGCGTGGGCCGCGGCCGGTCGCTTTGCCGTCGGGGTTCCGGATGAATCGGTCACCCCGTTCGTCGTGCGCCAACTCGAGCAGATGGGGTGTCCGACCTTCGACCCCTCCGGCACGTCCTACCGGATGCATCCGATCTTCCGTCTTGTCGAAGCCTGGGTGGCCCTGGCCGGGAAACGCAACCACGAGACGCTGCGCGAGTGGATCCGGCACGCTGATGTCATGGCCTACCTGCGCCGCACGCTGAAGGTGGAACCCGCCGCTCTCATCCACGAGCTCGATACGGCGCAGAACGAGTTCCTGCCCGTCTCGCTCGACGACCTCGCCGTTCACATTGACCGGAGGGCCGGCGACTTTCCCGGATTAAGCGATGTGCTGCGCTGGTTGCTCCCGCGCCTGGACCATCCCGAGGTGCGTCGTCCTGTGGCGGTGATGTCCCTGCTGTCCGAGATCCACACCGATACCTCGCTGACCCCGGGTCAGCCCGCCGATGACGACTTCATGGAGGTCGCACGGCACGTCAGCGATGCCGTGGCCGCCGCCGAACGCTGGGCACCGCTGCTCCGCGGATTGGACGATGCCGCCTGGTGCCATCTACTGATCGAAAGCGGCTCCGCGCACCGCCTGGTCGCGGATCACCGAACCGGTGCCATGGAGCTGGAGGGCTGGCTCGAACTGCCCTGGAACGATGCCCCGCTCGCCGTGGTGACCGGCATGAACGAGGGTTCGGTGCCCTCCGGACGCATGGATCACCTCTTCCTGCCGGACTCGGTGCGCGAACGGCTGGGCATGCGGTGCGATGCCACCCGGTTTGCCCGCGACGCCTACCTGCTGCTCGGGCTGCAGGAGTCACGCCGCGCCGAGGGACATCTCGTGCTCATCGCCGGACGTCAATCCGAACAGGGCGATGTCCTGAAGCCGTCACGCCTGTTCTGGCGCTGTCCCGATGAGGTACTCGTCCGGCGCGCCGAGGCGTGCTTCACCGCGCAGGAACAGGTTGTGTCGCTCCCGGAACGCGCCTTCGCCACACCGCTGAACCTGTCTCCACCCGATGACCAGGCACGCCAACGACTGGTCCGTCCGGTGATGAATGTGACCGACTTTTCCGCGTATCTGCGCTGCCCGTTCCGCTACTACCTGACCCGGATCCTGCAGATGGAAGGCGTGGACGATGCCAAGGAGGAGCTGGACGACCTCGACTTCGGCCATCTCGTGCACGATGCGCTGGAACAGTTCGGCCGCGATCCGCACCTCCCGTACCTTCATGATGCCGATGCCGTCGCGACCTTTCTCGGCGAACGGGTGCGCGAAACGGTGGCCCGCCAGTATGGTGCGCGTCCACCCGTGGTGGTGCGCCTGCAGGCGGAATCAGCGATTCAACGATTGCGCGGCTTTGCCCGGGTCCACGTCGACGAACTCGCGTCGGGCTGGCGTCTGGTCGAGGTCGAGCGCCGCTGTGTCATGAAGATGGATGGGTATGAAGTGCGCGGGAAGATCGACCGCATCGACCGCCATGCCGATGGTCGCTGGCGGGTGCTGGACTACAAGACCTCCGATCGCTCCACGCGCACGCCCGCCGCCGCCCACCTGGTCGCGCCCCGCGAGCAGGATGCCCGCCCTTACGTCGGCGTTTCGGTCGTCACCGGTCGCAGCAAGGAACCGACCTTGCGGCATTGGGCCGATCTGCAATTGCCCCTCTACATCGCCTTCACCCGCGAGGCCTTCCCGGAGGCTGAATTCTTATCGGCCGGTTACCTCCAGCTCACCAAGGCGGTTTCCGATATCCAGGTCAGCGTCTGGGAGGAGCTCGACGAATCACTCGCGGCATCGGGGCTGGACTGTGCGCGCGGCATCATCGCCGATATCCAGCGCGGCAACTTCGGTCCGGCACTGGTCGCCTACAACAACGACACGTTCGATGAACGCTGGTGGCCGGAGTTCGCCGAGCAACTGACACCGCCCGGGACGGGGAGAAGGGTATGACCGCATTCCCCGGCCATCTCGCCATCTCCGCGTCCGCCGGCACCGGCAAGACCTTCCAGCTGGCTCACCGTTTTGTCCGCCTGATCATGCTCGGCGAACCCCCTGAACGCATCGTCGCCCTGACCTTCTCCCGCAAGGCCGCGCGGGAAATCTTCGACCGGGTCATCGGCTACCTGGCCGAGGCGGGCCAGTCGGACGAGCGCGCCGCGCAACGTAATGAACGCCTCGGCATGCCGGAGCTGCGTGCACACGATTACCGCATCGCCCTGCGCCGCCTGCTCGATGCCCTTCCTCGCTCGAAGGTCGGCACCCTCGACAGTTTCATGGTGGGGATCGTCCGCGCCTTCCCGTATGAACTCGGCCTGGAGCCGGACTTCGAGGTCTTCGACAACCAGGGCCTCGAGGCGCAGTGGTGCCGGCAGGAAGCCCTGCGCACGGTCCTGCTTTCATCCCTCACCCGCGACGACGAATGGCGCACCTTCTTCGAGTCCTTCAAGCTGGCCACCTACGGCGTCGAGGAAAAACGCGCCGGCCAGATCCTCCACAACCTGCTCGTGGAGTACCAGGGCCTCTACCGGCAGCAGCCCGACGGACGCCGCTGGGGTCTCGATGCCGCCGCCGGCCACCCGACCTTCCCCGACCGCTCCGCGTGGCTGAAGGGAATCACCGAATTCCGGGCCCTCGCCGCCGCCGAACCCTGGAAGAGTGCCACCATCGGTTTCTGGACCGAGTTCTGCGACAACCTCGGCGAATGGCAACCCGAGTTGGAATTCACGACCCGCATCTCGTACATCCTGGAACGCATCCTTCCGGTACGCGTTCAGCTCGGCCACCAACCGATACCGTTGAAATTCGGCCGCGAGAACTTCACCGTGTCCGTCAAGCTGGGCGCGAAACTCGCCGCGTTGCTCCAGTTCATGGCCGACGAAGTCATCCGCCTCTATGCCATCCGCACGAAAGGCATGTTCCGTTTGATCGAACGTTGCGAGGGCGTGTACGACGACCAGATCCGCCGCCGCGGCATGCTGACCTTCGAGGATGCGCTGCTGGCGCTGCGGGACCATCGCCTGTCGACCGACGATGCCGGTGAACCCTCCGCCGGCCGGCTTGCCATCGATTACCGTCTCGATGGCAAGCTGGATCACTGGCTGATCGACGAATTCCAGGACACCAGCACGCTCCAGTGGCACGTCCTCGCCAACCTCGTCGATGAAGTCGTGCAGGACACCAGCCGTCGCCGCACGTTCTTCTATGTCGGCGACGTCAAGCAGGCCATCTACGGATGGCGCGGAGGCAATGCCGCCCTGTTCGAGCAGATCCTCGCCCGCTACAACTGCGCCGGCCCGGTCATCGAGCGCAAACCGCTCGACGTCTCGTTCCGCTCATGCCGGCCGATCATCGACACGGTGAACCTCGTGTTCGGCGACCTCGCATCCCGCGTGGACCCGCAGGTCGCCGCCTGGTGGCGGCAGTCGTGGCAACACCATTCCTGCGGACCCACGGTTCCGGCGAACGGCTACGCCGGTCTGTTGCTGATCGCGCGTGGCGGCAGGGAGGAGGAACGCAGCGATGCCGATATCCGGCTGGATGCCGCCGCCGACCTGCTGGCGCGCATCGATCCCGTCGCCCGCGGGCGGACTGCCGCCGTGCTGTGCCGGGGCAACGACATGGCTCGCCGTTTGGCCGAACGCCTGCGTGCCCGCCATCCACACCTGCCCGTCGTGCTCGAAGGCCAGATCCATATCACGGACAATCCGGCGGTCAGCCTGCTGCTCAGCCTGCTCGGTTGTGCCGAACATCCGGGCGACCGGTTTGCCGCCTGCCATGTGCGGATGAGTCCGCTCGCCGACCAGCTTGCGGATCCCCGGGAGGTGTTCGCCTCGGTGCAGCGCGACGGATTCCGCGCCACCCTCGCTCGCTGGGCCGGTCTCCTGCGTGAACGGGTTCCCGTGACCCCCTTCGAGGCGATGCGCATCGGGCAGTTGCTGGATTTCGCCGCGCTGGCCGATCTCGAACCTTCCCGCCACATCGACCGCTTCGTCGCCTCGGTCCGGCAGTTCACCGTCGCGGAATCGTCCAGCCGCCGGGCCATCCGCATCATGACCATCCATAAATCCAAAGGGTTGGATTTCGACGTCGTCGTCCTGCCCGACCTGCAAGGCCAGGCCGCGGGCGGACTGGGACCGCCGCTGGTTCAATGGACCGACGACCGGTTGACCCCGGACTGGATCATGCAGCCCATGCGCAAGAACCTCGTCCAGTTGGACGAGCGATTGACGGCCTGCCGCACGGCCGAGGCGCAACGCGAGGACTTCGAGGATCTCTGCGTGCTCTATGTCGCCATGACCCGGTCCGCCCGCGCCCTCTACCTCGTGGTGACGCAAACCGCCGAGACAAGCACGGCCGGTCACCACGCGAACCTGTTGCTCGATACGCTGGTGAAGGGCGATGCCCGCGCTCCGGCACTGGATGGCGTGGACGGGACCATGGCCTATGCCGCCGGGGATCCGCGCTGGTTCGAGGCCTTTCCGGTTCAGGACCGCGAGCAGGCAGGGGAACCGGCGGCTCCGACGCCGATCACCATCCCGTTCGCCCTCGAATCCGAGGAGCGCGCCACGCCCTCGCGTGGCGCCGAGTTCGAGCGCAAGGCCTCGCTGGTTTTCGACCCGAACCTGCGCGCCCGCCGCGAAACCGGCACCGCCGTGCATGCCATCTGGCAGCGGATCACCTGGGTCGCCAAACCCGAGGACCTGCGTGCGGCCATACCGCCCGGGGCACCGGAGGACATCCGTCGACACGTCGAGCACTGTGCCGCCTCGCCCGAGATCCTGGACCTGCTGCGGCAGCCTGATGGACCGGTCGAGGTGTGGCGCGAACAGCCCTTCGAGGTCGTACTGGGCGGGACCTGGATTTCCGGTGTGTTTGACCGCGTGGTCGTCCGGCGGGATGCAAGCGGTCGCGTCGTATCCGTCGATATCATCGACTTCAAGACCAACCATCTAGAGGATCAGGCCGAAGCCCTTCAACGGTTGATCGACCATTACCGGCCGCAGATGGACACCTACCGCGACGTCGTGAAACGGCTGCTCGCGCTCGACGCCCAACCCATCCGCCGGATCCTCGTGTTTTCCGCCATCGGTCGGATTGCCATCCTTTAGTTCACAACCCCGGCAGGCAGCCGGAATTTTCTTCGCAACCGATCGCTAAAACGTTACCATGCCTGCCTTTTTGAGGAGAAACCATGATCAAGGTCAAAATTGTCGGAGCGGGTGGATACGGCGGTGTCGGTATCACCGAGTTGCTGCTCGGGCATCCGGAAGCGACCATCACCACGCTGGTCGCCGCCACGGAAACCGGCATGAAGATGAGCGAGCTGTATCCGCACCTCGACGGATTCTGCGACCTTCCGATCCTCAAGCCGGACGATCCGGCCGCGCAGGAGCCGGCCGATGTCGTGTTCTTCTCGACCCCCGACGGGGTGGGCATGGTCCAGGCGCGGGCCGAGCTGGCCAAGGGCGCAAAGGTCATCGATTACAGCGGCGACTTCCGGTTCGCCTCGGTGGAGGATTATGCCGAATACGCCCGTCGCATCGGCAAGGATCCGGTTCACAAGGCCCCCGACTTGCTGACCCAGACCGTGTACGGCGTGCCGGAGATCCAGCGCGAGAAGATCACCCGCGAGCGGCGTATCGTCGGGAATCCCGGCTGCTTCGCGGTCGGCGTGATCATCGGCCTCGCCCCCGCCGCGAAGTTCAACCTCGTCGAGGACAACAGCATCATCTGCGATTGCAAGAGCGCGGTCTCCGGCGCCGGCAAGAAGCCCGCCCCCGGATTCCACTTCCCCGCCCGCTACGACAACATGAACGCCTACCGGCTTACCGGGCACCAGCATGTGGTCGAGGTCGAGCAGGCGTTGACCCGTATTTCCGGCAAACCGGTCGCGATCACCTTCACCACGCAGGTCGTCCCGATGTGCCGCGGCATCCTGTCCTGCCTGTACGGCCAGTTGCGCGACGGCATCACCTACGAGCAGGTGCTGGAAGCCTACCGCACCTACCACCAGGGCAATCACTTCGTGCGCGTCTATGACCGCACCGCGAATGTCGGTACCGCCAACGTACGCGGCAGCAACTTCTGCAACCTCGTGGTCGATGTCGATGAGCGGACGCGCAAGCTGCGGGTCATCTCCCACATCGACAACCTGATGAAGGGGCAGGCCGGCAGCGCCCTGCAGAACATGAACCTGATCATGGGTCTTCCGGAGAAAATGGGGTTGGACAAGCCGGGAAATTATCCGTAGCGAGGACGCTACGGACAACGTTCAACATTCAACCTCCAACGTACAATATATGAATGTTGGACGTTGGATGTTGGAAGTTGAACGTTGCGCTTCGCTTGAAATTCGAATGGAGAATAGATGAAACTGAACAAGATCAAGAACTACGACGCGCCTCGCGGCCCGGTTGTCCTCGCCATCATGGATGGCGTCGGCATCGGCAAGTTTCCCGAAGGCGACATGGTCGCCAAGGCCACCAAGCCGAACCTCGACTGGTTGAAGGCGAATGCCGTGTACACCACGCTGAAGGCGCACGGTACCGCCGTGGGCATGCCGAGCGACGAGGACATGGGGAACAGCGAGGTCGGACACAACGCGATCGGCGCCGGCCGCGTCTTCTCGCAAGGCGCCAGCCTGGTCGAGAACGCCATCAACAGCCGCGCCCTGTTCGAGGGCGCGACCTGGAACGAGCTGCTTGACCACGTGATCAAGCACGGCACCCAGTTGCATTTCCTCGGCCTGTTGTCCGACGGCAACGTGCACAGCCATATCCGCCACCTGGTCGCGATGGTGAAGGAAGCCCGCGCCCGCGGCGTGAAGAAGGTCCGCCTGCACACGCTGCTCGACGGCCGCGATGTACCGCCGACCTCGGCTCTGGTGTATCTGGACGAGATCGAGCAGGTCCTCAAGGAGCTCAGCACCGACGGCCACGACTACGCGATCGCCTCGGGCGGTGGCCGCCAGAAGATCACCATGGACCGGTACGAAGCCGACTGGAACATGGTCAAGGTGGGGTGGGAGACCCACTTCAAGGGGCAAGGCCGGATGTTTCCCTCCGCCCGTGCCGCCGTCGAGGCCCTGCGCGCCGAGAATCCGTCGGTCATCGACCAGGACCTTCCCCCGTTCGTGATCGAACGCGGCGGGAAACCCCTGGCCACGCTGCAGAAGAACGACAGTGTGATCCTCTACAATTTCCGGGGCGACCGCGCCCTGGAGATGTGCCGCACCTTCGAACACGAGGAGTTTTCCAAGTTCGACCGCGGTCCGAAGCCCGAGGTGCTGTTTGCCGGCATGATGGAATACGACGGCGACACCCACACCCCGAAGAAGTACCTCGTCTCGCCGCCGGCCATCGACGCCACCCTCGGCGAATACATGGTCAAGAACGGGGTCAACCTGCTCGCGGTCAGCGAGACCCAGAAGTACGGCCACGTCACGTATTTCTTCAACGGCAACCGCTCCGGCAAGTTCAGCGATACGTTGGAGGACTATGTCGAGATCAAGTCCGACCGCGTCCCCTTCGAGGAGCGCCCGTGGATGAAGGCCGCGGAGATCACCGATGTCGTGCTCGATTCGATCGCCGCGAACAAGCACCGGTTCATCCGCATCAACTATCCCAACGGCGACATGGTCGGCCACACCGGCGACCCGCTGGCCGTGGAAATCTCGGTGGAAGCCACCGACCTGTCGATCGGCCGCCTGATGAAGGCCGTGGCGAAGGCCGGCGGCATCCTGATCGCCACCGCCGACCACGGCAATGCCGACGAGATGTTCGAGGTGAAGAAGGGCCAGTTGGTGCTGGACGCCAACGGTCAGCCGAAGCCGAAGACCAGCCACTCGCTCAATCCGGTTCCGTGCTACATCTGGGATCCCAGCGGCAAGGCCAAGGTCCGCCTGTCCAGGCACACGAACCTCGGCATCAGCAGCCTCGCCGCGACCTGCCTCGCGCTGCTCGGGTTCGAACCGCCCAAGGAATACGATCCGAGCATTGTTGATGTCGGCTAGCACCGACATCAACAACAACATTCAACGTTCAACCTCCATCGGAGGACGCCTTCGGCAATAGGGATTTGAATGTTGAGTGTTGGACGTTGAACGTTGGATGGTTGAAATAACGCCAGCGGCGTTATTTCCTGAACACCCACACATCCTGCTCGAGGCTGTTGGCCAGCGGGGATGGGTGGTGGGCGCATTCGGTGAGGCCGGGGAACAGCGTGGTGCGCACGTAGGCGGGCGGGTGGAAGGCCGCATACCATTTCTTGCCTTCCTGCACCTGCCCGCGCACCACCAGTTCCCCGCGGTCATACCGGGCCTGCTCGCCGGGCAGCAATTCCGCATGGCGGTAGCGGTCGCCGTGGGTGGTCACGACCAGGATACCGCCGGGTTTGAGCAGGCGCACCAGTTCAGCGCTCCAGGCCCGGTGCATCGCTTCCGACAGGTGGGTGAACACCGACAGGACATAGATCGCATCGAACCGTGCGTCCGGATAAGGCAGGTGCGGGGCAAGCTGGTTGGCTGTGACATGCAGGTGCGGCAGGGTGGTTTGGCACCAGTCCACGGTTGCGGGGTTGTAATCCGTACCGTGGACCTCGCTGCCGACGGGCAGCAGGCCGGGCAAATGGCGCAACACGCGGGCCGGGCCGCAGCCCCACTCGAGCACGTGGGGCGCGGCGGCTTTGCCATGCGCGGCGATGAGGGACGCGATGTAGCGGGCGTGGTTCAAGCCGAGATCATGGTACGTTTTCAGGTCGATGTGCGCATAGGCATCGTAGGCGAGCTCGAGCGGCGGGGTCGGGAAATCCGGATGCGCACCCTGGAAACGTTGGTTCGCTTCGCGCCACTGACGGCAGAGCCAGACAAACTTCAGCCGGTCGAACAGGTCCAGGAGTCCGGTGCGCCGCAGCAGGGCGACCAGGCGGGCGCGCGGATGATTCGTGGCGGCGCCGGTCACGCGGTGAAATCCTTTTCGGCTGCGGCAAAGGAAGGTCGCAGTTCCGCCCACAGGGCTTCGAGCGCCTGCGGAATCACCCGGACATCGCCGATCACGCTGGTAAAATTCGTGTCGCCGACCCAGCGCGGCACGACATGCAGGTGCAGGTGGTCCTTCAGTCCGGCCCCCCCGGCATCGCCGAGGTTGATGCCGAGGTTGAAACCGTCGGGTCGGATGCGCTTCTTGAGAATCTCCACGGCCAGGGCGGACCAGCGCATGCACTCGAGCATTTCCGCGTGGGTCAGTTCGGCCATGACCGAGACATGGCGGTACGGGCAGATCATCAGGTGTCCACCGGTATACGGGTAACGGTTCATCACCACGGCGCAGGTGGGTCCGCGCGCCAGCACCAGATGCTCCGGATCACGGTTGCTGCCGAAATAGGCGCAGAGGAAGCACCCGTCGGTTTTTTCGCCGCGTATGTATTCGATGCGCCAGGGCGCCCAGAGTCGTTCCATGCATCGTAACTACCACGCGAGCGCGGTTGATTCCAGCCCGGATGTTGGGCAAGGTCGTGGTGTGATAACCACCAGCACCAGGACGGAGGAAGCGTGATCGGGCGAGGATGGATCGGACTCGCCGCGGCCGGCATGGCCCTGTTGTGGACCGGCTGGATCGCCGGTGCGCTGGGGAGGTTCGCGGTCTTACCGGTGATCGCCGTGGCCGCGGTGGCCGGACTGCTCGCCGCATGGCCGCTGCCGAAGTCGGGCATGCGCAAGCCGGATGCCGCCTGGATCGCCGCGCTGGTGATTGCCCTGGTGGCGATGGCGCTGGCCTGGCCGCCCGGTCACGTGATGCAGCTGCAGTGGGATCCCGCCATCTACATCCAGAGCGGTGCGGTCCTGGCGCGTGAAGGTGGACTGGCCTTCGACCTGCCGGTCTTCCATCGCCTGCCGCGCATCATCCAGGAATTGGTATCGACCACGGGTTGGCACGTGCAGCCCTATTCGGGCATGGTGCTGAATTCGGCAGGCGAGGTGGTTCCCGTGTTCTACCACGGATTCCCGGTGTGGGTCGCGGTGATGTTCGGATTGGCCGGCGTGGACGGTGCGTTGGCCGCCAATATCCCGTTGTATGGCATCGCGATCCTGTTGATGTTCGTGCTGGCGCGCCGCTGGTATGGAGCGGGATGGGGAGTGGTCGCGGCGTTCCTGCTGGCGGTGTCGCCGGTCATGATCTGGCAGTCGCGATTTCCGACGGCGGAACTGCTCGCCCAGGTGCTGCTGCTGGGTGGATGGATCCTGCTCGATCGATGCTGGTCGGAAACCGGGCGCGGCCGCGGTGCGGCCTTCATGGCGGGTTGCGCGTTTGGTCTCGCCATGGTGGTGCGGTTCGATTCGCTGCTCGTGCTGGTGCCGCTGCTGGTGGTGCTGGCTTCGTGGTGGCATGACCGGTCGGTGCGGGTACGCGTGGGCTGGGTGTTGCTTCCCATGCTCGTGCTGGCCGTGCATGCCGTGCTTCATGCGGTGTGGATGGGGAGTCCGTATTTCCCGCGGCGTTCGCTGGTGATCGCCGGATTGGGGGCGGCCGTGGCGGGCTTGAGTGTCCAGGCCGTGGCAATCGGCCGGGCGCGGTGGTGGTCGCCGGGTTGGTTGTTGCTCTCGCGGCGGCAGGCCATCAGCGTGGCCGGCGGGTGGTTGGGCGCGATGTTCGTGCTGGGTGTACTGCGCCCGTGGATCGTCGGCACGGATCTGGTGCCGGTGGCCTGGATGGTGCATCCGGTGGTACGGTGGGCGTTCGGGTCGGAGGCGTGGAACCTCGTGGTGCTGGTAGCCGTGGCGGGTGGTGGCATGGTCGTGCTGGCCATGCTCGGCCTTGCGGGTTCGGTGCTCGCCGACGAGGAACGTCCGGTGCGACGCATGGCTGTGCTGGTGATGATGGCGGTGTGGCTGATCCTGATGGGTGCCTTGCACCATGAACGCGAGATGTTGTGGATGTGCCGCCGATTGGTGCCGGTGGTCGTGCCCGCCCTTGTTCTCGGCGTGGTGGCCTCACTGCATGGATTGGCCGTGCGTCTCCCCCTGCGTGCCCCGGCGCGGCGATTCTGGTTCATGGTCGCCGTGCTGGCGCTCGGGGTCGGGTTGTACACGCCGTTGTCACGGGTGGCCGGGATCCGTGAATTTCATGGCACGAAGGCGGGCTTCGCGCAGCTTGCCGGACAGTTGCCGGAAAACGCCCTGGTCTTCGCGGATATTCCGGGGGTGGGGGCGGTCCTGCGCACGGTGTACGGGCGGGACGCGCTGGAGTTGAGCGGTCCGACCATGGCGCGCCGGGCGGTGTTGATGCGGTGGCTTCCGGCGTTGAAAGCCGAACGGCCGGTCTATTGGGTCACCCCGGTCCCCATCGACCCGACCCAGGCGGACACCTACATACTTCGCGGGAAGAACGAATTCCGCTCGCGCATCTACGACCAACCGGAGCGAACCGTTCCGGATCGCTGGGTGGATGTGCGCAGTGAATTCTTCATCTACCAGGTACGCCCGTATCCCGAGGAGCCCGGTCCGCCATGAGCACAGGTGACCAGAATGCGTGGGTGGAACGACCGGCCGAGGGCGTCAGCATGGGGCGTCGATGGCGCGACGTGCGGCGACTGCTGGTGCGGCCGGCGCGTGTGGAGGCGATCCGGTGGGGCGAGGTGGTTGTTGCCGGTTCAGGTGGACGGCTGGTCGCCCACCGCGCGGTTCGTCGGACCATTGCGCCGGATGGCCGGATGGTGTGGATTACCAAAGGGGACGGCAGCTGGTTTCCCGACCGGTGGGCGATCGACGCGGCCTCGGTTGAGGGGATCGTGGAGGCCGTCCGATGGGAAGACGGGACTGTGATGACCGTGCGCCGGAGCGATGGATGGTGGCCGGCAGTGACCGGTTGGGTCCTTTCGTGGATTTGGCGACCGGTAGAGCCGGCTCAGGCCAAAACGCTTTCGCGGAATGTATCCAGCGATGACGGATCGTGACGGAAGTGGAACTCGAGCAGGGCCACCTGGTCCCCGAGTGCTTCCAGCAAGGCCATGGCCTGGTCAATCGATGTCCGGGAGAAAAAGGGAACCAGGGAGCATGCGGTCAATTCGGCCAACGCCGTCAGTGGATCGAGCGCGACGACGCGGTTTTCGTTGGCCTGCCGCAGCCGCACCACGCCGTGAAGCGGCGCGGATGCCGGGCTTACCACCGGCTCCTCGCCGTGCCACGGCGTTCCGGCCACCTGCCACGCGCCGTTTGCATGTCGGTAAATGGCCACCCGGTCATCATTCAGGAGCAGCGCGCCGGTGGCTCGCCACCACCGGCTCAAGGTGGTCTTGCCCGCACCCGAGGGTCCGAAGAACACGTAACCGCGACCATCGATAACCACGGCCGAACCGTGCACCACCAGGACGTCGGCGTGAAGGAGTCGGTTGATCAGGATGGCCTGGTCGTAGGGATAATTGATCGCATGGACGGCAGGTGCGGCGCGGCGGCCGGCAAACGGTTGGATGGTTCCGGAGGCAAAGTCGGGAGACAGGTTCGCCACCGGTGTCCACCGGCTGTTCATGACGTGGTAGATCTCGATAACGACCCGATCTTCGCGGTTCCCCATCCGCCATACTTCGTTCGCCCAGAAGGGTGGGGCGGTTAGCCCGGAGAGGCGCGGGGTGTCTGGCCTGAAAACCTGGTAGGATCCAAACGGAGCGTGGGCCGGTTCGGAAAACTGCGTATAACTGTCGGGAAGCGTAGCCGGGGCTCCCGGTTCAACGGCCGTAAACCGGAACGACCTGCCGGCGATGGCAAGCACCGGTAGATCAGGAGGGGTTGATCTGGAACAACGGGGTCACGCCGTCCTGGGCACAGGCGTTGTTGTCCAGCGAATCCTTGCAGACCGCCATGGCAACCACCCGCTTGTCTTCCAATTTCACTTTGGTGATTTTGGGGCGCTTGTATGTGCGTTTCATGTTGCTGGTCGAAGGCATGGTGAGCTCCCGGCTACTGGCAATCTGACGGTTGACGGTTTCAACATACAGCTACCGCATTCGAATGTCGAGGTCGATGTGGGGATAGACACCCACAAAAGGTCTACTCGGCGGGCTGATCCATCGAAAGCGAGCGCATGTGCGACCGCTTTCGATGGTGTCGGGTCGATTAGCCCTCAGGCTCTGCTTCGCAGTCCTTGATGCAATAACCCATGTACATGGCCCAATTCCGGCCGAGCTTCGTACCCTCGCCCCAAGCCGTTTCTTCCTGTGTCTTGTTGCCATTGGTCTTCTTCACCACGGCATGAGCGGCAATAATACCACAGGTCGATCCGCGAAATGCGGTCTTGGGAATAGCGTAGGATACGGTGGTGACTCCGTTGTGAACCCCCTTGTAAGGCATGCGCCCCGGGATTCCGAAGCTAATATCGCGCAGGTTGAGACCTGCTGAAACGTGGGTTTCGGTGATAAGCCAGCCATCTTGGGCGAAAAAAGTCACATAAATGTACAGTGCGTCGTTTCCGATAACAATATCGCCTGCATCATGCTTCTGTCCTGCAATCAAATTGTAGGATTGCGGTTGACCACAAATCGTCTGCGCCGAACCTATGGCAGCAAAGCCCAAACCGCAGACCAACACCAAACCGAGCAGTCTTTTCTTCATAGCATTCTCCTATTTGATTAATCGGTATATCACACTAGTAAACAAGTGCGTATTTTGTCAATAATTTCCATACTAACCGTTGTGAATATTACGTAATTATCTGTGATGCATGCGGTAGTATAAAATTTTTGCCTTCGTGGTCGCATAATACAGCAAGTAAAGACCCGGTGAGCGGGTTCCGTTTGAGGCAGCCGGCTCCAGAAAATTTGCGCTCATCGCACTTCTGGTGGGCAAAAATTTCATTTCTGAAAAAAAATCACATCGGTGAAAAATCGGTTGTGATTATCCGGTACTTTTCTTACTATGGCGTTTGCGATAAATCGATTTTTCCCTTTTAGGGGGTATGGCTTTACGCGTACGAAGCGGGGAATTTCGGTTGTGGGTAGCTGTGATTTGAAACGGGTTGCCGGAGTTTTTTTATGAATGCATGTAGAGGGATCCACGCCATGAGAAAAGTAACTGTTGATTGTCGCCGTCCGACCTTGTTCGGCCGTGTTATTGCCTCGCTTGCAACGGCCGCAACGGTGATCGCACTTAGTGGCGAGTTGGCTCAGGCCCAGACCTTCACCAACACCTATACCACGGCGGGAAGCACAAATTTCGTGATTCCGGTGGGCGTCACCCAGATTACGGTTCAAGCATGGGGCGGCGGTGGTGGTGCTCGATTGGGTGGTGGGACGGGTCGGCGTTCAGGTGCCGGTGGTGGTGCCTATGCCAGTTCATCGCTGTCGGTTACCGCCGGAGCCAATTTCACGATCGTCGTAGGTGATGGTGGCGCCGTTGGTGATCCGGGATCGGCTGGTGGTGTGTCATCGGTCGGAAATGGATTGGTCACCAATGTACTTGCCGCTGGAGGAGGGGGTGGTCCTTCCGACAATACCGCAGGTGCGGGTGGAACGGTTGCTGCCAGCATTGGTGCGACCCGGTTTGCCGGTGGTGCCGGTGGTGTGCGCGGCGCGACCACCGGTGGTGGTGGCGGTGGTTCAGCTTTTATCACATCGAATGGCTTGGCGGGTGCTGTTGGTGATGCGAACGGAGGAGCGGGTGGTGCCGGCACAGGTTCCGGTGGAGCGGGCGGTAACAACGGTGCTTCCGGTAACCCTGGCAATACTCCTGGTGGTGGTGGCGGTGGTCGTGGAGAAAGCGGAGCCACATCCGGTGCTGGTGCAGTCGGTCGGGTCATTATCACCTACTCGGCCCAGGCTGCTGGCGCTCCGGCCAGACTCTCCTTCAGTTCCTTGCCGTTGTCCGTCGTGAACAGCAACGTGTCGGCCTTGATCACCATTGCCCTGCGTGACACCAACAACATTCAGGCGACCGCCACGAACAACGTGACCGTGAGTCTGTCGAGTTCGTTGTCGGGTAGTTTCCGCAACGTAGCCAACACCACCAACATCACATCGGTCGTGATTAGCAATGGGCAATCACAGGTTTCATTCCGTTACCGGCCTACGGTATTGGGTACGCACAACCTGACGGTCTCTGCTGCCGGGTTGTCGTCGGCTACCCAGGCGCTGACGTCCGTTGCGCAGCCGGTCATCGTGCAAACCTATTTCGTCCCCTATGCCGAGGAGAACATCTACCGGGCGTTGAATACCATCAATACAGCCGCCACGGGAACCAATGCCGCCCTGATCTCCATCTCGGCTTTCGCCAGCAACACCATCATCTACTATGACCATTGGGAGGATGGCTACGAGAGTGACTTGAGCAATCCGACCCAATCCACCACGTTGGTGTGGGGTGACGGGATTGCCGCCAACGGTTGCCCGCCGAATTTCACCAACATCGTTTCCTGCTCGGATGCCGGTGATTTTATCGAGCGCGGGCAGGCGGTGGTCGCCATCAACACGATGCCATCGAATCCCCGCAACTCCGCGGATATCCGTTTTGATGGTCGAGACCGGTTTGGCGTCACCCGGCCAGTCGCGGTCACGCGTTTTGGTTGGGATGTCGCACCCGCCACCTTGTTGGCCGGATCAATTGAGGTGTTTGATATATCGGCACATGGCACACGTTTCGTTGTTCCGGTGGGAACCAATGTGATTACCGAGAGTTCGGCCTATGAATTGGTGTTGGCCAGCATCATGCCGACGCGTCAATCCGCGACGGTTGTCGTTGATTACAACAACGACGGCATTCCCGATTTGACCACCAACGTTGCGCTGGGTGCGACGTTGGCGTTGACCAGTAATGTATTGGCTGGAACGGTCATTACGTCGTCTGCACCCGTACAAGTGTCGCTGATAACCGGCGACATCGGATCCAATTACGAGTGCCGTTGGTATAATGTCCCGCCCGTCGATACGTGGAGCTCCCGTTACTTCAACCCGGTTTCGTCGGTGAATTCGGCGCAGGGGCGACTTGATGTCATCCTCTACAATCCCAATTCAAATGCCATCACGGTGCTCCGCCAGTACAAGACCGCCGTGGATGATATTTTTACCACCACCAACGTGATTCCCGGGGGATCATTCGCCGTCGTCACGAATACCGAATTCAATACTGCTCAATATTATTACACGACCAACAACCAGGCATTTTATGGTATCGGTCAAATGGACGCATCCGGTGCCGGTCAGATCTCCGACTGGGGCTTCAGTCTGGTGCCGGAAAGTTTCCTGACACCGATCGCCTTCGTCGGGAGCGCGCCCGGTCGCGATCCGTTTTCCTCGACTTCGCCCAACACCAACGTGAGTCCCATTTGGGTTACCGTCGGTAGTCCGAAGTCCACGACCCTGTATGTTGATTACAACGGAAACGGTGGTGCATTCACCAATGATTGCGGCGAGTACGATGCCAGCTTCCCCATATCCTACCTGGATTCACTGCGAGTCTACGATCCGGATGGCGATCAAACCGCCATGAAGCTGTTCACGTGCGATGGCACACTGATCACGGCGGCCTGGGGCCAGGACCCGCTTATCGCGCCGGCCGCTCAACCATCGCTGGACATGGGTTATACCGTGTTGCCACTACCTGGTATTGACGCTGAAAAGTCTGTAGCATTCGCCCCGGGTGGTGATTTGAACAACGATGGATTCCTCAATCCCGGGGAAATCATCCGATACACGATCATCATTACCAATCCCAATGAGTCGGTATCCGGCGGCGTTACCGTCGAGGATATCCTGCCTCCCGAAATTACCTACAATACCAATACGACCTTGCTGGATGGCGGCACGCCCATTGCCGACTCCGGGGTAACACCATTCCCGCTGGACGAGGGAGGTTTCTTCCTCGGTGTGCTCACAGCTCAGACCGCCCGGGTGATCTCGTTTGATGCAACCGTTATCAACCCCTACACGAATACCAGCACCGTCATCACCAACCGTGCCCGCGTCCGTGATGACGTCTCCACTGTTATTGTCGTAACCGAAGTGGCCAGCCCGGTGGTTCCCCCTTCCCTGATCATCGACAAGGTATCCAACGTGGGAGCCTTCTTCACCAACAACCAGGTCATCACCTATTCCATCTCCGTCGTGAACACGAGTGCGATCCTGCAAACGGGTATTGCCGTGACGGATGCTATCCCTTCATCGGTCAGCTTTGTTACCGGTTCCGTATTTGTTACCGCTCCGGTGCAGACAGGCTCGCTGTTTACCAACCGGGTTCGCGACGATTTCTCCTCGGCCAGCTATTCTCTGAATACGGGGAACGTGAATTGGAACGGCAACTGGATCGAGCAAAACGAGGCGACATCGCCCACCGCAAACGACATCCAGATTGTTGATGGTCGTTTGCGCATCACCAACACCAACGGTGCGAAGCCCGCCATCTACCGTGAAGTGAACCTGGCCAATGCGATCCAAGCGTCGATTTCGCTGCGTTACGAGGCGAGCAATAACCTCGAGGTCATTGATTCCGTCCAATTGCAGGTCTCAACGAATGGCGGAACCAGCTACATTATTCTGGCTGATTACACCGAGATTGCCGGTTCCCAGTCGGGCACCACCACGGTTGATATCACCTCGTATCGTACAGCCAATACCCGGGTGCGTCTTGCCGTGAATGCGGGATACACCGGCGTGGATGAATTTTTCCGCGTTGATTGGCTGCAGGTGCAATTTACGACCGGTGTTTCCGCTCGCGTAACCAATACTTTTGCCGGTACCGCTCCTCCCGTCCTGCACACCGGACAATCGCTGTTCCCCGGGGAGTCCATGACGATTACCTTCCAGGCTCGCGTCACCAACAACATCGTGGGCCTTACCAGTATCGTGAACACCGCATGCTTTACTGCGGATGGCAAACCGTTGCCGACGTGCGATTCGGTTGTCGATCTTCCGCCACCGCCTGCCGGTATCCGAATTGACAAGACCGTCTCCTCAAATGCATTCCCCGGCGTGGAGACGTTGACTGGAACGAATAACACTCCGATTGTTTATTGGTTTGTCGTTCGTAATACGGGTTTGGTCAATCTGGCGAGCGTAACCGTCAACGACCCCCTCATCCCATACTCGACCAATCTCGGCAGTCTCGCAGTCGGTCAAGCGGTGACCGTAAGTGTAAACGATGTGCTCAGCGCCAGTCTCACCAACACCGCGACGGCCAGCGGAAATCCGCCGGGTGGACTGCCCCCGGTTACCAGTACTGACACAGCCTCAGTGGTGCGCATCAATCCGGCCATCACCATCGCGAAGACGGTGAGCGATACCGGCGCGATCCCCGGCGTGGAGTCGGTGACCGGCACGAACAACCAGCCGGTCCTGTATAGTTTCGTCGTCCGCAACACCGGTGACGTGACCCTGACCAACGTGGTGGTGACCGACAACCTGATTTCCCCCGCGCTCTCCACGAATATTGGAACTCTCACCGTGAACCAGGCGCGCACGGTCACCGCATCCCGGGTCATTTCCAGTTCGCTCATCAACACCGCCACCGCACAGGGCAATCCGCCGCTCGGCCCGCCCGTCTCCAATTCTGACACCGCCAGTGTGACCCGCATCAGCCCGGCGATCACCATCGCGAAGACGGTGAGCGACGTCGGCGCGATTCCCGGCGTGGAAACCGTAACCGGCACGAACAACCAGCCGGTCCTGTACAGCTTCGTCGTCCGCAATACCGGCGACGTGACCCTGACCAACGTGGTGGTGACCGACACGCTCCTGTCGCCAAGTTTCACGACGAACGTTGGCACCCTGACCGTAAACCAGGCAGTTACGGTGACCGCGAACCGGGTGATCTCGGGCAGCCTGACCAACCTCGCGACCTCGACCGGCGTGCCGCCGATCGGACCTCCGGTCTCGAACAGCGATACCGCCGTGGTCGTTCGCATCAACCCGGCGATCACCATCGCGAAGACGGTGAGCGATACCGGCGCGATCCCCGGCGTGGAGTCGGTGACCGGCACGAACAACCAGCCGGTCCTGTATAGTTTCGTCGTCCGCAATACCGGCGACGTGATCTTGACCAACGTGGTGGTGACCGACACCTTGCTGTCGCCGAGCTACACGACAAACATTGGCACCCTGACGGTGAACCAGGCGCGCACCGTAACGGCGAACCGGGTGATCTCGGGCAGTCTGACCAACCTCGCGACCTCGACCGGCGTGCCGCCATTCGGACCCCCGGTCTCGAACAGCGACACCGCCGTGGTGGTGCGCATCAACCCGGCGATTACCATCGCCAAGACGGTGAGCGATACCGGGGCGATTCCCGGTGTGGAAACTGTGACCGGCACGAACAACCAACCGGTCCTGTATAGCTTCGTCGTGCGCAATACCGGCGACGTGACCCTGACCAACGTGGTGGTGACCGACACGCTCCTGTCGCCAAGTTTCACGACGAACGTTGGCACCCTGACCGTAAACCAGGCAGTTACGGTGACCGCGAACCGGGTGATCTCGGGCAGCCTGACCAACCTCGCGACCTCGACCGGCGTGCCGCCGATCGGACCTCCGGTCTCGAACAGCGACACCGCCGTGGTCGTTCGCATCAACCCGGCGATCACCATCGCGAAGACGGTAAGCGGCACCGGTGCGATCCCGGGCGTGGAAACGGTGACCGGCACGAACAACCAGCCGGTCCTGTACAGCTTCGTCGTCCGCAACACCGGCGACGTGACCCTGACCAACGTGGTGGTGACCGACACGCTGCTGTCGCCGAGCTTCACGACAAACATTGGCACCCTGACCGTGAACCAGGCGCGCACCGTAACGGCGAACCGGGTGATCTCGGGCAGTCTGACCAACCTCGCGACCTCGACCGGCGTGCCGCCGATCGGACCTCCGGTCTCGAACAGCGATACCGCCGTGGTCGTTCGCATCAACCCGGCGATCACCATCGCGAAGACGGTGAGCGGCACCGGTGCGATCCCCGGCGTGGAGTTCGTCACCGGCACGAACAACCAACCGGTCCTTTACAGCTTCGTCGTGCGCAACACCGGCGACGTGACCCTGACCAATGTGGTCGTAACCGACACGATCCTGTCACCGAGTTACACCACGAACATCGGCACCCTGGCCGTGAACCAGGCGCGCACCGTCACCGCAAACCGGGTAATCTCGGGTAGCCTGACCAACCTCGCGACCTCGACCGGCGTGCCGCCGATCGGACCTCCGGTGTCGAACAGCGACACCGCCACCGTGGCCCGCATCAACCCGGCCATCAACATCGAGAAGACGGTTTCCGCGACCACGAACTTCGCCAACGCCAGCGAACTGGTAACCGGTACGAATAGCCAGCCGGTGACCTACTTCCTGGTGGTGAGCAATCCGGGCGACGTCACCCTGACCAATGTGGTGGTGCTCGACACCTCGATTACCCCGGTCTATTCCAACAACCTCGGTACCCTGGTGGTCGGGCAGTCCGTCACCCTGTCGGTGGCCCGCACCATCGGCGGCAATCTGATCAACACCGCCACCACGCGCGGCCAGGATCCGCTCGGCCAGACCCAGAATGATAGCGATACCGCCGAGGTCCGCGAGATCGGTCCGGCCATCAACATCGAGAAGACCGTCGCAACCACCAACAGCTTCGCCGCCTCCGGCGAACTGGCCATCGGCACCAACGGCCAGCCGGTGACCTACTTCTTCGTGGTCAGCAACCCGGGCGATGTCGTGCTGACGAACGTGTACGTGTTTGACCTTTCGATCACCCCGGCCTACTCGAATAACCTCGGCACACTGGCCGTGGGCCAGTCGGTGACCGTAAGTGTTGCCTCGGTCATTAGCGCGGACCTCGTGAACACCGCGCAGGCGCGCGGCTTCGACACCGTGGGCCAGCCGCAGAACGACAGCGACACCGCTGAAGTGGACCTGCGCGCCCCGGCCATCACACTGATCAAGACCGCCGGCTCCGCGCCGAACGGCACGGATCTGACCATCCTCGCCGGATCGAACGTGACCTACACGTTCCGTGTGATCAACAACGGCGACACCTTCCTGTCCAACATCGCCGTGACCGACAACGTGATCGGCGTCATCGGCAACATCGCCGGCCCGTTGGCTCCCGGCGCAACCAGTTCGATCCCGTTCACCGTCTCCAACCTGTTGTTCAGCGTCACCAACATCGGCGTCGCAGTGGGCAATCCGACCGATGACGGCGGGGCCGACCTGCCAAACTTCAACGATGTGCGCGACGACGACGATGCCGTGGTGATCGTGACTCCGGTGATCGATCTCGAGCTCACCAAGGACGTCAACAACGCGACCCCGAATGTCGGTTCAATCATCAACTACACCATCGTCGTGTCGAACCGCGGTCCGAGCGTGGCCACCGGAGTCACCGTGCTTGACGTGCTGCCCTCCGGCCTGTCCTACGTGACCAGCTCGAATGGCACGTATGTCCCGGGAACCGGGATATGGACGATCGGATCGATCGGGGTAGGGGGGCAGACCAGCCTCGTGATCGTGGCCGCCGTGACCAACTCCGGTTCGATCGAGAACATCGCGCAGGTCCAGACCGCCGACCAACTCGACATCGATTCGACTCCGGGCAACAATGTACCTTCCGAGGATGACCAGGACAATGCGATCATCACCGTTCCGGCGGCGATTGACCTCGAGCTGGTCAAGTCGGTGGACGATGCCACGCCCAACGTGGGTCAGACCATTGCCTTCACCATCGTGCTGACCAACAAGGGGCCGAACAACGCCACCGGCGTGTCGGTGCTCGATGTGATACCGCCGGGTTTTGCCTATTCCAGCAACACGACATCATCCGGCCTGTTTACCCCGACCAATGGTATCTGGACGATCGGCGGTCCGATGGTTCCCGGTGCCTCGCGCATCCTGGTCATCTACGGCGTCGTAACCAATTCCGGCACCTACACCAACGTCGCGCAGGTCCAGACCGCCGACCAGTTCGACATCGATTCTACACCGGGCAACAACGATCCGGCCGAAGACGACCAGGACGATGCCGTATTTACGGTCCCGCTCACCGCCGACCTGGAACTGGAGAAGGGTGTCAACAACTCGACCCCGCTTCTGTTCGAGACCGTGACCTTCACGATTACGGTGACCAACCGCGGTCCGGATACCGCCACCGGCGTGACCGTGCTCGATGATCTCAACGTGCTTTGCTGCGGCGAGTATGTTTCCCACACCAACGGGGCCTACAATCCGCTGACCGGTATCTGGAACATCGGCACCCTGGCCGTGAACGCCTCCACCCAGTTGTTCATCAGCGTAACCATCACCAACAGCTCCCTGGTTGATACGAACTGGGCCCAGGTCTGGACTGCCAACGAATTCGATATCGACTCGACCCCTGGCAACAGCGTCCCGACCGAGGATGATCAGGACGCGGCCGTGTTGTTCGTCGGCGATGCCATCGACCTCGAGTTGACCAAGACCGTGGACAATGCCTTCGCCAATGTCGGTTCCGACGTGGTCTTCACGCTGACCCTCACCAACAAGGGTCCGAATGCCGCCACCGGCGTCTCGGTCGAGGATGTGCTCCCGGCCGGTCTAGATTTCGTATCCAGCTCCTCGCCGGATTACGACAACGTGTCCGGCATCTGGACCGTCGGTGCGGTCAGTGTCAACGGCAGTACCAGCCTGTTGATCACCGCGACCGTGACCAATTTCCCGCCGGTGACCAATGCCGCGCAGGTGTTGACGGCTGACCAGTTCGATATCGACTCCATCCCCGGCAACTTCCCCGCCGTTACGGAGGACGATGACGACCAGGTCGTGGTCACGCCTCCGACCATCGATCTCGAATTGACCAAGAGCGTCAACAAGGCCCAGGCCGATCCGTTCGAGAATGTGACCTGGACCGTCATTGTAACCAATCGCGGTCCCAGCGATGCGACCGGGGTGACTGTGCGTGATGAGCTGCCGGTCAATTGGACCTATGTCAGCGACTCCAGCGGTACGTACGACACCAACACATTCCTGTGGACGATTGGAACCTTGCCGGCGGGTGGTTCGACGACCCTGCAGATCGTCGCCTTTGCCAACATCGGCCTCACCCTGACCGGACATGGCCCGATCGTGCCCGGCTACACCAATATCGCTCAAGTTTGGACGGCCAATGAGTACGACATCGATTCCACGCCAGGAAATGATGTCGCGTCGGAGGACGACCAGGATTCGGCTGAAATCCCGATCCGCGCCTTGTCCGACCTCGCCCTGACCAAGAGCGTGAACAATGCCACGCCGAACTTCGGAAGTCAGATCACCTACTCGATCATCATCACCAATGAGGGGCCGCAGCCCGCCGTCGGGGTGCGCGTCGAGGACATCCTGCCCGCCGGATTGACCTATGTCTCGAACAGCGCAGGTTCGGCCTACAACCCGTTGAATGGCATCTGGGTCATCGGCACAATGAACAGCGGTGATTCCCGCCAGTTGGACATCTTCGCTACGGTAAGCTCGATCGGCCTCATCAGCAACGTGGCCCAGGTGAACCGCAACTTCCACTTCGACATCGACAGCACACCGGATAACGACGATCCGGCCGAGGACGACCAGGATGACGCGGTGATCATCGTACCGCCGTCGGCGGATCTGGAATTGACCAAGACGGTGAACACCAGCCTGCTGTCCACCGGGCAAGTTGCAGTGTTCACGGTGACGGTAACCAACGCCGGCCCGAGCAACGGCACCGGTATCGCGGTGCGCGACGTCCTGCCGTCCGGCCTCGGCTATGTCTCACACACCGGCGGTACCTACAATGCCGGTACCGGAATCTGGACTATCGGTTCGCTGAACGTCGGCTCGGTGACCAGCATCCAAATCACTGCGCAGGCGCTGCTTTCCGGCACCTGGACCAACGTCGCCGAGGTCTCGGCCGCCAACGAATTCGATATCGACTCGACCCCGAACAACAACGTTCCGACCGAGGATGATCAGGATGAAGTCACGGTGACCGTGGTCAGCCCGAACATCTCAATCGTCAAGACGGTGGGCTTCGGTCCCGCCTTCTCGACCAACGATCTCGTGCGCGGTACGAACGGAACCCCGGTCCGCTACTGGTTCGTGGTCTCCAACAGCAGCGACACCACCCTGACCAATGTGACCATCACCGATCTGGACGTGCCCTTTACCACCAATCTGGGTACCCTCGTCGTCGGCCAGGTCCGTACCGTCAGCGTTGCCGATGTGATCAGTGCCGACCTGACCAACACCGCCGTGGTTACTGGCCAGGGTCCGACCGGTTCGACGGTCACCGATGACGACACCGCCGTGGTGCTCCTGTTGATGAAGATCACCGGATCGGTGTTCCTCGACATCGATGGCGACGGTCAGTTCGATCCCGTCGACACCAACGACATCAACGGGGTGACCGTGACCCTGCTCAACGCCACCAATGGGGTGGTGGGCGTGACCACCACAACGGTCAACGGAGCGTACAGCTTCACCAACCTGCCGCCCGGAGCCTATACCGTGGTGCAGACCGATCTGCCGGGCTACCTGTCCACCGGTGACACTGTGCCTCCGAACGACAACCAGATCCCGGTGACCCTACTCAGCGGCATCGATTCGACCGGCAATAACTTCCTCGACACGCTGCCCGGTCAGATCGGCGACTTTGTCTGGGATGACTTGAACGGCAACGGTATTCAGGACGGCGGCGAACCGGGCATCTCGAACGTGACGGTGCGGTTGCTCGACGCCTCGAACGCAGTGGTGTTCACCACCACGACCGATAACCTCGGCGCCTACCTGTTCACCAACGTCGCACCCGCCCCCGGGTACGTGGTCGAATTCGTCGCCCCGTCGGGCTACGTGTTCACCCTCGCCAACCAGGGCACGAATGACCTGGTCGACAGCGATGCCGATGTCGTGACCGGCCGCAGCGGTCCGATCACCATCCTCAGCGGCGAGTCGAACACGACCATCGATGCCGGCCTGTTCATCCCGTCATCGATCAGCGGCTCGGTGTTCGTGGACGTTGATGGCGACGGCATCTTCGATGCGGAAGATACCAACGGCATCAACGGGGTGATCATCACCCTGCTCGACAGTTCCAGCAATATTGTCGGTGTAACCACCACCGCGGTGAACGGAGCGTACAGTTTCACCAACCTGCCGCCAGGTGATTACACCGTGGTGGAAACCGATCCGCCGGGTTATGTCTCCACCGGTGACGTGGTGCCTCCGAACGACAACCAGATCCCGGTCACCCTGACCAGCGGCTCGAATGTCACCGGCCGCGACTTCCTCGATACGTTCCCCGGTCAGATCGGCGACTTTGTCTGGGATGACTTGAACGGCAACGGTATTCAGGACGGCGGCGAACCGGGCATCTCGAACGTGACGGTGCGGTTGCTCGACGCCTCGAACGCAGTGGTGTTCACCACCACGACCGATAACCTCGGCGCCTACCTGTTCACCAACGTCGCACCCGCCCCCGGGTACGTGGTCGAATTCGTCGCCCCGTCGGGCTACGTGTTCACCCTCGCCAACCAGGGCACGAATGACCTGGTCGACAGCGATGCCGATGTCGTGACCGGCCGCAGCGGTCCGATCACCATCCTCAGCGGCGAGTCGAACACGACCATCGACGCCGGCCTGTTCATCCCGTCGTCGATCAGCGGTTCGGTGTTCATTGATGTGAACACCGATGGCAACTTCGATCCGGAAGATACCAACGGCATTAATGGGGTGATCATCACCTTGGTCAATAGCTCCAGCAATGTCGTTGGCGTAACCACGACGGCGGTCAACGGAGCCTACAGCTTCACCAACCTGCCGCCGGGCGCGTACACGGTGGTCGAGACCGATCCGGTTGGCTTCTTCTCGACGGGTGACGTGGTGCCTCCGAACGACAACCTGATCCCGGTCACCCTGACCAGCGGCTCGAATGTCACCGGCCGCGACTTCCTCGATGCCGAGAATCCGAATCCGACCCTGGCCAAGACCTTTGTCGAGGCCACGGATGTGGATGCCAACGGCAACTTCGACATCGTGTACCGCATCACGGTCATCAACCCGGCGATCTCGGGCGGAACCTATGACCTGACCGACACCCCGTCACCCGATCCCAATGTCACGATCAACGGCGGTTCGGTCAGTGGCTTCACCAACCTGACGCTGGTTGGCGCGGGTCCCTACACCCTGGCTGACGATGCCTTCATCGGCGCCACCAGCACGAACATCTACGTGCTGACCCTGAATGCCACGCTGAGCGAGGCGGTACGCAGCGGCAGCACGAACGTGTCGCTCTGTGCCGGCTTGCCGCAGGACCTGGCACCCGGCCAGGGCCTGTTCAACGAGGTCGTCCTGACCTACGGCACGAACAATACGCAACTGACCTCCGAGGATTGCGGCAACATTCCGCCGTGGTTGATCATCGACAAGACCTTTGTCGCAGCCAGTGCTGCCGATGTGAATGGCAACTTCGTGGCCACCTACGTGATCACGGTGGAGAACATCGGCGGTCGTACCGGTCCGTATGATCTGACCGATACCCCGTTGTTCGATACCAACGTGACCGTTTCCGGCGGCACGGTCAGCGGCCAGGTCAACACCAACCTGACCGGCGCGGGCCCGTACACCCTGGCCTCGGGTGTGCTGATCGGATCGGGTGATGTCCATACCTATACGCTGGCCCTGAATGCGACGCTGAGCTCCGCAGTTCGTGCCGGCGTGGCGAGTGTCACCCTCTGTGGTGAAGGCGACGGCACCCCGGTCGCCGGGGAAGGCCTGTTCAACGAGACCACCGTCACTTTCTCGACCAACAGCATTTCAGTCACCACGAACGATTGCGGTGAGATCCCGCCGTTCCTGCTGATCGACAAGCAGTTCGTGTCGGCGACCGAGCCCGACCTGTCGGGCGCCTTCACCGCGGTGTACAACGTGACGGTGGAGAACGTGGGCGGCTCGATCGGGACCTACGACCTGAGCGACACGCCGGCACCGGACACGAACATCACGGTAAACGGGGCTTCGGTCTCGGGCCAGGTGACGACGAACTTCACCGGCGCGGGTCCGTACGCGCTGGCTTCGGGCGCGTCGATCGCGGTGGGCGCAACCCACACCTATACGTTGTCGGTAAGCCTGACCCTGGAGTCGCAGGTTCTGGCCGGTGCGGCGTTCATCACCACCTGCGGCGAGGGCAGCGGCACCCCGGTGGCGGGCGAAGGGCTGTTCAACGCGGCGACGGTGACCTACGGTACGAACAGCACCTCGATCACCACCAACGATTGCGGCGACGTGCCGCCGTTCCTGCTGATCGACAAGACCTTCGTGTCGGCGAGCGAGCCGAGCCTGTCGGGCGCGTTCAGCGCGACCTACAACATCACGGTGGTCAACGTCGGTGGCCAGGTCGGCACGTATGACCTGAGCGACAGCCCGTCGCCCGACACCAACGTGACGGTCAACGGCGCGGCGGTGACCGGCCAGGCGACCAACAGCTTCGTCGGCGCGGGTCCGTATACGCTGGCCTCGGGTGCGTCGATCGCGGTGGGCGCGACCCACACCTACACGCTGACCGTGGACCTGACCCTCGAGGCGCAGGTGCTCGCCGGTGCGGTGTCGGTCAGCCTGTGCGGTGACGGAACCGGCACGCCGGTGGCGGGCGAAGGCCTGTTCAACGCGGCGACGGTGACCTACGGCACGAACAGCACGACGATCACGACGAACGATTGCGGTGAGATCCCGCCGTTCATCCTGATCGACAAGACCTTCGTCTCGGCCAGCCCGGCTGACACCAACGGCCTGTTCACCATCACCTACAACGTGACGGTGGAGAACGTGGGCGGCACGGCGGGGACCTATAACCTGACCGACACGCCGGCTCCGGACACCAACGTGTCCATCCTCGGGGTGGCGGTGACCGGCCAGGTGACGACGAACTTCACCGGTGCGGGTCCGTACACGCTGGCCACCGGTGCGTCGATCGGCGCAGGCGTGGCGCAGAGCTACCAGCTGGTCTTCGATGCCCAGTTGAGCATGGCGGTGATGGACGGCACGACCTTCGTGACCACCTGCGGTGAAGGCAACGGCACGCCGGTGGCGGGCGAGGGCCTGTTCAACGCGGCGACCGTGACCTACGGCACGAACAGCACAACGATCACCACCAACGACTGCGGCAACATCCCGCCGATCGTGACGATCCGGAAGGACTTCGTGTCCACGACGCCGATCGACACCAACGGTGCGTTCACGGTGACCTACACGATCACGGTGGACAACAGCGGCGGCGTGGCGGAGATCTACGACCTGTCGGATCTGCCGACGCCGGACGCGAACGTGACGATCCTCGGCGGCGCGGTGAGCGGCTTCGCGACCCAGACGCTGGTCGGCGCGGGCCCGTACACCCTGGCCACCGACGCATCGATCGCGGCGGGTGCGACGCACGTGTACACGCTGACCCTGAACGCGCAGCTCTCGACCTCGGTGCTGTCGGGTTCGGTGTCGGTCAGCCTGTGCGGCGAACGTTCGGGTACGCCCAACGCAGGTGAAGGCCTGTTCAACCTGGCCACCCTGGCCGTGGGCACGAACAACACCGTGATTACCGATGATGCCTGCGGCGACATCCCGCCGCTGCTGGTTCCGTTCAAGACCTTCGTGTCGGCCTCGGAGCCGGACCTCAACGGCGACTTCAGCGCGACCTACACGATTACCATGGTCAACGTCGGCGGTTCGTCCACGACCTACGACCTGGTCGACACCCCGGCCCCGGACACCAACATCACGGTCAACGGCGCCTCGGTCAGCGGCTACGCGGTGCTGTCGTTCACCAACGCGGGTCCGTACACCCTGGCCACCGACGAACTGATCGGCGCGGGTTCGAACCACGTCTACACGCTGGTCCTCGACCTGACCCTCGGCGAAGGGATCCGGACCGGCATCTCCTCGGCCAGCCAGTGTCTGCCCGGCTCCCGCGGCTTCGAGGCCAATAACGGCCTGTTCAACGCGGTCACCGCGACCTACGGCACGAATGACACCACGGTCACCACGAACGCTTGCGGCGAGATCCCGCCGTTCCTGCTGATCGACAAGCAGTTCGTGTCGGCGACCGAGCCCGACCTGTCGGGCGCCTTCACCGCGGTGTACAACGTGACGGTGGAGAACGTGGGCGGCTCGATCGGGACCTACGACCTGAGCGACACGCCGGCACCGGACACGAACATCACGGTAAACGGGGCTTCGGTCTCGGGCCAGGTGACGACGAACTTCACCGGCGCGGGTCCGTACGCGCTGGCTTCGGGCGCGTCGATCGCGGTGGGCGCAACCCACACCTATACGTTGTCGGTAAGCCTGACCCTGGAGTCGCAGGTTCTGGCCGGTGCGGCGTTCATCACCACCTGCGGCGAGGGCAGCGGCACCCCGGTGGCGGGCGAAGGGCTGTTCAACGCGGCGACGGTGACCTACGGTACGAACAGCACCTCGATCACCACCAACGATTGCGGCGACGTGCCGCCGTTCCTGCTGATCGACAAGACCTTCGTGTCGGCGAGCGAGCCGAGCCTGTCGGGCGCGTTCAGCGCGACCTACAACATCACGGTGGTCAACGTCGGTGGCCAGGTCGGCACGTATGACCTGAGCGACAGCCCGTCGCCCGACACCAACGTGACGGTCAACGGCGCGGCGGTGACCGGCCAGGCGACCAACAGCTTCGTCGGCGCGGGTCCGTATACGCTGGCCTCGGGTGCGTCGATCGCGGTGGGCGCGACCCACACCTACACGCTGACCGTGGACCTGACCCTCGAGGCGCAGGTGCTCGCCGGTGCGGTGTCGGTCAGCCTGTGCGGTGACGGAACCGGCACGCCGGTGGCGGGCGAAGGCCTGTTCAACGCGGCGACGGTGACCTACGGCACGAACAGCACGACGATCACGACGAACGATTGCGGTGAGATCCCGCCGTTCATCCTGATCGACAAGACCTTCGTCTCGGCCAGCCCGGCTGACACCAACGGCCTGTTCACCATCACCTACAACGTGACGGTGGAGAACGTGGGCGGCACGGCGGGGACCTATAACCTGACCGACACGCCGGCTCCGGACACCAACGTGTCCATCCTCGGGGTGGCGGTGACCGGCCAGGTGACGACGAACTTCACCGGTGCGGGTCCGTACACGCTGGCCACCGGTGCGTCGATCGGCGCAGGCGTGGCGCAGAGCTACCAGCTGGTCTTCGATGCCCAGTTGAGCATGGCGGTGATGGACGGCACGACCTTCGTGACCACCTGCGGTGAAGGCAACGGCACGCCGGTGGCGGGCGAGGGCCTGTTCAACGCGGCGACCGTGACCTACGGCACGAACAGCACAACGATCACCACCAACGACTGCGGCAACATCCCGCCGATCGTGACGATCCGGAAGGACTTCGTGTCCACGACGCCGATCGACACCAACGGTGCGTTCACGGTGACCTACACGATCACGGTGGACAACAGCGGCGGCGTGGCGGAGATCTACGACCTGTCGGATCTGCCGACGCCGGACGCGAACGTGACGATCCTCGGCGGCGCGGTGAGCGGCTTCGCGACCCAGACGCTGGTCGGCGCGGGCCCGTACACCCTGGCCACCGACGCATCGATCGCGGCGGGTGCGACGCACGTGTACACGCTGACCCTGAACGCGCAGCTCTCGACCTCGGTGCTGTCGGGTTCGGTGTCGGTCAGCCTGTGCGGCGAACGTTCGGGTACGCCCAACGCAGGTGAAGGCCTGTTCAACCTGGCCACCCTGGCCGTGGGCACGAACAACACCGTGATTACCGATGATGCCTGCGGCGACATCCCGCCGCTGCTGGTTCCGTTCAAGACCTTCGTGTCGGCCTCGGAGCCGGACCTCAACGGCGACTTCAGCGCGACCTACACGATTACCATGGTCAACGTCGGCGGTTCGTCCACGACCTACGACCTGGTCGACACCCCGGCCCCGGACACCAACATCACGGTCAACGGCGCCTCGGTCAGCGGCTACGCGGTGCTGTCGTTCACCAACGCGGGTCCGTACACCCTGGCCACCGACGAACTGATCGGCGCCGGCTCGAACCACGTTTACACCCTGGTGCTCGACCTGACCCTCGGCGAAGGGATCCGGATCAGCCGCACCTTCCCGCTGCCCTGCCTGGAGAGCGGTTTCGGGTATGAGGCCAACCGCGGCCTGTACAACCGGATCAATGTTACCTACACCACCAACGAATTCCCGTTGGAGGTCGAGGCCTGCGGTGAGATCCCGCCGTTCATCCTGATCGACAAGTTCTTCGTTTCGGCCACGGAAGCTGACATCGACGGAAACTTTGTCGCCACCTATGATGTGTCGGTGATCAACGTGGGCGGCACGGAAGGGACGTATGACCTGACCGACACGCCGTCGCCGGATACCAACATCACGGTCAACGGCGCTTCGGTCACCGGTCAGATTACCACCAACTTCACCGGTGCCGGTCCGTACACCCTGGCCACCGGCGAAATGCTGGGCGAGGGGGCCATCCACACCTACACGCTGTCGGTCAGCATGACCCTGCAGTCCCAGGTGCTCGCGGGTGCGTCGTTCGTCACGCTCTGCGGCGACGGCAACGGCACCCCGGTGTCGGGTGAGGGTCTATTCAACGAGGCCACGGTGATCTACGGCACAAACCGCACGACCATCTCGACCAACGATTGCGGCGAGATCCCGCCGTTCCTGTTCATCGACAAGAGCTTTGTCAGCGCGGGTGATGTGGATGGCGGCGGTAACTTTGTGGCCACCTACACGGTGACGGTCCGGAACACCGGTGGATCCGCGACCACCTATGACCTGACCGACGCTCTGGATCCGGATCTGTCCATCACAGTCAACGGCGGTTCGGTTACCGGCTTCACCAACCTGACCCTGGTCGGCGCCGGTCCGTACACGCTGGCCACCGATGCGGCCATCGACTCCGGGGCCACCCACAGTTACACCCTTGCCCTGAATATGACGATCAACTCCAACGTGCTCAACGGTACGGAGACGATCAGCGCCTGCTCCGCGGAAGGCCGCTCCGAGCCGGGCCAGGGCCTGTACAACGAAGCCACGGTGGTGTTCGGAACGAACGACACGACGATCTCTACGAACGCCTGCGGGGACATCACCGCAACCATCCGCCTGTTCGCTGATCCGTTGTGCATTGACGATGCGCCTTACATCCAGTACCTGATCGTGCCGATCGGATTCACCCCGAGCAACACGGCGACCATCACCTGGGTCAACACCAACGGGGTCACCGTGCGTGTTGACACCAACCTGCCGCTCGCCGGCACGCTGGTCTGGCCGGGTACGACCTTCGACACCAACGGGGTGGTCACCGACTGGCCGGGATGGGTGTTCACCAACGGCATCTGGGTGGTGGAGGATGACGGACTCCGCCCGTTCCTTACCCTGATCGCCTCGGTCAACCCGACCAACGCCACGGTTGAGTTGTACCCGCCGGAATCGCCGGAGTGCAGCCCGAATCCGCCGGCCACCATCGGCGATTTCGTCTGGGATGACCTCAACCTCAACGGCATCCAGGATCCGGGCGAACCTGGTCTGTCCAATATCGTCGTGGTGCTCTACGACTTCACCAACGGGGTCGCTGGAGTGACCACCACCGATGTCAATGGCGCCTACGCCTTCCAGGTCCGTGCCGGCACCTACGAAGTCCAGTTCTTCCCGCCGACCGGCTACTTCTTCAGTCCGGCTTTCGAGGGCACGAATACCGCGATCGACAGCAACGCCGACGCGATCACCGGCCTCTCCGGTCCCATCACGGTATCGGCCGGCCAGGTCGAGGACACCATTGACGCCGGTCTGTTCACCACCGCGTTCATCGCCGGTTCGGTGTTCAACGACAGCAACGGCAATGGCCTGTTTGATCCCGAGGACATCACCAACGGCATCCCGTCGGTGCTGATCACGCTGCTTGATGGCAATTCGAATGTCGTCACGACGACCTTCACCGCAGCGGATGGCAGCTATATCTTCACGAACCTGCAGCCCGGCGTGTACACGGTTGTGGAAACCGATCCTGCCGGCTTCTACTCCACCGCGGACATCAGCGCTCCGAATGACAACATCATTCCGGGCATCACCATCGTCAGCGGTCAGGGTTCGACCGGCAACGACTTCCTCGATGCGCGCTACGCCGCCGTGGGCGACCGGGTCTGGCTGGACTTCGGCAATGGCATCCAGGATCCGGGTGAGGCTGGTCTGGGCGGGGTGCGCCTGACCCTGTTCGACTCCAACAATGTGGTGGTCGGGGTCACCACCTCGGCGCCGATCAGCGGGTTCTACCGCTTCTCGAACCTGGTGGCGGGGGCTTACAACATCCGCATCTCGGTACCGCCAGGCTCGGGCATCAGCCCGCAGTTCCAGGGCAGCGATCCGACGGTTGACAGCGATGTCAATCCGACCAATGCCTTCACGCCGGTGTTTGTCCTGGTGCCTGGCCAGAACAACACCAACGTCGATGCCGGTCTGTACGACTTCCAGATCTACGCGGCCATTGTCGAGGTCTCGGGATCGATCGTTCAGGGTACGCCGGTGCTGGCCTGGGAGACCGAGACGGAATACGGTACGGCCGGTTGGCTCGTCCAGCGCGAGAGCGCCGACGGTCGCTGGATCACGATCAGCGGGGACCTCCCGGCGCTGGGCAGCTCGCAAGCCGGGGCATCGTACCGTTGGCCGGATACCGGGGCCGAACCCGGTGCGACCTACCGGTACCAGCTGGTCGAACTTGAGTCCCGCGGTTCGCAACGCGTCAGCGGTCCGTACGAAATCACCTACGCCAAAGCCGGTCGCACGGCCCAGTCGGCGGGTGCCGCAACGTTCTCGGCCACCGCCAAGACCTTCACGCCGGTGGTTGCCCAGGCCGGTGTCCGCACCCTCAGTGCAGAGTCCGGCGGCACGGTGATCGCGGCGAAGGTCGCGATTACCAACGACGGCCTGTTCAGGGTCACAGCGGCCCAGTTGGCCTCGGTGCTCGGCGTTGATGCAGCCGTGGTAGCGGCCAGCCCGGTCCGGGTCGAACATCTCGGCCTGGAGATCCCGGCGCAGCGCGACGGCGACGACGTGGTGTTCCATGCCCGCGGCTACAACAGCATGTTCACCGACCGTAACGTGTACCGCCTGTCGCTGGCTTTGGCCCAGCCAGTGCCGGAACAGGTGGTTGCGGGTGGTTCCGGTGTGCCAGTCCAGTCCACCATAGCCACGGTAGCCGTAGAACAGCAATTGTTGCTGCGTCCGGAGCTGTTTACCGATGCCCAGTCGGACCTCTGGTTGTGGCGTCAGTTGATCAGTGGAATCCCCAGTCGCGCCGAATTTACGGCGATGGTGGACGTCCCGCACCTGGTGGCCGGCACTCCGGCGCAGTTGACCGTGCGGGTCAAGGGCGGTTCGCCGCACGCCCACGGCGTGGTGGTGCAGGTCAATGGCCAGTCGGTGGGTTCCGCGAGCTTTAGCGGGTTGGCCGAGCACGACCTGATCGTGACCCTGCCTGCCGGTCTTCTGACCTCGGGTGCCAACTCGGTCAGGCTGTCGATGACGCCGCCGGTGGGGGTCACATCCGACCAGGTGTACCTTGACCGGATCCAGGTGATGTACCAGCGGGCCCTGGTGGCCGGGGACCATGGCCTGGTCTTCGACGCGCCGGTCGGCTCGGTCCAGGTGACCGGACTCAACGGTTCCGCGATCGAGGTATGGGATGTAACCGATGTATTCCAGCCGGTGCGGCTGGTCGGTTTCGCCCAGAGCTTGCAGGCGGGTACCTGGTCGGTGAGCTTCCAGGCGCCACGGACGGGACGTTATGCGGTATCAGCGGCACCGGCCAGCCCTGTGGCGGTCACTGCCTGGTATGCCAACGACCTGAAGGTCAACACCCACGAGATCGACTACCTGGTCATCCACGGCAACGGCCTCGGCGCCGGAGCCCATGCACTGGCGGCGGATCGCTCGGCCAAGGGCTTGCGCACCAAGGTGGTGTCGATGGAGTCGGTGTACGACGCCTTCAACCACGGTATTACCGACGCCCGTGTGCTCAAGGCCTTCCTCGGTTACGCCTACCGCCAGTGGCAGACCGGTCCGCGGTACGTGGTGTTCGCGGGCGACTCCTCGCTCGACTACCGCAACCGTCTCGGGACGGGTGACAGCCTGGTGCCGACGCCTCCGGAAGGTTCGGTGTTCGGGGTGATCGCGTCTGACCATGGGCTGGGGGACATCGACGGCGATGGCCACCTGGAGATGGCGGTCGGCCGCATCCCGGTCGGTTCCGCAGCAGCGCTGAACGCCTACGTTGCCAAGATGCAGGCCTTCGAAGCCGGTGGTTCCTGGCGCGGTTCGGTGACCATCGCCGCGGACAATCAGGATCAGGGCGGCAGCTACGAGGCGGACGGCGACGAGCTTGAGGCCTTGATCAGCGGCCGTTCGATCACCCGTGCGAACATCGGCGAACTGGGGGCGGGCGGAGCGGCTTCGGTGCTGCATGACCGCCTCAACGCGGGAACCGAATTGGCGGTGTACATCGGCCACGGCAGCTTCTTCAAGATGGCCGACGAAGGCATCCTTACCACCAACGATGTAGCCGGCCTGGTCAACGCCAGCAATCCGGGTGTGGTGATGGCCCTCGGCTGCTTGATGGGTTCGTTCGGTCAACCCGGCCAGGTCGGTATCGGCGAGAAACTGGTGGCCGGAGCCAACGGGGCCGCTGCTGTGCTCGGTTCGTCCACCCTGGTCAACATCCGCGAAGGCAACAAGGTTGGCCGCGGGGTGGTGGACGGGTTGTACCGGCAAGGGGTTGCCCGTCTGGGTGACGCGCTGGTTGAAACCAAGAATGCCGCGGCATCCGACGGCAGCTTTGCTGGTGTCGCGACCTACCAGTTGCTGGGTGATCCGGCGCTCGCCTTCGGCGATGCCGACGCCCCGCGCGGTGGTCCGGAAGTCGAACCGACCCGCTCCAGCTACGAGGAATGGCTCACCTGGGCGTTCCCGCCGGTCTGGATCGAACAAGGGCTGGGCACGGATCCGAACGACGATCCGGATGGAGATGGACTGAGCAACTGGGAGGAATACCTCGCCGGTACCGATCCGCTCGACGCCTTGTCCGACCTGGTGGTCGTAACCGTACGTCCTCAGGCCAACGGCAGCATCGAGCTGCGGTGGCCTTCGGTGCCGGGCCGCACCTACCGGATTGAACGGGCGGAGAGCATCGGCGGGCCATTTACGCCGGTGGCCGATCTCGTACCCGCCGCCGCACCGGTCAACACGTGGCTCGACAGCCAGCCGCTGTCCGGCGCAGCTTTCTACCGGGTGTTCGTCCAGTAACCCCACAACATCCTCCGCATGTAAAGGCGCCGGTCCACACCGGCGCCTTTTTTTATCTCCCTACTTGAAAACAAGCAGGCTATGGCGTTGCTTCTGTCGACGGCGGAAGAAGTTGTACAACCTTGCCCACGAAGGTTTCACAGATTTAAGAATCGTTTCGACACTGGTTGAGAAGCGTCGGTTTCGGAGTTGGCACCGTAAAATGTTTTACCGATTAGGGAATTGCTGATTACGAAAAAACATGAAAATTATCCCGACAACATCGTCGTTCGTTTGTGATCTATATAACGTGCTCGTTATGAGGCATCTAAAAGGAGCAGTCGATGGTTGAGGCGGGGTCGCCGAGTAGGTCATGCGTTTTACTGTGGAGGCCGTTCCGGAAAGCTGGCCTGGTTCTTGCTTAAACAGTAGCAGATGACAAACAGGTACGAACGATGAGCAAGGGATATAACATGATGACACGGGGTGGAAAAGCGGGGGTCGCGGTTGCGATGGCCTTGTGGGTGTGTCTTCCCGTCGTTGCCTTGGCGACGCCGTCGGCCAAGGTGATGGTGAAGGATGCCGGTTTCTATCGCGTTACCAAGGCCCAGTTGTCTTCCGTACTGGGTATGACGGAGTCCAACGTTGCCATCACGGCGTTGTCGGTCAAGAACCTCGGGCGCGCTGTTCCGGCGATTCGCGACAACGGCGATGTGGTGTTTTTTGGTCACCGTTTTGACTCCCAGTTTACCGATGAAAACGTGTATGTGGTCGAGGCTGGTGCCGCGATCTCGCCGGAGGCCCAGGTGGTCACGAATGGTTCAACGCCGTTTGCATCTTCCTTCAGCGAACAGCGGCGCGCTGAAAGCCAGTCGATTTTTCGTGCCGACATTATCCGGGTGGCTGGTCAGGAAAGCGAAGACCCGATTTACTGGCGTCTGCTCTCCAGCGGCTTGTCCACCAGCAACTTCAATGCGACGGTGGCCTTGAGCAGTGTTGCCCCGGCCACCGGTGGTTCATTGAAGATCCGGGTGAAAGGAGCCACGGATATCGCTGGTCGCTACTACCATCGCGCCCGGGTTATTCTGAACAACACCTTGCTGGGTACGGTTGATTTCGAGGGGTTGGACGCGGCTGAAGCCACGTTCTCCGTCCCTTCGGGTTTGTTCACGAGTGGCAACAACACGATCCGGGTGCAAAGCAATCCGCCCAGTGGCACGACCTTCGACAGCTTTTATCTCGATTACATCGATGCCTCGTATGCCCGGTTGCACATCGCCCAGACCAACCGGTTGATCATGAACGTTACGCCGGGTTCGGTTGAGGTATCCTCTCTGAACAGCTCCAATCTGCTGGTCTGGAATGTGACCGATCCGTGGGCTCCCAAGAGCCTCGTCGGCTATCAACTTTCGGCCGCCGGAACGAACCACAAGGTCAACTTCACCACCACCCTGACCGGCCGTTACGCGGTGGTGCGGCTGGGTTCGGAACTGGCCCCGGTCCGTTTGACCACCGGTTCGGTGGTGAACCTCAAGTCTCCGACCTGGCATCTCGATCACCTGACCATCGCGGAGCCCTCGCTTCTGCAAGCCGCCCAGGCGATCAAGAACCACCGCATCGCGCAGGGGTTGGTGGCCGAGTTGATCTCGATCGATGACGTGTACGACAACTTCAATTTCGGTATCCGCGACCCGCGGGCCCTCCAGGCTTTCCTCGGTTACGCCTACCGGACCTGGTCGAAGTATCCCAACTACGTGTTCCTGGTGGGTGATGGTTCGTTGGATTACAAGAACGGCCTGGGCACCGCCGATTCCGGAATCCCCTCGCTGCCGGTCGTTGTCAACAGTGGCATGTATGCCAGCGATTATCAGTTCGGCGATATCGACAACGACGGCAATGTGGAAATCGCGGTCGGTCGCTTGCCGGTCAGCGCGGCCTCCAACGTGAATCAGTTCGTCCAGAAGATGATCAACTACGAAAACGGTGGCAACTGGCGCACCAACACCATGATCACCACCGACCTCAGTGACTTCGCCGGTGACTTTTACGGCGATGGCAACTACCTCGAGCAGTCGATGGTCGATCGTCAAGTTCACCGCGCAGACATGGACCTGCTGGGTGCCACCGTTACCCGTGACGAAATCATCACCGGGGTCAATAACGGCAAGGAAGTCACCGTGTACATCGGCCACGGAACACCCAACCAACTGTCACTTCAGTCGATTATTCTCACCAGCGATTCCGTCCTCTTTACCAACAACGCCGCTCCGAGCACCTTCGTGATGATTGGTTGCTTGGTCGGTTCATTCGCCAATCCCGGGTTTACCGGCATGGGCGAAAGCCTCATCACCGCCAAGGGTGGGGCATCGGCCTTGATCGCCGCCGCAACCCTGATCTCCGCGGCAGACGGTCGGGTATTGACGGAGGAGTTCCTCGACACGCTGTACACCGAAGGCGAGTCCCGCATTGGTGACGCCTGGATCAAGGGAAAGAACCAATTAACCTTGACCGGTCGTGCCCCGGCCTACAAGGCGTTCCAGTTGATGGGCGATCCGGGCATGGCGATCGGCGATACGCAAGCCCCGGCCCAGGCTCCCGGCCAACCCGGTCGCGGCACGTTCGAGGAGTGGAAGACCTGGGCGATCCCGCCCGTACTCGCCAGCCAGTCCGTTGGGCCCAACCCTGGCGATGATCCCGATGGCGATCTGGTTGACAACTGGTCGGAATACATGGCTGGCACCGACCCGATGGATCCCTCCTCGTTCCTGGAGATCGTGGATATCCGCCGGGGTGCTAATCCTTCTGACAAGGTGGTTAGCTGGCCTTCCGTTAAGAGCCGCACCTACCGTCTGGAATATGCAACCCAGATCAAAGGTCCTTACACGTTGGTCGATACCAACATCCCGGCAACCGCACCGATGAACTCTTACGCGGCCAGCGCTTCCAGCAACACCCACTTCTTCCGAGTCGTGGTTGAATAAGCAGGGCTGATGCCAGCCTTCAACCGCATACAAAGCGGCTGAATCGGCCCCGGATGATACCGCCAACACAACGACGCTGACACCTCCGTCGTCCTCGTCCTAAACGACCTCCAGCACGCGCGTTACATGATCACGGCGTGGTTGGTGGCAGCGGTTTATCATTTGTGGTATTATCGCTTGAACATTGATACCCGGTCCTATACGATTTACCCATACCGTTTAAGGGGTACCGGACTATGATGTTTACGCGTAACTTCAATTCTTTTCGCGCTGTGCGCATGCACCTTGGTCCGCTCATCATCTGCGCTATGACGCTTGGCCTGATGGTCACGGATACACGAGCCAATGTCATTGGTGACTTTGTATGGAATGACCTTAACACGAACGGATTGCAGAACGTTGGTGAACCCGGGTTGTCTGGAGTCATTGTTACCCTCTATGACGGGGCGAGCAACTTCGTTGGCAGCACGTCGACGGATTCAAACGGTTTCTATTCCTTTACCAACCCAAGCAATGGCGTTTATTTCGTCGGGTTCATACCCCCGTTGGGTTTTACGTTTACCACCAACAATGTGGGTGCGGACGACAACCTGGACAGCGATGTGGCAACACCTGCCGGGTTCACCTTGCCGTTTGTCTTTACCGGTACGGCCATCACGAACATTGATGCCGGTCTGTACCAATTCTTCCCAGGTATCCAGATCACCAAGCTGGCCAGTGATGGAACCAATACCGCCGCCGACGGTACCGCACTCTATGTCACCAATGAAACGGTGGTGACCTATACGTATGTCATCACCAACACCGGCAATACCGCGTTGTCGCTCATCTCGGTGGTGGATGATGTCCTGTTCGACTTCTTTGGTCAGTTGGACTGTCCGGATCAACTGTTGCCGGGCGAATCAATCACCTTTGTCACCGACGCCGTGATCACGGAAAGTGTCACCAATATTGGTTCCGTGGTGGCTTTTCCGGTTGATCCCAAGACGTGTAATCTGCTGGCTGGACTGGATCCGGTATCCGATGACGATGACGCCGTGGTCATCGTGGTGAATCCCGGTTATGACATCCTGAAGGAATTGACCAGCCCGTTGGGGCGTTCGGCTGCCGTGGGCGAGACCATTGAATTCACCATCACCATCACCAACACCGGCGATGTGGACCTGGCCACCGTGCCGGTCGAGGATACCTACGACACGGCCTTCATCAGCTATGTCTCGGCCGTACCCGCCTCGGACGACAACGTAAACGACGGTGTCATCAACTGGGCGGACATCGGCCCGCTGCCCATCGGCGCCAGCACGACGATCGTGGCTCAATTTACCGGCCGCGCCAGCACGCCCGACGGCGAAACGAACACCGTGGTGGCCACGCCTACCACGCCACCGGAGTTCCCGCCCGTGCCGCCCAGGACGAACGAAGTCCCGTACGACATCCTCAACCCGGGCTTCTCCCTCACCAAGACCCTCATCTCGCCGACCGGCCGCGCCGCCGCCGTGGGCGAACAGATCGTCTTCTCCCTGACCGTGGTGAATACGGGCGATGTCGATTTCGTGACCCTCCCGCTGGAGGACCGCTACGACACCTTCTTCCTCGCCTATGACTCCTCGTCGCCCGCCTCCGACAACAACGTTAACGATGGCGTCATCAACTGGACGGACATCGGTCCGCTTCCCGCCGGTGCCAGCACCAGCGTCACCGCGACCTTTATCGCCCTCGCCAGTACCGACAACGATGAGACCAACACGGTCGTGGCCAGCCCGACCACGCCACCCACCGATCCGCCGGTTCCGCCGCGCACCAACGAGGTTCCTTATGACATCAGCAACCCGGGCTTCTCGCTGGTCAAAACCGTCGTCGCACCAACCGGTCGCGCGGCCGCCGTGGGCGAAACCATCACCTTCAGCCTGACCATCGTCAATAACGGCGACGTCAATCTGGTTACCGTACCGCTCGTGGACACCTTTGATTCCACCTACCTGACCTACGCCAGCGCGGTACCACCGGCCGATTCGGTGTCACCCGGACTTCTTTCCTGGTTGGATGTCGGTCCGCTCCCGGTCGGCGCCACGACCTCGGTCACGGTCAACCTGATCGCCCTGGCCAGTTCGCTGAGCCTCCCGGAGACCAACACCGTCGTGGCCAGCCCGACCACGCCGCCGACCGAACCGCCGGTTCCGCCGCGCACCAACGAGGTCCCGTACGAAATCAGCGATCCGAATTTCGCCGTCTTCAAGACCCTGACCTCGCCGACCGGACGCGTCGCCCAGGTGGGCGAGACCATCGTCTTCACCCTGACCGTGACCAATAGCGGGGACGTGACGCTGGTCACCGTTCCGGTGACCGACACGTTTGACGCCACCTACCTGGCGTTTGCCAGTGCAGTGCCGGTTCAGAGCGGCACTGGCTCCGGCACGGTCTCGTGGAACAACGTCGGACCGCTGGCTCCGGGTGCCGTGGCGACCATCACCGCAAACTTCACCGCGCTGGCCAGCACGGTGAACACCGGTACGGAAACCAACACCGTGGTGGCAGCGCCCACCACGCCTCCGGATGAACCGCCGGTGCCGCCGCGCACCAACGAGGTTCCTTATGACATCAGCAGTCCCGGCTTTACCGTGACCAAGACGGTGATCGCGCCGAGCGGCCGCGCCGCGCAAATCGGGGAAACGATCACCTTCCAGCTCACCGTGAACAACACCGGCGACGTGGACTTCGTGACCGTGCCGCTTTCGGACACCTTCGATGCCGCCTTCCTGTCGTTCGTGTCGGCGACTCCGGCGGAGACGTCCAGCGGTGCCGGATCGATCACCTGGGCCGATGTCGGCCCGTTGCCGGCGGGTGCGAGCACCTCGGTAACCGTCAACCTGACTGCCTTGCAGAGCACGGTCACCTCCGGTTCCGAAACCAACACCGTCGTGGCCAGCCCGACCACGCCGCCCGATCAGCCGCCAGTGCCGCCGCGCACCAACGACGTGCCTTACGACATCAGCAATGCCGGCTACTCCATCGTGAAGACGGTGACCTCGCCGGCCGGCCGCGCCGCCGCCGTCGGCGAAAACATCGTCTTTACCATCACGGTGGCGAACACCGGCGATGTCGCGCTGGTCACCGTCCCGCTGGTGGATATCTATGAGACCGCCATCCTGTCCTACGTGTCCTCCGTTCCAGCCTCGGATAACAACATCAACGATGGCGTGATCAACTGGGCCGACATCGGGCCGCTGCCGGTAGGAGCCAGCACCAGCGTGGTGGCCACCTTTACCGCCATCGCCACGACGCCGAACGACCGCACCAACCGTGTGGTCGCCACGCCGACCACACCTCCGGATCAGCCGCCGGTGCCGCCGCGCACCAACGAGGTCCCGTACGACGTCAGCAGCCCCGGCTATACCATCACCAAGACCGTGGCCTCGCCGCTGAACCGCCCGGCCATTGTCGGCGAAGTGATCACCTTCCTCCTCACCGTTGCCAACACCGGCGACGTGACCCTGGTTACCGTCCCGCTGTCCGATACCTATGACACCGCCTTCCTGACCTTCAGCAACGCGGTTCCGCCTTCGGATGACACCGTCAACGACGGGCAAATCAACTGGACCAATGTCGGACCGCTGGTTCCCGGGGCCTCGACCTCCGTGCTCGTGCGCTTCATCGCCGCCGCCCCGACCGGCAACGGCCTGGAAACAAACGTCGTGGTCGCGACCCCGACCACCCCGCCCGATGAGCCGCCGGTACCGCCGAAGACCAACGAGGTCCCGTATGACATCGAATACCTGGTCATCGGCGACACGGTCTGGCTGGATCTCAACGGCAACGGCCAGACGGATGAAAACCTCTTCAACCAGGGCCTGAACGGCGTCCGCGTCAACCTCTTCGCCATCGAAAACGGCGCGACGAACCTGGTCGCCTTCCGCACCACCACCAACGGGGCCGGCCAGCGTGGCTACTACGTGTTCACCAACCTGCCGTTCGCGACCTACTTCGTGCAGGTGGATGTCACGACCTTGCCGGCGGCTGCGCCGACCAACGGGCCGAACGCCGGTCAGATCATCACCCTGGTCCCGACCACCCCGCTGCGCTACAACGTGGTCATCCCGCCGAATGCGTCGTTCCTGACCGCCGACTTCGGTTTCATCTCAAGCGATCCGACCGCGGTGGAGTTGACCGAGTTCCGCGCCGAGGTCGAGGAATCGATGGTGACCCTGCTGTGGTCCACCGCGACGGAAATCAACAACATGGGCTTCCACCTGTACCGTTCGAGCACACCGGATGGTGAACGCGTGCGCATCACCGATGCGATGGTTCCCGGCCGTGGTACCGGACTCGGCGGTTCGTACAATCACGCGGAAACGGCACCGTTGGCCGACGGCACCTACTACTACTGGCTCGAGGATGTGGAGTACGACTTCTCGACCCGCGAGCACGGTCCGCTGCGGGTGGTGGTCGGCGAGGCCGCGGCCGTGGAGGTGATCGGTTCCGCCGCGATTACCGCGGATGGACTCGTCCGGATTTCAGCGGCAACCCTCCAGGCGTCCGGCATCAATCCGGTCACGGTTGATCCGCAGCTCGTGCGCATCCTGATCGACGGGGTGGAAGTCGCCGCCCTCGGTACCAGCTACGGCAACCAGTTCGGGCCTTCCGACTTCTTCATCGCCTATGTGGATAATCCGGAGTCCGCTATCCGCTCGGTGGCGATCAGCCTTTCGGGCGAAGGTGAACCGAAACGGATGTCGTTCGGGTATGTGTATCTGAGCGATGCCGAGGGAGACACCTGGACCGCGGCGGCCGAAGACAATCGCATCACCGTCGCGCTTGAGCAGGAAGTGGTTCGTTCGCTGATCACCAACTTCAGTGACGACAACATCTGGCTGCTCGATGTGACCGATGCCGCCGCCCCGCAATTGCTGCTCGGTGCCGATATCGTGTCGGTGGGCGGTCGTGCCGCCCTGTACTTCTCCGACCCGTCGAGCGCGCCACGCGTTCTGCATGCGATCAGCGCTTCGGCGGTGACCGAGATCCCGGTGCTCGACGTTCCGGCCGAGTAATCGCGCCTTCAACGTTTCGGAACGGCGCGTCGACCCAACGGTTGACGCGCCGTATTTCTTTTACGAGATCAGGCGGAACGGCTTGTGCTCAAGCCGCCAGGGATCATCCCGAAAAACGAAATAGTAACCACAAATGAACACGGATGGACACAGATTCACGGGGGTGGACCCTGAATACCACGGTACTGAATAGGACAGGACTCCTTCCCATGATGAACCCGTCCTGATGCCATTATGCGTTTGAATCGGTGTTCACCCCCGCCGAAGGCGGATCCGCCTATTGCGTGCGAAGTTTCGTCAACTCCGGTTTTCGGGATAATAGGGGCGGAGGGGAGGCGTGGACGCGTCGCCTCGTTGTTCAGACTTCAAAGCGGCTGAAGTCGAGCAGCTTCTCGCGGGCCTTGTTGATCGAGCAGTAGTAGTCGAGGTTCTTGCCGGCGACGCCGGATTCGAGCTTCGACACGGCCGCGCAGTTGCCGCAGGCCAGGCGGTTCTGGCAGGAACGGCAGCCGGTATCGGCGGGCGATTCCGCCTGGCGGAGATTCTCCACGTGTTTCTTCCAACCCTCGATCGATCCGGTGAGCAGGCTGTACGGGGTGGTGCGCCACATCATGCAGGGATGCAGGTCGCCCCGCGGGTCCACGTGGAAGGTCCGCACACCCGCGCCGCACTTGAACAACCGGGAATCGCTGGCGGCGTTCCTCGCCATGTCGCGCAGGCGTTCAAAACGGGCGATCTCCTCCGGATCCGAGTACTGCAGGCGCACGATCTCGTCGGCCGAGATGCGTTCGGCCAGCACATCCTGATCGCCGTTCAGGCGCGGATTGATAATCGTATCGAACCGAAAGGGGCGTTTGAGTTCCTTCTCCACCCAGTCGCGGATCTGTTCGAACTCATGCACGTTGCTCTTCATGACCATGGTCTTGAAGAACACGGGAAGTCCGCGCTCCATCAGCCATTCCACGCCCTGCCGGAACCGGTCGAAGGCGAAGGGTTTGTGCACCACGTCGTTGTAGGTGTGCTCGGTGTGGCCGTAGATGGTGATCTCGATCCGGCGCGGTGGGTACTGCACGAAGAAGTCAGCCAGTTCCTCGGTGACCAGCGTCGCGTTGGTGTAGACGGTGATCAGGAATCCATGCCGCTTCGCATGCAGGTACAGTTCCTTGAAGTCGGGCCGGACCAGCACGTCGCCGCCGGTCATCAGCAGGTACAACACCCCGGCCTCGGCGAGCTTGTCGAGCACCGTCTTGACCTGCTCGGTGTTCATCTCGCCATCGGATGCGCCTTCGTAGCGGATATAGCAGTGCTTGCAACGCAGGTTGCAATTCAGGGTGAGCTCGATGCTGCCGGCGAGCGGGAGGTCGCCGGAAAACTCCATGGCACCCAGCGCATCGGTGAATTCCGAGGAGCCGATCTGGTGGGTGATGCAGTCGGGGCAGCTCATCGGGATTCCCTCGGTTGCAAGGCCCCGATGGCCACGAGTTCGCCCAGCACGGCGGCGACATCGGTGCGGGCTTCGTCCGGCGTGATGTCGAAGTCGGCGACCAACGCCTCGGCGATCGCCGCTTCGTCCAACCCTTCGGCGGCGCGTTGACGGATGAATTCAGCCGTCTCGTTCAGCGTGATGATGTTGTCGAGGCCATCCATCGTCCGGGCAATCGGGACGAGGATCGATTCCCCGCGAATGCGGCGGGCGACCATGTCTGGATGAGCGACGTAATGGGTCATGGCGAATTCCCTGCGGCTGCATCGGCACCCGCGACGGATACTATTGATTTAGTAGGTCGGAATTGCAACATTTAATGGTTTTACGGGTAATGTGATCATCCATGGGCCTTCTTCCTCCATGCTGTCGGTATCTGTCCGTCCTGCTGCTGCCAACGCTGGTCGCGTGGGCGGATTCCCCATCCTATGCCTACCTGGCTACCCAGCCGGACATGCGGTGGGCTTATACGCTCGAGCAAGCGCCGGAATCGTGCACGATCCGGGTAACGTTGCCTGGCTACCGCGTCGAGCAGGTCGGTTCGGAAGCGGAAATCGCGATCGGGGGGCCATCGGGGTGGACGCGCCCGGGCGAACCGCGCCTGCCGGTCCTGCCGGTGGTCTTTGACGTGGCGGAGGGGGTCGATCTCACCGTGACGGTCCAGGAGGGTGAACCGACCCTTCAAGCGGTTGGGAACGTGCGGCCGGCAACCCGGCTGGAATCGGTTCCGGTGGATGGGCTGACCGAGCAGGTGGTGACGGTGGCCCGGCCTTCCCCGAACATCTACGGGAACGCGTCGTGGTGGCCGGCCGCACTGGTGGATCAGCGGGAGGCGAAGGGGCAGGGACGCCGGTTCGTACGGTTCGGCATCACGCCATTCCGGTACCATCCGGTGGAGGGTAACCTCGCTTTCTACTCCAACCTGACGGTGTCGGTGACATTCACGCCGGAGGCTGGCGCCCCGTGAACCTCCGTTGGATCCTACTTGCCGCGGCGATCACCACGCTGGCCACGCAACGCCTGCCCGCGCAGATGAATTGCGAGCCGTGCGATCGCCCGTCCACGGCGGGGCTGGTTCCCGCGATGATCGGCGAACCGGGGAACTTCGCGGTCCGTCGGGCCGGTTTGGAGGTGGATGCGCGGTGGCGGATCGGCATCACCAACGACGGGTGGTACCGGCTGACCCAGCCGCAACTGGTCGCGGCGGGCATGCCCTCCGATCAATTGATCGGGTCGCAGATCCGCATGTTCAGCCGGACCCAGGAAGTCGCACTGTTGGTGAGTTCGAGCAACCTGCTGGGCACAGCCGACACGGTTCAGTTCTACGCCATCAAGCACGACGGGGCCTACAACCGGACCAATGTCTACTGGCTCGGTCTCGGCGGGGAGGGGCGACGCATCGCGACCATCAACGGAACGCCGCTTGGCGGGGAAACCCTGGTCACGTCGGCCTGCTATTCGGCGGTGTTCGATACCAAGACCCTGTACCGTCCGTTCAACCAGCCGTTGTTGACCGAGATCGATCACTGGTTCGCCGCGCTGGTCAACACCTCCACCCCCACCGTACTCAACCTCAATACCACCAACCGTGTTCCCAACGAAACGGCGAACATCCGCTTCCAGATGTTCGGATTGACCCAGGACGACAACGTCAATCCCGACCACCGCACGCGGGTCACGGTCAGTGGCAGCCAGGTCGGCCAGGCACCGTTTGATGACACGACCTTGCTGACCACCAATTTCTTTTTCTCCGCCAACCTGCTCAGCAATGGATTTACCTCGGTCGCCCTGCAGCAGAATGCCACCGGGGTGACGGATGACCGGGCCTTCCTCGTCAATGCCCGCGTCGATTATCCGGCCCGCATCAACCAGCGGGCGGCGGCGCACGAGTTCTGCGGCCGGGCGGGCACCAACCGGTATCGCGTGCTGAACCTGACGAGTTCGAACAACGTGCTGTACCTCGACATCACCGATCCTTATGCCCCGGTTCGCATCACGGGCACGTTTCCCTACCTGCAGATGCCGCCGACCAATGTCATCACCAACCTGTGGTATGTCGAATTCCGTCATGTGACCAACCGGGTATCGCGGTTCGCGGTGGTGCAGACCAACGGAGTACGCAATTCGCCCACGCCGATCGCGGCGGATTTCCGGAACCTGGCCGATACCAACCGCTCCGCCGACTACCTGCTGATCACGCCCTACGAATTGCGCCAGCAGGCCTACCGGCTGGCCAAGCACCGGTTCACCAACGGACTGCGCATCGCGGTGGCGCCGCTGCCGGACATCTACAACGAATTCGGATACGGGGTGGTCGATGCCGACGCGATCAAGCAATTCATCGGCTATGCCTACCATCACTGGAGCGGACCGAAGCCGCGGTTCGCCCTGCTGATCGGGGAGGGGACCTACGATCCGCTCGGATACCAGGGGTCGGTGCCATCCTTGTCGATCCCGGTCCGCTTCGGTCCATCGGCCTTCGTGGTGTCGCCGCAGGACACCTGGTATGGATTCGTCGACGGGAACGACAACGGGGTGGACGATCAATTGCCCGATGTCGTGATCGGACGAATGTCGCTTTCATCCCATGGGCCGCTCAGCAATATCGTCAACAAGGTGATCGCCTTTGATAGCCAGAATAATGTGTCCAATGCCTTGCTGGTGGCCGATAACGATGGTGTGATCAACTTTAAGCAATCATCCGACGTGAACATCTTCCAAACGCTGAATAGCAATGGGATCCCGACGCTTCGACATACCCGCGGTGATCCGGGGGTCACACAAGCGACCATCACCAATGCCATCAACAGCAACCGGCGGTTGATCACCTATGTCGGGCATGGGGCTGTAGATTTATGGTCGGCCGTGAATCTTCTGCATGTGACGAATTTCCCGGGACTCTCCAACACCGTGTTTCCGCTGGTGGGCATCTTCTCCTGCCAGAACGGATCGTATGTCGACCGCACCACCAACAGCCTGGCCGAGGCCTTTATCGAGGCGCCGCGTGGTGCGGCTTCGGTGTATTCACCCACCGCCTTGTCGGTCCAGTTGTATGCTGACTACCTTGCCGCAGGATTTACCCACGCGTATGCGGTGCAGAAGCGCCGCCATTTGGGTGATATCGTATTCAATGCCCACCTGAATCTCTGGGCATTCAACCCCGACGTGGCCGAACTTCGCACCTACCAGATCATCGGCGATCCGGGGTTGATCGTGAACAAGCCGGGGACCTTGCCGTGACGGCGCTGGAGACCATCCTGCAGGGACTGGTTCGTCAGGTGGCTTCCTGTCCGCCGGATATCGCCGAGAATTGGGTCAGGCGCCATCGTCTTGAACCGTTGGTGTACGGGATTCCGGTGGAGGGTGTTTCCTGGCGTGATGCTTTCATGGAATCATGCCGCGAATCCTATGCGCGCATGGCGGCACGGGCGGAGCAGTACCGGATCGCCGGGGCGAGCGTTGTGCAGTGGTTGGCGGAGGGCGGCGTGCCCGCCTTTATCTGGCGCGGGGTCGAGGCGGGTGCGGCCCTCTACGGGGATCCGGCCGTACGTTATGCCACCGACATTGATGTGATGGTGCGTCCGGCTGATGCCGAACGGGCGCTGGCGTTGCTGCGTAACCAAGGGTGCAGTTTGCGGACCCGGAACACGCCGGTCTGGTATGTTCGACGTCATCACTTGCACTGGCCCTTGAATGTCGGTGCGTCGGCCATTCCGGTGGATGTTCACTGGTCAGTGGATCACCCGTACCAGGCGTTGCCGGTTGATCTCGATTGGATGGAACTGGCGACACCGGAGGGACGACTCCAATTGGCCATTCACCATGCCATGAAGGAAAGCCGGTTTCGTGGAGGAGATGCTGCCGGGTTGTGCTGGGCTCGTATGGTGCAGGCCGGCCCGTTGTTGCCGTGGGTGGACCTCGCGCTGATGGTGGAGCAGGCGGGTGATGGGGTCGTGGATCGTGCGCGCGCGGCCATGCAGCAGCGCGGTCACGGTGATCGCTGGCACTGTGCGTTGGCGATGGTCGATCGATTATGCGGACGATGCGAGGCGGAGCTGGTGGTCGGTGGTGTGTCAATCCCGTCCGCGCTGGCGCCGCGTTGGGTGTTGTCGCAGCCCGCCAAGGCGGTTGCCTTCTGGCTCGGCTGTCGCCCGGAGGCCCTGTCCGATGTGCGCCACTACCTGGCCGGGCACCGTGATGCAGCAGCGGCACCGTCTGTCGGGGTCCGCTTGTTTCGGCTCACGCGACTCGCGGTGGATACCCTCGTTTGCGGACTATGGATCGGATTGCGGCAGATGGGGCAGCGGTTGCGGATGTGGGGGGTGCCGTGTTGAAATCCTTGTTCATGCTTGCATGCGGTATCGTGCTCGCCCTACCCGTGGCGGGTAGGGCCGATGACCATGGCAATGATCCGGTTGCTGCGACCTGGATCGCGCCCGGCATCACCGGAATCGTGGGTCAGATTGAAATGGATACCGATGTCGATTGGTTCCGCTTCGCCGCCCCGCCCAGTCTGGTCATTACGATTCAGGTCAACAATATATCCTTGTGGGACAATGCCTTCACGCTGAGGGCCTTTGCCTCCGGGGGTGGCTTGCGTGACACCAATTCGGTCCACACACCGTTTCCGAGCCGCATGGTCTGGACCAACGAGGGTGGTGCACGCGACTTCTATCTCGGAGTGAGCGGGATGTTTCAGTTCACCACCGGCACGTACTCGGTTGCGATCAGCACGAATACGGCGGATGCGGATGGCGATGGCATGGCCGACGGGTGGGAAACAACCTATCTCGGATCCACTGCGGCGGCTCCGGGCGGAGATGCGGATGGGGATGGCATCAGCAACCTCGATGAATACCGCAGCGGGACCTTGCCCAACCAGCTGGCATCCGGACTGCGGATCACCAACCTGGTCCGGTCGGCCGGGCAGGCCGTATTCGGCTGGCCGGCCGTGGCATGGGCGACCTACCGGGTCGAGTCCACCACCAACCTGCAAACGGGGGGGTGGGTCCCGTTGGACTGGGTTGAGCACGGCGTTTCACCCGGACCAGCCGCCTACCTCGACACCGTACCGACCAACACCATCCGCCACTACCGCGTGGTCTTTGAATAACGAGCCCCGCTGTTTTATCCATTGAGGCGGAAAGAGTTTGTGATAGATTACTCCACCATGTTGCCCCGTCGTCAATCCACGTTTGTGCTTCGCTGGGTCGTGCTGCTGATTGTCTTCGCCGGCACGGTTACGGTATCACGACTCTACTCCAAGGAAGTCGAACCGGCGGATGACCGTGACGACGCATACCGCAACATCGCCTTGTTCACCCGGGCATTGGAACAGATCCGCAGCAACTACGTGGACAAGGACAAGGTCAGTTACGAGCAACTCATCCGCGGGGCCATGCGCGGGATGATGGATTCACTGGACGACCACAGTCAGTTTCTCGACAAGGACATGTACGACGACATGCAGGATGACACCAAGGGGCAGTTCGGCGGCCTGGGGATCGTCATCAGCATCAAGGACAATACCCTGTCGATCGTATCACCGATGGAAGACACCCCTGGCTTCCGCGCGGGATTGATGTCCGATGACCGGATCCTCGAGATTGACGGGGCGAAGACCGACGGCATCACCCTTCCCGAGGCGGTCAAGCGCTTGCGGGGAGAACCGGGCACGCAAGTCCGGTTGAAAGTGCTCCGCCCGGCGACACAGGACGTCACCGTCTACGAGTTGGAGCGGGCCGAGATCAAGGTGCCGAGCGTCAAGGACGCGCGAATGCTCGATGACGGGATCGGGTATATCCGCATTACGCAGTTCAATGAACCGACAGCCATGGCCCTGCAGGCGGAAATCGATGCCCTGCGCACCAACGGGCTGCGGGCGCTGGTGCTTGATCTGCGCAACAATCCAGGAGGATTGTTGCGATCGGCGATCGATGTCAGCCAGAAGTTCCTGCGGAGCCGCGATGTGATTGTCTCGACGCAGGGTCGGCGGGCCGGCGATCAACAGGTCTTCCGGGCAGGAGGACGGGAGCGGTTGCTGGACCTGCCCATGGTTGTACTGGTGAATTCCGGTAGCGCGAGCGCCTCTGAAATCGTGGCCGGTGCACTACAGGATCATCGCCGAGCGATCCTGGTCGGGGAGAAAACCTTCGGCAAAGGTTCGGTGCAGAGTGTACTACCGATGGAGGAGGGCTCGGCGCTGCGCCTGACCACGGCCAAATATTACACTCCGTCCAACCGGATGATCCATGAATTGGGTATTGAGCCGGACATCGTGGTTCCGATGTCACCCGAGGACTGGTCTGCGCTGATGGAGCGGCGCGCCGTTCGCACACCGCTGGATGAGGGTGAGGATGGTCCAGTGGATGTTCAGCTTGAACGTGCCCTGTCGGTTTTGCGCGGCATCCTCATCTACCAGGCCCGTGGCAGCCGGTGATCGGGGGGAATGCCCGATGATGCTCGGTATTGAGACGTCGTGCGATGAGACGGCGGTGGCCTTGGTGGACGTTGACGGTCACGTTCGCGTCTCGTTGATCAACAGCCAGATTGAACTCCACCGCATTTACGGCGGGGTCGTTCCCGAGATCGCCTCGCGGGCTCATGTCCAGGCGCTACCGCCCTTAGTCGATGAAGCCATGCGGGAGGCGGGGGTTGGCTGGAAAGAGATTACCGCCATTGCGGTGACCCGCGGACCCGGGCTGGCGTCCTCGTTGCTTGCCGGAGTCGCCTATGCCCGCGGTCTGGCCCAGCGGCTGGATCGGCCGTTGTACGGCATCAACCATCTGGTGGGCCACCTGCAATCGATTGCCCTGGAACCATCCGGTCCGGCCGTTGCGCTGGACGATCCGCATCTCGTGCTGCTGGTATCGGGTGGGCATACCTGCCTGGTGCATCGAACGGGACCGGAAACGTGGACGGTGCTTGGTCAGACCATCGATGATGCAGCAGGGGAGGCGCTGGACAAGGGGGCTCGTTTGATGGGGCTGGGGTATCCGGGTGGTCCGGAAATCCAGCGGGAAGCGGAGAACGGGAATCCGGGTGCAGTGGCATTCCCGCGCGGTTTGGCGCAACCGGGCGCGGGTGGGTGGCGGTTACCGTTCACGTACAGCGGTGTGAAGACTTCGCTCCTGTATCATCTGAGGAAACATCCGGAGGATGCCTCCCCGGGACGTCGCGCGGATATTGCCGCATCGTACCAGGAAGCGGTGGTGGATACCTTGATCAAGCAGCTTGAACGGGCCTTGGCGCAATACCCGGCGCGCATGATCGGCTGTGGCGGCGGGGTGGCCCGCAACCGGCGATTGCGGGAGCGGTTGGCAGCGGTTGCGGAACATTATGGACTTCACCTTCGTCTTGCTGCTCCTGCGTATTGTGCGGACAATGCGGCCATGATTGCGGCGGCGGCCGGGGTTTGTTACCGGCCGCGTTGTCCGGCCGGTAGCACGGTGGAGGTGGATCCAAACCTGTCCCTGGCTTCGCCGTTGCCCATGGCATGATCACGGCCTGGGACCGGGTGTTCCGGCCAGCTTTCCACTTGCCAACCGCATCATGGCGCGGCATGATCCGCGCACGTTGCCAATGTAGCTCAGTTGGTAGAGCAGCTCATTCGTAATGAGCAGGTCGTCGGTTCGAATCCGTCCATTGGCTCCACCTTCCTACCTATGACGCACATCCGGTTCACCTTGCAGGAAGTGGCTGACTACCTTCACGTTTCGGTGGAGGACATCGAAACACTGGTCAAGCGTCGCGAGATCCCGTTTGAACTTGCGGGATCCCGGCCGGTGTTCGTGCGGGTGGAGATTGATGCCTGGGCGTCACGCCGCCTGCTCGGGTTCTCGCGTGGTCCGCTGGCTGATTACCACCGTAAATCTTCGGCCAAGATGCACAACCTGGACCGGGACAGCGCCATTATTTCCGAGTTGCTGCGACCTGATTTTGTTGCCTGTGGTTTGGCTTCGAGGACCAAGGCATCGATCATCCGCGACATGGTCGCGATCGCGGATGCCGCCGGGATCCTTTCCGACCGAACCGAACTGGTCGACAGCATTACGGCGCGGGAGCGCATGTGCTCCACGGCGCTTGCTGGAGGCATGGCCATCCTGCACCCGCAACACCATCTGCCCTACCTTGCCGACGATTCCTTTGTGCTGCTCGCGCGGACGGTTCAGCCGATCCCGTTCGGCTCGCCGGATGGCCAGACCACGGATGTTTTTTTTCTGGTATGTTCTCAGGACGATCGGATCCACTTGCACGTGCTCGCGCGGATCTGCATGTTGTGCTACCATACTCCGCTGCTAGCCTCGCTCCGCGAATGCACCTCGGCGGCGGAAATGCATGCCCTGGTGGTGCAGCAGGAGATCGAGCTGATTCGCTCGATGGATGGATAGTCGACCGATCGGGACTACCGGTTCCAGCGGCTGCGAAACGAATCGAGTGCGGCATGGCTGGTCAGGTCGAAATGAAGCGGCGTGATGGAAACGTGGCCTGCGATCAGGGCCTGAACATCGGTACCGGTCTGGCCGGGCGCCAATTCCATGTCACCGTCCATCCAGTAATACAGGTTGCCTCGGGGATCGGTGCGGCGGTGAAACACTTCCTTGAACTGGGAGCGCGCCATGGTGGTGACGGTATATCCCTTCACGTCCTCCACCGGGATGTTCGGTACGTTCACATTCAGCAGGATACCGGGGGGTAATCCCTCGCGCGCTACCTGATTCGCCACATCGCGGGCGACGACGGCCGCAGTTGCCCACCGGGGTTCGGTAAAGGTGTTGATGGAAATGGCGATGCTCGGGATGCCAAGGATGGTGCCTTCGGTCGCGGCGGACACCGTGCCGGAATAGATTACGCTGATGCCGGCATTCGGTCCGAGGTTGATCCCGCTGATGATGAGGTCGGGCGGGTGGGGGAGCAGGGCTTCAACCGCCAGCTTCACGCTATCGGCGGGTGTTCCTCCGATCGCATACCCGCGAAATCCGTTACCCTTGTCGACCGGCATTACCTTGATCGGGTCGGAAATGGTGATGGCGTGGCCCACCGCGCTCTTCTGCGAATCCGGGGCGGCCACGGTGATTTCACCCAGATCGCGCACCGCCTCGTACAGGGCGGCAATCCCGGGGGCATGGATGCCATCGTCGTTGCTCAAGAGAATGTGCATGGGGCAACGGTGCCACGAGGTGAGGGGCGGTTCAAGTGACATCGGTGTAAATGTCGCTGAATCAACCCTTCATTCCCGATTTTTTTATTTTGCATGGTTGACCTGCTTCAAGGCCCTACCTATACTTTGGCCATCGAATCGTACCAGCACGACAGCGCCTATGTTCCCTGGAGCCCAACAATGAATAAACGACTCGCACGACTGGCTGGATCAATCTTCGTCGCGAGCCTGTTGATGTTGCCGGTCGATACAGTGGCCCAGCCCCCGGCCGGCGCACCGGGCGCGCGTTCCCCGGTCGCTGTCCGGAAGGTGGATGGAGGCAAGGCTTCCACGCCGGTATTTGCCGTGAAGGGTCCCGGCACCTCAGCCAGTCGTACCAAGGATTGGTTCCAGGTCTATGCCGAATATGATACCGAAGTCGATTGGGTGGATGAATTGAGTTTCACCTTCTACGTGTTGGTCAAGGGGCGTACCAAGGATGTGCCCCCGTTTTCCCTGTTCAAGGGCGAAGTCAGCTACATTCACATTCCGCGCGGCCGAAAGCATATCGCTGACATGTTCCTGCACCCCAACATCATTGACCGGTTTGGTGATGTTGAGCGGGTGGCGGTCGAGGTTCGTCAGGGTGGGCGGGTTTTGGAGCGCGGCGGCAAACCGGCCTTGACCGAGGCTTGGTGGGAGCGGTTATCGCCCATCGAGGGGGTATTGTTGAATCGCAGCCAGACCCCGTTTGCGCTGGTCAACATCGACGACTACGAAATCATCAAGGCCAAGTAATCACCCGCCCATTCTGGATCACGCATCATGGCAAAAGGACACCGTATTCTCGCGTTGGATATCGGCGCGGGAAGCATCAAGCTTGCTGAATTCATTTCCCTGCGTGATGGCAGCGTCGAGTTGGTGAATTTCGGTGTCAGTTCCCTCGGCGGTGAGGCCGCGAGTGATACCGAGCGCCATGCCATCATAACTGCCACGATCAAGGAATTGATGCATGACTGCCAGATAAAGCCTGGTCCGGTCTTGTTGTCGGTATCGGGTCAGTCCGTTTTTTCCCGCTTCGTGAAATTGCCTCCGGTGGACAAGGACAAGGTCTACCAGATCATCATGTACGAGGCCCAGCAGAACGTCCCGTTCCCGATCAATGAGGTCGTGTGGGATTACCAGTTGATCGGACGTGGCGAGGGTGAGCTCGATGTGATGCTGGCGGCGATCAAGGCGGATATTATCGTCGGCCTGACCGATGCGGTAGATGCCGCCGGCTTGCAGACCGACCTGGTCGATGTCGCCCCGATGGCCCTCTACAATGCCGTACGGTACAATTACAGCGATCATGCCGGTTGTACCCTCGTTGTGGATATCGGTGCCCGCTCCACCGACCTGATCTTCATGGAACAGGGTAGGGTATTCATCCGATCCGTACCCGTGGCAGGAAACGCCATCACCCAGCAGATCATGCGCGAGTTCGAGCTGTCGCATGATGACGCCGAGGAAATGAAAAAGGCACATGCTTTCGTATCCTTCGGTGGTGCCTACGAAGACCCGAAGAGCGAAGTGGCGGGCAAGGTTTCCAAGATTGTGCGGAATGTGATGACCCGCATGCATGCGGAAATCGACCGGTCGATCAAGTTCTACCGAACCCAGCAGAACGGGATGCAGCCCTCGCTCGTCCTGTTGACTGGTGGTAGTGCGATGATCCCGTACCTCGACACCTTCCTGAAGGAAAAACTGAAGGTGGATGTCGATTTCCTGAATCCGTTTGTGAATGTTCCCGTGGATAAGGGTATTTCGAGCGAACACATCGGCAAGCATACCCACGAGCTGTCTCAGGTGGTTGGACTGGCTCTCCGCAATGTGCTGGCCTGCCCGATCGAGATCAATCTGCTTCCGCCAAAAGTAGTCGCCGAGAAGGATTTTCGCCGTCGCCAGCCTTTGCTTGTTGTCGCCGCAGTTGGTGTCGCACTGGTTGTCGGGATGTGGGCCCTGTTTTTCGGGAAGATGGCCGCTACCACCGAACATCATCAAGAACAGGTCCAAGGGCGGGTTTCCGAATTGGAAGCCCTGGAGCTTCCGCTCAGGAATCTGGAACGGGAAATCGCAGGCTATCAAGAACGCCTCGCTACACTGGACCGAGTCGTCAGCCAACGTTCCGCCCTTCCGGCCTTGCTGATGGAGGTCCAGAAGGTGTTGCCGCCCGATCTCTGGCTGGCCGATGTCACACTTCAACGGGCTCCGGCAGGTAGTGCTGACCAGGTGCGTGGTGGCGGAGGGACCGTGCGCGGTGAACCGGCGATTTCGGCGGGTGTAATCACCGGATTGACCGTCCGCGGTGTAGGGTACATTGACAGGGTTCAGTCGTCGGATTACGTCAGCCGCTTTCGCGATGCGTTGCGTGCGTCGGAATCATTCTCGATCAGCACGGAGTTTATTTCCCTCCCGACACCGGCTGCCGGTGAATATACGCGTGAATTCACGCTGTCGATCGTCCTGGAAAAACCGTTGAACCTATGAATTTCCGCAAAAACAGTATTCTGATCGTCGGCCTCGGCGTTGCGCTTGTTCTCTTGATCATCGCGCTGTTCTTCCTGATCACCGCACAGTCATCCTACACCGAACGCTGGAATCAGATGAATGCGGCCATGAGCCGGTTAACGGCCTTGAACAACCGCAGTCCATTCCCGTCCACCGAAAATATCGACGCGACCACGGCCCAGCGTGATGTCATCAAAGCGAGTTACAGTGATGTGGTACGGCAATTGCGCGGGGCGCAACTCGCCGCTGAGACCATTGAGCCGGCTCGCTTTGCCCAAATGCTAGAAGCGGCCATCCGACGCATTCGCGAAAAGGCTGCCGTCGAAGGTACGACAATGCCTGCGGAACCGGGTCTCGGCTTCCGCGATTACGCGGCCGGTAAGTTGCCCCCCAACGATACCAACGTCATGGATCGGCTGGTATTCCAGATCAAGGCCATCGAGCACCTGGTTTCCTTGTTGGTCGATGCCAAGGTGGCTTCGATCGACGGATTGCAGCGTGAGCATTTCGATGTAGCCGCCGTCGCGGCACCGGTGGAGGACACCTCGGGTCGGGGATCACGAGGGGCAGCACCGGTGGACACGATGCGAACGGATGGTCGCGTTGGGCAGGGCGGCGTACCCGTCCCCGGAACCAGTCCGCTTTACACCACCGAACGTTTGACTGTTCAATACACGGCACGGGAGAGTGCCGTGTGGGAATCCTTGAGCCGTCTGGCGTCCAGTCCGGTGTGTTATGTGATCGTGGATGTACAACTTGCCAACACTGCGCAGAATCTGGGCAAGCCGGTAGATCTTAAATCCAGGGTAGCCACGGTTGTGGCTACCAGACCTTCGCCGATCAGTCCGCTCGGTACGGTACCATCTGGTGCCTCCGCCATCGCGGCCGGGATAGAGTCCCTGAGCCGTGAAGAGCGGGTGGTGGGTGGACGCGAACTGGTTAAGGTCAGCCTGGTGGTGGATATGTATCGTTTCCGGGATGCAGTTGAAGGGGAGGGCGCCCCATGAGCACGGCCCGTAAACCATCTGGTTTCCTGCAGCAGCACTACGAAAAAATCTCCGCGTTGGTCGTTCTCGTCGCCATTGTAGTGAGTGGCGGGCTGCTGATCATGAGAATTCAGTCCGGTCACACCGCCGGGTTCAATCCCAATCAGCTCACTGCAACCAACCCGAAACCGGTCGAACCGCTTACTGTCGCCCCGTTCGAGCAGTTGAAGACCCGGTTGGCCAATCCATTCACCATACCCGCCGGTCAGCGTCGTTTGCTGGTTGGTGAATTACGGGTCAGCAGCATCCCGGACGGTCTCCCGATACCCTTTGACGCCGAAATTTGTCCGTTCACTGGTACGGCCCAGCCGAGGAGCATCAACATAGCCGAGCGCGACACTGACGGCGACGGCATGCCGGACGTGTGGGAAGAACAATACGGGTTGAATCCGCTTGATCCGTCTGACGCGTCCGGTGACTTGGATGGAGATGGTTTCAGCAATCTGGAGGAGTTCCTGGGCAAGTCGGATCCTTCGCTGGCCACGGATACTCCGCCTCCACCAGCCAAACTTCGTCTGGTGCGCGCCCAGGTGATTCCGTTCAAGCTCCGGTTCCTCGGAGTTTCACGAATCTCGGATAACGAAGTCCGTTATCAGCTTAACCTGCGCACACTCGAGAGAACCTACTTCCCACGCATGAACGAGGAGGTCGAAGGGTACACCGTAGTTGCTTATGACGAGAAAGGTCCGGATGGGCCGGTGTTGACCCTGCAGCAAGGGGACAAGCGAATCAACCTGGTTCAGGGACGCGTGGTGGATCAACAGGCACGTACCGCAGCCTTGGTTTTCCTCGTGGATGGCCAGCGGTTCAGGGTAAATATCGGGGAAGGCATTACTTTGCTCGGTCGCGAATACAAAGTCATTGACATCAGCGATATGCGTGTCGTAATACGCGACGAAGAGGCGGGCAGGGACTACATGGTTGATCCGCTTTCCGCCGATGAACGTGATGCGCTTTCGACCGGTGCCGTCCGCTCGGGGACGACACTGTGATGAAACCCTTATTCCAGTGGGCAGTTCGGTTTGAAAATAATATCGCAGTTTTGAAAAACGTCAGATCCATCAGGAGCACAGGCATGAGATCCATCCGCATCGCATCCATATTCGCCTTCACGGTCGCCACTTCCTATTTCTTCGCCGCGACCGCACAGGAGGTGAACTTCGACGATTTGCTGAGCGAGTTGGATTTTTCGGCTTCAACTTCGGCGACTCCCAGCGATGTGACGGAACCCCTTTCCGGCGTTGATGCGGCTCCGGTTGCTGACGACAGTGTGGATACTGCCTCGATGGATGCGCTGTTCGAGGAGATGAGTGCGGAGGACACCGCACCCGCTCCGGAGGATCTTGTCGTGGAACCCGCCAATTCGGCCGTCGAAGCATTTGATGATGCCGGTTCCTTTACCGTCGATACCATGCCTGCAGCCGACGCGGTTGAAACGATCGTCGAGGAGGAGGCCGTGGATTTCGCCCCGGCTGGCGAGGCTGGCGTTGATTCCGTCGTTGAGATTGCACCCGTCGTACCAGCCGTTCCCGATGCCTCCAGGAAGGCCGATGCCAAATTGATGGCGCAGCAGGAGGAGGTACGTCGTCAGGAACGTGAACTTCGTGGCCGCAAGAGTTTTGACGCCGGCATCGTTGCCTTGGCCGCCGGCAACTACGATGAAGCGGTCAAATTGCTGGAGGATGCCAAGCAGAACATTCCCGAGCGACCGGCGAATGACGCGATTCGCGCTCAGATTCGCGAGAACCTATCCGAGGCCTACACCGAGGTGACGCGGGCCCAGATTGACAAGGATTTGACCTATGCCCGACGCACGGTCAACGAAGCGTTGTCCAACGCTCCGGGTAATCGCCGTGCCCAAGCCCTCGAGAAACGCGTTAGCGCGCGTGAAAAGAAGGTTGCCGAGGAGGTGGCCCGCCCGAAATCCGTCATGGAGCAGAAGAAGTACAGCGATAAGTACGCGGAGATTGACCACTTGCTGCGTGAAGGACGCGACCTGTTCGACGCCCGCGAATACAACGACGCGGAGCGTACGTTTGAGAAGGTGTTGATCCTTGACGAGTACAATGTTGAGGCCATGCGGTTCCTGCGCAAGATTGAAGAACGGCGTTTTGATATCCGAACCAAGGAACGCGAGGCCACGGTGGCTGGCATGATGGCGATGGTGCGCGACACCTGGAACCCCCCGATTCGCACCGATGTAGTGTTGCCCCCCGGTATGGAAAACCAGACAACGGTTGACTCCCTGACCAACCAGCAGAAATTGCAGAAGAAGATGGAGAGCATCATCATCCCCTCCATCGAATTTCGCCAAGCCAACATTACCGATGTGGTCAACTTCCTGGTCGATGCGAGCGTCGCCGGCGATCCTGAGTCCATCGGTGTGAATATTATCTTGAAACTCACATCCGGCGAGGGTGGGGGTTCAGCTCCAGCCCCGGCGGCCCGTCCGGTGGATGATTTTGGATTCGGTGGTGATTTCGGCGCTCCGGCTTCTGATTTCGGGGTTTCATCGGCCCCTGCGGGAGCTGCCAATGTCCCCGCCATTACGCTGAACTTGCGCCGAATCAACCTGCTTGATGCAATCAAGTACATTACCGAGGTCGCGGATCTTCGCTATCGTCTGGAAGACAATGTCGTCATCATTACCCCGGCGAATATCGTTTCCGGCCGCGTGGTGACGCGCATGTACCCGGTTCAGCCTTCGATTCTCGACGTGATCGTTGAGCGGGGTGAAGTGGACGACCAGTCTCGCACCGGCGATTTTGTCGGCATGGGACAACAGACGACCATCAAGCGCAGCGATGTGAAGGACTTCTTCGAGCGTGCCGGTGTTCCGTTCCCGCAGGGTACCTCGATTACCTACAACCAGAGCATCAGCCAGTTGATTGTTGCGAATACGGCGGAGAACCTCGAAACATTCGAGCGTATCCTTTCCCGCTTGAATGTCATCCCGAACCAGGTCGAGATCGAGGCCCGTTTTGTCGAAGTGAATCAGGACAATCTTGAAGAGTTGGGCTTCCAGTGGTTCCTGACCGACAACTGGGAAATTGCCCAGCGGGGTGGCATCGGCTCTCCGGCTGGCCAGGAGACGTTCATGGCCAAGGCTGATCCAAACGGCCTGACCAAGGGCAACCGTTTCTTCGGCTCGGATCTGGCCACGGGCGCCATCCAGCCGATCACCACAGTTACGCAAAACCCCAACCAGTTCCCGCTTGGTGGCATCCTCAGTTTTGCCTCGGTGTTGACCAATCCCGAGTTACAGGTGGTCATTCAGGCCTTGTCCCAGAAGGGCAATTCCGATCTGCTTTCCGCGCCTCGTATCACCACGCGCAGCGGCGTGAATGCCCAAATCCAGGTTGTTACGGAAATCATCTACCCGACCGAATTCGAGGTCACCGAGCCCTCGCTTCAAACATCCAATGCCGGGGAAGGTGGCAACAACCTGGTTACCCCGCCCACAGTCACACCGGGTTCGTTCCAGACCCGCGAAGTAGGTGTGATCCTGAACGTAACTCCGACGGTCGGTCCCGATGGTTACACCATCGACTTGACGCTTGCCCCGGAGGTGGCCGAGTTGGTTGACTGGCTGCAGTATGGTTCGACAATCAGCGCGGGTGGCCAAAGCTTCACCTTCAACATCCCACAGCCGGTTTTTGCCAGTCGCAATGTAACCACCAGCATCGTGGTCTGGGATGGCCAGACCGTCGTGATGGGTGGCTTGATCCGCGAAGACCTGGTCAAATACGAGGACAAGGTTCCTTTGCTGGGCGATATCCCGCTGCTGGGTCGCTTGTTCCGCAGCAAGGGCGAATTCAGCCAGAAGAAGAACCTGCTTATTTTCGTGACCGCTCGTTTGGTGGGTCCGGATGGCAAGCCGCTGCAACGTGACAGCGGGTTGCCGGGTGCGGATCAAGCCTTGGCTCCTGGCGCGAACTAAACTGCCCTTCAGGTTGGCCCACTGACGGGTCAGCCAGCTGGGATACGGCCGTTGATCGGTATCGGCGTATTCCGTTCACATTCGACGCTCCGCATGATGATGCTGGGATCGAATGAGGAATGGCACGTATTCCAACAACCATGCACATTCCCCGATTATCTCCACGCGCTGCGTATTGGTTACGCTTGTTCCTGCTTGCGGTTTGTCTCGTCGGCACGTATGCCGTCGGGTTGTCAATCCGTCGCGATGTCTTGGATGCACAAGTTGACCAGGTTGGACCTGACCTGCCATTTACCCTGGAGAGTGCGCTGCATTACCGTCGGGTGAAGATCCATTATGATCGGGGGTTCCTTCCAGAACGGGACGACATGATTCAGTATCCGGAGGGAATCAACATCCGGGAAATCGATGGCGTCACATCGGAACCGGTCTATGCCTTCCTGGCTCATTGGTTCCCCGCAGAGATGCCCTTTGCCAATCGGATGCGTTGGTTGGAAGCGGGATGGTTTTGCCTGTCAATTCCGCTTTTGGCCGTTGCTGTCCGATTATGGACGGGTAGCTGGGCGGCAGGTTTTCTGGCCGCCTTGTTTTATGCCGTAGCCATGCCATCGGTCCTCAGATCGACTGGCCAGGAGCTTTCCCGTGAGAATTTCGCCGTCCCCGGTTTGATGACCGCCATGGTGGCTGCGGCGGCGTATCTCCGGGCCGAGGGCCGAACAGGACGGTGGTGGTGGATCCTGTTTTCTCTGGCGTGCGGATTTACCTTGATGGCCTGGGACCTGATGCAGTTCATGGTCGGTATGATTGCACTTGGGATGACCCTCCATGTCGGAGCCATGAAACATCCCGTTAATGCCCGCCTGGTATCCCTGCTGTCCGGCCTGCTTGTTGCGGTCATCTACCTCGGACTCATGAATCCCTACCATCGTCATCACGGGCTCTTGTTCTCCCCGATGACGGTATGGTTGCTCGGTTTGTGGTTGGCTGGTCGCGTGCGGATGGCGCAACCGGCGTGGCTCCTGCGTGATGGCCGGGTACCACCACTGTTCCGCCTGGGGATGATTATGATTGCACCGCCGGTGCTGGTGTTGGGCCTTTCCGGCATGATTGGCGCATACGGCGCCTCGTATGGTCACTTTGGCGATTTGCTTTTTGCCAAGATTCGTTTCCTGAATGAAAAACCCGCCGATCCGGCATTGCTATCCTATTATCAACGTATCATGTGGGTCCCCTCGTTGCATTCGGCAACCTGGGAGTTGACAACGTGGCTGTTTCCCTACAGTATTTGGATAACAGGTGCGTTCAGCATCGTCGCTTGGTTCATTTCCCGCCATCGTCAGGACCCCTTGATCCGATTCTGGCTGTTGGTATTCGGAATTTCCCTTTTGGCGTATGTACTATTCGTACGGTTTCATGTGTTTGTCGCCTTGGCCATGGCGTTCATACTCGGTTGGATGTGCAGCTGGAAGGCGCTGGGTTCATGGTGGATTCGCACGGTGGCCGTGGTGCTGGTCCTGGCAGCTTGTGTTGCGGAGGGTATGCATACCAGTCGGCAACGGTACGCCATGGGGCGACCCAATGTGTATTACCAGGAGATGACGGAACTGGCGCAATGGTTGGAAAAACATGTATCGCCTGAACCGGTGCTGGCCAACATGGGAATCAGTGCGTCGATTGCGGCTTACGGGAAGTGTTCGATTGTGATTCATCCCAAGTTCGAGGATCCTTCGATTCGCCAGAGGCTCGAACAGTACGGCAATCTTCTGTTTGGCGATGATGAGAAGGCATTGCGTGACTGGATGGACGCACTGGGAGTTCGCTTTTTCGTGTACGCGAAGGGGGAATTTGCCAGGGAGAAACCGGAGTATCAGATGCGGTACTTTGTCAACCGGATGGATCCACCGGAAAGCTCACCAGCGCGGCGGTTTGAACGGGACGATGAGTCCTTGCGGTACTTCCGGAAAAAATGGGGCAACCGCAAGTACACGGTTTATGAAACGCTGCGTGTTGGTGAAAGCAACCGGGCGGATGCCCTGGTTGAGCTTGCGGCGGAACACCTGGCGGCAGGACGCTTGGCTGATGCCGAGGCGCGGGCGATGCAAGCCCTGACCATCGATCAGCAACACGACCAGGCGTTGAAGATCATGCGGCATGTCGGAAGCTTGGTGGAGCAGGGTGTGCGGGTTGAGCCGGGAGTCCCGGTCCCGTGACCAGGCCAATGGTGATCGGCCTGACCGGTGGCGTCGGGTGCGGAAAATCGAGCGCAGCGGACGTGCTGATCGCCGACGGGGTGCCCGTGTTTGATGCCGATCGCGCCGCCCATGATGCGGTGGCTTCCGGATCAGATGGGCTGCAGGCGATCGCGGAAATCTTTGGTCCCTCGTTTGTGAGGGACGGAGTGCTGGATCGCCGGGCGATGGCGGCCAAGGTATTTGGTGATACAGAAGCCCGCGAGCAGCTCAATGCCATTGTGCATCCGCGCGTGTTTGCCGCGATGCAGGATTGGTTGAAGGCAAACGGCCACGTGCGGCCGGCGGTGGTGGTCATGATCCCGCTGCTCTTCGAGAAGGGGGCGGATAAATGGTGCGATGCTACGGTGGTGGTTGCTACCGATGAGGCGATCGTGCTGGATCGGCTGGCTGACCGCGGGTGGTCGGAAGCCGATGCGCGTGCACGCATGCAGGCACAGTGGTCGCTGCCGCGTAAAATCGCGCTGGCCGACCGGGTGGTTTGGAACAATGGAACGAAACAGGAACTTGCGGCTGCGGTGCGAGAGGCATACCGGTCGTTGATGTCGGAAAGGAAGAACAGCCATGAATGAAGAGAACAGCAGCAGCAACAACAAGCCGCACCGCCGTGGTCGGCACAACCGTGGGCGTGGTCCCCGCCGTGATCACCACCACCATGAACGTCCCCGCCACCACCAGGATGACGAGCCGGACATGATGCCCCAACACGGACCCGGAGAAGCTGTCCCTTCCATGCACGACCATCCGCATCAACCGGGCCCGGTCATGTCGACGGATAACGAGGACGTAAATGGCCAGCCCCCGGCACCTCCGGTCAACCCGATTGTCGGCAAAAACCTCAAGCTGTTCGAACTGCAGGAAATGACCGTTCCACAACTTGCGACGATGGCGGACGAATACGGCCTGCGCGATCTGGGTGCCCTGCGCAAGCACGAGCTGATTTTTGAAATCATGAAGGCCAACGCCCGAGCCAACGGAACCATGTTTGGCCGAGGCATCATGGAAATCCTACCAGACGGGTTTGGATTCCTTCGTTCACCGCTCTACAACTACCTTGCCTGCCAGGAGGATATTTACGTGTCCCCGTCGCAGATCCGCCGGTTCGCCCTCCGCTCGGGTGATTATGTGGAGGGGGAAATCCGCTCGCCCAAGGAAAAAGAGCGATTCTTCGCATTGCTGAAGGTGGAGCGAATCAATGGAACTGCTCCGGAGCACACCAGGTCGAAAATTCCATTTGGCGACCTGACCCCGTTGTTCCCGAACCGGCGTCTGGTGCTGGAGACCACGCCGGATGAGATATCGATGCGGGTGATGGACATCCTGACGCCGATCGGCATGGGCCAACGCGGCTTGATCGTGGCCCCTCCTCGCACCGGCAAAACGGTTCTGATGCAGAAAATCGCCAACAGTATTTCCGCGAATTCGCCGGAATGCCATTTGATTGTCCTGCTGATCGATGAACGACCCGAGGAAGTCACCGACATGCAGCGCAATACCAAGGCGCAAGTGCTCAGCTCGACGTTTGATGAGCCCCCGGAGCGGCATGTACAGGTGGCTGAAATCGTCATCGAAATGGCCAAGCGCATGGTGGAATGCGGGAAGGATGTGGTGATCCTGCTCGATAGCATCACCCGTCTGGCCCGCGCCTACAACACGGTCCAGCCGCACAGCGGCAAGATCCTCTCGGGCGGTGTTGATGCCAACGCCCTGCACAAACCCAAGCGGTTCTTCGGCGCGGCGCGCAACATCGAGGGTGGCGGCAGCCTGACCATCCTCGCCACCGCGCTGGTTGATACCGGCAGCCGTATGGATGAGGTCATCTTCGAGGAGTTCAAGGGAACCGGCAACATGGAGATCTGCCTTGATCGCCACCTGGTGGACAAGCGCATCTTCCCGGCCATCAATGTGGAGAAATCCGGCACCCGCAAGGAGGAACTCTTGCTGCATCCGGATGAATTGAACAAGATCTGGATACTTCGCAAGGCCCTTAACGGAGTACCTGCGGTGGAGGCGATGGAGCTCATGGTGAACCGGCTCAAGAAGACCAAGAGCAACATCGAGTTCCTGATGGCCCTGCAGGGTTGATAGGACGAAACCATGACGGCAGCCAAGTCGAGGCAACAGGGTTGGTCAGGGCTACGCCCCCATGTGGCGGCGATGATCGCCCTGTTGCTGTCGGCTGGTCTGCATGCGACGTTGTTATCCCGGGTGGATCAATTGACCATCCTGCGATTACCCAACACGGTGGATCAGCCACGTTACTCCCCGATGGAATTGGTGGAGGTGCGGATGCAGCCACCTCCGGAAACGGTAAAGCTGGAGCCGGCCTCACCGGAGACGACGGATGCGGGATTGCCTCCGGCCGGCGTTCCCGATGCCGAGGCGGTAGCCGCGTTGCGTCCACCGGAACCGGTTCGACTACCCTTGCCGGAAGCACCTCCGATCCCGGTTGTGTCTGCACCGGCACAGCCGGATGGGCGGATCGACCCAGTGATCCGCCAGGATGTCATGGCCATCCAGGATCGCGTGGTACCGGATGATGAAGCGGCGTTACCGCGGCGGTGGGTGGAGGCTGATATCCCGCGTATCGACCAGGCACCGGATATCCAGTTGCCGGTGGCGGCTACGCCGGTCGTGGAGCAGGCCCGTGGGTTCACCCCAGCTTCTGCAGCCGTCTTCATCGAAGACATGGAAGCTGGCACGCCAGATTGGTCAGCGGTCATGGCGCAACGAGGTGTGACGGATTCCGGCGGGCAACCGATCCGGCCGGTACAAGGGAGAACCGGCGGCACGGGCACGTTGGATGAGCGACCGGAGGAGGTCAGTAGCCTGACCGCGATTGAAAACCTGTTGCAGATTCGCGTTGATTCGTTTACCGAGCCGGATGGTTCCTACCTCTACGTTGCGGTGCATATCGAGCCGGCCCGCGATGGTATCCTCTCCATCCAGCCGCGAGATATCCTGTTCATTCAGGACAGTTCGGAAAGCATGACTCCGTGGAAGCTGGATGAATGCCGACGCGGCTTGAAACGCTGGCTGGACTTCCTGAATCCCGGTGACCGGTTTGAAGTGATGGGTTTCCGTAACGAGACGTATTCCTGTTTCGGGCAGTGGACGGCGTATGATGCGGCCAGCCGTGAGCAGGCGGTTCGATTCATTGACGGTATGCGTGCGGTAGGGGATACCGATGTGTACCGCTCCCTCGAGACCGCCTTGACCATGCCGATCGAGCCGGGTCGCACGCCGTTGCTCATACTGGTCACCGACGGTCGCCCGACCGTTGGTGTTATCGGTAGTACGGATATCATCGAGGGTATCACGCGGTACAACCGGGGGCGCGTTTCCATGTTTTCCGTCGGCGGGGGGAAGAAGGTGAATAGTTTCTTCCTCGATCTAATCAGTTACCGCAACCGTGGAGAGGCGGTAGTGGCGAAGGGTGAAGAGGAAATTCCAGCGGCCATGGAGGCCTGGGCACGCCAGTTGCGTCGCCCGGTGCTGACGGATCTTTCCTATGTGTTTTCGCGCGTGGATACGACCGATATTTATCCCAAGCAATTGACGCATCTGTTCCTGGACCGTCCGTTGACGATACACGGTCGGTTTGCTGGTGATACGGACCGGATCACCTTCCAGGTGGTCGGTCGCTCCGGTGGTTCATGGCATGACATGGTGTTTGATCTGGACCGTAGTCAAATGAACCCTGCCGGAACGGCTGTGCGGCAGCAGTGGGCCTGGCAGAAAGCGTACCACATGATCGGTGATTACCTTGGCGATCCGACCGAAGCCCGGATGGCCAGCATCCATGAATTTGTCGCCAGGTACGGGTTGCTGGTGCCTTACGGATTCAGTCGGGCCATGCCCCGAACGGGGAGTCGCTGATATGCATGGCGCACGTTGGTCCCTGGCGATTGTAGCCGGCTTGATCCTGTTATCCGCTTGCCGTGCGCCGCAACCGGTAAGCTCGACGACCAATGCCGAAACGCCCGGTTCACGAAAGAAACCTCCCGCAGCTGCATCCGCCGCTCCGGTTGGCTTGAGTACGCACCGAATGTACGAGGATGGTCGTGAGCGCAGCGTCTTGCTGTACCGGCCAGCGAACCTGCCCGCGAAGAAACCCGTTCCGCTGGTTCTGGCGTTGCATGGCGGAGGAGGACTTCCGGAAAACATGATGGACGTCTCGGGATTCAATGCCTTGGCCGATGCCCACGGTTTCGTGGTGGCCTATCCATCCGGGACGGGAAGCACGCCGCGGCGTCTGTTCTGGAACATCCTGAAGTCCGGTACCTATGCCACGGTCAATGAAATCGACGATCTCGATTTTCTCCAGCAGGCTCTGGATGCTGTTTCCGATATGGTGCGCGTGGACACCAACCGGATCTATGCGGCTGGGTTCTCGCAAGGAGGCATGATGTGTTATCGATTGGCCTGTGATCCGGCATGGTCGAAGCGTTTGGCGGCAATCGCCGTGGTGGGAGGGACCATGACGGTGGACCCGGAGTCCTGCAAGGCGGAACGCGCTGTTCCGGTCATTTCATTCCATGGGCGACTTGATCCCTTCAGCAACTTTGCCGGAGGCATTGCCGAAAAGGCGCCGCGGAACGACCAGGTTGCCCGCCCGGGGGTGGAAGAGTCCATCCGCTTTTGGGTCTCGCGCGGCGGATTGGATCAGCAACCATCGGCGTCGGGTACCATGGGCACCGCTGTCATGCATCAATACGGTCCGGATTCGAATGGATTCGAGGTCGTGTCGTGGGTGCTTGAGGATGGTGGACACACCTGGCCGGGTAGCAACGGGAACCTGCCGGAGTGGATGATGGGCAAGGTGAACCGCGACATTGTGGCCAGTGTCCTGATCTGGGATTTCTTTTCCCGCCATCCGCTTGGCACGCGGTAGTCTTCCGAGCACACGCCTATGGTTCGGGAAGGCGGGCGACTTCGGTGATCTGTCCGGTCGATTTCAGCCATTTGATGCGGACGATTTCGTGGTTGAAGATGGCTTCCAGCAGCTTGTATTCGGCCTGGGCCAGATCCACTTCGGCGGATAGCAGGTCGATGCGCTTGCCGGTTCCGGCGGTCACCTTGTCTTCGAGGTACTGCCGATTCTCCGTCAAGTAGTCCACGGATTGCTGCAGCACTTCCACGGTGGATACCGCGTAATTCAATTCATCGCGCAGGAGATCGAGTTCCGATTGAACGGCCTTGACCAGGTCCTCGCTTTGGAACCGTTCCTGCTGGTACTGGCTTTCCTTTACCTCGATCTTGCCACGCCGTTCATAGGAGTCCCAGATGGGCACGGAGGCCATGATGCCGATCATCCAGGCGTCGACCGTATCATCCGGGGTATTCCCCTGGCGACCATAAGAGCCCATGCCGCGAAGGTCGGGGTAGCGTGAATGCCGGGCCGCATCGCGCTGGAGACCGGCAATACGCTCCCGGTATTGCTGCAGCTGGATGTCGAGCCGTTCTGCCAGGGCGGTCTTGAGGGTGGATTCCGGATCGCTCAGGTCCACTTCGCGCAGGAACAGGTCGCCGACGATCTCGACTTCATCCTCGGATGGGATATCAAGCTGTCGTTTCAGTTCACGCAAGGCGGCGGCTCGGCGTTTGGTTGCCTCGAGCAGGCTATTGCGTGCTCCGGCAAGGGCGACTTCCTCCTTTTTCACGTCGAGCGGACGGGCGGTTCCGGTGGTCAGCAGGTCCTTGATTTCCGCCACCTTGTCCAGGTGAAGGTCCACCTTGCCCTGCAGGGCTTCCACCGACTTCTGCTGCACCAGAACGGCATGGAATAGCTGGGCCGCGACGGCCATGGCCTCTTCCCGGTAGTAGTCCACTTCGAGGTCACTTCGCCGAAGCGCCTCACGGGAAGCCTTGAAGCGCGTGTACAGCTCGCGTTCGTAGATTGGCAGACCGAGGCGCAGGCTGGCATCGAAGAAGTCATAGGCGCCGGTCGTATCGGAGTAATCGTAGATGATTTCGGTCGGTTCGGTGACCTGGGTGAAGCCCTCGGTGGGCAGGTTGAACCGTCGAATCAGGTCGCTGGAGAGGCCGGGGTACTTGATGTCGAAAGGAATCGGCTCGGGGATCGAAGCGGTGCTTGATTCAGGGAGGCCGTAGCCGGCGGTGCTGCGATCCTGGCGTTTCTGGGAGGCCGTGCCGTACAACTTGGGCAGGAGTTTGGAACGATCCACCTTGTAGGTGCCTTCCTGTTCCCGCTTGCGTTCAACCGCCTGGCGGACGGTGATGCTGGATTCCGCCGCACGGAGCATGACCGCCTGCAGATCAAGCGACCACGACGCGGGTTGAGCGGATGAGTCGCCATCCGCGAGCACGGTCATGGCGCCCCAGCAGAGCAGCGCGGTTATCGTTGCTGATCGAAAGCCTGTCCTCATCGGCCTGGTATCGTGGGGCAATGCCGCCGCCGGCGACAAGCAGAAATAATAGGAGCCACCTCAGCCGTCGGCTTGACCTGTCTGCGGTCCGGCGGCATGCTTCACCCATGAGCAACAAGCGTTCACGACCCGTGGTGATGACGATAGCCGGTTCCGACTCGAGTGGCGGTGCGGGTATCCAGGCCGACTTGAAGACCTTTTCAGCGCTGGACGTGTTCGGCACGTCGGCCATCACCTGCATCACGGCCCAGCATCCCGGCCGTGTGGATGGTATCAGTGCCATTTCGCCCGACATGGTTACGCGCCAGATCCAGATGATCTGCGAGGCGTTTCCGGTTACAGCGGCAAAGACGGGCATGTTGTATTCGGCGGATATCATCCGGGCGGTGGCGGCGGCTGATGTTAGCCAGGGCATTCCGATCCTCGTGGTCGATCCCGTCATGGTGGCATCATCCGGGGCCCGCCTGCTTCAGGGCGATGCGATTGCCGCGTTGTGTGCCGATCTCCTGCCGCAGGCGCGGGTGATCACGCCCAACCTGCATGAAGCGGAAATCCTGGTCGGGCATAGCATTTCCAATGTTGATGAGTTGCGCAAGGCGGCCCGGGAGATCGGTCAGAAGTACGATGTGGCCTGTGTGGCCAAGGGCGGCAACCTCGGTGGCAGCGAGGTGGTTGACGTCCTGTACGATGAAGGCGAGGAACACGTATTTACCAGCCCTCGGGTGTCGGCCAAGCAGAGCCACGGCGCCGGCTGTACCTTTTCCGCGGCGTTGACGGCCTATTTGGGGATGGGCCATCTGATGACCGACGCCACACAGAAAGCCAAGGACTTCGTCCGTTTGGCCTTGGAAAACGCACTGACCCTGGGGGATCACCATCCATTGAGCTTCCCCCATGGCGCGCGATCTTCCTGATTTCCCGGCCGCCCGAACGCCCGGGCATGTAGCGGCCGCACTGGCCGCCAAGGTAGTGCAGTATCGTCCTCGCCGCATCCTGCCGGTCATCGCTCTTGTGTATGCTGCGGGCATCTGGTCGGGCGCGTGGTTGATCGTGCCTGTATGGGCCTGCCTGCTTGCGTTGGCGTTGTTGTTGATCTTCGCGGTGATCACGCGGTTTGCGTCATGGTCTTCCATTCCTTTACTTCTGGCTGTTGGACTCGCGGGTATGGCGGCCGCCACGTTTTCCTCGGGACGTCATGATGCGCGGTCACTGGATCAACGGCTTGTCCGCGAGCGGGAATCGGCCGTATTGACCGGTCGGGTGGTGGACCTGCCGGTGCGGGTTGATCTCGATCAACGCGGAGTACCGCATTGGTCGATGACATGCGAGGTGGAATGGCTGGGGGAGCAACCGGTTCGCGGAATGGTGCGGATGTATATGCTCGATGGCGAGGATGGAGGGGCACCGAGGTATGGGGATCGGTGGCGCTGGCATGGAACAATCCGGGCGGACCGGCGGCCGCTGGCGGAGCGTCGGGGTGTGTTGGCCGTCATGCATGCCGATCCGCAGCGTTCCGAGCGGATTTCCGAGGGCACGGGTTCACGATTCGCCGCCTGGTGTCATGCGCGACGCGCCGACGCGCACGATCGGCTGGGGTGGGGGCTGCCCGAGGACTCGGAATCCGTGGCACTGGCTCGGGCGATGTTGCTTGGTTTTCGGCAAGAGATCGACCGCACAGTGCATGACGCATTTCTGCGCACCGGCACCTTGCATATCATTGCCTTGTCAGGCATGCATGTCGGAATACTGGTTTTCCTGCTGGGTCTGATCCTGAAATCGGCCGGCGTAACCCGCGAGCGCTGGATTTTCTGGGTCGCGCCACTGCTGGTTTGTTACACGGTCGGAACGGGAGCTGCACCCAGCATGGTCCGTTCCACCATCATGGCGGTGGTGTTTTTTTCAGCGTACCTGTTCCGGCGCAAACCGGATGCGTTGAGTGCGCTGGCAGGCGCGGCGCTGCTGATCCTCGCCGTCGATCCGATGCAACTATTTGATGCCGGCTTTGTCCTTTCCTTTGTTTCGGTCGGAGGGCTGGTGTCCTTGTATCCCATGATCGTTGGCTGGCTGGACCGGATGATGGCCGGCGATCCGTGGGAGGTGGATGATCCTTCGTCGCACCGATGGTGGCGAAGCGTGAAAGAGGGTATCACGGCGGCGTTCTCGGTATCGCTGGCCGCCTGGTTGGCGACGCTTCCCCTCATCATCGGCTTGTCGAACATCCTTAGTCCGGTTTCGCTGGTGGTCAACCTGTTCATGGGTCCAGCGTCCTTCCTGCTGCTATTAACCGAGTGCCTGGCGGCCTTGTCCGGATTTTTCTCGTACCAACTGGCGGTTACCTTCAATCACGCCCACGATGTGTTTGCCTCGGTGCTGCTGGGGGGAATCCTGTGGACTGCGCGTTTGCCGGGAGGTTGCTGGTATGTCGCGACCTGGCCGCTGGCACTGGTCGCATTGTGGTACCTGATGGTGATCATGGCGGCGGTTGGCCAACGATGGCGACGAGGCGTTGCCGTGGCCTGCTTGTCGGCGATGGTGATCGGGTCGATGGGGTGGCGTAGTTGGTCGGATACGATCGAGCTGGTATCGGTACCGGCGGGTGAGGGGGAAGTGGTCGTTCTCGACGGGCCGGGTGATCAGGTGGTTGTGTTTGATGCGGGCCCGTACTACCAGCATCGCCGCGTCATCAGGGCGTTGCGGGCCCGGGGCATTCACCGGATCGATGCGGTCTGGATTACCCGGGCCAACAGCGAGGCCTATGGCGGGCTTACCGCACTGATTGATGCGATGGATGTACGGGCGATCCGGCATCCGCAACCGGTGATTCGGCAATCTACGTTCGAGACACACCGCCAGCGATGGGCGGAACGGATGGGCAGTGACCGGGTTCAGCCATGGTCAACCAATGCATGCATTGCCGAAGCGGGCGATCTTTTGGTCGAGCGGTTGTGGCCGCAGGGTATTCCGGTGTACCGCTCGGCGGGTCAATCGACGTTGATCATCCGGGCCAGTCGCGGGCATCACGCAGTCGTGGTTGCCGGTAAGCTGGACGCAAGTCTGGAGCAGGTCCTGCTTGAATGCCCGGTGGATTGGGCGGCGACAGGACTGGTGGTCGGGGGGTGCAATTCGGATCAGGCGTGTGGCGAACCATGGCTTGATGCCGTCGAGCCGGCATGGATTCGGATCAATCTCGAGTCTTTCCGGCGCCAGCCATGGGGGGACCGGCCCATCCGCGACCGCATCGCCAGCAAATCGGCCATGCAGTTGATTGAAAACGAGGGTGACCCTTTCGTCTGGCGATTCTGATCGCCGTTGGCGTTCGCCCAGGTATGTTGTACGGTTCTTCGCGTCAACAAGCCGGGAGTAGTTACCATGCCGACCAGCACGGTGGAAGATTACATCAAACAGGTATATCTGATCCAGCAGGATGCACGTGGCGGAGTTGCCCCGATGGGGCGGATATCCGAAGCGCTGGGCATAACGCCCGGGACAACCACGACCATGATCAAGGCGTTGGCCGATGATCACTTGGTGGTGTATGAACCGCGGGTAGGAGTGCGTCTTACCGATACAGGCGAACAGCTCGCCTTGAAAGTCTTGCGACGTCACCGTATCGCGGAAGCATTTCTGGTGAAGGTTCTGGGCATGGATTGGTCTGAAGTGCATGAGGATGCGGAACGGCTGGAACATGCGATCTCGGACAAGGTGCTTGATCGAATGGATGCCTTGCTCAACCGGCCAACCCATGATCCGCATGGCGACCCGATTCCAGCGAATGACGGGGCCATGTCACCGGTGTCCACCACCTGTCTGGCCACTGCGACCGAAGGTGCCAGAATCACCATCGCGCGCATCAACGACCAGTCCCCACGGTTCCTTTCCTATGCACGTTCGGTTGGATTGATCCCCGGTGCGGTGCTCCAGGTGATGGAGCGGTGCGACCCGGCCGAATCGATCACGGTACGGTTCGATGGAAGCCGAAAGACCCTCAGCCTGAGTGCGCGCGTGGCGGGCAAGATCGACGTACGATAATTCCAATTGGCATGTGTAAGGTACTGTGATACCTTCTACTTTGAATACTCAAAGTGCGGGGCAATATCATGAAGTGTATCCTAATGCTGTGGTTGGGTTTGTTTGGCTTTACGGTAGCCCGGGGGGAGCCCGTGCTCGCTGTGGCCACGGTGGGCATGGTGGCGGACCTGGTACGCATGGTTGGCGGGGACGAGGTGGATGTGGTTACGATGATCGGGGAGGGTGTTGATCCGCATGTTTACAAACCGACCCGCAACGATGTAGTGCTCTTGCAGCGGGCGGATGTTGTTTTTTACAACGGGTTGCTGCTTGAGGGTCGCATGGCGGACGTGTTGAACCGGGTGCGGGGGCGCGGCAAGCCGGTGGTTGCGGTGGCGGAGGTAATTGGTGAAGCACGGTTGCTCGCGGGTGAGGAGGCAGGCCATCATGACCCGCATGTGTGGATGGATGTGCGTTTATGGGCGGAGGCCTTGCCGCCGGTGGCGGATGCCCTGTCCGCGCTACGTCCGGAACACGGCGAGCGCTTCAGGGAGCGGGCTGCGATTGCGGCCCTTCAACTGGAGGCATTTGATCGGTATGTGCGTGAAGTCGCGGAGTCGATACCGTTGACCAAACGGGTATTGATCACGGCGCACGATGCTTTTCATTACTTCGGCCGGGCTTATGGGCTTGAGGTCATGGGAATTCAAGGGCTTTCCACCGAATCGGAAGCGGGACTGCACGACATCAACCGTCTGGTCGATGTGCTGGTGGCTCGAGGAGTCGGGGCGATTTTCGTTGAAACGAGTGTGGCCGACAAGAATGTCCGTGCACTGGTCGAGGGCGCCCGCGCCCGGGGCCACGCGGTGGTCATTGGCGGTTCACTCTTTTCGGATGCGATGGGTGCGCCGGGAACGCCGGAGGGAACCTACCTCGGCATGATCGAGCACAACATTCACGTCATCGCCGGTGCCCTCGGGGGTTCCGTTCCTGAAGGTGGATTCGCGGCATGGTCGAGGGAGGAGTTGCCATGACCGGTATGCCTGCCGTTTCCCGTCATGAGCACTCCCCGGCGCATCCGCTCGCCATCCATGACATGACCGTGGCGTACCACCGAAAGCCGGTCTTGTGGGATGTCGATTTTGATATCCCGGAGGGAAACCTGGTCGGGATCATCGGCCCGAATGGTGCCGGTAAAAGCACGCTGATCAAGGCGGTGCTTGATCTCATGCCGAAGGCCTCGGGCGAAGTCATGATCTATGGACGGCCTTACCGGGAGCAGTCGCAACGGGTCGCATATGTACCGCAACGCGAAAGCGTGGACTGGGACTTTCCGGTGAGTGCGCTTGATGTGGTCACGATGGGGCGGTATGGACGGATCGGCTGGTGCCGTCCGGTTTCGCGGTTGCACCGGGAGGCCGCGCGGTCAGCTCTCGATCAAGTGGGAATGGCCGATTATGCCGAGCGGCAGATCAGGCAGTTATCGGGCGGGCAGCAGCAACGGGTATTCCTTGCGCGCGCACTGGCCCAGGAGGCGGACCTGTACTTCATGGATGAACCGTTTGCGGGGGTGGATGCCGCGACGGAAAAGGTGATTGTTGCCTTGTTGCGTCGCTTGCGCGAAGACGGCAAGACCGTTCTGGTGGTGCACCATGACCTGCAGACCGTCGCGGATTACTTCGACTGGGTGATCATGTTGAACATGCGGGTTGTGGCTGTTGGTCCCACGGGCTCGGTATTCACCCGGGACAACCTGCACAAGACCTATGGCGGTCGGTTGACCTTGCTGGATGAGGCGGCCGAAGCGGTTGCCCGATCGCCGCAATGATATGATGGTGGAGTTTCCATGGGATGATCTGCGCCGCTTGACCGGGTTGGCCGACTACAACACCCGGGTGGTGTTGCTTGGTTCCCTGTTGCTCGGTCTGGTTTCAGGGGCGGTGGGGTCGTTCATGGTCTTGCGCAAACGGGCGATGATCAGCGATGTGGTCAGTCACGCCGCGTTACCGGGCATCGTGGCCGCGTTCATGGTGCTGACCGTACTGGGAGGTGATGGTAAATCCTGGCTCGCCTTGTTGACCGGTGCCCTGATCAGCGGGTTGCTGGGCATGGCCGCGGTTCACGCGATCACCACCCATGCGCGGGTGAAGCAGGATGCGGCCCTGGGGGTCGTACTCAGTGTCTTTTTCGGCGCCGGGGTGGTGTTGCTCGGGTTCACCCAGCGGATGAAGTCCGGGTCTTCAGCCGGGCTGGAGTCCTTCATCTACGGCAAAACTGCATCGATGCTGGCATCGGATGCCTGGTTGCTCGCGGGATCCGCCCTTGCGGCCACGGTGATCTGTCTGGCCTTCTTCAAGGAGTTCCGGCTGGTTTGTTTTGACGCTGAATTCGCCCGGGCGCAAGGGTGGCCGGTGCGGCGGGTGGATGCCTTGCTTACCGGGCTGGTCGTGGTGGTGACGGTGATCGGGCTTCAAGCGGTCGGTCTTATCCTGATGATTGCCTTGTTGATCACCCCGGCGGTCACCGCGCGGTTCTGGACGGATCGATTGGGGTCGATGGTGATCATCGCGTCGGGGCTGGGTGCGCTGGCGTGCGTGACGGGTGCGGCCCTGAGCGCCTTGTACCCGCGTGTGCCGGCCGGTTCGGTCATCGTGTTGTCCTGTTCGACGCTCTTCCTGATCGGGTTGTTGTTTGGCCGGCGTCGCGGCCTGGTTCCGGAAGCATGGCGGCGCATCCGCCTGGCCGCCCGCACGGAGCGGCACCATGTCCTGCGGGCGGTCTATGAGCAATGGGAGCAGCGAGGAGTACAGGGCTTCCATGCCCATGCGGGAACGGGCTCGGTCCTCGTTTCAGCGGGGGATCTGGCTGCGGTTCGGCGTTGGTCGGAAGCGAGGTTGCAGCGGGTGTTGCGGGAGGCGGCTGCAGATGGCGACGTGGAACTGGATGCCTGGCCCTTGGTGCGATTGACCAGTCGTGGCATGAGCCATGCCCGCCAGTTGGTGCGGAATCACCGGTTGTGGGAGTGGTATCTGATCCAGCATGCGGAGGTCGATCCCCATCATGTCGACCGGGACGCCGATGAGATCGAGCATGTATTGGGAGCGGCGATGGTGCGCGAGTTGGAAGCCACGTTGCCAGGAAGGCTATCCGGGGCGGAACTGCCCTCCAGCCCGCATCCCTTGACGGATACGGAAGAGGCGGGTTGGCGAAAGGGCCCGGCATGAGCGACTGGTCCATGATCGATACCTGGATCGTGTTGACCGGCATGGTCATTGCCATGTCCTGCGCACTTGTGGGTAACTTCCTGGTCATCCGTCGCATGAGCCTCATGGGAGATGCCATCAGCCACGCCGTGCTGCCCGGCCTGGCCGTGGCGTTCCTGCTCTCGGGCGACCGCCATCCACTGCCCATGTTCGCGGGAGCCGTTGCCGCAGGATTGTTGACGGCCTTCCTGACCGAATGGATCCGGACGAACGGGCGTATGGAAGCGGATGCGGCGATGGGTGTCATTTTCACAACCCTGTTTGCCATTGGTCTGCTCTTGATCGTACGGGCGGCGGACTCGGTCGATCTTGATCCCGGCTGTGTGTTGTATGGAGCGATTGAGCTGTCACCGCTTGATACCGTGCCCGTCGGTCCTTGGGAGTGGCCGCGGGCTTTTGCGATCGGCTTGGTCGTATTGGCGATCAACGTGGTGGTCATCGGATTGTTCTACAAGGAATTGGTCCTGTCGTCGTTTGATCCCGAAGCGGCGGCCGCGTTGGGGTTCAAGCCGCGTCGGATCTACTACCTGCTGATGGCCTTGGTTGCGGTGACCGCCGTGGCCTCCTTCGAGAGCGTGGGCAGTATCCTTGTCATAGCGATGTTGATCGTGCCGGGGGTGTGCGGGACCTTGCTGGCACGGCGGCTGCCAGGGGTGTTGGCTGCCAGTGCCGTGGTGGCCATGCTCAGCGCGATCGGTGGGCATGTCATGGCGATTGGTATCCCGCCGATTTTCGGATTCGTGGATACCTCGACGTCCGGTTCGATGGCGGTGGCAGCTGGCATCCTGTTTGTGGGCGTTTTCCTGGTTGCGCCGGAAAACGGGGTCCTGGCGCGCTGGGCCCATCAGCGATCGTTGCGAGACCGTATCCGGTGCGAGGATGTGCTTGGAGCCTTGTACCGGTGGCACGAGGAACATGGCGAAAAGGGGCCTGTGGTGCGGTGGCCTGAACTTGCCGCGCGCATCGGACTCGGGCCCACGCAGGCGCGGCGTATCCGGCGGTTGCTGCGGCGCAACGGACTGATCGGTTATGTGGCGGATGATGCGGTTCATCTGACCGGGGAAGGGAAACGTCAAGCGGCCATCGTGATTCGGGATCATCGGTTGTGGGAGGTTTATCTGCACCATCAAGTCCAACTGCCGGCGGATCACGTCCATGCCACCTCCGAAGCCTTGGAGCATCTGACCAGCGATGGCATGCGGCGCCGGCTGGAACGCGATGCTACCGGTGCCAGTGTTGATCCGCACGGAAAAGTGATTCCCTGACGCGGTGGCGTTTGTTATGTCTTGGCCAGCGGATACCGGTCGTGGTTGCGCCGGATCCGCACGGAGGCGAGCATGTACGAGGCTGAACTTCAAACGGCGTTGAGTGCGGTGCGCAAGGCCATTGCGTTGGCGGAGCATGTTGCGGCGGGGCTTACCGCGGACGGTGCGATGACCAAGGCGGATGCGTCACCGGTGACGGTGGCGGACTATGGGGTGCAGGCAATCATCCACCGTGCGTTGGCCGCGGCGTATCCCGGCGATCCGATAGTGGCGGAGGAGGATGCAGATGACCTGACGAATCCCGGCAATCGCGTGCTTGCAGCCATGTTGATGCGGGCGTTGGAGGAGGCGTCCTCCGGCTGGACTGCGGCTTCCGTGGTTGAGCACATCGGTCGCGGACGTCATGCCGGGGGTGCGGAGGGCCGGTTCTGGACGTTGGATCCTATTGACGGTACCAAGGGATTCCTGCGCGGGGATCAGTATGCGATCGCACTGGCATTGATCGAGCAGGGGCGTCCGGTGCTCGGTGTTCTCGGATGTCCGCGTCTTCGCCTATCCGTGTTGGATGGAGGAGCGGCAACCGGCTGGATCTGCCACGCCACGGCATCGGGCGCCTTCGCACAACCGATCGCAGGAGGGGACGTACATGCCCTGCGGACGTCACCGGTTCATCGCACCGATGATCTGGTGATGTGTGAGTCCGTTGAGTCGGGGCATTCCGCGCACGATGTATCCGCCCTCATCGCCGGAGCTCTGGGTCTTCATCGTGCGCCGGTCCGGATGGATAGCCAGGCCAAATACGCCGCAGTGGCCGCCGGAGAGGCGGACGTATACCTCCGCTTGCCGACCAAGTCTTCATACCGCGAAAAGATCTGGGACCATGCCGCCGGCGCCGTATTGGTCGAGCAGGCGGGTGGAACCGTTCGCGATGTTCGCGGCGTGCCACTCGATTTCAGCCGTGGACGCACCTTGGCGGATAACCGTGGGGTGATTGCCAGTGCGAGCGCGGTGCATGCGTCCATCGTCAACGTGGTCGCTCCCCATTTCCCAGGCTGACCTCCAGGGATTGGACGAACCGTAACACAACCCATCCAGGGATTGGACAATTGGAGATGAGACCATGGATATCATGCTGACACCCGAGGAAACCCGGATTCTCGGAGCCCTGCTGGAGAAGGAAGTCACGACGCCGGATTATTATCCCATGACCCTGAATGCACTGGTCAACGCCTGTAACCAGAAGTCGTGCCGCGATCCGGTTACAGCCTACGACGAGTCCACCGTGTCCTTCCACCTCGATCTCCTGCGTGAGAGTAAACGGCTGGCCGCGCTGGTATCCGGTGCGGATAACCGGGTGCCGAAATTCCGGCAACGGCTGACCGAACAGTTTTTTTTCACCCCGGCAGAACGGGCGGTGCTATGCGAACTGATGTTGCGCGGTCCACAGACGGTCGGCGAGTTGCGCAACCGTGCCGAACGTATCCATTCCTTCACAGGTTCCGATGAGGTCCTGGCGGCACTCAAGGAACTTGAATCGCGTCAGGACGGACCCTGGGTTGTGTTGTTGCCCCGCCAGCCGGGACACAAGGAAGCGCGTTACCAGCACCTGCTCGGTGGCGCACCGGCCGCCGGTCCGGCTGATTCCGTCCTGGACGAACGGACCTCTGGAGGTTCCATGCATGACCGGGTGGGGCCGGCCGATCGATTGGCCCGGTTGGAGGCGGAAACCACCGCGTTGCGCACAGAGCTGGATGCTGTCAAGGAAGAGCTGCGCCAGTTCCGGGCACAATTCGGATAACCGTGCGGTGACCTGCGCCTCATCGGGGAATTGCCTAGAACGGCAACAGGTCATCTCGTCAGGCAATATCCTTGCCCGGCGTGCTTTGCGTGGTGTATCACTCGTTCACCGGTGGCGATGAGCCGTCGGACACACGAAAGGGAATGAGCATGACGCAGTCGCCTGTGACCTCCACCCGCAATGTCGTGATTCTGGGCCACACCGGAAGCGGCAAAACCTCCCTGATCGATGCCATCCTGTTCCATGCCAAACAAAACGACCGGCTTGGTCTTACCGCCAATGGAACCAGCATGGCCGACTGGACGGAAGAGGAACGCGAGCGCAAGATCTCCATTTTCGCCAAACCGTTCCATATCCGCACGACCACCAAGGAGGGGCAAACCCTTGATCTGACCCTGCTCGATACGCCGGGTTACCTTGATCTGTTTGGCCAGGCGGTGGCGGCGGCTCGCGTGGCGGATGCCGCCTTGATCGCGATTGATGCCGTGTCCGGGATCCAGGTAGGTTCGATCCGGGCCTGGCGTTTATGTGAGGCGCTCAAGCTTCCATGCGGCATCGTGATCACCGGGCTCGACAAGGAAAACGCCCGCTTCGATACGGTACTCACTGCGATACAGCAAGCCTGGGGGCGCAAGTGCGTGCCGGTAGAGTTGCCGACCCACAACCGCCAGGCCATCATCGATATCCTGGCCGAAGGCAAGGTGCCGGATGAGTTGGCGGAGGAGGCCGAAGCCGCGATGGGTGTGCTTGAGGAGGATGCGGCGGAGGAGGACGAGGCCTTGCTCGAGAAGTATTTGAGCGGCGAGCACCTGAACCACGATGAACTCACGGCGGGCCTGCGCGTCGCGGTCAAACTGCGCCACCTGGTGCCGGTCTTCGAGACGGAAGCGCTCAAAGGGGTGGGGGTCTCCGAACTGCTTGATGAAGTGTCGCGCCTGTTTCCGTCCCCGCTCGACCGCGAGCTGCTCGATGCCGGCGGAAAGCCCGTCAAGGTTGATCCCGATGCACCCTTCTGCGGCTTGGTATGGCGTTCGGTCAACGACCCGTTCATTGGTCAATTGCAGTTTGTCCGTGTGTTTGGCGGGACCTTGCGCGCCGACTCCGAAGTGCTGAATATGGACAAGAACCAGAAGGAGCGGATCGGCCCGCTTCACCTGTTCAACGGCAAGAAGGACGAGACGGTCGGGGTCGCCACCGCCGGCCACATAGTCGCGCTGGCCAAGTTGAAGGCCACTGGAACCAATCATACCCTCTGTGCGCCCGGGTCGGACATCCTGCTGCCGCCCATCCAGTTTCCCCAGCCGGTCATGTCCGTGGCGGTGGTGCCGAAGACCCAGGGCGATGATGACAAGATCGGTATCGGATTGCACCGGGTGGTGGAGGAGGATCCGACATTGCACCTTGAGCGCAACACCGAAACGCACGAACTGATTCTGTCGGGCATGGGCGACATCCATCTCGATATCGCGGTCAGCCGGATGCGCAAGCGCAGCAACGTGGATGTTGACCTGCAGATTCCGAAGGTTGCCTACAAGGAGACCGTTACCGGTCGCGGCGAGGGGCACTACAAGCACAAGAAGCAATCCGGTGGACGCGGTCAATACGGCGAGGTGTACCTGAAGGTGGAAGCGCGGGATGCGGAGGATCCGGAATGGTTCGTGAACGAGGTCGTCGGCGGCGCGATTCCACGCAATTTCATACCTGCCGTGGAGAAGGGCGTGCTCGAAGGCTTGCATCGCGGTGTGCTGGCCGGGTTCCCGGTGATCAATGCCAAGGTTCGCATCACGGATGGGACCTACCATGATGTGGACTCCTCCGAGGTGGCATTCAAGATCGCCGGTTCGCGGGCGTTTTCCGATGGTGCGGTCAAGGCCCGGCCGGTTCTTCTCGAGCCGATCATGACCATGACCATCACCATTCCGGAGCAATATATGGGGGACATCACCGGGGACTTGAATCACCGGCGCGGACGCATCCTGGGCATCGACGTCAATGCCGGCATGCAGACGATCACCGCCGAAGCGCCCCAGGCGGAAATCTTCCGGTATGCCGCTGAATTGCGGAGCCTGACCCAGGGGCAAGGCGTCTTTGAGGCATCCTTCGCGCGGTATGATTCCGTTCCCGCTCAGATCGCCCAGAAGATCATTGCCTCCGCCGTCAAGCACGAGCATACCGACGAATAGCGGTGTGCCGGGATTGCCCATCCGGACAACACACGGGAGTTGAATCCGGCGCGGACTTTGGCATAGTGGCATCTTGATCGTCGCGGTTGGAGAGCCGTGGCGCAATGGTTTCACGTACGAGGACTACCGGTATGGCTGGACATAGCAAATGGGCAAACATCAAGCACCGTAAAGCGGCATCGGATGCGGTCAAGGGCAAGGTCTTCAGCAAGATCGCGAAGGAAATTACCGTGGCAGCCCGGTTGGGCGGTGGCGACCCGAACGGTAACATCACCTTGCGTTCCCTGATCACCAAGGCGCGCGGCGTGAATATGCCGAACGACAACATCGACCGTGCCATCAAGAAGGGCACCGGGGAAATTGCCGGTGATGCGATGGAGGAAGTAGTGTACGAGGGCTTTGCCGCCGGAGGCGTTTCACTGATTGTTTCCTGCCTTACCGACAACCGGAACCGTACCGCTGCGGACGTGCGCCATGTCTTCAACAAGTACGGCGGCAACCTCGGCCAGCAGGGAAGTGTATCCCGCAACTACAGCCGCAAGGGTCAGGTGTTCGTCGACGCCGCCACCATCGGGGAGGATGCGTTGATCGAGAAGGCGCTGGAGGCAGGAGCGGAGGACGTCACGCGCGAAGGCGGAACGTTCGAGATCATCACCGATTTCAGCAACTTCCACCAGGTCGTCGAAAACCTCGGCAAGGCCGGGGTCAAGGTGGGCGATAACGAACTCACGATGATCCCGTCGCTCGAGGTGAAGGTTACCGACAAGGACCAGGCGGCCGCGCTGCTTAAATTCGTCAGTGCCCTCGAGGACCTTGACGATGTGCAGAACGTGTACAGCAACTTCGATATCGAGGAGTCGATCCTCGAGGCCGTTTCGAATTGAGCATGAAGGCTGCGCCGGAGGTCGGGGCGATGGCCCGGGTGCTCGGCGTGGATACGTCCCTCCGATCCTCCGGGGTGGGTGTCGTTGAGGGACCGGTCGCTACTCCGGGATTCCTCACCTGCGGGACCATCCGGAATGCCGCAGGCCTTTCCGTGAGCGAATGCCTCCGCAGGATCGATGCCGCCATCACCGAACTGATCGAGGAACACCGACCCGACTCGGTCGCCATCGAGGGCATCTTCTTTGCCCGTAACGCCCGCACGGCGATGATTCTCGGTCAGGCCCGCGGGGTGGTGATCGCGGCATCAGCCCGGGCCGGTGTTCCCGTTTTCCAGTATGCACCGCGCGACATCAAGGCCGCGCTCTCCGGGTTCGGCGCCGCTTCCAAGGACCAGATCGGACGCATGGTCACCGCCTTGTTGAAGCTGAAGCAGGTGCCACAAGAGGATGCTGCCGACGCCCTGGCCATTGCGCTGTGCCACCTCCACCGGTCATCCGGACTGCGCGCAGTCCCCCCCGAGCCGATCTGAGAACTACCCGACGTTTCCTTCCGCATCGGGATTGACTATCCCACTACGCGGTGCTAGTGAAATTACATGATACGGAACGTCCGATACGCACTATTTGCACGCTCGATTGTAGCGCTCTTTGCGCTGGCCCTGGTCGCCGGTTGCGGCGGGCAGGATCGTGACCCGAATATCAAGCGCGCCCGTGAACGACGGGCTGTCGGCGACTACCCGGGCGCCCTCGAGTGGTACCAGCGGGCTCTTGACAAGAAACCCGGGGTGGCCCGGGTCCATTGGGACATGGCCCAGATCTACGACCAGCACCTGACCAACGAGCTTCGGGCCATTTACCATTATGAGCGGTACCTCGAGCTCGACCCCAAAGCGGAACGCCGTCAACTGGTCGAGCAGTCGATCGGGTTGGCCAAGCTGTCGTATGCCGTCTCCCTGCCGGATCGGCCTTCCGAGGCCGTCCAGGAAATCGCCCGTCTGCGCCGCGAAATCGACTCGCTGCGCGCCCTGCTGACCGAGGCGCGCGATGAAATGGCCCGGCTCTCCGCCGCGCAGGTCGCCCGGTCGGCCGTACCAGCGCCGGGCGCTGCCACGCCGGCGGCAGTTGGCGTTTCCCCGACGACGCCTGTTGCCATTGAACCGCTCAAGCCGGCACCGCCCCAACCGACCCGGTTTGACACCTATATTGTCCAGCCGGGCGATACGATGAGCAAGATCGCGAAGAAGATGTACAACGATGCGAACAAGTGGGAGTTGATTTTCCAGGCCAACAAGGCCTCGTTGCGACGCCCGCAGGATATCAAGGTCGGTCAAACGCTGATGATCCCGCGTTGACCGCAAGGAGACACCATGGCAGGCAGTGATTTTTTCGATGATGACTTGATCCGGCAGCGCGACCGTGCCAACCGTATCAAGATGGGGCCTGGAGATGAGCCGGCCGCCGCGCGCGAGGCCGCTGCGGATGAGCCGGGCGGACGCCAGGTTTCCGATCTGAACCTGACCCGGATGGCCCGTCACAAGCAGGAAGTGGACAGCCAGACCACCCGCGCCATGCAGGAGCTGGAGCTGCTGCGCAAACGCCAGGAGCAACTGGAATCGGAGAAGCGCGAACTCGAGGAATTCAAGCGCAAGAGCGAGGAGTTTGAACGCGGACGGCGTGATGTGATCGCCAACATCCGGCGCAGCCTCTCGTCGATCGAGCGCGACGAACTGGAAACCCAGCGCCTGCTCGAGTTGCTGCAGGGAACCCAGACCCGGTTCAAATCTTTGCTGGTCAATGTCGAGGACATCAAGGAGCAGTCCTGGTCCGAGGAGAACATCCGCGTGGAGTTGACCCGTGCGCTGGGCATGATCGAGGATGCCCGCATGGAGTACAACCGCTCGGTCGCGAAGATCGAGGCGGTCAAGTCGGAACGCAGCGGGGCTCCCGCTTCCACAGCGCCCACCCCGGTGCTGTTCGATGACACCTCGTCCACGTACGATCACGACAAATCGTTCAGCCACTGGCTGAAGATCGGTGCGGCATTTTCCCTCCCCTTGATCATCACCCTCGTCGTGCTGGGTGTGGTGTACATGGGATTGCTCATGTCCGGCGCCTGGTAAGGACGGGATCACCATGGGTTGGCTACGTGAAGAAACTGCCTACGAGCGCCGGATGCGCGAGCTGGACGAGGAGGCTGAACGCATCCGCAAGAACATGCAGATGCTGATGAAGCAAACAACGCGTGATCCGGTGGCCCGTCCGGTGGCATCAACCGGCTTGCGCAAACGTTCCTCGGTGACACCCTCGCAGCGTGTGAGCGCGGAGACCTGGTCGGAAACCGGGGATGATGCCCTGGACCAACCTGTTGATCCGTCCATCGAGGGGATGGGTCCTGCGGCGACCGATCCCGGCGATCGCAGCCTCGGCTTCGGCGGCGTGGCGAGTTCATCACCCAAGCCGGAAAAACTCGCGAATTACCTCGCCAGCGGGAGTTTCGGCAAAGCCGGATCCCTGAGCCGCGAACGCAAGATCCTGCGCAACAAAGCGATTTTCATGGCTGTGGTGGCTGCACTGGCCCTGTTCAGCCTGTTTACCTGGTGGCCGTGAGTTCATGGCGACCTCCATGTCCAGTATGACCCTCGTGACTTCCTGGGGGCAGATCACGGTTTCCTTTGCCGAGGGTTGTGTGTCGGCGTGTGACCTGCCTGCCCTGAAACAGCCGATGAAAACATTGAGCCTCGGACGTGCGGATGTTAGACGCGTCGCCCCCGCCGATCGCCACGCCGCACGTTTGTCGGAACACTATCTGCGCGGTCTCTTCACGGGTCAACCTTCGGAACGCCCACCGGTAAAACAACCGCCGGGAACGGCCCTGCAACAGGCGGTTTGGGCGGCCTTGCTGGGCATACCGCGTGGCCGGGTGGAAACCTATGGCTCCTTGGCGCGACGCATTGGCCGTCCTCGCGCCGCCCGGGCCATCGGGCAAGCCTGCGGGGCGAACCCGGTGCCGTTGTTCATACCCTGCCATCGGGTGATTGCCGCGAACGGATCGCTCGGAGGATTTTCCAGTGGACTGGCCTGGAAGGAGTATTTGCTGGATGTCGAAGCCATCCCCGTCGCTGGTGAGGTGCGGCCATGACCCGAATCGCGGTTGCCTGCGGCGGAACCGGCGGCCACATCTTTCCGGGTCTGGCCACGGCGAATGAGCTGATCCGTCGGGGCCATGATGTGACCTTGTGGCTGGCCGGAAAGGATGTCGAAAACGCCGCCGTGCGCGGTTGGTCCGGCGCAGTGGTCACCGTACCGGCCCAGGGCTTTCCCAGCGGTTTCTCCCTGGCTGCCGCCCAGGCGGCCTACCGGTTGTTCCGTGCCGTGGGTCAGGTCGCGGCCGACATGCGGAAAAATCCACCGGATGTCGTCCTCGCCATGGGAAGTTACGCCTCGGTGGGACCGGTCGGCGCGGCGATCCGACTGGGCATCCCGTTTGTGATGCACGAATCGAATGTGATTCCCGGTCGCGCCGTGCGCTTGTTTGCACGGTGGGCCTCGATGGTCGGTGGTTGTTTCGATGAAACCCGTTTCTACCTGCGCAACCGGCCGTTCGTCGTTACCGGCATGCCTCTCCGGCAAGACCTGCTGGCGGCGTCCCAACAACCCCGCACTACCGCTGACCGTGTACGGTTGCTGGTCATGGGTGGAAGCCGCGGCGCGAAACGGGTGAACGAACTGGTCTCCGAAACCCTGGTTGCCCTGCATGTCGGTGGCCTGACTCTGGATGTCGTCCACCTTACGGGTGAACAGGACCTCGAACGTATCCGCGCCGTGTATGCCGATGCTGGCATGCCGGCAAATGTCCAGGCCTTCACCCAGTCGATCGGGGCCTTGTATGCCCGGACGGATTTCGCCATCTGCCGGGCCGGTGCCGCGACCTGCGCGGAGTTGTCCCTGTTCGGAATTCCGTCCTTGTTGATTCCCTATCCGCACGCCATCCACGACCACCAGACGTTCAACGCCCGGGCCATGGAGAAGATCGGTGCCGCCGACATGGTGCCGGAATCGGATGTCACCAGTGACTGGCTTCGTTCATACATCAGCCAGATGATCCGCCAAGCCGACCGCCGTGCTCAGATGGCGGTTAATGCCCGTTCCAGGGCCAGTGGCGACGGTGCGGCCCGGCTGGCCGATGTGGTTGAACAAACCGCCACCATGCGCCGCCATGCATCCTGATCACCGCCAACGCAGCGAACAGACGGCGTTGACCGTGTTTTCCCGTGCACCCGAATCAGGTGCGCGTATCCACATGCTCGGAATCGGCGGAGTCGGAATGGCCGGATTGGCGCTGTTGATCAAGTCGCTCGGGTGGCAGGTGGATGGATGCGATGCCTCGACCGGCCCGCTGCTTTCCTGGTTGAACGCGCAGGGCATCGCCACGAAGGTCGGGCACGCGCCTGCTCATCTCAACGAACGTCCGGTGGCTATCGTGCGCAGCCCGGCGGTGGCATGGACCGACCCCGAACTGGTTGCCGCCCTGGAACAGCAGATCCCGGTGATCGACCGCGGCCGCTTGCTGCCGGCCCTGTTGGGTGCGCGATCCACGGTGGCGGTCGCCGGAACGCATGGCAAAACCACGACCGCGAGCATGATTGCCTGGTGCCTGGCCCGTGCAGGTCATCCGGTATCCTATTGCATCGGCGGGGTGTGCCCCGGCCTTGACGCTGTGGCCCGGATCGAACCCGAAGGATGGGTGGTTGTCGAGGCGGATGAAAGCGACGGGACCCTGCGGCATTATCATCCGAAGGTGGGCGTGGTCACCGCGCTGGATCTGGATCATGTGGACTACTATGCCGACGAGTCGGCCCTTCATTCGGTCTATCATACCTTTGTCAGGCAATCAGACCTGGCCATTGTCCCGGCGGGATCCTGCGGCGAATCCGGTTGGCCCGGCACGCGCGTCATCACCTTTGGTGAAGCGACGGCAAGCGTTCAAGCTGCGCATTGCCGGCTCGATGCCGGCGGATCGGATCTGGAGGTGGCCATCGAAGGCGGAGCGATCATTCCGGTTCGCCTCGGTGTTCCCGGTCGTCACAACATCCTCAATGCCCTGGCGGCCTGGGCGGCATTGCGCGCCTGCGGACTGCCGGCGCAGGACATCGCGGCGGGGCTTTCGACCTTCCGGTTGCCTCGTCGTAGGTTCGAGACGGTGATCGATGCGGCAGGCATCCGGATCATCTCCGACTATGCGCATCATCCGGTCGAGATCAAGGCGCTGATCGACCAGGCGAAACTGCTCGCGCCTCGCCGCCTCATCGCCGTATTCCAACCTCACCGCTACAGCCGCACACGGGCCTTTTCCTCGGCGTTCATCAATGTCCTCGCCGAATTGGACCTGGTCGTGCTGGCCCCGGTGTACAGTGCCTCCGAACCTTTCATCGAGGGCGGGACCAGCGCCGATGTGCATGCCGAAGCGGTGCGGCGCGGCTGCACCCGCATACACCTGGCGGACTCGCTGGATGAAGCCTGGATACGTCTCCGGCGCGCCATGCAGCCGGGCGACCTGGTCCTGATCATCGGGGCCGGCGATGTGGATCGGATCGGTCCATGGGCGGCGAACCACGTCCTGTCATGCGCAACAACGATCAACAAGGAAACCAACGTATGAAGCACATCGCTGTCTTGATGGGCGGGATCTCCGCAGAACGGGAAATCTCACTTTCTTCCGGGCGGGCTATCGCCGACGCATTGGCGAGCAAGGGCTACCGGGTGACCCCGGTGGATGTGCAACGTGAAGACTTTCCGATTCCGACAGCACTTGATGCCGCCTTCATCGCCCTGCACGGGACCTACGGCGAGGACGGAGGCGTGCAGCAATACCTCGCCGCCAACGGGATCCGTTTCACCGGCTCGGATGCCGCGTCCAGCCGGGCCGCATTCGACAAGATCGCGAGCAAGCGGTGTTTTGAGCAATACGGTGTCAATACAGCCCGGTATGAAGTCCTGCGACGCGGACAACCGCGCACGTTACCGCTTCCGGTGGTGGTAAAACCGCCCCGGCAGGGATCCAGCATCGGCCTTGCCAAGGTCATGGAAGAAGGAGCATGGGCGACGGCCATGGAAAACGCCCTGGTACACGACGAGGAGGTGTTGGTCGAAGCCTTCATCCCGGGACGTGAACTGACCGTGGGCATCGTAGGCGACGAAGTATTGCCGATTGTCGAAATCCGGGCACCGGACGGATACTACGATTACCGCGCCAAATATACCAAGGGGGCGACGGAGTACCTATGCCCGGCGCCGATCGATGAAACGTCGACGCGCCTCGTCCAGGCGATTGCCTGGAAAACCTTCGAGGCGCTGAAAGCCAGCGGACTCGGGCGTGTCGACGTCCGCCTGACCGATGACGGCGAACCCTTCGTGCTGGAGCTCAACAGTATTCCCGGCTTCACCGAAACCAGCTTGTTGCCCAAGGCCGCGAAGGCGGTGGGCATCAGTTTTGCCGACCTCTGCGACAAGATCATCCGGCAGGCTCTTGCACCGTAATTTTTTTTCGCGTCTTCGTTGCGCCATGGCCGGGATCGTGCTACACATCGGCTCACTGATGGTGTGGTTGGAATCGGGGTCAAACGCATGCTGTTTTCGTCGAAGAAAAAAGAACAACAAAACCGCTACAACCGGCGTAAAACGCTTCCTCGTGCGCCGGTGTACACGATGCACGCCAAGGCGGCGGAGCAGCGCAACGAATCGATGCACAAGGTGGGAGCCATCCTGCTCGCGCTGGTTGCCCTCGGTGGCGCGATCTGGGTGGCCGTGGCCGGCGCCGAGCGTATCCGCGCCTGGTTATTCGTGGAGAACGACCAGTTTCTGATCGAGACCATTTCCATCGCTTCGACCGGCACCTTGAGTCCTGATCACATCCGCGAATTCGGCGGGATCACCGAAGGCCAGAACCTGTTCGCGGTGGACATCAAGGGGGTGCGTGCGCGCCTGGAGGCGGGACCGCTGATCAAGAAGGCCGAAGTCACCCGGCAACTCCCCGGCACCCTGGAGGTCCGGGTGCAGGAACGCATCCCGCTCGCGCGGATTCCCCAGGCCCAGGCCGGATTCTTTTTTGCTGTGGACGTGGACGGCAAGGTGCTCGGGTTGGCCGGTCGCAAGCACGGTGCGATGCCGATGGTGAAGGGATTCAAGGACCGCGGGCTTGCTCCCGGTGACTTCCTGCGCGATGGCGGGGCGATTGATGCCTTGCAGGTGATCGGGCTGTGCGACGGTACCATGCTCGGCCAAGTCATCCAGATCAGCGCGATCGATGTGGGCCACCCCGATTACCTGGAATTGTCGTTGGCGAACGGCGTCAAGGTCCTGCTGCCGCGCAATCCACCCCGCAGCAAACTGGAGGACCTGGTGGTCTACCTGCGCGAGTCGGGTGGTCGGCTCAACTTCATTGACCTCACCCTCGACCGCAATGTTCCCGCCTCCTGAGACCCTGTCATGGATATTCCGCCCATAGCTGCCGTCGAAATCGGTACATCGCGCATCCGTGTTGCCATCGGCGAGGTGCATGATGACGACCACCTGCAGGTGATCGGTGTGGGGGAATGTCCTTCGCGTGGCATCCGCAAGGGCGAGATCATCGACATGGATGCCGCCTTGTCCTGCTTGCGCATCGCATTGCACCAGGCGGAAGAGGCATCGGATACCCAAATCAAAGCCGTCTATGTCCCGGTTACCGGCGGCCATGTCCAGTCCATGATCAACCGGGGCAGTATCCCGATCGTAGGAGACGAGCCGGAGATTCATCAGGAGCATATCGACGACGTGCAGGAAATCGCCAAGGCGGTCAACCTGCCCAACGACCGTGAGTTGATCCACTCCATCTGCCAGTACTACTACCTCGATGATCAGAAAGGCGTGATCAATCCGCTCGGCATGGAGGCGTCCAAGCTCGCCGTGGATGTGATGATCGTGCATGGCCACTCCGGACGGATCCGCAATCTCAACAAGCTCATGCGTTCGCTTCACCTGGATGTCGATGACTGCGTCCTGGCTGGTCTCTGCTCCGCGCTTGCCGTACTCCAGCCCGAGGAGAAGGAAAACGGGGCGCTGGTGATCGATCTCGGCGGGGGAACCACTGATTTCCTGGGCTATGCCGACAGCACCATTGCCGTGGCCGGTTCGCTCGCCATCGGGGGCGATCACATCAGCAACGATGTGGCCCGGGGCTTGCGCATGTCGATTCCGAATGCCGAACGGGTGAAGGAAGCCTCGGGCAGTGCCATCATCCACCTGGCTTCGCGCTTGCAGAAGCTCGATCTGCCGGGAGATACCGGTCCGGATGGCCGGGTGGTTCGGCTCGGTGATGTGCAACTGATCACCAGCCTGCGCGCCGAGGAAATCCTGACCATGGTCAAGTCGCATGTGGAGGAGGGTGACCTGCTGCAACGGTTCGGCTCGGGCATCGTCCTCACCGGTGGTGGCGCACATCTGGACCGCATCGACGAGCTGGCTTCGAAAGTGTTCGGCATGCCGTGCCGGATCGGGAAGTCCCGTGATGTCAGCGGCCTGGCCACTACCGCCAACCGCCCGGAATACGCCACGGTGATCGGTCTGCTGCGCTATGCGGCCCGGGCGGCGCGCCGCCAGTCCGGGACCGGTCGTTGGTCGAATCTGTTGCGTCGCATCCTGTCGGGGGAGGGCTGATCATGAACGGAGGTCCGGCCGAACGGTTGTTTCAGCATCCCGATGTGGAACCGCGCACCCGCATCCTGGTCCTCGGTCTCGGTGGGGCGGGCTGCAACATGGTGGCCAACATCGCGGCGGGTTGGGAGGAAGGGCCTCCGGTCATCGCCGTGAATACCGATGCCCAGTCCCTGGCGGGTTGCGAGGCCCCCCGGGTGTTGCAGATCGGTCAAGCCGTGACGAAAGGCTATGGCGCGAATGGCGACACCAACCTCGGTCGGATGGCCGTCGAGGAAAGCCTCGAGGCGATCAAGGAACTGCTCAACGGGATGGATATCCTGTTTCTGGTGGTGGGCTTGGGCGGCGGCACCGGCAGCGGCGGTGCACCGTTGATTCTTCAGGTGGCCCACCAGTTGAATATCCTGACCATCTGCTTCGCAACCAAACCGTTCGACTTCGAGACGGAAACCCGCCGTTTGCAGGCTGAGGAGAGCCTCAAGACCATTCAGCGTGCGGCCGATGCCGTCGTGGTTTTGCCGAACGACAAACTGATGGACCTGGTCGATCCGAACACCGGCGTGTTGGAGACGTTCCGTTTTTCCGATTCCCAGGTCGGCATGGCCATCCAGGGTATCTGGCACCTGCTGGGGTTCCGCGGGGTGATCAACCTGGACATGGCGGATCTCCGCAACCTCGTGCAGCGCAGCGACGGTCTCTGTCATTTCGGCTTTGGCGAAGGCAGTGGCCCATCGCGCATACCGGCCGCAGTGAAATCGCTGATGGATTCACCCTACCTGAACAAGGGGCGCTCGGTGAGCGAGGCGGCAGCCTTGCTGGTGAACATCACCGGCGGGCCGGACCTGACCCTTGCCGATATGCAGGGTATCATGGGACAGATCAAAAGCCAGGCCCAGCCCGGTGCCACCGTTTATTTCGGCGCGATGATTGATCCCTCCATGCGCAACCGCGTAGCCCTGACCGCGATCGTCACCGATTCACAATCGATGAAACCCGCCCGCAATAAGCGCGTCACGTCGATGGAGGACGATTTGGTTTCGGCTTCCTCCGCGAAAAAAGCGAAACCCATGGCGGCGACCGACCAGGGTGATCTTCCGTTCAAGTCCGAGGACAAGGGACGCTTCAGCAACAGCACGCCGACCACGTTCCGGGGCGAGGATCTTGATATCCCTACCTTCATCCGGCGGGGCGTGAAATTGTCGTTCGAGCGCTGACCCGTCGCGGCAGCGGCCGCGATCATCCGGGTAGCGGATAGGTTGTCCATCGGCGGCCTGCGTACCTCCGGGCTTCGGTGAAACCGGCTTCCCGGGCAAGCTGCAAAGCCTCCTCGAATCCATCCCCGACCCGGTCAGGGCTGTGGGCATCGGAACCGAAGACAAGGCCGATACCGCGTTCGGCCGCCCAACGCAGCACGTGCCGTGAGGGATAAGCTTCACGGATGGAGTGGATCCAACCCGACGTGTTGATCTCGATGGCCATACCGGCCCGTGCGATCCGGTCGAGGGCGGGAATCGCCACGTCGGCAATTTGATCGGGATCCGACGGCATACCGAACCGTTTGGGCAGATCCGTGTGGGTGACCACATCATATAGTCCGCTATCAGCCAGCCGTCCTGTAAGGTCATAGTATTCCCGCCACACCTGTTCGGCGGGTCCTTCCGACAAGCCCCGCCGTTGCGGGTTGTTCGACCAATAGTCGCGGAAATGGATGGAACCGAGCACGATATCGAGCGGATACCGCGCCATGAAGTCGGAGAGGAAAGCCTCGCACCCGGGAAAGAAATCCGCCTCGATGCCGAATCGGACGGTCACGGCAGTCACCTCCCGGCGTGCCTCCTCGACATCGGCCACATACTGATCGAACGCGTCGAGGGTCATCCGGTGTTCCTGGCCGAAGCCGACATCGGTCGGACAGTGATCCGTCGAGGCGATTTCACGCAAACCCGCCACGGCCGCCGAACGCGCATAGTCAACCGTTCGCCCGGTGGCATGGCGGCACAATTCATGGTGGGTGTGGTAGTCGGGCAGCAGAGCGGCGATTGATGGATCCATGCCGGTACGGTAAAGTGGAGAAGATTGTTATGTCAACGCAGGGCACGTCCTGCAGGAGTTCGAGATGAAGGTGATACAATGTGCGGAATACGGTGGACCTGAGGTGCTTCAGCCCGCGGAGTGGCCGGATCCCGAACCCGGACCGGGCGAGGTACGCATCCGGATTCATGCGGCCGGCGTGAACCCGGTGGATGCGAAGATCCGCAAGGGATTGCTCAAGGCACGGATACCCAACCAGCTTCCCCTGATTCCCGGCTGGGATGCCGCCGGGGTGATCGATGCCGTGGGGGACGGTGTGACGTCCTGGAAGCCCGGCGAACCGGTATTTGCGTATGCCCGCAAGCCGGTCATCCAGTTCGGCACCTACGCCGAATACATCGTGCTTCCGGAGGGGCAGGTAGCGCGGGCCCCACGACGGTTGACGCACGAGGAGGCGGCGGCGGTACCGCTTGCCGCGCTGACCGCCTACCAGTCACTGTTCGGGGCGGGCCACCTGTCGGCCGGGCAAACCGTATTGATCCATGCCGGAGCGGGCGGAGTCGGTGGCTACGCGATCCAATTCGCCCGGTTATCCGGCGCGCGGATCATCGCGACCGGACGCGCGGAAAACCATGCCGTTATGCGCAGGCTGGGGGCCGACCATGTGGTGGACTACACCGTGACGGATTTCCGCGATGCCGTTCGCATGTTGTATCCGGATGGCATTGATCTGGCCTACGATACCGTGGGCGGTGACGTGCAGGTGAACAGCGCCGAGGTCGTGCGCCCCGGCGGAACCCTGGTATCCATCCTGGCCTTTCCCGATGAGGCCGCCATCGCCGCCCGCGGGGTGAATCCGCGTTACGTGTTCGTAGCGCCGAATACAGAGGAGTTGGCCCGGATCGCCGGCTGGATCGATGACGGCCAGGTTGCCGTGCGCCTCGCCGGTGTTCTTCCGCTTGATCAGGCCGCCGAAGCGCACCGGCGCATAGAAACCGGCCGCACGTCGGGCAAGCTGGTATTGCGCATCCGGGTTTGATCCCGACCGGATTCCTTGGCATAGTGCCGCCCATGAACGAAACCGCGTCGATCGATCTCTCCATCGTCATTCCGGCGTTGGATGAGGAACGTACCATTGTCAAGGCCATCGGACTCGCCCACGAAGCGATCGCCATGTCCGGTCTGAACGGGGAAGTGGTCGTTTCCGACAATGGCTCCACCGACCGGACCGTGGCGCTGGCCACCGAGGCGGGCGCCCGGGTGGTGAATGCCCCGAAGAAGGGCTACGGGTACGCCTTGCTCCATGGTTTCAAGCAGGCGCGCGGCCGCTACCTGGTCATGGGCGACGCCGATGCCACCTACGACTTCCGTGAAGCGGTGGCTTTCCTCGACGATCTGAAGGCGGGCGCCGATCTCGTCATGGGCAGCCGGCTGGCGGGCACTGTGCACAAGGGGGCGATGCCATTCCTCCACCGCTGGCTCGGTACACCGGTGTTGAGCTTTCTGATCAACCTGTTCTTCCGGTTGCGCATCACCGATTGCAACTGCGGCATGCGGGCGATCACCCGGGCCGCCTTCGACCGGCTGGCCCTCGTCTCGGGCGGCATGGAATTCGCCTCGGAAATGATCATCAAGGCCGGATTGTACAACCTGAAGGTGACCGAACGTCCCTGCTCTCTGCATGTTGACACGCGCGACAAGCCACCGCATTTGCGGACGTGGCGCGATGGCTGGCGGCATCTTCGGTTCATCCTGCTCTTTGCACCTCATATCATCTTCACCATCCCGGGTTGGCTGATGCTCGGGCTCGGCCTGTTGATCACCGCGCCGGTTTTGTCCGGGCCGCTGACCGTGGGTGGCCGGTTGGTGGATTTCCACTACCTGTTCTATTCGATCCCGCTGGTCATCATGGGGTACCAGGCACTCTGGTTCGACCGGATGGAAGAGTATTACGTGCGTTTTGCCGGCTACCTGCCGGAGGAGCTTCAACGCACGCGTGGCGACAAATCGTTCGTGCTGGAATTGTGGCTGATCATCGGTGCGGTCCTGATGCTGATCGGGGTCGGAATCCTTGGCGGTATCATTGTACGCTGGGTCATGACCGGCTATGGCGAACTCTCCAAGATTCGCCTGGGTGCGGGGGCCATGCTGGTGCTGATCATGGGTATGCAGACCATCATGAACGCCATGGTCATCAGCATGATGGACATCAAGGTTGATCGTCGCTGATCACGGGCGCATGGCCGGTGGCCTGGCCCGCGCGGTGAACCAGTCGGCGATCCGCTGCTCGAAGCGCTTGATGCTTCCGTACAGGTGGATGCTCTGGAGGATGCGGGAAATCCGGCGGCGCGGATTCCGGGTGATCTTGCGCTGGATCGCCATGCTGGTGGCCCGGCAGCGGGTCTGCCCGTTCACGCCATCCCACATCGACACCGGCGGGTTCGGCATGTCCGGATGCTGCGCCCATTCGACCCACTTCATCACATCCGGTGTGCCAGGGTCTCGACCGGCGCGTTCGCGGTAAAGCCGCGAATCGTGGTGCAGGGGGAAGGGGTGCAAGGCGAATCGGGGGAATGAGAGGCCCGACAAGTGGCGGTAGATGCGCTCCGCCTCGCCCTCGGCGCGCTCATCAGGCCCCTGCAACCAGTAGATGACCTGGGCTTGCACGTTGTGCTTGGCCAGCGCCGCGATCTGGCCGGCCAACGCTTCCACGGAGATGTCCACCCCGTACCGGGCCGCAAGGTCCGGGTCACAACTTGGCATGATGAACTCGATCCGGTGGCAGGCGTTTTCCCCGAGAGCTGCGATGATCTCGCTCTCCAGCTGCCGGGGAAACAACTGGATGGCCCAAGGCTGGGTATTCCGGCAGAGGATCAGTTGGCGGCACCAATCCCTCAGTTGCTCATCCGTCCAGAAGGAGGGTGGGTCGGAAAGGTAGATCTCCGAGATGCCCTGGCCGGCACACTTCTGGAAAGCCTGAGCCATTGCCGCCAGCGACCACACCCGCAGCGGTTCATCCGGTTTGCCATACGGCAGGCTGGCCGGCCCGGGAGCCATGCCGCGGGATAGACGCACTTCGGCCCGCAAAGCCCGGTGAACGTCCTGGCTGGCATACGCGGACCAATCGACCCGGTACCACTCCGGCAGGCTCAAGGATTGCAGGCGTTCGATCCAGTGCGGATTCTTGGCCGGATCATCGGGTGTGATCAGGCCGGGCACCAGCTTGAGCCGGTGGGGAATGGACTTGTAGTCGAGCAGGTTGCGGAGAATGGCTTCGGCATCCCCGCGCAATCCGTAATCAACGTGGGGAATCAGTCGGACGAGTTCGGGAAAGGAATCCGCAAAGGGGCCGCACACGATGATGGTGATATCCGGATGCTGGGTGTGGAGGTAGCGGGTGATCGCCCCGACGTGGCCGAGCGCCGACGTTTCGGCATGCACCACCGCCACCGATTCCGCCTTGTCATCCAGTGGCCGTCGCAGGGGCTCCAACGCATCGGCAAGGGAATCGTTCAGCCGCGTGTCGATGATACTGCAGGTGTGACCGGTCCGCTCCAGCAGGAACGATTGCAGGCAAACCAGGCTCCAGGTCGGGACAAACCGGACGGTCGCCCCGCCCGCCGCATCCACGATGATCGCGGAGGGAGGCGGATCGTGTGGCTGGATCAGCCAGATGTGCTTGAACAGGGAGCTTCGCATGGCACAATCTAGAACCGGTCAGCCGGAACATCAACGATCTTCGGTGCCGGTTGGCGCGCGGCCCAGGGCCGTTTGCGGTGGATGATGTGTTCGGCCGCCACGCCGATCATGAACAGGCTGTACAGGAGAGCCGGAACCCAGACGATGGTTTTCCAGACCAGCGAGTCGGATTTCGCCCCGGTGGGATCCACCATGGTCACGGCAAGGATCACTTGCGCGACGAAGACGGAAAGCAGGATGTGCCAGACGGCGCGGATGACCTCGTTGACCACGTACACCATGCCTTCACCTGGTTTCTCGAGCAGGGCCCACACCAGGCGGCGGACCGGGATCATGATGCACAGCACGGTCATGACCAGGTGGGTGTAGAAGGGAACCTCGAGCGCGAGCGCCGTGATGCTGAACCACAGGAACATCACGATCAGGGAGGCGATGATGCTCTGGATGGCAATGAAGAAAAGAGGGAACCAGTCGACCGAGCGATCCACCAGGCGCTGCGACCGCGCCGTGATACCGGCCGGCTTGCGGTGAAGCGCCACCACACTGTGCAGGGTCAGGAATAGCGACAGACCGACGCCGCAACTGGCCCACAGCCACGGATTCCACCAGCCGATCAGTACATAGAAGAGCAGGGCGCAACCCGGTGCGACCATCGCCATGATCAATGCGACCCGGAGATGCTCACGAAACCGGTAGTGGCCAACATTGTATTCTCGGTAAAGAGCCAGCATGGTCGGTTATCCGGTCCGGATCATCCCTTCATGCCGGTCAGGGTAACGCCCTGGATGAAGTATTTCTGGGCGAAGAAGAAGATGATGACCACCGGCAGGGTCATCAGGAACGATCCAGCCATCATCATACCGTAGTTTCCACCTTCCTGCACGTTCAAGGCATACAGTCCGAGCGAAAGCGGATAAAGGGACTGGTCGCTGAGGTAGATGAGCGGACCCATAAAATCGTTCCAGACCCCCATGAAGGTGAAGATGCCGATACAGGCGAGGGTCGGCTTGATCAACGGCATGATGACGTGCCAGTACACCTGCAGGAAATTGCACCCGTCGATGCGCGCGGCGTCCTCGAGGTCGCGGGGAATCCCCTTCATGAATTGCCGGAGCAGGAAGATGTTGAAGGCGTTTCCAAAGAAGCTGATGACCCAGAGCGGATTGAGCGTGTTGTACCAGCCCAGGTGCTTGATGATCAGGAAGTAGGGGATCATCGTCACCTGCGGCGGGATCATCATCGTCGCCATCATCAGGGCGAAGGAAAACTGCCGGCCCGGCCACTGCAACCGGGCGAACGCGAAGGCGACCAGCGAACAGGAGATAATCGTGCCGACGATGTTGAGGATGACCAGGAACGCGCTGGTCGCGACATACCTGCCGAAGGGGATATAGTTCAGGGCGCCCCGGTAGTTCCGGTTCGCCTTGGCCCACCACGCATCGAGTTGTGAGGCCTGGGAGAACGTGGCCGTGACCCGGACCCGGTCCGGCCGCGATTCGAAGTGCGGTCCTCGATCCGTTTCCCGGCAGGCATACCAGAGACGTATCTTGCCGGAATGGCTCGCATCCTCCGGGCCGAATTCCTGAAGGGTGGCGACCAGTGCCTGGTTGTCGCCGAGGAATACCGGACGGGTGGCTTCGTACCGCACGCCGTTGCGCTCAAACGCGAAATCGATGCGGTGCCACGAATCATCGGGCAGGATGGAGACCTGGATGCGGTGGAGCCGATCGGCCATGAAGGGCAGGGTAAGGTCGGCGGTCATGGTAAAGGTCGCACCACGGCGGTCCCGGAAATCATAGGCCAGCACCCCGGCGGGTCCGGTCGAACGGACGACGTCCTGCCAGGTGGCCGGGGCGTTTTCGGACAAGATCCAGAGGGAGGAGATCGGCCGCCCGGTGCTCAGTTCCTGTTCCTGCAGGTCGAGGCTGCGCACCCGCAAGGAGCTGAACTCCAACGGACGGAAGATGGCACGGTGTACCCCGGCGACCATGCCGGTATCGATCCGCGCGGTGAGGGCCTCCGCCAACGCGTCATCGGGAAGGGACCAGGCCTCGGCCGGGACCGTGTCGTTGAGCCGGCGGTAGATGCCGGGGAACAGCGCGGCAGCCCGCTGCTCCGGGCTCACTCCGGTTCCATCCGCTTCGGCCGGCATCGCCGCGAGGTGTTCCAGCAGCCACGGCTGGATTCGTGCCGCCTGTTCGCTGCGTGGCCCCGGGAAGTATCCGGCGTCGAGGTAGGGTGATCGTTCGGCCGGGACCGGTCGTTTTGGCAACAGGGTGATGCCCTCGCCGAACATCTCGCGGTCAACCTTGAGGCTGGTGCCGATCATCCAGATGAAGGGGATGGCGAATACCGTCGCGCCACCGAGAAGCAACCCGTAGATCACCAGCCATCGGGCGATGGACGCACTGCGGCGGGCCAGCGGGACCGATGTCTCCGTCTTCACCGGCGGAGTGATGTCTTCCAGGGGACGCAACGCCATATCAGCCCTCATCCTCGTAGTGGACCCAGCGCTTGGACAACCGCATCTGGAAGGCCGTGAGCAGCAGGACGATGACGAACAGGAACCATGCCATCGCCGCCGCATACCCCATGTTCAGGTAGCGGAACGCATTGTTGAACAGGTAATAGGCGTAGAAGAGGGTCGAATTCACCGGTCCGCCCGAGGTCATGATGAAGGCCTGGGTGAAGATCTGGAACGTGCCGATCAGTCCCATGATCAGGTTGAAGAAGATGTACGGCGTGAGCATCGGGATGGTGATGTACCGGAACTGTTGCCAGGTGTTCGCACCATCGATGGCCGCCGCCTCGTAGTACGAGTCGCTGATGCCCTTCAAACCGGCGATCCAGATGATCATGCCGCCACCCGCCGTCCACAGCCCCATCAGGATCAGCGCCCACTTGCTGGTGTCCTTGTCCTGCAACCATTCCGGACCGGTGATGCCGATGCTGGCCAGCAGGCCGTTGAGCAGTCCGCTCTGCGGGTTGAAGATCCATATCCACAGGATGCTCGCCGCGACCATCGGCACGATGCTGGGCAGGTAGAACAGGGTGCGCCACACGGCGATGCCGCGGACCTTCTGGGTCAGGAGAATGGCCATGCCGAGTCCGACCGCCATGCCGAGCGGAATGCCGATGACCATGAAGAGGGTGTTGCCGAGCGATTTCCAGAAAAGGTCGTCCTGGCTGAACATGAAGGTGTAGTTGTCGAGACCGGTGAACACCGCCGGATTCAGGATGTCGTAGCGGCAGAAGCTGATCACGATCGAGAACAACATCGGGCCGCCGGTGAAGACGATGAAGCCGATGATCCAGGGAAGGGCGCAGATCACCCCTTCCTTCCACTGGGCGCGGAAATAGGATCCCTTGCTGCCTTCGAGCACCGAGGCTGCGGCTTTCTCCCCGGTGAAGAAGGAGGCCAGTGATGATCCACGTCTCCCTGCGGTCATCCGGCTGTCGCGCCGGTAGATCCAGGTGATCGTGGCGATGAGGATCGCCCCATACAACCAGAAGAACCAGGTCCAGTCGTGGATCGGCCGTCCCTCCGCCGGGAACAGGACCATGTCGAGGTGGCGCTGCACCATGCCGGTATGGTACGCCAACGCATCGGCCGGGGTACGCTCGTGGTTGATCGCATCATCCATGGCCGAGCGCTGGGCATTCCACAGCTTTTGTCCCACCGGGGTCACCGGCCGGCAACGCGAATGCTCCAGCATGTCGTTGAAGACGGCCATGACATCCTTGAATTTCTGCTCGAGGGCGGGATTACCGGCGATAAACGTATCGTAGAGCCACTCGTTGTGTTCGCGGTTGGACACCTGCCGCGGCACGAAGGGCCGACCCTGGGCGAGGTAGGTGTAGTGTTCCGAGCGGGTCATGATCTCGATGGCCCGGCGGCTGCTCAGGAATCGGATCAGTTCCCACGCCGCGGCTTTTTCCTGCGCCGTGGATGGAATGGCATAAGCCCAGCCGCCAATCCAGCTGATCGGATGACGTCCCTTGTCCACTTCGGCCTGGGGCAGGGGTGGGGGGGCCGCACCGACATGGAGGTCGCGGCCGTAGCGCGCGAGCGACGACATGACCCACACGCCATCGATCTTCATGGCCACCTTGCCCATGATGAACGGGTCGAGGGCATCCCGCTGAAAGGTACTTTGGAAGGCATCGACCTTCTGCGCACCACCCAGTTTGTCGTAGAGGCGGGTGACGAATTCGAGGGCGTAGAGGATGTTCGGGTCGTCGAGGGTGACCGTCAGTCCGTCCTCGCTCATGAACTCGCCCCCGGCCATCCAACCGTACATGTACAGGAAGGTGTTGCCGTAATTGGGAATGAAACCCACCCGCTTGAGGTTGCCGGCGGCATCCGTCTCGGTCATGGCCAGGGCCATCGCCTCGAGTTCCTCCCAGGTGCGCGGTGGACGCGCCTCGCCCTGCTCGTCAACGAATCCGTGCCGGACCAGCATGTCCTTGTTGTAGAGCAGGACCCGGTTGTCGGCGTTGTTGGGTATCCCGAAGGGGTGCGCCTCGCCGGTCAACGGGTTGCGGTACACGATCTCATCCCAGGCGCCCGGGAAGAACTGTTCGGCAGCGATCGGACCGACATCGGCCAGCGGCCACGCGCCTTCCGCACGGGGTGGTTCCGCCAGGGCACCGGGCCAGGGCAGCCGGGACACGTCTTCCGGACGCCCCGCGGCCTCCCACGCCTGCCAGGCCTGCTGGTCGGCGGCGAGAAGACCATCCAGCGGCGTGAATGCCCCGCGCGAGGCCCACTCACTGATGGCGAACCGGTCGAAGAAAATCACATCCGGCGGATCGCCCCCGGCCAGGCTGAGCAGAAAACGGGTTGGGTCCTCGACCTGGTCGCGCGACGCATGTTGACCGGCCACCACGCGGTAGAGCGGTTGGCGGGGATCCTGGCGGTGCCGTTCGCGGTAGATGTGTTCGAATTCGCGGACCGCATCCTCCATGGCATCGCGAATCGGACCTTCCGGCGCCATGTAGCGGATGACAATGGCCTCATCGTCCACGGCACGCGTTTTCGCCGGGGCCAACCACCACAGGGCGGTGAGGAGCACCGCCGATCCCAATGCCATTTGTAAACCACGTGTCATGCGTTTCAACCTTGGCGAAAACGGAGGGAAAAAGCAATGCACGAGGCGGGTCCGGACCGGAAAGGCTCCATCCGGCTAACGGCAGGTTCAGCCGTGATCCTGCGCGAGCAGGTAGGTGAGCAACCGCGACCGTTCGGCAGCGAGCGCCTCGTAGGCGTCAGCGGGCGCGGCGAGCAGGCATTCCGCGTTTTGCACGTACCGTGACGGGGTCATTTCGTGACCGGCCTGCCGGATCAGTTCAGCCGCGGTTTCCGGCGTGGTTTCGAGATGATACTGCAAGCCGACGACCCGGCCCGGCAAGGCGAAGGCCTGATGCAGGCACCCGGCACTGCGGGCGAGGTACACCGCACCCGGCGGGAGATCAAAAGTCTCGCCGTGCCAATGGAATACCGGCATCGCGGAACACCGGTAACCGGGCAGCGCATCGACCGGCTCGATCGGCCACCATCCGATCTCCCGCTCGCGGTTGGGATAAACCCTGGCGCCGCTGACCTGGGCGATCAACTGGGCCCCGAGGCAGATGCCCAGCGCCGGTTTTCCCGTGGCGAGGTACTGGTGCAGCAGTCGTTTCTCCTCGACCAGCCACGGGAATACCGCCTCGTCGTGTACACTCATCGGTCCGCCCATGATGACCAGCAGGTCCGTGCCGGACCAATCCGGACGCTGCGGCTCCGGATCAAACCAGCGTGTCCACCGCACGGTGGCCCCGTGGTGCTCGAACCACGGTAACATCGAACCGATCCCTTCAAACGCGACGTGTTGGAAAATGTGGATGTTCATGCATTACCACCTCAGGAAACGCCGGGCCAGCAGGATCCCGGCAAAGGCAAAAACCACGCCCGGTAGCCAGTGCCAGACCAGCAGGTGCAGTGGATCCTGGTTGTCGCAGGCGAACTGGAGGGCGGCCGCGCCGAGGCTGTTCAAGGCGAGGCCGATCAGGATGCCCGACCCGACGAGGTTGGCGGGTGCGGCACGCTTGAGCGCCACTACGAGGACGACCGTCGGCAGGATCCCGAGCAGGAAGATGTGTACAGCGCAGGCAAGGCCGTGGCCCGGTGCACAGCCGGGCGTAGTCCCGCCCAGAAGGCCCAGCCACCCCAGCGAAATCCCGCTGGCCAGCAGCAAACTCCACCGCACCCCGGCCGGGAGGTCGCGGTCTGGCACGCTGGTGACGAACGCCGCATAGCCGGCCAGCACGCCCATCACGGTGAACAACACGGTCAGGCCAATGAAACTCGGATCGCCCACCACGGCGGCAAGGTCGCCGCGCACGCCGGACACTGCGGTGAAGGCACCCAGGTAGGCGAGGCTGATCCCGAGCCAGACCGCCCATTGCACACCGGGAGCAGGCAAACGTCGCACCGGAGCGACCTCCGCCGCGAGACGGCTGATCACGTCATCTGTTTTCATGGTGCTGTTTCCATTGTTGCCGCAACCGCGCATAGCCACGCGAAGCGATGACCTTTACATTCGATTCGCTAAGACCCAGCTGCGCGGCTACAGCTTTTACCGGAAGATCCTCGATTTTCAACAGTCGGATGACCTCGCGTTCCCGTTCGCCCAGCGAGGCCAGCTCCTGTTCCGCGACCTCGATGCCCTCGGCTTCCGGATCGCGCTCCGGGGCGGCGGCCAGCGCGACGATCGCCTCCTCCTGCAACTCCCGCTGCTGTACCCGGATCGACCGACGCAGGTGGTCAATGCACCGCCGCCGCACGATGGTGAACAACCAGGGCGCGAAGGGTCTGGCCGGATCGTAGGTGTGGCGGATGCGGTGCAGGGTGATCAACGTATCCTGCACCACGTCCTCGCGGTCGCGGATGCCGGGATAATGACGCTGGATGAACGACCGCACCGGGCCGAGCAGGGCTTGCAGCAGCTCCCGGTAAGCCTCTGCGTCGCCCTGCTGTGCGCGGACCATCCATCCGGCCCAGACCGCACCGTCCTGTTGATCGCCCGTTGGTGTTTCCATGCGTGTAACCGAGCCGCCGGTTTCCGCGAACAGGATGAAGGGGCCGGGCGGGCTGCGCCAGCGAAAAATCGCCGCGGCGGTTACCCCGGGTTGGACAATCGCCCGGAATCGGGCATAGTACGGCTCGTTTCCGGGCAGGTCTTCGCACCTCCCGGTCAGGCTTGCTTTCAACGAAGAGGACGAACGATGGAAAAAGTGATCATTCTCGGAACCGGCGCGGCCGGACTGACCGCCGCGATCTACACCGCCCGTGCCAACCTGTCCCCGCTGGTGTTCGAGGGGTTGCAGCCCGGCGGCCAATTGACCACGACGACCGAAGTGGAGAATTTTCCCGGATTTCCCGACGGGGTGGATGGCAACGAGCTGATGGCCAGGATGCGCCAGCAGGCGGAGAAGTTCGGCACGCGGTTCCAGTACGCACTGATCGAGAAGGTCGATTTCTCGAGCCAGCCGCTCAAGGTAATCGCCGACGACGGGACCGTGTTTGAATCGCAGACCGTGATCATCGCCACCGGTGCCAGCGCGAAATACATCGGCCTGCCGAACGAGCAGAAGCTGATCGGTCGCGGCGTGACCTCCTGCGCGACCTGCGACGGCGCATTCTACCGCAACGTGCCGGTGGCCGTAGTCGGCGGTGGCGACACCGCAATGGAGGAAGCGACCTTCCTCACCCGGTTCGCCTCGAAGGTGTACCTCATCCACCGCCGCGACGAATTCCGCGCCTCGAAGATCATGGCCGACCGGGTGATGAACCATCCGAAGATCGAGGTGGTCTGGAATACCGTGGTCGAGGATGTGCTCGACGTGAACAGGAACGAAGTGACCGGCCTGAAGATCCGGAACGTGAAGACCGGCGCGGTTTCCGACCTCGACGTGAAGGCGCTGTTCGTGGCCATCGGTCATCAGCCCAATACCAAACCGTTTGCCGGTCAGTTGGCCATGAACGAGGTCGGTTACCTTGTCACCGATCACACCCGCACCAGCATTCCCGGCGTGTACGCCGCGGGCGATGTGCAGGATCCGCATTACCGCCAGGCGATTACCGCAGCGGGCTCCGGCTGCATGGCCGCGCTGGAGGCGGAACGCTTCCTGGAAGCGCAGGGCTGAACCGGCTACGGCGCGAGCCGCACGCGCGAGCGGTAGAGCCGGGCCGGCAGATCGTTCGATCCGGGCAGGAGCAGCCACTGGCCGTTCCCCGGCTGGTTGGATACCACGATGCTCCACACCTCGTCGGTGAGGTTGTTGGCCTCGATGTCGTAGGTGCGTCCCGGCGATGACCAGACGGTGACGGCATCGACCGACATGCCTTCGATCTCGAAGACCGAGTTGGCGTCGGTCGGGATCGTCCCGGCCACGTACTCGTCGAGGTTGGACAAGCCATCGCCGTCCGCATCCTGCCACGCCATGCTGAACGCCGCGACCGAACCGGTCGGCTGGCTGAAATGGTCCTGCATCCACCAGTCCGGCGTACCGTCTGCATCGGTGTCCTGGTAGGCCGAGGTGACGAGGAAACTTTCGTAAGGCGCATACAGGCCCAAGCCATCGGCGAGATCGACGGCGTTGGTCTCGACCCGGATGGTGTAGCGGGTCTGGGGTAGCAACCCGGCCGGCCCGGTCGGGGTGAAGGTCAACTGGGTCCGGTCGGCCGACCACGCGAGGGTGCCGCTCGCCGCGGGTTGCAGGTGGAAAGCGTTCTGCACGGCATTCGTATCCATCGGCTTGCTGAAGGTCAGCACGAGGGAGCCGGTCGGCGAAACCGACGCGGTGCCGTGTCCGGGCGCCTGTCGCCGCACCACCGGATCGAGCGGCCGCCACTGCGTGCGCGCCACGAAGATCTTGTGCGACGTTCCCTGCACGGTGACCGGCGGGGTGGTCGTCGAGACCACGACGATGATCTCGTTGGTGTTGTAGAGGTTCACCAGTTCGGTCCCGGCCGGATAGATCGTGTTGCGGTTGGTCAACGTCTGCGCCGATCCGGCGGTGTTCAGCACGACGAGGACCTCCTGGGTGGTCGACAGCATCCGGCGCGAATAGGCAAACAGGCCTGGACCGCTGTTGTTGTTCCAGCGGTTGACATGTTCGCCGGTGCGCAGGGCAGGGTACAGGCGGCGGAAGTTGTTCAGGCGCGCGACCTGCAGGTATTCGCCCTTGGTCATGTCGAAGTTGTCACCGAGCGACGGCCCTTGCTCGTACTCGCCATCGAACATGTCCTCGCGGTTGGCCGGATCGTCCCCGCCGTTGAAGTTCTGCTCCGTGCCGTAGTAGAGGTTGGGAATGCCGCGCGCGGTGTAGAGGAATGACAGGGCGAGCTGCAGCCGGTTGGTGTTGCCGTTGGCCCCGCTGGCGTGCATGAACCGGCGCACATCGTGGTTGTCGAGGAAGTTGACCAGCCGCATCCAGGAGTCGGGGTGGTAGTTGGCGGGAATCGCGTTGTAGTGGTCCTCGATCTGTTTTGTGTTGCCGGTGGCGGTGGCGAACACGCTGCCGATCTTCCCGTAGAGGGGGAAATTGAGCACGGTGTCGTTCGCGTAGCCGCCGCCGGCCTGGGTGCCGGTGAAACGTCCGTTGCCCGCCTCGGTGGTATCGAACATCTCGCCGAACTGGATGAAGTTGGTCTTGCCCATGGCGGTGGCGAAGGCGCGGATCTCGGAGTTGAAGAAGGGCCAGAAGTCGATCTCCACATGCTTGACCGTGTCGAGGCGGAAGCCGTCGAGGTCGGCCAGCTCGATCCAGTACTTGAAGATCTCCACGAGGTTGGTGCGCACCCGCAGCGATTCGGTCTTGAGGTCGTCGAGCCCGTTCAACTCGCCCAGCACCACCTGGGTGGGATCGCTGTAGTTGCTGACGTGGCCGAAATGATGGTAGTCGTCGAGCGTATTGAACGGGGGTGGATAGGTCGTGCCGTCCGTCCAGCGCGGGGTGTACCCGGCGGCGTTGTAGGCGGGAAACCCGGCATCGGTGCTGTCGATCCGGCGGCCCTGGTGGTTGCAGACGATGTCGAGCAGGACGTAGATGCCGCGCGCGTGGGCGGCTGCCACCATGCTGCGCAGGTCGTCGATGGTGCCGAGGTTGGGCGCCAGTTCGTAGAAGTCGTGGGCGTTGTAGCCGTGGTAGGCGGCATTGCCGACGTTGAGGTGGATGGGTTTGATCCAGATGGCATTCGCCCCGAGCGCCTTGATGTAGTCCAGCTTCTGTTCGATGCCCTTGAAGTCGCCGCCGTGGATGCGGTTGCCCGCCGAGGGAACCACGTCCGCGCCGGGATGCGCGCTGTTGTTGGCAGGATCGCCGTCGAAAAAGCGATCGGTGAAGATCTGGTAGATGTTGATGTCGCGCCAGTCCGCGGGCGAGGGGAATCCGGCCGACGGGGTGTGCCGGACCGCATAGCGGTAGGGTTGGGCGCGGGCTACTGATTCCTCGTCGGTCTTCTGGGGCAACCCGTCCTCGGCATACAGGTAGGTCGGCAGGAAGTCGGTGTAGTTGATGCGGAGGTAGTACTCCACGGTATCGCCGGGATTGAAGAGGCCGGCAGGGATCACCCCGGAGAAGTACTTGTTGTTGCCCGCTTCGCTGTGGAAGGCCATGGCCGCCGTGGACCAGACCGTGCTGGTGGCGTGCTTGTAGTAGATGGTGCTGCCGGACACCGTCTGGTTGCCGGCGCTGCCGGAGCCCTGGAACTGGTTCCCGCTGAACAGGGTCACCGCAGTGTTGGAGTAGATCGCGGCGAACGGCGACCGCATCGCGTACTGGCCGGCCGGTTCGTCCTCGCCGGGAATGTGCCAGGCATTGCCGGTGCGCGGGCGGAAGTTCGCGTTGGTGGCGATGACGATACGGTCGATCCGCGCTCCATCCTCACGGATCCACAACTGGAACAGGTTGGTACCGGCCGCGGTGACGTTCAGGGTGGCGACCACCCCGTCGCTGACCCGGTTGGTCCAGACCCATTGGTTGTACACCGTCCAGTTTATTCCGGCGGTCGAATTGGTCTGGCCGTTCAGGCCCCAGTGAACCGAGTCGCTGGCGCCGTCCACGCCATAGCCACGGACCCAGACGTAATGGGTGGTGGCCTGGTTGAACACCACGGGAAAGCGCAATTCCGGACTGGTGACCGCCCAGTTGGTGAAGGCCAGGTTGGTGTCAGGCCATGCATGCATGAACCCGTCACCGTTGAAGCCGGTGATATCGTTGGTGAAAACCCATGCGTGGTCGCTGCGTGGCGAAAGATTTTCGGCAAACCATTCCGCTTCGATCACCGCCACACTGCCGATGAGTGGGATGGCGGCAACGGCGGGTGCCGATCCGGCGATGAACGACCGCTCGTTGCCGTAGGCCGTCCCGGTGCTATTGATCGCGTAAGCGCGCACATGGGTGACGGCGCCGGAGGTGAGGCCGGAGAGGGTGGCGGAGAAGGCGCCGAGGCCTGCGCCGGAGGCGATGCGGTTGTGGTTTGTGGTCGGACCCGGCCCGAGGCTCCACACCAGGCCGCGTTCGGTCACCGGGTCGCCGCCGTCATCCGTGACCTCGCCACCCCCGTTGGCCACGGTATTGGAAATCCCGATGATCGGAGCCGTGGTCACCACGGGGAGGGAGGGCGCGCCGGGTTCGCCGGTTGGCGCTTCACGGCTGAAGATCTGCAGGCTGTAGCGGCCCATGTTCACCCGGGCCTCGCCGTTGGAAACAACCAGAAGCGACGCGCCCACGTCCCCGAAGTCGGCCTGGTAATTCGTGGCATCGCTGTTGTAGTGCCGGTACCAGGTCCCGTTGGCCGGGAAACCGATGGCATAAGTCCCGTTGGTCCAGGCGACATTGGCGAAGTTCGCGATCACCACCACGTCGTCGGTCTGTCCGCCGACATCCCAGCGGATGAAGCCGATGACCTTGTTGTTGTTGTCCACGTGGTGGACGTTGATGCCGGTGCCCTTGAGGCCCTTGGTGCCACCGCGCAGGTCGCGGCGCAGGTGGATCAGGTCGGTGTAGGCGCGCACGATCCCGGCGAAGGTGTTGGTGCGGTTCCAGCGCAGCGGGACATTGTCGTGGAAAGCCTGGGTCTCGAGCATTTCCTGGCCCTGGAAGATCATGGGGATGGCAGGGGCGGTCATGACCAGCCCGGCGGCGAGTAGTGAACGTTTGCGGGCGAAGATGCTCTCCGGGTTGCCGATGTCGATTTCCGAGGGGAGGCGGCTGCGGCCGTGGTTCGATGCGATGTAGTCGTGCGCCTCGGAAAACAGGACGCGGTTGTGGCTCGCCCAGTCGCGCAGCAGGTTGCGCACGGTGAACATGTTGCGGTTGGCATCGGAGGCGGTCGTCACCTGCCCGTGTAGCGACCAGCGCGAAGCGACATCCCACTGACCCTGGAAATTCATGCTGTAGTCGAAGGCATTGTCCTCCGCGATGCGGTGCACATGGGGATGGTTCTGGAGCAGTTCCCAGTTGATGTCGCGCAGAAGGTGTTCGCCGGTCTGGTTGTGGCCCTGGTCGGAATTGATGATGTAGTAGGGGGCGTCCCAGCGGAAACCGCCGATCCGGTATTCCTGCACGAACATCATGATCTGGTCGCGGATGAAGCTGCGGACTTCGGCGCGGCCGTAGTCGGGCCGGGTGCCCCCCCACGGGGTATTCGCTCGGGTATCGTTGTAGAAATAGATGCCGCCGTAGGTGCCCTGGTACCAGCCGTCGAAGCGCCACATCGAGAGGTCGGTCGGGCCGTAGTGGTTGTGGACCACATCCACGAACACCGCCATGCCGCGTTCATGGCAGGCGCGCACGAACCGCTTGAAGGCGTCCGGTCCGCCGTAGCTGCTTTCAATGGCGAACAGGTCGGCCGGATTGTAGCCCCAGCTCTGGCTGCCGGCGAACTCGTTCACCGGCATCACCTTGATCGCATTCACGCCGAGGCTGGCCACGTGGTCGAGCAGGTTCGTCGCGTGGTCGAAGGTGCGCGGGGTGGGGGAACCGGCGAAGGTGCCGACGTGCATCTGGTAGATCACGGTATCCTTGCGGGCCGGTTTCGGGTGGGGGGTGGTGCCCCAATCGAAGGCCAGCGCATCGTACACATAGGAGACGCCGTTGGTGCCGGAGTTGGAAACCCGGCGGGCGCGGGGGTCGCGTTTGTTGGTGGTGCCGTTCAGGTAATAGCGGTAGGCATGGCCGGCGGAGGCGGCGGGAACATCCACCGACCAACGTCCTCCGCCTTCGTTGATCAGTGCGGTTTCGGTCCATCCATTGAAATCGCCGCGCACGGCCACGTTGGTTGCGAAGGGAGCCCAGACGCGGAACGTCACGCCGGTGCCAAGTGCATCAGCATACGGGATCGAACCCAAGCCTGGCCGTGCCGATTGGCCAAATCCGGCCGGACCGACCAGGCCCAATCCGAGCATCCATCCCAAAACCCCAACCACCGTCGCCGTTCGTTTCATGCACCACCCCTTCGATCGCATCAGGTAACAATACCCCGAAGCGGCTCCGGACCTGTAGGGAAATAATCGGTCATGCACATGACAATTCCGGCCATGGGTGTGACGGGTGACAGAACGGCGGACTGAACAGAAGAGAACGAAGGACACGAAGGAGGGATGAGGAGCCTTCCATCTGTAGTTCCGGCGATGTTCGCCGGAAATTGAACATGCGCGGACGAATGATATGGGAAATCGGAACCGCAGAGGACGCAGAAACCGCAGATGGGAAAGGGGAACCGCGGATTACGCGGAGAGCGCGGATGGGAAAACGAGGATTGAACAGAAGATCGCGAAGGACACGAAGGAGGGATGAGGAGCCTTCCATCTGTAGTTCCGGCGATGTTCGCCGGAAATTGAACATGCGCGGACGAATGATATGGGAAATCGGAACCGCAGAGGACGCAGAAACCGCAGATGGGAAAGGGGAACCGCGGATTACGCGGAGAGCGCGGATGGGAAAACGAGGATTGAACAGAAGATCGCGAAGGACACGAAGGAGGGATGAGGAGCCTTCCATCTGTAGTTCCGGCAATGTTCGCCGGAAATTGAACATGCACGGACGAATGATATGGGAAATCGGAACCGCAGATTACGGGCATGTGGTCTGTCAATTTGTTCGTGTAATCAGGGTGATTATTTCTTCCTCGAAGGCGGCGATAGAGGCGTAGCCCATCGCCACGATGGTGGCCTTGCCGATTTCGGTGGCGATTTTATGGATCTTCACCCGGAGCGTTTCGGGAACCTCGGTCATCGGCGTAAATACGCCTTTGAGTAGGTACCAGATGCTCACCACCAGCTTGCGGGCGAGGGCGGCTACGGCGATGTTGGCTCCCTTAGTTTAACCGCAGAGTTCGCGGAGGGCGCAGACGGTGGCTGTGATGGGGTTGATGGAGGCCGGCGTTCTGGGGGTGACTTTTTCGCTCTGCGGATTCAGCGCAATCTGCGGTTCATTCCTTCCGGCAGTTTATCCACGAATGGACACGAAATAACACGAATATGGCAGGTGCGTTGGTGATGGGGCGTTGCTTTGCTTTGAGTATTGATTCAGAAGTTTAACCGCAGAATTCGCAGAGGGCGCAGAGGGTGGCTGTGATGGGGTTGATGGAGGCTGGGGTTCTCGGGGGTGAATTTTTCGCTCTGCGTATTCTGCGCAATCTGCGGTTCATTTATTCCGGCATGTTTAACCGCAGAGTCCGCGGAGGGCGCAGAGGGGGAAGGCGTTTCCCTTCGTTGGGATTAAACCATCAGCAACATCCGACATTGGTGTACATTCGTGGTTTTCGTTTGATGGAGGTTGGGCGTGGACGGGAGTGTCCAGGGAGTGGAAGGGGTGAACGGGTGGTTGTCCAGGGAATGGACAACGGCGAGCGGAGGGCCGGGGCGGCTCAACCGGAGGGCAGGGCGCGGCGGTTTTCGGGTGTCTCGTCGGCGAAGTAGAAGTGGCGCACGGCGGGTTCGTCGCTGCGCCAACTCAGTTGGGCGGCGCGGCCTTCGACTTCGGCGGGGAAATCCACGATGCCGGTCTTGAAGTCCCAATCGCGGTAGCTGCACCCGAGGTCCTCGAGTTCCTTGATGAACTGCTTCAGGGAGGCGATGTGCACCTCGAGGCGGGCGGCGTGGTCGCCGGTCATGGTCTCGCGCGCCATGGTCTTCATGATGTTGCCGGCCTGGATGATGTCGGCCACGATGCGGCGCACGAGCGGAAGCATGCGGGTCGCCTCGTCGGCGGTGAACAGTTTGACAGTGCTGATCGACATGGGGGAAACCTAACCGTTCGCCAACGAAATGGCAATGGATGCTTTGCCGATCGTATGATTCCGGTTTCTTGACGTTGGTGGAGGGGGTCCGTACACTGGAACCCTTTACCGCATGGATGGAATATTATGGAACCTGGAGCACACGAAGACGAATTCCGCAAGCAGCGCCTGGCCAACCTGGAGGCGTTGAAAGCCCGTGGGATTGAACCGTTTGGGAAGGCGTTCGCCCGCGATGGCCGGATTGCCGAGATCCGGGCGGGTTTTGCCGAGGGCAAGGCGGTGCGTCTGGCCGGGCGGTTGATGACCATCCGCGAGATGGGCAAGAGCATCTTCGCCGACCTGAACGACGGGTCGGACCGGTTCCAGATCTATGTGAAGAAGAACGACCTGGGCGAGGAGGTCTTTGCCGCGTTCAAGTTGCTCGACATCGGCGACGTGATCGGCATCGAGGGAACGCTGTTCACCACGAAGATGGGCGAGCCGACGGTGCAAGTCACGTCGTGGACGCTGCTGTCGAAGTCGCTGCTGCCGCTGCCGGAGAAGTGGCACGGGTTGCAGGATGTGGACACGCGGTTCCGCAAGCGGTACCTCGACCTGATCAGCAATCCCGAGGTGCGCAAGGTGTTCGACCAGCGGGTGGCCATCGTCCGCGAGATCCGGGCCTGCCTGCACGACCGCGGTTTCCAGGAGGTGGAGACGCCGATGATGCAGCCGATGGCGGGTGGTGCGGCGGCGAACCCGTTCAAGACCTTCTACGAGGCGCTCGATTGCAGCATGTTCCTGCGCATCGCACCGGAGTTGTACCTCAAGCGGTTGCTGGTGGGCGGGTTCGACAAGGTGTTCGAGCTGAACCGCAACTTCCGCAACGAGGGGTTGAGCCGCTACCACAATCCCGAGTTCACCATGCTCGAGGTGTACCAGGCGTTTGGCGATGTCCGCACGATGATGGAGATCGTCCAGGAGATGATCATCCGGTCCGCCGAGAAGGTCATGGGCACGTTGAAGGTGGGCACGGCGGAGATGCCGATCGACCTGGCGTTGCCGTGGTGCGAGGTGACCTACCATGACCTGGTGCGCCAGGCGATCGGGGCCGACTGGTTCGAGCTCGGCCTCGAGCAGGCCAGGGCGCGCGCCCACGAGCACCACCTGCACATCGATCCGGCCTGGGGGCTGGTCGAGCTGACCCAGGAGGTCTTCGAGAAGATGGTCGAGAAGACGTTGATCAACCCGACCTTCGTCACGCGGTTGCCGGCGGCGCTGGTGCCGTTGGCCAAGCCATGCCCGGATGACCCGTCGCTGGTGGACGTCTTCGAGCTGGTGATCGGCGGACGGGAGATCGCGCCGGGGTACAGCGAGCTGAACGATCCGCTGATCCAGCGGGCGCGGTTCATGGAGCAGGCGGGCGGGGACCTGTCGAAGATCGACGAGGATTTCCTCACCGCGCTCGAGCACGGCATGCCGCCGGCCGGTGGCATGGGCGTGGGCATCGACCGCCTGGTCATGATGATCACCGGGGCCGAATCGATCCGCGACGTCATCCTGTTCCCCCAACTCAAGTTGCGAAGCTGACCCGGTGCGCCTGCCGTTCTCCATTTATCTTGCCCTGAACTACATGCGCCCCAAGCGCACGTTCATCTCCGTGGTCACGGTCATCTCGGTGATCGGGGTGATGCTCGGTGTAGCCGTGCTGGTGATCGTGCTGTCGGTGATGAGCGGCTTCGACGACATGTGGCGCGAGAAGATCCTCAGTTTCAACGCGCACATCACGGTGCAGGACTTCGAGTACATCGAGGATCCCGAGCCGTTGCTGGAGTCGATCAGCCGGGTGCCGGGGGTGACCGGCGCGGCCCCGTATGTACAGGGGTTGGTGTTCATTTCGCGCAACGACCGGATCTTCACGCCGATCATGCGCGGATTTGATCCGTTGCACGAGGGGAAGGTCAGCCGGGTGCCGGAGCACATGGTGCGCGGCGAATACGATGTCGCGGACGGCGGGGCGCTGATGGGGATCGACCTCGCGCGGCAGATGGGGGTGCAGGTCGGCGACCAGCTTTTGGTCTATTCGCCGCAGAGTTTCAACACCGCTGACGAGGTGTATTTGCCGGAGGAGTTGACGTTGACCGGCATCTACGATGTCGGGATGTGGGAGTTCGACTCGGGGTTCATGCTCACCTCGCTCGACACGGCGCGTTCGTTGTACCGGATGGAGGGCGGGGTGCATGCCATCCAGGTCATGACGGAAAACGCCTTGCGGGCGGGGGAATACGCCGAGGCGATCCGCGCCGAGCTGGGGCCTGGTTACTTCATCACGACGTGGATGCAGCAGAACCGGCAGTTGTTCGCCGCGCTGCGGGTCGAGAAGAACATGATGTTCATCCTGCTGATCATCATCACGGTGGTGGCGGCCTTCGGCATCTGCAACACGCTGATCACGGTCACGGTGCAGAAGACGCGGGAGATCGGGTTGCTCAAGTCGCTCGGCTTCTCGTCCGGCCAGGTCATGGGCGTGTTCATCTGGCAGGGGTTCATCCAGGGGATCATCGGCAACGTCAGCGGGATCCTGCTGGGGTTGACCTTCCTGCGGTACCGCAACGACCTGCTTCGTTTCCTGTCCGACCAGTTCGACCTCGAACTGCTGCCGAAGGACCTGTACCACCTGAGCGAGATCCCGGCGACGGTCTCGGGGCATGACATCCTGGTGGTCGCGTTGTCGGTGCAGGTGATCTGCACCCTGGCCGGGGTATTGCCGGCTTTCCGGGCGGCGCGGCTGGATCCGGTGAGGGCGCTGCGTTATGAATAGTCCGGGCGACAGGCTGGGCCTGGTGGCGCGCCAGGTGACCAAGGTGTACGAGCTGGAGAAGGCTCGGATCGAGGTATTGCGCGGGGTGGATGCGGAGGTGCACCCGGGCGAGACGGTCTCGATCATGGGGGCGAGCGGGGCGGGCAAGAGCACGTTGCTGCATACCCTGGGCAGCCTGGACCATCCGACCTCGGGCACGGTCACGCTGGACGGGGAGGACCTGTACAAGGCGGCGGCCTCGCGGCGGAACGAATTGCGGGCGACGGTGTTCGGTTTCGTGTTCCAGGCGTTCCACCTGTTGCCCGAGCTGGACGTGCTCGACAACGTCATCCTCCCGGCGTTGAGCCGGCGCGGGGCGTTGCGGCGCCGGGAGTCGATCCGCGAGCGGGGGCGGGAGCTGCTCACGGCGGTCGGGCTCGGCCACCGCATGAACCACCGTCCGCTCGAGTTGTCGGGCGGGGAGCAGCAACGGGCGTCGATCGCCCGCGCCCTGATGAACCGGCCACGTTATGTGCTGGCCGACGAACCGACGGGGAACCTCGATTCGGTCACGGGCCAGCACGTGCTCGATACCCTGTTCGGACTGATCGAACGGGAGAGGATGGGCCTGGTCATCGTCACGCACAACGAGGCGGTGGCGGCGCGGTGCCGGCGGCAGTTGGTTTTACGTGATGGAAAAATGGCATAAGGTCGTGTACTGATGTAGGTTTGTGTTCAAGAAGAGGAAGCAATGAAGATCTATTTGAATGGGAAGATTGTGCCGGAGCAGGAAGCCGTGGTGTCGGTGTTTGATCACGGACTGCTCTATGGTGACGGGGTGTTCGAGGGGATCCGGGCCTACCACGGCAAGGTGTTCCGCCTGGTCGAGCACGTGGACCGGCTGTACCGGTCCGCGGCGGCGATCGCCCTGAACATCCCGATGTCGCGCGAGGACATGTGCGCCGCGGTGGTGGCGACCTGCAAGGCCAACGGGATCAACGACGGCTACGTGCGGTTGATCGTCACCCGTGGCGTGGGCAGCCTCGGCCTGAACCCGTACCTGTGCAAGGAGCCGCAGGTCATCATCATCGCCGGGGCGATCCAGCTCTATCCCAAGGAACTCTACGAGACGGGCATGAACGTGGTCACGGTGGGGACGATCCGCAACCATGTCGAGGCGTTGAACCCGCGCATCAAGAGCCTGAACTACCTCAACAACATCCTGGCCAAGATCGAGGCGATCAATGCCGGGGTGCTGGAGTGCATCATGCTGAACCCGCAGGGGTTCGTGGCCGAGGCCTCGGGTGACAACATCTTTGTCATCCGCGGGAAGACCCTGATCACGCCGCCGGTCTGGTGCGGTGCGCTGGAGGGCATCACCCGCGAGGTGGTCATGCAGATCGCGCCGTCGTGCGGCCTGGCCGTCAAGGAGGACGTGCTCACCCGGTACGACCTGTACACGGCGGACGAGCTGTTCCTGACCGGCACGGCGGCGGAGATCATCAGCGTGGTCAATGTCGACCGCCGGGTGATCGGCGGGGGCAAACCCGGCCCGTACACCCTTGAACTGCTCAAGGCCTTTGCCGTGGAGACGAAGAATACCGGGGTGCCGATCACCTAGATCCCGCCATGAACTGTGAACTGTGCCAGGCCCATGAAGCGACGGTCCATCTGACCCAGGTCATCGATGGCTCGATCAAGAAGCTTCATCTCTGCGAGGCCTGTGCGCAGAAGAACGGCTTCGACATGCAGGGGCCGATCTCGATCACCGATATCCTGCTCGGCATGGGCGGCAAGCGGGAGGAGGCCGCGGCGCCGACCTCCGAGCGGTCGTGTCCGCGCTGCCACATGCGTCGGTCGGACTTCAAGAAAAGCGGACGTTTCGGCTGTTCCGCCTGCTACGAGGCGTTTGCCGAGGATCTGCCTTCGCTGCTGCGGGCGATGCACCGCAACGACCGCCACATCGGGAAGGTGCCGGCCATCGCGGCGCGGCGGGTCCAGTTCATCAAGGAATTGAGCGACCTGCAGCAGGCGCTCGACCAGGCCATCGCCGAGGAGAAGTACGAGAAGGCGGCCAAGATCCGCGATCGCATCACGGCGTGCCGTGCATCCATGGAGCAGGGGTGACACGGTGAACATCGATACCCTGCTGGACAATACCGGGGCGTGGATGTCGTCGGGCGACGACGAGCAGATCGTCATCACCAGCCGCATCCGGCTGGCCCGAAACCTGAAGAACTCGGCCTTCCCGGGCTGGGGCGGGGTCGAGGAATGTGCCCGGATCTGGTCCAGCCTGCGTCCGCGGCTGGCCGGCCTGCCGTCGATCCAGCCGGAAATCGATGTCGGTATGGACGAGCTGGAGGAGCTCGACAAGCAGATCCTGCTGGAGCGTCACCTGATCAGCCGCGAGCAGGTCGAAAAGGGTCGCGGCAGCGGCTTGATCCTCAGCGCGGACGAGCTGGTTTCGGTCATGGTCAACGAGGAGGACCACCTCCGCATCCAGGTCCTGCAGTCCGGCCTCAACCTCGCCACGGCGTGGGAGAAGATCGATCAGCTGGATTCCGAGATCGAGAGCCAGACCGAGTACGCATTTTCCGACGCGCTGGGCTACCTGACCTCGTGTCCGACCAATGTCGGTACGGGGATGCGGGCGAGCGTGATGATGCACCTGCCCGGCCTGGTGCTGATGGAGGAGATGAATCCGATCATCAAGGGGTTGGGCAAGATCGGGCTGACCGTGCGCGGGTTGTGGGGCGAGGGGACCGAGGCGATCGGCAACTTCTTCCAGGTTTCCAACCAGATGACACTGGGCGAACGCGAGGCGGACATCGTCTACAACATCGAACAGATCGCCCGGGAAATCGTCGAACACGAGAAAAATGCCCGGGCCCGCCTGGTCGAGAAGAAGGAACTGTTTCTGAAGGACCACATCGGCCGGGCCTACGGGATCCTGACCCATGCGCACTTGCTGACCACCAAGGAGGCGCTGGACCTCCTGTCTGATTTGCGTTTAGGGGTCGATCTGGGTATATTGAAGTCAGTGGGTCGTCAGACGGTCGATGAACTGCTGATGACGGCACAACCCGGCCATTTGCAAAAGCTGGAAGGAAAGGCGCTTAAGCCGAAAGATCGCGATCGGGTCAGGGCGAAACGGGTGCGAGAGCGGCTGTCACGGGGCGACAGCAAACCAAAAAGGCAAAGCAGAACCCATGAATAACTTTACTCCACGTGCCCAGCAGGTCCTTCAACTGGCCCGCAAGGAAGCGGACCGGTTCAACCACAGCTACGTCGGCACGGAACACCTGCTGCTGGGCATCATCGCCCTCGGGCAGGGGGTGGCCGTGAACGTCCTGCAGCGGTTGAACGTCAACCTCGAGGCGGTGCGCATCGAGGTTGAAAAGGCGGTCGGGGTCGGGCCGGAAACCAAGCAGGTCGGCAACCTGCCGTTCACCCCCCGGGTGAAGAAGGTGCTCGCGCTCGCCGGCAGCGAAGCCCGTTCGCTGAACCACGCGTACGTCGGCACCGAGCACATCCTGCTCGGGCTGCTGCGCGAAGGGGAGGGTGTGGCCTCGCGGGTATTGCGCAACCTGAACGTGGACCTTGAGAAGACCCGGGTCGAGATCATGAAGGAACTCGATCCGAACTACGAGCCGGAGGGTGACAGCCAGGGATCGACCGGTGGCGGATCGACCGGCGGGGGCAGCGGTGCGGCTCCGGCCGAGCCGTCCTCGCAGCCGGCCGCGCGAGACTCCAAGACCCCGGCGTTGAGTACGTTTGGCCGCGACCTGACCGAACTGGCCGCCAAGGGTGAGCTGGATCCGGTGATCGGCCGCGCCTCGGAAATCGAGCGGGTGATCCAGATCCTGTGCCGCCGCAGCAAGAACAATCCGGTGTTGCTCGGCGAGGCGGGGGTTGGCAAGACCGCGATTGTCGAGGGGCTCGCCCAGGCGATCTCCAAGGGCGATGTCCCCGAGTTGCTGCGCGACAAGCGGGTGGTCACCCTCGATCTCGCCCTGATGGTGGCGGGCACCAAGTACCGCGGGCAGTTCGAGGAGCGCATCAAGGCGGTCATGGACGAGATCAAGCGCGCGAAGAACATCCTGTTGTTCATCGACGAGTTGCACACCATCGTCGGCGCCGGTTCGGCGGAGGGGGCGATGGATGCCTCGAACATCATCAAGCCCGCGCTGTCGCGTGGCGAGATGCAGTGCATCGGCGCGACCACGTTGACCGAGTACCGCAAGTTCATCGAGAAGGACGCCGCGCTCGAGCGCCGCTTCCAGTCGGTCATGGTGCGGGAGCCCACCATCGAGGAAACGGTGGAGATCCTCAAGGGCCTGCGCCAGCGGTACGAGGTGCACCACCATGCCAAGATCCTCGACGAGGCGCTGATCGCCTCGGCCGAGTATTCGTCCCGTTACCTGAATGACCGGTTCCTGCCCGACAAGGCGATCGACGTGATGGACGAGGCGGGAGCCCGGGCGCGTATCTCGGCCATGACCCGTCCGCCGGACATCAAGGAGAAGGAACGCCAGATCGAGGAGATCCGCAAGAACAAGGAGGACGCGATCAAGGCGCAGCATTTCGAGGAGGCGGCCGCGTTCCGCGACCAGGAACGCATCGCCACCGAGGAGATGACCCGGGTGATGGACGAGTGGCGCAAGTCCCGCGACCAGGCGGTGGTCACGGTCAGCGCCGAGGACATCATGACCATCATCTCCAAGTGGACCGGTATCCCGCTCTACAAGATGGAGGAGCAGGACATGTCGCGCCTGCTGAAGATGGAGCAGGAGATCGAGAAGACGGTGATCGGCCAGCACGAGGCGGTCGTGGCCGTCTCGAAGGCGTTGCGCCGTTCGCGGGCCGACCTGCGCGATCCGAAGCGGCCGATCGGTTCGTTCATCTTCCTCGGACCCACCGGTGTCGGCAAGACCCTGCTGGCCAAGGCGCTGGCCGAGTTCATGTTCAACACGGCGGACGCGCTGATCCAGATCGACATGTCGGAATACATGGAGAAGTTCGCGGTATCGCGCCTGGTCGGTTCGCCGCCGGGCTATGTCGGGTACGATGAGGGTGGACAGTTGACCGAGAAGGTCCGCCGCCGCCCGTACTCGGTAGTGCTCTTCGACGAGATCGAGAAGGCCCATCCCGACGTGATGCACATCCTGTTGCAGATCCTCGAGGAGGGCAAGTTGACCGACAGCCTCGGGCGGGCGGTGGACTTCCGCAACACGATCATCATCATGACGTCGAACATCGGCGCGGACTCGGTCCGCAAGGGCTCGGGACTCGGCTTTGCCGAGGACACCGGGGCGGCCGACTACGAGCGGATGAAGCGGCTGATGCTCGAGGAGTCGAAACGCGCGTTCAAGCCGGAGTTGCTCAACCGCATCGAGGACATCGTGGTGTTCCATCCGATGACCCGCGAGGCGGTCATGAACATCCTCGACCTCGAGGTGGCGAAGGTCAAATCGCGCCTGGCCACGAAGAACATCGAGTTGCACATCGCCGAATCGGCCCGCGACTTCCTGATCGCCAAGGGTTTCGACCCGACCTACGGGGCGCGGCCGATGCGCCGCGCGGTGGAGCGGTACCTGGAGGATCCGCTGGCCGAGGAAATCCTGCGTGGCACGGTCCGCAAGGACGAGACCATTGAAGTGACCTCGGACGGCGACAAGTTGACCTTCGGCCAGCTTGCCGGGACGAACTGACGCACTTGCACGTCGCGACACGGTGCCGGTTTTTTCGATTGGGACATCGGCCGGCACCGCGTAGGATCGCCCCGTGGTAACGTTTCTTAAAATCCTGTGCTGGTTGTTTGCCGCGGTTCCTCCCCGCGTTGCCCGTGCCTGGGGGCGGGGGATCGGTCGCCTGATGGCGCGGCTGCTCGGCCGCAAGGTGGCCTTGGCCGAGGACAGCCTGCGGCAGGCGTTTCCCGATTGGAACGAGGATCGGCTTCGCCGCACGGCCAAGGGGGTATTCATGAACCAGGGTCTGCTCCTCGCCGAGACCCTGCGGCGTCTGGGCAGGCCACGGATCAATCCGCTCGACGAGATCACCCACGATCCGGCGCAGATGGAGGCGTTCGAGGCGATCATGGCGCAGGGCCGGGGTGGCTTGGTGCTCACCGCCCACATCAACAATTATGAATTCCTGTCGGCGTGGGCGGCGCGGCGGTTCGCCATGACCATCACCGCGAAGAAGATCAAGCCCAAGGCGCTCGGTGATTTCATCCAGCAGATGCGGCGCGACGGCAACATCACCGAGGTGCCGCACCACGGTTCGTACCGGAGCCTGTTGCGGGCGGTCAAGGCGGGCGGGGGGATCGGGTTCATCATGGACCAGAACATGATCCACCGCGAAGGGGTGTTCGTGACGTTCTTCGGTCGGCCGGCCTGCACGACGGCGGGATTGGCCATGTTGTCGGCCCAGGCGCAGACTCCGGTGGTGCCGGTGTTCATCCTGCGCGATGGCGACGGCTACCGGGTCAAGATGTTGCCGCCGATCCCGCCGCCGGTGGACCGCAGCGTGGAGGCCTTGCAGGACGCGACCCAGCTTTATTCCAATGCGATCGAGTCGGTCATCCGCGAGCAGCCGGAATCCTGGATCTGGATGCACCGCCGGTGGAAGACCCAGCCGAAGGCGGGCGACCGGGTTACCCGGAACGACGGGACCTCCTACCTCCATGCCTGATCCGTTGCTTCAACTGGCCGAGGTGCAGGTCACGTTCGCGAGCGACCTCGGGGAGGTGTCCGCGGTGGACCGCGTTTCGTTTTCGGTGGAACGCGGCGAGGTGGTCGCGCTGGTCGGCGAGAGCGGGTCGGGAAAATCGGCCACGGCGCTGGCCATCGGGGGCTTGTTGCCCGGCCATGCGCGGGTCGGGGGCAGCATCCGGCTGGACGGTGCGGAGTTGGTCGGTCGCTCGTCAACGGCATGGCGGGGCATTCGCGGCCGCCGTATCGCGTACGTGTTCCAGGAGCCGGCTACGGCCTTGAATCCGGTGTTCACGGCGGGTTACCAGGTTTCCGAGGCCCTCAAGGTGGCGGGGCGACGTGACTCGCTGGAGGAGCGGATCGCCGCCTTGCTCGAATCGGTGGGCTTGCGTGATGCCGGTCGTATCGCCTCCTCCTACCCGCACCAGTTGAGCGGTGGCCAGCAGCAGCGGGTGGTCATGGCGATGGCCTTGGCCGGGGAGCCGGAGTTGCTGATCGCGGATGAGCCGACCACGGCACTGGATGTCACGGTGCAGGCGCAGATCCTGGAGCTGCTCGCCGAGCTGCAGCGGTCGCGCGGCCTGGCGGTCCTGCTGATCACCCACAACCTCGCCATCGCGGCGCGGTTGGCCCGCCGCATGGTGGTCCTGTACGCCGGCCAGGTCGTGGAGGAGGGGCCGGCGGCGGAGATGGTCCATGCACCGCGGCATCCCTACACCCACGCCTTGTTGCGGGCGGTACCCAAACTCCGGGGTGCCGGGTCGGCGGCCGATCTGGTCGGGATTCCCGGGCAGATCCCTTCGCCGATGGCTCTACCCTCGGGTTGCCGGTTCCATCCGCGGTGTGCGCGGTGCGTCGCGACGTGCCGCGGGGAGGTGCCGGAGCTTGCCGATACGGGATCGGGTTGGCGCAGCCGTTGTCCCTTCGCGCGGGAGGTGGGGACGTGAGGGAGCCGGTGTTGCTGGAGGCGGACGGGATCACCGTCCGGTATGACGGGATGGCGCGTCCCGCCCTGCAGGAGGTGCGGGTGGCGGTGCGGGCGGGTGTCCCGCTGGGGGTGGTCGGGGAGAGCGGGAGTGGCAAGTCCACCTTGATCCGCACCTTGCTCGGCCTGGAGCGGCCGGTATCCGGGCGGGTGTTGTACCGGGGGACGGACGTGGCGGCGTTGCGTGGCGATGCGTTGCGGACATTCCGGCGCAAGGTGCAGATGGTCTTTCAGGATCCCTACAACAGCCTCAATCCGCGCATGACGGTGGGGCAGACGTTGGGGGAGGTGCTCACGGTGCACCGGTTGGCGGCACGGGGCTCGGTCCTGCGGGTCGCGGGGGAGTTGCTCGGGCAGGTCGGGCTGGATCCGTCGCTGGCCGCCCGGTATCCCCATGAGCTCAGCGGGGGGCAACGGCAACGGATCGGCATTGCCCGGGCGATCAGCCTGGAGCCGGAGGTGCTGCTGGCGGACGAGCCGGTTTCCGCGCTGGATGTCTCGGTGCAGGCGCAGGTGCTGGGGTTGCTGGACCGGCTGGGCCGGGAGCGGGGGATCACCCTGGTGCTGATCGCCCACGATCTGGCGGTCGTGGCTGCGGTCTGCCGGGAGATGGTGGTCATGGAGCAGGGGCGGGTTGTCGAGGCGGGACTGGCCCGCTCGGTCATCGAGCAACCGAGCCATCCCTACACCCGGCAATTGATTGCGGCGGTGCCGCAGATTGAACCCTTGATGCCACCGGCCCCTTTATGACACAGTCGAGGGCCATGCATGCCGCCGCGGAAACCGAGCCAGCACCACCACCGGGGACGTTCCGGGTCACCGCGCGTGATCCGTCATCGGCCGCCCGGACCGGGTGGCTCCAGACCGCGCATGGCCGCATCGAGACGCCGGTCTTCATGCCGGTCGGCACCCAGGGTTCGGTCAAGGCCATGGCACCCCACGAAATGGCGGACCTCGACTTCCATATCATCCTGGGCAATACCTACCACCTCAACGACCGGCCGGGCATGGAGATCATGGAGGCGGCCGGGGGGTTGCACCGGTTCATGGGCTGGAACCGGGCCATTCTGACCGACAGCGGCGGTTTCCAGGTCTTCAGCCTGGCCAAACTGCGCAAGATCGGGCCGGACGGGGTCGAGTTCCGCTCGCACAACGACGGCAGCAAGCACTTCTTGGGTCCGCGGGAGTCGATGCGGATCCAGCGGATCATCGGGTCGGACATTGCCATGGTCTTCGACGAATGTCCGCCCTATCCCTGCACACGGGATTACGCTTGCCAAGCGGTGGAGCGGACCCTATCGTGGGCGGCTTTGTGTGCAGAACAGCCAAGGGCCGAAGGGCAATTGGTGTTCGGGATTGTGCAGGGTGGGCTTTTTGAGGACCTGCGTGCCGATTGCGCGAAAGCGCTGGTAGGCATGGGGTTCGATGGATACGCCATCGGCGGCGTGAGCGTCGGGGAGCCCGACCAGTTGATCCTTCCGGGCGTGGAGGCGGGCGTGGCCCATCTGCCGGAGGACAAACCGCGTTACCTCATGGGGGTTGGCGGGTTTGCCCAGATGGTGGAGTCGATCGCCCGGGGCGTGGACATGTTCGATTGCGTGATGCCGACGCGGGTGGCCCGGAACGGAACTGCGGTGACGCGGTCCGGACGGTTCGCGATGCGGAACGGGGCACACAAGCAGTCGTTCATGCCGATCGAGGAGGGCTGCGGTTGCTACGCATGCCGGCACTTCAGCCGGGCGTACATCCGGCACCTGCTGAATGTGAACGAGGTGTTGGGCATCCGGTTGCTCACCATCCATAATTTGTACTGTTACAATAGCTTTTTGAAAGAGATACGCGCGGCGATCCGCAACGGGACGTTTGCAGAGCTTCGCGCCTACTGTCAGGAAACCAAACGTTCCACGTCCGCGTTCTAGCGCGGCCGAAACCTGTGAGATGACGATGGATACAATGCAACTGCTGCTGGGTATGGCGCCGCCGCCGGGACAAGGCGGGGAAGCTCCTTCGGGAACCTTCTTCATGGGCTGGATCGCGATCATGATTGCGATCTTCTACGTGATGATCATCCGGCCCCAGCGCCGCCGCGAGAAGGAACGGATGGACCTCCTCAAGGCGATCAAATCGGGTGACCGCGTGCTGTTCAGCGGGGGCATCATCGGCATTGTCACCAACGTGAAGGAGAAGACCTTCACCATCAAGGTGGGCGAAAAGACGAAACTCGAAGTGTTGCGTGGCTCGGTCACCCAGGTGCTGGGCAAGGACGACCTGCCCGCCGACCTCGATCCTGAACTCTCCTCGGTCAAGTAATTCACGCACGGACGGAACACAATGGACAAGAATGCTGTTTGGAAATGGGCGTTTCTCGGGATCCTGATTCTCAGCTCGCTGATGCTGGTCACGCCGGTCAGCCAGAAGGTCAAGCTGGGCCTCGATCTGCAGGGCGGTATCAGTTTCATCGTCGAAGTTGACCAGGAGCAGCTGCTCCGCCAGTACCGTGAGGAAAACCGCGAGATGAGCGAGGAGCAGCTTTCCGCCGATGTGCGGGACATCATCCTCCGCTCGAAGGATGTCGCGGTCGAGGTGTTGCGCAGCCGGGTGGACACCCTCGGCATCGCCGAACCGTCGATCTACCCGAAGGGCGACAACCGGATCATCATCCAGTTGCCGGGCATTGACGAGGCCAAGCAGAACGAGGCGCGCGACTCGATCATGAGCGTGGCGTTTCTCGAGTTCCGCCTGGTGCATGAGAACAGCGAGAACTGGGTTAATGAACTGTTTACCGACAGCAAGGCCCCCCGCGGTTTCCGCATCGGCAGCGCCAGTGAACGGTTTTATGTCCGTGACTATGACAAGGTGGCCGACAAGGACATGGACCGTGCCTTCTGGCGGGAACTCAACCGATTCGCCCCTCGTCCGCGCAGCGACTTCATGCTGGTAAAGGATGAGCGCAATGGCGCCACGATCTACCGACCGTTTTATGTCGAAACCCGTCGCCAGCTGGCCGGTGACGCGCTCAAGGACGCCAAGGTCGAGTACGGGCAGTTCAACGAGCCTCGTATTTCACTCGAATTCAATGCCAAAGGCGCTCGCGATTTCGCCCGCGTGACCAAGGATTACAGCCCGATGGGCGAAAAAAACCTGAACCGTGAGGAGGGGCGTCAACTGGCCATTGTGCTGGACGGAACTCTTTACTCGGCTCCGGTGATCCGTACCGCAATCCTCGATGGACGTGCCGAGATCACCGGCATGTTCTCGCCGAGTGAAGCCGCCCGCCTGGTGAATGTGCTGCGCGCCGGTTCATTGCCGGTTCCGGTCAAGATCGTCGAAGAACGCCAGGTCAGCCCGTCGCTCGGCCATGACTCGATCGAGAGCGGGGTCAAGGCCGCGACCTATGGCGCGGTGCTCGTCTTCGTCTTCATGCTCCTCTACTACCGGGTTGCCGGTGTGGTTGCCAACCTCGCCCTGCTCCTGATCGTGTTCCTGCTGCCGGTCGGCATGTGGGTTTCCGCCGGATTCCTCAGCACCTTCCTGGGCGGCGGCGATGGCGGGCGCGTCGGGTTGCCGGTCATCACCCTTCCGGGTATTGCCGGTATCGTGCTGACCATCGGTATGGCGGTGGACGCCGCAGTGCTGATCTTTGAGCGCATGCGCGAGGAATTGCAGGCCGGGAAATCGCTCGGTGCGGCAATTCAATCGGGTTACGAGAAGGCATTCAGCGCGATTCTTGACGCGAACGTCACCACCGTCATCACCGCAGTCATCCTGTTTTGGCAGGGTTCGGGTCCGGTGCGTGGCTTCGCGGTCACCCTGTGCGCAGGTATCCTGATCAGCATGCTCGTTTCGCTGGTGTACATGAAGATGTTCCTGCGGTTGCTGGTCGACAAGTTCGGCTTCACCACGCTGAAGTTCAACGCGGTGATCAAGGAGACCTCGATCGACTTCCTCGGCAAACGCAAGATCTACGCGATTCTCGCGGTGCTGATTATCGCCGGCACGATGGCATCCTTCGTTCAGAAGGGCTCGAAGAACTTCGGCGTGGACTTCACTGGTGGTACGGTGCTGGTCTTCCGTTACGATGAAACACAACCCATTGATGCGGTACGCAGCGCCCTCGAACAGGGTGGAATCCAGAGCCCGCAATTGCAGTACCAGAAGGATATTGCACTGGCCCAGATCGGCGAACATAGCGAATTGCTTGAAGTGAAGGTCAGTTATGATCAGGGCGACGCCGCCCGCGACTTGATGCTGGAGAAGTTTGCCGGCGCCGGGTTCAGGCTGGTGCAAACGGAGAGTGTCGGTCCGCAGGTGGGTAAGGAACTGGCCCGTAGCGGGACGATCGCGATGATCGCGGCGCTGATCGGTATCATCATCTATATTACCATCCGCTTTGAATTTGCCTTTGCCGTAGGCGCCATCGTGGCCACACTGCATGACGTCATCCTGACCGTGGGCATCTACTGCCTGCTCGGCAAACAGTTCAGCCTGCCGATCATCGCCGCCCTGCTCACCATCGTCGGTTACTCGGTGAACGACACCATTGTGGTATTTGACCGTATTCGCGAAGATCTGAAACTCGTGCGCGGCAAGAGCTATGTGGAGATCTGCAACCTGAGCATCAACCAGACCTTGAGTCGCACGATCCTGACCTCGTTGACGACCCTGCTTACCGTCGGCACGTTGCTGATCTTCGGCGGTGGTGCGATGAACGACTTCGCGCTGACCATGTTCATCGGTATCGTGGTCGGTACCTTGTCGACGATCTACGTCGCCACCCCGGTGATGCTGTTCTGGCACAAGGAAAAGGACGTATCCGTAGCGAAGTCCTGAGGCTGGTTCCGGTATGGCTTCACACGATCCGGGTGCCTTCGTCTGGAAGGAGGAGCACCCGGACCTTGTTCCGGCCGAGCGACTCACCGCCGAACTGGGCTGCCCGCCCTGGCTGGCGGCGCTGCTCGTCCGGCGTGGATTGACCAGCCCCGATGCCGCTCACCAATGGATGAACCCCAAGTTACGCAACCTGGGGGATCCCTGGTTGCTGCCCGATGCCGAGCGGGCCGCGGCACGCATCCTCCAGGCGATCGACGCGGGTGAGCGCATCACCGTGTTCGGAGATTACGACGTCGACGGACTGACCAGTACCGCCTTGCTGCACGATCTGCTGACCAGGGCCGGGGCACAGGTCGCCACGTTCCTGCCGCTGCGAATGGAGGAGGGGTATGGATTGTCCGCCGAAGCCCTGCTCCGTTGCCTCGAGGAAACCAGCCCCCGGTTGATCATCACCGTCGATTGCGGAACCACCGCGGTGGCGTCGGTGGCCACGGCCCAGTCGGCCGGTATCGACGTGATCATCACCGACCACCACGAAACGGGAACCGCGACGGCACCCGCCTATGCCTTGGTCAATCCGCGCCTCTCGACCGATCCCTCCCTGCACGTGCTGGCCGGGGTGGGGGTCGCCTTCAAGCTTGCGCATGCCGTGCTCAAGCTGGCCCGCCAGCGTGGATTGACCGATGCCTGGGTGAAGACGGATCCCCGGAGTTTCCTCGACCTGGTCGCGCTCGGTACGGTGGCGGATCTGGTTCCGCTCACCCACGAGAACCGGATTCTGGTCCACCATGGACTCCAGCACCTGACCGCGACCAGCCGGGTGGGGCTCCGCGCCCTGATCGACGTGGCCAGGATCATGAAGGACATCGACACCTACGAGGTCGGATTCCTGCTCGGCCCCCGCTTGAATGCCTCGGGCCGGTTGGGCAATGCCCGGATGTCCCTGCAACTCCTGATGACGGATGACCCGGACGAGGCGCGGCAACTTGCCACCGCCCTGGATGCCGCCAACCGGGAGCGCCAGCAGGTGGAAAAAGCCATCGTGGAAGAGCTCAAGGTTCGCGTGTCCGCGCGGGACCTGGTCGGACTCCACGCCATTGTCGAGGCGGAGGCGGACTGGCACCCGGGGGTGGTGGGGATCGTGGCCTCGCGTCTGGTCCAGCAGTTCTACCGGCCTTCGATCGTAATCGGCATGGACGATCAGGGGCGTGCCAAGGGTTCATGCCGCAGCATTACCGGGTTGAACATCACCGAGACACTGGCGGCCTGCCGGGAACATCTGGTCAAGTTCGGGGGACACGCCATGGCGGCCGGCCTGGAAATCGAGTGGGAGCGGCTGCCAGCATTCCGGGTCGCCTTTGAGCAGCAATGCCGCGAGCGACTGGCCGGGGTGACGTTGCAACCCGGCCTTGCCATCGACGGATGGGTCAACCTCGACGCCCTCGATGAAAAGGCGATCCGCTGGCTGGACGGGATGCGACCCTTCGGCATGGGAAACCCGGAACCGGTCTGGGCGGCGGGCGGTCTGCGGGCAAGCGGCGAACCCCGCGAGGTCGGGACCGGCCACCTCAAGCTAGTCCTTGCTGACAAGGCGGGCGCCGAGCGATCGGCGATCGGGTTCGGGATGTACCACCGTCCGGTGCCGCGGGTACTGGACGGGGCATTCCACGTCCGGGTCGACACCTTCCGGGGACGGCGGGAGATCGTCCTGCACCTCAAGGATTTCCGGGACAGCCGATCATCCGGTTGATCCTCCGGTCACGGGGAGGCGGACCACCGCGAAAGCCCTGTGTTAGGACCGTGGTAAAATCGTTCAAACGACCGCTTTTGCACTTGCGCCGTTCCGGTTGTCAACCTATCTTGTCACGCTTCATCGGGAGTATAGTTATGTCCAAGATATGTAGCATTTGTGGCAAGTCGTCGTTCATGGGTAACCGCATCATCCGTCACGGTTTGCCGAAGAAGTCCGGCGGTATCGGTTTGCACACGACCGGGATCACCCGCCGTCGGTTCAAGGCGAACATCCAGCAGGTCAAGGCCAACGTAAACGGTACGATCAAAACGATTTCGGTTTGCACGTCCTGCATCAAGGCCGGCAAAGTCATCAAGGCATAGTGTCTCAACCTGGAGGTGGTCATGGCGGCTAACGAAAAGAAAAAAATCGGAACCGCTCAGCTGAGTTTTCAGGGCAAGACTGTCGATATGGACGTCTGGGAAGGAACCCAGGGCGAACGTGCTGTCGACATCAGCGACTTGCGCAAGAAGACCGGTTTGATCACCTACGACCCGGGTTTCATGAACACGGGGTCGTGCGAAAGCTCGATCACCTTCGTCGATGGCGACAACGGCGTGCTGCGTTACCGCGGCTACGAGATCGAGGATCTCGCCAACAACTGCACGTTTGTCGAGGTCGCGTACCTGCTGATCCACGGCAAACTTCCGACCCGCGACGACCTGCAGAAGTTCTCCCGCCTCCTGAATCTCCACTCGATGATTCACGAGGACATGCAGATCTTTTTCCGCAACTATCCCGAGCGGGCCCACCCGATGGCCATCGCGTCGGCGATGGGTGTATCGTTGTCGAGTTTCTATCCGGAACTCGAGGACATCGAAGAGGAGAAGAACATCGCCGCGACCCGCCTGCTCTCGAAACTGCGCACGATGGCGGCGATTTCCTACAAGAAGTTCATCGGCGAGCCGTTCATCTACCCGAGCAGCAAGCTGACCTACTGCGAAAACCTGCTGAACATGATGTTTGCATCGCCGGTGGCCGATTACCAGATCGACCCGTTGCTGGTGCGCGCGATGAACCAGTTGCTGATCCTGCACGCCGACCACGAGCAGAACGCCTCGACGTCGGTGGTGCGGCTGGTTGGCAGCACCGGCGCAAACATCTACGCATCCATCGCCGCGGGCATCTGCGCCTTGTGGGGTCCCTACCACGGCGGTGCGAACCAGGAAGTGATGGACATGCTGGAGGAGATCCAGCGCAGCGGTGGCGATGTCGACCTGATGATCAAGCGGGCGAAGGATCCCAACGATTCGTTCCGCCTGATGGGTTTCGGTCACCGCGTCTACAAGTCGTACGATCCGCGCGCCAAGGTCGCCAAGCGCATCTGCGAGGAAGTCCTGACCAAACTCGGTGTGAAGGATCCGCTGCTCGACATCGCGAAGCAACTGGAAGATCGCGCCCTGTCCGACAAGTACTTCATCGACCGCAAACTTTACCCGAACGTCGATTTCTACACCGGCATCACCTACCGGGCGATGGGCTTTCCGACCAACATGTTTACCGTGTTGTTCGCGATTGGCCGGTTGCCCGGCTGGATCGCCCAGTGGTACGAACTGCACGGGGATCCGGCCCAGAAGATTGGCCGTCCGCGCCAGGTCTACACCGGGCCGACCAAGCTCGATTTCGTGCCGATCGAGCAACGTTCCTGATCCGTCCGTCGACGGCTTCCTCATCATGTCGGATTCGCGCGAACCATCCCAGCGGACCAAGGAGTGTGTCTTTCTCGAGGGCGTTCTGCGCCGTTGTCCGGGGCATCTTCCCACCATGGAGGCGCTCGGCGACCTCTATACCAGGATGGGTCGTATCGACGAAGGGCTGGCCATCGATGAATCCCTGACCGCAGCCGATCCACGGAATCCCACCTATGCCTACAACCTGGCCTGCAGCCTGGCGCTGGTCGGTCAGAAGGAAAAGGCGATCGAGGCGTTAACCCGCGCGGTGCAACTGGGGTATGACGACCTGGAATGGCTATTGAAGGACAGCGACCTGGATTCGCTCCGGAAGCATCCGCACTTCGTGCTGATCCTTGTGCATCTCAAGAGTGCACGGAAGAATTCCCCGGCGTCCTGAGCGGTCCGGTCAGATCGCCGCTTCCAGCATGTACTTCAGGTGCGGCGCGTACAGCTCCGGCTCGAGCAGGAACGAGTCGTGGCCCTTTTCCGAATGGACCGTGATGTGACGGTGGTCCACGCGGCACTTCGCCAGGACATCGCACAACTGCTCCTGCTGGTGGGGGCGGAAGCATTCGTCCGACTCGATGCTGAACACCAGGTATTTCTGCTTGCGGCAGGCGGTGAACACTTCCCGGAAGGACTTCCTGCGGGTGTCGCGCAGCAGGTTGAACCGCTGCCAGGCGTCGATGATGCGCAGGTAGGTGTTGGCATCGAACCGGCTGACAAACTTGAAGCCCTGGCCGCGCAGGTAGGATTCCACGCGGTTGCTCATCCAGTACCACTTGTCCTTGTCCTCCTCGGGCCGTATCACTTCCTTGCGGGCGCGCCGCTCCATCATCTCCAGCGAGACAAAGGTCTTATGGCTGATCATGCGGGCGAGGGCGAGGCCGCGGTCCGGCCGGGGGCCGTTGTAGTAGTGGCCGCCGTTGAAGAACTTGTCCTCCTCGATGGCACAGATCTGCTCGTAGTTGAAGATGCGCTGGTGGATCGAGGTTTCGATGCCGGACGCAATGGGAATGACGTTGCGTACCCGTTTCGGATAACGCACCGCGAAGTTGATTGCGCACATGCCACCGAGCGAACCGCCGATCACCGCGTGCAGCTTGCGGATGCCGAGGTGGTCGAGCAGGTGCACCTGCGAGTCCACGATGTCGCCGATCATGACCGTGGGGAACGAACGGCCGTAGGGCTTGCGGGTGCGCGGCTTCAGCGTCACCGGTCCGGACGAACCGTAACACCCGCCGAGGTAGTTTGCGCACACCACGAAGAACTTCCGGGTATCGATCGCCTTTCCGGGACCGATGAAGTCATCCCACCAACCCTCAACCATTTCATCGGTCCAGAAAGGCCCGGCTTCCGGAACGGACCGGTTGATGCCGGCGGCATGCTGGCTGCCACTGAGGGCGTGGAAGAGCAGGATGGCGTTATCGGCCTTCGGTGAAAGGGTGCCGTAGGTCTCGTAGGCCAGGGTGATCTGGTCCAGCTTCTCGCGTGACTTGAAGACGAACGGTTTGCGCGGACTGCCGAAGGTGAAGAACTGCGTCTTCACCAGGCCGACCGAGCCGTGCGGGGCGGATGCTCCAGGTTTCTTTTTCACAGGTTCAGCGCTGGCTGGCCGACAAGGCCTGATCGAGGTCTGCGGTGATGTCCTCGATGTGCTCGATGCCCACGGAAAGGCGAACGAGTTCGGGACGGATGCCGCCGGCCAGTTGTTGCTGTTCATTCAATTGAGAGTGGGTGGTGGTCGCCGGATGAATGGCCAGGCTCTTCGCGTCGCCGACATTCGCGACGTGCGAATGCAGCTTCAGCGCATTGATGAACTTCGAGCCGGCCTCGCGACCGCCCTTGATGCCGAACACGACCATCGATCCGCCCTTGCCACGCAGGTACTTCACGTTGCGTGCGTATTCGGGATCGTCCTTCAGTCCGGGGAAGCGCACCCATTCGACCAGCTTGTGGGCCTTGAGGTGCTCGGCCACGGCGAGGGCGTTCTGGCAGTGGCGCTCCATGCGCAGGGGGAGGGTCTCGATGCCTTGCAGGAACATCCACGCGTTGTCGGGCGCGATGCAGGCGCCGAGGTTGCGGAGCGGAACGGTGCGCATGCGGAGGATGTACGCCAGCGGGGCCAGCGGGGCGGGCAGGTCGTGGCCCCAGCGCAAGCCGTGGTACGAGGTGTCCGGCGCATCGAAGAGCGGATGTTTGCCCGCGCCCCAGGGGAAGCGTCCGGAATCCACGACGATGCCGCCGATGCCGGTGCCGTGGCCGCCGAACCACTTGGTCAGCGAATGCACGACGATGTCGGCACCGTGATCCAGCGGACGGGTCAGGTAGGGGGTCGAGAAGGTGGCGTCGACGATCAGCGGGATGCCGTGGGCCTTGGCGATCGCACCCACCGCCTCGAGGTCGGTCACCTCGAGCGCCGGGTTGGACACGGTCTCGCAGAACAGGGCCCGCGTCTTGCCGTCGATCGCCTTCGCGAAGTTCTCCGGATTGGTCGAGTCGACGAGTTTCACCTTGATGCCCAGGGCGGGCAGGATGTCGTTGAACTGGGTATAGGTGCCGCCGTACAGGTTGCGGGCGGAGACAATGTTGTCGCCCGCCTGGGCAAGGTTGATCACCGCATAGAAGATTGCCGAGGTGCCGGAGGCGATGCCGAGACCGGCCATCTCGTGCGCACCCTCGAGCAACGCGACGCGCTTCTCCAGCACGTCGGTCGTCGGGTTCATCAGGCGGGTGTAGATATTGCCGAGTTCCTTCAGGGCGAAGAGGTTCGCCGCGTGTTCAGTGTTCTTGAATTGGTAGGCCGTGGTGCGGTAGACCGGGACGGCGCGGGACTGGGTGGTCGGATCGGGTTGCTGTCCGCCGTGCAGGCAGAGGGTCTCGAGCTTCATTGGCGTATCCTTTCCTCGTTGTGTCGGTTCAACACCCGGAGTGTACGCGTAACCCAGCCCGCCGATTTCCCGCCAGGGACTCATCGTTTCCCCGGCAACCGGCCGGGGCTGGCGTTGGCACCTTGCTCCCTCGCGGGATAGGTTGCTGGGCGGTCCAAGGGCCAGATCCCTCGCGCCACTCTGGATGCATTATCACGGTAATGACATCTTCCGTTTTCACGGAAACTGAAGCGATACCATACGGCATCACCGCGGAACGTCAATGGGAAAGTCCGGCCTATCCACTTGCCGCAGGGGGTTTTAGGTTTTACCATGCCGGCCATGAACCCATGGGATGAGCGGTACAGCGCCGAGGGCTATGCCTACGGGACGGAACCGAACGATTTCCTCCGCGAGCACGCGACGCGCCTGGCGGGGCCGGTTCTGTGCCTGGCCGAGGGGGAGGGGCGCAACGCGGTATTCCTCGCCTCGCTCGGGTTGGACGTGACGGCGGCGGACCAGTCGCCGGTCGGGATCGCCAAGGCGAAACGACTCGCCGCGGAGCGGGGAACCCGCATCGACGCGATCGTGGCGGATGCGGATGCGTTGGACTTTGCCCTCGCCTCGTTCGCCTCGATCATCGCGATCTTCGGCCACATGCCCCCGGAAACGCGTCGCCGCGTCCATGGCCGTGCGGTGGGATGGCTCCGGCCCGGCGGACATTTCCTGCTGGAGGCCTACACGCCGGATCAGACCCGGCGCACGACCGGGGGCCCGCGCGATGCGGATCTCTGCATGACCGAGGCCGGCTTGCGCACGGAATTGGCAGGACTCGATGTCGTGTTCGCCCGCGAGTGCATCCGCCCGGTGATCGAGGGGCGCTTCCATACCGGCGAGGCATCGGTCGTTCAATTCCTCGCCCGCAAGCCATGAGGCATCGCTATACCGGCACATACGCCGCGGGTATCGGTTGTACCATGCGGCGGTTCGCCATCGGTTGGTTTCTTGCCTGCGTGTTCGGTCTCGTGGCCCATGCCCAATCCTGGTCGCCGCCGTGGTATGACACCGGTTCGCCGGTGTGGCAGGAGATCTGGGTCAACCCGGTTCTGGGTTCCGATGCCAACGACGGGGCGACCTCGAACACCGCACACCGATCCGTCTCGGCGGCGTGGAACCGCATCCCGCGCGACGCTGTCCTGACCAACCACGGCTTCCGTATCCGCCTCGTCCCTGGACTGCACACCAACGTACCGACCTACCGGGAAGAGCGGCGCGGTACACCCTCCTGTCCGATCTGGTTCGAAGCGATGGGCACCAACGGCTCGGTAATCCTTCCCGACCTGAACATCTTCGATTGTTCGCACCTGTACTTCACCGGCATCCAGTTCAACAAGACCGTGGCAGGCGGAGATGGCTTCCATGTCGAACGCGGGCGTCACCTCCTGCTGCGCGATTGCACGATCCGCGGCAACGGGCTGGTGCAGGAGGGCATCAAGGTCAACCAATCCCGACACATCTACCTGGAGCGGTGCGACATCTCGGGCGCGGGTGACAATGCCGTGGATTTCGTCGCGGTGCAGGGTGGACACATCCGCGGGTGCCGCATCCACGAAGCGGGCGATTGGGCGCTGTATGTGAAGGGTGGTTCGGCCGGCATCCTGATCGATGGCAACGAGGTGTTCGACGCCGGGACCGGCGGCATTACCGCGGGGCAGGGGACCGGCTTCGAGTTCATGACCGCGCCGTGGTTGCACTACGAGGCGTACGATATCAAGATCGTGAACAACTTTATCCACGATACCTCCGGCGCCGGTCTCGGCGTCAACGGCGGCTACAACATCCTGCTGGCCCACAACACACTGGTGCGCGTCGGCGCGATCAGCCATGTCATGGAATTCGTCCACGGTCGCCGCGGGTGTGATGGCGATACCGCAACCTGCTCGTCGAACCAGGCCGCGGGCGGGTGGGGCACGTCCGGCGCGGAGTTCCAGTACATCCCGAACCGCCACGTCTATGTCTTCAACAACATCGTGTACAATCCTGCGCCGTTCCAGAGCCAGTGGCAGCAGTTCGCCATCCATGGCCCGGCCACGCCGCCCGTCGGCTCCAACCTGAGCGGTCCGCAGCGCGCCGACGAGGATCTGCTCATCCGCGGCAACGTGATCTGGAACGGCCCGGTTGATCATCCGGTGCTCGGCGACTCTGGCGGCTGCCAGACGCCGCCCTGCACCGAGGCCCTGCTGTTCGCCGAAAACCAGATCAATGCATTGCGCCCCCAGTTCATCGATGAGGCGGCCGGCGACTACCGACCCGCGATCACCGGCAACCTGCATCGTGCAATGGCCTTTGTGATCCCGCCGTTTCCCGGCGGCGATGCCCCGGCCACCCCGGTGGTGCCGGCCGGCGAGATCGCCAACGACGTGCCGCGGGAGCGCACCGGGTATCCGCGGTATGGACAGTCGACCCCACCCGGGGCGTGGACCGCGGGTGCGAGCGTGCGGCTGACCGGCCTCACCGCGGCATCGGCCGACCTCGTCGCCGAATCCGGATTCCGCTACCTCATCGAAACCGCCTCGTATCCGGGCCCCTGGACCGCCTTCACCACGGTCCAGGTCAGCCAAGCCACCCAACCGGTCGCCCTGCCTCCCGGCACGGCGGCGGTACGGCTCGTTCGCGCGGTCCTCGTGCCGTAGCGGCGCGGATTATCCCGTTGCCCGCCTCTGCGCAAACCGCTACCATGCGCGCCTTTCAAGGAATTATCATGGAAGCTGGAATTGTCGGATTGCCCAACGTCGGGAAAAGCACCCTGTTCAACGCCCTCACCGCGGCCGGGGCGGAGGCGAACAACTACCCGTTCTGCACCATCGAACCCAACATGGGTATCGTGCCGGTGCCGGACCCGCGCTTGCAGGTCATCAGCTCGTTCATCAAGACCCAGCAGGTCATCTCGTCGGCCCTCAAGCTGGTGGACATCGCCGGGCTGGTACGCGGGGCGAGCAAGGGCGAAGGGCTGGGCAACAAGTTCCTGTCCCACATCCGCAACGTCGATGCGATCCTCGAGGTGGTGCGCTGTTTCGAGAACGACGACGTCACCCACGTCGACGGCTCGGTCGATCCGATCCGTGACATCGAGACGATCGAGACCGAGTTGCTGCTCGCCGACCTGCAGCAGGCCGAGGACGCCCATCCGAAAGCGGTGAAGGCGGCGCGCGGCGGCGACAAGGAAGCGGCCCTGCGCGCCTCCGTGCTGGAGCTGGTCAAGACGGCGCTGGGAGAAGGGCGCCCGGTGCGCACCCTGACCTTTAACGACGAGCAGGCCAAGGCGATCCGCAGCATGGGCTTCCTCACCGCGAAGAAGATCCTCTATGTCGCCAATGTCGATGAATCCTCGCTCGGAGGCAACGCGCTGGTGGACAAGGTCAAGGCCCATGCCGAGCGCAACGGCGGCGAAGTGGTGGTCGTCTGCGCCAAGATCGAATCCGAACTCGCCGAGCTGGAGCCGGCCGACCGCGCCGAAATGCTTGCCTCGCTCGGCATGAGCGAACCGGCCCTCGCCACCGTGGCCCGCGCCACCTACCACCTTCTCGGCCTGCAGAGTTTCTTCACCGCCGGCGAAAAGGAAGTCCGCGCGTGGCCGGTCCCGATCGGCGCCACCGCGCCGCAGGCCGCCGGGGTGATCCACTCCGATTTCGAACGCGGCTTCATCCGCGCCGAGATCTACAGCGTGGCCGACCTGGCCGCGCTGGGCTCGGAAGCCGCGATCAAATCGGCCGGCAAACTCCGGCTTGAGGGAAAGACCTATATGATGCAGGATGGCGATGTCTGCCACTTCCTGTTCAACGTCTAGGGAGAATCCGCGATGAGCAAAACGCCGGTCCGCAAACCTGATTTCACCTCCGCCGCCTTCGCCCGCAAGTACCACTACGCCGGCAAGGACCTCGGCATGCGTTACCAGCCCAAGGTCACCACCTTCCGCGTCTGGTCGCCGATGGCGAGCCAGGTCGAGCTCCTGTTGTTCCGCACCGGGCACGGCGAGGAGTCGCCGCGCGTGTTGCCGATGAAACGCGACCAGCAGGGAACCTGGTTCCTCAGCGTGGCCGGGGACCTGAAGAACCAGTACTACCGGTACCGGTTGACCCATCCCGGCCAGCCGTCCCCGGTCGAGGCGGTTGATCCGTATGCCGTGGCCACCGGCGCCAACGGCAACCGTGCGATGGTGGTGGACCTGCGCGAGACCGATCCGTCCGGCTGGAGCGACGACGCCAAGCCACCCTTCGCGCACGCGACCGATGCGGTCATCTACGAGGTGCATGTCCGCGATTTCACCATCCACGCCACCTCCGGCAGCAAACGTCCCGGCACCTACGTCGGCCTGGCCGACAAGGGGACCCGCGGTCCGGACGGGGTGCGCACCGGCCTGGACCACCTGCGCGAGTTGGGCGTCACCCATGTTCACCTGCTGCCCATCGCCGATTTCGCCAGCGTGGATGAAACCCGCAAGACCGGCCAGTACAACTGGGGTTACGATCCCAAGAACTACAACGTGCCGGAGGGCTGGTACGCCACCGACGCCACCGATGGCCGCATCCGCGTGCGCGAGTTCAAGCAGATGGTCCAGGCCCTGCACAAGGCCGGCCTACGCGTGGTCCTAGACGTTGTGTACAACCACACCTACCACGGCACCGATTCGCACTTCAACCACCTCGCTCCCGGCTACTACTACCGGCAGAACGCGGAGGGCGCTTTCTCCAACGGATCCGGCTGTGGCAACGAAACCGCGTCCGAGCGGTTCATGGTCCGGAAGATGATGGTCGATTCGCTGGTGCACTGGGCCCGCGAATACCATGTGGACGGATTCCGTTTCGACCTGATGGGCCTGCACGACCTCGACACGATGAAGCTGATCCGCCGCGAACTCGACAAGGTGGACCGTTCGATCCTGCTCTACGGTGAAGGCTGGACGGGCGGGGACAGCCCACTGCCCTACGAGCAGCGGGCGATGAAGACCAACGTCGGCCACCTGCCGCGCATTGCCGCCTTCAATGACACCCTTCGCGACGCGATCAAGGGCCATGTTGCCGAACACAAGCAGGGCGGCTTCGTGCAGGGGGTTCCGGGCATAGAATCCCGGCTGAAGACCGGCATCACCGCCTCGGTCCGCCACGGGCAGATCGCCTATCCCAAGGGCGACCTGTGGAGCGGGGCCTGGGCCAAGGAACCGCACCATACGGTCAGCTATGTCTCCTGCCACGACAACCACACCTTGTGGGACAAGCTGCTGATCACCACCCCGGGGCTGACCACCGCGCAACGGATCGCCCTGTACAAGCTCTCCGCAGCCATCGTGATGACCAGCCAGGGCATCGCCTTCCTGCACGCCGGGGAGGAATTGCTCCGGACCAAGAAAGGCCATGAGAACAGCTACAACCTGCCGGACGCGATCAATGCGATCGACTGGAAACGCAAGGTCGCGCACCGCGATGTCTTTGACTACTACCGTGGCCTGATCGCGTTGCGCAAGGCCCATCCCGCGCTGCGCATGACCACCGCGGCCGCGATCCGCAAGAACCTGGCCTTCCTGCCGATGCCGGCCGAACACATGGTCGGTTACTGCATCAACGGCACCGACGTTGGCGATTCCGCCGAATGGTTGGTGGTGCTCTTCAATGCCAGCGCGGCGGCGCAGACGGTGGATCTGCCGGAGTCCGGTTGGAAGGTCGTCGTGGACGCCACCCAGGCGGGAACGAAAACGCTGCGCACCCTCAAGGGTAGTCGCGTCGAGATCGCCCCGCGCTCCGCCCTCGTGCTGGTGCGCTGACCGGAGGTAGGGCATCCATTTGACGTCCGTGTGCGGTCCTTGTATGTATGTTCAGGATTGTGCGCAGGATCAACCGGACAACCTGCTTGATCGATGACCAACAAAACCGAGCCGGAAGATGCTACCCGGTGCGGTGCACGGGAGTTATGCATCAGGGACATTGCATGAAATCACGCCTCGTTTCCATGGCTCTCGTCTGGCTTGCCGCGTTGACGGTGAACGCTGGCAGCTACACCGAAAACTTCGAGATCTATGCCTCGGGTGTTACCACGCTCAGCAACGGTGCCACGCTTTCGTGGTCCACCACCGGGACGACCTCGGTGGTGACCAATCCGGTCAAGGAACTCCAGTTCACGCGCGCGGATGTGACGGATACGCGCGCAGCCCTGCTGCTGCCGGACCTCGATCCCGGTCAGCCGATCCGCAGTTTCTCGGTCCGGTGGGATGCGCTCGTCTTCGGCAACTTCCCGAATGCCGGCGCGGGTTTCTCACTGAATCTCGGCCATCTCGGTTCCACGAACCTCGTGGCAACCAACGGGGTACAGGACATCGGCTACGGAACAGGGCTTGCCGTGAGCGTGCACACCGGAACAAACTTCAGCCCCGGCATGCGACTGCTCGCCAACGGAACGGCACTCATCACGGCGCGGAGCCTTGAGCCTGGTGCGACGTGGGGCACCAATTCCACGACCCGCCGCACGTTCCAGGTGTTCTGGGCCGAGGGCAAGGGCGTCTCGGTGATGCTGGACGGGACGATGCTCTTCACGAACGTGCCAATGACCAACTACATCCCTGCGGCGGGTGATCGACTGGTCTGGGCGGCGCGTGCCGGGCCGTCGACCAGCCAGACCTACCGCATCGACAACATCAGCGTCTACACCTCCACGAATTCGGCCGATGCGCTCGTGCTCGAATCGGCCGACGCCAGGGCCGTACTCGATCGTCCGGTGGTCCGCATGACCGCGCGCGTTAACACCCTCGGCCTGCCCACAACGATGCTCGTGGAAGTCGGCACCAACACCGCCTACGGCACGGTGGTGACCAACCTGCTGCCGGCGGCCGGCACCGCGACCAACGTTTCGGTCGATATCCCGTACACCTTCGACCGGACCCGCGGCCTGTTTGCCCGCATCACGGTGAGCAATGCCCTGCATACCGCCAGCAGCGGCGACCTCCCGTTCGAGTCGCACCGCTTTCTCAGCACCTTCGTCCAGTCATACAACGATGGTGATCCCGGAGCGATCAACGGCGCGACGGCGTGGTTGGACAAGGACAACGACGGCTGGCTGGACTTCATTGTCACAGGACTGCAGAACCCGTATGCCATGATCGGTCGGTTCCACTTCAATCCCGGTGTGAATCCGACCAATGCACCATGGCCGTGGGCGGTCGCGGTGGCGGGCTCCCGGCCCGGGATTGCCGTCGGTGACTTCGACAACGACAACCGCCCCGACGCCTTCATCGCCGCCGGGCTGGCACCCACGGTAAGTGGTCCCCTGAATGCCTCGATCAGCGGCATCTTTGGCGAATCCTACCTCCTGTACGGAACCGACAACCGGACCGTGACGTTTTTCACCAATGCCGTGATCTTCACCAACCATGCGGTGATGGGTGCGCTTGCCGTGGCGAGCGACTTCGACCGCAACGGCCAGCAGGACATCCTCCTCATCGGCCAGCGTACCTTCAATGCACACGCCTCGAACGATATCTTCGCACCGATTCATGTCCTGATGCAGAACACGGCCTTCGGGCTTCGCCTGACCAATAACCATGTCGGACTCCCGTACAACTGGGCGTTCAAGCAGCGGCACACCGCCGTGCCGTGGTCGGCCGACCATTGGCTGGGACAGGGCGAGGAGACGAGGGGGCAATCGACGCTGTCGGTCGGTGACGCGGACGGAGATGGCTTCGACGATGTGTTCAACCTCGGCTTCGGCGATTCGCAGCGCCTGGAGTATGGACATTTCCGGGGCGACGGCGACCTGGGCTTTACGGAGACCTGGCGCTACCGGATCCAGGACGTGCCGCTCTACCGCAAACCGAACGGGGATGACCAGCCCTTCTTCAACATGGCATCCGCCAGCAGCGCCTGGGCGGATTTCGACGGCGAC
>CALMUP010000023.1 GCA_937872895.1 uncultured Verrucomicrobiota bacterium
AAACCGAAACGGGATCACAGGGCAACGATCAGACGCTTCCTGTAGCTCCGGCGATGTTCGCCGGAGGGGGACGAGATCCGGACGGTGAGACGGGTCCTTCCGGCGTGTAACGCCGGAACGACAGAAACCGAAACGGGATCACAGGGCAACGATCAGACGCTTCCTGTAGCTCCGGCGATGTTCGCCGGAGGGGGACGAGATCCGGACGGTGAGACGGGTCCTTCCGGCGTGTAACGCCGGAACGACAGAACCCGAAACGGGATCGCAGGGCAACGATCAGGTGCTTCCTGTAGCTCCGGCGATGTTCGCCGGAGGGGGACGAGGTCCGGATCGTGAGACGGGACTTTCCGGCGTGTAACGCCGGAACGACAGAAACCGAAACGGGATCACGTGGCAACGATCAGGTGCTTCCTGTAGCTCCGGCGATGTTCGCCGGAGGGGGAGGACGTCCGGATCGTGAGCCGGGACCTTCCGGTGTGTAACGCCGGAACGACAGAAACCGAAACGGGATCACAGGGCAACGATCAGGTGCTTCCTGTAGCTCCGGCGATGTTCGCCGGAGGGGGACGAGGTCCGGATCATGAGCCGGGACCTTCCGGCGTGTAACGCCGGAACTACAGAAACCGAAACGGGATCACGTGGCAACGATCAGGTGCTTCCTGTAGCTCCGGCGATATTCGCCGGAGAGAGACGAGATCCGGATCGTGAGACGGGACTTTCCGGCGTGTAACGCCAGAACGACAGGAGCGGGCGGAAGGTCGATGGGTATTGGTCAGGTCGAGGCGGTCGGGTAGTCGGAGTAGCCCTTTTCGCCGGGGGTATAGAAGGTGGTCGGGTCGGGGTCGGAGAGGGTTTGGGCGTGTTGGAGGCGGGTGACCAGATCGGGGTTGGCGATGAAGGGGCGGCCGAAGGCGACGAGTTCACCGCGGCCGGCGGCGAGGTCGGTGTTGGCGCGGGCGAGGTCGTAGCCGCCGGACAGGATATAGGCCCCGGCGAAATGCGTGCGGATGGTTTGCTTGACCGAATCCGGGACGACCGGTGCGCCCATCGCGCTGTGGTCCACGATGTGGATGTACACGAGGTTCAGCGCAGACAGTTCGCGGGCGAGTGCGGCGTAGAGCGCCTCCATCTCGGGGTCGGGCTGCTGGTCGTTGAATGCGCCGTAGGGCGAGACGCGGAGGCCGACGCGGCCGTGGCCGATGGCGCGGGTTACGCGGCGGGCGATTTCCACGACGAAACGGATGCGGTTTTCCACCGAGCCGCCCCAGCGGTCGGTGCGGCGGTTCGAGGCGGTGTTCAGGAACTGGTCGAGCAGGTAGCCGTTGGCGGCGTGGAGCTCGACGCCGTCGAACCCGGCGGCGAGGGCGTTCTGCGACGCGGTGACAAACGAGGCGATCGCCTCCTCGATGTCGGCATCGGTCATGGCCACCGGTACCGGGCAGGGTTGCATGCCGGCGCTGTCGGTCCACAAGGGGGTGGACAGGGCCACGGCCGAGGGGGCAACGACCCGGGCGCCGGGCTCGAGGTTGGCCGGGTGCGAGGCGCGCCCGGTGTGCATGAGCTGCACGAAGATCCGGCCGCCGCGCGCATGGACGGCGTCGGTCACGGAGCGCCATGCGGCCACCTGGGCATCGGTGTACAGACCGGGAATGCGGGCATAGCCGGAACCATCCGGATGCGGCGAGGTGCCTTCGGTGATGAGCAGGCCGGCGGTGGCGCGGGCGGCGTAGTAATCGGCCATGATCGGGGTGGGTACGTGATCGGCGGTGGCGCGGCAGCGGGTCATCGGGGCCATGACCACGCGGTTGGCCAAGGTCACGGGGCCGAGGGTGAACGGGGTAAACAGGGGTTGGGTATTCATGCTGGCAGGTTCTCCGGGCGACGCGTCAAGGGTTGTATGGTGATGGTGCGGTAACCTACCGGAGAAACGCCGGTTAGCAACCCCGAAGGCATCCATCCGTTGTGATTTCTGATCACAGGCAACCAGGAATGCTCCGTGTGGCGCGGGAACGCGGCGGATGGAGGGAAAAAAAAGGGGAGTGGAATTGCTTCCACTCCCGATTCACTCAACCCGGCACGCGGCCGGGTGATCCAAGGGCCGGCTTAGTACCGGTCGCGACGGCCGCCGCGATCACCGCGGTCACCGCCACCACCACCCCAGCCGCCACCGCCACGGTCGCCGCCGTAGCCGCCACCGCCACCACCGCCGAAACCGCCACCGCGCGGACGCTCTTCGCGGGGCTTGGCTTCGTTGACGGTCAGCGCACGGCCGTCGAAATCCTTGCCGTGGAGTTCGGAGATCGCCTTCTGGCCTTCCGAGGCGGAAGCCATTTCGACGAAACCGAAGCCGCGGGACTTGCCCGTGAACTTGTCGATGATGATGTTGCAGTTCGTGACGCTGCCGCAGCTCTGGAACAGGTTGCGGAGGTCGCCTTCGGTCGTGCCGAACGACAGGTTGCCGACATACAGTCTGGTTGCCATACTCACTATCCTTCTACTGTGTGGGGAGACTCTCGTGGACCGTTCCCGACTCGTTCGGGTTTCAGATCGTCTCTCACCAAGCACTCGCCGGCAAGGGCAACCTACCAAGTTCACTAACTACTCTCTACCAACGGAAACAGGATGCCAATCCGCGGTTTTTGCGCAACAAAAAAGCGCCCATAATTCGCGGTTTCGGCCCGTATCCGCTTGTTGAACAAGAAATTGCGCCAGTGTATTTCAGGGCGCGGTGAGGTCGTCGGCGTTGAACAAAACCCCGTCGGGACCGGCGGAGCGAACGTCGAGGGCGTCAGCGGCGCGGGCGTGGATATGGTAGGGCCGGCCCCACGGATCGGTCCATTCGCCCTGCGCGTTGAGCGCGGGATGGTTGCTGGCGAGGAACACGTCGCCGTAGCGGTTCCCGCCGGTGAGGGCGCGCACGAGGTCGCGGTTGTCGCCGAGTGGCGGGCGGTACGGCTCCTTCACCGCGACGAGGAACGCGCCGATTGTCGCGTGCACCTGGCGCACTGCGGCGGCGGGATCGGACGGATCGGCAACCACGGGCGCTTCCGCCGGGAGATCGGTCCGCGCGGCAGGGTCGGACGGGTCCGGCGCGGATGCGCTGGTGCGTCCCACGCCCGCCCTCCATGCGAGGGCGAACGCGAGCAGGATCGCCGCGATGACCGCGGCGCGTTTCACGCGAGGAAGCCCAGCGGCCAAGCGGTGCCGTTCGGATCGAAGAACCGGGTGATGTTGGGCAGGACGAGCGGGAGGTTGGTGCGGCTGACCCCGAGCCACAGCGCGAGCTCGGCGAAAAAGGCATCGGTGGAGGTGGTGGGGATCAGGCGCCCGCGGCCGACATCGAGGGCGTTGTCCTCGTAGAGGTCCGGATAGTGTCCGTAGATGCGGCGTCCGTTCACGCCGCCGCCGACCACGAACTGGTTGCCGCCCCAGGCGTGGTCGGAACCGCGGCCGTTGGAGGTGAGGGTGCGGCCGAAGTCGGACGCGCTGAAGAGGGTGACCTGGTTGGCGACGCCGAGCAGGTCGAGGGCCTGGTAGAATGCGCCGACGGCCTGGCTGACCACCGGGAGCATGGCGGCCTGGTTGTTGAGCACCTCGTCGTGGTGGTCCCAGCCGCCGAAGTTGACGAAGAAGGTCTGGCGGGTCATGCCGAGTGCGTCGCGGCCGGCGATGGTGCGGGCGATCATGCGCAGGGAGCGTCCGAGGGTCGTGGCGGGGAACACGGCGCCGGGCGGGAGGTCGGGCGCGGTGGCGGCGGCGAACACTTCGTAGGCGTTCACCGCGTCGCGCTTCGACGAGGCGAAGGCCTGGGCGAACAGGTTCTGGTAGTGCAGGCCGAGCTGGCCATCGACGGCGGCGCTGCGGCTCTGGATCACGTCCTGGTACTGCTGCCACGCCGGGGCGTAGCCCTGCAGGCCGACCGCGCCGTCGGGGGTGATCGCGTATTCGAAGACGGACTGGCCCGACTGCCAGACGTTGCTGCCGGCGAGCGAGATGTTCATCGAGACCTTGGTATTCGCGTTGACCGACTGCAGCAGGTCGGCCATGCGCCCGGCCCACCCCACCGCGGAGCGGGTGTCGGGCAGCGAGGTCTGCCACTGCTCGACCTGGTCGCTGTGCGAGAAGAGGCCGAGCGGCAGCGGCGCGGATCCACCGAGGTAGTGGGCCTTGGTCACCGGTTCGACCAGCGTGCCGACGTTGGCGACGAAAGCCGCGTGGCCGTCCTCGAACAGCTGCTGCAGCTCGGGCATCGCGGGGTGCACGCCGAGTTGCGGGCCGGGGTGGTCGAGCGGGTTGATCGCGAGCAGCTCGCCCTGCGCGAGCGCGAGGTCCTGGCGGATCGCCGCGTAGTCGGCGTACTCGGCCGCGCCGCGCGGCACCAGCATGTTGAACGAGTCGTTGCCGCCGTTGAGGAACAGGCAGACCAGCGCGCGGTATTCGCCCGCGCCCGGTTCGGCGGCGGCGACGCTGCCGGCGAGCTTGAGGTTCAGCAGCGTATTGATCACCGGGATCGCCGAGACGGCGGCGCAACTCGCCTGGCCGAGGAAGCGTCGGCGGGTGAGCAGCGCGGGATGGGGTCTTGGTTGGTTCATGGTGGGTGCCTGCTCCTAGCGCATGACCGCGAACTCCGGCGAGGTGGCGACCAGGTACACGGCGAGGTACACGCGTTCCTTCTCCCACTCCCAGAGACCGGAGTGGATGCGGCCGACCGCCTCGCGGATGATCTGGAATTCGCGCGGGGTCAGCGTGCCGCCGGTGAGGGAGAAGTCGAGGCGGCGCAGCAGCGTGTCGAGGTCGTTGACGAGGGCGAGTTCGGGGGCGAGGTTGAGCAGCACGGTGCGCTCCGGGATCGCCGAACCCCAGCGGTGCAGCCCGTTGCGCACGGCGGAGAGGTAGTAGTTCGGACCGGAGATCGCGCTGCCGGCGTTGAGGATCTGGAACTCGGGGCCGAGCAGGCCGGCCTGGGCGAGCGGTCCGGGCGGCAGGTAGCCGGGGAGGTAGAAGTTGAAGACGCTCGGGGCGTTCAGCGGCTGCTGGTAGTGGTCGAGCTGGAAATCATCGAGCGCGTAGAAACCGGCCGTCGCGGCGGCGTTGAAGGCGCGGGCGAGGTTGACCACGCGCAGGAACGGTTCGCGCAGCTTGCCGAAGGCGGGATCGGCGATGAACGCGGGGTTGCGCGCCTCGTCGTCGAGCAGCACCGCGCGCAACACCGCCTGGAGGTCGCCGCGCACGCCGCTGCCGTTGTCGTTGAAGGCGGCGGACACGCGGGCGACATAGCCGGTGGAGGGATTCGAGGTGACGAAGCGCTGGATGAGCTGCTTGCCGATGAACGGGGCGACGTTGGTGTGGTTGAAGAGGTGGTCGATCGCGGCGGCGAGGTCGAGCAACCCGGCCGCCCCGGTATCGGGCACGCTGGCGGTGCGCGCGGGCAGGGTGAACCCGTTGAGCAGCGTCTTCGCGTCGAGGTCGTGGTAGGCATCCCACATCTTCATCGGCGCGGTGAAGTGCTGCGGCGCGTTCAGGAAGGCGGGGGCGTTGCTCGGGCCGTAGCTCAGGCCGGTGAAGACGCGGGCGAAGGCGGTGATGTCGTCGTTGTCGTAGGTCGGGATCGGCAGGCCGTTGGTGCCGAGGCGGCGGGTGCCGTCCTGATTCAGTTCCCACAGCCCGATCGAGAACAATTGCATCACCTCGCGGGCGTAGTTCTCGTCGGGGAACAGGTTGTTCACCGGGTCGGGTTTGCGGTTCTGGAGGTGGCTGAGGTAGAAGCCCATGCAGGGGTGCACGGTCACGCCGTAGAGCAGATCGCGGAAATTGCCGAAGGCGTGCTCGAGCAGCAGGTCGTAGTAGTGGGCCATGCCGACCGGATTCACCGCAAGCACTTCGGGGCGGTCGGAAATGACGAAGATCTGGCTGAGCGCGAAGGCCATGCGCTGGCGCAGCGGATCGGGGGCCTGGGCGGGACCGCCGGGGACGAGCGAGGGCACGCCCATCGCGCGGTTCCACCACGCGGCGACCTTGGGGTCGGTGTAGAATTCGGGGATGCTCGTCCCGGCGTATTCGGTGAAGGGCTGGAGGCGGCCGACCGGGCGGGTGAACTGGTCCTCGATCCAGGCGGCGAACCCGGTGGCCATGACCTCCTCGACGTTCTCGGAGACGAGGTCCGCGTCGTTGGTCGCATCCTGGTCCGGCCCGAAGGCGGCCTGGATGAGGAAACGCGCGGCGGCCTTGGCCGATGGCGGGGAGGTCGCGGTCTCGTTGCGCAGCATGACGGTGGCCGCGGTGGCGATGCCGGTGACATAGTTCGAGCCGCCGGTAATCGAGACGATGATCGTCTCGTCGCCCTCGGTGTCAACCGCGTCGGCGACGGGTTCCAGCACGACCCATACCTCGCGCACGCCGGGCGGGATGGTGATCGCGGCGGGGGTGGCGCAGAGGTAGTCGGCACCGGGGGTGGCGGTGCCGCCCAAGGCCAGGTTCACGGAGAGCGGGCGCAAGCCGCCGGTGCGGCGGATGGCCACGATGCCGGGGTCGGGCCAGCGTTCGCTGATCTCGCCGTCGAGCACGGCCACGGTCACGGTGCTCATGCCGTTCAACGCGGCGACTACGCGGTTGCTGTCGGTCGCATCGAACCGGTCGGTGCGGTTGGTCCGTGGATCGAATCCGAGCGCGTATTCCTCCCAGTCGAACAGGCCATCGCCGTCGGTATCGACGTCGCGCACGGCAAAGCGGAAGAGGCGGTGGTCGTTGGTGGAGGCAGCCGCGATGTCCATCGCGCCGTCGTGACCATCTTGCACGGCCACCTCCACCCACGCACCGAAACCATCACCGGCCTGCAGGGCATACACCTTGCCGGCCGCCGCCAGAAACCGGTTCGTCGCGCCGCCCGCACCGGCGACCAGTCCATCCAAGCCGGGAAACGAGGTAGCGTCAAACGGGTCGGTGCCGGCCGCGCTCTCGTCGCGGTTGCTGCAGCCGTCGCCGTCGGCGTCGGATCCCGGGGCGAGGCCGGCGGCGGCAAACACCGATTCCCAGATATCGCTTTGCTGGTTGCCGTTCCGGTCGAGTGCGGGCACAGGGCCCGCAGCCAACACCCCGGCGATTACCAGTGGTTTTATCAGGAGTCGCACGATGGTCGGTTTTCCGGTTGTCTGTTTATCACCGATAACCACGGCGCGTTCTTCTGTATAGGCCGCTTGGCACTGGAAGCGGGATTTCACCTGTGTCATGATGGGTAACGTGGCTGTTCCCTGTTTATCATGCTGGATCCGCACCGCGATCGCTGCGGGCGCCCTGGTCGTCCTGGCCGCCTGCGCGTCCATGCCGTGGAGTGGCGTTCGCTACAACGTGGACGTGGAAGGGTTGGACGACCGGAACCTGCGCCGCGATGTCCTGCGGCTGAGCGAAGCCTGGCAGAACCGCAACGATGCCACGATCGACACCGCGACGCTGGCCCGCCAGTTCCGTGCCGATGCATTCAACATGGAACGGTTTCTGCGCGCCCAGGGACTCAGCGCCGCCCAGGTGGCCGTGCATGCCATCACCAACCGCCGCCCCACCCTCGTCTTTACCGTCACCCACACCAACCGGTACCTCGTGCACGAGGTGGAGCTTCGTTTTTCCAACCCGCCTCCCGAGGCCTTTTCCGGCCCCACCAACAACCTCGTGGGCCAGCCGGTGAATTTCGCCGGCGTCGATGCACACGCCCGCCAGGCGGTGCGCCTGCTGAGGCAGGTCGGCCATCCCGAGGCGCGGGTGCGCGACCGCACCGTTTTCATCGACCACGCGCGGACCAACGCCGATGTCGTCATCGAGATCGACGTCGGTGAGGCCGCCGTCATGGGCAGCACCACCATCACCGGCCTGAATCGGGTCAAACCCGACTTCGTCGAACGGCGCATCCGCTGGAAACCCGGCGAGCCCTACAACCAGCAGCGGATCGACCAGTTTTCGCGCCGCCTGACCGAGTCCGGCCTGTTCAGCTTCGTCGATATCAGCGGCCAGCCGAACCCGGACCAGCCGGACGTCTATGACATGACCGTGCGCTTGCAGGAACGTCGCCGCCGGTCCATCAGCATCGGCCTCGGCTACCAGACCGATACCGGCCCGGAAACCACACTGGCCTGGCAGCACCGAAACCTGTTCGGCCGCGGCGAACAACTCGAGTTTGATGCAACCTACGGCGAGGACATCTGGAACGGTGCCCTGATCCTGACCATTCCCGAAGGGGCGGGTCCGGACCGTGACCTCGAGCTCGGCATCAAGATCGCCGACGAGGAGTCCGACGCCTACGACGTCCGGTTTGAACAGGTCCATGCTCGCATCCGGCAGCGCGCCGGCCGCGACTGGTTTTTCCTGTACGGTCCGTCGCTGCGCCGCTCCACGGTAACCCAACTGGGAACCGACGAGGACTACGTGCACCTCTCACTGCCGGTGACCGCTCTGCTGAACAAGCGCGATGACAAACTCGATCCCACGCGCGGGTATGGGTTGACCGCAACGGCGGAACCGTTTGTGGACCTCGACTCGTCCGACACGTTCGTCAAATCCCTGTTCACGCCGGCGGTGTACCTGCCGGTGATCGACCGCACACTCGGCCTCGGCCTGCGCCTGACCCTCGGCTCGATTGCCGGCAACAGCGTCAATGGAATCCCCGCCGACCAGCGGTTCTATGCCGGTGGCGGACAGTCGATCCGCGGCTACGCCTACCAGTCGGTCGGCCCGCGCAAGGAAGGGAAGCCGGTGGGCGGCCGCTCGCTGGTCGAATCGTCGGTGGAACTGCGCTGGCGCTTCACCTCGCACCTGGGACTGGTCGCGTTCCTCGATGGCGGTTCGGCCTATGAACCGGAAATCAGCGACTTCAGCGAGTCGTACCAGTGGGGTGCCGGCCTGGGCCTGCGTATCTTCACCGGGGTCGGACCCATCCGCCTCGACGTGGGCGTCCCGGTCAACCCGCGCGAGGACCTCGACAACGATTTCGAATTCTACATCTCGATCGGGCAGGCCTTCTGATGACGAAACGCACCGTCATCCGCCGCATCCTGCTGCTCCTGCCGGCCCTCGCGCTCGCCGCCCTCGCCGCAACCGCATGGCGCTTCGTGCGCCACGAACCGACCCGGCTGGCGCTCGCCCACCGCATCCTCGCCACCGATCCGTCCGGTGCGCCACCGCGCTTTTCCATCGATGGCCTGCGCTGGCCCTCGCTGCACCACATCGCCGCCGATCGCGTGCGGTTGCATCATCCCGACGGAACCTGGCTGGAGGCGCGCGGCATCTCCGCGCACCTCGCCCTCCGGCCGCTGCTCCGCCGCACCGTATCCATCAACGAACTTCACCTGCTCGACCTCACGCTGAACGATCTTCCCGCCTCCACCGAGCCGCAGGAAGATCGTCCACCGTCCCCGTGGCGCTACGTGCTGCCGGTGGTCCGGGCGGAACGCCTGCACACGGAGGCCAAGGCGACCGGAACCGAACTCGTCGCCTCCGGGATCGAGGCCGCAGTGGATGCATCCGGGTCGTACGGCCACCTGCGCCTGCTGGCCCGCGAACTGACCGCGTTCGACGAGACCGTCAGTGTCCGGGGCGACATCGCCTGGGCGGACCGCACGGTGTCCGTGACCAACCTCGCCCTGACCACCCGCGCCGGCATCATCACCGGATCCGTACACACCGCCGATGGTCGCACCGAGGTCGCCGCGTCCGGGGCGGCGCTCGACCTCGCACCGCTCGCCGAACGCTTCAGCGATCCCACCCGCGGACGCCTCGACGCCACCGTCCTCCTGACCATCACGCCGGACAACCTGCAGATTCGCTGGAACGCCACGGCCATGGACCTGGCACGCGGCGCGGTCCGGATCCCGGCCCTGCAGGGCACCGGCGACCTCCAGCGCACCAACACCACCTGGATCGTGCGCGACGGCCGCCTGGCGGCCGATTCGATCACCCTCGGTACGACGACGCTGCACGCCACCACCGCGTTCCTGCGCCACGCGGACAACCGCCTGCTCATCGACGCCACCACCGCCGCCCCCGAACCCCTCGCGTTCAACCTGTCCGCGCGCGCCGGGGTCTCCACCACCAGCAACACCACCACGATCACCCTTGAATACGCCACCGGACACGTGCACGGGGCTGATGCCGTGCTGACCCGGCCCGCCACCGTGCGGCTTGCCGGAAATCGCTGGTCGCTCGACACCCTGGCCCTGCAGTGGCGCGACGCCACCCTGACCACCAAGGCCGCCTGGAACGGCAAGTTGAACTGGTCCGGCCAGTTGAACGACCTCCCGACCGGGGATCTTCCGTTGAAGGGACTGCGCGGCACCGCCAGGGCCGCATGGGAGATCCGCGACTTCCCCACCCACGCCAACGGACAACTCACCCTTCACCTCGAGGATGTGGCCACCGGCATCGAACGCATCGATTCGTGGGTGTCCGGGGATTTCAAGGCAAGCGCGCGGATTCGCACCGACCGCATCCTCGTCGAGGCGCAAAGCCACGGCGCCACCAACCTTTCGCTTCTCGTCCACGCCTCCATCCCGGGTCGCTGGAGCAGCGGATCGCCGTGGTTCAACCGCACGGGCGATGCCCGCGGCTCCGCCCTCATCCACGCCGAACTGAAGCCGCTGCTCGAACCCTACCTCGCCGAATGGCAGCAGGTCAGCGGGCAACTCAAGGCCTCGATCGGCCTCTCCGGGAACCCCACCGCACCTGCCATCACCGGCAACCTGGTCATCGCCAACGGATTCGTCGAGGACGTGGTCCGCGGCACCTCGGTGCGCGACCTGTCCGCGACGGCGACCATCGCCTCGCGCGACCACATCCACTGGACGGCGACCGCACGCGATGATGCCCAGGGCCACGTCACCCTCGACGGCGCCGCCATCCGTAATGCCGACGGCGAACTGGTGCTCGGCGCGGAAGCGGTCATCTCGCAGTTCATCCTCGGCCGTATGCTCGGCAACGACCTTCCCATCAATGGGCAACTCACCCTCCACGGCACCGGCGACGTGGCCCGGCTCGACGGCCAACTCGCCGTCGCGCCCATCACCGTGCGGCTTCCGCGCCAACTGCCCCCGTCGATCCGCACCATGCGCGTGGTCGAGCGGGGCGTTGAAGCACCTTCCTCCACCACCCCGGAACGATCGCGCCGCGCCTTCCCGCTCCACATCATCACCGACATCAAGTTATCCACACCCGAGGCGATCCGCGTCAACGGCCGCCAACTGCGCAGCGAATGGCGGGGTCGCGGATGGATCTCCGGCGAAATCCCCGACCTCCGCCTCGGCGGCAGCATCACCCTGCAACGCGGCTCGTTCATGTTCCTCGGCCGCCGCTTCCAGGTCCTGCGCGGCGACATCATCATTCCCTCCGGAGCGCGCACCACCACCCCCACGGTGTTCATCACCGCCGAAACCCGGGCCAGCGGCGCCACCATCACCCTGAACGTCACCGGCTCGGCCGACGATCCGCAACTGACCCTCTCCTCGACCCCGCCCCTCGAACGCAACGAGATCGTCGCGCGCCTGCTCTTCGGGAAATCCGGCGACGCCGTCTCGCCGTTCCAGATCGCCTTCCTCGCCCACGCCCTCGATGTGCTGGATGGCGGCGGCCCGCTCCTTCAGCAGATCGACCGCGGCGAACGCACGCTCGGCCTCGACCAGATCGACATCAAACAGAGCGAGGAGTCGTCGGGCCTGCAGGCCGTGATCTTCGGGAAACGACTGCATGACCGCTTGTACTTCGAAGGCGAAATCGGCCTCGAACGGGAACCGGACGTGTTCGCGGTCGAGGCCGAACTGACCCCGACCCTGATCCTGCGCACCGAAACCAGCCCGCGGATCCGCGAAGGCATCAGCATCCAGTGGCGGCGCGACTACTGACACGGAACCGTTGCCTCACGGCCGCGGGAAGGGCAAGGTTTTCTGGCGCCCGATGTACTCGCTGAAGTCCAGCCAGCTCATGTCCACGCCGAACGGGAGGATGGTGCCGGTGACCGGCAGCAGGAATGGTGACCAGAAGGCGCTGGTCATCCAGACCAGGTGATCGATGTCATCCGGCTGCCGGTATGGTCCTGGATGATCCAGGTAGAAATCATAGAGCATCGGACCGGCCGACACCGCGTTGATCGCAAATGCCACCAGCCCGACCACCACGTACCTGGTTGTCCTCGGCGAAGTCATCCATGTCTCCGGCCACAATCTACGCGCCCCCCCGCCACGCGACAACATCCATCGAAGACCAGCCAGCCACGGGGTGACCCTTCGCCGCAACCGGGCCGGCCTCCTCCATGTTCCCGGCCCAGACTTTGCTTGTTCCCGGCTGGTACTTGAGGCAACAATGGCCACCATGTCCAGACCGACCCAACGCACCCGCGTGCCCATCCTGGTCGCATCCGCCCTCTTCGCGGCGGCTGCCGTGGCGGCCACCGGGTGCGCCAGCACCGAGAAACGGCAGAGCGACACCTATTCGGTCGGCCTCTTCCGCTCCACCCCGCGGCTGAAACCGGTGGTCGCGGTCATGGACTTCGAGAACCGCTCCGGCTATTCCGGCCAATGGAACCTCGGCAGCGGCATGGCCGACCTGCTGAACGCCGAACTGCTCGAATCCTCCCGCATCGTCGTGCTCGAACGCCAGCACCTCGGCGATGTCCTCAACGAACTGAACCTGCAGGGCGGCGACCTGTTCCGCCCCGAAGGCCGCGCCGCCCGCGGCCGGCTCAAGAACGCACAGTTCCTGATCCGCGGCGTGATCACCGACTTCACCGTGACCGACGACACCTCCGGCTGGTTCAGCACCGACTCCGTCAGCCTGCGCGCCGGCAGCTCGCGCGCCCGCGTGGCCATCGCGATCCGCGTGTACGACGTCGAGAACGGCCAGGTCATCACCACCATCAAGACCGACGCCGACGCCTCGGCAGGCGGCTTCGGCGGCTCGGTGAAGTACCAGGAGCTCTCCTTCGGCGCCGACTCCTATTTCCGCACCCCGCTCGGCCGCGCCACCGAACGCGCCATCGGCAAGGCGGTGAAGAAACTGCTGGTCGATCTCCCGGCCCGCCCCTGGGAACCGCGCGTCGCCGACGTGGACGGGGCCTCCGTGTTCCTGAACGGCGGCGACAACACCGGTTTCGAACCCGGCCAGGTCTACCTCGTCCGCGGGGCCGGCCGCACCGTCACCGACCCCGACACCGGCAACGTGCTCGACACCCTGCCCGGCGGCGTGCTCGGCAAACTCGTCGTCGAAACCGTCACCGCCACCGCCGCCCAGGGCCGCCTCGTCGAAGGCAGCGCCAGCCGCGGCGACTTCCTCGAACGCATCACCCCCTGAACCCCATGCGCCTGGTCATCGCCACCCGCAACCGCCACAAGCTCGACGAGATCCGCGCGATCCTCGACCAGCCCACCCTGGAGCTGCTGAGCTCCTTCGACTTCCCCGGCGTACCCGACGTCGAGGAGACCGGCACCACCTTCGAGGAGAATGCCGCCCTGAAGGCCCGCGCCCTCGCCACCGCCACCGGACTGTGGGCCATGGGCGACGACTCCGGCCTCGAGGTGGACGCGCTCGGCGGCGCCCCCGGCGTGTACTCCGCCCGCTACGCCGGCCTGCCCGCCGTGGACTACGCCGCAAACAACCGCAAGCTGCTCGCCGCCCTCGCCGGCCAACCCGACCGCCGCGCCCGCTTCCGCACCGTGCTCGCCCTCGCCGCCCCGGACGGCCGCCTGTTCACGTGCGAAGGCACCTGCCCCGGCACCATCGCCGACGCCCCGCGCGGCGAAGGCGGCTTCGGATACGATCCGCTGTTCATCCCGGACGGTTCCACCCTCGCCTTCGCGGAGATGCCCGCCGCGGAGAAAAACCGCATCTCCCACCGCGGCCGCGCCCTCGCCGCGGCCGCGATCGCATGGAAACATCTTTTCCAAGATTGATCGCCCAGCACCGCTTGGTTATCGTGCGCGCATGCTCGTCCGCCTTTCCGTCAAAAACCTCGCGCTGGTGGAAAAACTCGCCATCGATTTCGAACCGGGACTGAATGTCATCACCGGCGAAACCGGCGCGGGCAAGTCCATCCTCATCGGCGCCCTCGGCATGCTGCTCGGTGAACGCGCCGACAAGAAGATCATCCGCACCGGCGAGGAAACCTGCTCCGCCGAGGCCGTGCTCGACCTCGCCGATCCCGCCCCCGTCAACGACCTGCTCGCCAACCTCGGCCTCGAAGCCTGCGAAGGCGGCCAGCTCATCGTGCGCCGCGTGGTCAAGGCGAGCGGCGCGAACCAGCAGACCATCAACGACAGCCCCGTCACCATCCAGGCCCTCAAGCAACTCGGCGAACTGCTGGTGGACATGCACGGCCCCCACGACCACCAGTCGCTGCTGAACCGCGGCACCCAGCTCGCCATCCTCGACGCCTACGGGCGCACCGACAAGGAACGCGACGCCTACACCGCCGCATGGACCGCGCTGCAGGCCCTCGAGGAACGCATCGCGGCGCTCCGCGACGACGGCGGCGATGTCGAGGGGCAGATCGACCTGCTCCAGTTCCGCATCAAGGAGATCGAGGCCATCGCCCCGGTCGAGGGCGAGGAGGAGCAGGTCATCCAGGAACACACCACGGTCAGCAACGCCCAACGCATCCGCGAACTCGGCGAAGGCGTGACCGGCGGCCTGACCGAAAGCGAAGGCGCCGCCTTCGACGCCCTCGCTGCGGTGCAGCGCCACCTCGACGAACTGGCCGACCTGCTGCCCGACGCCGTGGCCTGGCGCGACGAGGCCCGCACCCTTGCCATCGGGATCAAGGAACTGTCCGCCTCGGTGGCCAGCCGGCTCGAGGCGATCGAGACCGATCCCGCCCGCCTCGAATGGCTCGAGCAACGCATGGCCGCCTACGCGAAACTGCGCCGCAAGTACGGCGGCTCGGTCAGCGAGGCCCTCGCCCAGCTCGCCACCGCGCACCAACGGTTGTCCGACCTCCAGAACCGCGGCGAAACCCTCGCCCGCCTCGAGGGCGAACAGCAGGCCGCGCAGCGCGCCGTGCAGGCCGCCGGCTCGACCCTGCGGAGCAAGCGCGCCAAGGCGGCGGAGAAACTCGCCAAGGAAATCACCACCCACCTGCGCGACCTCGGCTTCGCCCACGGCGTCTTCAGCGTCGAGTTGTCCGAAGCCGAACCGCGCGCCTCCGGCCTTGACGAGGTCAATTTCGGTTTCGCCCCCAACCTCGGCGAACAGAAGAAACCCCTGCGCGACATCGCCTCCAGCGGCGAGATCTCGCGCGTCATGCTCGCCACCAAGGCGGTGCTCGCCGCGCACGACCGGATCCCGGTGCTGGTCTTCGACGAGGTTGATGCGAACGTCGGCGGCGAGATGGGCAACGCCATCGGCAAGAAACTCCGCACCCTCGCCGACGCCCGCCAGGTCGTCTGCATCACCCACCTGCCACAGGTCGCCGCCCGCGGCACCACCCACTTCGCGGTCAGGAAACACGTGCGCGACCAGCGCACCGTCTCGCAGGTGGACAAACTCGACAAGGACCAGCGCGTCGAGGAGATCGCCCGCATGCTCGGCGGCCGCGACGTCACCTCCGCCGTGCTCACCCACGCCCGCGAACTCATCGCCGCCCGCTGAGCCGGGGATCCGGGATGCGACACGGGGATGAGGACATTCGCCTGCGCCGTGCGGCGGCCTGGTGGACGCACGATTATCCGCCACTCGACGGCCGTATCCGTGCCCTGTTCTACGGCCTGATGCTCATCCTCGGGCACCAGGCCTTCACCCACGACATCCCGCAACGCGTGGCCACCTGTCCGCCCGCGTGGTTCCAGCCGGTCGGACTGGCCACCTGGTTTTTCGGCGCGATGGATCCCCTGGAAGTCAGCGCGTGGCTCAGCCGCCTGGCCCCCTGGTTGACCGGGGCATGGATCGGCGCGGCGGTCGGAGTCTGCGGGCGCTGGCCCGGCTTGGTGGCGGGCGGCATCATGCTGTATGCCTGGGGTGCACACCAGGGGTGTTCCGGCACGGGCCACGTCTGGCATCTGCCGATGATGGCCTGCCTGATCCTGGGATGCCTCAACCAGCCTGACCGCTATTCGCTTGATGCGGTCTTGCGCCGGCGTTGGGCCTGGTGGCCGTTTCGTCCGGCGGCAACCGCGGGCGCGAGGTCCGGGTATGCCCGCAAACTTGTCCTCCTGTGTGCGGTGCTGGTTCTCTTCTCGGCAGGTGTATCGAAGGTGGCGGAGGCGGGATGGCGCTGGGCGGACGGCGCGGCGCTCACCTTTTACCTGGAGGAGTTCGCGGCACCGAAGGGCTCCATCGGACAGGTCATGCACGGGTTCATCCTCGCGCATCCGGAGACGATCCGGTGGTTGTCGGGGTGGACATTGGCGCTCGAGCTGGGCGCGCCGTTGATGCTGCTCTATCCGCGGAGCCGGAACCTGTTCCTGCTCCAGGCGATGGTGTTCCACCTCGGCATCTACCTGCTGATGACCCCGCGGTACTTCCCCCAGATGGCAGTATATACATTGTTGATACGTTGGGGGCGGCGTGCGCCGGCGGAGATCGGCGGCGGGTCGCGATGGGGCACTGTCGCGCTGGCGGGTTTCCCGTGGTTGCTGGTCGTGTTGTGGGCGGTTCCGGTTCTGCGCCAGCGTGAATATTTTCCGTTGTCGCACATTCCGATGTACAGCACGCGGGTCACGGATACGCGGATAAACCGGACGCCGCGCGCCTGGTTCCACGACCTGGACCGCCTGCAGGAGCTGGTCCGCGCTCACGCGCACCCCGACGATCTGCCGTGGTGGACGATGTATGAGCTGGGCGAGCGGTTTCAGTTGGTCGGATGGCAGGGCGAGCGGATTGAACCCTGCGCGGCGGGGGCTTTGGATCGTTGCGTCAACCGGTTCCTGTGGCAAAAGCGGATCGTGTACGCCTTGCTGCACGACCTCCGGACCACCGAGGCCGCGGCCCATGGTCACTTCCCCTCCGTCCAGCAGGCGCTCGCGGCGCTCGGTCCAGCCCTCTGGGCGGACCCGGCCCACCAATCCCTCGACGGCCTCGCCCTGGTCTGGCACGGAATCCGCCCCACGATCCTCGCCACGCTCCCCTCCCCCCGGAGGGGTCAGTCCTCACTATTTGCACAAACCGCGCAGGCGGCAACCGGGGCGCGGCGGCAGCCAGGGTTGCCTGCGGGCGCGGAAGAAGCGGTGGTCATTGGCCAGGGCATGCGTGGTGATGTCGCGTTGTCCGGGAAAGCGTTGGGCTGGCCGCCGATAGCGGATTGGCCACTCCACGCCGATAACCGCTCAATTAGTAGGTGATATTCGCCCACGGGCTGGTGGCGATGCCGGCCGGGTCCTGGGGCCCGACGTCGTTGCCGCCCCCGTCACTGATGGCCGTTCCATTGCCTCGCAGTGAATTCTTGAAGACCGTATTCCCGCCCGAGAGCAACCAAAGTCCCTTGTCCGCGTTGGAGGTGATGTGATTGCCTTCGATGCGGTTGCTGCTGCCATACACCGCGATACCGCCCTCGTTGTTGCCGGCGCCGTTGAGATCGACGACGTTGTCGAGGACGGCGCACCCGCTGTGGACCAGAATGCCCGCCTGTTGATTGGCCCGCACGATGCAGTCCCGCACGAGTCCGCCGTTAAAAAGAAAAATGCCGCGCTGGCCGCTGGCCGCCACGGTGGTTCGCTCCACCGAAACCTCGTTGTCCCCGTAGATGCCCTCCTGCACGGAATGGCGGATCGAGCAGCCGGAAATACGCGTTCCGTTGCCGACCACGGCCCCGGCCCGGTTGTACAGCAGCGTCAAATTCTCCAGGAGACCACCCTGATAGGAGAATACGCCATAGATCTGGTTGGACTCGGCGCTGCTGTTTCGAAGCACCGAGCCCTGCTCCAGGACAAACCCGGCCCCCGCGTTCCCCGAACTGTGGCACGCCTCGATCACGGATCCCGAACCCACCACCAGCCCATGCTTCTGGTTGCCCTGGAACACGCTGTCGATCACCCGGCTTCCGGCGCCCACGACGACACCGTCACCACTCAAACTCTGGTAGAACTTGCTATTCAGAATCTGGGCATTCGCCCCCGCCACCACACCGGTACGCGAAGCATTCGATATCTCGACCTGCTCAAGCCTGACGCCCTCCATAAGCGGCGCATAGACGGCGTGTTTTCCCAACAAGATCAAACCGTTCTTGATGGTCAACGAACTCAGGCCCAACGCCTGGCAATATATGGTGTCCGTGCCGCCGAAGTTGATGATCGTGTAGCCGTTCAGATCAATCGTAACCCCGCCGACAAACACCTGGATGGCGGGTTGGTTGGTGAAGGAATAGGCCAGATTGCCGGTCAGGTAATACGAGCCCGGCGAAAAAACGGAAAACGGCAGGTTCGTGATCGGGATACGCGGCTCGATTTGATCCAGCGTCTTCATGGTCGGCGCGGGCGCGCCGGGCGGGGTGAGCGGGCCCTGGGCCTGGACCGCCGTGGCGGCCGCCAGTAGGAACAGGAGCATTGGATGGGTGTTCTTCATTCGATGGGAGTCCTTTCGCTTGCTACTGCTGCAGGTTGGAGAACGGGTGGGTGGCGGAGGCGGTATCGACCAGCGGAGCCACGCCGCCGCCGGACACGTTGATGTTGGTCACCGTGTTGAGCTGAACATTGTTGCGAATCACCACGTTGTTGTTGGCGGGCAGGTTGATGCCGGTGCCCTGGTTGGCGCGGACCATGTTGCCGTCGATCGTGCACTGGCTGCCGGTGACCCGGATGCCGTCGCCGCGGTTGCGCACGGAAACGTTGTCCTTCAGGGTGACCCATCCGGTGACGCGGTATCCGTGTGCGTTGACGTTGGTCGTGACCACGCCGTTTTCATCGGCCAGGCACTCCGTGATGGAACCGGCCAGCAGCAAAGCAAACCCGCCGTTCCCGTTCCGCGATGCGGTTGAAGAACGAATGGTTGCATCGTTTCCCGCCACGATGCCAACTCCGCCGTTGTCCGTGGCGAGGCACCCGGTGATGGCCGTGTCGTTGGTAGCGCTGATGCCATCAGCCCCGTTGCCGATCGCGATACTATCCAGTACGCATGCGCGAGAGGTCGAGATCGCAATCCCTCGTGCGCCATTGGTAACCGCCACCACCCGCTCGACCAGCGCGCCGGTGCCGAGCGAAACCAGCAGCCCGCTGCCGCCGTTTCCATGGACCCGGACATCCCGAAGGATGGAACCCTCACCGACCACGATCCCATTGTTCACATTGTGGTCGGACACGGTATTGATCACACGCGCCCGCGCGGAAAGGTTGATGCCATTTCCCGTGGAGCTCAACCCGTTCGAGTGTACGGTGCAGTTCTCCAGCGTGACTTCGGGAAGGCCCTGTATCCCAGAGTTGCTGGAGCCTTGCACCAGCACGTTGCGCAAGGTCCACCCGACACCCGCGCGGATCCCCTGAAAGGAGGAGTCGAAAATTTGCAGGTTTTCCACCACCACGTTGCGGGAAAAAACATCCGAGGTGACAAACCCATCCACCGACGTGCCGCCGGACGTGTTCCGGATGGTACCGTTGCGGATTACCGCCCCGTTGACGACATTGCTGACCTTGACGCCGCCAAACAGGATCTGAAACCCCATCAGGTCAAGGGTCACGCCGGAGGTGTTGATGAGCACGGATCCGGTGATGTTGGTGGTCAGGTAGTAGGAGCCCGGCTGGGTGATGGTAAATGCCGAGCCGATGGGGAAACGCGGCTCGACCTGGTGCAGGGTCTTCAAGGTCGGCGCGGGCGCGCCGGGCGGGGCGAGCGGACCCTGGGCATACGCGGTTCCGGTGTGGATCAGCAGCCCCATCAGCACGATCAGTATTCGATCCGTCATCATCATGTCTCCCTGATTCGTTATATTCTATGGTGCTAACGGCACGAGCGCCTTGGCCCGGTAGAAGCGGGTGGTCGCGGCAGGATCGGGCACGAGGCCGGTGAGGGTCGGGCCGGCGCCGGGGGGCAGGACGCCGAGGCCGCTGTCACTCCAGACGGCACCGTTGGTCGCGGCGGCGGCCTGTTCCAGCCGGTAGGTGCGGGTCGGCTCGACCGTCCAGGTCACGGCATTGGTGGTGAGGGCGCGATTCAGGGCGGTGACTTCCAGGAGGCTGCCGCCGTCGAGCGGGTCGGTGTCGGCGAGGAACTCGTCCCGGTTGCCGGATCCGTCGGCGTCGGCATCGCCGCCGGCGGTGAGGTTGGTCAGGTTGCCGGTCCTCGCGAATTCGTAGGCATCGGGAAGGCCGTCGCCGTCGGTGTCGGGGCCCCAGTCGAGGAAATCCGTCTGCACATGGGCCAGGGCATTGCTCAGGCTGATCCAGCCGACATTCGCGCCGTAGGCGTAGCCGTCGAGCTTGCCGGTGGTGAGGTCCACGCGCGCGTTGCCGTTGGTCTCGAAGTTGATCCAGCCGATGTTCGCCCCATAGGCCATCCCGCGCAGGTAGCCGCCGGGCATAATCAAGTTCACGCCCCAGTCGGTGGCGGAGTTATTGGCGTAGCTATAGCCATTCGTCGGGGTGCCGGAACCCAGGCTGATCCATCCGGTGTTCGCGCTCCATACGTAGCCGGTGGAGAAGTACAGCCCGATTTTCGCCCCGTTGGCGACATCGCCCCGGGCGTTCAGCCAGCCGATATTCGCCCCGTAGGCCTGATGATGGGTGGCGTTGATGCTGGTGGCGTGGGCGGCGATGGAGCAAAACACGCACGCCGCGAGACCGGCCAGCCACCCAACCCGTAAAAGGTTGTTCATGCCGTACTTACGGCCGTAACGTTTCTGTCGTCGGGGCCGATCAACCACGGCACGGAAAATCGATCCCCGTTGTGCTGAAGCAACCATGCAATTCCTCCTTGGGTAGCGCAGCCCAAAGTAAGCAATACCCCGATGGTTTGCTCGCGGTCAATGGATGAGTTCAAACGGGCCGCGGATTGCTCGACGGGTCGGGGGCTGGTTTCAGCGCGCGTGGATGGGGGCTTCGCGGTCGCGCAGGTGGATCGGGGTGCGGCCGGTGGCGGCGGCGAGGAGTTGGGCGACGATGGAGACGGCGATTTGCTCCGCACCTTCCGCGCCGAGGTCGAGGCCGGCCGGGCCGTGGATCCGGTCCGTGCGCTGGCCGCTGAGGCCGGCGCGGAGGGTGTCGCAGCGTTTGCGGGGGCCGAGCAGGCCGAGGTAGGCGACGTCGGTCGTGTCAAAGAACGCGGCCCAGCGCCGGTCCATGTCCAGCGCGTGGTTCTTGATGACCACGAGGGTGCGGGCGTGGGTGGGCAGGTGCGATGCAGCGGACTCGGGTCGAAGGTGGAGGATACGGGCGGCGCGGGGGAACCGTTCCGGCGCAAGGTAGCCAGGGCGGTGATCGGAGACGGTGACTGTAAAGCCGGCTTCGGCGGCGAGGGCGACTAGCGGGATTGCGTCATCGCCGGCGCCGACGACCACGAGGTCGCAGGGCGGTTCGAGGTGGTCGAGGAAAACATCAGCGGCCGGGTTGGCGGCATGGCATGCGGAAGGTTCGCCCCCGCAGGGCCAGGCAATGCAGATCGGCGCGCCGGGGGCGAAGGCTTCGAGCAGACGGGTCGGCCACGGGGCGGACGGGGCAACAGGAAGGACGCGCAGATCCAGCTCGCCGTCGCAGCCGAGGCCGAGACCCCAGATGGTGTCCTCGTCGGATCCGGTATTGTAGTGCACATCCACCGGAGCGCCGGTCTGCATGGCGGCCAGCGCTCGTTCGCGCAGGTCGTTCTCGAGGCATCCGCCGCTCACGTTGCCGGTCATCGATCCGTCGGCGCGGATCAGCAGCTTCGCACCGGGACGGCGAAAGGCCGAGCCCTTCACCCGGGTCAGGATGATCAGGGCGCAAGGCTCCTCCCGGCGTTGCGCCTCGATGATGCCCTGCAGGACGGAAACGGTTTCATGCCAGGTCTTCATGGGAAGGATCATAACAAAGAAACCGCCCGGCGTCGCGCCTGTTGTTGAAAGGGAGGTGGCCCATCCAACCGGACTTGCACATTTTGTAGGTGGACGGTTCGGTCCGCCATGCCTATACTTCGACTCCGGTAGCGTCGCTGCATGCCGGGCGAGGCGATTCCGCGGAAACAAAGCATGGTTGGCAAGAAACTCCAGTCCGGTTGGTGGCGGGTGCTCGGCGGCCTGGTGGTCGCGGCATGGACCGTCGTTGCTGTGGCCCCGGCGCTGGGGCAGGTCGAGGACGACAGTCCGGAGGGCCTGTACCGCAACGCCCTGCAGAACTTCACCGCCGGTCGCCATGCCCAGGCCATCCCGTTCTTCGTCCAGCTCATCGACATCTTCGGGCGCGAACCCTCGCTGCAGGCCGAGATCGAGAACGCCTACTACGGGCTCGGTTGCTCGTACTACAACACCGGTGAATACCTCGAGTGCGTCAACACCTTCACCAAGATGATCGAATTGTTCCCGAAATCGCGCACCATCGACGAGGCGTGGTTCCGGATCGCCGCCGCCCACCAGTTTCAGGAGAACTACGAGGAGGCGATCAAGGCCTACCAGCAGGTCACCGGCTCGTTCCCCAATTCCCCGTTTGCCGAGGATGCGGCCTTCCAGACCGCCATGGCGTTGATGGTCACCGAAAAATCCGCCGAGGCGGTGGCGGCCTTCGAGGCCTTCACCACGACCTTCCCCCGTTCCGACCTGGTGCCGCAAGCCATGGTCTTCATGGCCAGGTCATATTTCCAGGGCGGCGACTACCTCAAGGCGCTCGAAACGCTGGAGAAGGTGGGTGACCGCACCCGCTCGCTGGACCATCTGGTGTATGCAAACTTCCTCGCCATGGAGATCGGCGATGTCGCCTTCGAGGAGACCGAGTACCATACCGCACTGCGGGCCTTCCGCCGCGTGCGTACCAACCAGTCGCTGATCCGCTTCCAGCGGAAGCTGGTGGCCGAGGCCGAACGGATGCTCGAGGCTTCGCGCCGCACCACCGTGCCACCGTCCGAACTGGCCCGCCACTTCCGCAACGAGCGCCGCCTCATGGCCTCGCTGGCGACGCTGAAACAGGCGCTGGAGAAACTCGAATCCACGCCGGATTACGATGCCAGCCTGTTCCACCGCATCGGCCGCTGCTTCTACAGCATCGACCGCTACTGGGAAGCCTACACCGCCTACAAGCGCGTGGTCACCGAGGCGAAGGATCCGCTGCTGCAGGAGGCCTGCCATTTCGACCTGATCCTCGTGCTCAACCGCCTGCGCCGGTTCGGTGAGCTCATCGAGGAGGCCGACCGCTACCTCGCCACCTACGGCAAGGACGAGAAACTGATCAAGGCCGAGCGTGTTCCGGCCGTCGCCTTCATGCGGGCCGAGGCGTACATCAACCAGGAATTGTTCGAGGATGCCGAGCGCGAGATGGCCCGCCTCGAGACCACCTACCCCAAACACGTCCAGATGCCGCGCATCCGTTTCTACAAGGCGCTGGCCATCGCGATGCAGGAACGGTTCACCGAGAGCATCGACTTGTTCGAGCAGTGGCTCGAGACCTACCCCGACCACCTCATGGCCGCCGAAGTGGCCTACTGGCTGCCCATCTCGATGTACTATGACGGCCAGTACGAAGCGGCAATCCCGCTGTTCGACGCCTACGTCGACAACTACGCCATGACCGTGTACGCCCCGGAGGCGGCCTACCGCTCCGCCTTGTGCAAGTACTCGATGGAGGACTACGAACGCGCGGCCAGCGAACTCGAGGCGTGGCTGGAGGATTATCCCGACCACGTTTTCCAATGGGAGGCACGGGTTACGCTCGGCGACGCCTATTCCGCCATCGGCGAACTCGAAAAAGCCAAGGTCGCCTACCTCGGCGTGACCCCGGAAGGCGGACCGATGGAGTACCTCGCCATCAGCCAGCTCAACAAGGTGTTCAAGGCGCTCGACACCGAGCAGGACTACCGGCAGATGGCCGACGTGCACATCCGCTACCTGCAGAACAACCCGAACTCCCCGAACATGATCGAGTCGGCCTACAACGCCGGCTGGGCCCTGCGGCAGATCGGCAGGATCGACGAGGCCCGCAAGCTCTACTGGTCCACCATCGAGCGCTTCGGCAACAACCGTGCCTGGGACGGTTTCGGCCCGCTGCTCAAGGACTTGCGCTCGATGTACCGCGACGACATGGACCGACTGACCTCGGAGTTCGAACGCATGATCGTCAAGGCGCGCGGGGAAAACCGGCCGACCCTCGTCTCCCGGCTGGTCAAGGAAATGCTCCTGTGGCGGGACATGACCGACGTCGATCGCGCCGCCGAACTCGAGCGCCGCTTCAACCTCGACGTACTCGACGCCGAGGCGCTCGCCTTCATCGGCAGCGCCCACGTGCGCGCCGGCGACCTCGCCCGCGGCCAACCCGTGCTCGACCTGCTGCTGAAGGACTTCCCCAACTCGCAGTTCGCCGATGTCGCCTATGCCCGCAAGGCCGAGGTGCTGCTCGGCGAGGGCAAACCCGACGAAGCCATCGCCGCCGCGAACACCGCCATCGACAAGACCGCCGACACCGCACTGATGATGGAAGCGATCTTCACCAAGGGCCTCGCCCTCAAGGCGGCCGGCCGCCACACCGAGGCCATCGAGGAATTCAACAACGTCCTGGCCAGTCGCGCCTCCCCGCGCCCGCTCAAGCCGCGGGCCATGCTCGAGGCCGCCGCCAGCTTCGAGGCCATGGGCGACTTCGCCAAGGCGATTCCCTACTACCAGCGCATTTACGTCATGTACGCCGCCTACCTCGACGAGATGGCCCAGGCCTACCTGCGCAGTGCGGCCGCATTCGAGAAACTCAAGGACCGCACCGCCGCGATCAGCACCTACCACGAGATGCTGGTGATCGAATCGCTGGCCGGCCGGCCCGAACTCGACGAGGCGCGCCGGCAACTGGCCCGGCTGGAGGCGGGATCCTGATGAAACGCGGACTCCTCATCGCCCTGCTGGGCTTCCTTGTCGCAGCCGACCACGCCGCGGCCCAGACCGCGCGCGAACGCGGACTCGGTCCCTATACGCTGGTCACGCGCCGCGGCGAGGTGCCCGTGCGCCTGTTGCGCCGCGACGGCGACATGGTCTGGGTGGACCGCCTCGTCCAGTCCGGCCAGTTCATCGAGACCGGCGTGCCCCGCAGCGAGATCGTCGAGTTCAAGGCCCCGCCCCACCCGGCCTTTGCCGCGGCCGCGCAGGCCCAGACCCCGGAACAGATCGCCGCCGCGATCGACGGCCTGCGCCGCCTGGTCGGCCAGCTCCGCCCCTACCGAGACCTGCCCGGCATGCCGGTCAACGCCGCACTGATCGAACAGGCCAAACTGAACGAACGCCGCGCCTACTGGCGCGACGCCCTGCTGATCTACCAGGAACTGCTCAACCTACCCTATGACTTCCCCGAACGGCCGATGATCCGCTACTGGTCCGGTATGAACCACTGGCGCATGGACCAGAAGGAGAAGGCCCTGGAATTCCTGCTCGATGACCCGGTACCCGACGAGGATCTCGACCTGATGTCCGACATCCTCTACATGCGCGCCGACAGCCTCGCCGCCGCAGGCCGCCCGCGCGAAGCGGTCGAGACCTACCTCGGCCTGATCGTCTTCTACCCGTTTGTCCAGACCAACGAGCTGCGCGCGCTGGCCGGCGTGATTCCGAACTACATCGCCATGCAGGACTGGGATGCCACGGTGAAAAGCATCGAGGCGCTCAAGCGCGACTACCCGGATGCGCCGCAAACCGCGGCGGCCGTGGCCCGGCTCGAACAATATACGCAGGAAGTGGAACGCGAACGGCAATTTCAAGTGCGCGAGGAATAACGAAAAGGTGCGACGATGAAGATAAAAACCCTGTTGATGATCGGATTGCTCGGACTCGGCGCGACCGCCGCGGTCCCGATGGTGGCACGGGCCCAGGACGCGGTGGCCGAGGAGGCTGCACCGGCACCGAAAAAGAAAACGCTGCTCGATACCTACAAGATCGGTGGCTGGGCCATGCACCCGCTGCTGCTTTGCTCGATCGCGGTGGTCGGCGTGTCGATCCTGAACGCCCGCTCGATGAACCGCAAGACGCTGATCCCGGTCGACGTCGTGGCCTCGGTAAAGGCCGCGTCGGTGAACCAGGACTATGTGAAGGTTGCGGAACTGGCCGAGGCGTCGGACAGCCTGTTCGGAACCTCCCTGGCCAGCGGCATGCGCCTGTTCGACCCGAACGATCCGGACGGCAGCAAACCGAAGGTGGAGGAGGCCATCTCCGAAGCGATGGGCCGCCAGGAAGCCAAGCACGCCTTCTGGCTGAACTTCCTCCAGCTTATCACCGCGGTAGCCCCGATGCTCGGACTGCTCGGCACGGTCAGCGGCATGATCGGCGCCTTCGACAAGATCGGCATGGGCGGCATGGGCAAACCCGAACTGCTTGCCGCCAACATCGGCGAGGCCATGGTCACCACCGCCACCGGCCTGATTGTGGCCATCCCGGCGATGTTCGCCTACTTCCTGTTCCGCAACTACCTGAACAAGCTGCTCTCCGAGGCGGAGGAAAACCTGACCGTGGTCGTGGACAACCTCACCGCCCCCCTCGCCGAAGAGTAGTCCCCGGCACGTCCTCGCGAACCCACCATGAAGGCCAAACGCAAATCCGAGGTTGAACTCAGCGTCGACATGACGCCGATGATCGACATGGTCTTCCTGCTGCTCGTGTTCTTCATGATCGCCGCGACCATGTCGAAGGTGGACATGACCCCGGAGATCAAGCTCCCGGTCGCCCCGAAGTCGCAGGTGCCCGAGGACCTCCGCAACCGCGGCACGATCAACATCCTGCCCCTCGGCTCGGTGACCCCCGCCGGCGACGTGGTCTCGGCTGAACGCCCCTTCCTGCTCCATGGTCAATTGGTCAACGAGCAGGACCTGAAACAGCAGATCGACGCGGTCCGCAAGGGCACGCCCGAACTGCGCGTGTACATGCGCATCGACAAGAACGTCGAATTCGCCTCGGTGCAGCGGGCCATCAAGGCCTGCGCCGACGTCGGCGTCTTCGACATCGTGTTCGCCACCTACCAATCGGGGACCGGGGAATGAAGCTGCGTCGCGCCAACGAAGTCACCATGAAGATGGACATGACGCCGATGATCGACTGCGTCTTCCTGCTGCTTGTGTTCTTCATGGTCGGCAGCACGCTGCACAAGCAGGAAGCCGACATCAGCTTCTCGCTGCCCGGCACCGCCGACCAATCGGAACCGGTGCAGATCCCCGACGAGCAGATCATCGAGATCTACGCCGACGGCACCGTCGTGCTGAACGACCTGAAGTTCGATTCGCCGACCTCGTCCTCGCTGCCCGAGCTGATCGAGACCCTCAAGCGGTTCAAGGCCACCGCCGAGGCGAACAAGACCGAATCGATGATCACCATCGCCCCCGCGCCCGAAGTGAAACACCAGCGTGTGGTCGATGTGCTGAACGCCTGCGCCGAGGCGAAGATCCAGAACGTCTCCTTCGCGATGGAGGGCGACTCATGAACGATGCTCCCGTCCAACCGGCCGCCCCTCCTCCGCCGAAGCCCGTGCTGACCGAAAAGGAGAAGGCGAAGCGCCGCCTCGCCGAGGCCGCCATCTCCGCGGTGATCTTCCACGTCGGCCTGGCCATCCTCGCCGGCGCCATCACCATCGCGGTGATCGTGGCCCGCCCGAAGGTCACCTTCGACGCGAAGCAGCCGCCCTCGATCCCCGCGCGCAAGCTCGAACACAGCATCCGCGTGAAGCAGATGAAGGAACAGGTGCGCAAGCCCCAGATCCTCCAGCGCCTCGTCTCCCAGGCCCCGAGCGCGGTGGCCCTGCCCGAGCTGCCCAAGATGGACACGCCGGACATGAAGAAGATGCGCGACACCCCGACGCTGAACCGCAGCGCGAACATGCTCGGCGACCTCGGGCGTGCCGGCGGCGGCCTCGGCCGCGGCGACACCGGCGGCGGCGGCTTCTCGGACACGAAGTTCTTCGGCGAGAACGTCCGCACCCGCGCCATCGCCGTGCTCGTGGACGTCACCAGCTCGATGTACAACAAGGGCGTCGTCGAGGACGTGAAACGCGAGGCCCAGATCATGCTCGAAGGCCTCGGTCCCGGCACCAAGTTCAACCTGATCGGCTTCGTGGACGGCGCCGAAGCCGTGTCCCCGCAGATCATGTTCGCCACCCAGGAGAACAAGGCCGCCGCGATCGCCTGGCTCGGCAAGATCAAGATGAACACCCAGGGCAACAAGAAGGGCTGGTCGGGCAGTACGCCCCACGACGCCATCATCATGGCGGTAGAAATGGGCGCCGACACGATCTTCCTGCTGACCGATGATGTACCGACCATCTCCGAGGTGCGCGGCAAGGAACGCATCCCGATGCCGAACCACGCCGATGACCTGGTCAGTTATGTCCGCAACATCGAGACGACCACCGGCCGCTCGGTGAAGATCCACCCGATCGTGTACAAGGCCTCCAGCTCGGCGGGCGAACGCTCAAAGGAATACTGGCGTCGCATCGCCCGCCTGACCGGCGGCAAGATGCAGGTCATCGAGTAAGTGATGCCCCTGCCTCCGTGGACCGATGACCTGGTGGCGTCGTCGCTGCTCCGCCGCTTTTCCTCCGTGGTCGAACAGGTTGCCGACCTCCCCGCCGTGATCGACCCCCACGCGGCGATCACGTACCGAACCCTCGACGCCGAATCCCGCCGCCTCGCCGCGCACCTCGCCGCCCATGGCGCAGCGCACGGTTGCGGCGTGGCCTTGCTGCTGCCTGCGGGTTGCTCCTTCGCCATCTCGATCTGGGCCGTGCTGCGCACCGGTGCCTACTACATCCCGCTCGACGCCGCCTATCCGGCCGCCCGGCTGGCCGAAATCCTCGGGACCGGCATCGCCTCCCTGCTGGTGACCGACGCCGCGCACGCCCCCCTCGCTGCCGACATCGCGGGTCGTTTGTCCCCGCCGCTGACCGTCCTGCTCGCGGAAACACCGCCCGCGGAACACCACGAACCACCGGCGGCAACACCGGCCCCCGACGATCCCGCCTGCGTGATCTTCACATCGGGATCGACCGATCAACCCAAGGGCGTGATGCAGTCCCACCGCAACCTGCTCCATTCCACCCGCTGGTACACGGAACCGGCCGGCCTTCGCCCCGGATTGCGGATGACCCTGCTGCACTCGGTCAGCGCGATCGCCGCCGCCACCGCGTTCTACGGCGCACTGCTGAACGGCGCGACGCTGTACCCGGCCAACGTGACCTCCCTGGGCGTCGAGCGCCTGCCCGACTGGCTGGATGAACACCGCATCGATGTGTTGCACCTCGTTCCCACGCTGCTGCGGCGCATCGACCGCGTGATGCCCCCCGGTCGCCGCCTGCGCACACCCTCGTTGCTGCGTACCGGCGGCGAAGCGGTCAGCCTGGCCGACTGGCATACCTGGCGGTCCCGGCTCCCCGCCGGGAGCCGCTTGCTGGTCTGTCTCGGATCAACCGAGGCCCTGAACTACCGGCAGCGCATCCATACCTGGGACGAATCACCACCCGGCGACGCGTTGCCGGTGGGCGACCCGATGCCGGACAAGGAGGTCGCGGTCGTGGACGCCGAGGGGCAACCGGTCCGCGACCACGACGAGGTCGGCGAAATCGTCGTCGCCAGCCCGTACATCTTCGCCGGTTACTGGAAACATCCGGCGCTGACCGCGCAGGTCCTGCGCGACGATCCGGATCGCCCCGGATGGCGCATCTTTCGCACCGGTGACCTCGGGCGCTGGGGCGCGGACGGCGCACTCTTCCACGTCGGTCGCAACGACCGGGTCATCAAGATCATGGGCCACCGCGTGCACCCCGGCGATATCGAAGCCGTCATCCGGACCATGCCCGGGGTCCGCGATGTTTCCGTTGTCGGCGAGGCGGATGCCGACGGGCCGCTCCGCCTGTGCGCGCACCTTGTGCCTTCGCCGGGGGAGCGTGTGTCCGCCGCCTCCGTGCGCCGGTGGATCAGCCGCCGGTTGCCTGCGCATATGGTGCCGTCGCTGGTGGAGTTCCGGGCCGATCTGCCCCGCCTCCCGGGCGGCAAGGTGGACCGGCGCAGCCTGCGTTCGCGTCGGACCGCGGCGCGCCGCGTTCACATCCCGCCACGCCATCCATACGAGGAAACCCTGGCCGAACAGGTCAAGCGCCACCTGCATGTCGCGGACCTCGGCATGGCGGACGATCTTTTCGGCGACCTCGGTGCGGATTCGATGGCGGTGACCAGCCTGCTGATGGATATCCATGCCGTCTTCGGCGTGCAGGTTCCACTGGCGGTGGTGTACCGGGAAACCACGGTGGCCGCACTCGCCGGTTGGCTGCGGGGCAACCGGATCGCGCCGGCCGGCGGTGCGCTGGTGATTCACGCGGCGGGCGAACGCCCGCCACTCTTTGCGGTGTGCGGCCTGTTCGGCCATGCCCTGCGCCTGTTGCTGGTCGGCCGCGAACTGCCGGCGGCGCAACCGATGATCGGACTTGAACCGCCGGGCATGGATTGGACCCGTGTCGGGGCATCGACCATCGAGGACATGGCGGATTGGTACGCCGGGGAGATCATGCGGCGGCGACCCGACGGTGTGGTGCGCCTGTTCGGCACGAGTTTTGGCGGGATCATCGTGCACGCCGTGGCCTGCCGGCTGCAACGCGCCGGACGCACCGTGGACCTGCTGGCCATGGTGGACACCAATCCGCCGGATCTGCTTACCGACACCGGACTTGATCGCAGGCCGCCGCGCGACTTCGCGGAGGGCATGACGTCGGACGATCCGATGGTCCAGGCCGGCATCCGGGTCGCTCGCCAGCACGGCGCCGCACTCGCGCGCCATGTATCCACGGAGCGTTTCGCGGGCGTGATCACCTACTTCCGGTGCGACGAGGTCGAGGATCCCTCCGCGCGCGACCGGCGCGACCTCTGGCATTTCGCCGCCACGAAAGGACTGGATGTCATCCCGGTGCCCGGCCACCACGGCCACTTCCACATCGAGCCGCAACGGTCAGCCGTCGTGCGCGGCCTCTGCGAACGCTTGTGCTGATGCCGCGATCGCCCTGCCCATTGTTCCAACCCCTGGACACACCGCCCGCCGTATTGTCCATCCCTTGCACCGGTGGATGTGCTACCGTACGACCATGCCCGAACGCCCATCCTTGCTGTCCGCGCCCGTACCGGCCCTGGTGCGCTCCATCGCCGTGCCGGCCAGCGTCGGCTACCTGTTCAACACGCTCTACAACGTGGTGGACACCTGGTACGCGGGACGGTTGTCGACCGACGCGCTGGCCGCGCTCGGCCTCTCCTTCCCGGTGTTCTTCGCGGTCATCGCCGTGGCCTCCGGCCTCGCCACCGGCGTGTCCGCCCTCGTGGCGAACACCATCGGCAGCGGCCGCCCCGACGAGGCACGCACCCTCGGCGCCCAGGCCCTGACCTTCACCGCGCTCGCCTCGCTGGTGTTGAGCATCGCCGGCTTCGTGCTGGTCGACCGCGTATTCACCTGGATGGGAGCCGCTCCCGGCCCCGCCGCGCTCGCCGCCGACTACATGCGCATCGTCTTCGCGGGATCGATCTTCTTCAACCTCACCCACGTCCTGAACGCGCTGCTCGTCGCACGCGGCGACACCCATACCTACCGCAACGTGCTCGTGCTCGGCCTGCTGCTGAACGTCGTGCTCGATCCGTGGTTCATCTACGGCGGCTTCGGCCTGCCCGCCCTCGGCTTCGACGGCATCGCCTGGTCCACCGCGCTGATCCAGGTGATCAGCGCCGCCTACCTGTACCGTGTGGTGCGGCGGCGCGACGCCCTGCCCCGCCTCACCCGCGTCGCCCTCGCCCTGCCCGCCCGCACCGCCGCCGACCTGCTGCGCCAGAGCGGACCCGCCATGCTCAACATGGCCACCATCGGCCTCGGCATCCTCGTCATCACCTATTTTGTCAACCGCCACGGCAGCGCCGCCGTGGCCGCCTACGGCATCGCCACCCGCATCGAACAGATCATCCTGCTCCCGGCCATCGGCCTGAACATGGCGGTGCTCGCCATCGCCGGCCAGAACAACGGCGCGGGACGTCCCGACCGCGTACGGGAAACCGTACGTGCCGCCTTGCGCTTCGGCCTGCTCACCCTCATCCCGGCGCTGGCGCTGATGCTGGTCTGGCCGCGGCAGGCCATGGCGCTGTTCACCCGCGATGCGGTGGTCATCGCGGTCGGGGCCGACTACCTGCGCGTGGCCAGCTTGCTGGTCTATGCCTACGTGCTGCTCTTCACCCTGACCGCCGCGCTACAGGCCGTGAAGCAGCCGCTCTACGCGATCTGGATCGGCCTCTACCGGCAACTGCTCGCCCCGCTGGCAATCATCCTCGCCCTCGACCACTGGACCACCCTCGGCCTCTGGGGCATCTGGATCTCTATCGCCTTCACCACCGGATCGGCCGCCCTGTTCACCCTCTGGTACACCCGCCGCACCCTGCCCCGGCCCCCCACGACACCCCCGGCCTGACCACCGCGATTTCAGCGTATCCATGCACCCTCTTCCCGGGTACAGTAAACCCGAAAACAACATTAGAACCACGGATGAACACGAATAGACACAGATTCACGGGGGTGGACCCTGAATACAACGGCACTGAAAAGGACGGGGCTCCTTCCTATGATGAACCTGTCCTGATGCCATTATCCGTGTGAATCTGTGTTCATCCGTGGTTCCGTCAACTCCGGTTTTCGGAATAAAAGGATTCGATGAAAGGATGGATCTACCTGTTCGGATGCGTGCTGGCCGCGGCGTTGTCCGCGCACGGGCAGTCGTCCCGTCCGGGCTGGGGCGCGACCCCGTACGCCGGCACGGGCGGCACCGGCGTGACCTTCCGCACCTGGGCCCCGAACGCGAGCAGCGTCCACGTGGCCGGCGCCTTCAACGGCTGGAGCATGACCTCGCTGCCGCTGACCTCCGAAGGCAACGGCGTCTGGTCGCGCGATGTGACCGCCGCCTCGCCCGGCCAGCCCTACAAGTTCGTCCTGAACGGCAGCCTGTGGCGGCGCGATCCCTACAGCCGGCAACTCGAGGGATCCGGCACCCGCAATTCGCTGATCCACCAGCCCGCCGCGTTCAACTGGGGCACCAACACGTTCGCCATGGCCCCGGCCCACGAACTGGTCATCTACGAAATGCACATCGGCGCCTTCCACGACCCGGTCCCCGGCGACGGCCTGCCCGGCCGGTTCACCAACGCGATCCAGAAACTCGACCACCTCGTGGATCTCGGCATCAACGCCGTCGAACTGATGCCGATCAGCGAGTTCCCCACCTCGACCAGTTGGGGCTACAACCTCTCCTACCCCTTCGCCATCGAATCCACCTACGGCACGCCCGACCAGTTCAAGGCCTTCGTGAAGGCCTGCCACGAACGCGGGATCGCCGTGCTGATGGATGTCGTGCACAACCACTGGGGCAGCGACAACGACGACTGGAGCCTGTGGCAGTACGACGGCTGGAGCACCAACGGCAACGGCGGCATCTTCTTCTTCAACGAGCCCGCCTACTGCTGCACCTGGTGGGGCCCCCGCCCCGATTACCGCCGCCCGGAAGTGCGCGCCTACATCCTCGACAACTTCCGCATGTGGAAACAGGACTACCGCATCGACGGATTCCGCTGGGACGCCCCCCAGTTCATGCTCTACAACGACAACACCCGCACCGTGGTCATCCCCGACGCCTCCAACCTGATCCACACCGTCATCAGCACCCTGTCGAACGAATTCGAGCGCACCTTCCACATCGCCGAGGACATCAAGGGTGTCATCGGCTTCAACAGCCACTGGGACATGTCGTACCAGGGCACGATGCAGGGCATCATGAGCACCGGCAACGACAACGACCGCAACATGAGCACGCTCGCCGGCGCGATCAACAGCGACCCGCAACGCATCATCTACAGCGAATCGCACGACTCCACCGGCGACCTGAACAGTTGGGCCATCCGTTTCCCCAACGCGGTGGACGCCACCGCGCCCGAAGGCTATTACGCCCGCAAACGCTCGACCCTCGCCGCGCTGTTCACCCTGACCGCCCCCGGCACACCGATGCTGTGGATGGGCCAGGAGATGCTGGAGACGAACCTGTTCAGCGACGCCCGCGCCCTCGACTGGTCGCGCACCAACACCTTCGCCCATGTGACCCGCCTGTACCGCGACCTGATCCACCTGCGCCGCAACCTCGATGGGGTGTCCGGCGGCCTCGCCGGCCCCGGCACCGGCCTGGTGTTCCTCGACCAGGCGCTGAAGACCATCGGCTACCGCCGCTACGATCCGGCCACGCCCGACCAGGATGTCCTCGTCATCGCCAACCTCCGCAACACCCCGCGCCTCGGCTACACGATCCCGATGCCCGAGGCCGGCACCTGGTACATCCACGTCAACACCGACCTGCAAAAGTACGGCGAGGACTACGAGGATGTCGGCGATACCCCCTCGATCACCGCGTCCGGCAACCCGCCCACCGCCATGATCAACCTCGGCCGCTACAGCGCCCTCGTGTTGTCGCGCCTGCCGATGAACGGCCTCGCCGTGGATTCGCTCGCCGTGGACGACACGACGCTGGGCAACGGCAACGGGCGCATCGATCCCGGCGAGTCGATCCTGATCACCCCGACCCTGCGCAACCGCGGCCAATTCGCCTACGCCCCGGTCGCGGTCACCCTCGCCGCGCCGGATCCGACCATCGCGATCAACCAGCCCTTCGCCTCCGTGCCGATGCTCGCCGCAGACACCAGCGCCGCGACCGATGTCGCACTGATGCTGACCGTCCCGACCAACTGGACCTGCGGCACCCCGCTGGAGATCGATCTCGCCCTCGAAGCCGGCGATGTCGCGCTGAACCAGCGCCGCACCCTCGCCGTCGGCGCGGTTGCCGCTGGCGATGTCGTCACCAACACCATCGCCAGCGCGGACGTGCCCCAGCCGATCATCGACAACCAGAGCGTCTTCTCCGACCTCGTCGTCACCAACACCCAGATCGGCGACCTCACCGCCATCCGCCCATGGATCCGCCTCAACCACACCTGGAACAGCGACCTCGTCATCGCGCTCCAGCACCCCGACGGCACCGAGGTTGTCCTCGCCAACCGGCGTGGCGGCAGCCGCGACAACTTCGGTTCAGGCACCTGCGGCGTAAACGTCGTTTACACCGTGTTCGATATGACCGCGACCACCAACATCGGCGCCAACACCCAGAACGCTCCGTTTGCCGGGCGCTACGTGCCCGACGGCGACCTCGCCGCCTTCGCGGGCAAACCGGCAGCCGGCACCTGGCGGCTGCGCGTCACCGACCTGTTCACCACCGACCAGGGCACCCTGCTGTGCTGGGGCCTCGACCTCGAAGCCAACGCGGAAACCGCCGAGTGCACCACCTTCACCGGCGTGGTGCTTGATGCCGACGGCGACGGAATCCCCGACTGGTGGGAGGCCTCCTACAGCGGAAGCGCCACCGGCCTGATCGCCACCGCCGATGACGACGGTGACGGGTTCTCCAACCTCGATGAATTCAAGGCCGCGACCCATCCCGGCGATCCAGCCTCCTTCCTGCGCGCCGACACGGTGCCGATCCACGACGCCGGCCAACCCTTCACCCTGCGCTGGAACAGCGCCGCCGACCGCACCTACCGCCTCTGGTTCCGCGAAACCCTCGGCGACGGCGCCTTCACCCCCGTCGCCTCCAACATCCCCGCCGCCCCGCCGGTCAACACCTGGACCGACCCCGACGCCACCAACGCCCACGGCTTCTACCGCATCGAAGTCGAATAAGCCGCCGGAACCAGGCGTAGCGCGCATTCAGGTGTTCGGGTTTCCATCCGCGTGCATCCGCGCGATCCGCGGTTTCCGCCTCCGCGGCGTGCCCCTAGGCGAGCAGATGAAACGGCGCGCTGGCCTTGACGGTACCGTTGAGGATGATGTGCAGGTGGTGTTCGCCGGGATGGTGGGTGCGCGTGGTGAGGTTGCGCAAGGCATGACGGCGGGTGAGGGTCTCGCGGGCGGCGACCGGACGTTCACTGATCTTGAAGACCTTGCGGTGGTGGTGGCCACGCGCCTTGCGGTAGTCGATCGCGTATTCGATCCGCACCGGTTCCAGATCATCCGTGCCGTTGTGGATCTCGAAGGTGAAGACGAGGGCGTCGCCGAGGGCAAGGCTGGGCGAAGCGAGCGCCAGGCGGTGCACGACCAGGGCCGGGTCATCGGCGAATCCGAACAGGGCCAGCGCCTTCGCATCGCCGCGCTTGAGCAGGGTGCGGCAGGCGTGCTTGACCAGTTTATGGGTCTCCGGTTTTTCCTTGAGCCAGCGGCGGGCGATGTCGAGCACGAGGGCCGGGTGGTCCTTGGCGATGTCGTTCAGGTTGTTGGCGACGCTGCGGCGCACGTACTCGCTCGGGTCGGTGCGCAGGGTTTCGAGGATGGGCAGGATCGGTGCGGGGTCGCGCTGGAACTCCGGCAGGGCCATGGCCCAGGGGAGGCGCGGGCGGCAGCCTTCGCTGCTCAGGCGGCGCACGTGTTCGTCGGGGCTTTTCGACCAGGCGCGCAGTTGCTTTACCGCGCGGACCGGGTCGCGCCGGATGAACGGGCGGATGGCGAACTCGGAGCTGCACAGCGGAGTGAAGGTTTCGAGGGCGCGCATCGAGAGGTCCCAGTGGTCGAGGCCGAACTGCTCGACAATGTCCGGGAACAACAGGTAGGGCAGGCCGCGGAAGGGCGGACAGATCCGCATGAGCCGGTTCATGCGTTGCTCGTAATCGCCCGACATGCCGGTGTAAAGCAGCCGGGCGATGTGGTGCATGCGGTCCTTCAGCTCGCGCTGCGGCCAGGTGCGGTCGAACACGGCGTTGGCGAAGACGGCAGGATCGAACCGCCGGTCAACGCGGGCGACCGCGGCGCCGAGCGCCGCGACCACCTCGCGGGTATAGAGTTCCTTCAGCGGCTCGGCCATGCGCGTGTCGGAATCAACGCGCCGGAACAGGCAGATCGTAATCGATGATCACCGGTCCGGCATCCGGCTCGGGTTCCGGCATGACCTCCGGCGCGGCCTCCGGATCCAGTTCGGCGGGGAGCTCGATGGCTTCCGGCTCCTCGGGCAGGATCATGGTTTCCACCTCGACCGGTTCCTCCGCGGGAGCGGTGTTGGCTTCCGCGGAACGCGGGGCGTTCGCGGCCTTTTCCTTCTCCTCCTGCTTGATGCGTTCGATGGCATCGGTCACCACGACCGGGCGGCCTTCGTCGCGCTGCCGGCCGAACAGGCTGTTGCGGCGCGGGAGCGGTTCGTCGTCATCATCGAGGATGTCCTTGGACAGGTCGCGGGTGAACGGGGCGGGGCGGTTCCTCTCCCAGTCGCGGATGTACTCGGCCTTCTGGCGGTCGCTCATCCGGCCAAAGCCGCTGTCGGACCAGCCGGTGTGCCACTCGCGCTGGCGCGAGCTGTTCGCGGAATAGAGGCGGGTCGATTCGGCGCGCGCCTCGGCCGGAGTCATCAGCACATACGGGGTGAGCAGCACGACGAGTTCGGCGCGTTGCTTGGTGGTGCTCTTGAACTTGAACAGGTTGCCGATGACGGGAATGTCGCCGAGCAGCGGGATCTTGGTGTCGGACTTCGCGTTGCGGCTGAGGATCAGGCCGCCGAGCACGATGGTCGAGCGGTCGTTCACGGCGATGGTCGCGTTCAGCTCGCGCTTGGTGATTTCCGGAACGAGGTTGCCATCGATCAGGATTTCACCGGCCACGTCGTCGGCGGTCTGGGTGACTTCCATGACGACCATCCTCTGGGGATTGATGCGCGGGGTGACGGTGAGGTTGATGCCGATGTCGCGGTACTCGTAGCTGGAGCGGATCGAACCGCCGTCGGTGGTGCTGGTGGTGGTGACGACGGGGCGCTGGGTGCTGGCGATGATCTTCGCCTCGGTGTTGTCGGTGGTGACGATCACCGGGGTGGAGAGGATCTGCGAGTCGCGCGAATTCTGGGCGAGGCGGATGACCGCGTCGATGTTCAGGTCGTAGAGCGACATGTACCAGTTCAGGCCGCCGGAGGTGATGGCGCTCTGGCCCTCGACGGTCGCGGCATCGCGCGGGATGCCGGCGCCGAACGCGGTGCCGCCGCCCCAGGCGCCGACCGGCTCGCGCACGGTGATGCCGCCGCCGGGACCGCGCAACTGCTCGTTGTACGCGACCATCGACTTCTGGACCCAGTCCACGCCGGACCGGATTTCATCGCTCAAGCCGACCTCGATGATGACCGCCTCGATCACCACCTGGGCGAGCATGATGTCGAGGTGGTCGATCAATTCCTCGAGGATGGCGAGGTCGTTGAGCTTGCCCATCAGCATCAGCGAATTCGTGCGCTTGTCGGCGAGGATCTTGGTGTCGGGGGAGAGGCGCCCGATCGAAGAAGCCTGGGTCGCGGATTCCTTGTTGGCCTGCGCCGGAGCCTGCTGCTCGGTGCGGGCGCGGATGAAGTCGCGCAGGGCCTGGCTGCGGTTGTCGGTGGCGCCGTCGGCGGCGGTATCCGACGGACGGTTGCCGGCCGAGCCGGTGGTCTTCTCGCCGGATGCGGCGCCGATGAATTCGTTCAGGATGCCGGCCATTTCGTCGGCCTTGGCGTATTCGAGGGCGACCACGCGCACGGTGATGGCGGGATCGATCGGGCGGTCGAGCACGGCGACGATCTTGTCGAAGAAGGCGAAGTTCTCGGTGCGCGAGATGACGAACAGGATGTTGGTGCGGTCGTCGGCGATGATGCGGACCTTGCCGGAGATCACGCCGCGTTCGGCCATCTGCAAGGCGGTGTCCACTTCGGAGGCGGCTTGTTCGGCGGCGGCCTGGGCCTGGCGGGCGCGGATGACCCCGGGCGGCGTCGGGATGGCGGGCACCGCCTCGGCGACGTTGATCTGCGGACGGTCCTCCTTGGCCTGCGAATCGGCGATCAGCTCGTTCAGCTTGCCGGCAATCAACGACGCCTCGGCAAACCGGATGTCGTAGATGCGGGTTTCCACCTTGGCCTCGATCGGCTGGTCAAGGAACTCGAGCACCTCGGTGATGCGGGCCAGGTTGCCCTCGGTATCGGTCACCATCAGGCTGTTCGCCCGCTCCAGCGGCTGGATCTTGCCGTAGCCATGCAGCAGGCTCTGGATGATCGGGGTGATCTCGGCCAGTTCGATGTGCTTGACGGTGAAGATCTGCGAAATCAGCTTTTCCGTCTCGCCGAACGGCGTTTCCGGCAATCCGATGTTGATGCGCATGCCTTCCTGCCGGGCGGCGGCGGTCTGCACCGCCTTGAGAAACTTGTCCCCCATCGGCACGAGGGTGATGTTGTTCATGGCCAGTACCGCCTCGATGGCCTGCATGCTCTCGGTGATGTTGAGGCGGCTCTGGCTCTTGAGGGTGATGGTGGCGTTGATGCCGGGTGATTTGATGATGGTCTTGCCGGTGAGGTCGGCGATCAGGTCGAGGACCTGGTCGAGCGGCGAGTCGCGGAAATTCAACGCGAGCAGCTTCTCGTTGCCGCCGGCGCGGCCTGCGGTCATGCCGGGAATGGTTTCCTCGGCGGATTGATCCGGAGCGGCCGACGGGCGCGGGATCGGCGGCTGGGCCAGGACCGGTGCGGCCAGCAGCGATACCGCCGTCAACAGGGACACGGATTGATGGAGCACGCCAGGCCAGGCCGCCCCGAAGGAAGTTGGTTTCGTTTTCATGGTTCGTTCCCGGTACATGTCCGCTTTATCCTTCACGCCACGCCGGTCAGGGCGTTGCGTTCATCATCTCCTCGACCGGCGAGGTCTCGATGCCGGCCGCCGGTTCGGTTTCACCGCGTTTGTAGGCGAAGAAAATCTTGAGGTTGCCCTTGAGCACATTGTCCTGGGCGGGACTGATCGACATCGTGCGGATGTCGAGGGTCGCCCCGGCGATCTGGACCGCGTAGAGGAACCGAACCAGCGGCTCGAGTTCGGCCTCCCACGAGACGTCGACCGGCAATTCGTAGAGGTCGCCGATCTGTTTCTCCGCCTCGGGCACGATGTTCTTGGTGTTGAATCCGTTTTCCTGGGCGAGCTGGCGGACCTTCAACAACAAGGTCGCACCCACCGCTTCGTTGACGCCGTAGGTGGGCAGGGAGGCGCGCAGGCTCACCAGCCTTTCCTCGTAGTCGGGACGGTTCTTGAGGACCCGCGCGGCCATGCCGCGGTCGCGCTCAAGGGTCGCGCGGGCCGCCGAGGCCTCGCGCCAGCGGCGGATCATCGGCTCGCCCAGCAGGTAGGTCAGGCCGAGCAAGAGCACGGCGATCATGATCATGACCATCGAGAAGTCTCGGCGGGTGAAGATCATCAGGCTCCACCCTCCGTGCTTTCCGAACCGGGCAACTGGATGTTGATCAGGAACATGGAACGGGTCTGGCCACCGCGCACCTGGGTGCTGATGCGTTCGGTCTTGACGGCGCGGAACAGGGAGGAACCCTCGAGCAGCTTGACCAGTTCATAGATCGGCGCGTCGGTGTCGGCCTCGCCGCGCAACGTGATCTGCGAGGTCTTGCTGTAGGTGATGCTGGTGATGTCCACCCCGGCCGGAAGGCGCTCGGTGATTTCGCGCAGGCACTCCAGCCCGGACCGGGAGCGGTCGGCGTATTGCTCGAGCGAGGCGACCTGGTTCCGCAGGTCCGTGACTTCCTGGAGTTCGGTCTGCATGCGGATCAGGCCGGACTGGGCCTCGGCGAGCATGGTCTTCTGGTGCGCCGTAAACAGCCACAACCCGAGCATCAACACGGCCCAAACCCCGAACGCGACACCGGCGATCAGGGCCGCCTGGCGCTGGAACCGCTTGGATTGAATGCTGCTGCGCCAGGCTGCGGGGGCGAGGTCGATGGCCGGACGATCCGCCCGGTTCATGCGGCGGCTGATGCCCTCGCTGAGCGGCGGCAAGTCGCGCAGACTGGCCAAGGTAACCGGGAACGGCGCAGCGGACGTCAACGCGGCAACCAGCCCCGGGGCCACCCGGTCATGCGACCACACGGACAGGCCGGCCGTCGGTTGCGAGCCCCACCCGCTCTCCAGCGTCATCAAGGTGTATTCGATTTCCTGGGTGAGGTCGTCCACCGCGGCGGCCGAGGCGAGATCGAGCGCGGGATCCAGGGCCCGGATCATCACCGGCGTGCCGTCACGCACCACGAGCAATTGTGCGCACCGGTCGTCATGGATCACCACGATCTCCTGGCCGCTGGTCCGGACGCGGCCCTGGTCGCTGATCAACGTCCACCAGCCAAGCACATCGACATCGACCGATTGCGGGTAAAGCCCCGCCTGCAACAGGAAGGCGCCGAGCTGGTCGATCACCTGGTGCTGCACCGCCGCGATCATCACCCGCGACACCCCGTCCTGTTCGGCCAGCACCTCCAGCGAGACGGACATCTGGTCGGACGGAAACGGGGAAAACTTGTCCACCTGCAACTCGGCCATGCCGAACAATTCGTCGGGATCGGTGGACGGCAACTCCACCACGCGCAACAAGACCCGGTCGGCCGGAATCACCAGGCCAAGCCGCCCCTTGAACGCCGGCACCTTCGTCTTCAGGAAGGCCGCCGCCTCGGCCGACCTCAGATCGGTGACACCCTCCGGCCAGTCCAATACGACCTCCTGCTGCTGGACGATCTCCGCGCGGTGCTTGCGCTGTTGCAACACCGTCCATTCCACGCGTTTATCGCGCAAAACAAAGGCTATTTGGACTTCTTCCGACATAAAAGCGCAGTATGGTTAAAATCGGTCAACATTCAACCTTGAACATCGCCCGGCAGGGCTTCCCGACCGGCAGTTTGCCGCGAAAACACGCAGGACGCTCCTCGCATGGCGGCGGGCTGGTTGCGAATCCCCCCATCACGGCATCGCCTCCTCGCGCCAGAACACCGGGATGATGTCCCCTTCCGACGCCTGCAGGATGGCCCAGATCCCGTTGCGCACGCCATCGACCTCGCCGATCGAGACGACGCGCAGGTACTTGCGTTCCGTGGTGGTAATGCGGTCGGCAAGCTGCGGGTCGAGGCCGGTTTTCTGGATGGCCTCCTCGATGTCGCGGAAGCCGTCGTCCTTGGTGTTGGCCAGGGCATCGAGGCCGGTCCGGTATTCCAGGATGCGGTCGATGACATCCTCCTCGATGTTCGGCAGGGTGAGCAGGACTTCGCGCGACGCCGTGTTGATGTTGACCTTGCCGTCGCCCCAGGTGGTGAGCCAACCGGCAATTCCCGAATACACGACGCTTTCATCGTCCCGGGACGGCCCGCCGTAGAGCAACGCCGGCTCGAACCCCTTGATCATCAGCAACTCGTCCACCGTGTCCAGCGGAGCGTTTTTCACCTCGTACTTGGCATCCTTGTAGAAGATGTCGTCCGACTCGGCCCCGTGCAACCGGTAGTTGTCGTCCTCGTCGATCCAGTCCATGAAGGCGTCGATCAGGTCCGGCCAGCGGGTGTTCTCGACCCCGGCCTGGTCGAGGATCTCCTCCCAATCCTCCTCCGTGAGGGTGTTGACGTTGCGGCGGCTTTCCTCGGGCACGATGTCGATGATGAACTTGCCGTCGCCAAAGGTCTTCTCGATCCCGGCGACACCAACCCCGCGCGACAGGTTGATCGAGGCGACCACCAATTGCTCGTCCTGGTTGGGTTCCAGCACCAGCTCCTCGTCCATCGATTCGGTGACCCTGCGGGACAACACCGCCATCGTCCATTCCATCCCGGCGCGCGCAAGGTACTGCGACTTGGTGCGCTTGCGCTGAAACGCCGCGACATTGGCCTCGACCTGCATGTCGAACGCCATCGAGCTGATCAACAAGGTAAGGATCAGGATGACCCACACCGAGACGATCAACGCCGCGCCCTCGCGGCCGCACCGCGCCGGTTGTCCAATCCCCGGAACCTCCGCCGGCCCGGTTGTCCAATCCCTGGACGATGACGTCTCGCGCTTCATCCGGCCCCCCCCGGCGGCGGTTGCGCCCCCGGCGAAATGATGCGCGGCCCCCCGCCCTGCCCGCCCCCGCCTTCCGCCGGCGGTTGGCTACCGCCCGGACTCCGGCGCTCCTGGCCGGGTTGCATCGCCCCGCCTTCGCCGGGCGACTGGGTTGCCGTGACCGCACCGGTGACGGCGGGTGCGACCGGAATCTGGATGATGCGTTGCATCTTGAGCACCGGCCCGTACTTCTCCACCGGCTCCATGTACAACGTGACCTGAACCAGGCTGGGTACCGCATTGGTGTCTTCCCACTCCTGCTTCCAGTCCTCGTCCTCGAAGTTGTACACCTCGCAGTCGAGGCCGATGATGCGCGACGAGACGAACCACGGATCGACATCGTTCTTGTCGATCTCGTCCTTCAGGTGCTGGAAGGCGCGGATGGCCAGGGCCGGGTCGCCGTCGGGCGTTTCCTCCACCGACACCATGATGCGGTGCAGGCCCTTGCCGAGCGGATCCTCCGGCTTCATGAAGGCGGAACCGGAGGTGACCCAGCTGATTACGTCGCGCGGGGCGTCGCCGCCGCCCTTCGTGTCGAGCCAGAAGCCGAACTTGTCGGGGCGATTCTTGAAGAATGCGGCGGAGCGCATCGAGGACACGAGCTGATCAACCACGAAGTCGCCGTGGCTGATCCGGTCCACGAACTCGCGGCTGCGCCGCCACCCGTCGATCGTCGCCGAAAACGTGCTCCAGATGATGGTGAAGGCGGTGGCCAGCAGCACCACCGCGACGAGGATCTCGAGCAGGCTGAAGCCGTGGCGCGCGGCCGGGCCGGGCGGCGCGATGGAACGGGGAGCCGTCATCCGCCGCCCCCTCCGCCTTCCGCCTCGGGTGGCCAGTAGATCAGCGTGACCACACGTTCCTTTTTCGCGCGCTGGTCCTCGGTCCACAGGATCACCGTCTCGACCCGCCACAGGCCGTCGTCCTCGAATCCCTCCGGCTCCACCGTGCGCGTCCAGCGGAACGCGGAATACGGCGGATCAAACGTGCCCGAACCGGCGATGTCCTCGACCCGCTCCTCGAGCATCATCGGCTTTTCAACCTCGACCCGGGCGAGCAGCTCGCGCGCGGCATCGAAGTTCTTCGCCTGCCGCGCCACCCCGATGGTGCGGCCCGCCGCAGTAACCAGCGCAACCAGGCCGATGCCGAGGATGACCAGCGCGAGCATGACCTCGATCAGCGTCAGGCCGGCACGCTTCGCGCGCCGGTCAGACGCGCAACAGCCAACAGGGAACGCCCAACAGCCAACATCCAACGAGGATGACGCATCGGACTTCTTCACCTTTTGAGTGTTGGTTGTTGGCTGTTGCATGTTGAACGTTGCTTTAGAAGTTCCCGAAGTCCGTCTCCACCCGGCCGGAGATCGCATCGCTGGTGATGGTGACCCGGCGGTTTCCGTTATCGGTGAGTTCGAGTTCAAATCCGTCGGACATCCCGTTGGGGTGGTACATGATCCAGAACACGCCCTGGAACTCCTGGCCGCCGCGCTCGGAGCGGAAGGAATCGATCCGCACCTCCCGACCGAGTTTGCGCACCAGCTCGGTCTCGATGGTCGGCGCGGGTTCGCCCTCGGCCGGGACCTTGGGCGCGGTGCCGAGCGCGGCATCGACATCGCGGCTTTGCCGGGCATCGAGGAACTTGTTGCGGTCATCGGCGCCGGGCGGAGCCCGCAGCTCGATGATCTCCAGTTCGCGGCGCTCGCGATCGAGCAGCAGCGCCATCGTGGTCTGGCGCAACACCGCCGTGCTGCGCGCATACTTGTGCGCCATCAACACCGAGCGGGTGGCGGTGCGCAGTTCGGCCCCGCGCATCGAGCGGACAAAACCCGGCAGGGCGATGCCGGCCATCAGCGCGGCGATCACCACAACGACCAGGATCTCGATCAGGGTGAAGCCGCGGTTCCGCCGGCGCGCCGGGGCAGCAAGGGTTCCATGTCGGGCGCTCCGCATCGTCGTGTTCCCGTCGGCGCGGGCGGCCCGCGGCGCGGCTTACTTGCCGTCCACGCTCCAGTTGCCGATATCGTCAGCGCTCTGCGTGCCATCCTCGCCCAGCGAGTAGATCTCGAAGCGCAGGCCCTTTTTCGAGCTGCTGGCCGAGTACTGGTAATCGCGACCCCACGGATCCTTCGGGATGCTCTGCATGTAGGGATCGTTGCCCTCGGTCAGCGCGGACAGGCTGGCCGGGTACTTGCCCTCGTTCATGTTGTAGAGGTGCAACGCGGTGCTGATCGAGCTGACGTCGGCCTTGGCCTTGCCCTCGCGGCCCTGGCCGAGGAACTTCGGCACGTTGATCGCGGCAATGGTGGCCAGCATGCCGATGATCACCACCACGAGGAGGATTTCGATCAAGGTGAAACCCGCCGCCCGGTCCCGGCGCTGCGGTTGCTGTTGTTGGTCCTGTTTTTTCATCATGCGCTCCCTGGTTCAGACATTCAGTCCACTGGTTAGTTCAAACACCGCCATCAACATGCTGATCGCGACGAAACCGACGCCGACGGCGATGAAGAGGATCATGACCGGCTCGAGCACGGTGGTCAAAACCTTGATGCTGCGGTCGAGTTCGTCGTCGTACCGCTCGGCGATGTGGCCGAGCGAACCGGCCATGTCACCCGATTCCTCGCCGATGGCCAGCATGTCGGTGAGCAACGGCGGGAAGACCTTGCCGGCAGCGAGCGGACCGGCGATGGTCGAGCCGTCGGTCACCCGGTCACGGGCCTCGCGGATCTCGCGGGCGATGACCTTGTTGCCGACCGTGTTCTCGACGATGGACAGGGCCTGCAGCACCGGAACGCCGTTGTGGAGCAGCGCACCCAGCGTGCGGGCGAACTGGCCGAAGGCGTTCGCGGTGATGATCCGGTGCACGACCGGGAACTTGAGCATCTGCCGGTGCCACCACAACTCGCCGGCCGGGGTGCGGATGTAGCGGCGGAAGGCGATGAACCCGCCCACCCCGAGCAGGGCCATCAGCCACCCGTAGCTCATCATGAACGAGCTGGTGCCGATCAGGATGCGCGTGGGTAGCGGCAGGGTCGCCCCGAGCTCGGCGAAGACCTGCGAGAACTTCGGAATGACGAAGACCATGACGAAGATGATGGTGAACACGCCGGCGGCAAGCACGATGGCCGGGTAGGTCATGGCCATCATGACTTTTTCCCGGGCCTCGAGCACGCGTTCGTAGTGGCTGCCCAGGCGCTCGAGCGACTCCGACACCGCACCGCTCGCCTCGCCCGCCCGGACCATGCTGACGAACAGGGTCGAGAAGGTGTCGGGGTACTTGCCCATCGCCTCGGACAGGCTCGCACCCTTGATGATCTCGTCGCGCAGGTCGAGGATGATCACATCCGATGCGGTCTTGGTCTTGCGCCGCGACAGGGTGTTCAGCGCGTTGCCGAGGGTCATGCCGGAGTTGAGCAGGTCGCTGATCTCGCGGGTGAACACCAGCACCTCGCGCATGTTCATGCGCGGCTTCTTGCTGGAGAAACTGAACGATGGCTGGGCCGGCTCCTCCTTGCGGCCCGCGACGGAACGGACCGGAGCGGCCGGCTTCGCCGCCTTCACCTCGGGCTTGGCGGATGCCTTGGCCGGGGCCTTCGCCGGCGCACCGAGGCCCTTCTCGGCGACCGACACCGGGACGAGGCCCTTGCGCTCCAACTGCACCAGCACGGCACGGCGGTCCGACGCCTCCAGCGTGCCTTCGGCGCGCTCCCCGGATTTGCTGCGGGCGATGTAGGCGTAGGTGGGCATGGGGGGATGGGGAATGGAAATGGGAATGGGGGATGGGGGATGGGGAATGGTTAATGGTTGATGGGGATGGGGATGGGGAATGGTTGATGGTTCATGGGGCGGGATGGCCTTTCACCGTTCCGGCTTGATGCATGGGTGGTCACTCCCCGGACAAGGCCTCGTCCTCCTCGGTCACGCGGAGGACTTCCTCGATGGTGGTCACACCCTTCAGCACCTTGTTCCAGCCGTCGTCGCGCAGCGTGTACATGCCGCCTTTGAGCGCCATGGCCTTGATCTCGTTCGACGAGGCGCGGGCGACGATCAGCGGGCGGATGGCATCGGTGATGACGATCAGCTCGTACACGCCGGTACGGCCGCGGAAACCGGTGCCGCGGCATTCCTCGCACCCGGCCGGCTCGTAGATCGTGCCCTCGCTCAGGCGCTCGATCGGGAAGCCGATCTGCTGCAGGAACGCGTGGTCCACCTGGCGGGGTTTCTTGCAGCTCGGGCAGAGGCGGCGCACGAGGCGCTGGGCGACCAGGCCCTCGACCGACGACGCGACGAGGAACGGCTCGATGCCCATGTCGATCAGGCGGGTCACCGCGCCGGCCGCGTCGTTGGTGTGCAGCGTGCTGAACACCAGGTGACCGGTCAGGGCGGCGCGGATGGCGATTTCCGCGGTCTCCTTGTCGCGGATCTCACCGACCATGATCACGTCCGGGTCCTGGCGCAGGATGTGGCGCAGGCCGACCGCGAAGGTCATGCCGATCTCGGAGCGGACGTTGATCTGGTTCACCCCGGCCATCTCGTACTCGATCGGGTCCTCGATGGTCAGGATGCGGAGGTCGGTCGAGTTGATGGTGTGCAGCCACGCATAGAGCGAGGTCGATTTGCCCGAGCCGGTCGGGCCGGTCACCAGCAGGATGCCGTGCGGCTTGGTGATCAGCTTGAGCAGCATCTTGGTGTCGCGCTCGTTCATGCCCAGCTTGTCGAGGCCGAGCATGCCGCTGCTGCGCATCAGCAGGCGGAGCGAGACGCTTTCGCCGTACACGGTGGGCATCGTCGAGACGCGGACGTCGATCTCCTCGCCCTGCACGCGCAGGCTGATGCGGCCGTCCTGGGGCAGGCGCTTCTCGGCGATGTCCATGTTGGCCATGACCTTGATGCGCGAGATGATGGCCGACTGGAACCGCTTGAGCTGCGGCGGGACCGGGATCGCGTGCAACACGCCGTCGACGCGGTAGCGGATGCGCAGGTCCATCTCCTGCGGTTCGAGGTGGATGTCGGTCGCGCGGTCCTTGTGCGCCTCCCAGATGATCTGGTTGACGAACTTCACCACCGAGGCTTCCTGGTCGAGCTCGCTCAGGTCCTGCTTGGAGATGTCGTCCTCGGCGGTCACCTCGATGCGGCTGTCCTGCATCATCCGGTCGAAGGTGTCGGCGCCGATGCCGTAGAACTGCTTCGCCGCCTTGGCGATGTCGTTGGCCGGGCTGAGCGAGAGGCGGACCTTCATGCCGGAGGCGAGGCGCAGGGCATCGATCAGGCCAGGCAGGAACGGGTCGTGGGTGGCCACGCGCAACACGTCGTTCTCGACCGCGGTCGGGATCACGTTGTACTGGAAGACGGCCTTGGTGGGCAGGCGCTCCAGCGCGGCCTTCTCGATGGCCAGGCCGCTCAGCCGGACGAACGGGATCTTCATCACGTCGGCCAGAGCCTTCAGGAAAAGGTCGTCGCGGGCGTACCCGAGGTCGATGACCAGGTCGGTGATCGGCCGGTCCTCCTCGCGGCTCTTGACCAGCAGCGTCTCGACCTGTTCCGGGGTAAACAGCGCGGTCGCCTCCAGCAGGGAGCCTATTTTCGATTGGGTAGCCAGCGCCATGGGTAACGGATTCGACCGGACGGGTTAAGCCTCGTTCAATAAGGTACAAACTATGCGCCATCCCCCTCCCCCCTGTCAACAGAAGGACCGGCCGCATACGCGCGGGATGTCACCGCTGGCCGAAGAGGGGCCCACGGATGGTGCAGGAGCCACGGGCGCGACGGAGGAGAAGCAGCAACCGCGGATGGACGCGGATCAGGCGGGTGTACGAGTATGGTGGAACGCGTTGGGTAAACACGTTGCCCGCGCGAAAGGGTCGGACCCACGCGCGGTGGACGGGTCGGTTCAGCATCGGGCAGGCGGAGCCTGCCCCTCCGGGTGAACGGCAGAAAGAGGGACACCGCTTTCGTCGTTTGTCCGAAGATCGGCTCTCGGATGAGGCGGGTGTACGTGTGCGTGTACGAGTATGGTGGAACGCGTTGGGTAAACACGTTGCCCACGCGAATGGGCCGGACCACGTGCGGTGGCTTGTTCGGTTCTGCATCGGGCAGGCGGAGCCTGCCCCTCCGGGTGGGACGTTGAACCCTTTGTCGCGGCAACGAAGGGGCCGTGGATGAGGTGCGTGTGCGGTTATAAAAAACGGGGAGGGCCCTTGCGGACCCTCCCCGTTGGGTGTGAGCCGGCGCGAGGCCGGCGGAGAAGGGATCAGGGGACGACGGTGGTCCGGTAGTCCTGGGCGCTGTTGTTGTCCCAGAACGAGGCGGCGCCGTTGTCCTGTACTTCGATGGCGTAGGTGATGACCGTGCCGGAGGGATGGGTGCCGAGGTTGGCGTTCCAGACATCGTTGCCGCCCTTCGCGCCGACCTTGATCATCGGACGGGCCGACCAGTTCGTGCCGCCGTCGGCGCTGAACACGATGTTGGCGGCCGTGGCGCCACCGGCCGGCGCGGTTTCGACCGTGACCACCATCGGCTCGTCGGCCTTGACCGAGGCGGGAATGCCGCGGTCCACGCGGACGCAGTAGTGGGCGGAGGCCGCGGCGTCGCTGCCGTTGGTGGCGACGTACTGGACGTGCCAGTCGAACCAGCCGGTGACCTGCTGGTATTCCACCCAGTCGACCAGGTTCGTGCTGACGCAGATCGTGTACACCACGTCGCGGCGCAGGTCGTTCAACACCAGCTGCGGACCGGTCGGGTAGGACTGCATGGCCAGGTCCGGTTTCGGGGCGCTGAAGTGGGTGGCATTGCCGAACCACTGCACCGACGAAGCCGAGGCATTGACGGTGGCGAGGAAGTTCGAGCCGCCGTTGTTGTCCCACACCTGCTGGCCGAGATCGCCGCCGACCACCAATGCGTAGCGGATGTGCGCGCCGGACGGGAAGCGGCCAAGGTTCAGGTGCCAGCGGTCGCTGTTGGTCGTGCTGCCGTTCGCGTTCAGGGCGCGCGACTGCCAGTTCGACCCGTCCATGCTGAACACGACGGCAGCGGTCTGGCCGGCGCCGAGCGGACGCGACTCGATGTTCACCCAGAGGTCATCGGACGTGTCGAGGTCGCCATTGAACGGCCAGTGGTGGCTATTGCCGACCCAAGTGATCGGCGGGACATCGGTGGTGACGGTGATCCAGTAGTTGCTTGATCCGTTGTTGTTCCAGACCTCGCCGTTTTCACCCTCCATCATCACCGCGTACTGAATGGCCACGCCGCGCGGGAACGACCCGAGGTTGGCATGCCAGGCGTCGTTGTTACCGACTTCGCCGTTCGCGGCCACGGACTCCTCGAACCAGGTGGCTCCGCCATCGGACGAGTACACGACCTTCCCATCGAACGCGGCACGTTTCGGCCAGGTCTGGATATCGATCCACAGGTCCTCGCCGGGATCCAGTTCACCGGCCACCGGCCAGGTGGTGATGTTGCCGACGAAGGCGAGGTTCACGCCGGTCTTCCAGCAGTCCTTGGTGACGAAGGTCCAGTTCGAGCCGCCGTTGTTGTCGTACACCGGGGGGTTCTTCTGGTCGCGGAACCAGAAGGTCACGCTGTTGGTGGCATTCGAGGCGGCGTGGACATGGGTGTAGGTGTCGCCGCTCTTCACCATGACGTAGTCGATCGCGTTCACCGCGCCGTCGTGGCGGATGCTCAGCACGATGTTGCTCACCGGATTTTCCAGCGGGCCCTTGTTCGGCTTGTAGGTGAAGGTCACGGCGGTGCGGGTGCAGGTGAGCTTCACGTCGGATTTGGAGGTGCCGGCGAAGAAGATCTTCGAGCCCTTGCTCTCGACGCTGAACGAGAGCTTGCCGCCGCTGACCGTGGCGGTTTCGGTCGGATTGAGCAGGTTCACGTAGACGGTGCCGTCGGGTTTGCCGACCACGGGGTTCATCGACTTGGTGGACCAGTCGGTGTTGAAGGCAACCAGCGCATCGAAGTCGCCGAGGGTGCGGGTGTAGGCGAACAGGCCCTTGTTGTTGTCGTCCTTCCAGCGGTTGACCATGGTGCCGCGGGTCAGCACGGGATAGTCGCGGCGCAATTCGTTGAGCTTCTTGATGTAGTTGTACAGCTCGCTGACCACGAACTTGTCGCCCCAGGCGTTGCCGGGCTGGTAGCCGTAGTTGAACATCACCTCGCGCTGGTAGTCGCCATCGGTCAGGCCGTTGTTGCGCTTGTTGCCCTGGTTGAATCCGTGTTCGGTGCCGTAGAACAGGCAGGGCACGGGGGTGCCGGTGTAGAGGAAGGTCAGGGCGGGCCGCAACTTGGCCTGCCAGGCGTCGCCGGCCTCGAGGGCGATGCGGTCGACGTCGTGGTTGTCCATGAAGGAGACCAGGTTCTGGGCGCCTTCACCGTAGAGGTGCAGGTTGTTCAGCCGGTCCTGCAGCTTGCGGGTGGCGTGCTCGTAGGCGAAGACCTCCTTGATGGTCATCTGCATCGGGAAATAGAGGGCGGAGTTGAAGGCGTAACCGGGGTCCTTGCAGTGTTCGGCGACGGCGGCGTCGTCGTAGGTGAAGTTCTCGCCGAAGAGGATGAAGTTGTTCTTGCCGAGGGAGGCGGCGTGCTTGCGCATGGTATCGGCCCAGCTCATCAGGAACGGTTTCTCGACGTGCTTGATGGCATCGACGCGGAAGCCATCGCAGTCGGTGGCGTCGATCAGGTTCTTGAACGCGGCGGTGAGGTGGTTCTGCACGAAGGGATCGGAGGTCTTCAGGTCGTCGGTGCCGACGAACGCGCCGTTGAGGATCTGGCCGCTGTCGCTCCAGTTGACGATCTTGCCGTTGTTGTGGAAGTAGGCGAGGTTGTCGAGCGGCCACGCGTGTTTCTTGCTGTTGTTCCACCAGAACAGGTTGCCGCCGCCCCAGGGGTGGTAGTAGTCGTCGTTGCCGTTGCCGAGGCCGTTCAGGTCGGCCATGTGGTTGATGACCACGTCGATGATGACATAGATGCCGCGGCCGTGGGCGTCGTCGATCAGGTCCTTCAACTCCTGGAAGGTGCCGAACATCGGTTCAACGCGGTAGAAGTCGGTCGGGTGATAGGCATGGTACGGGGCGTAGCGGGTATCGGAGCCCTGCGCGTTCATCTGCACGCCGGAGATCCAGATCGCGTTCACGCCCATGCCCTGCAGGTAGTCGAGCTTGTTGCGGATACCCTTCCAGTCGCCGCCCATGGCGTAATGGCGGTAGCCGTCGGTGGTGTACCAGCCGCGCACGTTGTTGTTGGCGGTATTGCCGTCGGAAAACCGGTCGGTGAACAACTGGTACATGTTCACGTCGCGCCAGTCGGCCGGGCTCGGGAAATACGCATACCCGGCATTGCCGCTGCGGCGCGAGGTCAGCAGGAAATCATCCGCCCAGACCCCCGAAACCAGACCGCCCACCAAGACCGCCATCATCCATCCAAGCGTCCGCTGCATCATAACCACGGCCCTTTCATCGCCCCGTCCTCCATCCGGCAACCCGACCCACCCAAGGTCCGATCACACGCTTTACCGCGGCGTATTTGAAACTATACGCGGCAGTTAGTTTGCTGTTAAATGATTTTATCGAAGCGGTTCAAATAATTTATATAATTGCACAATAAACTTGTTACCGATTGGTTATGAAAGATTAACAAGTATTATTAATCCTTCGGCTGCGCCGGTAGTGCGCTTGCCCATGGTAAAAGCATTGAATCGGTTGACGGAGAGCTGGCCGGGATGAGCATCGCTTCGGAGGAAGGCTGAATCGCGTGACGGGGATGCCTTTCCGGTTGTTGATCGGAGAATGAACTTTGTAGGTTCGTGGTGGTATCAACCATAACCAGGAGGCGTGTATGCGTGCGTGGGTTGTAGCGGTCTGTGTGTTGTCGGTATCCGCAGCGGTGGCCATGGCGGAGGAGCCGGGCGTTGAAACGGCAGCGGTTGAGTCGGAGGTGGCGATGGAGAAGGGTCCGGCCCGCCCTCCATCGATCGGGGTATTGATCGGTGTTACGGCAGGTGGAGACATCGAGGATTCGGAGGTGGCCTACGGCGCCCAGGTCAAACTTCCTCTCGGGGAGCCTTTTTTTGCCGCACTTTCCGTCTCGTTCATCACCGATACCTTCATCGGTGACGCCTCCGAAGTGGACCAGGATTTGACTTCGATCGGCCTCTCGATCGGAGCAGAAGTGCAAGCGGCCACCCGGTGCACGGTTTATGGGTTGTTCGGGCCCAACTTCAATATGGCGGATCTGGATATCCGCTACGATACCGAATTGCCGCCGGGGGCTTCGGTCAAGGGTGATGTGGATGACGAGGTGGGTTTCCATGTCGCGGCAGGGAGCACCTATCGACTGGCGGACCATGTGGGCCTGTTCCTGGAGTACCGCTATACCTTCCTGGACCTGGAGGCCACGATTACCGGGACCCGCAGCGATGGCAGCCGGTTTGAAAGAAAGGCCGAGGGTTCGTACGATTTCGGCGTCGCCGCGTTCGGCCTGCAGTATCTTTTCTAGCGAGCCGGTCCATCATCGGATCAGGGGTGGCCGGCAAGGCCTGGGGGCCGCCGGAGACCATGAAGCAACGGTGGTCGTCGGCTTGCACGGCGGTGCGGCACAGAACGCCCGGACAGCCAACACGGCCCACCAAACGTCCATGCCATGACATGGCGGGGGATCGGATGGTCATTCGGCCTAGAGCAAGGGCCGCAACAGCGAGGACAGCAGGAACGCATTGAGCTCCTGGCGGTACTTGGCGAACAGCGCGTCCTGGAGTTCGATGAAGCGGGGAATCTCCCGGAGCGAGGCGAGGTCGGGGTCGCGGATGTGCCGGACCAGGTCCGTCCACCCGGTTTCATAGAGCACCACCAGGTGGTAGAAAGCCTCCTGGGGTTGTCCGTTCAAGGCGAGGGCGCAGGCGAGGTTGTAGCGGACAACGGGGTTGTCGGGCAGGTCGTCCAGCACGCGCATCACCCGCCGGACCGGTTCCTCAACGCCGTCGGCGTGCGGGATCATCCCGGAGTACAACTCACCGCTGCGCACATCCTGCGGCGCGCGGGACCGTATATCCGACAACACGGCGAGGCTTTGCGCCACCTTGCCGTCCTGGTAGAGCCGGACGGCGTACACGGTGAGCGCCGGTATATCTTCCGGAAACACTTCGGTGTACCGGCGCAATTCATCGAGGTTCCGGTAGAGAAAGGAGGCGTATGCCGGTTCATCGTCCGGCATACGCCCCGGAAACAAGGGCATGCCCTCCCACACCACCGACGCGGTGCGAGCGGTTACGGCGGACGCGAAATAGAGCTGCACCGGGATTTCGCCGAAATCGACCCACGCCTGCCCGTCCACCAGCGGTGCCGATCCGGCGATCTCGACCGGCCGGGCATCGATAAAGCCCGGCAAGGACGCGGCCCGCACCGCCTCCACCGCCAGCACCAACATGATGAACCACGCCCGCATGTCCGTTTTTCCAGTGGCTTTTGCCACGGTCAGCTTGCATGATGAGGCGGATGATTTCCAGCCGGATTCCATGGTTTACCGCGCTTGCGGTCGGCAGCGTGCTCATGGCATCGGCCTGCCGGCGGGAAACGCCGGACGACGCGGTCGCCGCGCCGGAGCCGGTTCTGGAAGCGCCGACCGCCCCCCCACCCGCGCCAACCCCGCCCCGCACGCTTGACGTGCCGTCGGCCTGGATGCTCAGCCCAACCGGCCGGATCGCCTCGTCCACCAGCGCCGAAACCACCAACCGCCCGCCCGCGCCCTCGCCCGAACTCCAGCGCATCCTGTCGCCCTACGCGTCACCACAGACCATGGTCAGCACCCCGACGAATCCGCCTCCGGCCGAGTCGGCCGCATCCGCCGCCTTGCGCGCCTGGCTGGAGTCCAGCACCAACACCGTTTCGCTCGAATACCTCGGCAAGGCGGCGATTCTCAGCCTCGGCCCCGATTCGCTCTCCGAGGAGGACATCGCCGCGCGCCCCCGCGCGCCAACCGAAACCACCAAGGCCATCGCCGAACTGATGGAAACGACCCGCCGCACCGCGGCCGCCCTCGCGGCGACCTCGACCCTGTCGCTGGCGTTTTCCATGGAGGACGCGAGCGAGGCGGACGCCCTGGCCAAGGCGACCTTCGTCATCCGAGAAGCGGAGCGCAGTCTCGGCAAGGGCCGGGTCGATGAGGCGATGGACTTGTATGCGCTGGCCCTGACGCGCTTCCCGGGCATGTCGTATGCCAACAAGCAGCTTGGCCGCCTGAAGCTCGCGCGCGGCAATTTCCCCGAGGCGATCACCCACCTGCGCGCCGCCATCGAAGGCGAGTCGCGACCGGGCGAAACGATGAACGACCTCGGCGTGGCCCTGCTCTACAGCCGGCAGCCGGCGGAAGCGACGGAAGCATTCCTCGCCGCGATCTCGGCCGACGGCAACCTCGCGGAGCCGCGCTTCAATCTCGGCCTGGCCCTGCAGCAGGCCGGCTTGCTCGACGAGGCCGAGGACGCGTTCCACCAGTACCTCGAACGCTACCCCGGCGAGGCCCGGGCCTTCCGCGAACTGGCGTTGATCGATTACGCGCGCAACCAGGTGGATGCCGCGCTGGAGCGGCTGGCGCTGGCCATCACCATGGATCCCTCCTGGTACTTCGCCCACCTCGATGCCGCCCGCATGCTGGCGGAAAAGGGACGTCCGCTCGAGGCCCTGGGCCACCTGGAACGCGCGCTCGATGTCGCGCCGGCCCGCGCCGTACTCGCCACCTACAACCAGCCGGTGTTCCGGAACCTGCGCTTGATGCCGGAAACCAGGGCGTTTGAAGCCCGGCTGGCCGACCTGATCCGGCGGGGCAACCGGTAGCCGCAATCCGCGCCGGGCGCGGCCAGGGTCAGGGCGCGGCCCGCGACCGTTCCGCCGCGGGAACCGCCATGAACTGGAGAACCTTGGCCATGCCTTCCAGCTCGGCAGCCACCATCAGCCGCCAGCCATCCTCCTGCTTGCGTACCGAGACCACCTTCAACTGCGCGACATCCGAACCCATGACCCATACGTGCACGCGGCAGGTGACGTGGGCCATGTCCGCTTCGGTGATATGACCCAGCGCCTCGAATCGCGCCCCTTGCAGCATTTTCGCGAACATCGGGTTGTTGCGGTTGATCCAGCGCAGGAACCGCATGAAGAACTCATCCGGCGGCTCCTCGCGCAGGCGCTCCACCGAATCCCCGCCGAGCAGTTGGTTCATCACCGCCACCTCGGGATCGCCCGCCACGCCGATTCGACCCAGCCGGCTCTCGATGATCGGCACGACCACGTCACGGAAGCGCAGCAACTCCTCCGCGTGCATGTGCGCGGCCAGCGTCTCGACATCGCCATCCTTGATGGCGTTGAAGTACAGCTCGGCCAATTCCTCGGGGGTGGTGGCCGCCGGCAGGCGCACCGCGCCGGCAAGGAGAACCAGAAGCATCATCGTTGCGGTTTTCATCGGATTCTCCTTCGCGGTGCAGCCCGGCGGCTCAGTCCATCAACAGCCGGTAGAACTGCCAGTTGTTGGTGCCGGAGACCTCGGCCCGGAACACACTGGACGTGGCGGTAAAATTCGAGACCGCGCCCCAGGCCCCGGACAGCGAGCTGTTGGCCTCCAGGGTATAACCGACCCCGTTGCGCAAGTGCAGCCACAGCACGTTGGTGGACGACACCTCGACCGCTTCAGGCAGGCGATCGAGGAAGATGTTGTCGATCAAGTAGGATTCAGCGCTCGGGCCTTCGCGGGTGATCGCGATCTCCACCCTGGTCACATTCGTGAAAATGTTGACCGGCGGCGGCGCAACGCTATCAAACACCCATCCATTCGAAAACGGATCCAGCAGCGGCAACCGGAGCGAATACCACACTCCGGTTTGCGCAACCTGGGAGGCCAGGTTGCGGTAGATGTAGTTGGTTCCGGAATACAGGTAAACCTGGAGCTTGTCGGGTTGAACATTCCCCGCCATGAAGTCGAAACCGAACAGCCAGGCATCGATCTCCTCGTAGTTTCCGATGAAATTGGCGGAGGCCAGGTTGCCCGTCGCGACAAAGGCGCCGTCGAACGGAGGGAACGGCGTCGCGGCAAACGACCCGACAAGGCCACCTCCCGGATTCCCGTCGGCCACCCCGAAGGATACGTTCATCGCTCCCGGCGTCTTTTGTTGCCAACCGGAAGCGGAGTCGAAGAAGGTTTCCGTGTAGAGGGAGGCGGCCATTGCCGTCCGGGCAACCCAGAACGCGGTGGCCGCGCCGAGAACAAGACCAACGAATCGCCGTGATACCATCATGGATGCCCCGCAACACCGGTCAACCCTCGACGCCGTCCGCAGCCGTGTACATCCTGCGGTTGCCGGTTCGCCCGTCGAGTCTTCACGGTTGACCATCAAACCCATAGCTTACCGGACCAGCGCGGAAAGTCCAGCCGCCGCCGCCCCCCGCCATCCGGATCAGGCCGCCGCAACCCCCTTGTCGAACCCGCGGAACCGCCGCAAGGCAAGGCTCATCAGGGCCACAAATCCGAGCAGGTTGACCGTGTTCGGCTCGGGAACGGCGGAGGGGCCGCCGCTGCTGGAGCTGCTGCTCGACGAGGAGGTGTTCCCGAGCAGCGTGATGTCATCCACGTAGAACTGCTGTGCGGCGGTGCCGTTCCGGCTCCACGTGATGTCCATGTACGTCATCCCCGACAGCGGGGTCGGGATCGACGACCCCGAACCGATCCAGCCGCTCGAGAAGTTCAGCCAGATGTCGTTCCACACCCCCGCCGAGACCTGGCTCAACGCGTTGAACAGGTACGTGTCCACCCCGTTCCCGATCGTGATGATGAAGTCCGCCGGCACCACGCTCGCGTAGAACGCGAAGCCCAGCGAGTAGCTCGCGTACCCCGCATAGGTCGTTGCAAAGTCGGTCAGGAACCCCGCATCGGTGATCCGCAGCGTGCCCGTTTCCGGTGAAGGCGCTCCCTGCGCCCCGAAGCTGCCCTGGAACGAACCCGCTCCGCTCGGCGACGTGCCCGGAACCCCGTCCGCCGTGGCATCCATGTCCTCGGTCGTGTTCCCGAACCCTCCGGTGAAGCCGCTCGCCCCGCTGAAGCTGCTCCCTCCCAGCACCGAGTAGCTGCCCCCCGGATTGGACGTGAAGTCCTCCTGGTGCAGCACGTCGATCACCGCGAAGGCACTGCCAGTGACGAGGAACAGCGCCGCGGCGGCGCTCGTGACAATCTGATGGTTTTTCGTGCGTTTCATGGATGATCCTGTCCTAGAAGCTGATGTTCATGTTGCTGCCGCGCCGCTGGTAGTACACCGCGGCTCCCGGCGGGAAGGTGAAGTTCGGCGCGGCCAGCGTCGAGGCATCGCGCCACGTGCCGTCGCCGGCACGGAAGATGCGGCGGAACACCCCGCCCCCGACATCGATGGCGATCACGTCCGCCGAGTTCTGGTTCCAGTTCGCCGTCGGAGGCGTCCCGTTGTACACCGCGCTGTTCCCGTTCGGGAAGGTTTGCGCGAACGTCCGCGTCTTGCCCTGCGACAGGCCGAGGATGTTCCAGCGGCCGCCCGCGTCCCCGTTCACCGTGATCGTTGTTGTTCCGCTGTTGCCCACCGGACCGGAGAAGCGGGGCGCGTACGAGCCGCCCTGATTCTCGATGAAGAAGCCCTGGCCTTCGCTTGGGGTGTATGGCGTATCCCAGTTTCCGCCCGAAAGGGTGATCGTCGTGAAGGATCCGTTGGGCTCGACGAAATACAGCCGCGACCCATTGGCCAGTCCGGCCTTGAGCTCATCGCCGAACGTGCCGGACAGGCTCAGGTCGGCGTAATCAACCGGGGCGCTCAGCATGCTGTATCCGGAGGGAATGGTCGGTTTGTACACGCTCCACACCGAGGCATCGGCCACCGGGCTGGGCGTGGCCCCGATGACCACCACCTTGAAGTACCGCTTGTCGTCCTCGGTAACCGGGTACGACATCGGATCGGTCGTGGCCTGCACACCGGACTGCACCAGTTGCCAGGTCATGTTCCCGCCGGCATCGCTGTCGCTGTAGTAGATGTCGTAACGGGCGCCGACCGTTGCCGTCCAGGTCACCGAGGTGCTGGCGCCTCCGGCCGGGACCTGTTCGATCACGACATCCGAGGTCGCGGGCAGGGTGATGCTGTTGGTCAACGAATTGCCGCCCGTGCAGCCCGTTCCCACCGTCGCGCGGACGCGGTAGTAGTAGGTCTGGCCAGGGGTGAGTCCGGAGATCTGGCGCGACAGGCCGGCCACGGCAACGTCTTCATTGCCGGCGACGAACGAACTGAAGTTGTTGTTGAGCGACAGGTCGAACCGGTAACCGGAGGCGCCCGCCACGGAGCTCCAGTTGGCTTGGAATGTCGTGGTGTTCACCGCGGTTTCGGCCAGGAGGGTTGGCGCGGCAAGGGCCGGGCAGGCCACGGTGTTGGTGGTGGTAGCCACGTTGTCCGACGGATCCAGGTCGTTGCCCGCGCCCATGGCCACACGCACCGTGCTGGTCACCGCGCCCGGAACCGAGGGCTGGGCGGTGACGGTCAGGTTGGTCGTCGCGCCGGCTTCCAGCCCGGTGATGGTCCAGACGATCCGCCCGCTGCTGTGCGCGCCGCCGGAGGAGCTGCTCACGTAACTCAAGGTGCTGTCCAGCGTATTGGTCACGTAGGCGACGCCCAGGATGTTCGGGCCGTGGTTGGTCACGGCGATGGTGTAGGTCAGGTTGGCCCCGACGGTGGCCGGTTCCGGCGTTCCGGCGATGGACACGCCGAGGTCGGTGTTCAGGGCGGTGCCGGACAACGAGATATCGTCCACGTTCCACCGTTCATCGCCGTCGTTGTTGTTGGCGATCACCCGCAGGCGGATCGACGTCGTTCCGTCGGGAACGGCGATTTGCAGGGTGGCATAGCCGTCGGTGGTGCGGTTTCCGCCACCGGCCGGTTGCACGGTGATCGGAGTTCCCGCCGTGGTGGAAGCGACGCCGGAGGCGTTGTAGGCCCAGCGGGCATTGCTGTTGCCCTGCACGGTGATGTCCGGGGTGGCGCCGAACGCCGCGCCATTCAGGGCGACATAGACCCGGACCATGTCCGTGACCTCCGCGCCGTTGCCCGAGGTTCCGGCGGTGCTGCTGAGGTGTACCGTGGCGGTCATGCTGTTGTAGCCGAGCACCGAGACATTCGCGAGGTCGAGGGTGTTGGAACCGTTGATGTTCTGCCACGACCGCGCTCCGGTGCGGATGCGCTGCGAGGCCGGGGTATCGGCGGATCCGGTGGCGGTGGAGCTCTGGGCGTTGCCGGCGCTGATGCCCCAGGTGTCGGCCACGGAGTTCTCGAAGCCCTGGAACCAGATCGACTGCGGGCCATCGTTGTCGGTAATGGTGACCACGTTGGTCGAGATCGCGCCGAGGATGACCAGGCCGTAGGCGTTGGTCAGGGTCAGCTCGATGGTCTCGGCGCCCTCGTCGAGGATGTCCTCGATCGGGTAGATCACGATGGCGTTGGTGCGCGATCCGCCGGCGACGAACACGATGTTGGTGGTGCTGGTGGTGTAATCGACATCGGGCAGCGCGGTGCCGGCGACGGCGACCTGCACCGTGGCATCGACCGAGGCGGAGATGCTGATGAAGATGTTGGTGAAGGAACCGCCCTCGGATATCGACGAGGCGCTGGTCAGGAACTGCACCGTCGGCTGGGTGACGCTGAAGACCAGGTTCGAGGTGGTGGTCAGGCTGTCGTTGTCGCGGTCGGTATCGAAGTCCGTGACGGACACCCGGGCGGTGTAGATCCCCTGCTCGGTGATCGCGGCGGCACTGATCGTGTAGGCGAGGTTGCTGGCGGCGGCGAGTGCGCTGCCGTTGGCGGTCGGCCCGTTGGTGAACACGACATTGGTCAGCACCTGCACGCCACTCGGGCTGAACAGGTTGATGCGCGGGGCGAGTGCGGCGTCGGCGCCGGTACCGTACACGCCGCTGCCGGCATCCTGCACGCGACCGGTGACAAGGATGCCGCTGTCGAAACCGCCCAGCGGGAAGGTCTGGCCACCCAGGGTGAAGCCGCTCAACACCGGGGCGGCGGCATCGTCATCGGCCACCGTGAAGGTGTAGTTGGTGGTGGTCACGTTCGGCGTCAAGGCGGCATCCGCCGCACCGACCACGATGGTGTACACGCCGAGCGAAAGGTTGGCGGGGACCACGCCGGCAAAGGTGTCGGCGATGCGGGTCGGGGTCAGCGCACCGCCATTGACCGGCGCGGTGTCGAATCCGTTGGAGGCCACCACGGCGACCCCGAGGTTGTTCAGGATGAAGTAATAGGGCGTGTTGCCGTCGGAGAGCACACCGCTCTGCGTATCGGAGACGAGTCCGGTGACCGCGAAGCCTGCGGCCATGGCCGCATCGTTGGTCGTCCGGCCGGCCAGGCTGATACCCGCGAAGACCGGACCGTCGGAATCGGCAGCGCCCGCCACGCCGGCCAACTGGATGTCATCAATGTTCCACACCTCGTCGGCGGCATTGTTCAGCGCGACGATGCGCATCCGCACCGTGGCGAAACCGTCCGGAATGACGATGATGGCGGTGGCGACGCCGTTCGGATCGGCGCTGGCCGTCACCGCCACGCCGGCCGTGGTGGCGGCGAACCGCGTGGCCTCGTAGGTCCAGTTGGTGTTGCCGAAGCCGTTGATCTGGATGTCCGGCGTGCCGGAGTAGGCGGCGTTGTTCAGCGACACGAACAGGCGCACGTTGTCGGTGGTGTCCAGGCCGCCGCCCGTGGTGGACGACGCGGCGATGCGGACAGTGGCGGTGACCGACTGGTAACCGGCCAGGCTGACCGGTCCGAGTTCCAGCGTGGCGGTGCCGTTGTTCACCTGCCACGACCGGAGACCGCTGCGGATGCGGGACTGGGCAGGCGTGTCGTTGGTTCCGGTTGCCGTTGACCCGGTCACGCTGTTGGTGATCGACCACGTGTCGCAGGCGCCGGCCTCGAAGCCCTGGAAGGCGATCAGCGAGGGACATTCGTCATCGGCAATGCGAACGGTATGCTGGTTCGGGTTTCCGACCGACAGTCCCGGATCGGTGCCGAGGGTCAGGACGACGGTTTCATCACCCTCGAACGCACCGTCATCGACCGCGGTCACGGTGAAGAACTGGGTGACCGACCCGGAGGACGAGAAGACCAGGTTGGTGCCCGTGGTCGTGAAGTCGCCCGGCGCGGCACTGCCGGCGATGGCCACCCGAACGGTGGTGTCCATCGGCGAGGAGACGACCACGGCAATCGAGGTGCTGCCGCCGTTTTCGCCGATGATCGAGAAGTTGTCGCCGAATCGAACGGTGGCGCCGGACACCGAGAACACCAGGCTGGTCGTCGTGGTCAGGCTGTCGCCCGGACGGTCCATATCGGCATCGGTGACGGTCACTACGGCGGTGTAGGTGCCGAACTCGGTGTACAGCGAAGCCGGGGACGTGTAAACCAGGCTGCCGAAGAAGAAGGTGTTCTGGTAGGCACCGTTGGTGGACGGGCCGACATAGAAGACGGCATTGGTCAGCAACTGCACCCCGCTGGGGCTGTACAGGTTGATGTTCGGGGCGATGGCCGGAGCGTTGGTGATGGCGAGCAGGCCGCTGACCGCATCGCGGGCCTGGCCGGTGATGACGATGCCGTTCGGGAAGCTGCCGGACAGGAACACCTGGCCATCGACGGCGAAGCCCTGCAGGATCGGCGGGAAGAGGTCGTCGTCCACCACGGTGAAGGTGTAATTGCTGGTGGTTCCGTTGCCGGCACCATCCACCGCGCCCACCACCGCCGTGTAGGTACCGAGCACGATGCCGGCCGGGGAAACGGCGGCAACCGACTCGAGCAACGTGGAGGGAACATTCGCACCGTTCACCGGGGCGGTGTCAAAGGTATTGGAGGTCTCGATGAACGAACCGTCCGGCGCGCGGATGAATACGTACGGGGTGTTCGCGTCGGACACGATCCCGCTGTAGGTCTCGAGCACCGAGCCGGTGATGACGAATCCGGAGCCGATGATCTGGTCGTTGGTGGCGCGGATGTCAAACCCGGTGATGGACGGAGGCGCGGTGTCCACGTAAGCGCCGGCCACGCCGCTCAACTGGATGTCATCGATGTTCCAGATTTCATTGGCATTGTTGTTGGCGATGATGCGCAGGCGCACCGAGGCATAGCCGTCGGGGATGATGATCTGCGCCGTGGAGTAGTTGGCATCCCCGTTCTGGTTCGTGATGGAGTTGACCGTGATCGGCGTACCCGCAGTGGTGCTGGCGATGTTGGTGGCCGCGGCGTAGGAGTAGCGGGCGTTGTTGTCCGCGGCGCCGTTGATCTGCACATCGGGGGTGGCGGAGTAGGTGGCTTCGTTGAGCGAGACATAGATCTTCACGCTGTCGGCGAGGTCGGCACCGTTGCCGGCGGTGAACGACGTGGAGGACAGCCGGACGGTCACCGTGGCCGCGTTGTAGCCGATCAGCGAGACCGGACCGAGATCAAGCGTGGCGGTGGCGTTGCTGACCTGCCAGGAGTTGGCTCCGGTGCGGATACGGGCATTGGCCGGGGTATCGGTCGCGCCGGTGAGCGTGGAGATGCGGCTGACGCCCCCGGTAATGGCCCAGGTGTCGCAGAAGTCGCCTTCAAAGCCCTGGAAGGCGATGGTGTTGGCAACCGCGCAATCGTTGTTCTCCAGCGTCAAGGTGAAGGTGGCCGGGGTTCCGGTGGAGGCCCCGCTGATGGCATCGAGGGTCAGTACCACGGTCTCCGCCACCTCGACATCCGGATCATCGGTGATGGTGATGATGAAGGTGGACGAGGTGGTCCCGCCGTTGAGGGTGAAGGCGGTGGTGTTGATGCTGTAGTCGGTATCGAGCACAGCGGTTCCGCCGAGGGTGACCTGGCCGCTGACGTTGTTCAGGGCACTCGCCTTGTACACGGTCACGGTGTAGCTGACCGACCCTTCCGACACGCTGGCCGCGCTGGCGGTGAATTGGACGGAGGGCTCGTTGTCGGTGATGGTAAGGACGAAATTCGTCGCCGAACCGGCGATGATGTTGGCCCCGCCGACGAGCTGGACCACCAGCGATTCCGAAGGCTCGACGATGCTGTCGTCGATCACGTTGATAACGACATTCGAGGTGGTCGGTCCGCCGGCCGTGAATACGATGTTGGTGGTGGCGAACGTGAAGTCGCCCTCGTCGGCGGTCGAGCCGGAGGCGCGGGCAACCTGGACCGTGGCATCGGCCGAGGTGTTGAGGGTAACGGGAATGACCACGGTGCCGACCGACTCCGCGGCGGTATCCGACGCGGTGGCGAAGTTGGCGATGGCGCTGTTGGCTGCGGTGGTCACGCTTTCCGTGGCGGAGTTGGGGCTGACGCACCCGCTGGCGCCTTCCGCGCGCACCCGGTAGTAATACACCGTGTTTTCGGCGAGGCCGGTCACCGCCACGCTGGTCCCCGCGACGGCGAGGTTCGAATAGCCGGCCACGTACGAATCGGCGCCGCCGCTGGTCACGTGTTGCAGCACGATGTCATCAACGCGCATCGAGGCCGTGCCGCTCTTGACCCAGCGGATGCTGAGGTTGGTCGTGGCCGCACCGGCGTTGAAGGCCAGGTTGGAGACGTAGTACCAGTTTGCCGCCGCACCGGCGGCGGGCAGGTTCGACACGGCGATGCTGTTCCAGGTCGTGCCGCCGTTGGTGGACCAGCCCAGGGTGAAGGTGGCGTTCACCGAACCCGACTCCTTGCGGTAGCCGAACCCCAGGCGCTGGAAGCCGTTGCCATCGGTGGTGATCCCGTGGATGGCGAATCCATACTCGCCGGAGGTGCTGGTGAAGAACAGGTTGGCGCCGCCGGAGGCCGCGTTGCCGGCGGGATCGGCATAGCCGCTGGATACGCTGGTGGCGCGGAGGTCGGCCGGATTCGCGGCGCCGCCGGCGTTCATCAGGTACGCGTCGTTGTCAAAACCATTGGCCGACTCGTGGCTGGCAATCGTGGTGGTGCCGCCGACCGAACCCAGGGTTTCGCGGAAGGCGAGGTTGGTGGCGGGACCCGAGCCACCGATGCCGGCGGTGGTGCCGACATCGATCCGGTATCCGGTAGCGCCGGCCAGGGCATTCCAGTTCGCGGTGAAGCTGGTGGTGTTGGTCGGGTTGGCATACAGCCCGGCCGGTCCGCTGCCGAAGCATGCGGCCGAGAAGGTCTGTTCGTTGCCATACGCGGTGCCGACGCTGTTCACGGCGTAGGCGCGCACGTAGTAGGTCTGGCCGGGCACGAGGCCGGTCAGCGAACTGGTGAAGAGTCCGCTGCCGGTTCCATCGCTTGTGGTGCTATCGCCGGTGGTGGGGGATCCGCTGGTGTTCCAGGCCACACCGCGTTGGGTCACGGAAGCGCCGCCGTTGTCGGTGATGTTGCCGCCGCTGCTGGCGCTGATGGTGGTAATCGCGGAGACGGGCGTGGTCGTGATCGACGCCAGCATGGTCACGGTGGTCACGGTGGTGGTGGCGGAGTTGCCGCTGGTCCCGGTCTCGTTCTGTGCGCGCACGCGGTAGTAGTAGGTCACGTTCGGCGACAGGCCGGTCACGCCGGAGGAGGTGACCAGCCCCATCACCCGCGCGTTGAATCCGGGCACGAGGGCCGAGAAGTTCGCGGCGGTCGCGACATCCAGCAGGTAGTTGGTCGCGCCGGTCGAGGCACTCCAGTTCGCGGTGAAGGTGATGTTCGTGACGTCGGTGGCGGCGGCGATGCCCGGAGCGGCCGGGATGGTCAGGAACGAGGATTCGGAGGAGTAGGCCGCGCCGGCGGTGTTGGAGGCATAGGCGACAAAATACATGGTGGAGCCGGACGGCAGGCCGACCGCACTGACGGTGAAGGCGCCATTCCCGAAGGTGCCGGTCTGGTTGACCTTGGTGCCGGTGCCGGGCGGCGTGAAGCCGGAAGTGGTGTGCCAGAATACACCGCGTTCGGTCACCGGCGCGTTGTTGGTGCTGTCGATCGTGCCGCCGAGGGTGGCGGTGGTAATCGCGACAGCGGCGGCGGTAGGCGTGCTGACCGAGGGGGGCGTCGGCGTGGGCGCTCCCGCGTCGGTGGTGCCACTGCCGGTGGCGCTGAACGCGGTTTCCACGTTCTCGCCGTTGCGGGCCTTCACCTGGAACTGGTAGGTGGTTTCGGGGGCGAGGCCGGTGACCGTCCTGGTACCCCAGGCGGAGGCGGTCTGCCAGACGGGTGAACCACCCAGCGCACCGCTGCCCTGAACGTACTGGCCGCTGCCGACGTCCTGGATGGCAAACTCGGTGGAGGAAGGATTGCCGTTGGCGTTGATGGCCACATCGAGGGTGGCCGGAGTCGGATTGTTTACGGTCGGCGCGGAGGGGGTGTTCGCCAGGGTCCAGAAGCTCAGCTCCGATCCGAGGGCCGAACCCGCGCTGTTGTCGGCATAGGCCCGGAAATAATACTGCTGGTTGACGGAAAGCGACGACAGGTTGACCGAATAGGAACCGGTGCCGGAGCCTTGCGCGGTTTTGTTGTCGGCGATGGTCACCCCGGCGGTGGTCTTGTACACCACGCCGCGGTTGGTCACGGCGCTGCCGCCATCCGCGGTCACGTTGCCACCCACCGTCGCGGTAGTGGTGTTGGTCGCGCTGGCGGCGACGGTGGCGACGGAGGGCGGCGCGGTGCCGATCGACGCGGGTACGGCCGCGTAGGCCACCACATCGTCCACGAAGATGTTGGCGACATTCCCGACGCTGCTGATACCGATGAAGGTCAGCGAGGTCACATTGTTGCCGGCGGCGATCCCCCCCCGGGCCAGATCGTCGCCGACCAGGCTGCCATTCACATACAAGTCCCAGGTCTGCACGGCGACGGACTGGGCGTTGCCGTTGTAGGTGTAGTTGATGGTGCCGCTGGCCTTGTTGTTGCCGACGACTTCGATGGTGTACACCGTGCCCTGGCTCAGCGAGGCCGGACTCAAGCCGGTGTTGTTGAACGCCCCGCCGTTGCGGAACGTCATGTTGATCACGCCGGATGCCGCATAGGTGAAGCGCAAACCGGTAAAGACGTCGGTGCCGGTAAAATCATTATTGTTCACAAACGTGGCGCCGGCCCCGGTCCAGAAGGTCCAGCTCCCGCTCGCGGCGGTGGTGCCAGCCGAGGCGTCACCGAACAACACCTTGAAGGACGTATAGAACTCCGGACTTCCGGCATAGCCGACAATCGGGGAGAACTTGCTGACGGACGTGGAGGAGGAGGCCACCGCGCGCACGTAGGTGTTCGCGGTGCCGAGTGGATTGTTGTTGGTGGTCAGGATGATGGGGGCGGCGGGGGCGGTTGCGCCACCGCGTGCGTAGGTCGTGCCCGACGACGGGTTGGGAATCAGGGTGGTCGAACCGGTTGTGGTCGAATTCGTCCCGGACCCGGTTCCAAAGGATTGCACGGAGGTCTGTGCATCGCTTGCGGAAACCGCGCCAAGCACCGCCACCAAGCCGGCAAACACCCGCATCTTCACGCCATACACCGGCATCCGCTGTTTCATTGTAACCGTCATCATCGGTACCCCGCTGTCTTTTCGATTCGAATCCTTCTTCATCACACACAAACGAATCACCATAGATGAAACCGGTTCATCGTTGGTTTAGGATTTGATTAGATGTTTATCTTGGACAGACCGGTCCGGACGGGGCGGATGCACACAGGGGCTGCGTTGTAGTGGGATGCCCAATAAAAAAGAGTGCGGTTCGCAACCACACCCTTGTTTCTTCATCCGGAACCTATTGACCGCCATCGATCAACATCGATTCGACACCTTCGTCGTTCGCGCTGGTGGTTTCGATCCGGGACACGCGCCCCGGTTGACTGGTTCGGACAACAGTGAAGACATGGATTGCATGGATGGTGCCATTCCGAACGGGGATCAGCCCGCCGCTTCGGATTTTGCCTCCATGGCGCGGGAGGAGAAGCGCAGGCGGCGCAGGGTCAGGGCGACGACCGCGACCGACACCATCAGGTTGATGGTATTCGGTTCGGGAATGGCGGAGGGGCCGCCGCTGCTGGAGCTGCTGCTCGACGAGGAGGTGTTCCCGAGCAGCGTGATGTCATCCACGTAGAACTGCTGTGCGGCGGTGCCGTTCCGGCTCCACGTGATGTCCATGTACGTCATCCCCGACAGCGGGGTCGGGATCGACGACCCCGAACCGATCCAGCCGCTCGAGAAGTTCAGCCAGATGTCGTTCCACACCCCCGCCGAGACCTGGCTCAACGCGTTGAACAGGTACGTGTCCACCCCGTTCCCGATCGTGATGATGAAGTCCGCCGGCACCACGCTCGCGTAGAACGCGAAGCCCAGCGAGTAGCTCGCGTACCCCGCATAGGTCGTTGCAAAGTCGGTCAGGAACCCCGCATCGGTGATCCGCAGCGTGCCCGTTTCCGGTGAAGGCGCTCCCTGCGCCCCGAAGCTGCCCTGGAACGAACCCGCTCCGCTCGGCGACGTGCCCGGAACCCCGTCCGCCGTGGCATCCATGTCCTCGGTCGTGTTCCCGAACCCTCCGGTGAAGCCGCTCGCCCCGCTGAAGCTGCTCCCTCCCAGCACCGAGTAGCTGCCCCCCGGATTGGACGTGAAGTCCTCCTGGTGCAGCACGTCGATCACCGCGAAGGCACTGCCAGTGACGAGGAACAGCGCCGCGGCGGCGCTCGTGACAATCTGATGGTTTTTCGTGCGTTTCATGGATGATCCTGTCCTAGAAGCTGATGTTCATGTTGCTGCCGCGCCGCTGGTAGTACACCGCGGCTCCCGGCGGGAAGGTGAAGTTCGGCGCGGCCAGCGTCGAGGCATCGCGCCACGTGCCGTCGCCGGCACGGAAGATGCGGCGGAACACCCCGCCCCCGACATCGATGGCGATCACGTCCGCCGAGTTCTGGTTCCAGTTCGCCGTCGGAGGCGTCCCGTTGTACACCGCGCTGTTCCCGTTCGGGAAGGTTTGCGCGAACGTCCGCGTCTTGCCCTGCGACAGGCCGAGGATGTTCCAGCGACCGCCCGCGTCCCCGTTCACCGTGATCGTCGTTGTTCCGCTGTTGCCCACCGGACCGGAGAAGCGGGGCGTGTACGAAGCGCCCAGGTTCTCGATGAAGAAGCCCTGGCCGGCGGCCGGCGTGTAGTTCGGGCTCCAGTCACCGCCCGAGAGGGTGATGGTGGTCATCGAGCCGTTGGCCTCTACGAAGTACAGCTTCGAGCCGTTGGCCAGGCCGGCCTTGAGTTCATCGCCGAACGTGCCGGACAGGCTCAGGTCGGCATAATCAACCGGGGCGCTCAGCATGCTGTATCCGGAGGGGACCGAGCGCTCGACCACGGCGTGCGGGGTGCTCGGGCTGGAGGTGACATTAGCGCCGGCGACGACGACCTTGAACAGGCGGTGGTCGTTTTCGGAGACGGCCAGGGTCTCCGTGCTGTTTTGCGCGGTGACGGTGGTCAACGGGGTCCAGGTGGTGCCGCTGTTGTCGCTGTAATACACGTCGTAGGTGGCACCCACGGTGGCGGTAAAGTTCAGGTTGCCCGAAGCCGGACCGGTCGGATCGATCGACTGGATCTCCACGGTCGCGGTGGCCGGGGTGACGACGGTGATCGTGCCGGAGTTGTCGCTGGCGCCGGCACCATTGACCGCGCGGACGCGGTAGTAGTAGGTCTGGCCACCGGTGAGACCGGTCACACTGTAGGTGGTGACACCGCCCACGTTCAGGTTGTTGTAGCTGCCGACAAACGAGCTGAAGTTGTTGACCGTGGAGACGTCGAGGCGGTAGCTGGTCGCGCCGACCGAGGCGTTCCAGTTCGCGGTGAACGAGGTCGGCTGCACCGACGATGCGGCGGTAGCCACTGGCGCGACCGGCACATCGCCATCGGTGGTGGCGCTGACCGTCTGGCCGGCCGAGTAGTAGCCGAAGTTTTCGCTGTAGAAGCGGTAGTTGTAGGTGGTGCTCGGGGTCAGGCCGGTGTCGTTGAACGACGTGCCACCCGCCTTGTACACCACGGTGCCGCCGCCGGGGATCGATTGGCCGGCGCTGTACACCACGCCCGGGGTCGGGGTGCCGATCGAGCCGGTCGAGCGGACGACCATCACATCGCGGCCTTCCCACTTGGCCCAGCTCAGGTTGACCTGGGTCTGACCGGCCACGGTTGCGTTGGGGCTGGTCGGGTTCTGGAGGGCGTTGACCGTGACCTGCAGGGTCACGCCGGTCGGGTTGTAGTGCATGTCGTAGTAGGAAGCACTGCTGCGCACATACCAGAAGTTGTTGCTGTAGGGCGGCATGCCATAGTCGAGCTGGATGCCGTAGAAGAAGGTGCCGGCGCTGGTCATCTGGCGGGTGACCGTGCGGTTGATGGTGTTCACGAAGGAACTCCACGAGCTCGGCGTGCCGGAGAGCAGGCTGCCGGTGGTGTGGACCCACACGCGGGCGCGGCCGAAGTTGTTGACGGGCAGGGTGGCGTCGGAGTCGAGGCCGAAGGTCGCGGTATCGCCGACGTAGATCGTGGCCGGGGAGAGCTGCGGCGAGCCGGCCCCGCCGGTATTGCGGGCCTGGGCGGTCTGGGTGCCGATCTCGATCACGTTCGAGTTGTCGCTGGTGCCGCCGCCGTTCACCGCGCGGACGCGGTAGTAGTAGTGGCCGGTGCCGAAGCCGCTGACCGCGTAGCTGGTGACGTTACCGGGGTTGTGGTCGCTGACGACGAGATCGGTGAACGAGGCGTTGCGCGATACGTCGATGCGGTAGCTGGTCGCGCCGACCGAGGCGTTCCAGTTCGCGGTGAAGCTGGTGCGGCCGACCGAGGTCGCGGCGGTGGCCACCGGGGCATCCGGCTCGGGCGCGGACGCGGTGGTCTGGCTGGCATCGGCGCCGGCCGAGTAGTAGCTGAAGTTCTCGGAATAGAACCGATAGTAGTAGGTCGTGTTCGCGGTGAGGCCGGTGTCCTCGAAGGAGGTGCCGCTGCCGTTGTAGATCACGGTATCGCCACCGATGGTGTTGCCGACCGTGTAGGCTTGGCCGGGGGTCGGGGCGGTGAACACGTTATCGAGCGAACGTACGATCATCACATTGCGTCCGATCCACTTGGTCCAGGCCAGATCGATGCGTTCAGCGGGGAGCGGGCCATCCTGCACCGCGCTCACGCCGGTCGGGTCGCCGAGCGGTTGCACGGTGACGGTCAGGTTGACGTTGGTGCCGACGAACTGGAGGTTCGCCCAGGCGGCGAGGTCGCGCACCATCCAGAAGTTCGTGCCGTAGGGGCTGCCGTAATCAACCTGCATGCCCCAGTACCAGGTGCCGGCGCTGGTGAAGCGCGGGGAGGTCTGCGTCTTCAGCTCGGAGTTGCTGAAATTGTCCGTCCAGTTTCCGCGCAGGCCGCCGTTGTAGATGTTGTCATCCGTATCGATGACCACGCGCCACTTGGCCCAGTTGCCTTCGACATCACCCCAGGTGCGGACCGAGAACGAACCGTTGTCACCAACGTACAGCGTGCTCGGGGCAACCACGGTCGCGGTGGGCGAACTGCCGCCGCCGTTGACGCCCTGGGCGATCGAGGTGCGGGCATCGCGGGTCGCGGAGTTGCCGCTGGTGCCGGACGCGTTCACCGCACGCACGCGGTAGAAGTAGAGGGCGGAGCGGGGCACGGTGACGGCCTGCGAGGTGCCGTTGACGGTCAGGTTGTTGTAGCCGCTGACCATGACGCTGAAGTCGGAGAAGTAGGAGACGTCGAGGCGGTAGCTGGTCGCGCCGGTCGAGGCATCCCAATTCGCGGTGAAGCCGAGGAAGTTGCGGGAGGTTTCGGCGCTGACATTGGGCGCATCCGGGATGGTCGTGGCATTGGCGCTGGAGCCGGCCGAGTAGAAGTGACCGTTCACGTTGTCATAGGAAAACGCGCGGTAGTAGTACACGGTGCCGCCGCTCAGGCCGGTATCGGTCTGCGGCGAGGTCGACCCATTGTACACCACGGTGCCGCCGGCGAAGGCCTGGCCGACGGAGGGCGGTGCGCCCGACGGGGTGGTGAAGGAGCCGCTGGTGTTGCGCACGATGACCACCGGCTTGCTCTGGGCGCTCAAGGTGAAGGTCAGGGTGATCGAGCTGCTGCTGGCTGCGGCGGCGCTGAAGGCGGCGGGATTGTTCGGGGCGGTGCCGGTGCCGGTGACCGCCTTGTTCTCGGTCGCGGCGGAGGCGTGGGTATGGGCGATGTCCGCCGAGAAAGCGGCGACGTTGTTCGGGACGAAGCGGGCGTAGATCGTGGTGTCGCTCACCGTGCCGGCGGTTGGGGTCAGGTTGACCGAGGAGCCGAAGCCGGAGCCGCTGGTCGTCGAGACCTGGAAGCCGGAGGGCGCGGTGATGACGATCGGATCGGAGCCGAGGTTGATGCCGGAGACGGTGTAGGACTGCTCCGACGAGGTCGTGTTCACGACCTGGTTGCCGAAGGCCAGCGTTCCGGGTGCCACGGTGATGGTGGGCGTGTTGGCATAGACGGTAAAACTGTAGGTGTTGACACTGGTTTCCTGGTCGGCGGCGCCACGGTCGATGTCATAATTGCGGTTCGTCACGTACAAGGTGTAGGAGCCGACAGTCTGGACCGAACCGGCGGCAATGGTCGCCGTGAGGGTGCCGTTTCCGCCGTTGGCAAAGCTCGGGGAGAGGGTGCCGGTGGTGATGGCCACGCCGCCACGGGCCAGGCCGTACCGGCTGGCGGTGCCGGCTTCCACGCCGCTTTCCGGATCGTTCACGCTCATCGACAGCGCCAAGCCGGAGGCGAGGTCGGTGTTCAGGTAATTGGCGCCGGAGAGGGTGATGGCGTTGCCAGTCACGCTGGAGAGAACCGGGCCGGTGGTGTCGTCATCGGTGACGGTAAAGGTGGCGACCTGGGAGTCCACCAGCGCGGAACGGTCGTTGGCGGCGGTGGTCGGGTCCTCGTCGTTGTCGGTGGCCGACACCCGGATCTTGTAGGTGCCGAGGTCGATCGAGGTGCCGGCGGCGATGGCGGGGGCGGCGGCGGAGACGGTGCCGTTGTCACCGTCGGCGGGACGGGTGGTGAAAAGTTGGTTCGCCGCCAATTCGGTATTCGCGTTGTTCAGGATGTCGAAGTTGGGCGAGAAGTTGTCCGTCGTGACGGTGGCCCCGTTGTTGTTGATGCCGCTTCCGGCATCGGTCAGGGTGCCGCTGATTGTATAACCGCCGGCCACGATCTGGCCGTCGGTCTGGTTCGCCACCGAGAAGGCGCTGGCCACCGGGGCGGCGGTGTCGTCGTCGGTGATGGAGAGGGTGACGACGGTGGATTTGTTGATCGCGATCACATCGAAATTCAACAGGCCCCCGGTGGAGGCCGAAACCGTGCTGGTCGCGGAAGGACCGGTCAGGGCCAGCAACCAGTTGATGGTATCACCTTCACGCAGGACCGGTGCCGAGGAGGAGAGCGGAATGCTGATGGAGTCGTTCGCGGCGATGGCGGTGTCCTGCACAAAGTACTTGGTGCCGGAGTTTGCCGAGGTCCACCACTGGTACCACAACTCCTCATTGGACCCGCTGTTTTCGGCCGTCGATGATGTTTGCAAGGTGATGGTGTTGCCCGACCGGGTGGTGGAGAGGCCGGTCGCATTGCCGTCCGGCGTCGTGACGAGCGCGGCGCTGTGATTGATCTCGGTCAACGCGAAGTTGATGACGTCATTACCGGGCGCCGGATCAAGGGTCGTGCCACTGTCCGTGATATTGAAGATGTAGCGCTTGGAGGTCTCGATCGAGCTCACCCCGAAATTACCGGGATTGCCCCAGCCATAGGCACTGCCGCCAATGTCCATGTCACCACGGATGATCACATCGTTGTTCGGCGAAAAGGTCGGATTGCCATAAAACGAAAACACCCGCGTGCGGCTGTTCCACTCAAAGCCCACCCACGCCGTGCTCGTTCCCGTGCCCACACCACGCCACTGGTAACGGATGTTGCCATTGGTGGTGGGGTTTACGGTTGAGGCGAAATTGAGGTTTCCGTTCACTACGCCGTTGTCCACGTTCACCGGCCCATAAAGAGACCCGCTGTACTGCGCGAAGGAGGAGGTGCCCGTAACCAGCAGAACCCCCAGCGTCGCCAACCCCGTCAGAATCGAACGTTGAAACGTACCCATACCCAACCTCATCATGATTTGTTTCAAACCCCTGGTCCCATCGCGCAGGTAGTTCCTCCTGCATCGCGGAAAGGACCACTCAACATCACGAACACACGAATCCCCGAAAACGATTAACCGGGTTATCATTACCCCGAGGCGCAACGGAAATCAACAGGATTAAAACACGAAACTCACGTTTTTTTCGTCAAACGATTTAGCCGTTTCGGGCCGATATCCCTGATCTTTTACGCATAAGCGCGCGTCCATCGCGCCCGACAACCAGCGTCCAGTAAAGGGGTTCACGGTCTTGTGCCGAACACCAATCGCTCGGCCAGTTCGGAAGAATCGCGTGGTGGGACCCACGGCAACCACCCACCATCGTTGAAGCGGTTCAACGGTCGGGCCGGCTACCTGTACGAGGGGAGGACGGCTGCGCGTGTGGGACGAAGAGGAAGCGTGGTAATCCCGCGACCCCAGGAGCCGGAATCTACATACGATCAGCCGGGAGCGCCTGAATACATAACATTGCTGACACCGTTGGGACAGGGAATGCGCGGGGGCACATGCTCCAGGACGCCATCCCTATCTAGAAGCGATCGCGATGGCGACAGGTCAGGACGAAACCGGAGATTCCGGGGTGATCACTCCGGGATATAGTCCGCCCGGGTGCCGAGGTAGAGAGGTAGGACTGGGCATGGGGGCTGGCAAGATGGTTAAGAGGGACATAGCATGACGGATTCTGCACTTGCCAGCATCATTTATGCATGCATAATATTATCATGAATCACAATATACATGGTTACATCAGGCGTGATCTGGAGGTTGCGGCTAGAAGCCGGCTGGCCGATAATCCTGCCCTCGCCTTGCTGGGGCCGCGTCAGTGTGGCAAATCGACCCTCGCTCGTCATCTCTTGGTGGACTTTCCGGAAGCCGTTTACATTGACGCGGAACTTCCATCGGACCGGAATAAACTGCGTGATCCAGAGGCTTTCTTAAGGCTGTACCGAGGCCGGTTGGTTTGTATTGACGAAGTGCAACGCATTCCCGACTTATTCCCGGTACTGCGCAGCCTGATTGATCAATCCGGAACGAACGGGCAATTTCTCATTCTTGGTTCGGCTTCGCGTGATTTGATCCGGCAAAGCTCGGAGTCGCTGGCCGGACGCATTGCTTATCTGCAGCTGACGCCGTTTTCCGTTACGGAAGTGGCCGACCAACCAACGCGTTGGCTTCAGGGCGGATTTCCCCGAAGCTTTTTTGCCTCGCCCGATGCCAGTTTTTCCTGGCGGATTGATTTCATCCGGTCCTTTCTGGAGCGGGACATTCCCATGCTCCATATCGGGATCCCCCCGGAATCGGTTGGCCGATTGCTAACCATGTGCGCGCACCATCACGGGCAATTGCTCAACCTGGAAAAATTGGCCGGATCGATGGGCGTGCATGCCGGCACCATCCGGAATTATCTGGATCTGCTCTGCGGAGCCTTCATGATGCGGCGGCTTCCGCCGTTTATGGCCAACGTGAAAAAGCGACTGGTCAAATCACCCAAAATCTACCTTCGCGACTCCGGCATTCTTCACGCCCTGTTGAATATCACGACCATGGACGACCTCTTTGCCCACCCCATCTATGGCGACTCCTGGGAGGGCTTGGTGATCGAGCACATCCTGGCCATGAACCAGGACGGAATGGATGCGGGCTTCTATCGGACATCCAACGGCGCGGAAATGGACCTGGTCGTGCAAGTCGGCGCAACCAGAATTGGCATTGAATGCAAGGCTTCGTCCGCCCCGTCGGTTTCCCGGGGATTCTGGAATGCCATGGACGATCTTCAATTGACCGAGGCCTTCATCGTGGCCCCGGTGGATTCTTCCTACCCTTATGGAGATCGCGCAACGGTATGCCCCCTCGTTGATTGCCTTGAGCGCATACGATCCTTCACGCGCATGTAGATGGGACGTTGATGGGGACAGGGAATGCGCGGGGGTATATGCTCCTGGTCGCTGTCCCTATCCAAAAGCGATCGCGATGGCGACAGGCCAGGACGGAACCGGTGTTTCCGGGGTGATCACTCCGGGATGTAGTCCGCCCTGGCGCCGAGGTAGGGTTTTCCGTCGCGGTAGGTGGCGGCGCGCTGCTGAATCGGTGTGCGGAAGGCGACGGGAACCTGGTCGGTTTGGATGCGCTCGATGAGGGCGAGTGCCTCCGGCAGCCGGTCGTTCGCGGCGGCAACGGCGGCCTGGACATCGAGGTTCATCCAGGTTTCTTCCCCGCCCTCCGTGAGCGATGCGGCGAGTTGCTGCGCGCGCGCCGGATCGCGCACCGCGTCGTCCGGATGCGTGGCGAGCAACCATGCGAGGTTGCGCCGCCATGCCGGGTAATCCGGCGCGAGCTCAACCGCCCGCCGCAGAAAGGGAACTGCGCGCACGGGTTGGTCGTTCTTCATCCACCATTGACCGGCGAGGTGTTGTGCCGTGGCATCGGTCGGTGACAACCGGGCGACCCGCTCCTGCAAGGCGGCGGCATCGGCTATCCGTTGCCCGGCGCGCGCCACGGCGATGGCGTCGTTGAGTGTCGCGACATCGAGCGGCTGGATTTCCAACGCCCGTTCAAGGCAACGCCGCGCCTCGGCGAGTTTGCGCTCCCGAAGATAGGCGACGCCGAGCGAGGACAGGGTCAGTGCGTTATCGGGATCCAGGGACGAGGCCTTCTCGAGGGCGGCGAGGCCTTCCGCAGTGTCGCCGGCCTCGAACAGTGCGCGGCCGAGGTTGGCCCACGCCACCGCGTCCTCCGGCTTGCGCTCCACGGCGCGGCGCAGCATGGAAACCGCCTCGCGCTTTTCACCCGCGATCGCCCGACTGGCCCCGAGGTTGACGAGCACCTCCGGATTCTCCGGATTGATCAACCAGGCGCGGTGGAACATCGGTTGCGCGTAGGCGGGCTGCCCCGCGGCGAGAAGCCGGGCGGCGAAGCTGGCCCAGATCGCGTCGTCGCGCCAGGCGGCCCAGCGCGCATCGTTGCGGATCATGGCAAACGCCTCTTCCTCGCGGCCGGTCGCGGCCAGCGCGGCGGCCTGGTCGAGGCGCACATCAGTCATGTGCGGCCACAACGCGGCCGCGCGGGCGAAGGCTTCCGCCGCGCGATCCGGTCGCTGGTCGGCCAGATCGTGTTTCGCCCGCAGCCTCCACAGCTCGGCATCACGGTCGCCTCGCGCAGCAAGGGCGGCTTCCAGCACCCGCGCCTCGGCATCCGGGGAGGCCAACCGCAACGCCAGCTCGGAGGCAAGGAGGCGATCGACCCAGCGTTGCTCCACCTCGTGGCGGTCGATCTGTCCGGCAAACGGCGGACGCAACCGCCGGGCGAACATCTCGTACAGGGCTTCGCGTTCGCTGAAGGCGCTCCAGGCGAGACGCTCGGCGACCGCGTCGCGGGCGAGGCTGGCCTTCGAACCGGTCAGCGCGTCGGCAAACGCGCGGGCGAGCAGGTCCTGAGCCTCGAAGGTGAGGTGCACATGGTCATAGAACTGGGCTTCCCCGGGGAGTTCATTCGTGGACGCGGCGGCGATAACCGCTTCGCTGTCGACGAGGCGAACCGGATGACGGGAGGCCGCATCGCGAATCGCGGCGTTGATCGCGGCATCGGCGCGAAAGCGCAGTGGATCGCGCTCCATCGCCTCGCGGTACAGCGACCGCGCCGCCGGGATGTCGCCGGCGTACTCGGCCTGTTGGGCGGCGAGGAAGGCGCGCACGGATGGATGGTCCGACGTCGCCGCCCCGAGCGGCGAGCAGTCGCGCAGGTTCACCGCGACGGTGCTGAGGATGACCGGGATGGCGCGGTCGGTGAACGGCACGAGGATGGCGTCGAGGTTTTGCCGGAATACTGCTCGCATGGTGGAGAGCCGCGGATCATCCGCCTCGATCCGGCGGTCGAGGAACATCTCCATGCCCTGCCACACCCGCGGCCGGTTCCGCATCCGCCCGGCCAGATCGGCCAGCCATTGACCGAGGTAGGTGCTTCGCGCCGCGATGGCCAGACGGATCAGCGCCGGATGTTCGGCCACCGCCGTGAACATGGTGCCGGGACCGAAGGGTCCGACCACCTCGTTATTGCCCATGTAGATGACCACGGCATCGGGTTCGAGGCGGGCGACCTCGGCGGCGATGCCACGGATGACGTGGGCATTGATGGCGGTGATCGCGGCGTTGACGACGCGGACGCGGCGGTCCGGCATGCGCTCCTGCAGCAGCACCTCGAGGATACGGGCCATGCCGTATTCCGGAATCGGATCGCCCTGGGCGGCCGATTCACCGAGCAGGAACACGCGGAATTCATCAGCCGGCTTCGGCACCGGGAATGCCGCCGGCCACGGGTCCCGCTCCAACGGTGCGCCGAAGAACGGGCGGGTGTAGTGCGGGTTCTGGGTGGCGAGCTGCACACCGTCCCACGATGCAACCGGGTACAGGCGCGGGGAGACCCCCCACCCGGCCACACGCAACCCGGATTCGATCAACAGCAGCAGGCCCACCGGGACCAGCAGGGCGAGCAACAGTCGCTTGAGCAACACCTTCATCGCGGATTCACTATACGGGCAGATCCAGACTTCTGGCAACGCCACGCCGGGACGGCCGTCGGCGAGTCGGCACACCGCACGGGCACCCGCCTGGCAATCCGGACGCGGGCACTTAGATCACACCGGGTATGAACCGCCAGCGGACCCGGCGGCAATACGCCTCGTAGTCGCCGTCGACCGACCGCAAATGCGCCTCTTCGGTCAGCGCCCGCATCACATACAGGCAGTTCCACGCCGCGATGCTGCTGACGGCAAACACGAAGGCGGCGAATGACCGTTCCCAGGCCAGCCCCAGCGCCGGCAACGAGCCCAGCCACCAGGCGAGGTTTTTTGCGACGTAGGCGGGATGGCGCACGAACCGGTACGGTCCGCGGTCCACGATCCCGCGGTGGGTCAGGTTGCTGGCCTTGAGGTTCAGCGCAACCGAGGCCGAGGTGAACAGCGCCATCAACCCCAGCATCACGCCATTCACCGCGAGGTGCACGACCGGCGAGGCAAACTGGGGAAAGTCCGCGACACTGCCGCCCAGCAACCGGGCCGACACCTGGTTGAACGGCGGATAACAGGCCAGCACGACCACCCACCCCAGCAGGGTTGGATCCACCGATCGGATGCCGTTCTTCAACGAGGGGTGCTCGACCAGGTAACCGGTCGTGTAGAAGAACACGTCGAGAAACAGGATCAACTGGAACAGGAACCAGAAGCCATAGGCATTGAACAACGGGAGAAAATGATCGGGCAGGTCGGAAGCGAACGCGAGCAGGTAGCCGGCATTCCTGGCCATGTTGCTGGAGAACTCGAACAACGAGAGCAGCATCAGCGGGGCGAAGAACCCCTTGAGCAGCATCGCGAGCAGACCGAGCCGTTCGTCGCGGGGCAGCGGGGCGCGGGAACCGCCGGACAACTGCGCGGCCAGGCGGAACAGCCCGCGCATGGCGGCGACGGACTTCGCGACACCGGGCGCCTGCTCAGCCAGGTAGAAGACCAGCAGGGACGCGACGTAGCCGGCATAGATGCCGGTCAGGAAATCCTGACCGGAGAGGCCTGCGAACTCGTTCGTGAAGGCGCGCAAACCGGCGGTGTGCGGCGAGAAGCGATAGGCCAGGAAGGAGGCGGTGGCAAAGGCGGCGGAGGCGGCGAAGTTCGCCACGCGTTGACGTCCCGGAGCGCCGGGTTCGGTGCCGGTTTCCCCCATGTCGTTACTTGTTCAGGTTCTGGATCAGTTCCTGGGTCACATCGACCGAGTCATCCTGGTAGAGCACGGCGGGTACACCCTTGTCGTCGACCTGCGCCTTGTCGATGATGGCGAGGAATCCGCGGGCCTTGCCGTAGGCGGAAATGCGGTTGCGCACGTCGTCGATCAGGCTGCTGCGGATGCGGCGGTTCTGCTCCTCCCACCGTTTTTCCTGCGCCTGGCTGAATTGACGCATACGGTCCTCGACACGCCGCATGTCCACCAGGCGCTGGTCGGCTTCGCGGCGCAACTTGTCGCGCTCGGGTTCGGCCAGGTCCGCCGCCATGGCCTGGTCGCGCAGATCGCGCAACTGCTTCTGCAAGGTGTCGAACTCGACCTGCATGCGGGCCCGTTCGCGGTTGATGCCTTCGGCCAGCTCGAGAAGCTGGTCATTGGCCAGCCGGGTCTTGTAGTAGTTCGTGAACACCTGGCCGAAATCGGCGAAGACGATGCGTGACCGTGCCGATACCGGCGGTTGGTTGAAGTCGGGTTGGGCGAGGGCGTCCGGCGCGGCAACGCCACCGGCAACGAGCAGCAAAACGGCAACAGCAAGGGCGCGAAGGTTCATGATGTCTCTTCCGTCAGTTTCTTGCGGGCCTTGACGCCCAGTTCGACCAGCTTGTTGGCCTGTTCCACGAGGTTGCCGCGGCCGGTGGAGAGCCGGGCGCGCGCGGACTGGTATTTTTCCGCGGCGGTGTCGAGCGCGCCCCCGACTGCGTCGAGGTCCTCGACGAATCCGGAGAACTTGTCGAGGAGCAGGCGGCCGCGTTCGGCGATCTCGATGGCATTCCGGTTCTGGTATTCGGTGCGCCACATCGAGGCGATGATCCGCAGCGTGAGCAGCAGCGTGGTGGGACCGACCAGCACCACCTGCTCGCGCATGGCCTCGTCGTGCAGGGCGGCGTCCTCGGACACCGCGGCGATGAAGGCCGATTCGTTGGGCACGCACATCAGGACCAGCTCCATCGGTCGGATGCCCTCGAGGTCCTGGTACTGGCGCGCACTGAGCCCGCGGATGTGCTGGCGCACCGCGGCGAGGTGTTCGCGCAAGGCGGCCGCCCGCGCCTCGGCATCGGCCGCGTTGACGTACCGCTCGTAGGCGTTGAGGGTGACCTTGGCATCGATGACGACATCGCGGCCCTCGGGCAGCCGGACCACCACGTCCGGATACCGGGCGCGCACCCCGCCGTGGCGTTCGTGCAGGTGGACCTGGGTGTCGTATTCGCGGCCGTTGACCAGGCCGGATTGCTCGAGCACGCGCTCGAGGATCATCTCCCCCCAGTTGCCGCGCATCTTGCTTTCGCCCTTGAGCGCCTGGGTGAGGTCGGTGGCCTCGCGGCTGATCCGGTTGTTGAGCTCCTTGAGCTGCTTGATCTCGGCGAGCAGGGTGGTGCGCTCGCGCCCCTCCTTGTCGTACACATCCTCGACCTTCTTGCGGAAATCGCCGAGTTGTTCGCGCAGCGGGGAGAGGATTTCCTGGAGCCGTTCGACGCTCTGGCCGGTGAGGCGGGCGCTTTTCTCCTCGATGATCCGGCTCGCCGCGTGCTCGAACTGGGCCTGCAACTGGCGCTTGGCCTCGTCGAGCAACTGGAGTTTTTCACGGGCGGCCTCGCGCTCGTGGCCGAGGGTCGCGCGCTGGGCCTCGAGCTCGGCGGCCAGCCGGGTGCATTCGCCCTCGAGCCGGGCCTCCTCGCCGCGCAGCCGCGCGATCTCCTGTTCGCGGTCCTCGAGGCGGCGGGCCTGGGCCTCGTCGGCCTGCCGGCGCAAGGCGCGGAAAGCGAGGAGCAGCGCGGCGGTGGCAAGGAACACGCCCGCGGCAAAACCGGTCGTCAGTGATACGGCATCCATCGGACCGCTACCCTACCCCGCCCGGGCGAAAAGGAAAAGCGCGAGTTCTGGGCGACGGCCGGGGATCGCGGCGGTCACGCGCGTCGCGCCTACCGCACCAGCAGCAACGGGAGGGTGGCGGAGTGGAGCAGGCGGTTGGCGGTGCTGCCGATGATCATCTCGCGGATGCGGCCGTGGCCGTGCGCCCCGGCGACGAGCAGGCCACACTGCAATTCACGCGCCTTCTCGAGCAGGATCTCGTCGGTGCGGCCCTCGACGATCATGAACGCGGCCGCGCACTCGTGGGCGCGGGCGAGGCGCATGGCCAGGTCGGCGTGGTCCATCGCGCGGGCGTGGTCGCCGTGCTCGACCACGGTGCAGATGAACAGCGGCACCATCAGGCCCATGGCCAGCTCGATGGCCTCGTGCAGCGCGCGGCCGGCATGGGGGCTGCCGTCGTAGGCGACCATGATCCGGTCGATCGGCGCAAAGGTCGCGGGTACGACCAGGCAGGGGCGGACGGCGTGGCGCACCACCCGGTCGATGGTCGAGCCGGTCCAGTCGCCGCTGGCCTCGTCGTGTTCGCCGTCCTGGCCGAGCACGAGCAGTTCGGCCGGGGTCTCCTCGCGCAGGAGGGTTCGCGCGGGATGGCCCCAGACCAGCCGCGTCTCGACCGCGTCCAGCCCGCCCGCCGCACAGGTGGCCCGGGCCGCGGCGAGCACGGCTTCACCCTTCTGCTGCATGATGGCGCGGAACTGGTTGAGGGCGTCGCTGAACGGCTCGGCCCCGAGCATGCCGGCCACGCTGGCCAGCATCGGCCCCTCGAGCATGCGGCTGTCGAGGACGTGCAGGAGGACGAGGTGCCCGTCGAGGCGGCGGGCGAGGTGCAGGCCATAGCGCACCGCCTGCTCGCCGTGGACGGAGCCATCCGTGCCAACCAGGATACTTTTGATCATCGTGGAAACTCCCGTTCGCGCAATCCGGATTCTAGGAAATCCCCGCCGCCGTGTCGAGCGCGGCGGGAGGCTTGCCGCCCCGGCCTACTGGAAGCCGCCCGGCTTGGAGCCAAGCAGGGAGCGGACCTTCTTGAGCGCGGAGTCCTGGATCTGCTTGATGCGGGCGCGGGTGAGGCCGAGCATTTCGCCGGTCTCCTCGAGGGTGCGGCCCTCGATGAAACGGAGTTTCATGATGTAGCGGGCGCGTTCGGGAAGTTGCTCGATGGCCGCCCAGATCTCGGCGTGCTCGGCACCGCTGGAGGAGTCGGCGGCGGAAGTGTCCTCGATGACCTCGTAGAGGCTGGTGCCGTCCTCGTTGATCAGGATGTCGAGCGAGACCGGCGGGGCGGGGATCTTCTCCCACTGGCGCACGAAGGAACGGATCTTGGCGATCCGCTCGATCGGGAGGTCGGCGATCTTGGCGACGACGTCATCGCCCGGCTCCTCGCCGTAGTCGCGCCGCCAGGTATCGACGATGTTCTTCACCAGCGTCATCTCGCGGCTCGGCTTGATGCCGAAGCTGCCGCTGCGCACGTGATCGCGGAAGAAGTTGCGCAACCGGTTCTGGATCGACTTCTGGGCGTAGGAGAAGAACGGCGTGCCGCGGGTGAAATCGAACTTGCGCACCGCGTTGGACAGGGCCTTGGAGCCCTCCTGGAGGAAGTCGGACAGCCACACCTGGCCGATCCAGAAGAACGGCTTGACGCAGTTGACCACGAGGCGGCGGTTGGCGATGAACAGCTCCTCCTCGGCGGCCTCGATATGGGAGAAGCGTTTGCGGGCCTCGACCAGCGCGGCGCGGCCGTCGGCCTCGCCCTTGAACTTCTTCGCGGCGAGGCGGCGGATGTGCCAGGCGTTCCAGTGGATCTCGGTGAAGAGATCGATGACCTGCGTGGAGTTGAGCAGTTCGACCGAACCGCGCTCGACCAGGAAACGTCCGATCGCCTGCATGCTCGAATCGAACGAGACGTACCGGCGTTCCTGCCGGACCTGCACCGGCTGGAACGAGGCCTTCTTGAACTCGGGCAGTTCGATCGCGGGGAAGGGCAGGTTCTCCGCCATCCACTTCAGCTCGGTGACGCTCTCGTATTCGGGTTGGTTGGCGGCAGCCATGCAAGTCCCGTTCCGGCGTGCGCCTACAGCGACTGCGCGTCGGCGATCCGCAGGTTTTTCCCGTCGAACATGAGGCGCAGGTCAAGTTCCTGCAGCCGCTTGGCCAGGTCGGCCTGGCCGCCGTGCATCGACCACACCGCCTGCCGCCCCTCGGTACGGTCGGCATTGGTGCGCAGGATGTCACCGGGCACCGAGATGCGGAACTCGGCCTTGAACTCCTTGAGCATCATCCCGAGCATCGGCTGCAGCGTGGCCATGTCCATCCCGGCCGGCAACGACTTGAGGCTGCGGCCGACATCCACCGACTGCTGGTAGCCGTACTGCCCGCCCGGCCCGCGGGTCAGCGCGATATGGCAGTCCTTGATCATGCCGCACTCGAAGAGGCGCTGGAGGTTGACGAAGGAGATGTCGGCGGTCATGAAACGCCAGCCGCCCTCCTGGCTGGTCGCGACCGAACGAAGGGCAACCCCCTCCTGCGCGACCTTGGCCCACTCGGTGCGGATGACCTCCTCGTCGAAGGCGGTGAGCCAGTCGACATCCTTCGGCGCGAGCGACGGATCGATGGCGGCCATCTGCGCGGCCAGTTGACGCATCCGCTGCAGGTCCTGCTCCTTGACGCCGTAGACGACCTTCAAGGTGCCGGAACCATCAGGGTTGAGTACGAGGTCCTGTTCGACCTGCACACACCCGGTCAGGCCGGCGAGGAGCATCACCGCGAAAAGAATACGAATCAAGCGTCACCCAGGGTTGGTTGGTTATGACGCAACACCTTGGCATGACGCCGCGTGGACTGTCAACGGAGGAAGCGGATTTCGCCGGATTCACAGGCGCCACGGGCCGTGGCCCTGATGACGTTACTTGGCGTCGAGCTTGGCCAGCTTGTCGCGGATGACGTGACGCGAGTACGGGGCGTCGGGATTCCTCCGGTAGTAGTCCTGGTGATACGCCTCCGCCGGGTAAAACACGCCGGCCGCGGTGATCTCGGTGACGATGGGCCGGGTGAACCGCCCCGCCGCGGCGGCCTTGGAGGCCTCGGCCGCCTCCCGCTGCGCGTCGCTGTGGTAGAAGATCGCCGAGCGATACTGCGTGCCGACATCGGCACCCTGGCGGTTCAGCGTGGTCGGGTCGTGCGCCTCCCACAAGGTCTCGAGCAACCGCTCGTAACGGATGACCGACGGATCAAATTCGATACGGACCACCTCGGCATGTCCGGTGTCGCCGCGGCAGATCGCCTCGTAGGTCGGCGCCTCGGTGTGCCCGCCGGTGTAGCCGGAAATGACCGACGTCACGCCGGGCAACCGCTCGAACACCGCCTCGACGCACCAGAAGCAGCCGGCGCCGAAGGTGGCGACCTCGACCGCGGCCGGTTGTTGCTTGTTCTCCATGGGTTCCTCCGCGCGGGCCATCGGACCCGCCATCGTCAATACCATCATACCACAAGCCAGGAAGGTTTTCATGCCGGGATAGACCGGATCCGTCCGTTTTTGTTCAGGCACCGGGCGCCGCACGTTTCGCATTCACCAGGACGGTTGCCCGCTCGAGCGCCTCCTCGAGGTTGCCACAGAGGTTTTCCGTGCCGATCCGGTCGATGAACCCCGCCTTCTGCATCGCGAACAGCGGCTGGGCGTGCGGGCCGCTGAGCACGAGGTGGCGGCCCCGCGCCCGCAGCTTGTCGTGGATGTCCTCGAGCGCGTTCAGGCCGGTGGCGTCCATGGCCAGCACCTTGCGCATGCTGAGGATCAGCACCTCGGGCTCGGATTTCGCCTGCTTGAGCGCCGTCTCCAGCTTGTCGGCCGCGCCGAAGAAGAACGAACCGAAGATCCGGTAGACCATGACCCCGGGCGGGATGACCCGGCCGACCAGCGAATGCTGCGCCCCCTCGGTGTCGTTCGACTCGTCGACCTGGGTGATCTGCGTCGTCTCGGAGACGCGCTTGATGAAGAGCAGCGCGGCGAGCACCATGCCGACCTCGACCGCGACGGTGAGGTCGACGATCACCGTCAGCCCGAACGCGGTAAGGAACACCACCGCGTCGCTGCGCGGCCAGCGGGCGAGACGACGGAAGTTGTGCCACTCGCCCATGTTGAGGCCGACGTTGACCAGCACCGCGCTCAAGGTGGCCAGCGGGATGAAGGCGGCCAGCGGGGCCGCCGCCAGCAATACCACCAGCAGGGTGGCGGCATGGACGATGCCGGCGACCGGGGTGCGGGCACCGCACTTGATGTTGGTGGCGGTGCGGGCGATGGCCGAGGTCGCGGCGATGCCGCCGAAGAACGGCACCACCATGTTGGCCACGCCCTGGGCCATCAGCTCCTGGTTCGAGTCGTGGCGGTCGTCGGTCATGCCGTCCGCCACCACCGCGCACAACAACGACTCGATCGCGGCGAGCAGGGCGATGGTCGTGGCCGGCCGCACCAGCTCGCGCAGGTGCGCCCAGTCCACCTCCGGCGGCGCAAACGGTGGCAGCCCCTGCGGGATCCCGCCGAAGGCCGAACCGATCGTCTCCACCGGCAGGTGGAACAACGCGGCGACGAGCGTGCCGAGGACCAGTGCGACGATCGAGCCGGGCACGCGGCGCTGCCACGCGGCCGGCCACGCCAGGATCAGCGCGAGCGATCCCGCGGCCAGCGCGAACGTCGCGGGACGGATCGTTCCGAGGTGCGCGCCGAGCACGGCCATTTTTTCGACGAATTCCGCCGGGACATGCTCCACCGTCAAGCCGAGGAAATCCTTCACCTGCGTGCCGAGGATCAGCACCGCGATGCCCGAGGTGAAACCCATCGTCACCGGATACGGGATGAACTTGATCATCGACCCCATGCGCGCCGCGCCCATGATGAACAGGATTGCCCCGGCCATCACCGTGCACACCGCGAGGCTGGCCGCCCCGTAGGTCGCGTGGATGCCGTACAGGATCACGATGAACGCGCCGGTCGGACCGCCGATGCAAACCCGGGTGCCGCCGAACGCGGAGATGATGAACCCCGCGATGACCGCGGTGATGATGCCCGCCTGGGGCGGCACCCCCGAGGCGATGGCGAAAGCCATGGCCAGCGGTAGCGCCACGATCCCGACCGTCAACCCGGCGGTCAGGTCCGACGCGAACACCCCTCCGTGGTAGCCGCGCAGGCTGGACCACAGGCGGGGACGAAATCCTGGAAGCTGCATACCCGTCCATCCCGTCCACGGCACCGGTCCCGCGTGGTCCGGCGCCTACTGTTGCATCACATCCACAGGAGATTACCGGAGCCTGGTCGGTCCACGCGCACGATCCGAACACACCACAAAAGGCCCACCCGGACAATGCGAATTCCACCGCCGGAAAGGCGAAACATTGTTCGCCTGTTTCAATCTCGTTCCCCGGTAGTGGAAGGCGTACCATGAAAGAGCCTGTGCGGCACCGGCAACCCCTTCAACCCTTCCAGGCGCTGGACACCAAGGCCCGGCCGCGTTCCAATCCTTGGACAATTCCGCGCCTTCGCGTATGCTGGTGATCCACGTATTCCACGGAGACCCTGACCATGACCACGATTGCCGAGACGTTGATGAACGACATCAAGACCGCGATGAAGGCGGGTGAAAAGGACCGCCTGACCACGCTGCGTTCGCTGCACGCGCAGATCAAGGACGCGACGGTGAATGCCGGCAAGGACATGACCGATGACGCGGTGGTCGCGGTGATCGCGAAGCAGATCAAGCAGCGCGTCGATGCCCTCGCGCAGTTCCGCGCGGCCGGCCGCGAGGACCTCGCCGCCCGCGAGGAGGCCGAGATGGCCATCCTGCGCGCCTACCAACCCGCCCAACTCTCCGAGGCCGAGATCGAGGCCTTCGTCGTCGAGGCCATCGCCGCCACCGGCGCCACCACGAAGAAGGAGATGGGCAAGGTCATGGCCGCGCTGATGCCGAAGGTGAAAGGCAAGGCCGATGGTGCCGTGGTGAACCGGATCGTCGGCGGCAAGCTGGCCTGATCCCGTCGTGGCGCACACCGCGGCGTGGTATCACCAACCCGGGCGATCGAGCCCCGTCCAGTCTAGCTCGCCCGGGATCAGGGTGCGCGCATTGGCCGCACCGCAGGCGAGCCCGAACGGCACCGCCCGCTCCATCGGCGCTCCGCGCAACCAGGCGGCCACGACACCCGCCGTGGTGGCATCGCCGCTGCCGAGGGCGCTGACTTCCGTGATGACCGGCGGCGTGAAGGTGAAAGCTCCGTCCGCTCCATACAACGTCGCCGCGCGTGATCCGTCGGTAACCAGCAACCACGGAACCCCCGCCGCCTGGATCGTCGCGGCAAAAGCGCCGGGGTTCTCCGGCCCGGTCAGCCGCTGCTCGTGGCGGTTGAGCTTCACGAACAACGGACGCTCGGCGCAGACGCGGCGCAAGGCCTCGCCGCTGGTATCCACAAATGCCGGTACCCCGGCTTCCGCCGCGAGGCGCAGGAAACGCGCATAGGCATCGGGCGGTGCGGCCGGCGGCAGGGCCCCGGCCAGGATCAGCGCCGAGGCCCGGTCCAAACGCGCTGCCACCCGCTCCAGCAACGCGGCCAGCGGGGCGTCGCCGGGCCAGGCCGCCTCCTCCACCAGCTCGGTGTGGCAACCCGCGCCGGCATCCACTACCGTCACACACATCCGCGTCGGTTCCGCAACCGGCACCACATCGACCTCGACCCCGCATCCGCGCAGGAAGGCATCCGCCTCGGCACCGGTCGATCCGCCACTGAAGCCCGCCAGCACCGCCTCGATACCGAGGCCGCGCAGGACCCGCGCACAGTTGTTGGCCTTGCCGCCCTGCGACACCAGCCGGCGCGCCGCGCGGTTCACGCCACCCAGCCGCACCGAGGTGCCCACAAACGTAACCTGCAGGGCGGATGCGAGGGACACACAGACAACCGGTCCGGAAGGCCGGGACGAGGAAGATTCCATGGCGTCAACCCTACGTATCCCGGGAGGCCTTGTCGAGCGACCACACGCCCGTGCACCGGGGCGTGATCCGTGCGTTACGCCGGCGATACTTCGCCCAGGGCCTGATTGATCGCGGCGATCAGGTCGTCGCGGTGGTATGGCTTGGTGACCACACCGATGAAGCCGAACATCTCGTGGCGGGCCATGATTTCATCCATCGAGTAGCCGCTGGACACGATGGCCTTGACCTTCGGGTCGAGCTGCTGGAGGTTCTCGAACGTCTCTTTGCCCCCCATCCCGCCCGGGATGGTCAGGTCGAGGATGACCAGGTCAAAGGGTGTGCCATGCTCAAAAGCCTGCTGGTACAGGTTCAGGGCCTCCATGCCATGGCGGGCCACCCGCACCTGGAAACCTGCGCGCTCGAGAATGCGGGCGGTGATCTTCAGGATCGCCTCCTCGTCATCCATCACCAGGATCCGCGCATCGCGCGCGCTGGCCCGCGGCCCATCCACCTCCGTCTCCACCAGTTTCTGGCCGGGCAGGCCGGGCAGCAGGAAGGTGAACTCGGCGCCCTTGTCCACCACCGACTGCACGACGAGGTTGCCTCCGTGCTTCTTGATGATCGAGAAGCTGGTGGTCAGGCCCAGTCCGTTGCCGGTGGACTTCGTGCTGAAATACGGATCGAAGATCTTGCCGATGTTGCGTTCCGGGATCCCCACGCCGTGGTCCTTGACCGAAACCGACACGTAGGTGCCGGAGGGTAGCGAGAACCGGTTGCCCTGCTTCAACTCCAGGTTCTGTGCGGTGATCTCGATCACGCCGCCGTTGGGCATGGCCTGGTCGGCATTCAGGACAAGGTTCTGCACGACCTGGCTGATCTGGCCGCTGTCGATGTCGGCGATCCACAACGCGGGCGGTATGTCCAGCTCCAGGCGGGAGGCTGATCCGCGCACGGCGAAACGGGCGGCATCGGACACCACGCGCCCAACATCGGCCGGCCGCTTCACCGGCAAGCCGCCCTTGGCGAAGGTCAACAGTTGCTGGGTCAACTCGCGGGCGCGGATCACCGCCTGCTCCGCCTCGGTGATAAGCTCCACATTCTCCGGCAGGACCCCGTCGCGCGACTGGCGGATCATCGTGATGTTGCCGAGGATCGAGGTCAGGATGTTGTTGAAATCATGGGCGATGCCACCAGCCAGCAAGCCGAGCGACTCGAGTTTCTGCGCCTTGATGCGTTCCGCCTCGATGTGGTGCTGGTCGGTCACGTTGCGGCCGATGACCACGAGGCCGATCGTCTCGCCGAACTCGTTCTTGAGCGGCATGCGGCTGAACGAAAGGATCGTTGTTTCGCCGGCCTCATTGACGATGGTCGACTCCTGGTTGATGTCCGTCGATCCCGCCAGCACCCGTTGCTCGATGTGGTGGCTGACCGCCGCCGTGGCCGAAGGGAACAGGTCGAAATCGGTGCGCCCGAGCAGGGCCCCCTCCCCGCCCACACCGAGGTAGCGCGCGGCCGCCGCATTCGCCGCCAAATACTGGTGGCGCTTGTCCTTGATGAAAATCACATCGGACAGGTTCTCGATCAGCGTTCGGAGCAGGTTCCGCTCGCGCGCCAGCTCCTCGCTGTGCCGCGAACGCTCGATGGCGATGCCGGCGATGTAGCCCGCCCGCTCGAGCAGGGCGACCTCCTCCACCGTCGGACGGAAAACATGGTTGTGGTAGATCGCGAAGGTGCCGAGGATGCCACCGTGGCGGGTGTGGATCGGCTTCGACCAGCACGAGCGGAGGTTGAAGCGGGTGGCCACCTCCCGGAACTGTTCCCACAAGGGATCCGTGTGGATGTCCGCCACAATGACCATGCGGTTCTCCGCCACGGCCGTTCCGCAGGATCCGACCCCCGAACCCACCGCCAACCCGTCGATCAGGGCGGTGTATTCCTCGGGCAGGTTCGGGGCGATGCCGCGAAGGAGATGCTTGCCCTCCTCATCGACGAAGAGGATCGAGCACAAGGCCCCCGGCATCAGCTTCTCCATGTCCAGCACCAGGCGGTGCAGCACGGAGGCCAGCGGTTCGCTGCGGCTGATCATCGCCAGCAATTCCTTCTCGGTCTGGGACATGACTTCCGCGCGGTGTCGCACGGTGATATCCTCGAAGCTCGCCACGCCGCCGATTACCGCGCCCGTCGCATCGCGCAGCGGACCGGCCAGCACCTCGATCCAGGCATCGCGCATCGTCTCGTCGTCGTGGTAGGCCCCCAGATAGGTGGCGTTCTCGCCGGTCAAGGCGCGGCGCAACGCCGGTGCAAAGCGCGTGTCGGCCAGACGGTTCATGTCGAAACCGAGCATCGCGCTGCCCGGAGCATGCACCAGCTCGGTGAACTGGCGGTTGAAATGGGTGATCCGCAGGTCGCGATCGAAATTGACCACGCCGATCGGCACCTGGTCAAACAGTTGCTGGTAGCGCGACTCGGCCAGGTTGCGTGCCTCGAGCGCCTGCCACACGTCGCGCCGGGCCAGACGGTTCCGGCGACTCAGCGCCCAGACCCCGACACCCAACGCCATGGCCAACAGGGCGGCCAACCCGTAACCGACCCAGCCGGCCCGGTGAAGCGAAGCCATGCGCTGCAGGAATTCCTCCATGCGCATCGTCACCCCCACAACGCCCGCGACCCGGCCATCGCGATCACGGAAAGGCGCATAGGCCACCCGCACCAAACGGCCATCGCGGGATTCGATGTTCGCGCCCACCGCGCTGACACCGCCGCGCAACGCCCGCACCAACGCCGGGTCCGGCCCGCTGACCTCCTCCATGATCCGCCTTCCGGACGCTCCGGGCCCACTGATCGTCCGCTCCGACGACTGGACATCGAAGATGAAGCGGAAGCTTTTTCCCTCGGCCTCGACAAAACTGCTGACCCCGAGGAGGCGCGGGTTCTTGGCCAGGAACCGGCGCAACTTGGCCGCCTCGCTCTGAAAGACCGCTTCGTTTTCCTGATCCGCCGAGACCAGCATGCGGTGGAGGTCGCCATCAACCAGCAACGCGGCGGATTCCGCCGATTCGCGCATGGACACCTCGATCTCGGCGTGGAGCGCATTCCCTGCGGATTGACCGAGGTAGGCGAGCGGAATGCAGGACGAGACGAAGACGAACAGGGCGGTAAACACGCCGTCGCGTACGGGATGCTCGCGGATCGGCCACGCCAGACTTCCCCCCGGCGCGTCCGTGGCTTTTGAATCGGACGTCACGCACCCAGTATAGGTCGGGACGCCGCGGTTTGCCAATCACGATTGAGCGGCACGGCGCGGCCCGCCGAACGGACGCGGCGGCCGCAGGCACGGCGCGGGATTGATGGCGAGGAAGACCGTGTTTTCCCCGAGGATCTTCTCCACCGCCCGGACCACCTGCTCCTTGGCCGTGACCTTGAAGCTGTGATCCGCCTCGATGAAGATCTTTTCGCCGCCGGGCTGTTCGACGCACAACCCCACCGGAGTGTCGCCCGGATACGAACGCAACACGCCCTTGATCTCGCGCAACACCTGCTCGTCGGCCCGTGCCGCGCTGATGTGGATGTGGAACTTGCGGCAGAAATGCCGGTGCACCTCGGTCAACGGGTAGATCTCCGAGGCGTACATCTTGAGCCCGCCGTCCTCGTTGATCGCCTCGCCGCACACCAGCACCGGCGCCTCCTCGCGCAGGTACACGCCGAACTCGCTGAACGCGGCCGGAAAAACCACGACCTCGACCACCCCGTCGAGCTGCTCGAGCACGAACACGCCCATCGGCTCCTGCTTGGTCTTGGTGAATTTCTTCGCGAACTGGGTGACCAGCCCGCCGATCCGGGTGCGCGTCTTCTCGGTCAGCTCGCGCAACTGCTCGGTCCCGGCCAGCGCATACCGGTCCAGCGTCCACTGGTGCGCGGCCAGCGGATGCCCCGACACGTAGAACCCGAGCAGCTCCTTCTCGGCGGCGAGCTCGACGCTCTGCGGCCACGGCTCGGCCGCGGGCAGGTCGTCGACCACACCGCCCCCCGGCCCCGCCGCCACCGCATCGCCGAACAGCGAGAACTGCCCGACCGCCCGGTCGCGCTGCAGCGCCGCCGCCCGCCCCACCGCGCCCTCGATGCCCGCGAACAGCCGGCTGCGCGGCATGCCGGTGAAATCAAACGCCCCGCTGCGCACCAGGCTCTCCAGCGTCTTCTTGTTCGCCGCCTGCCCGTCGATGCGGTTGCAGAAATCGGACAGCCCCTTGAACGGACCGCCCTTCTCGCGCTCCTCGACGATGGCCCGGGTCGCCGCCTCGCCGACGTTCTTGATGCCGGACATGCCGAAACGGATCGCGTTCTTTACCGGCGTGAACAGCACCCCGCTCTCGTTGACGCTCGGTGGCAGCAACTGGATCCCGAGCAACTGGCACTCCGCGATGAACAGCTTCATCCGGTCGGAATTGCCGATTTCGAAGGAGAGCGAGGCCGCCATGAACTCGGTCGGGTAATGCGCCTTCAGGTACGCGGTCTGCCACGACACGATCGCGTAGGCCGCGCTGTGCGACTTGTTGAACCCGTAGCCGGCGAAGCGCTCGATGTTATCAAAGATCGCCCCGGCCTTGTCCTTGGGGATCTGGTTGGCGGTGGCGCACCCCTCGACGAACTTGGCCCGCTGGTTGGCCATCTCCTTCGCGTCCTTCTTGCCCATCACGCGGCGCATCATGTCGCCTTGGCCGAGCGAGAACCCGGCGAGCACGTTGGTCGCGGCCATGACCTGCTCCTGGTACACCATGACCCCGAAGGTCTCCTCGAGCGTGTCCTTGAGCAGCGGATGGTCGTACTCGATCTTGACCTGCCCGTGGCGGCGCTTGATGAAGTCGTCGAGCATGTTCATCGGGCCCGGCCGGTACAGCGCGATCATGGCGATCAGGTCCTCGAACTTGGTCAGGATGAACTTGCGCAGCAGGTCGCGCATGCCCTTGCTTTCCACCTGGAACACCCCGACCGTGTCGCCACGGTTGAGCAGGTCGAAGGTCGGCTGGTCATCCATCGGGATGGTATCCATGTCGAGCTCGACCCCGAAGTTCCGCTTCACGTGCCGCACCGCCTCGACGATCACCGTCAGCGTCTTCAACCCGAGGAAGTCCATCTTGAGCAGGCCGATGTCGCCGAGCGGCGTCATCTCGTACTGCGTCACCGGCTCCTTGTCCTTGTCGCGGGTGAGCGGGACGATCTCGATCAGCGGCTTCTCGCCGATCACCACGCCGGCCGCGTGGGTGCCCGGATTGCGGGCCAGCCCCTCGAGCACCGGCGCGTACTTCATGATGCGCATCGCATTCGGATCGGTCGCGCAGGCCTGGCGGAACTCCGGGCTCTCCTTCATCGCCTTCTCGAGGGTCATCTCCGGATCCTCCGGCACCATCTTGGCCAGCTTGTCGGCCTCGGACAGCGGGATCTCGAGCACGCGGGCGAGGTCGCGGATGACCGTCTTCGTGCCCAGCGTGCCGAAGGTGATGATCTGGGCGACGTTGTCGCGCCCGTACTTCCGCTTCACGTACTCGATGACCTCGCCGCGCCGGATCTGGCAGAAGTCGATGTCGAAGTCCGGCGCCGACACGCGCTCGGGATTGAGGAACCGCTCGAAGAACAGGTTGTACCGCAACGGATCGATGCCGGTGATGAACAACGCATAGGCGACGATGCTGCCCGCGCCGGACCCGCGGCCCGGCCCGACCGGAATGCCGCTGTCGTGCGCGAACTTGATGAAGTCCCACACCACCAGGAAGTAGTTGATGAACCCGGTCTTCTCGATGATGCCCAGCTCGTAGTAGAAGCGGTCGGCGATGCGCCGCTCCTCGTCGTTGCGCGGCGCGTCGAGGTTCTCCACCCCGTAGCGGACCTTCAACCCCTCCTTGCCCAGCTTGATCAGGTACTGCTTCTGGGTGTAGCCCTCGGGCACCTCGTAGGTCGGGAAATGCAGGTCCTTGCCCAGCTTGAACTCGACGTTGCACCGCTCGGCGATCGCCACCGTGTTGGCCAGCGCCTCCGGGAACTCGCGGAACAACGCGAGCATCTCCGCGCCCGACTTCAGGTAGAACTCCTCCGACCCGTACCGCAGCCGGTTCGGATCGCTCATCACCGTGCCCATCTGCATGCACAACATCACGTCGTGCGCCTCGGCATGCTCCTTCTTCAGGTAGTGCACGTCATTGGAGACGATCAGCGGCAACCCGGTCTTGCGCGCCAACTCGACCAGCCCGCGGTTGGCCGCCTGCTGCTCCTCCAGCCCGTGGTTCTGCAACTCGAGGTAGAAATTGTCCGGCCCGAACAGGTCGCTGTACGCCCCCGCCAGCTCCATCGCCAGCTTCATGTTCCCGCGCACGATCGCCTCGGGGATCTTCCCCTTCAGGCACGACGAGGTCGCGATCAACCCCCTGGCATGCTGCGACAACAGCTCCATGTCGATGCGCGGCTTGTAGTAGAAACCATTGAGCCAGCCCTCGGAGACCAGGCGGATCAGGTTCTGGTACCCCTCGTTGGTCGCGGCGAGCAGGACCTGGTGGTTGGTCTGCGAACCGGTCCCCTCCTCGACCTTCTTCTCGAACATGCGCCCGTGCGACATGTAGGCCTCGCAGCCGATGATCGGCTTCAGCCCCGCCTTCTTCGCCTTCTTGTAGAAGTCGATCGCCCCGTACATCACCCCGTGGTCGGTCAACGCCATCGCCGGCATGCCCAGCTCCACCGCCCGCGCCACCGCCTTGTCCAGGTGGTTCGCGCCATCCAGCAGACTGAAGTCGCTGTGGACATGCAGGTGGACGAATGGAATGTTCGGGTCGGTCATGGGCGCAGGTTCTCTTATAACGAACGGAAGATGGGATGCAACCATGGAGGAAGGCAAACCGAAGCAGCCAACCGAACCCATTCACCCGCACCGCATTGCACGGCACGCCTTTACGCTGCAGCCATGCACGATTCCGGCAGTTGAAGCCGGAGGGAACCCGACCTCCCGCCGAGCATCACCACGACGACCAGGTGCATCCACGCGACATCCGTCATTGATACCATCCGCACGCCCCCCTACACTGCGTCCATGCACGCCCGCACACGACACCTGACGCTGCTGGTCGCGGCCCTGTCCGCCTGCATCATGCCGGATGCCGGAAGCCAACACCCGGTCATGGAGAACCAGGGAAACACCGTCGCGGCGGAGGATGTTTCCGGAATCGTGGATGCCCGGCTCGAACAGGACGTGGCGACGATCATTTCAGGCAATACCGTCTCCATCCGCCGCAACATCGACAAGCTCCACCTCCTGATCGGGCAATACCTTTCCGCTGGAAGAAAACCCGAGGCCATCGCCTTGCTGCGGACCGTCCTGACCGTCGAATCCAGCAACCTCGAGGCGCGCGTCACCCTGGCCGAACTGCTGGACAGCATCGGACAACCGGACGAAGCACGACGCATGGCCATGGACGTGCTCAACGTCGCCGAGACGGAAACGCACCTGGCGCGCATCGATGCCATCGATCCATCGCTGCGCGACAACCTGGAAGCCAACAACGCCTGGAACGCGTTCGACGCATCCACGAATGGACCGCGCATCGTGCTGGTTCCCGCAGGAGAGCACGACGGCTTTATCCTCCGGGAATTCGGAAGCCGCCTGAACAAGCTCCTCAAGATTCCGGTATCCATCAAGGAACCCGGGATCGATCAGGGAATACCGGAACGCGACCCCGGCGCGAAGTGGCTGGACACCTATTACCGCCGCCTGGTCTACCGCCTGACCCTTGCGCAACAAGCCCTGCTCGGCCTCGATTTTGAGCCGACATCCGCCACGAAACCGACACGTGCGCAGATGGAGACGCTGATCGACCGGTACCTGGAACTCGGCGGCATCACCACCAGCAACACCCTCGTCGCATTCCGGTCCACCCTGGCCGGATACGACTCCCGGATGCAATACGACGCCGACCGCCTCATCGCCGACACCAAACGGGCCTTCACGCCCGAACCCGGCGAGCAGATCCTGATCATCGCCGCCGGAGACATTTTCAGCGGAAACGCCAATTTCGTGTTCTGCTCCCCTCAACCACCCTTCGCCTGCATGTCGAATGCACGCTACTTCGGCGCCTACTGGAACGAGCCCGACTACCGTCCACGCTTGATCAACCGTATGCTGCAAGCCGCCGTCTGGGGTGCCTTTGCCAACGCCGGCCTGCCGATGTGCACCACCCCGTACTGCATGCGTTCGTATGTCCATAATCTGCAGGAGCAGGATCGCAGCGAAAACCGGCTTTGCGAACCCTGCCGAAACCTCTGGAAAACCTATTCCGGCCATGAACCGACGCATTAGACCCGCCACAACCCGCCCGCCGACACGGCACGCCCGCCTCGTCCTCGGAGCCACTCTCGTGGCGATGCTCACCGCTCCGGTCCATTCTGTTTTCGCCGATGAACCGGGCGATCCGGCGCGACGGGATATCCTCGCCGTCGTTGGACTCGCGCCGGATATCCAAAGCAACCGCCTGTTTACAACCATCCGATCGACCAACCTCACCGAGTCGATCGAGGCAGGCCGCGAAGCCTTGGCTGCCGGCTATTCGTTGGGCGGACTCGGAGTCCTGCAACTGGCCGCCCTGTTCGGTGATCGCGACACCATCGAACGGTTGATCGGACTGGGAGCCGATCCCGACGACCGGGCAGACCACCGGATGCCAACCCCGCTGCACCTCGCCCTCATGACCGGCGATAATGACACCGCAACCCTCCTGCTGGATCACGGAGCGGCGATGGACACGGGCATCGGACGGGGCCGGTCAACGTTATCCCTGGCCGCCATGTTCGGCCACAACCCGATCCTCGCCCGGATGCTCGCCGCAGGCATTTCAGTCAACCAGCCCGACCCCGGAGGTATGACGCCGCTCGCATGTGCCGCCAAAGCCGGACAGTACGACACCGCGGCCTGGCTGATGGCCCAGGGAGCCGACGTCCATGCCCGGGACCCGCAGGGGTTGACCCCGCTGCATTATGCCGCCATCGGGAACCACAGCAACGTCGTCACCCTGCTGCTCGACAACCAGGCCGACCAGGGCTTGCCGGACCGCGATGGACGCACCCCCGTATGGCTGGCCGTGCGACTGGCCCGGCTCGATGCCCTGCGCGCACTGCTGGCCCAACCCGGATTCCTCGGGATGGCGGATAACGAGGGCCGGTCGCCCCTGATGACGGCAGTCACGTTTGGACGCCATGACGTTCTCAACCTGCTCCTCGAGTCCGGCGCGGACTTCGCCGTCCGTGACGATCTACAACAAACCCTCCTTCACCATGCCGTGCGCATGCAGGCAACCAATTCCGTGGCCTGGCTGGCTGATCACACGGACCGGGATGCGCAGGACTCCGAAGGTTATACACCGCTGGCCCGGGCCATCAGCATGAAGCACGGCGAACTAGCCCGCCTGCTCATCCAGCGAGGGTCCGATGTGAATCGCACAAATAACGCGGGGTACTCCCCCCTGATGCTGGCCATCGATGCTCGCGGCCTCAGCCTTGTCCGCCCGCTTCTCAAGGCCGGCGCGGATCCGAACACCTCCCTGCCCGACGGCCAGACCCCGGTCATGCTGGCCGCCTACGCAGCAAACTGCCAAACCCTGGACCTGCTTTTTGCGGCGGGTGCCTCCGCAACCGGATTCACCCAGCGTGGCCACGGAATCTTTGATTTTGCGCTGGAGCAAACGAGCACGAAGAACATGGAGTGCCTGCTCGCGCACGGCGTCGATCCGTCGGTTCGTGCCCATCCGGAAAAGTGGCCGGTCGTGCTAACCGCCGCCTGGCGCGGCCGGGAGGACGTGGTCAACCTGCTGCTTGATCACGGTGTCGACATCAACACCGCCGATTACACCGGACAGACCATCCTGATGGTCGCGCTGCGCCGCGGACACACCGCCCTCGTCCATACCCTGCTTCAGCGAGGCGCGAATCCGGCCAAGCGGGCGCTCGGGTTCACGGCATGGCATTATGCCGTCGACCGGCAAATGACCGGGCTGGCGGAAACGCTGGCGGCACTGACCACCCCCGAACAACGCATGCCCACCAACCGCATCATGGTGTACTTCGATCTCGATGCCCCCCAGGCCAGCCAGGTTTCCGTGGCCGGGTTCTTCAGCGAGTGGAACAGCGAAACCCACCCGATGCGGAAACGGGAGGATGACGGATGGTGGTACACCGAGGTCGAGGTCTTTCCGCTCGAGTACAAATACAAGTTCGTCGTGGACGGCGATTGGATCCTGGATCCGCTCAATGACAACGAAACCAAGGACGGCAACGCCGGCTACACCGACTCGTCCTTCGTCGCCACGGAACGCACACCGGACCAACGACCGGACAGGCCGGTCTCCCGACCCGACACATTCAAGGAAATCACCTTTGAACTTGTAACCAACGCCATCCGCAGCGCATCGGTGGCCGGCACCTTCAACGGGTGGAACACCCAGGCCCTGCGACTTACCCCGGTTTCAGACGACACGTGGCGCGGCACCATCCCGTTGAAGCCAGGGGACTACGCATACAAGCTGGTCGTGGACGGCCGATGGATACTCGACCCCGCAAATCCGGATACCCTGGAGGTCGATGGCGTCACCAATTCGATGCTCCGCGTCGATCCTTGATCGACCAGCACCGACCCGCCCGCGGGGATGCGTCAAACCAGCGGGTTGCGCACCCGCAACCGCCCGGCATGCCCGGAAACGCCGGTGACCATGCGCCGGATCATCGCGCCGAGGCTTTCGATGTTGGGCGACTCGAAGAACTGGCCGTGCGCGCCGTCGATCAAACCGACCTCGTACCCTCCGGGATAGGCTGCACGAAAGTCCGTATCGGGATCCACCCCGGGCACGGTGTACGGGTTGAGGTGGCTCTCCCGGCCGAAGACCAGCGCAACCCGTCCCGCATACGGACGGAAATCCCGCAGCTCCATCAGGATCAATAACCCGATCTCCCGCCCCTCCGCCTGCAGGACATCCGCGACGGCACGCATGATCATCCCGCCCTGGCAATTGCCGCCGAGCACAAGCGGACCTTCCGGCTGGATGGCGTTGATCTCGGCGGCGTACCGGCGGGCCAGGGTCTCGATGTGCGTTGCGTCGTCGTAGGTGATGATCAGGTACCCCGAGCGCATCCCGTGCACCGGGATGTCCGCCCCGAGATGACCCGCCAGTTGCGTGAACTCGCGGTAACCCTGCAGGCACCAGAACAATCCGGGCGATGCCCCGCCGGCGTGCAGGGTCACCACCAGACCATCGTCGCGCCACCGGTGCCCGACCCAGGTATCCACGAAGTCGTGCTGCCGCGGGAGGATCATCGCCGGATCGGTAACCGGTACGTGCGTCTCCGCCACCGGCACCGCACCGGCAAGCGGCGCGATCATCCCGGACGCGGCGGGCGGTTCCGGTCCGCGACGACGCGTCCACCAGGCCGCGATGCGCCCGCGCCAACCACCCCCCGCCTTCCGCTCGCTGCGCCGATCAAGCTCCGCGGCGAAATCAGCCAGCACCGGATACCGAAACACCTCCTGCACCGGAAGGATCACGCCGAAGACCGATTCCACCAGAGCCAGCATTCGCACCGCGGCCAGCGAATCACCGCCCGCCGTGAAGAAGTGGCTGTCCGGCCGGAGTCGATCCACCGGCAAGATCCGCGTCCAGACCTCTGCCAACGACCGCTCGGTCGGCGTGAACGACATCCCGCCCACCGCCGGCACAACCTCGGCCGGCATGGCCCGAATCGCCCCGCGATCCACTTTGCCGCTGGGCGACAACGGCAGGACGGCAAGGAACACATACCGCGAGGGCAACATCGGGTCGGGCAACCGCTCCTGCAACCAGGTGTGCAATGCGGCCGAATCCGGGGCCCCGCCGCCTTTCGGCACGATGGCCACGACGATCGAGCGCATGCCCTCCGGCGTCGCGTACCAGGTTGCCGACGCCTGCGCCACCGCGGGGTGCTCCACCAGCACCGACTCGATCTCGGCCGGATCGATGCGCACACCGCGGATCTTCATCTGGTCGTCGTTCCGCCCGTGGTACAACAACAACCCTTCGCGCGACCACGACACCGTGTCGCCCGTGCGGTACACCCGCACCCCGTCGAACACCACGAACCGCTCGCGCGTCAGCGCCTCGTCGCCGTGATACCCGCGCGCCACCCCGAGCCCGCCCAGGTACAACTCACCCTCCACACCCTCGGGCACGCGCCGGCCCTCCGCATCAAGGATCAACACCTCGGTGTTGAGGAGCGGCTGACCGATCGGCACCGATATCGCCGACGCCGCATCGTGGGCGAGCCCTTCGGCGGTGATCCGGTAGCCGGTGGACCAGATCGTCGTCTCGGTCGGCCCGTACAGGTTCCACACCTGATCGGCCCGACCCGCCAGCACACGGGCCAGCGGCACCGAGATCGCCTCCGCCGTGCTGACCAGCACACGCAAGCGCGGAAAGTCCGGGACCCGGGCCAGCAACACCGACCACATCGACGGGCCGGTCTGCATGCAGGTCACGCCATACCGGCCGATCTCCGCGGCGAGCCGCGCCGGATCCAGCAAGTCGGTCCGACCCCGCAACAACAACCGCCCCCCGGACACCAGCGGCAGGAAGATCTCCACGACCGAGATATCAAACCCGATCGTCGAGACCGCGAGGTAACAATCGTCCGGCTGGAATCCGAACAGGCTGCGACTGGCCTGCAACAGGTTCACCACGCTGCGGTGCTCGATCCCCACCCCTTTCGGCCGCCCGGTACTGCCCGACGTGAACAGGATGTAGGCCAGGCGATCGCCGCCGGAGGCCACCCCGGCATACGGATCGACCGCGGCATGCGGGATGTGATCGACATCAACGAGGTGTTTCGCCGCCCACGCATCACCACCGGATGCCTCCGGGTTCAACGTGGCGATCCGGGCACGGTGCGCGATCACCAGGCGGCAGCCCGACTGATCGAGGATCACCCGCTGGCGCGCCGGCGGATCATCCGGATCGACCGGCACATACGCCGCACCGTGCTTCAGGATGCCCAGCAACACCGCGATCATGTCCGGCGTGCGCGCCATCATCACCCCGACCGGCTCCTCCGCCCGCACCCCGTGCGCTGCCAGAAACGCCGCCACCTGCGCGGCGCGTTCCGCCAACGCCCCGTACCGGCACACATGGCCCTCGTCGACCACCACCGCCACCGCATCCGGCCGGACGCGCGCCACTGCGGCAAACAAGGCATACAGGTTCTCGTCGATCATGCGGGCTCCTCCCTCGGATACAAGCGCACGGTGAAGGTCGGCGCGGGCTCCCAGCCGTACGCCCCGCGAATCGGCGCGCCATCACCCACGGATTCGATCCGGTACCGGCGCGCCACCTCGCGCACCAGCAGCACCCCCAACCGGATCGCCACGTCAGCCAGCGGACAGTAATGCTCATCCAGGCCGAACGGCGCGAACCGGTCCGCCGGAAGATCGCCGTCGCGGAAACGCTCGGGATTGAACACGAAGGGCTCGGGAAAGTACACCTCGCTCTTGTGCGACTCCCACAGGCACAGCCGAATCATGGCATGCCGGGGAATGATGAACCCGTCAAACACGAGATCCTGCTCCGCCCTCCGGATCAACCGCTCGCTCTGGTCCATGCGGAAGGTCTCGAGTACGAAGGCGCGGGCCCGTGAATTGCCCGCGGCCGGTTCGGCATCCGGCTCGTCGGCGATGCGGTCGATGGTTGCCGGGTGCTGCCCCGCATACCGGAGCAGCCAGCGGTAGAAACCCTTCATGTCGTACCGGCCCATCTCGACCATCATGATCGCATGGCCGAGCATCGCCTCGTCCAGCGCCCCCGCCGCATGCAGGCGCCGCACCACCCCGCCAACGGCCGCAGGCCGCTCGCGCAGGTCGTCGCGGATCATCGTCCGGAGCGCATGGAACGCGGCCTCCTGGCGCGGTCCCTGGTTCCACACGAGCCCGTGCGGCCCCAACGCGCGGAACCCCGCAAGCAGACGCTCGGCCAAGGGCGAGCCGTCCGGCTCACCGAAGAACACGCGGATCAACTGCACGCTCGCGATCTCGCTCAGGGTGGCGATCAACGCCTCCACCGACAGAGCCGATCCCGCAGGAAAACGCCGCGCATAACCGGCCAGCCGCGTCGCGGCGATGCCGGCCAGGGCATCGGTTTGCTGCGCAACCGCCTCGTCCCGCAACGCAAGCACCAGGGCCTTGCGTGAGCGCCGGTGCGCCTCGCCGCGCATCTGGCGCAGAAAGCCCTCCGGATACAGGCGGGTCACGTCGATGGTCGCCGGGCGGATCCGCCCCTTGTGCTCGTGGATGAACCGCGTACACCGGTCGAGTCCGACCACGCACACCCACAACTGACCCCACGCCACCGCCTTGAACACCGGACCATGCCGCGCCGCCAGCTCCAGCAACAGGCGCTGGTTCTTCCTCTCCTCCGCATCGAGGGCGATCAGCCTGCCGGGCGGCAGCGGATGACGGGAAACAACTCCGCGCGCCAGGGCGTTTACCATCGGCCAGCACGTCGTCATGCCGACCGCTCCGGTACCGCACGCAAACGTTCCGGACGGGCGCGCGAGCCAACGGTCCAGCGACCCAGCACGCGCAGGGTGAACCCCCGGTCCACCTCGCGTCCGTTCATTTTATCCTTGAAGCGCAAGGCGGATTGGTTGTCGTTCAGCGTGACGCTGTAGCATCGTGTGCGGCCCTTTGCCGCGAGGTCCCGGTGGAGACGGCGGCGAATCCTGCCGGCGAGACCCAGCCCCCGGTATTCCGGAAGGGTGTAGGCGTCGAACAGGTACGCCTCGCTCTCCAGCAGGGGGAAACAGTAGGTTTCAAACTGGAAGAGCCCGAACGAGGCCCACGAGAAGGCGACAACGCGGCGGTTCTTCAAGGCCGCCAGGCAGATATTGCGGCAAAGGAATCGCGCGCGAAGATCCTCGGCGCTGGTGGCGCGGCCCGGCAGGCACAACAGCTCATCCGTCCGCTCCTCGCCGATGTAGGCGAACTCGAAACCGGAAGGTGCTTCGCCTGGAGCCGCGGCATCCCCGGCCTGCACATCCTCCCGGAAAACCTTGTACCTTGCCAAGGAAACCGGGAACCGCACAACGGACGTTGGGCGCCGGCTCGTCACGACGGCAACCCCAGCAGCGCACGGGCCTCCCGATGCGTGCAGGGGGCCAGACCCATGCGCGAGGCGATTTCAAGGATGCGCACGAGCAGCTCGCGGTTGGAGGCCGGCTGCGACCGCGCGTCATCGATCCACAGGTTGTCCTCCAGGCCGATGCGCACCCCGCCGCCGGAGGCCAGGGCCATCACATTCATCGGGAGTTGCGCCCGTCCCACGCCGCCCGCCGACCACAGCGATCCGGACGGAAGATCCCGGATCATCACGCCGAGGTGGAGCGGATCGGCCTGGGCGCACGCGATGTTCCCCAAGATAAGGTTGAAGTAGAATGGAGGCTTCAGGATGCCTTTGCGCTCGAGGTATTTCGCGTAGTTGATCATGCCGGCGTCGAACACCTCCAGCTCCGGCGTGATGCCGCGCTCGTGCATGCGCCGGGCGAGGGATTGGATCATGTCGGGGCTGTTGACGCTGGCCCCGGTGTTGAAGTTCAGCGAGCCCAGGGTCAGGCTCGCCATATCGGGCTTCTCGATGCCCTCGAGATTAAGGACCTCGGCCCGCTTCTCGAACTCCGGCCAATGGCGCCCGCTGGTGGACACGCCGATGACCAGGTCGGGAAATGCGGAGCGGATGGACCGGATGATCGACCCGTACACCTCCTTGCGGTGGGTGGGGTGTCCGGTTTCCGGATCGCGCGCATGCACATGCACCATGTTCGCACCCAGCGCGACGGCGTCCCGCACATCGCGCAGGATTTCGTCCGGCGTGATCGGCACATGCGGGTTCATCTCCCGCGAGGGAATCATGCCGTTCGGGGTGAAGTTGAGCAGGAATTTTCGCATGATGCCTGCAACCCTTTCACAGGGTGGACACGACCGTCAAGGTTGGTTGAACCACACGGTCAGGTGGCGGCCGAACCGGCCAACTGCCCGCAGGCCGCGGCGATGTCGCCGCCGCGCTCGACGCGGACCGTGCAGGGCACCCCGCGGTCGAGCAGGACCTGCTGGAACGCGTTGACGCGCTGGCGGCCGGACCGGCTGAGCGGTGTGCCCGGCACCGGGTTCCACGGGATCAGGTTGACGTGGCACAACAGGGGGTTCGGGCCGCGCAGCAGTTTCGCCAGCCGCTCGGCGTGCTCGGGCAGGTCGTTCTTCTCCTGCAGCAGCACGTACTCGAAGGAGACGCGGCGGTTGGTCTTCTCGACGTAGGTGCGCACCGCGTCGATCAGGTCTCGGATCGGATACCGCTTGTTCACCGGCATCATGTCGGCGCGCAGGTCGTCGTCGGGCGAATGCAGCGAGATGGCCAGGTTGACCTGCAACTTCTCCTCGGCGAGCTTGAGGATGCCGGGCACGAGGCCGACCGTGGAGACGGTAAAACTGCGCGCGCCCATGTTGAACCCGTTCGGATCGTGCAGCCGCTCCACCGCCGCCCACCAGTTCGCGTAGTTGTTGAACGGCTCGCCCATGCCCATGAACACGACGTTGCCGAGCGCCTTGGGCAGGTCGTCCGCGATCGCCGCCTTCTCGGCGCGGATCGTGCGCAACTCGCGCACCGCCCAGTACACCTGCTCGACGATCTGCCCGCTGGTGAGGTCGTGCAGGAAACCGAGCTTGCCGGTGGCGCAGAAGGTGCAGGCCATCGGACACCCCGACTGCGAGGACACGCAGACCGTCGCCCGGTCGCGGTACACCATCAGCACCGACTCGACCGGTGACCCGTCGGCCATCTGGAACAAGGCCTTGCGGGTCAGGCCGTCGTCGCCGTGCTGCTGGCCGACATGCTTCAGCGTGAACAGGTCCGCATCGCGAACCAGCCGCTCGCGCAACGCCTTGGGCAGGTCGGTCATCTCCTCGACCGAACCGACCACGTTGACGTGCAGGTGGCGGTAGATCTGCTTCGCCCGGAACCCGGGCTCGCCCCACGAGGCCAGCAACGCCGCCAGTTCGGGCGGGGTGAGATCGTACAGCGCGGGACGCGCATGGGCTGTTTCCGTCATGCTATGCCATGCTCCATGCTCAACCCTTCGGTCTCCGTTGCTTGAGAACCTCGACGTCGGCCAGATCCTTCAACCGTCCGGACGCCGTCTTGTTGATGATCAGGTCATCCACCGAAGGGACGCGGATCGTCAAACCATCCACATCGACCGACTCGGATCGGGCATAGGTTTCCTCAAAGACCAGACCCGTCGCCCCCGTGATGATGTCAATGCGGCGAGGCGCGACGCCGATCTGGAAAAGCGTGTCATCGCGTTGAAGGTCGGCGTTGCTGATGCTGTGGAGTGGCGCACCAAACCGTCCCAGGGCCCGGATGACCGCCTCGGCATTTTCCGGAGATGGCATCACCCATACATCCATGTCCATGGTTGCCCGCGGATAACCATGGACCGCGAGGGCAAAGGCTCCCACCAGCATGAACTTAACGTTCTCTGCGGCCAAGCACCGCAACATGTCGTTGTAATCTTCGTTCAACATCGAAGTTCTTGTTCAGCGAGGCCGTATCCCGGGTCAATGCCCAGACCATGGCCAACCGTTCCGCCTTGGTGCCGGTAACGTAGTCATCGTCTTTCCGGTCGGTGATTTTACCCACATGAATCCGGGTTTTATCCATACACGCACCCTAACATGCACCCCGGACGGTGGCAATGCACGATCGGAGGGTTGCTTGTAAAACGGCATGGGTTTGCTACGTTTTCGCCATGACCACCATTTTCTTCCGCGCTGGCCTGCTGTGCCTTATCCTTTCCGCCGCGACACACCACCCAGCCGACGCGAATCCGCCCGACCCCATCCCGTCGGAAACGCCCATTGCCGTGGACCAGAGCACCATCCAGTCGCTGGAGGCGCTGGAGCGGTCGCTGGCCGCGAAGGAACAGGAACTCGCCGCGCTGCAGAACCGCCTGGCCGCCGCCACGGATGACCTGTCGCGCGAGGAGCTGCGCGCCCAGGTCGTCGCGTTGCGCAAGGACCTCGATGACCAGCGCCGCCAGTTCGAGCGGTTCGCGGTGGACATCGACCTCGCCCCGTTCATCCCCGCGAGCGAGCCGCAGAAGTTCGACTGGCAGGAGAAGGTGAACGAGCTGCTCGAACCGATCATGGCCGAGATCGAGAGCGCAACCGCCGAGTCGCGCGCGATCGGCGAGCTGCGCGGCCAGTTGAACGAAGTGGGCAAACGCCGCGACCTCGCCGCCGAAGCCGTGGCGAACCTCGATAGCCTGCTCCAGCAACCCGCCTCGCCGGAATTGACCTCCCGCCTGACCACCCGCCGCGCCGCCTGGGTCCGCACCCTCGAGGACGCCAACAACGAATTCACCGCCCTCGACCTCCAGCTCCAGAGCCGCCTGGCCACCCGTTCCTCGGTGCTCGACCAGAGCACGAAGTACGCGCGGCGGTTCTTCCAGACCCGCGGCCTGAACCTGCTGCTCGGCGTGCTCGCCTTCTGCGCGGTGTTCTTCGCCTTCCGGCTGGCCGAACGCCTGCTCCACCGCGCCCGCGCCGCCTCGACAAAAAAGAGTTTCAGCTCGCGCCTGAGTGCGCTGCTGTTCCACCTGTTCAGCGTGCTCGGCGGCCTGCTGGCCATGATGGCGGTGTTCAACCTGGTTGGCGACTGGTTCATGCTCGGCATCATCGTGATCTTCCTGATCGGCGTGGCCTGGGCCGGTGTGAACACGCTGCCGCAGCAGATCGAGACCATCAAGCTGATGCTGAACATCGGCGCGGTGAAGGAAGGCGAGGCACTGGTGGTGGAGGGCCTGCCCTACCGCGTGGAGTCGCTCGGCTTCGCCGCGAAACTGGTGAACCCGCTGCTCGACGGCGGCACCCGCATCCTGCCGGTGAAGTACCTGGTCGGCCAGCACTCGCGCGCCCCCGGCACCGACGAAGCCTGGTTCCCCTGCCGCACCGGCGACTGGGTGTCGCTGCCCGACGGCGTGACCGGCCGCGTCGCCATCCAGACCCCCGGCCACGTCACCGTCATCCAGCCCGGCGGCGCCCATGCCGTCTACCCCACCACCGACTTCCTCGCCCGCCGCCCGGTGAACCTCTCCCGCGGCTTCCGCCTCGAATCCACCATCGGCCTCGCCTACCGCCACCTCGGCGAAGCGACCGACACCATCCCCGCCCTGCTGACCGGACACCTGCGCACCGGCCTCGCCGCGCTGCTCCCGGCCGACCAGATCGCCGCCGTGCGCGTGGACTTCGCCGCCGCCGGATCCTCCTCGCTCAACCTGGTCGCCACCGTCGACCTGCACGGCCCCGCCGCCGAACGCGAACGCGACCTGCGCTTCGCCCTGCAACGCCTGCTCGTCACCGCCTGCCGCGACCACGGCTGGGAAATCCCCTTCCCGCAACTCACCATCCACCAGGCCTAGCCCGGAAATTCCGGATCACAGTTGTCATACCATGTGACCGTGCTCTGATCTGGAGGGACGCGCTCCCGCGCGTCCGCACGGCGTATATCGCGACTGCGGGCACGCGGAAGCGTGCCCCTCCATGTGCATAGCTATTTCCGGGACAGGAGACTAGCACCACGCAGTTACACCGGGACATCTTCGGGAGGGCGAGACTCCCGTCGAGCCGCGCCGGCACCACCGTTTCCAAGCTTGTGCGCCTCGCGGAGGCGCTACTACACTGCGCCCCACGTGAAACCCGGAGCCGACAACTGGATCGACCGCCTGAACGAGCGCATCGGCCGCCTCGCCGCGTGGCTGGTGGTCGTCGTGATCCTGCTCGGCGCATGGAACGCCCTCGCCCGCTACATCAGCCGCTTCACCGAGCTGAACATCAGCTCGAACGCCTACCTCGAACTCCAGTGGTACCTGTTCAGCATGATCTTCCTGCTCGGCGGGGCCTACACGCTGAAACGCGATGAACATGTCCGCGTCGACGTTCTGTACCAGCGCTGGTCGCCGCGCATCCGGGCCCGCATCGACGTGGCCGGCACGCTGGTGTTCCTGATTCCGTTCTGCGTGTTCATCCTGATCACCTCGTGGTTCCCGGTGCGCAACGCCTGGGCCATCCGCGAAATGTCGCCCGACCCCGGCGGCCTGCCCCGCTACCCGATCAAGACCCTGATCCCGATCGCGTTCGCCCTGGTGCTGCTGCAGGCGGTGTCGCAATTGATCAAGCGCTGGCGGGTGATGAAGGGGATGGGGATGGGAATGGGGATGGGGATGGAATACGCAACGTCCAACGTCCAACCTCCAACATCCAGCAAGGAAGAGGCGACTCGTCCTCCTTCAATCGCAACTCAGCGAAACACCGAAGGCGGCTCGCGATGACCGTGCCCTACGAGTGGATGGGACCGCTGATGTTCGCGGTGGTGCTGGCGCTGATCTTCACCGGCTACCCGGTGGCGTTCTCGCTCGGCGGCGTGTCGCTGGTCTTCGCAGTGATCGCCATCGCGATGGGCATCCTCGACTGGCACTTCCTGCTCGCCATGCCCGAACGCATCTTCGGGTTCATGTCGAACTACACCCTGCTCTCGGTGCCCTTCTTCATCTTCATGGGCACGATGCTGGAGAAGTCGCGGCTGGCCGAGGACCTGCTGAAAACGATCGGCGCGCTGTTCGGCCCGGTGCGCGGCGGCCTCGCCCTCGCGGTGGTCTTCGTCGGCACGCTGCTCGCCGCGGCCACCGGCGTGGTCGGGGCCTCGGTGGTGGCGATGGGCATGATCTCGCTGCCGGTGATGCTGCGCTACGGCTACTCCAAGCCGCTGGCCGCGGGCGTGATCGCCGCGTCGGGCACGCTCGGCCAGATCATCCCGCCCAGCATCGTGCTGGTCGTGCTCGGCGACCAGCTCGGCGTGTCGGTCGGCGACCTGTTCCTCGGCGCGCTGATCCCCGGCCTGCTGCTCGCCGGCCTCTACGCCGTGCTGATGCTCGGCGCGGCCTGGTTCAAGCCGCACCTCGCCCCGGCGCTGCCCAAGGAAGAACACCTCGCCGTGTCGCACCGGATGTGGGGCCCGGTGTTCAAGGTGCTGCTGCCGCCGCTGGTGCTGATCCTGCTCGTGCTCGGCAGCATCTTCCTCGGCGTGGCCACCGCGACCGAAGCCGGCGCGATCGGTTCGGTCGGGGCGATGCTGCTCGCCGCGCTGAACAAGCGGCTGACCGTCACGGCCGTGCGCGAAACCGCCGAAGGCACCCTGCGCCTGACCGCGATGATCATGATGCTGCTGATCGGCTCGGCCGCCTTCTCCCTCGTCTTCCGCGGCCTGAACGGCGACATCTTCATGGAGGACATGCTGACCAACCTGCCCGGCGGCGTGATCGGCTTCCTGATCGTCGCGAACCTGGTCATCTTCGTGCTCGGCTTCTTCATCGACTTCTTCGAGATCGCCTTCATCATCCTCCCCCTGCTCGTGCCCGCCGCCAAACTGCTCGGCATCGACCTCACCTGGTTCGGCATCATGATCGGCCTGAACCTCCAGACCTCCTTCCTGACCCCGCCCTTCGGCTTCGCCCTCTTCTACCTGCGCGGCGTCGCCCCGCCCGAACTGAAAACCACCGACATCTACCGCGGCGTCCTCCCCTTCATCGCCCTCCAACTCCTGATGCTCGCCCTGCTCATCGCCTTCCCCGGCCTGTGCGGAAGGTAAGGGAAGAAGAGGGGTGTCGGGTGTCGGGTGTCGGGTGTCGGGGAAGATAAAGGTGTCAGGTTTCAGTGTTCAGGGAAGATCGGTCTCCAAACCAACGCACCGTAAATCCTATATGCCTGAAGACTGAAACCCCTCTTCTCCGACACCCGACACCCGACACCCGAAACCCCTCTTCTCCGACACCTGAAACCTGACACCCGACACCCCTCTCGCCTGACACCCGAAACCCCTCTTCCCCGACACCCGCTTCGCCACCCGATTTCCTGCTTCCCTAATGGTCCAATCCTTGGAAAACTGCGCGCGGTTGATTTCCAAACCCTGGACAAAACGATGACACACCTTTCCGGACACACCAAACCGTACGCCGTGCTGGGCCACCCGATCGGCCACACCCTGTCGCCGGTGATGCACAACGCATCGATCCGGGCGCTCGGCCTCGACGCGATCTACCTCGCCTTCGACGTCGCCCCCGACCGGCTGCTCGAGGTGCTGCCCGCGATGCAGGCGATGGGCTTCGGCGGCGTGAACCTGACCATCCCGCTGAAGGAGGTCGCGTTCCGCGGCCTGAAACACCTCGACGCCTCGGCCCGCCTGCTCGGCGCGGTGAACACGGTGGAATTCGCCGCGAACGGCGACCTCGTCGGCCACAACACCGACGGCTTCGGCTTCCTGAAGGCGATGGAGGAGGCGTTCGGCGACGGCGTCGCCGGCGCCTCGGTGTTCGTGCTCGGGTGCGGCGGAGCCGGTCGCGCCGTCGCGCTGATGGCCGCCGGGGCCGGCGCCGCGCGCCTCGCCCTCGCCGACGTGGACCAGGCCAAACGCGACGCCGTCGCCGCCGAACTCGCCAAGCTCCATCCCGGCCTGTCCGTGCAGCATGCCGCCACCCCCGCCGACCAGGCCGCCGCCTGCCGCGCCGCCGACGTGGTCGTGCAATGCACTCCCGTCGGCATGAAGCCGACCGACCGGCCGCTGCTCGGCCCCGACGCCTTCCGCGCCGGCCAGCGCGCCTTCGACCTGATCTACATGACCCCCGAAACCGTGTTCATGGAACAGGCCCGCCTCGGCGGCGCCCGATGCGCGAACGGCCTCGGCATGCTGCTCCACCAGGGCGCCCGCGCCTTCACCATCTGGACCGGCCGCGAGCCGGACGTCGCGGCCATGCGCGCCGCCCTGCAAGCCGCCGTGTACAAGGCATGAACGCGGAATTCCTCGCCCTGTTCGGAACGGTCTTCGCGCTGCTGATCGGCCTGTGCATCGGCAGCTTCCTGAACGTCTGCATCTACCGCAGCCCGCTCGACCTCTCGATCGTCGCACCGCGCTCGTTCTGCCCGGCCTGCCGCACCCCGATCGCCTGGTACGACAACCTGCCGGTGTTGAGCTACCTGCTGCTCGGCGGGAAATGCCGCCACTGCCGCACCGCCATCTCACCGCGCTACCCGCTGGTCGAACTGCTCACCGGCGCCCTGTTCGTGGCGGTCTGGAACCGGTTCGGCCTCGATCCGATGACCCTGGTGTTCTGGGCGATGATGGGCGGCCTGATCGTCGCGACCTTTGTCGATTTCGACCACATGATCATCCCCGACGGCGTGTCGATCGGCGGCATGGCCTTCGGTCTCGCCGCCAGCGCCCTCGTGCCCGCGCTGCACGGCATGGAAACCTGGAGCGCCGCGCTGATCCGCTCGATGATCGGCCTCGCCGCCGGAGCGGGCTCGTTGTGGGCCGTCGCCATCGTCGGGCGCTGGGTATTCAAGAAGGACGCCATGGGCATGGGCGATGTGAAGCTGCTCGGCGCGATCGGCGCGCTGCTCGGCGCCCCCGCCGTGCTCTACACCATCCTGATGTCCTCCCTCGCCGGCACCATCATCGGCCTCGGCCTGATTGCCGTCGGCGGCCACCGCTGGCGCAGCCGCCTGCCCTACGGACCGTACCTCGCCGCCGCCGCCGTCTCCTGGGTGCTCGGCGGCGACCAACTCTGGAACTGGTACATCGCCTTCATCACGGGAACCTGACATGAGCAACCACCCCAACCTCGTCCTCGTCGGCTTCATGGGCACTGGCAAGAGCAGCGCCGGCCGCATCCTCGCCGAACGCCTCGGCATGACCTTCCTCGACATGGACGACGAAATCGTCCGCCGCGAAGGCCGCTCGATCCCCGACATCTTCCGCGACAGCGGCGAACCCGCCTTCCGCGCCCTCGAACGCGCCCTCGTGGTCGAACTGGCCGGCCAGACCGGTTATGTCGTCTCCACCGGCGGCGGCATCGTGCTGAATCCCGACAACGTCCGCGACTTCGCCCGCACCGGCCGCGTCTTCTGCCTGCACGCCACCCCGGAAGCCATCCTGAAACGCGTCGAACACGACACCAACCGGCCGCTGCTCCAGGGCGGCGACAAGCTGGCCCGGATCTCCGAACTCCTCGCCAAACGCCAGGCCCTCTACGACGCCATTCCCGACCGGATCGACACCGACGGCCATAAACCCGCCGACACCGCCGCCGCCATCCTCGCCCGGCTGGCCGGACCCGGCCGCCAATAACACTTGCGTTTTCCGCCTCCAACCGCCATAAATCCCCCCCACTTGCCATGAAAAACGAAGAACAAGCCCCCGTCGAAGAAACCCCGGCCAAACCGGCCCCCACCCTGCTCGCCGACGATGATTCGGACGTCGAAAACGCCCTCGATTTCGTGAAGGAGAACGGGGTGGCCATCGTCGTCGGCGCCGCGATGGTCGTCGCCGCCTTCGTCGGCTATTCCGCCTGGCAAGGCAGCAAGGCCACCCGCGAGCAGACCGCCTCGTCGATGCTGGCCAACGCCCAGACCGCCCCGCAGCTCCAGGAAATCGTCGCCAACTACGGCGACACCAAGGCCGGCCCGATGGCCAAGCTGTCCCTCGCCGCCGCCTACTTCGACCAGGGCCAGTACGACCTCGCCCGCCAGACCTTCCAGCAGTTCGAGACCGACCACCCCGGCCATTCGATGGCCGCCGTCGCCGTGCTCGGCAACGCCCAGGTCCTCGAAGCCGTCGGCAACAACACCGAGGCCCTCGCCGCCTACGACACCTTCATCAGCCGCTTCCCCACCCACTACCAGCTCCCCTCCGCCACCTTCGGCAAGGCCCGAGTGCTGGAATCGATGGGACGTTTCGACGACGCCCGCGCCGTCTACGAGGACTTCATCGCCGCGAACCCGGAAAGCCGCTGGATCAGCCGCGCCGAGACCGGCCTGGAATTCGTCGGCAAACAACAGCGCGCCCAGGGCGGAAGCCCCGCCCCGGCCACCACGCTGGCCCCGCTCGCCCCGGCTCCCGAAACACCCTAGGCGGATTTCGATGTTGATCAGGGCTGTGGGGCACGACGTGTCCCCACCAGCCCTATGTCAGGGCCACCGCTACTTCGTGAACATCTCTACAAGAACATCCGAGATTTGATCGCCTGTTCTGGTGGATAACGCGCCAAGGCGTTTCACCAACCGGCTCTTGTCCACGGTTCTGATTTGGTCAAGAACAACCTGCCCTCGCTTGCCTTGGAATGTGCACTCGATACGAGATGGATAGCCGCGCCCTTTCGTGGTCATCGGGGCGATAATCACGGTACCGATATGTCGATTCATTTCGTCAGGCGAAACCACGGTACATGGACGCGTTTTACGGATCTCACGCCCCTGCGCTGGATCAAGCGTTACGAGATAGACATCAAATCGATTTATCTCCACTCCCACTCCTCCGAATCCCAAAGCGTAGACGTTGCTTCAGCCTGGATCAGTGCGTCATCCTTTAAACGAGCCATTTGAGCAAATGCATTGTCCCATCCAGCTCGAGTTGTTTTTGGTGAATGGATGATGATGGTCTTGTCGCGCACATCAAGCTCGACTTCATCATGCAAGCCACACTGCTCGATAAGCGGCTTCGGTATGCGAATGCCGCGAGAGTTGCCAATGGATATCAGCGCCGTTTTCATGGTGATGATGTAATCACATTGTGATCACGCCGTCAAGCTGCCTCAACCGGACGGCATGACAAGGGAAGGGAAGACCGCGGCCCTCCCGCGCACGCCGGAAACCGACCACCGGAACCCGCCCCGGCTACAGCTCGTCCTGCTCCATCCGGTCGGTCGCGTCCGGATCCTCGAGGAACAACCGCCGCGCACTGATGTACGGGCCGGGAAAAAGCTCCATCAGGTCCGCCGACTTCTCCCCGTCCGCGAACATCGCGTCGAGCGCGTCGTAGGTCTCGCGCTGGTACTGCAGGACCGCCTCGAACTTGCGCGTCGCCACATCCTGCACCACGAAGCACAGGGTCTCGTCGGTGGAGTCCTGCGCGTTGAACAGGATCGCCTTCTGCTGGGCCGGGATCTTCGACCCGTTCTGCGTGTAGATCGTGTGCTTGATGTACTCGATGATGCGCGGATTCAACCCGGCCTCGATCAGGAAGATCCGCTCCACCAGCTCGACCCGGTTGAACACCAACTGCACCTCCGGCGCACGGAAATCGACCGGCAGCAACCCGAGCATGTTGCGCAGGAACTCGTTGAACTGGTCCTCCCCGGTGTCGTACTGCGCCTCCGACGCCGGGATCAGGTAGATCATCAACGCATGGTCCTGGTCGATGTACAACAGCGGCTTGTCCACCCGGAAGGCGAACCCGCAGGCCGCACAGGTCACCTCGTTGATCTTGTTCGCCATCAACTGGTCGCGCAGCTCGGGCTCCTTGCGCACGTTGATCGACTCGAACAGCTGGGTCTCCTGCTGCTCACCGCACTTCGGACACTTGATGGTATAGGGCTTTTTCTCGGACATAGGGGGCGCATCCTACCGGGGAAACCGCACCCGATCAACAACAGAGGCATGCGCCGCACGGCGTGGCCGCGATCCCCGTCCTCGTACACCGCCCCGCGCATCGCTTCCGATGTCCCGTCATCCGTGTCCATTCGTGTCTATCCGTGGTTGGCCCCTCCGCCCCGCATCATTTTCCCCTGCCCTTGCTCACCATCCATGCTATACCTGCCCGCCTCATGGCCCTGATCGGATTGAACAACGTGACCATCGCCTACGGCGGACCGCTACTGCTCGACGGCGCGACGATGCACCTGGAGCGGCGCGAACGCGTCTGCCTGATCGGCCGCAACGGCGAAGGCAAGTCGACCCTGATGCGCATCCTGACCGGTGCGGAGAAACCCGACACCGGCGAACGCATCATCCAGGCCGGCGTGCGCGTCGGCTTCCTACCCCAGGAGGTTCCCGGCTCGCTGCCCGGCCGCGTGCGTGACGTGGTGGAGGCCGAGGCCCCGCGCCACGAGGACGAGTGGGAACGCCACGAACGGGTACGCCTGCTCGTCGAACGCCTCGGCCTCGACCACGAAGCCGTCTACGACACCCTCTCCGGCGGCCAGAAACGCCGATGCCTGCTCGCCCGCGCCCTGGTCAGCGAACCGGACGTGCTGCTGCTCGACGAACCGACCAACCACCTCGACCTCGCCTCGATCGAATGGCTCGAGACCCTGCTGCTCCGCTACCCCGGCGCGATCCTGTTCGTCACCCACGACCGCGCCTTCCTGCGTCGCCTCGCCACCCGCATCGTCGAACTCGACCGCGGACGCCTGACCAGCTGGAACCATCCCTACGACCGCTACCTCGAACTGCGCGAGGAAGCCGCCCTCGCCGAGGAGAAGGCCAACGCCCTCTTCGACAAGAAACTCGCGCAGGAGGAAGTCTGGGTCCGCCAAGGCATCAAGGCCCGCCGCACCCGCAACGAAGGCCGCGTGCGCGCCCTGAAGAAACTGCGCGAGGAACGCCGCGCCCGCCGCGAGGTCTCCGGCACCGCCACCCTCGAGATCAACCAGGCCGCCCTGTCCGGCCGCAAGGTCATCACCGCCGAACGCGTCTCCTATGCCTGGGGCAGCCGCCCGGTCGTCCGCGACCTGTCCACCCGCATCATGCGCGGCGACAAGATCGGCATCATCGGCCCGAACGGCTGCGGCAAATCGACCCTGTTGAAACTGCTGCTGAAGCAACTCGCGCCGGACGCCGGCACGGTCGAACACGGCACCCAGCTCCAGATCGCCTACTTCGACCAGCACCGCGAAGCGCTCGATGAAACGAAATCGGTCGCGGAAAACGTCTGCGGCGAGGACACCCACGTCGTGCTCAACGGCGCCCGCCGCCACGTGCTCAGCTACCTGCAGGATTTCCTGTTCGCCCCCGACCGGTCCCGCACCCCGGTGCGCGCCCTCTCCGGCGGCGAGCGCAACCGGCTCCTGCTCGCCAAGCTCTTCACCCGCCCGGCCAACCTGCTCGTGCTCGACGAACCGACCAACGACCTCGACATGGAAACCCTCGAACTGCTCGAGGACCTGCTCGTCGAATTCCCCGCCACCATCCTGCTGGTCAGCCACGACCGCGCCTTCCTGAACAACGTGGTCACCAGCACCCTGGTCTTCGAGGAGCACGGTGTCGTCCGCGAATACGTCGGCGGCTACGACGACTGGCTGAACCAGCGCGCCACCCCCGCCTCCGCGACCGCGACGAACCCCGCAATCCCCGCCGCCGCCCCCGCCGCGAAACCCGCCGCGCGCGAGTCCAGAAAACTCACCAACCGCGAACGTCAGGAGCTGGACACCCTCCCGGCGCGCATCGAGGCGCTGGAGACGGAACTCGCCGCGCTGCAGGAGAAGCTCAACGACCCGGCCTTCTACAAGTCGCCGGCCGACGAGGTGAAGGCCGCCGCCGACCGCCTGCCCGCCCTCACCGCCGACATCGAGGCCGCCTACGCCCGGTGGAGCGACCTGTCCGAACGGTCCTCCGGCGTGTAATGTCGGAGCCGGGAGGGGAACCCATCTACGGCGTAGAGGGATGACGGTTTTCTGTAGTTCCGGCGTTATACGCCGGAAGAAGCCCGTGCCGATACGAAACCGCGACGGTGGGCGAACAAGAGCCATGCCTTGTCCCACTCCTGGTTGATCGGGGTGTAGTAGCCGCTCCGCGAGCGGCAGGACGCAGGCGTGAGCGGATGGCGATGGAGGCGCGGCCCTCGCCGCGTTTCGGACCCGCGACCGATCAGATCATCTCCACCATCATGTCGAGCACGACGATGGCGGGGTTGCTGCGGATGAAGTCGCTGACCTCGGAGATGCGCGACTCGACGATGTGTTTCTCCGCGGCCACGGTCACGATGGTCAGGCCGCACGACTTCCACACGTCCTGGTGGTCCGTCTCGGCCACGCTCACGTTCATCTTGTTCAGCATCCGGTCCTTCAGGCTGCGCAGCACCATGCGCTTGTCCTTCAGCGAATTCGCGTCGGGGATGCTCAGCTTGAACTGGACGCAGCCGATGACCATGCGCGGCGGACCTAGAAGTGGTAGGCGATGCCGAAGTTGATCACCGGGTAGATCTTCAGGCGGTTGATCTCGTCCTCGATGTCCTTCTGGAGTTGAGCAAGATCCTGCTGGAACGTCGGGTCGTTGGCCGCCGTGCCGGAGCTGGAGATGCTGACATCATAGGTCTGGAAGATGACGCCGAAGTCCACCACGAAGGTCAATGAGTAATCGGGACGCACCGCGTTGCCATACCCGATCCCGATATACGGGGCCACTTCGTCGAATTCCGCCGCCCCGCTGATTGTACCGATTTGCTCCGGCGTGTATTCGTTGTCGCCGATCTCCTCGTTTCCTTCCGGTGTGCCGTCGATGCCCAGCTCATTGTCCAGCAGGGCCACACCAGCCGAGATGCGGAAGTTCCCCCCTTCGAACGGATAGAAATCGAGCAGGAACATCGCCGTCTGGAAGTTCAGGTCGAGATCGAAGTCGATGTCGTCGATCGTATCCTTGTAAGTGAAGTCTAGGTAGCCGACATTGCCGCGAAAGCTCACCCAGTCGGAGAGGTAGATGCTGGCATCGGCCCCAATACCGAGGGTACCAACCTTCAGGCCGAGTGCGAACCCGGACCACTCGAACGCATCCGGATTGGGATTGCCTTCGCTATCATACGGCTGGATATCGGTCGCTCGCGGGCCGGCGAACTGGACCTGCTGCTGCGGCGGCGGGGCCGAACGGGTTTGCTGGGCGTTGGCTGACACGACGGCGGCGGCCAGCAGGGCAGCGGCAATGGACATAAAACGACGGTTCATGATGGCGTTCTCCTGAATGCGCCGAACACTACCGCCACCCACCAGACCGGTCAACGACGTTCGGCCACGAATCGGTCAACCGCAAGCCCCGGCCCATCCTTGACATCCAGGGGCGGAAGCAGTACATGCTACCACTTCCACTAGGCGGACATTTAGCTCAGTTGGTCAGAGCACTGCCCTCACATGGCAGGGGTCGCAGGTTCAAATCCTGCAATGTCCACCAGCCTTCGCTCTCCAGGCTCAACGGGCTCAACACCAAAAACGGGGGCGCGACGCACCGGCAAGCGGTTAGGCACATAGCACACACACCCTCAATCGGTAGTTTTCAACGTTTCTGAATCCGTAGGCTCTCCGGGAGATGCGTTTCGTTTGGTCTGGACCCTCTGCGCGAAGTCACCATACTGGTGCGCGTCACGGCGCGTTCGGTCGGATCGTCGCGCCAGGTCTTGGAGGTCGCGCGTTGCATTCCGCCATTCACATCTGGCCCGAAGCCGTCCGGATCGTGGATGGCCGCGTCCGGCGCGAAGCCCGGATCGAGCGGTCCGGCCTTTCGCCGTTTACCGTATGGTACGAAGGACCCGAAGCGCTACTGCCGCATGTCGCCGCGCAGGACGATGCCTTCCTGCTCGCCGGCATCTACCAGGGCATGACCCGGGGCGAGGCGATCCACCTGCACGGCACGGTTTCCTCCGGACTGCTGGGCAACCTGGATGAATTCATCGCCGCCTGGTCCGACCTGAAACCCGATACCTACCGCCGCGTGGATGTCATGGCGGATGAAGAACGGTCCGCGTCCCCGCTCCCGACCGGCGCCATCTCCGCCTTCACCGGCGGGGTGGACTCGGCCTTCACCCTCTGGCGTAACGCCCGCCTCCCGCACCGCACCACACCGATCACCGCGGCCCTGTTCGTGCACGGCTTCGATATCCCGCTCACCCAGCCGGGGGTGTACGCGCGGGCGGCCGCCCGGGTTGGTCACATGACATCCAGCCTCGGCATCCCGCTGTTCACCGTTGCCACCAACTACCGCGCGCTCGAGGACGATTGGCGCGACACGCACGGCCTCGGCGTGACCTCCGCCCTGATCCAGTTCGGCGCACGCCACCGGCAGGGACGCATCCCCAGCACCCACGCCTACGCGGAACTGCGCATCCCCTTCGGCTCCAATCCGCTGACCGATCCGCTGTTGTCGAGCGAGCGTTTCCTCCTCCGGTATGACGGCGCAACCCACCGCCGCACGGACAAGATCGCCGCGCTGGCGGAATGGCCGGAGGCGATGCACCACCTGCGCGTCTGCTGGGCGGGACCGCACCTCGACCGCAATTGCGGGGCCTGCCGGAAATGCGTCGGCACCGCCATCTGTTTTGCCGCCATGGGCCTGTCCCTGCCCCCGGCCCTGCCCATCCCCGACCTCGCGGCCGCCATTCGCGCACTCTCCGGCGAACCCATGAATCCGTACGGCATGCGCCGCATCGCCGATGCGGTCCGAATCGCCCGCGAACAAGGCCGGATCGCGCCGTGGATCGAGGCGGCCGAAACCTGGATCCAACGCTCCACCCCGATCCCGACGACGAAACCCGACGCGGCACCACTCCCGGGATGGATGGCCCGCTGGCGGGCGCGGCGAGGAGGTACGGCATGATACCCGGCCGCAACCATGCCACCTGGTGCCGGAGCCTCTTTTTCCGCGGCCACGCCCCCACGTCGGGCGAGCCACTGACCGAACAGCACCTCGCGGCCTTCGGGCAAGCCATGGTCGCCGGGGGCGTGCGGTATGCCTACCTGTTCTCCGGGCCCTTCGATCCGGACGGCGCGCTTCCCGACTGGGCGTTTTCGCAACGGGCGAAGGACAGCCTGGCCCGCATCCGCGATCACGCCCCGTCGCTGCGCCTGCTCCCCTGGGTGGGCGGCGTGTTTGGAAAAACCGTAGCCGTGGACCGTCGGTCCTGGCGCGACCGCGCGGTCGCATCCACCCTCCGCTTGTGCGAGACCCTGCCCGTGGACGGCATCCATGTAGACTTCGAATGCATCACCCATCCCGCACATCCGGATGCCAACCGCGACCCCGCTCGCCAGCGCGGATACGGCCCCGGCGTCTGCGCCTTCCACCGCGCCCTGCGGAACGCGCGCAGCGACCTGTTCACCTCCTCGGTGGTGGTAACCACCGCGACCCGGGCGCAACCGTGGAAGCGTCAACACTCCCTGGAGGAAATGGAGCTGCTCTACCGGGACATCGACCAGATCGCCTATCTGTTGTACGATACGGGGATCTCCTGCCGCCACACCTTCGCCGCCGCAGCGAACGAACAACTCGCCCATCTCGCGACGCTCCAGGACCGGGTCGGCTCCCGCGCCCCGGACGTCCTGCTCGGCGTCGGGACGTTTGTCAACGAACCGAACCTGCGCCCCTTCCGCGACTTGCGCGTTGAAAACCTCACCCACAGCCTCCACACCTTCCGCGAAGCGCTCCAGACCTCCGGCCGCCCGGACCTGCGCATCGGCGGCCTGGCCGTCTACTGCGAATGGCACACCAGCCCCCTCCAATGGCGGATCATCCGCGAACGCTGGTGACGACCTACCCCTCCGGTGCACGGGCGAACTCGGCGTCGTCGCCGGGCGGCAGGGTGAATTTCCCGTTCCGCCAGTCACCGCGCCGCCACGCCTCCTTCGCCTCGTCGATCTTCTCCTTCGACGAGGCGACGAAATTCCACCAGATGTAACGCGGCCCGTTCATCGTGTCGCCGCCGAGCAGCATCAGCCGCGCCCCCTCCGCACCCGCCTGCACCGCAACCTTGTCGCCCGGCCGGAACACCATCATCCGGTGCCGCTCGAAGACCTGTCCGGCCACCCGGATCGACCCCTCGACCACATACACCCCGCGGTCCTCGTGGTCGTCCGGCATCGGCAGCACCGCCCCCGGCGCCAGCACGGCATCTAGGTAGAACATCCGCGAGAAGGTCTTCACCGGCGAGGTCTGCCCGTAGGCCGATCCGACAATCAACCGCACCTGCTTGCCCTCGGCATCAAGGAACGGCAGGTCCGCCTTGCCGCGGTGTTCGAAGTCCGGCGCGACGTCCTCGGCGTGCTCCGGCAACACCACCCAGGTCTGGATGCCGTACAGCCCGTGCGGGGTGGCCCGCGTCGCCGCGCTGGTGCGCTCGGAATGCGTGACCCCGCGTCCGGCGGTCATCCAGTTCACCTCGCCGGGAAAGATAATCTGGTTCGTGCCCAGCGAATCGCGGTGCTGGAACTCGCCCCGGTACAGGTAGGTCACGGTGGCGAGGCCGATGTGCGGATGCGGCCGCACGTCGATGCCCTGGTTGGTGAGGAATTCGGCCGGCCCCATCTGGTCGAAGAAGATGAACGGACCGACCATCTGCCGCGCCGGGGCGGGCAAGGCCCGCCGCACCTCGAACCCGCCGAGGTCGCGCGACCGCGGGATGATCAACGTCTCGATCGCATCGATCGCACCCTCATCCGGACACACCGGCTGCAACGCGGGATTCCAACTCATGGCTCGTCCTCCGTGTTACGGATACCCTACCTTCCAGCGACGGCCGTGCCGACTTTTTTCCGCCGGCACCGGTCGCTGCAGTAGCGGACCTCGTTCCAGACGCGTTCCCACTTCTTGCGCCAGGCGAACGGGCGGCCGCAGGCCGCGCAGGTTTTTTCCGGGAGGTGTTGTTTCTTCACGCCACGCATGGCGTAGTGTACCCCATGCCGCCGGATTTTCAGGAGTTCATCGCCGTGGACTGGTCGGGCGCGAAAAGCCCGCGCCTGCCCGGCCTGCAGGTCGCGTCGTGCCGCCCCGGGCGGGCCACCCCGCGCCTGGTCCGGCGCACGCCCTCGTGGACGCGCTGCGGCGTGATGGACTACGTCGGCACCCGCGCCCGCGAACAGGGTCCGGTGCTCGCCGGCTTCGACTTCGGGTTCGCCTACCCGTTCCACGACGCGCAGGCGTACTTCCCGGCCATCGAAGGTTCGCCATCCGACGCGAAAACCGTCTGGGCCTTGATCGATACCCTGGCCGGGGACGCGCCCGATCTCTACGGCGGCGCGGCGGCACGCCCCCCCTCGCCCCTCGCTCCGTTGTTCAACGTGCACAAACACCGCGGCCGCTGGTTCAGCAACCGCCGCCTGCGCCGCACCGAACGGGCCTGCCCAACCCGCCCCTCCTGCATGTTCAACGGGGTCGGCCCGGCCTCGGTCGGGGTCGGCTCCCTCGCCGGCATGCGGATGCTGCACCGGCTTTCGCAACGGCGCGACCTGCGCATCGCGGTGTGGCCGTTCGACCCCATCGACGGCGCCGACCTTGTCGTCGTGGAAATCTTCCCGCGCCTGTATGCCCGTACCACATCCATCGACCGCGCCGCTTATCGCACGGAAGACGAATTCGACGCCGTGCTGGCCGCCGACGCCCTGCGCTCCCTCGCCGGCCATGCAGCAATCTGGACGTCCGGCGATCCGCTCGAAGGCTGGATCTTCGGCGTCGCCTGAGAGTGCCGGGCTGCTCCACCCCCGCTCTGTTTACGGTAGTCGCCGCAGCATATTCCGGCTAGTCTTGTCGGGTATCGCATGGAACCCTTGGACCAGAAAACAACCGAAGAGCGGTGGAGGCTGCTGTTCGAGCAGAGTCCGTTGAGCATCCAGATCTTCTCGCCCGAGGGTCAGACCATCCGCTTCAACCGCGCCTGGTCGAACCTGTTCGGCCTGAGCGACGAGGAAGCCTACGCCTTCAACGTGCTGCAGGATCCGGTGCTGGAGCAGACCGGCGCCCTGAACCATATCCGGCGGGCGTTCGCCGGAGAAATCGTCTTCGTTCCCCCGGTGAAGTTCCCCGTGCGCAACCACCCGACCGCGATGCGCTGGATTGGCGGCACGGTGTTCCCGGTCATCACCCCGGACGGCATCCTCCGCGAAGTGGTCGTGGTCCACCACGACATCACCGAGCTCAAGCAGGCCGAGGAGACCCTGCGCGACCTGAACCAGATCCTCGAGGCCCGCGTGGCCGAACGCACGGAGGAACTGCGCACGTCGGAACAGGAGCTTCGCACCGCCCTCGATGCCGAACGTCAACTGAACCAACTCAAGACCAGCTTCGTCGGCATGGTCAGCCACGAGTTCCGTACCCCGCTGGGTGTGATTCAGACCGCGACCGATTTGCTGCAACGCCACGGCGAACGGCTGGAACCCGGCGAGCGGGACAAACAATTCGTCTCGATCCAGACCGCGGTACGACGCATGGCCGGCATGATGGAGCACATCCTGCTGCTCGGGCGTCTCGACGGTCGCCACTACCACCTGAAATCCACGGAACTGGACCTGCCGATCTGGATCACCGAACACCTGGAACAGTTTTGCCCCGCCCCGGACGACCGCACCCGCGTCGCGATCGAACACACCGGGTGGCCATCCTCCGGCCGCACCCGCCTCGACGAAGCCCTGCTGCTGCACATCCTCGGCAACCTCGTGTCCAACGCCTGCAAGTACTCTCCGCCGGATGCGCCAGTGGTCATCCGCCTGTCCCGCACGGCGAATGCCCTGACCATCGCGGTCGAGGACCAGGGCATCGGCATTAGCGAGGCCGACCAACGCCACCTGTTCGAGGGATTCTTCCGCGCCTCGAACGTGGGCTCCCGGCCCGGCAGCGGCCTCGGTCTGGCCATCGCCCGACGCTGCGCTGAACGCATGGGCGGCACCCTGACCCTGACCAGCGAACCGAACCGTGGCAGCACCTTCCGGGTCACGCTGCCAACCACCCCTCCGGAAGTATCATGACCTCGTTGGTCCTGATCGAGGACGAACCCGACCTGCGCCACAGCCTGGTCCTGTTGCTGCGTCTGGAGGGGTTCACCGTTCACGAGGCGATGACCGGACCAGATGGCTTGGCCATCATCCACCAACACCACCCCGATCTGGTGGTGTGCGACATCCAGCTTCCCGGCATGGATGGCTTCGGGGTACTCGCCGCGCTGCGCGCCGATCCCGCGATCGCCCCGATCCCGTTCATCTTCCTCACCGCCCGAGGCGAGAAGAGCGACATCCGCCTGGGCATGGTCACCGGTGCCGACGACTACCTCGTCAAACCGGTCGCCTTTGACGACCTGCTCCAGGCCATCCAGACCCGCCTGGCCCGGTTCGCCGGGTACCGCCAACCACCCAACTTCGCCGACCCGCGTCCGCTCGAGGCGCTCGGCCTCTCCCCCAAACAGGCGGAAACCCTGCTCTGGGTCGCCCAGGGCAAAAGCAATGCCGAGGTCGCCGCCATCCTCGACGTCGCCGAGGCGACGGTCAAAAAACACCTCGAACACATCTATGCTAAACTCGGGGTCGAAAAACGCGGCGCGGCCAGCCTGATCGCCATCGAACACCTCAGCCGCTGAACCGGCCCTCCGGCCGCCCACAACACATCACATCCCGTTGTCCGGCAAACAATTAGATCGTCCGCAGCCCGCCATTCCCGACACAGGCCTCCCGGGATCACCCCCCTACGCCAAACGGCGTATGGCGCAACGGACTAGAGGCCCCTACTGTTAACCCCTATGCGCGCCGGCCCGTCCCGGATGTGTTCGGGGCGGTTGCGTGGTTGAACAAGGAGTCGGTATGAAATCTACGTTTGTTGCCATGGGTTTGTGTCTGGGTCTGTTGGTTGCCACGAATCAGGTCCACGCCGCGACCTATACCGTGATCAACACCAACGACTCGGGCGGCGGGTCATTGCGGTGGGCGATCACCAGCGCCTTGTCCAGCGCACCGCCGAATGTGGTCGCATTCAACATCCCCGGCGCGGGTCCGCACGTGATCACCATCACCGGCGCGCAACTGCCGAACATCACCAATGCGACCTCGATCCGCGGTGATTCGCAACCGGGGTATACCAACACCCCGTTGATCGTGATCCGGGGGCCCTCGACCAGCGTGTTCGGCACCGGCTTGATCGCCCAGCACAACAGCGCCCACATCCGGGGTGTGCGGGTGACCGGCTTTTTCCAGGGCATCGGCAGCCAATCGATCGTCAATGGATGCGTGATTGACGACAACGGGGTCGGCATCGTCGCCACCGCCGGCGTGATCGGCGGCTCGCACGTGACCAACCGGAACATCATCATCAACAACCACACCAACGGCATCTCCATCTTCACCAACAGCTCCGTGATCATCCGCGGCAATTTCATCGGCGTCGAGGCCGACGGCGTCACGCCGGCCCCGAACGGTGAAAACGGCATCCGCCTGAACTATGCCAGCGGGATCACCATCGAGGGCCATCCGGATTACCCGCAGGTCATCTCCGGCCACACCAACGGTGCCGGCATCCTGCTCGCCCCGAACGGCGGGTACGTCTGGATGTCCTCGGCCAACACCATCCGCGGCAACTTCATCGGCACCGACGTTACCGGCACCATCGCCGTGCCCAACCGGAAAGGCATCCATTCCTGGGGTGGCGCCGGCAACATCATCGGCGGAACGACCGCCAACGAACGAAACATCATCGCCGGCAACACCGCGGAAGGCGTCCTGCTGGAGGGGTTCCTGCTGATCAGTCCGACCGCCTACAACAACCAGCTCCGCGGCAACTACATCGGACTGGCCGCCGACGGCATGACACCGCTTACCAACGACATCGGTGTTCACATCCTCAACGGAATGTCCAACCTGGTGGGCGGTGCCGCGGCCGGTCAAGGTAACCGCTTTGGCGCTTCCGAATTCCACCAGGTGTACATCAGCGCCTCGGGTTCGGCCCTGTGCTACAGCAACGTCGTCCAGGGAAACTGGATCGGCGTCAACACCGGAAACACCGTGATCGCCGGCGGGCAGACCGGCATCTACATCCTTAACGCCTCGAACAATGTGATCGGCGGGGTGAGCTCTTCCGCCCGCAACGTGATCGGCGGCTCCGGCTCCGGCATCTACATCACCGGCACCAACGCCCAGGGCAACCGCGTGATCGGCAACCTGATCGGCTGCGGACCCAACGGCGAGGTCTTTCCGAACAACAGTTACGGCGTCAACATCTTCCATGCCTCCCGCAATACCATCGGCGGCGCCTACACCAACGAAGCCAATACGATTTCCGGCAACCAGTATTATGGCGTGTTGATCAGCGGGAGCGGCTCGTTCAACAACGTCGTGGCCGGCAATCGGATCGGCACCGATCCGACGGGATCGGCATCCTTGAGCAACCGTTATTCGGGCATCGACATCTCCGGGGGCGCCTACAGCAACCTCGTTGGAGGTACGAGCTATGCGCTCGCCAACGTCATCGCCGGCAACGGCGGATCCGGCATCAGCATCCGCGATACGAACACGCGCGAAAACGACATCCGGAACAACTACATCGGCATGAGCACCGGCTTCGTGGCGATTGGCAACTCCGGCAACGGCATCGAGGTATTCCAGGCCTCCACGAACCGGATCGGTCCGAACAACTACATCGGCAACAGCCAGGGTTCGGGCGCCGGGGTGCGCGTGAACGGCACCAACGCCTACGGCAACATTCTTTTTTCCAATGTGATCGGCATGGATAACGCGGCGAACCGGCACCCGAATTATTACGGAGTCGATATCTTGGACGCACGCGAAACGCAGGTCGGCCTGCCGATCTTCTTCGGCGGCAATTTCATCAGCGGCAACCTGAGTGACGGCGTGGTGGTCCGCGGGCTGGCCCGGGACACCCGGGTGCAGGTGAATTACATCGGGGTGGATTTCACCCGCACGGTTGCCGTCACGAACGGTTCGAGCGGCATCTACGTGGATGCGTTCGATACCGTCATCGGCGGACCCGACGGCTTCAACCAGATCGCGGGCAACAACCTCAATGGCATCTCCATCAACGGGGGCTCGGGCACGGTGGTGCAGGGCAATTATGTGGGCCTGGATTCCTCCGGCAACGCTGGTATTTCCAACAAGCAGTATGGCATCTCCATCAACAATGCCACCAACGTGCTCATCGGCGGCGCGGGTGGACTCCGCAACGTGATCGCCTCCAGCCGGCTGACCGGCCTGGTCGTTGGCGGATCATCCTCGAACGTCGTGGTGCAGGGCAACTACATCGGCCTGAACGCAAGCGGCGACGCGGCCATCCGCAACGGGACGACCGGCCTGGGTGTCGATGCATCGGATGTAACCATCGGCGGAACAGGGGTTCTCGGCAATGTGATTTCCGGCAACAGCTCCTTCGGCATCGAGATCAACACCGGCCGCAACGCCCGCGTGCTCGGCAACACCATCGGCCTCGCCGCCGACGGTGTCACCCCAATCCCCAACGCCTCCGGCGGCGTGCGGATCCGCGCCGGCGCCGTAGGCGTCTTTTTCGGCGGCACCAACAGCGCGGAAGCCAATGTCGTCGCGCGCAACGGGAGCACCACCGAGTTCATCGTCGATGGCCCGTCCGCCGGACACCAGATCCTCGGCAATTTCATCGGCGTGCAGCGCTTCGGCGCAACCTTCACCAACCACGACGCGAGCCGCGGGCTATTCATCAACAACGCGCCGAGCAACCGCATTGCCGGCAATGTGTTCGGCCAGCTCGCCGAGCCGCTCTACATCGGCGGCACCGGCAGTTTCGCCAATGTGGTCCAGGGCAACTTCATCGGGGAATACAACCTCGAACCGATGACCAACTCCTCGTGGGGCGTGATCATCACCAACGCCCGCAACACCGTGCTGGGCGGGTTCACCGCCGAGGAACGCAACCTGATCACCCGCAACAACGGCGGCGTGCTTGTCACCGGCACCAACGCGCTGAACAACGATGTGGCGCGCAACCTGATCTACGGCAACAGCGCGCGCCTCAACATCGATCTCGGCGTACTCGGCTTCAACACCAACGACGTGAACGATGCGGATGAAGGCCCGAACCGCCTGCAGAACCGGCCCCGGGTGACCGGCGGTTTCATCGTGTCGCCCGGCGGGTTCCTGTACGCACAAGGCGTGCTGACCAGCGCCCCGTCCACGACCTATGCCATCGATGTCTTCCGCGCCCAAGGCACCAACGCGAGCGCCTTCCGGTACATCGGCCGCACGTTCACCACGACCGATGCCGGCGGGGTGGGTACGTTCACGGGCGGTTTCCTGTTTACCCTCGCTGCGGGCGAATACCTGTCCGCCACAGCGACCGATCCGGATGGCAACACGTCCGAACTCGCGGTGACCCCGTCCGGCATCGTCTCCGAAACCGCACTGGACGGCGACAACGACGGCATCCCGGACTACTGGGAAATCCTCTACGGCCTGAACCCCGCCTCGTCCAACGCGCCCACCGCCGACTTCGATCTCGATGGGGTCAGCGACTACGAGGAATACCTCGCCGATACGGCAGCCAACAACGACGAGCAGTTCCCGGTCATCACCGCGTTCGACGTCGGTACGAACCGCACCGTCACCTTCCCCGCCTCCCCGGTGCGCGTGTACACCCTGCAGGGATCCGACGCTGTCGAGACCGGAATCTGGAGCGCGGTGGGCGGGAGCGTGACCGGCCAATTCGGTTCCATCACGATGGTGGACACGAACACGCTGGATCGTCGCAGCTACCGCTACACCGTGCGCCTTCCCTGACCGGTCGCGCCATCGCCCGGACCGGTGGGCTTTCTGGCCTCACCTCGTTCGTGCGGTCAGGCGTGCCCGCCGGCGAGGCGCTGGAGCAGTGCGGCAATCCGCGGCGCGGGCACCTCGAGGCGCGCAGCGAGAGCGAGCGGGCGCGCGTAGATCGCCTCGAGCTCGAGCGGCTTGCCGGCCTCGGCGTCGAGCAGCATGCTGGTCTTGTACGGGTTCATCCGATCGGTGACGTCGAGCATCTGCTGGATGAATGAATCCTCGACGGCGCACCCGTCGGCGGCGGCGAGGACCTGCACCTCGCGCATCAGCGCGACGACCTCCGCCCGCAGCGCCGCATCCCCCATGATCACATCCGTGGTGGCGCGGTGCAGGACCGACAGCCCGTTGTACGGGATGTTCCAGACGAGCTTGCGCCACCGCGCGAGGCGCAGGTCGTCGGCGACGGTGACCGGGACCCGCGCGGCGGTGAAGGCTTCGACGAGGCGGGTCCGCCACGCGTGCGCCTCCGCCGGGGAACTGCTCCCCTCGTGCCATCCGAGCAGGATGTCGCCGTAGTCGAGATGCCGCACCCACCCCGGTCCGGTCTTGTTGGCGCCGATGAAACACAGGCCGCCGAACACCGGCACCCCCGGCGCAGCCTGCGCCGCATCGTCCTCGACGCCCCATCCGTTCTGCAACACCAGCACCACCCCGCCCGGCTTCACCACCGGCGGCAGCAATTCGGACAGCGCCGTGTTGGCGGTAGTCTTCAACGCGACGATCACGGCATCGCACCGCGGCATGGCCGATACGGTTTCGCAGGCATTCACACGGGCGTGGAGCATGGCGCGGCCGACCGACTCGACGACGAGGCCGTGGTCGCGCACCCAGGCGGCATCGCGGCGGCACAAGGCATGAACGTCCGCGCCGGACTGGGCGAGGCGCGCACCGTAATATCCTCCGAGCGCGCCGGTTCCGATGACCGCGAACGAGGTCACGGTCCGGCGTTGACCTGCAGCAACAGCGAGGCCATCTGCGCCGGCATCATCAGCATCACCCGCGCCTGCACGGTGCGGGACGCAGCATCCCCGGCGGCCGCGAGTTCGGTATCGATGCGCACCAGGCTGTCGTTGCTCCGGACCCGGTGGGCGATCAAGCCGTCCGCCGCCTCGCGTTTCCGCGTGTTGACAAAGTCATACGCCTTCCAGTTGGCAGAGAACAAGGCCGGCTCCATCCGTGCGGCGGCCGGTCGTTCATCGTTGAGCTGGGCCATCACCACGCGGTCATTGCGATCCACCACGAGGGTGAGTTGCTGCGCACCGGTAAAGTCACCGGTGAAAACATAGGTGAACAACGCACCCGAGGGAAAGCCCGGCGCGATGAGCGGACGGCGGATCGGCAGTTCCTGCCTCAGGACCCGAACCGCTTCACGCGCCGACATCATGGTGGTGATGCCGGGATACAGGGTGACCCCGGACTCGACCTCCAGCGCGTCCGACGGCTGCACGTGCCGCGCCAGCAGCCGGCGCAGGTCCACGCCGTACTCGAAACTTCCGGCATTCGGGGTGCGCCAGGTATCGCCCAGCGAGAGGCGCAACTTCGACACGACCTTTTCCTCCGGAGCGGGGGCCGCCGCCTCCCCGTCATCGACAAACACCACGGAGGATCCGGCGGAAGGACGCGCAGCGGTCGAGCGGACCGACGGGCCATCTGCCACTTCGATCACGATCAGGTCATCGCGTGCGGCCGGCACGCTCGACGATGGTGCGGCCTGCGCGCCGGTATCGAGCTGGGTCGAGTGCCGTACGTTTGCGAGAAGCCCGTAACACTGGTCGATGTAGGCGCCGATGTTGATATGCTCCGGGGCGAAATCACGGCAGGCTTCGAAATGTTCGATGGCCTTGCGGCAATTCTCCGTGACGGTCGCGAGCACCTCCGGGTTCTGGCGGGTGCGCTGGAAGGTCGTGTAATCGGCCAGCGCCTGGTTGAACAACTTCGCCCCGGCCAGGTAGTCTTCGTTGCGCCAGGGCCCGGAATCGCGCGACTCGACCGCCGGCGTTTCCGCCTCAGAGGGAGCGGATGCGGATGGATCGGCGTGTTGCTCGACGGGGTCCGGTTGCGGGGTGGTGAAGCGGGCGAGCAGGTCGCGCGGGTCCGGAACATGTCCGTGGTACCAGGCCACGCCATAGAGTGCCGCGGCGGTGACGAGCAGGCTGAACAGCGAACCGGCGGCGCGGGCGAGCCCGCCTCCGCTGCGGTGCGGTGGTGGCAGGTTCGCCGGCAACTCCGTCTTGCGCAGTACCAGTTTGCGCGGACCATCAGCCGGGGGCACGACGATGGCGGGCTTCACTGCGGCGCGCCCGGGATCGCGGCGAATCGTGCTCGCGCCGATCTCGGGCAGGGGCGGCTCGGGCAGGCGTCCCTTGCGGACTGCCTCGAGGTCCTTCAGCGCGAGGGTCCAGAAATGCGGACGCAAGGCGCGGTCTTTGACCATCCATTTTTCGATCAGCCAGGCAACCGGTGCCGTCACCCGCGGATTCACCACGGCCGGATCGTCAAGGTAATCGGTCTCGTGGCGGTTCATGGCCTGGCTACCCGGCGCTTCGCGGAACGGCAACACACCGGTCACCATGTGGTACAAGGTCGCGGCCAGGGAATAGAGGTCGGTGCGGCAGTCGAGGTCGGTCTCGCCCTGCGACACTTCCGGCGCGGTGTAGTTCGGGGTGCCGAGAATAACCCCGCTGTCGCTGCGCGCCTGGAGCAGGCCGATCAGGCGGGCGAGGCCGAAGTCGGCGACCTTGACCAGGCCGGACACGCGGTCCACCAGCAGGTTGTCGGGCTTGAGGTCGCAGTGGATCAGGCAATGTTTCTCCCAGGCGTAGGCGAGGGCGCGGGAAACCTGGGCGACGAGTTCAAGGGCGCGGGCTTCGGGAAGGAAGCCATCCTGGCGGATCAGGTCGCCTACCGTGGGACCGTCCACATACTCCATGACCAGGTAGGTGGTGCCGGCGGTTTCACCGGTATCGATCACCTGGACGATGCCGGGATGGTTCAGCTTCGCGGCGAGCTGGGCTTCGCTGCGGAAGCGGTCGCGCGCCTCCTGGTCGGGCAGCGAAGAGGCGTCGAGGATCTTGATCGCGACGAGCCGGTCGAGGGAAAGCTGGCGCGCCTTCCAGACGGTGGCCATGCCTCCGTCGGCGATTTTCTCCATGATCTCGTAGCCGTTGATCTCGAGCATGCGGCCCCCTTGCGTTTCGCCCCGTTTATAACTGACCGGCGCGCGGACGGACCAGCGAATTCCGAACGGCGGGTGATTGGCCGGTGCGAGCCGGGTTACTCGGCCTCGAGAAACCGGCGCGGTGTGCGGTAGCGTCGGCCGTGGTCATCGATCAGTTCAGCCATGAATTCATACGCGCCGTCGCGGGATCCGTGCCAGCCCCACTCGTACGGGGGCTCCTCGACCGCGCCGATGACCACGCCGTTTTCCATGAACAGGATCCTGCGCACGCTCAATCCCGGCGGCGGTTCAACCGCGAGTATGGAGGAACGATCGCGTTGATTCGGCTCGGTCAGGTCACGGAGGGTCAGCACGGTGGCCGGCCAGGTTGCCGGATCCGCATCGGATTCAACGCGGAGCAGGAATGCGGTATGCCGTTCGCCGCGCAAGCCATACCCGGTGATGTCGCGGCGGTGGTTGATACCGGTCGCCTGGACCAGCCACCAGTCCGGTCCGGTGTCGGTAATCTCGTTCAAGTCGAACCAGCGGCCCTCCAGCCAGGCACAGGCGAGTTCATCGGACCAGTAGGACGGGATGCACGAGCCGACCACATCACCGCGGGCGTTCAGCTCGCGGGCACTGCTGTAGAGCGCGCGGTGATCCTCGAGCAGGGTGAAGCCCGCACCCGGCCGGTAACGGAAGGCGCGCACCCGTGCCGAATCCACCATGGTGTAACCGACGGCCTCGCCCGCATCGTTGAGGGCGACCGCGGCACTGCCGGCAAAGGCGGAGACCAGCCGGAAATCGGTAAGGTTGCGCGCGGCCAACCCGGCCGGAAAATAGAAGGCGTGTCCGGCAAATGCTTCCTCGGCTCCGGTCTGGATCTGGCCGACCACATCACCGCCCTTGTTCACGTCCAGCGCCTGGAACGCACCGGCTCCCGGCAGGCGCGGGAGCAGTCGTACCGTGCCGTCCTCCCACCACGCGGCTCGTTGTCCGTCGGCATCCTCGATCATCCCGACCACCTGGCCGCGCTCGTTCGCGGCGATGGCCGTTCCATGCACGGTCGAGGTGGTCACGGGAAGGGCGCGCATTCCCGTCGATTCTGTCCAGAGGAAGGGCCGCATCTCGCCAGCGGTGGTTTCCGATTCGCCGACCACGACACCCTGGTCGGTGATATCCAGTGCCCGGCTGTTGCGTCCCCCGAGGGTGCCCAGTTCGCGCAAGCCCTTGTCCGATGACCAGATGAAGGCGTGTACCTCGTTGTCTCCTGTTTCCATTTCGCCGACCACAACGCCCTGGCTGTTCAACGCCCAGGCGCGGGTCGCGCCACCGCCCGGCGCGGAGATGGGAACAAGGGTATAGAGGGGTTTCATCGGCGCGGCCACGACACGGCATGCGGCTGCGATGGCGAGGAGGGCGATGATCCATCCCGCGCCGCGCCTCACCCCGGATTCCCCGTTTGTCCGCAGGGGGTTCACGCTTGCCTGATCGCGGCCTCCACATCGGCAATACGGCCCATGAGAAGCAGCCGGTCCACCAGCGCCTCGCAGGCGCTGACCTGCAGCGATGACAGGGTGCGGTGGACGGAAGGGATCGCGCGCGATTCGACGCTGTACTGCCGGATGCCGATGCCGAGCAGGAACGGGAGCATCTTCGCGTCGGCGGCCATCTCGCCGCAGAACGACAACGGCGTGCCGGCATGGGCTGCCGCATCGGCCACGCGCTTGAGCGCGCGCAGCACGGCCGGATGATGAGAGACATAGAGATCGGAGATGTGCTGGTTGGTGCGGTCCACCGCCAGCATGTACTGCACGAGGTCGTTGCCGCCGATGGAGAGGAAGTCCGCCTCGATCGCGAGTTCCGCAGCGACCTCCACCGCAGCAGGCAGTTCGATCATCGCCCCGAGCCGCGGCAACGCATTGTGTTCGACCCCCTCGGCGCCCAGCTTGGCCACACACGCACCGACCATCTCGCGGGCCTGGAGGAAATCGTCCACCGACGAAATCATCGGGAACATGATCTTCAGGTCCGACCCGACCCCGGCGCGCAGCAACGCGCGCAACTGCTGGTTGAACACATCCTTGTAGCGGAACGAGAAGCGGATCGCCCGCAGGCCGAGGAACGGATTGCTTTCCGACACGTTCGGGAAATAGGACAGCATCTTGTCGCCGCCGACATCGAGGGTGCGGAAGACGACATCGCGGCCCGCCATCTCATCGAGGATGATCTTGTAGATGCGGTACTGCTCCTCCTCGGAGGGGAAGCTGTTGCGCACGATGAAGGGGAACTCGCTGCGGTAGAGGCCGACGCCCTCCGCCTTGAGCTTGCGCGCGTTGGCCAGCTCGCTGAGCATGTTGATGTTGGCGAGGATGCGGACACGCACGCGGTCGGCGGTCCACGTCTCCTCCTGCATGTTCGCGGCGTATTCCTCGGCCTCGCGGCGGCTGGCATCGAGGTCGGCGAAACTGCGGCGCACCGTCTCGTCCGGATCGATGTACACATTGCCTTGGTCACCATCGATCAGCAGCGTGTGGTCGGCGGCCGCCTGGAACAGGCGCGCTTCCTCGACCACGACCATCGGCAGGTTCAGCGAGCGCGCGAGGATGGCGATGTGGGAGGTGACCGCACCGCCAACCTGGACGATGCCCTCGGCGTTCTGGGCCGACAACTTCAGTACGTCCGACGGCAGCAGTTCACCCGCGATGACGATGTGTCCGGCGTAGTCGGCGTGGGTTTCCTGGTCGGCGCGCAGGTTCTGCAGCAGGCGGCGACCAAGGTCCTTCAGGTCCTGCACCTTCTCGCGCAGGCGGGGATTCTGGCTGGCCGAGAAGAGGTTGATGTACTGGTTGACCACCTTGTAGATGGCCTGCGGCGGGGCCTCGCCCTGGCGGATCAACGCTTCCATCGCCCCGGAGAACTTCGGGTCCTTCACGATCAGCAGGTGTGCACTGAAGATCATCGAGGCGACGTCGGCGAGTTGTTCCTCCATGCTGGTCTGCAAGGCTTCGAGCTGCTGTTCGGTGTCGCGCAGGGCGCGCTGGAAATCGGCGAGGGTACTGGCGGTGCCCGGCGCGGCGTCATCGACCACAAACCGGTCCATCGCCCCGCCGAAGATGGTCGGGCGGCCGGTGGCATGGCCGCGCGCAGCCGGCTTGCCGCGGATGAACTTGACGTCCTTGAGCGGTTGTTCGTCAGCTTTTGGTGCGGCCGGCTTCTCGTTGCTGATCTTGTGCAGCGCCATCAGCAACTTGGCGTTCTCGATGGTGGTGGCAAGCTGCGCGGCGATGGCCTGCAAGGCCTTGGTGTCATTCTCGTCGAAGTAGTCGGCGACCGGATCCTGGAGTACGAGCACCCCGATGCGTACGAGACCGCGCAGGATCGGAACGGCGAGAAACGCCTGGTACTTCTCCTCGCTGATGCCGGGGATGAACTTGAAGTTTGGATTCTTCGAACCGCTGCCCTCGCGGATCGGGCGCAGTTCCTTCAGCGCGGTGCCGGTCAGGCCTTCGCCGAGTTTGAGCCGCACCTGGCGGGCCTTGAGGTCGAGGCCCTGGGTCGCGGTCAGCACCAATTCCTGCGTCTCGTCCTCGTAGAGGTACACCGAGCAGACCGCGGCACGCATGTGGTAGGCGACGATGTTGACCACCGTCTGGAGGAAATCCCCCAGGCTCTGGCTCTTCTCGAACAGCCCGGCCAGCTCGCCGATGCTGCAGATCAGGTCAACGTTGTCCTTGCGCGTGTTCATGCCATTCCGTAGTCCGGTGGCACTGTAGTCGGTGAACCGGGAAACTGCAATGGTCGATCGGGTGCGAACGGGTCGGACGGCTGGATTGCGGCATCACGCCCCGGCGAACAGGTCGGGCGGGAGCAGTGCGCGCAGGCGGAAGGTGCGGCGGGCATCCAGCTCGAGTTCGATCAGTCCGGCCTTCTCCAGTTTCAGGTCAAGGTCGGGTGCACCGAGCAGTGCCGCGGCGGTACGGGTGAAGTCCGGTTCATGGCCGACCAGGACGACGTGACGCACCTCGGCGAGGGCAGCGAGGGCGAGGGTGCGGAGAATACGGCGGCGGGCTCCGGGGTTGAGCGCATGATCGACCTGGTAGCCAGGCAGGTCAAAGGCCCGGACGAACAGGTCGGCGGTCTGGCGGGCGCGCACCGCGGCGGACGCGATCACCCGGTCCGGGGCAGGCCGCGCCGCGGCCAGGCGGGCGAAGGCGCTCCGGGCGATCCGCCGCCCGGCCGGGGTCAGCGGGCGCGCGAGGTCGTCGCCATCGTACGCATCCGCCTCCACCGCCGCGGCATGGCGCAACAGCCACAAGGTTCGTCGAGGTTGACTGGCCTTCACGGGTGCTTGATCCATTTCTTGAGTACGCGGTCGAGAATCTCCGGGCGCACGGGCTTGGTGATGTAGTCATCCATGCCGGCGGCGAGGCACTTCTCGCGATCGCCCTCAAGGGCATTGGCGGTCATGGCGATGATTACGGTACGGTTGTCCGGGCGCTCGCGTGCGCGCAGGGCTCGGGTGGCATCATATCCGTCCATCTCCGGCATCTGGCAGTCCATCAGCACGGCAGCGTAGACGCTGCTCTCCAGGGCTGCCAGGGCTTCGCGCCCGTTCGAAACGGCGTCGGCCTGGTACCCGAGCTGCTCCAGTTGGCGTTTGGCGACCATCTGGTTGATGGGATTGTCCTCGGCCAGCAGGATGCGACCCCGCATTGTACGGGTCGGGATCTCGACATGGTCCTGGGCGGAGCGAGGCTCGTCGGGCTGACGATTTTTCAAGCGCACGATCGTGTCCAGCAGGTGGGACTGGTGAGCCGGCTTGACGAGGACCGCGTACTTGGCGGTTTCCCCGAAATTGCGGGCGGCTTCCGATCGACCCATCGAGGACAATACGATCACGGGCATATCGCGGCCGGTCGCGGTGTTCCGGACGCGGTCCACCAGTTCCGCGCCGTCCATTTCCGGCATGACCATGTCGGTGATCAGCAGGTCAAACGGATCGTGCCGCTTCTCGGCTTCGTCGAGCAACACCAGGGCCGCACGTCCCGAAGCCGCCAGCTCCGGTTTCATGCGCCAACCTTCGAGCTGGCGGGCAAGGATCATCCGGTTGGTTGGATGATCATCGACCACCAGGATATGCATTCCCTCCGGAACGGACCCGTCCGGATGGCGGGATTCCGCGGCAGGGCCCAGGTGCTCGAGGGGCAATTCAAACCAGAAGACCGATCCCTGCCCGAGTTTGCTGGATACGCCGATCACGCCCTCCATCAGCGAGACGAGGCGGCGGCAGATGGCTAGACCAAGGCCGGTCCCGCCATGGCGGCGGGCCGATGAACCATCAACCTGCGAAAATGCCTCAAACAACCGCGATTGACCTTCTGCGGAAATGCCGGAACCGGTGTCCTTGACCTCGAAGCGGATGAAGCGACGGACATCACCCTCCTCGGCGATCATGCGGGCCGGCGCAACATGTAGCACGACTTCACCCGCATCGGTAAACTTGATCGCGTTACCGACCAGATTGATCAGCACCTGGCGCAGGTGGCCGGGATCGCCCCGCCACCGTCCGGCCAGCGCCGGATCGACATCGAGCAACAACTCCAGGTGTTTGGCCGCGCCGCGTTCGGCAAGCAGGTCGATCACGCCCTCCACCAACTCCACAAGGTTCATCTCCTCGGACTCGCGCTTGAGGTGACCGGCCTCGATCTTGGAGAAGTCGAGGATGTCGCTGATAATCGACAGCAACTGGTCGCCGCTGGCCCGGATCACCCGCACGAAATCGCGTTGTTCATCGGTCAACTTGCTGTCCCACAACAAACCGGTCAGTCCAATGACCGCATTCATCGGGGTGCGGATCTCGTGGCTCATGTTGGCGAGGAATTCGCTCTTGGCCTGGTTGGCGGCCCGGGCTTCCTCGGCCATGGCATTGGCCCGTTCCGTGGCCAACTCGAGTTCCCGGCTGATTGCCTCGGCCCGGTCACGCGCTTCGGTGGCATCCTCCATGATGCTGAGCGCGACCTGCTGGCTATGGCGGAGTTCGCTGGCCACGCGGCGCATTTCCTGCTCGGCGGTTTTCTGGGTGGTGATGTCGATGGCCGCGCCATACCAAACCACCGCACCATCGGGTTGTATTTCCGGAGCGGCGGTGAACAACAGCCAGCGCACCGAGGTATCGGCCCGGATCACCCGGTACTCGAACCGGCAGGGACGACCGCTGCGGCCGGCCTGGTCGAGTTCCGCATCGCGCTGTATCAGGTCGTCGGGATGGATGGCTGCGCGAATGAGGCGGGAGGTATCCGGTCCGATGTCAGGATCCACGCCAAAGATGTCGCGAACGCCCGGACTCAGGTACAGGTAACGTTCATGACCGTCGCGCCGCCAGAGGCTGAACAGGATGCCAGGCATCTGGACGGCCAGGCGGGCCATCTGGTCCAAGGCCTCGCGGCGCTGTTGCTGCGCAGCCCGTTCACGGCGCAGCAATTCGAGAAACGTCAGGGTCAACCACAACAGCAACCCCAGGGTGGTTGCACCGAGCAGGATGGCGATCCGGGTCATGCCCCCGTGCACATCCGCGGTGTCCGCCCCGTACACCACGCTGATCCGGCGGTCCATGATCCGGGCAGGAAACGCGACGAATTCCAGCGAACGGCCGTCGGCAAGGCGATGCCGCCCCATGACCTGCAAGCCGCTGGCGATCGACTCGCGCCATCCGCCCAGCATGGCGGCGACATCCTCGTCCCCGACCGGCGAAGCGCTGCGGTTGTAGGTCAGGATCGGCGTTGCGGCCGCGTCGACCAGCGCGGCCCAGCCGGACAAGGCAAACCCTTGCGGCTGGAAGTGCCGCTCGACGTACAGGCGCAGATCCACGGTTGCTTCCGCCCGGTAACCGGCAAGCGGCTCGCCCTGCTCGTTGCGCAACGGACGTTCGAAGCGGATGCGGCTACGATCCCATTCGGGTTGCGGCGAGGGTTCGCGGTCATCGAGGGTGACCAACTCGAACCGGACATAGTTGTGGCCGTCCCAACGGATCGCCCGGGATTGCCGAGGCCCGAGCACGACGAGATGGTCGACCAGATCCTGGTTCCGCGCGCGGAACCGCTTCAAGGTGAGCATGTCACGGGTCGAATACGGCGGGGGCTGCCGGGCGATGCGGCCAAGCACACCGTCATCCACCAACGATTCGAAGTCGTCGATGAACTGTTCAATGTCGTGGCGCAGGGCAATGGCATCCGAACGGGCGCCGTTGATCCAGCGCAACCGGAAGGAATCCGCGCCCCGGTCGAACAAGGCGTAGAGCAGCCCGACGGCCACGACCAGGGTCAACGCAGCCAGCGCAGCCAGCAACGGCAGGCTTCTGAAGGGTTTGCGCCACATGCCTAGTCAACCACGAGCAGGGCCACCCACCCGAGGGCCGGGATGGGCTCCGTGAGGACCAGCCGCTCTCCCTCCGGTCCGGCCAGTCGGGCCACCTGCGGACCAGCCTCGTCGAGCACCGCTGCGGCCAGTTGGCGCACCTCCGCGCTCGGCGACTGGCGCATGTTGTAGTCCTCGCTGCGGTAACGGTCGCTGCGCACGGTGTTGATGTACCGGTGGTCGGTCAACGGCGGCATGCGCAGGTGCTCGATGGCGATCTCGGTCGCCGCGACGATCGTGCCCTTGCGGTCGACGAGTGCCCAGGCCCGGTGCTCGGGCCGCAGGAAGTTTTCGACGATCCCGTCCACGGTGACATCAAGGCCCACGACCCCCATCAGGGTGTTACTGACATGGACCGGCGCAATGCAGGATACCATCCAGCCCCGGCCGGCCGGATCCACATACGGCTCGTCAACCCAGACCACCTTGCGGTCCGGGTTGTTCGTTTCGTCGGCAAGATAATAAAAATTGAAATCGGGAATGTTCATGCGCGGTTCGTATTGCGACAACACATCGAACGGCGGATAGATCCGGTTGAGTGAATGGCGGTCGTTGTAGTACGCCTGCACGACGGCGGGACTCTCCTTCAGCATCGCCCGCAACGCGTCGTCGATGCCCTCGGTGGCCCAGGCGACGCGACGGATCGTGTCATCGACCGGCACCACGCCGGAAACCCACAAGGCCGCACCTCCGTCATCAACCGCCTTGTAGTACACGCCGCCCGCCGCCTCCCGGTAGTTGCCGGTGTTGACGCCCGAAATGATCACATCCGCGTCGTAGTAGGTCTGCGCCGTGGTTTCCGCCAGCCGGCGGGTGCGCGATTCGATACGCCGCGCACTGCCGTCGATCTTCCGGGCCAGCTCGGTGATTGCCGAACGATCCGCGCGCGACTCCTCCATCGGCCTGCCGCATCCGCCCGCCAGCACGGCAAACAGCACCAGCACCATGCATCCACCCACGCCTCGCCTGCTCATGTCCGCTCCTCCCGAGGTCCGTCCTCGTGTTCACGATACCGGATGGTCCGGCCCAGCTCGCGCAACAACCCGTTCACCTCGCGCTTCAGGTCGAGGATCCGCTCCTCGCGTCCGATCATCGACCGGTTGAACCGCGACAGGTCCTGGATCGACTGGTTGACCTTCTCCTCTGCCGCCTTCTGCTCGGTGATATCGACAAAACAGATCAGCAGGCTGGGCCGGTTGCGCAACAGGATCGGAACCACCGTCTTGAGCACCGGTACGGTCGATCCGTTGCTGCGCAAGACCTGTCCCTCGGAGCGCTCATCCTGCCCCAAGGCTCGAAGCCCGTTATCCTGGCCGATGCGCATCACGGTATGGCAGATCCGACCGACCACCTCCTCGCGGCGGGAGCCAATCAACCACAAGGCCGCAGGATTGACATCAAGGATCGTGTGGCGGCTGGTATCCACGATCAGGATCCCCACCGGGACGGAATCCATGATCGTCTTGAGATACAGCTCCGTCTCCCGCAGCGTGGCGGTCCGTTCATCCAGCTGCCGCGCGATCTCGGCCTGCTGGGATTTCCGCTGGTTGCGGACCATCACCGCAAGTCCAATCGCGAGGAACAACACGCCTTGCGCCACCATCGCGACCACGCCCTGGGTGAGGGCGCGCCGACCCACCACGGTGATCTCGCGTGGCGCATCCATCAACAACGCCGCCCCCACATCGCCGTAGATATCGAGCAACAGGATCCACGATTCAACCGCGCCGGATGAACGGAGCCGCTGGACAAATCGCTCGACCGAGGCAAGGGGCGGTGCGGCAGACGGCTCATGCAAGGATACCCGCATACTGACCAGCCCGGACAAGGCCTCCATGTGGGCGGCGTCCAGTTCGCGTCCCATGACCACTACGCCCCTGGGATCGCCCGACCCGTCGGACCGTACAACCGGGCTCGCCGCGATCCGGAATACCCGGCCATCGAGCCGGTAGTAGCCGCGTACATCCCGGGACATCAACGGTTGGAGCAGCGGATGACCGTCCCCGAGCTGTTCCCGTTCGTCTGTATTCACCGTCAGTTCGCGCTGCTCGCCCTGTTCCGGGTCGTGCACGCTGCGATAGACAAATCGACCAGACGCATCAAGGATCCACAGCAGGTCGAACAACCCGCGTACACTACCGTCGACCGGAATGTTCCGGTCGACGAATTCCGGATCCGGAGCCTCCAAGAACGCGATCGTTTCATCCCACATCGCGTAATCGCCACACAAGGCTTCGAGGTCCCGCTGCTCGCGGTCGAGCGCCAGACGCAACCGCTGGACCGCATCTTCAATGAACAGGTTCTGCAACCGTTGAAACTGTGGGTAGATGATCCAGCGCTGGATGAGCAGGGAGAGGCCGAGGAACAAGGCGAACAGCGTCGTCACGAAGCCGATCTTTTTGACCGTTCGGTTCATCATGCGTGGTGCCTCCCACTGTACCCGAGCGCCCGGCGGTTGTCACGCGAACGGCGCTGGATTCGCCCGCTGCACCGTGCTACCATCCGGTCCAGCCACAAGCCCTGCGGTGGCGCGAATGGAGGGTCCGGCATGAAACTCGATGTGAGCTGGCGGAACGAGAACCTGGTCATCACGCTGACCGGAGCACTAACCATGGACAACGCGGGGCGGCTGGTCGCGCAACTCCGCAGCCTGATCGCCCCGCCCTGCCGCCGGTGCATCCTCGACCTGGCCGCGCTCGAATCGATCGACAGCTCGGGCATCGGCGCCCTCGCCACCAGCGTCGACACCGCCCGCGAACGCCAGGCCACGCTGGTGTTGTGCGCCGTCCCGGCGAGGGTGCGGCAAACCATCGAGATCGCCCGCGCCGACCGCTTCCTCGCCCTGTTTCCCGACGTGGACGCCGCGGTGAACGCGCCCTGATCACCCTGGCGGCGAAATCCCGCGCGGTTCATGACGCCGGCTCCCTGGTCCCGGTCAACCGGTCCGCCACCCGCGCGAGCTGCAGGCTCCGCAACGCCGCGCCGCGGAAGCCCCCGGCCCGGTAGGTCATCCCCGCCTCGCGGCACCGCATCGCCACCGCGACCAGCCAGCCGATCCCGGCGCTGTCGATGAACTCCACCGCCGACGCCTCGATGTGCACCGCGGCGAGATCCGCCGTCCACGCCGCCGCCACCCGGTCGCTCCACGCCGCCAACCCGTCCCCGGTCACCTCCATCGGCAAGGTCAGATGCAACACCCGGTCGGTCACCTCGATCAACCCGCCACGCCCCGCTTCCACCAACGAAGCCCGCCGCCGTTCCGCCGCCGCGCGATCGACGTGGTGCTCGAGGTACTCCACCAGCGCGAATTCCCCGAGCAACCGCCGCACCCGCTCCGTTCCGCCGTACAGCAGCAACCGCCCGCCCCGCCGCCGCAACCGCCGCGCCGCCCCGACCAACCGCCCGAGTTCGTCGCTGGTCAGCCACGACCGGTCGCCCAGCGAGGCCAGCACCAGCGGTTCGCCTGACGCCACCGCGTCCTCGATCTGCTCCCACGACCACGCCGTTTCGCCGGTCTCCACCGCGCCCGGCGCGGAACGGCGCACCCGGTTCCACCGCCACCAGGCCCCGGCCAGGAAACCGATGTTCGACGCGTAGCGCTTGAACAGGCGGCGCGGATTCGTGCCCATGCGCCACAACCACTCGAGGCTCAACCGCTGCACCCACACCGGCGCTCGCGTCTGCGCCCCGGCGAGGAAATCCAGCGTCCCCCCCACCCCGATGGCCAGCGGCACCGACCAGTGGCGCACATGCAGCTGGATGAACTTTTCCTGCTTGGGCGCACCGAAGGCGACGAGCAGCAGGTGCGGCCGCGTTTCGCGCAACCGCGCAAGGATCGCCTCGTGGTCCATCTCAAGCAATCCGGCCAGCGGCGGTGAATAACAACCGGCGACCTGCAGCGAGGGATGCCGTTCCACCAGGACCTGCGCCGCCCGCTCGGCCACCCCCGGCGCGCCTCCGAGCAGGAATACCCGCAACCCCTCGCGCGCGCACGCCGCGGCCAGCAACGGGGTCAGGTCGCTGCCGGTGACCCGCTCGCGCAACGGCGTGCCCTGGCGGCGCGAGGCCTGGACCACCGGTTGTCCGTCGGCAATGACCAGGTCGGCCTCGAGCAGGATGCGCTGCAGTTCGGGATCGCGCCGCGCCTGCATCAGGAAGTCGACATTCGCGGTGGCGATGAACCGCGGCACGCCCGCCCGCATGGTGTCGACGCACCACGCGACCGCCTCGTCGAAGGTGACGTCGTGGAACGGCACCCCGTACACCACCCGGGCCCCGGGTTCACGCGCTACCATGGCCACTCCATCCGGGTATCCATGCCGATCTCCTGTTTCTGCCGCGCCGTCATCTCCTCGACCCGCGCCCGCACCACGGCGAGGGCGGCGGGCGACAACCGGATCCGTTCCTGCAGCCGCGCGGCGAAGGCGCGGGCACGCCCGACATCCGGCTGCACGGCAAAGAGGTAACTGCCGAGGAACGTGCCGATCATCCGGCCGAGCACCGCGGGATGGCGGTGCGGATCGCGCACCCGGCGCGCGAGCTCGAAGTCGAGACGCACCGGGCGTCCATCCGGCCGCACCACGAAGTTCGGCAGGCGGTGGTCGGTGTCGAGCAGGCCGCGCGCGAGCATGACCTCGGTGCCGCGCAGCAACGCCTCCTCGAAGACGGCGGCCTCTCCGGCGCGACCGGCCCGCAGCATCGCCTTGTATTCCTCGGTGGCGTCGCGGCACATGCCGAGGTCCTCCTCGATCAGCACCTCGGTGTGGCGCGCCACGCGGTGGCGCAGGGTGAAACAGGCGATCGGCTCGGGCACGCCGAGGTCGTCCTTGCGCAGGCGGGTCAGCGCGTCCCACTCGCGCCGCGCGATGGTGGTGCCGCTGAGCCGCCGCAGGAAGCCGCGCAGGCCGCGCCGGTTCCAGAGCTTGACGATGACCGCGCGTCCGTCGGGCGCGGTCGTGCGGGCGATGAGCACGTCGGATCCGCGTTCGCGCAGCACGGTCATGCGCGCGCGCCGCGTGCTGACCTCGAGCGCCAGCGCGGCCAGCTCCGGCGGTGTGGCCGGCGTCGCCATCATGCGCCGCACCACCAGCGCGGCCACCGGCAGGGGCAGCACGGCCAGCACGGCGGACGACACCGCGACGATCCACGGACCTCCCTGCGCGCGCACCCCCTGCATGACCACCAGCGCCGGGGCCGCATACGCCGCGACCGCCGCCGTGGCGAACAGCGACTGGCGGGCGAACCGCCCGCCGCCGCCGGGAATGGCGCGCAGCAGGAAAACATGCGCGACGAGGTTGGAGACCGCCATCCCGGTGATGAAACCGGGCAGCGCGGCGATCCGGTAACCGGCCCAGGCGAGGACCATGCCGAACGCACCGGCGAGGTTCGCGGTGAAGAGCGCGCGGGAGCGGCCGAGCGCGAGCGGGATGCGGTCCACCGTCGCGTTGAGGATCCACGTCCAGATGTACAGCGCGAGCCATTGCGAGATCCACCCCGCCGCGGCGTAGCGTTCATCGTAGAGCACCCCGAAGAACGTCGGGGCGAACACCGCGAACCCGGCGCAGATCGCCCCGCCCGCCCACAACACCGCCGTGCGCGCCCGCAGCGCGAAGGCGATCAGGCGGGCCGGCTGGTCCTGGTACTTCGCGAGCAGGGGGAACACCACGGTGTTGGTGAGCCGGGTCGCGACCTGGGTGGCCACGCGGGCGAAGGTCATGCCGATGCTGTAGAGGCCGAGTTCGCCGAGGGTGAGCAGGCGGCCGAGCACGACGCGGTCGAGGTTGGAGGCGAGGAAGCTGACCACCGTGCTGAGGAACACCCAGCGGCCGAACGCCTGCAACTCCCGCGCGGCGGCGGGATCCCAGCCGAACCCGTCGCGCGGTCCGTCGTTGTACACATGGCTCATGACCAACCGGGTCAAGCTTCCGGCGAGTCCGCCCGCGACGATCGCCCAGACGCTGCGGTCGAACCACGCCCAGGCAATGGAGACCAGCAGGGTCACGACTTGCGGAACGAGGGCCAGCGCGGTGAGGCGGCGCATCTGCATCGCGCGGTTCAACGTGTACAACGCGGTGGAGGAGAATCCGCCGAGCAACGCCATCAGCCCGGCCACCGGAAGCACCTGCGCAAGCTGCGCGGCCAGCGGATCGGTGCGCCCGAAGAACCACGCCGCCGGATACGCCAGCGCGCAGGAAACCAGCCAGAGTATGAAACCGCGCACGACCTGGATCGTCCAAGCGGTGCGGAGGAATTTCGGGTCGGTCCCGTTCTTCGCGCGGATGATGCCCGGCCCGAGGCCGAGGTCGGACAGCATCTCCAGCCCCTGCATGAACACGTTCACCAGCGCCATCAACCCGAACGCCTCCGGGAACAGCAGCCGGGCGAGGATCAGGCTCGAGACGAGCCGGATCACCTGCGACACCCCGTACCCGCCGAGGGTCCAGAACGAACCGCGCATCGCGGTGTGCTTGGCCGAACTGGCCGGTTTCCCGGTCATAGCAACCTCGGGGTGGCCGGAACGGGAACCGGTGGCGCGGCAGACGCGTGGCCATCGGCGTCATCGGCCGTTTCCCGGTTCAGGGCCAGGCTGGTCAATCCGCCCGCGGCGAGCAGCATCACCGGGTTGTACATGTTGTTGAGCAGGTTATCGACCATGAACACGGCCAGCAGCACGGGCAGGACCGCCACCGCGCCGACCGCGGGTTCGCCCCAGCGTCGCGGCGGGTAGCGGCGGAGGAAGGCGAGTTGCGGCAGCAAGATGGCCAGGGTCAGCGCGGTCAGGCCGAACACGCCGTTCTGGCCGTAGGCGATGATCCACAACCCGTCGGGCACGGAGATCGTCTCGCCGGCATCGTTGTACACCCAGGCGCGTTTCCAGCCGGCCCAGCCGAACAGCATGCGTTCGCGGGCCTTTTCCGACAGGATGTTCTCGTTCTCGATGCGGAACGACAGCGAACCGGAACGCTCCTCGGAGGTGCGTGCGCGGACGAAGGCCAGCATGTTCTCCGCATCCCACAGGCCTGTGCCACGGGTGACCATGTAGAAACTCGGATAGAGCATCAGCACGAACAGGAACACCGTGCGCCGCGTCCTCGTGGTCAGCACGATCGCGACCAGCCCGGCCACCATCAGCAACGTCGCACCCATCGACTTGCACAGGAAGAAGGTGAGCACCACCGCGATGACCGCGAGCACCGGAGGCACCGGGATCAGCGGCAGGCGCTTGCCGAAGTTGCGCGTGGCGTAGAGACGCAATCCGGCCAGCGCGCCACCGGCCATCCACATGGCATTCATCAGGCCGTGCTCCATGAACACCTGCGGACGCCAGCCTCCCCCGCGTTTGGTCTGGCCGAAATGGTGCGGGTGCCAGCCGTACACGATCTTGTGCAGGCGCGGACTCATCACCACCTCGTAGAGGCAGAAGGGGATGTAGAGCAACGCGCCGAAGAAGATGCCGAAGACCAGGTCGCGCAAATGCCGCAGGCTCTCGAAGTAGATGCGGCCGATGTAGTACGGGATGCCCCACTGGGTGATCTTGCCGAGTGCGGCCGACAGGCCGTCCCACGCGCCCAGCCCGTTGGTCACCGAGGAGAAGAACGACGAGGCGCACCACAGGACGACAGGCAGGTCGAGTGGATGGAACCGGAAACGGCGGAAGGCCGCGCGGTTGAACACATAGGTGCCAAGCAGGATGCCGTAGCTGGCCGCGCTGATCTTGCTGTAGTTCGGCAGGACCGGAAGATCGTAGTCGTACTGGGGAAGGAACATCCAGGCGAGCAGGAAACCGGCGATGACCGCGTGGTGCGGCTGCAGCTTGCGGAACAACTGGAGGACCAGCGGAATCCACCCGAACATGGTGATCGGGACCAGCGGGGTCATGCGCGCGCCCTCCGCCACCGCGGGCAAGAACAGGCTGTGCGGACACGGCACTCTCCGCTAGAATCGGCCGCATGACGATCAGCATCGGCATCTTCGCTTACAACGAGGCTTCGCGCATCGCCGCCACCCTGGAGTCGCTGCGCAGCCAGGACCTGTTCGCGGCGCCGGAGGCGGACATCGAGGTCGTCGTGCTCCCCAACGGGTGCCGCGACAACACCGCGGCGGTGGCGGAGGAGGCGCTGGCTCGCCTGTTCGCCGGACTCCCCGGCGTGCGCGCCCGGGTGGAGAACCTGCCCGAACCGGGCAAGAGCCGCACCTGGAACCGGTACGTGCACGAGCTGGCCGATCCGGCCGCCGAGGTGCTGGTGTTCATGGATGGCGACATCACGCTGGTCGGCGAAGCGACGCTCCGCCTGCTCGTGGAGGCGCTGGCCGAGCACCCGCAGGCCCACGCCAGCGTGGATGTGATCCTCAAGGACATCGCGTTCAAGCAGCAACTCACCGCGCGCGAAAAGATGTCGCTCGCCGCGTCCGAACTCACCCGCAGTGGTCCGCCGAAACTCGCCGGATCCTTCTACGCGGTGCGCGGCCCGGTGGTGCGCGGGATCTGGATGCCGGTCGGCCTGCTGGTCGAGGACGGGTTCCTGAAGGCGATGCTGTGCACCGACAACTTCACCGCGCCGGATCAACCGGCCCGCCTGGTCCGGGCCGAGGGCGCGGCGCACACCTTCGAGGCGGTGACCGACGCGCGCACCCTGTTCAAGCACGAGGTGCGGCTGCTGGTCGGCAGCGCGATGAACTTCATCCTGTTCGAGGAACTGACCCGCCAGGTCGCCGCGACCGGCCGCGATGCCGGTGCGCTGGTCGGCGCATGGAATCGCGAGGATCTCGGCTGGCCGGGCAGGCTGATCGATCAACGCCTGTCCGCGAAGCGCGGCTTCCTCGCCCCGACGGGTTTTATCCTGCTCCCGTTCCGCCAGCTGAAGCATCTGCCCGTCGCGCGCGCGGTGAAGCGCCTGCCCTCCGCCGCGCTGCGGTTGCTGTTCAACGCCGCGGCGGCAGTGGCCGCGCACCGCCAGCTCAAGCGACGGGCGTTCCGCTGGTAGGTTCATCAGCGCCCCTGCCACCGCAACAGGTGGTCCACGAGGTCGAGTTTCCGCTTCCCGCACAAGGCATGGTAGAACCACTGCCGCGTCAACACCGTGCCGGGGAAGGACCAGCACCGCACGTACACCAGCCGGTTGAAGCGCGGATCGATCAGGTGGTCCATGCCGCGTGCGCGCAGGACCCGGGTGAGCGCCCACTGGTCCCAGAACGGCTCGGGGTCGGTGCGCGCCTCGGCGAAGGCGTCGGCCACCGCGTCGCAGGGCTGGTAGATCAACACCCCGCTGTTGTAATGCACCGGCATCTGCGCGGTCGGCTTGTCGGCGATCAAGCCGACCTTTCCGTCGGGCACCGCGGGCAACGCCGGCGCATCGCGGGCGATGAAGATGTCGCTGTCGAGCACGGCCAGCCGGTCGTAGTCGCGAAACCACGGGACGTGGGCCATGCACAGTTTCTGCCAGGTGAATTTCTTGCCGGGCAGGTCGAGGATCGGCTGGTCGATGACCTTGAGGTCGTACCCGTGCCGCGTCGCGTACCGCTCGAACCGCGCGCGGATGTAGCGGTCGTAGATCTCCCGGTACCGGTCGCCGATGACAATGGTGACGAGCGCCGTCTTCACGAGGCATCCCCCTTGCCGGAGCGGTTCATCCGGCGTGTCCATTCGGCGGCGGCCCGGCGGTGCAGCACGGTCACGCGGTGGAGGAGTTGCTCGATCCGCGCCGTGCCCGTGCCGGCCGGTCCGCGGCGGCTGGCGTTGAGCACCGCGGTGATGGCCGGGACACCGGCCTCGGCGAGGGCATCCACCGCCGCCCGTGTTTCGTGGTACATCGAGGTGTCCTCGCGCACAACCACCACGGCGGCGTCCACCCCGGGAAGGAGGGTCTGGGCAAGATCGTCGCGGACGACCGGCGGCAGGTCGATCACCACCGCGTCGTAGGCGGCGCGAAGGCCGGCCAGCAGCTCAACCACCCCGGTCCTGTCGCCGAGGCCTCCGACCACCGGAGGGATGGCCAGCAGGTCGATGCCGCGCCGCTCGTCGTGCACGGTGAACGAGGCGCGTTTCGCCGGATCGGCCAGCAACACCGAACCGCCGGACGGGATGCGCGGGCCTGCACCGGCCGGGAAGCCCTCCGGCCCGAACGATACCACCAGCACCTTCGGCGCCAGGCTGCCGAGCGCGTGGCCGACGGCAAGGGCGACCGACGTGTTGCCGACACCCGGACCGGCCGGCACGAACGAGAACACGCGGGCCGCGGCGTGGATTCGTTCGCGGTTCAGCTTCACCGCCAGGGCGCGGATGGCCAGCGCGGCGGCCCCGCCGGGGTCGTCGATCAACACCTCGGCGAACGGGCCGTCGCGGCGCTCGGGGATCGGCATGGCCGCCGGACCCCCGAGGACGGCGGCGAGATCGGACGGGGTGCGGATGCGGTTGTCGAGGAACTCGAAGCCGATCACCAGGCCGGCGACCAGGCCGAAGGAGACCAGCAGGCCGAGCACCGCCAGTTGCGGGGCGGTGTTGCTGGCCGGGCGGCGCGGATCGCCGGCCGGACGGTCGATGTACACGCGCAGCGGCGCCTTCGACTCCATCTCCACGTCGTCGATGCGGTTGTTCAGGGCGGTCAGCCGTTCGCGCAACTGGTTCACGGTGAAGGTCAGGTCGGCGGCCTGGAAGATCGCCTCGGAGATCATGCCCGCCTCGGTCTTCGCCTCGGCCAGCCGCGTGGCGAGGGTTTCCGAGGCGAAGGTCGCGCCGACCAGGGCGTTGCTCGACGTGATCAGGTCGGTGTCGAGGTCGTGTTCGCGCTTCTCCCGGAGGATGCGGATGGTGGTGTCGTTCACCTCCGCCTTGTAGGTGCGCAGGTACTCGTTCATCGCGTCCATGCGCATCTCGACGTAGGTGCGGTCCTCGTTGTTGGTGGTCAGGCCGTCGATGGTGGACCGCAGGCTCTGCAGTTGCTCGTAGGTCCACTGCTCGATGCGGTTGATGCCGAAGTTGTCGGCCACGCGTTCGTCGGCATAGGCCTGCAGGCTGAGCCGGCGCAACTGGTCGCCGTCGGCCCGGGCTCGCCGGTAGTCGCCCTCGCGTTGGGCGCGCAGCGCCTCGGCCTCCCAGTACAGCCGCTGGATCTGCTCGAGCTTGGAGAGGTGCACGGAGTAACTCTCGTGCAGGAACGCCTTGTTCGGCACGGCGGCGGCGAGGTCGAGGATACGCCCGCGCTCGGCGGCGATGCGCGTGACGATCTGGTCGCGCTCGGCGCGCAGGTACTCGAGGCGGCGGGCGTTCTGCTGCTCCAGTTCGCGGCGCAGCTTGGCGATGAACGACTCGAGCACCGCGTTGAGCATCGGGGCGAGACCGCGCGGGGACGAACCGCTGATCTCGACCGACATCAGGTAGGTGCGCGGGACCTCCTTCGCCTTGATGGACTTGAACAGGCGCCCGATGTTGGCTTCGGGGGGGCGGGCGGGATCGAGGGCGGAGGGCCACTGGTCGGGCGGGACGCGGCCCATTGCATCGATCAGCACGTCGCCGGCGGTCATGCGGTTCAGCAGCGTGCGCGTGTAGTCGCCGATGTTGCCCGGGATGGTCTCGCGTTCGCGACCGGTCAGCGTCGGTTCCTTGCCCGGATCGATGGCGAGCAGCCCGCTGGTCGCATACACCGAGCGTCCGCCCAGCATGAAGACCGGCGCGACCACCGCGCCGAGTGCCGAGCCAATCAAGGCGATCAGCAGCCAGCGCCGCTTAACCACATCGAGGATATTGACCGGCTTGCGCCGCCGTCCAGGCGGCGTCAGCGCAGGTCTTGTTCGTTCCGCGTTCATCAGTACCCCTGGTTGACGAAGCCTTCCTGGCCCCATAGCTTCCTGCGCAACTCGGCCATCGCGCCGAAACTTTCGGCGGTTCGAATGGTGAAATCGATCACGTCCATGCTCGGCATCAGCTTGGAGAGGTAATAGTTGAACTTGCTGGCGCCTTGTTCATCGACATACAGGATGTCGCCGTCCTTGAGCACGTAATTCTGGCGGAGGTCGCCGCGTTCGACCATCGTGGCGAAATCGATCCGCTCGACCACGCCGGTTCCATCAACCTGCCGCACGAGGTAGATGTCGTCCGGATCCGCATCGCGGGCCAGGCCGCCCGATTGCATGACCGCATCGAGCACGGTCATCGTGTTGCGCAGCAGCAGCACGCCGGGCATCTGGACCATGCCCATGACATAGGCCATCTGATCCTCGCTTTGCGGGATGTAGACGATGTCATTGTTCTGCAGCGTTGCGTTGAGCGCCATGTTGCCGTTCTCCAGCAGGTCCTTGAGATCGATCCAGATGACCATGTCCTTGCCGCGGATGATCATGCAGCGGGTGAGGAACGAGCGCACGGTATCGACCGGCAGGCCGCCGGAGAGCGACAACGCCTCCAGCAGCGTGCCGCGACCGGTGAAATGCACCGCGCCCGGATTGGCCACCCGGCCGAGCACGAAGACCTTGTTGTTGCTGAAGCGCTTCATGACCAGGGTGACATCGGGGTCGTCATAGAAGCGGCGCAGCTTCTCGTTCAGCGTGGTCGTGACCTGGGCGAGGGTCTGGCCCTGCACGTTGATGATGCCGGCGCGCGGCAGGGCGACCTCGCCGTCGGGCGAGACGATGATCTCCTCGCGGGAAATCTCTGGACGTCCGCGCACGAGGAACGCGAAGGCGTCACCGGGTCCCAGGCGATAGCCGGTTTCCGGGGGTGGTTTTGAAAACTCCTCGACCGTGCCCGGGCTGGCGAACGCCTTGGCCGCAGACGCCGCCTCCGGCGTGAAGGCACGTTGCTCGGGTGCATCGGCGACCCGCTTGAACGGACCATCCTCCTTGCGGGCCGTGTGTACACCCACTTTCGGACTGAACCCGATACAACCGTTGATGGCGCATGCGACCACCAAGACTCCTGCGATACCTGCCATCCGGTTCATGAAATCCCTCCTTGCCGAATCCGCGCGTGCAGCTCCTCGGTGGCCCGGCGTTTCCCGCGCACCAGGCACTCCCATTGGTAACGGCGCAGGAAGCGGCGGAAATCAAGGTCCCCGTAGCGCGGGGCGCCATGCAACGCGCTGCGCACATAGCCCCACCACATGGAAAGTCCGCCGAGCAGGTACGGCGGATGGGCCATGCGGAAGACCGCGCTGGCGGTCATGTAGAGCAGGCCCGTGCCCATGAAGTACTGGCCGTAGCCGTGGCGCATGCGGCCGGTCCAGATGCTCTTCTGGCTGGAACCCATCGGGCGCAGGTGGATGAAGCGCAACTCCGGATCATCCCAGCTGCAGGCGATCCAGCCGCGCATGCGGCAGCGGTGGCAGTCGATGCCGTCCCACATCACCTCACGCACGTAGCCGCCGATGTCGTTGAAACAGGCGGTGCGGTAGAACTTGGTCATGCCGACCGACATCTCGTCGCCACACTTCTCGCTGATCAGCGCACCGGTCGCGGGATCGACGAAGTACGGCTTGCCGCTGCAGGTGCCGAGGCGCGGTTCGGCGCGCATGCGTTCGATGAGGATCTCAAAGTAGCGGGGCGGTATGTCGAGATCGAGGTCGAACTTGCACTGGAACTCGTAGCTGCCGGCATCGACCGCGGCGAGGCCGGCATAAAAGGCGTCAACGACGCCAGGGCCTACCGCACGTTTGCCACGGTCGTCGCGCCGGATCACGCGGATCCACGGATGCCGGGCGGCGTATTCGGCCAGGATAGCCGGAGTGTCGTCGGTGGATCCGTCATCGACGATGATCCAGGTGCGGGGGCGCACGGTCTGGTTGACCACGCTGTCAAGGGTGCGGCGAGCGTACGCCGCCTCGTCGCGACACGGTGTGACGAGCAGGTAATCGGCGGTTGTCATGTCCGCGCTCATGCGTTGATGGAAGTTAACATGCGTTTCACATTGACCTCGAGGGAAAATTCGTCGGCGACCCAGGCGCGACCCGCTTCAGCGAGGACGCGGCGGCGTTCCGGATCCGAGAGCAGAATGGCGATGGCGTCCGCGAGCGCCGCGGGGTCGCCGGGCGGAACCATGACCCCGGTGTCGCCGTCGCGCACCAGCTCGCGGATGGTCGGGAGATCACCGCTGACCACGCACACCCGGCAGGCCATCGCTTCCATCAGCACGACCGGGATGCCATCGCGGTCGCCGTCCCCGCTGACCTGGCAGGGCAGGACAAACAGGTCGGTGCATGCCATCTGTTCCCGGACGCGGGCGTTGGTCCAGGCTCCGGGCAACTGGATGCGGGATTCGAGGCCCGTTTCCCGGCGAAGGGTTTCGAGCCGCTCGCGCTCGGGACCATCGCCGGCAATCACCACCGTGAAGGCGAGGCCTCGCGCCGCCAGCAGGCCGGCCGCCCGCACCAGCACGTCGAATCCCTTCTTCGGCACGAGGCGCCCGACCCCGAAGATCACCGGGGGATCGCCGGGGGAATGGTCCACCGGCGCGAACTCGGCGAGATCGACCCCGCACCGGATGACCGGGTACGCGCGGTCGGGCCGCGGCACGAGCGACTGATAGAACGCGCGATGCCAGCTGCTGATGCAGTTCACGAAGGCGGCGCGCCCGAGCTTCGGCAGCAGCAGGGCGCGGTCGCGGAACAGGTCCACCGCGTGGCCGGTGAAACTGAAGGTGATCCCGAGTTGCCGGGCCGTGTACAGGGCGACGGTGGCCGGAGCGTGGGCGAAATGGGCATGCAGGTGGGTGACCCCGCGGCCGCGCAGGCGGCGCGCGAGCGCGAGGGCGGCGAAAGCCTGGGCCGGGACCTTGAACCGGCCGGACCACGAGAGATCGCGCGCGGTCAGCGCATCGAGCTTGGCCCGGAGCATGGTTCCGAGTGCGCGTACCGGACGGGTGAACAGCTCGCAGAGGCCGTCGCGGACCAGCGCGGCGGTGCCGCTTCCATACACCGGGATCACCTCCGCGGCGAGGGCCTCGAGGCGCGGTTCACCGAGATCCTGTTCCGGCGGATGCAGGGACGCGGCGAGCACACGGATGCCGGCCGCGCGCAAGCCGAACAGTTCGCGGTAGACAAATGTCTCGGACCGCTTGGGAAGCTGCGCGGATAGATAGAGGATGGTGGTCACGGTTGGAGGATCCTCGCCGGTATGCCCACCGCGGTCGCGCCGTCCGGCACATCGCACAACACGACGCTCATTGCACCGATCTTCGCACCGCGGCCGATCCGCACGCCGCCCAGCACCTGCGCGTAGGCGCCGAATTCCACATCGTCCCCGATCACCGGCACCGGTCCGCCCTCGACGCGGTTGCCGATGGTCACACCCTGGCGCAAGGTGCAGTTCGCGCCGATGACCACGCCGGAATGGATGAAGATGTTGCCGAAGTGGTGGATGCGCAGGCCGGGTCCGATGTCCACCGCCTTGGTGAAACTGCACCCGGTCAGCGTCTCCACGATGCGGAACAGGAACCAGTACAGCCGCTCGTTGATGTTCCGGCGGAGGCCGGGCGCACGTTCGTCGTTGCCGCGGCCGAAGCGGTAGACGCGGATCGCCCAGAGGGACTGCTCCCGCTTGAACGCGCGTTCCGGATAACGGGCCCGGTCCGCGCGGTATGCCTCGCGCTGGTTCATGTCTTGTACTCGATGATCGTGATGACCTTGCCGGCGCGCACATCGCGCCCGTACCGACGCTGACCGGCGCGTTGCGCCCACTTGCCGATCATCGTGAACACGCCGTACTCCACCGCGTGCCGCCACGAGGCGGCGCGGGGGCGCACCCCGCGCGCGATGCGCAACGCCTGCACGAGGATCAGCCCGAACGCGACCAGCAGGGCGACGGCCGCGCCCCGCCAACCGAACGCGAGCGATCCGGCGACGACGAGCAGCACGGTCAACAGCAGCCACCGGTCGGTCCAGGAGCGGGCGCTCGTGGTGAGATGGAAGAAGGGGACCTCCTCGTCGGGCCTGCTTCCGTGCAGCCGGGTGAAGACGTCCATCGCGCCGTAGCCGCCGCGCAGGGTGCGTTTCCACCACGAGGCGAAGGTGTGAATGGCCGCGTCATGGCGCGTCATCTCGGCATCGATGCGATCGATCACCCAGCCCTTCTGCCGCAGACGCAGACACAGTTCCGGTTCCTCGCCCGCGATCAGCGCTTCGTTGTAACCGCCCGCATCGACGAGCGGGGCCACCCGCATCAGCACGTCCCCGCCGCACGCGTTCACGCGACCGACCGGGGTGTTCCATTCGAGATCACACAGTCGGTTGTAGACGGACTTCTCCGGGAACCGTTCGCGGCGGCGTCCGCACACCGCGACCGTTCCGGGATGGGCGTCCAGCCAGGCATTCGCCGCAGGCAGCCACCCGGGGTCCAGTTCGCAATCGCCATCGACCAGTTGCACGCGATCCACCGCCGGGTCGAGTTCGCGCAAGCGGGCGACCCCGGCGTTGCGGGCCCGCGCCATCGAGAACGGCTTGTTCATGTCGAGGGCGACGACCTCGACGCCGAGCGACTGCGCAAAGGCGACGCTGCCATCGGTCGAGCCGGAATCGACATAGACCACCGGCGCACAAACCCCGACCAGCGAGCGCAGGCAACGCTGCAGGCGTTCCCCCTCGTTGCGGGCGATTGCCACGGCTCCGGTGATGTTCATGACGCGGCGACCTCCTCGGCTGCCGCAGTCGCACGGCGGCGGTAGAGCGTTCCGAGCAATCCTCGGCGGGTGGCGATCCGGCGCACGGATTCCTTCCACCGGCGCGCCATACGCCATGCTCCCGTTTTCAAACCCGGCCGTTCATGCACCAGGCGGTAGTGCACAACCGGGCGGGCTCCGAGATAGTCCTTGAACAGGGTGAGGGTGAGGCGGGGCGATCCGCCGAAGTTTACGTGCAGCGGTGCCCCCCATTCTGCACGCAACGCGATCGAGGCCTGCCAGTAGAGGGTGGGCACCACGGTGTGCGCTTCCGGATCGGGGGTATAGGCGCAGCGCCACAGGTACGCGGTGCGGTCGTCCCGGCTGAGCAGGGTGATGACTGCCGCCTTCAGTTCGCCGGCGGCGTCGCGACCTGCATAAAGCCTACCCTCGTCGCGATCACGCAGTGCGACCAGGCGTCGGCGCAGGTCATGATCCCAGCGGGGCAGCGGAACCCAGTCGAATTTGGTGATAAGGCGACGGTACAAGGTGATGAAATCCTCGATAACACCATCGCCCGGCTCGAACCCGAATCGCATGGTATCCGTGGTGCGCCGGATCAGCCGGCGTTTCTCCCGGTTCATGCTGTTCCATACCTGCTCCTGGTCGGACATGTCCCACACATGCGTATACAACGGATGGACCTGCCACCCGGCATACAGGAAGGGCCGGACATCGGTCATCGCGGGATGTGTTTCGGCCTCGATGACATCGAGAAAGTCCGCCTGCGCGGAGGCCAGGGCCTGCATGACCTCCATGCGTTCCCGGGCGTGGTGCACGGATCCGGACTCGAGATCGGGATGAAGGAAGGGACCCGCATAAAAGAATTCGAAGTAGGTGGAATACCGGAACCCCGCCTTGGTCCGGAACGGCAAGGCCCAGGCACCGCGAAACCCGCCTTCTACATCGATCACCGCGACACGATGGAACCGAACCCCGTAGGAGTCGGTGCGGGCGATCAGGTCGAGGCTTTCCCAGCGCAGGAAACTGTTCGCGTCCGGCGATGCGGAAACGAGGGCATCCCACGCGTCCCGGTGTTCCGCCCCTGCTACCACGGCCTGGAAGGATTCCTGGTTCACCGGACAACCTCCCGGAAGAATCCGGCATAGCGGGCGGCCACGGCGGGCCAGTCGTAGCGTTCGGCGGCAAAGGCGTGGCGGCGTTCGGCATCGCGCGGGGCATCGAGGGCCTGGCGCACGGCGGAGGCGACGCGGGATTCGTCGGCGGTGTCCACCAGGTGCCCGAATTCGCCGAGGATCCAGCGGGCGGTCGGATAGTCGTGACCGACCACGGGCAGCCCGGTGGCGAGTGCCTCGACATACACGTTGCCAAACGCCTCGTCGCGGCTGAGGTGCAGGAAGGCATCGGCGCACCGGTACAGCTCGGGCATGCGGTCCATCGTCGTGGTCAGGCGGGTGTAGCGGCCGGGCAACCGTTCGGCCGCCAACGCATCGACCTCCGCGCGTTGCGGTCCATCCCCGGCGACGACAAGGTGTACGCCGGGCAGCGTGGCTACCGCTCGCACACCGGTCGCGACGAACTTCGACGGGATCAGTGCGCTGACCATCAGCACCACCGGCACGCCGTCCGGGATGTTGAACGAGGCGCGGTCGCCGCGACCCGGGGAAAACCGCGCGGCAGCCATGCCGTTGGGGATCAGGGCGCAGCGCCAGGTATCCTTCTGGCGCTCGTGGTATTCGGGGTTCGTGCAGACGAGTCCGTCGCAGGCGAACAGCTTGTACTCGGCATTGCGCCGCTGCGCCGGCCAGTCGCCGTTCTGGGTGACGAAGACATGGCGCGGGCGGCCGCGGGTGCGGCGCGCGCGCAGGACCCAGTTCACGAAGGGGTAACTGCAGGTGACGGTGAGGTCGTAGTCGGACGGTCGGATGGCTCGCCACAGGCGCGGGGCGAAGGACAGTTCCTCCCAGCGGTATTCGCTGCGCAGCGGGGGCAGGCGCGGCCACCGCTCGAAACGTTCGCGCGGCGTGCGCGCGGCGTGGATGAACCGGTACGGCTCGCCCGCGCGTTCGCGGCCGGCACCGACCAGCGTCACCGCGAAATCCCCCGTCCGCGCCAGCTGGCGCGCCACGTTCTCCAACGCCGCCTCGGCGCCGCGCGCGACGTCGTGGAAGCCCGGCAGGGCGAACAGGACGCGGACCGGTGCGCTCATGTCGGCACCTCCAGCGGACGGGTCAGCACGGTCCAGCCCGACACCGCGCCCCGCATCCCGGGCGAGGTCCAGCGCAGCGAAACGGCATACCACGCGACCTTGGCCGAGAACACGAGGATGTAGAGCAGGCGCAGCCAGGACGCGGCGAGGGAGCCGAAGCAGACGCGTTGCACATGGAAACGCGCCTTCCACATCAGCACCTCCTTGCGTCGGTTGTGCAGGCGGGTGGCATCGGACGAGCCGCCGCCGAAGTGGGTGATCGCACCGGCCGGATCGAAGAACACGCGCAGGCCGTTTTTCCGCATGCGGTGGCAATACTCGATGTCCTCGCCGTAGAAGAAGAACGATTCATCCATGCCGCCGAGCCGGCGTACCGTGTCGGCCCGCAACAGCATGAACGCGCCGCCGACCCACTCGACATCGCGGGCCGTGGTCTCGCGGTCCCAGCCGGCGTCCTCCAGTTCCGCCCATTCGAACGCGCCCCGGAAGAGGTACGGCAGGCCGGTGGCGCGCACGGTTTCGCGCCACGGGGTGGGGAAACGCCGGCACACGTTCTGCACCGTGCCGTCGCGGTTCCGCAGCATCGCGCTGAGAATGCCGATGTCGGGTGTACGCTCCATGCGGGCCAGGCCGGCGGCGAGGCAACCGGGATGGACCAGCGTGTCGCTGTTGAGCAGCAGGATGTAGTCGGGCGCGGGCGACGCGGCGAGTACGTGGCGGATCCCGGCATTGTTACCGCCGGCGAAACCGAGGTTGCGCGGCTGGGCCAGGACCTCGACCCACGACGTCCAGCCCCGCGCCGCGATGGCGGCGTTGATGCGTTCGAGCGAATCATCGCCCGAGGCGTTCTCCACCAGCACGACCCGCAGGCCGGGCACGGAGGCCCGCTCCGGTTCCAGCGACGCCAGGCAATCGATGGTGTAGTCCGGCGTGCGGAAATTGATGATGATGACCGACAGGTTCATGCCGGTTCCTCCGCCGCGCGCCGGTTGCGGCCGGTCACCCTCGCCCACCAGCCGAACAGGCAGATGCGGACATCCTCGCCCCAGCCGCGGTGATGCGCGTAGTAACAGGCTTCGATGCGCCGCAGCACGGGATCGTCGCGATCCGGACGTAGGTCGGCATAGGCAAACAGGCCCGGACGGTAGGCCGGCCAGCTCCGGACTTCCGTCTCCTCGTCCGGCGTCACCGGCAACTGGCCGGACAACCACAGGTCGCCCCGCACCACGTAGGCCAGGCGCGGCCAGTCGTGCAGGCTCAGGCGTTCGATCAGGCCAGGTGACCAGCGCCCGGGCCGCCAGACCATCGGCAGGAAGGGGCCGCGCACGCCGAGCAGGGGCTGGCGGACAAACCGGCCACCGCCCATCATACCGAGCAGCAGCAGCGGGATGGCCAGGGGCGCGACGACGATCCACAGCGCGAGGGCGGCCGCGCAATGGCCGAGGCGGCGGAGTTTCTCACCGCGCCCACCGGCCGCGCGCAGCGGGGCCATCCAGTGGGTGTCCTCGATGTCGATCGCGGTGCCGTCGGCGGGATCGATCAGCCGGCGCCCGCAGGCGATGCGGCCGTTGAGTTCGATGCCGGGGCCGAGGTAGGTGCCGTCGAGGACGAGGCTGTCGGTGACCTCGGCCTGCCGGTCGATAATGACCCGGTTGCCGAGGATGGCGCGGGGGCCGATGGTGGCAAGGCCGCGCAACCGCACGTCGTTGCCGATCATCACCGGCGCGGAGATGGTGGTCGAGGAGGGATACACGACGTTGAAGCCGAGGTAGGCGCGGTCCTCGCGCCGGTAGCCGGGGGTCAGGTAGCGGTTGATCTCGCCATCGACCATGGCGAGGTTGAGATCGAAGTAGTCGGCAAGTGAATCCAGCGGCTGGACGAGCAGTTCCGCTTCCGTAAAGGGTGTCGCTGCGCAATATGCCTCGTTGAGGTAGGCGTCGATATCCGCGGCACGGCGGCTGTAGAACACGGAGGGTTGGCGCGGGTCGCCGGCGCAACGGGTCGCGTCACCGAGCGGGGCGAGCGGCTGGTCATCGGCGCGGCGCGGAAACACCGGCGCGGCAATGTGCAGCAAACCTTCGCGCCAGCGGTCCGGGGAACGGCGCAGGAATGTGATCGGCGACTGGCCATCGCGGATGAAGTGGTAGGTGATGGAAACCCCCCAGCGTTCGCCCGCGCCGAACGCGTGCTCGATCTCCAGCGCGCCGTCGCCGAGGACCGCATGCAGCGAGGTGAAACCGCGGGCCACGCACCATTCGATCCAGTATTCGAGCCACGGCCGGTTGCCCACCGGGAGCAGCGGCCAGGGCCGCTCCAGGGGCGCGGCCCACGGCGGTGTCACGGCGGTATGGAACACCACGTTCATGCGGGTTGGGCACGCACGGCCTCGTCCACCGTCGCGTAGATATCGAAGACCTTGTAGGAGCGGGTGATCTCGAAGACCAGCCGCGCCTTCTTCTGCAGGCACGCGAAGCAGAGGTCGCCCCCGCGGTCGCGCACCAGTTGGGCGGCATAGACCAGGGCGCCGAGGCCCGCGCTGTCGAGCTGGTCCGCCTTCTCCATGTCGACGACCACCCGCGGACTGGAGGCCTGCTCGAACCAGCGGCGGAACGTGGCGCGCAGCGCATCCGCATCGCCCAGCATCACCGGCCCTTCCAGGCGTACAACGCACACGCCGTTGATGGTTTCCTTGGTCATGTTCATGCGGTCATCTCCTAGTAAGCCCCTTTGCCCAGCAGCACGGCCGGGATCGTCTTGATGATGATCCACAGGTCCATCCACACGCTCTGGCTGGCGATGTAGAGGAGGTCGAGCCGGACCTGGTCCTTGAAGGGGATGTCGGAACGGCCCTGGATCTGCCAGAAGCAGGTCAGGCCCGGCTTGATGTGCAGGCGTTTCCGTTCCTCGAGGGTGTACTGGGCGACCTCGCGCGGGATCGGCGGGCGCGGGCCGACGATGGACAGGTCGCCGAGGAACACGTTCAGGATCTGCGGGGCCTCGTCGATGCTGAAGCGGCGCAGGGTTTTGCCGACCCGGGTGATGCGCGGGTCGTTCTTCATCTTGAAGATCACACCGTCCTTCGACTCGTTCTGCTGCATCAACTGGTCCTTCATCTTGTCCGCGCCGACGCGCATCGAGCGGAACTTGTAGAACGGGAACAGCCGGCCGTCCTTGCCGACGCGGGTCTGGGTGTAGAACACCGGCCCGGGATCATCGAGGTAGACCAGCAGGGCGACCAGGGCGAGGAACGGCAGGCCGAACAACAGGGCCGCACCGCTCAGCACGATATCGATGAGGCGCTTCACTGCGAGCACGCTGCCGATGGAGTGTTCCCACATCCGCAGCTTGATGCGCTGGCGGAGCCGCAGCAGGTGGACCCCGGCCTGGCTCATCGGCACCGGCAACGTGGCCAGCAGATCGCGGCGCGCCAAGGAACTGCGATCATTCATGACGGCATGCTCCATTCCTTCTGCACCCCGAAGAGCGAGAGGTTGCGGTCATCGCGGCGGTGGCTGACCACGAACGACGCGGCGCGGCGGATCATCATCAGTCCGCGGCCGTGGTCGGCGGCATGGTCCTCGGGAAGGACGGGCGCCTCCTCGTAGCGCCAGGGGTTCCCGTTGTCGATGATCATCAGCTCCAGCGCCTGATCCATGCAGCGCACCTGCACGGAGAGTTCAGGTGCGATGGCGGACCGTCCGTGCGCGAGCACGTTCGCGCCATGTTCGACGAGGATCAGGTGGGCGGCCCAGGTGGAGGACGCCGGCCAGCCATGCTCGGCCAGCCGCTGTTCCATCGCGGTGGCGAGAGCAGCCAGCCGGGCGGGATCCAGCGCGGTGGTACCGGAAAACACGATCTGCGCGGACGGGATCTGCTCCACCAGCATCATCGTGTAATCGTCCTGGCCGAGGGCGAATCCGGCATAGGTGAAACCACGCACGATGCTTTCCATCGGGTCGCTCGTCCGGTGTTTCAACCATTCGGAAATCAGCATGGCCAGTTCACCACGGGTGGACCGCTCGGGATCAAGACGGTTTTCCGCTTCCAGCAATCCATCCGTCACCAGCAGGATCGAGACCTCCTCGGGTAGATCGAGACTCACCTCGTCTTCCTCGTGAAAAGGCTGGTCGCCGGTTAGCGGGAAGCCCACCGGCGGCCCGCCCCGGTCCTCGAAGTCGCGCTGCTTGAGGGAGGGTGGTGCAATCACAATCGGTGCCGGGTGACCACAGTTGATGCATTGCCAATGCCGGGTCCGCGGATCGATGAGGGCGAGGAACAGCGTGGCATACAGGCCCGGGGAACGGAGCTGGGTGATGAACAGGCGGTGAAGTTGGTTGGCGATATGGGAGGGGCGTGCGCCTTCGTGGTGGCGCATGACCTCGGACAGGGTGGCCTTCAGGTAGGTGGCTGCTACCGCGGCCCCCACCCCGTGCCCGGCCACGTCGCCGACGTACAGGGCGATGCGGCCATCCGGCAGGGTCATCATGTCGAACAAGTCGCCACCGACCTCGATGGACGATTGATAACTGGTGTAAATGCGCAGGTCGCTGCGCACCATGGGGCGTGGCGCGAGCATGCTGCGCTGGAGGGCGCCGGCCATGGCGAGGTCGCGGTCGATGCGTTCGCGCCAGCGGCGGATCGAGTCGCCGCGCCGCTTGAGTTCCACCGCGTTGCGTACCCGCACCATCAGTTCGCGGGGATTGAATGGCTTGCGGATGTAGTCGGTGGCCCCGGCTTCGAATCCGCGCTCGAGATCGGTGATGTCGCTTTTCGCGGTGACCAGGATGACCGGCATATTCGCGGTCGCGGGGTGCTCGCGCAATTGGCGGCACAATGCATATCCATCGCGTCCTGGCATTTCCACATCGACCAATGCAGCATCGCAGGGGGTTGTCTGCAGTGTGGAAAAGGCGGCATCCGCGTCGGCGCATTCGGTGATGTCGTAATCAGGATCGAGGTGCGGTCGCATCAGCCGGCGACTGAAGGCATCGTCATCAACCAGAAGAACACGCGGACGGAGCGTTCCATCCTCGGTGGTCATGCCAACATGATGGTTCATGCCTGTTCTTTCGTGACGGACTGCATAACCGCCAACCATTGGTCGAGAACAAGATCCACCTTGACCAGGCCTTCACGATCCCCCAGCTTCGCCAGGTCCTCGGCGACGGCTCCCAACACCGACAGTTCCGGAAACCCGACCGCTCCGCCGACACCCTTGACGCTGTGCATCAAGCGGGCACATGCGCCGGTATCGCCGTTGTGCCGATATTGGCTGAATTCCTCACGGACACCCTGGATATACCCGATAAAGGGTACAAGCATTGCCGGGTCAATCCCTCCCCGTACCACCGTGAACGCCTGCTCACGTTGCTCGCAATCCGGCACGATGGCACCAATCACCTGCCGCGACCGTTGGGACAGTACGGCTAAATCCATACCTTCTCCTTACGGCGCCAGCTTACGCGAAATCGGGAATTCGACAACCATGATTGAGGTATCGGTACTTCCCTGATAGAGGCAAGGTTAGACAACCAAAGACGATCCGCTACAACCGGATGCCACTTCCGGATATGTCGTGACTCTATGAAAATGTCCCCTTGCGGACTCGTTAGAAATGTCCCCATC